>JAUJNP010000010.1:0-7633 GCA_030448105.1 Acidimicrobiales bacterium | reverse complement strand
CCATTGTCTCGCTGCGCTCGACGGCGGCTCGTCGCTGGCGCTTCCCTCGCCGCGTTGAGGTCGGCCCGTGACCCGCCACCTGCTGGAGGTCGACGACCTCACCCCCTCCGAGCTGGCCGCCGTGCTGGCCCGCTGCCGGGACGACGCCCCGGCGCCTGCGCTGGCCGGTCGGGGTGTGGCCCTGCTGTTCGAGAAGCCCTCCACCCGCACCCGCCACTCGACGGAGATGGCGGTGGTCCAGCTCGGTGGGCACCCGGTGACGGTGCGGGCCGACGAGGCCGGCATCGACGGGCGCGAGACCGCCGAGGACGTGGCCCGGACCCTCGCCTGCTACCACGCCGCCATCGGCGCCCGGGTGTTCGCCCACCGCACCCTCGAACGCATGGCCGGCGCCGCCCGTGTGCCGGTGGTCAACCTGCTCTCCGACGACAGCCACCCGCTCCAGGCCGTTGCCGACCTGCTCACCATCGAGGACGAGTTCGGCCACCTCGACGGGCTCGTCCTGGCCTGGGTGGGCGACCACACCAACGTCGCCCGTTCCCTGGGCCTGGCCGCGGTGGCCGCCGGCCTCTCGGTGCGCCTCGGATGCCCACCGGGCTACGGCCCTTCGGAGGTGGAGGTCGACCGGCTCCGAGCCGGTGGAGGTGACGTGAAGGTGTGCGACCGCGCCGTCGAAGCGGTGGCCGGGGCCGACGTGGTGGTCACCGACACCTGGTACTCGATGGGCCAGGAGGGGGAGGCGGAGGTCCGGCGGCGGGCGTTCGAGGGTTTCACCGTCGACCCCGCCCTGCTCGACCGGGCCGCCCCCGGCGCCATCCTCCTGCACTGCCTGCCCGCCCACCGGGGCGAGGAGGTGGCCGCCGAGGCCCTCGACGGCCCCCGCAGCCGGGTCTGGGCCGAGGCCACCAACCGCATGCACGCGGCGCGCGGCGTCCTGTCCTGGCTGCTGGAGCAACCGTGAGGGAAGCCTCTGGGTCCCGCTCCGCCCGGCTGCAGAAGCCCCAACGCCAGCATCTGGTGGCCAAGCTGCTGGCCCAGCACCCGGTAGCCAGCCAGGAGCACCTGGTCGAGCTGCTGGCCGCCGAGGGGGTGGCGTCAACCCAGGCGACGGTGTCCCGGGACCTGGTCGACCTCGGCGCTCTCAAGGTGCGGGCCGCCGACGGCGAGTCGATCTACGCCATCCCCGCGCTCCCCAAGGAGCAGCGGGCGCCCGAGGACCACCTGCGGCGGGTGTTCGGCGAGTGGGTGGTGGAGGTGGCTGCCTCGGGCAACCTGGTGGTGCTGCGCACCCCGCCGGGCTCGGCTCATGTGGTGGGGTCCGCACTCGACCGGGCCGATCTCGGCCCCGTGCTGGGCACCGTGGCCGGCGACGACACCCTGATCGTGGTCGTGCGCGAGGGTGCCGGCGCGCGCACCGCCAGGCTGCTCCGCGACCTGGCCGGGCTCTGAAAGGGACGAACGTGGCGAAGCGAGTGGTGCTGGCCTACAGCGGGGGGTTGGACACGTCGGTGGCCGTCCGCTGGATGATCGACGAGCTCGGCGTGGAGGTGGTGGCGCTGGCCGTCGACGTGGGCCAGAGCTCCGACGACTGGGACGTGGTGACGGAACGGGCCAAGGCCGCCGGCGCGGTGGAGGCGGTGGTGGTCGACGCCCGCCAGGAGTTCGCCGAGGACTTCGTGGCCCCCGCCCTCAAGGCCAACGCCCTCTACGAGGGTCGCTACCCGCTGGTCTCGGCGCTGTCGCGGCCGGTGATCGTCAAGCACCTGGTGGCGGCGGCCCGGGAGCACGGCGCCGGCGCGGTGGCCCATGGCTGCACGGGCAAGGGCAACGACCAGGTGCGCTTCGAGGTCTCCGCCCGGGCCCTCGCCCCGGACCTCGAGGTGATCGCCCCGGTGCGGGGTTGGGGCATGAGCCGGGAGGAGTCGATCCTCTACGCCTATCGCCACGACATCCCGATCCAGGCGACCAAGGAGAAGGTGTACTCGATCGACGACAACCTCTGGGGCCGGGCCATCGAGTGCGGCGAGATGGAGGACCCCTGGGCCGTCCCTCCCCAAGCGGTGTGGCTCCTCACCCGGCCCGTCGCCGACCAACCACGCGATCTCGTCATCGGCTTCGACCAGGGTGTGCCGGTGGAGATCGACGGCGAGCGCCTCGGGATGCTCGAGGTGGTGGAGCGCCTCAACACCGTCGTCGGCGCCTACGGCTGGGGCAGGGTCGACATGGTGGAGAACCGGCGGGTCGGCATCAAGAGCCGGGAGACCTACGAGTGCCCGGCCAGCCTCGCCCTCATCCTCGCCCACAAGGACCTGGAGTCGATCTGCCTGGAGCGCGACCTGGACCGGGAGAAGGCCCGCATCGAGCCCCGCTACGCCGAGCTGATCTACGACGGTCTGTGGTTCTCGCCGCTCAAGCAGGCCCTCGACGCCTTCGTCGACTCCAGCCAGGAGTTCGTCAGCGGCGAGGTCCGCCTCCACCTCGAGCCGGGAAGCTGCGTGGTCACCGGACGGCGCAGCCCCCACTCGCTCTACGACTACGAGTTGGCCACCTACGACGCCGCCGACTCGTTCCGCCACGAGGACTCCGCCGGCTTCGTGCGGCTGTGGGGCCTCGGCATCGAGACGTGGGCCCAGCGCCAGGGCTCCCGGCGCGAAGGCTGACGGTGAGCACCCTGTGGCACGGCCGCTTCGGCGCGGGGCCGGCCGACGAGCTGATGGCGTTCACCGCCAGCCTCGCCTTCGACCAACGCCTGGCCGGCGACGACATCGCCGCCTCGCGGGCCCACGTGCGCGGCCTGGCCCGCGCCGGGATCCTCGACACGGCCGATGCCGACGCCGTGCTCGGAGCCCTCGACACCGTGGCCGCCGAGCTGGCCGAGGGCCGGTTCGAGTTCGTGCCCACCGACGAGGACGTGCACACCGCGGTGGAGCGCCGGGTCACCGAGCTGGCCGGGGCGGCCGGGGCACGGCTGCACACCGGGCGCAGCCGCAACGATCAGGTGGCCACCGACCTGCGCCTCTACACCCGGCGGGCCCTGGGCGAGGTGGCTGGCCGGGTGCTGGCCCTGCAGAACACCCTGCTGGAGCGGGCCGAGAGCGCCGGCGACACCTACCTGCCCGGATACACCCACCTCCAGCAGGCGCAACCGGTGCTGCTGGCCCATCACCTCCTGGCCCATGGGTGGGCGCTGGCGCGCGACGTCGACCGGCTGCTGGCCACCGTGGCCCGGGCCGACGTCAGCCCCCTCGGGGCGGGGGCGCTGGCTGGCTCCTCGTTGCCCCTCGATCCCGCCTTCACCGCCGAGCAGCTCGGCTTCGCCGCCCCGTTCGAGAACTCCCTCGACGCCGTCAGCGACCGTGACTTCGTGGCCGAGGCCCTCTTCGACCTCGCCCTCCTCGGGGTGCACCTCTCCCGGGTGGGGGAGGAGGTGGTGCTCTGGTCCTCCGCCGAGTTCGGGTTCCTCACCCTCGACGACGCCTACAGCACCGGCAGCTCGATGCTGCCGCAGAAGAAGAACCCCGACATCGCCGAGCTGGCCAGGGGCAAGGTGGGGCGCCTCGTCGGACACCTTGCCGGGCTGCTGGTCACGCTCAAGGGCCTGCCCCTCGCCTACAACCGCGACCTCCAAGAGGACAAGGAGCCGTTGTTCGACGCGGTCGACCAGGTGGCGTTGGCTCTGGCCGCCCTCACGGGCCTGCTGGGCACCGCCACCTTCGCCACCCGGGTGATGGCGGCCGCGGCCGACTCCCCGATGGCGGCCACCACCGACCTGGCCGAGCACCTCGTGTCCGGCGGCATGCCGTTCCGGGAGGCGCACGAGGTGATCGGCGGGCTCGTGCGCGATGCCGAGGAGCGACGGGTGCCCCTGGTCGACCTGGTCAACGCCCACCCCGCCCTCGGCGCCGAGGCGGCCGCCCTCCTCGAGCCGGGCGTGGCCGTCACCCGCCGCACCACCCCCGGGGGGGCGGGGCCCGCCCCGGTGGCGCGCCAGCTCCGGCGCTTCCGGGACCGCCTCGAGGTCGACCGCCACCGGGTCGATGAGATCACCTGATGGGGATCCGCCACGAGATCCGGGTGCGCTATGGCGAGGTCGACCTTCAGGGGGTGGTGTTCAACGCCCACTACCTCGCCTACTGCGACGACGCCGCCGACACGTGGTTCCGATCCCTCGCCTGGGACCCGGCCCGCTCGGGCTGGGACGTCATGGTGAAGAAGGCTGTCATCGAGTGGCACGGCCCGGCCGGCCTGGGCGACGTCCTGGCCATCGACGTGGACGTCACCCGGTGGGGCACCACTTCGTTCGACGTGGGGTTCACCGGCGCGGTGGGGCAGCGGGCGGTGTTCGGCGCCACCCTCACCTACGTGGGGGTGGGCTACGGCACGGCCGTGCCCGCGCCGGTGCCGGCGTCGTTCAAGGCGGCCACCGCGACGCTCTCGCCGTGACCGCTGGTCGTCGGGGCCGCCGGCTCCCCCGGAGGTTCTACCGGCGCGACCCCCGGGTGGTCGCCCCCGAGCTCTTGAACAAGGTCCTCGTGGCCGGCCGCCGCGCCGGGCGCATCGTGGAGGTGGAGGCGTACTGCGGCGCCGAGGACCCTGGTAGCCACGCCTTCCGGGGCCCGACCGCCCGCAACGCCACCATGTTCGGCCCGGCCGGGGGCCTGTACGTGTACTTCACCTACGGCATGCACTGGTGCGCCAACGCCGTCTGCGGCGACGAAGGGGTGGGGGTGGCCGTCCTCCTGCGGGCCCTGGCCCCGCTGCGGGGGCTCGAGGAGATGCGTGCCGCCCGGCTGGCCGCCCGCCGTGACCGCGACCTCTGCAGCGGCCCGGCCAAGCTCTGCCAGGCCTTCGGGCTGGATCGCAGCTTCGACGGCGCCGACCTGGTCACCGCCGACCGGGGCATCACCGTCGTCGACGACGGCGTCGACCCGCCCCCGGCGCCGGCCACCAGCGTGCGCATCGGCCTCAGCGCCGGCGCCGACCTCCCGTGGCGCTGGTACGTCCCCGGTGACCCCCACGTGTCCAGGTTGGCTCCTCCTCCGCTTCGCTCCCCCGGAGCGGCTTCGCCATCCGGGTTCCAGGGCTAGCGCTGCTCCGCCTGGCGGCTGCGCAGCGTCGGGCTCCTCCGCTTCGCTCCGGCGGAGCGGCTGCGCTGCTCACCTTCTGACCTTCGTCGCGACGCTCCTCAGGTCCGGCTCCGCCGATCCGGGTGTCAGCCGTCGGGCTGCTCCGCCTGGCGGCTGCGCAGCTGTGACATTGCTTCGCCGATCCGGGTGTCAGCTCGGGACTCTCCGCCTGACGGTGAGCAAGCTCACATAAGGTCAACCCACGTCGCCCGGTGGGGCGCAGGCGGCCATGTCGTTCACCTCGGCGAAGGTGGAGATCACCGTGTCGATGGGGTCGCTGAACTTCTCATCGAGCAGGAATCGGGCCCGAGGGTCTTCACGCAGGCGCCGGGTGTAGTCACGCCGGTTGCCCAGGTAGGTGCGCCAGTCGCCCAGCCAGGCACGGACCAGGCGGGCGTCGTCGCCCTTGTCGGGCAACGGGCGGCCGAGTCGATCCACCATGGCCTCGAGGCGCGTCGTCGCCCGGTCGACCACGTCGGCCCGCTCCTGCGGCCTGCGCGTCTGCTCGGCCCGGGGCAGTCGGCCCACCTCGGCGACGGCCCTCCGACACGTCGCCTCCGCACGGGCCACCCAGGCCCGGTCCGAGAGGTGGTCGGGGTTCTGGCGGCGGGGTCCGCCGCTGAAGATCCAGATCCAGAACATGGCGAGAGCGAGCCCGACCACCACCGCCGCCGCCCGCCCGAGGCTCCAGCGACGAGCCGGGGGGTCGCCCGGGGCGGCGGATGGGGCAGGTGCGGCCATGCGAACCAGCCTCGCACCCGGACCAGGGCACGCGAGACTGCCCCGGTGCCCGCCGACCTCCTGGCCGACCTCCAGGCCCGCCAGCTGGTGCAGCGGTCCACCGACCTCGAGGCGCTGGCCGCCCGCCTCCGAGCGGGGCCGGTCACCGTGTACTACGGGGTCGACCCGACGGCTGACAGCCTCCACATCGGGAACCTGATCGGCCTACTGGTGCTCCGCCGCTTCGCTGATGCCGGGCACCGGCCCCTGGCCCTGGCCGGGGGAGCCACCGGCATGGTCGGCGATCCGAGCGGGCGGTCCGAGGAGCGCAACCTGCTCGACGAGGCCACCCTCGACGCCAACGTGGCCGCCATCAAGGCCCAGATCGGCCGGATCCTGGATGTGGGCGACAGCCCCGGCACCGTGGGCCTGGTCGACAACCGGGAGTGGACGGCGGGCCTGACCCTGCTCGACTTCCTGCGCACGGTGGGCCGGCATGCCTCCGTCAACACCATGTTGGCCCGGGAGTCGGTGAGGGTCCGCATGGAGGCCGAAGCCGGCATCAGCTTCACCGAGTTCTCCTACATGCTCCTGCAAGCCCACGACTTCCTCTGGCTGGCCGAGCACGAGGACTGCGAGGTCCAGGTCGGTGGCTCCGACCAGTGGGGGAACATCCTGGCCGGGGTGGATCTCATCCGTCGGGTGCGACAGACCGTGGCCCACGGGTTCGCGTGGCCGCTGCTGACCGCCGCCGACGGCACCAAGCTGGGCAAGACCACCGGGGCTCGCATCTGGCTCGACCCGCGCCGCACGTCGCCCTACCGGTTCCACCAGCACTGGCTGCAGACCGAGGATGCCGACGTGGAGCAGCGTCTCCTGCAGTTCAGCTTGCGCCCCGTGGCCGAGATCACCGCCATCGTGGCCGCATCGCGGGAGGAGCCGGAGGGCCGCCACGCCCAGCGGGTGCTGGCCGCCGACGTCACCACCCTCGTCCACGGCCCTGCGGCCACCTCCGCCGCCGAGGAGGCGGCCGCGGTGCTGTTCGGCCAAGGGGTCGATGGGGCCAGCGCCGAGGCCCTCACCACCGTCGCCCACGAGGTGCCTGGCATCTCGGTGAGGCGCGCCGACCTCGACGGGGGCCTCGAGGTCGCCGACCTGCTCGCCCGCAGCGGCCTGTGCGCCTCCAAGGGCGAGGCCCGCCGGGCCATCGAACAGGGAGGCGCCTACCTCAACGACCAGCGGGTGGCTCCGGCGGCGATCCTCACCCGCGCCGACCTGCACCACGGGCGCTGGGCCCTGCTCCGGCGGGGGCGGCGCTCCTACGCCATGGTCACCGTCGTCGAAGGTTGACACCCGCAGACACTGTCGGTAAGTTGTCAGTCCGCCTCGGGGGCCCAATCGGCCGACGGAGGCAACCAGCGCACCAACGGCTCCACGGAGTCGCGTGCTGCGAGCAGCGCTTCCCTCGGGAAGCCGGGCGCTCCTTGAAAACGGAACAGAGGACGAAAAAGCGAGTGCGGGCCTCTGCCCGGTGCTTCGGTGCCGTGCAGTGGTTTGAAAGAACAAGCACCAACCGCGACGGTCCAACCGACGGCTGCCCTCTGGGCGGTCGCCGACGGCCGTCGCACGGACAACTTCTAACCCAGTTGTCGTCGGTGCCAGTCGTCACCCGGTGCGAACCGAGTGGCGGCTCTCTGCGATCGAACGGGCAGGGCGCTCCGGTGCCCGGCTCGGAGATCTCGACGGAGAGTTTGATCCTGGCTCAGGACGAACGCTGGCGGCGTGCC
>JAUJNP010000001.1:297402-516470 GCA_030448105.1 Acidimicrobiales bacterium | reverse complement strand
AAGTGCTCGGAGTTCGCCAGCGCCATCGTCGACCGCCTCTAGCGGGGTCGGTGCCTCCGCAGCGGCGGACCCAGGCCGAGCGCTCCCGCGCCACCCGCCGCGCCCTGCTCGACGCGGCCCGGCACCTCTTCACCGAGCGCGGCTACGCCGGGACGGGTCGGGAGCAGATCGCCGCCCGGGCCGGCGTCACCCGGGGGGCGCTCTACCACCACTTCGCCAGCAAGGAGGCGTTGTTCCGCGCCGTGGTCGAGGAGCTCGAGGGCGAGCTGGCCGAGCAGGCCGCCGACGCCGCCCTCCGCCAAGACGACCCCGCCGAGGCCCTCCGCGTCGGGTGCCTGGCCTTCCTCGACGCGTGCATGGCGCCGGCGGTGCGGCGCATCGTGTTGTTGGAGGCGCCGGTCGTGCTGGGCTGGGAGCAGTGGCGCGAGATCGACAACCGCTACGGACTCGCGCTGGTGGCCCACGGCCTCGAGGCGGCCAAGGACGCCGGGCGGTTACCGCCGACGGCGATCGACCCGCTCGCCCACGTCCTCCTCGGCGCTCTCAACGAAGCCGCCCTGCTCATGGCCACCGCCGGGCGGCCGGTCGAGGCCCGGGCCGAGGTGGGGCGCACGGTGGAGCTGTTGCTCGACCGTCTGCTCCTGCCGGCGTGACCGGGTTCACGGGGTCACGCCCTTGACGGGGCGACGCCGTCCCTGGAAGATGCGTGCGACCCGCATGTAACTGTCCCCGGAGGACGAGATGACGCTGCCCCGTGAAGAGGTCCTCGCCGGTTTCGCCGATGAGCTCGAGCACTTCGAGCGGCTGGTCCGCTCGCTGGACGACCGCCAGTGGGAGGCGCCCAGCCGCTGCCAGGGGTGGCGGGTGGCCGACGTGGCCGCCCACGTCATCGGGCAGCTGACCGACGTCACCACCGGCCGGTTGGAGGGGCTCGGCACCCCTGAGGTCACCGAACGGGAGGTAGTCGAGCGGCGCGGCCGCGGCCCCGGGGAGCTGGCCGATGAGCTGCACGCCGCCGCCCAGCAGGCCGCCTCGATGGGGGCGGTCTTCGACGACGCCGCCTGGGACGCCCCCGGTCCCACCGACGCCGTCCCCACCCTTGGTGAGGGCATCGAGGCCCTGTGGTACGACGCGTGGCTCCACGCCGACGACATGCGCTCGGCCGCCGGCCTGCCCCCCGAGCGAGGCCCCGGTTTGCGGGCCTCGGTGCTCCACCTCGCCACTCTGCTCGAGCGGGACGGGTGGGGGCCGGCCACCATCGCCGTGGACGGTGTCGAGGAGGTCCCCGTGGGGGGCGGTGACGGTCCCCACGTCACCGGCGACGCCCGCCAGTTCGTGCTGGCCGCCACCGGCCGCGCCGACCCGGCCACCGTCGGCCTCGACGAGCGGGTGAACGTCTACCGCTGACCGGCGTGGTCGGGACGTCCCCGGCGCAACCGCTCCAGCACGGCCACGCGCTCGGCCGCCAACCGCTTGGAGCCGAAGTAGCGCAGCCCGAGGGCGCGCAGCGGCACCAGGCGCCCGTCGACCCGGCGCAACACCATCGACGTGGGGCCGCGCTCGAACCCGGCGACCTCGTTCCAGTCCAACCGGTGGGCCAAGCCTCGGTTCCGCCACCGGATCCCCTCGCGGTCGGCCCGCACCACCGCCCACAGGTCGAGCAGCAGGGGGGCGGCGAGGGCGGCGGCCACGGCGAGGAAGGCGGTCAGCACGCCCAGCCCGTGATCGAGCACCGCCATCGCCTTCAGGGCTACGACCAGCCCGAGCAGGAGGGCCACGAGCTGAACGCCGGCCCGCGCCAGCGGTGACGACTGGAACACCACCGCGTCCAGGCGCGCCGCGGGCCGGCGGTCGGCCTTCAGGCCCGTGCCTCGGCGGCGGCCTTGATGCGCTCGACGGTCTGCTGCATCCCTCGCTGCAGGACCTGGTCCTGGCCGATCAACCGGTTGAACCACCGGCCCACGGCCGGGGACCGGCTGAGGTCCCGCGTCTCGGTCAGCCGGGTGCCACCGTCGCTCGGCTCCAACCGGTAGCCCCAGCGGGCACTGGTGCCACGCACCCGGAAGGCGAAGGCCCAACCGGGGTCGGCCGTTTCCACCTCGCAGTCGGTGAACCACCGCAGCGGGCCTCTCTTGTTCCACCCCCGGAACCGGGCACCCACCGCTGGGCCATGGGATCCTCCCCGCCAGTCGGCCCGGTAGGTCTCGGGGCTCCAGCGCCCCACCTGGGTGATGTCACTGACCAGGTCGTACACCGCTTCGGGCGGCGCGTCGATCTCGATGCTCACCTCGTCCACCGGGCCATTGTGGTCCACGCCCGAGCGCGGTGGCTACGGGGCCGGTACCGTTCGAGCAGACGCCACCGTCACCGACCGCCAGCGAGGACACCGTGCCGACCGACTCCGTGCAGACCGACTCCGTGAAGACCTTCGACAAGCTCTACATCGGCGGCCAGTGGGTTCCCTCCACCGGCTCCGGCTCCATCGACGTCATCAACGCCGCCACCGAGCAGGTGATGGGCCGCATCCCCGAGGGCACGGCCGACGACGTCGACCGGGCCGTGGCCGCCGCTCGCGACGCCTTCGAGTCGTGGTCCCAGACCGACTCCTCCGAACGGTCGAAGTTCCTCCAGGCCCTGGCCGACGGGCTGGGGGCGCGCAACCAGGAGATCGCCGAGACGATCTGCGGCGAGGTGGGCATGCCCATGTTCCTGAGCCAGCTCGTCCAGGCCGGGCTGCCCACCGCCGTGGCCGGCAGCTACGTGGCCATCCTCGACGACTTCGACTTCGAGGAGGAGCTGGGCAACTCCCTCGTGATCAAGGAGCCGGTCGGCGTGGTGGGCTGCATCACACCTTGGAACTACCCGCTCCACCAGATCATCGCCAAGGTCGCCCCCGCCCTCGCCGCCGGCTGCACAGTGGTGCTCAAGCCCAGCGAGGTCGCCCCCCTCAACGCCTTCATCCTGGCCGAGATCATCGACGGCATCGGCCTGCCCGCCGGCGTGTTCAACCTCGTGTCCGGGGTGGGCCCGGTGGTGGGTGAGGCCATCGCCGCCCACCCCGACGTCGACATGGTGAGCTTCACCGGTTCCACCCGGGCCGGCAAGCGGGTCAGCGAGCTGGCCGCCCAGACGGTCAAGCGGGTGGCGCTCGAGCTGGGTGGCAAGTCGGCCAACATCCTCCTCGACGACCTCGAGGGCGAGGATCTCGAGAAGGCCGCCCGGGCCGGCGTGGGCAGCTGCTACCTCAACTCGGGGCAGACCTGCACCGCCTTCACCCGCATGCTCGTGCCCCGGGACAAGCACGACCAGATCGTCGACATCCTGCGCGACGAGGTGGAGAACGTCTACACCATCGGCGATCCCGCCACCGGCGCCGGTCGCCTCGGCCCGCTCATCTCCGACGCCCAGCGCGAGCGGGTCCGCGGCTACATCCAGAAGGGGATCGAGGAGGGCGCCACCCTGGTGGTCGGCGGGCCCGACCAGCCCGAGGACCTGCCCACCGGCTACTACGTGAAGCCCACCGTGTTCGCCGGGGTGGACAACTCCATGACCATCGCCCAGGAGGAGATCTTCGGGCCGGTGCTGTCGGTGATCCCTTACGACGACGAGGACGACGCCGTCCGCATCGCCAACGACACCGTGTACGGCCTGTCGGGCGGCGTGTGGAGCGCCGACACCGACCGGGCCAAGCGCATCGCCCGCCGCATCCGCACCGGCCAGCTCGAGGTCAACGGCGGCGGGTTCAACGCCCTCGCTCCCTTCGGCGGCTACAAGCAGTCCGGCAACGGGCGCGAGCTCGGCACCTACGGACTCGAGGAGTTCCTCCAGACCAAGGCCCTGCAGCTGTAGGGCGGCGGCTCAGCGCTCTTGGCGACCGCTCCAAGCGGTGATGGGCGCCATCGCCTCGATGGTGCCGGCGTGCGACCACGCCCACGCCGCTTCGCCGTCGACGGTGTGCACCGCGAACCGGACGTAGAGGCCATGGGCCACCCCCTCCACCTCGTCGAGCACGTCCAGCACCTCGGCCGCGCCCTCGGGGCGGAGGCGCACGAGTACGCCGGGCACGACGGTGGCCGCGGCCGGGTCAACGGTGGCCGCCGGCCAGCCCCGGCCGGTGTCGTAGAGGTGGCCGGGCACGGCGGCCGGACGGTGAGATACGGCATGAGGCTCGAGTAGAGGCCAGCGCAGGTGGCCGGGCATGAGGGTGCCGTAGACGAACACGGCCGCCGGGCCGAGGTCGGCTGTCATCACCCCTCAGTAGCACGACCATCCGAGGGAAGGGTCACCACCGGCTCGAGCTGCGGCTGTCGTCGGTCCTGGGACCCTCATCGCTCTAGGGTGCGCCCGACCCAACCGACCGTCCCGAGGAGCATGCCGTGCCCACCGAGCCCGTCCGCGTCGCCGTCACCGGAGCCGCCGGCCAGATCGGCTACAGCCTCCTCTTCCGCATCGCCAGCGGCGCCCTGCTGGGCCCGGACACCCCCGTGATCCTCCAGCTGCTGGAGATCACCCCGGCCCTGGGAGCGCTCGACGGTGTGGCCATGGAGCTCGACGACTGCGCCTTCCCGCTGCTGGCCGGCACGGTGAAGACCGACGACGCCAACCAGGCCTTCGAGGGCACCAACCTGGCGCTGCTGGTGGGCTCCCGGCCCCGCACCAAGGGCATGGAGCGCGGCGACCTGCTGGAGGCCAACGGCGCCATCTTCACCGCCCAGGGCAAGGCCCTCTCCGACCACGCCGCCGACGACGTGCGGGTGCTGGTGGTGGGGAACCCGGCCAACACCAACGCCCTCATCGCCATGCGCAACGCCCCCAACCTCGCCCCCGAGCGGTTCACGGCCATGACCCGCCTGGACCACAACCGGGCCATCGCCCAGCTGGCAGCCAAGGCCGGGGTTCCCGTCACCGAGGTGCGGCACATGACGATCTGGGGGAACCACTCGGCCACGCAGTACCCCGACGTCTTCCACGCCGAGGTGGCGGGCCGCCCCGCCACCGAAGCGGTGGGCGACCAGGCCTGGGTCGAGGACACGTTCATCCCCACCGTCCAGAAGCGGGGGGCGGCCGTCATCGAGGCCCGCGGGTCCTCCTCGGCGGCCTCGGCCGCCAACGCCGCCATCGACCACGTGCGCGACTGGGTCTCGGGCACAGCCGAGGGCGACTGGGTGTCCATGGCGGTGCCCTCGGACGGGTCCTACGGCGTGGCCGAAGGCCTCATGTCCTCGTTCCCCTGCACCTGCCGGGATGGCCGCTGGGAGATCGTGGCCGGCCTCGACATCGACGACTTCTCCCGCGGCCGCATCGACGCCTCGGTGTCCGAGCTGGCCGAGGAGCGCGACGCCGTGCAGGAGATGGGCCTCATCGGCTGACCCCGCCCCCGTTTCTGGCCTGCACGGCTGTCGTCAGGACCACCGGTCCGCATGCCAGATGCGCTGGGCAGCCCTCACTTCAGGAAGCGGCTGGTGGTGTTGTCGGCCAGGAGCTTGCCGCCGGTCTGGCAGGTGGGGCAGTAGTTCACCGTGTAGCTGCGGTACTCGACGGCCCGCACCGTGTCGCCACAGACCGCGCAGGGCTCGCCTTCTCGGTGGTGCACGTCGCCGGGCCGCTCCTTGGAGGAGCTCATCGAGTCGCGGCCCCGCTCGTAGGCCAACGACTGGTTGATGCACACCTGTATCGCCTCGTGCAGCCGTGCCACCTCGGCCGTCTCGAGCTTCGCGGTCATGGCGAACGGCGACAGCCCGGCGCGGTGGCAGATCTCGTTGGCCAGCCGTCGCCCGAGTCCGGCCACCACGTGCTGGTCGCGCAGGAACCCGTGCAGGCGCATGGAGTGGGCGCCCACCAGCTGGGCCAGGGCGGCCTCGTCGAGCTGATCGGCGTCGGGCCCGAGCCGGGCGAGCGGCTCCTGGGCCTCGGGGTCGCCGGCGACCAGCCAGACGCCGGCCTTGCGCTCCGTGCCCGCCTCGGTGAGCAGCAGGGCTCGCCCGTCGGTGAAGGTCCACCGGGCGACGCCGCCCCGGGGGCGCGCCGCCTGCTTGGTGTCGACCAGCAGCCGGCCGCCCTGCATGAGGTGCACCACGAAGGTGACCGTGCCGAAATCGAGCAGCAGGTGCTTGCCCCGCCGCCCGACGAACACGAGGCTGTGGCCGGCTGCATCCTCGGGGGAGGGCACGGCCGTCTTCAGGGCGGTGAACGACAGCGGGCGGAAGCGCTCGAGGGTGGCGGTGGCGAACGCCTGGTCGAGGCGTTCGGCGTGGGCCTGGATCTCGGGCAGCTCGGGCATCGGGCCGGCTCAGTACTCGGTGGTGGCCCGGACCGGTGCGAAGGTGTCGTCCACGTCGTCGAACGCGGCGGCGTGGCGCATCAGCAGCCCCACGTCGCCATCCACCCGGAGGCGGCCGACCATGAACGCGGCCTGAGCCGACAGCTCCCCCCGACCGATGGCCACGGCGGTGGCGTGGTCCTGGGTGAAGGTGACGTCGGGCGCCTCGGCTCGGCCCCCGTGTACCGCGACCGACCCACCGTCCACCACCACGTGGTAGCTGGCGTCACCGTCCGGCCCGCCGATCACCTCCTGCTGCACGACCAGGTGAACTGAGGCGGTGGCCCGGCGGAGGCCGTCGTCGGCGCCGGCGGCCCGATCGAGCTCGACGATCCACTCCGGCGCGAGGAAGCGAGCCACGGGCGCAGGTTACCGGTGACCCTCGGCCCCCGGTCTGGCGCCGACCGCTACCTTGCGCCCGGTGGAGCCGATCGGTGAGGGGGTGAAGGTGTTCGACGCCGCTCCCGTTCGAGGCACGCTCCGCGTCCTCGAGGGCCCTGACGACGTGCTCGAGCTCATGGACCGGGGAGCCGAAGGCGTGGTGGCCCTCGTGGCCGACGCCGGTGCCACCTTCCTCGCGCCGCTCTTCGGTGAGCTGGCCGGCATCGTGTGCACCGGCGGAACCCCCCGCAGCCACATCGGCATCGTCAGCCGGGAGTTCCAGGTGCCCTGCGTGATGAGCACCACGTTCCTCGGCCCCCCACCGGCCGACGGTGCCCAGGTCGAGCTGGACTGCTCCGGGCCCGCCGGGGTGCTCCGTGCGTGACGCCACCGCCGAGGCCAACCGCCTGATCGCCTACCACGCCCCCATCGCCGCCGCCCTCACCGAGGAACGCACGTCGCTGGAGTCGCGGCTTATCCCGGTGACGGCCTACATCGTGGTGGCCTGCGGCGAAGCGTTCTTCCGCTACCCGGAGCTGGTGGGCACCATCGACGCCGCCCTGCCGGCCGAGGAGATCGGGCGGCGCGCCCGACGCCCCGGTGTGCAGGTCAACACCGTCTACCTGTGGTCGGTGGCCAACTTCTGGTTGATCGGGCGCAAGCTCGTGCACCAGCTCGCCCCCGAGCGCGACGAGCCCGGTGCGGCCCTCGCCGTGCTCGACTTCTGGGAGCGGGCCGCCCTCGGATTCCGGGGCGACGGCACCCGCCAGGCGTGGGACGACGGCACCGCCCGGCCCTACGACGACGACGTGGTCGCCGCCATCCTCGACGCCGCCGAGCCGGTGGACGCCGCCACCCGGGCCCGGGTGAAGCGCTTCAACGCCACCCTCGTCGCCTACCTCTTCCTCCTCTACTTCGACACCCGGGTGGGTACGGGCGACACCGGCCCGTACCCGCTGCCCGACGGTCGCACCCTGATCGTCCGGGACTACTACCGGCTGTCGGAGAGCGACTTCTGGTGGTCTTCGGTGGTCGGCGACGTGCCGTACCGCAACCTCACCGCCGCCCTGGTGCTCGACGACGTGGAGGTGAGGGTCACCGACTTCGGCACGTCGGTCACCGACCCCGAGGACTACCTCGACCGCCTGGTGGCCTTCTCCCTCTTCACCACCGACACCCCCGGCGGCGCCCTGCGGCCCGTCCCCCTCGATGACCTCGACGCCATCCAGGCCGAGGTGCGCACCGCCCAGGCCTCGCTGTACCGGGCCATCGCCGCCATGGAGCGCGACGAGAAGGTCCGGTGCGGCGCCTACGTGTACTTCACCTTCCTCAAGCCCTTCGCCGACCTGGCCGGGGTGGGCGACGAGATCGATTGGAGCGTGCCCCGCGCCCTGCCCCCCGACTGGTACGCCTTCCTGTCGGCCATGGAGGGCACCAACGCCGGGGTCGCCGACGACGGCCCCTACTACGCCCCCTACCCGGAGGTCGGCCCATGACCGTGTCCGAGACCGCCGCCAGCCCGGGCGACGAAGGCCGCCACGTCCCCGACCCCGATGCCCTCTGGAACGAGTCGTGGTACTTCGACTTCACCGACGACGCCGGCGCCTTCGGCGGCTACGTGCGCCTCGGCCTCTACCCCAACCTCGGCACGGCCTGGTACTGGGCGTGCGTGGTGGGAGAGGGCCGCCGACTGGTGACGGTGATCGACCACGAGGTGCCGTTGCCGGCCGACCGGTCGCTCGAGGTGCGCAGCGAGGGGCTGTGGGCCGACCACACCGTGGAGACGCCGCTCGATCACATGACCCTGGGCTGTGAAGCGTTCGCCACCGCCCTCGACCACCCGGCCGACACCTACGGCGACCTGCGGGGCGACCGGGTGCCGCTCGGCCTCGACCTCGAGTGGGAGACCGACGGCGGCACCTACGCCTACCCCGGCGTGACCCGCTACGAGGTGCCGTGCCGGGTCCACGGCGAGGTGCTGGTCGGCGACGAGTCGATCGCCTTCGACGGCTGGGGCCAGCGGGACCACTCCTGGGGGGTTCGGGACTGGTGGACGCCCGGCTGGTGCTGGTCTTCGGGCCGGCTCGACGACGGCACCCGGTTCCACGCCACCCACGTCACCTTCGGCGACGACCTGATCTACGCCACCGGATACACCCAGGCGCCCGGCCGACCGCTGGCCCCGGTCACCACGGTCGAACGCCACCAACGACTCGGCCGGCACGACCTCCCCTCGGAGGGGTCGTTGAGCCTCGACGGGCTGCGCCTGGCCATCGAGCCGGTGGCGTTCTCGCCGGTGCTGCTCACCGCCCCCGACGGGCGGGTGTCACGCTTCCCGAGGGCGCTGTGCCGGTTCCGGGAGGCAGACGGCGCCCGCCGCGCCGGGGTGGGCTGGACCGAGTGGAACCAACCTGGCCAGTAGCCACGTCCGCCGACCCCACCCGCCGCCCTAAGCGCCCGCGCCTCCGGCGCGGACCATTACATTCGTACGATGCTCGCACGCGTGATGGCCCTCGGCGGCGCCCTCGACCCCAAGTTCTGGATCGAGAAGGTCGGCCTGCTCGGTGTGTTCGCCGTGGTGTTCGCCGAATCCGGCCTGCTCGTGGGCTTCTTCCTGCCCGGTGACTCGCTGCTGTTCACCGCCGGGTTCATCGCCTCCGGGCCGGACTTGGGCGAGCTCGGCCTGCCCGCCGACCTGAGCTTCCCCATCGTCCCCCTGCTGATCGGGGTGGTGGTGGCGGCCATCGCCGGCGACCAGGTGGGCTACCTGTTCGGGCGTCGGGTCGGCCCGGCCCTGTTCCGGCGGCCGAGCTCCAGGTTCTTCAAGCAGCAGAACGTGGAGAAGGCGCAGGCCTTCTTCGACAAGCACGGGTCGAAGACCATCGTGCTGGCCCGGTTCGTGCCGGTGGTCCGCACCTTCGCCCCCATCGTGGCCGGGGTCGGCCGGATGCGCTACCGCACCTTCGTCGTCTACAACGTGGTGGGCGGCCTGCTCTGGGGGCTCGGTGTCACCCTGCTCGGCTACTTCCTCGGCCAGGTGAAGGTGGTGGAGGACAACCTCGAGCTGGCCATCCTGTGCATCGTCGCCATCTCGGTCATCCCCATCGCGGTGGAGGTGCTGAAGTCACGCCGGGAGGGACGTTCGGCCACGGCCGACCTGGCCACCGCCGGCGATCTGGCGGGCGAGCTGGTCGCCGACGACGACCACGACCTCACCACGCCTACTCCCCGGGACTGACCACCGCGTCCACCTCCACCTCCAGCCGCCAGCGGGGGTCGAGCAGCGCCGCCACCACCAGCGTGGTGTTGGCGGGGCGGATCTCGCCGAAGAGCTCGCCGTGGACGGCTGCTACCGCGTCGAAGTCGGTGGCGTCGACCAGGAACACCCGGGTGCGGACGACGTCGTGGAGGGTGGCGCCGGCCTCGGCCAGGGCGGCGGCCACGATCTCGAAGCACCTGCGGGCCTGGTCGGCGACCGACGACGCCACCGTGCCGTCGGGCCAGATGGGGGCGGTGCCAGCCACGAAGACGTGCCGGCCCGCCCGCACCGCCCGGCTGAAGCCCACCAGCGGCTCGAACGGCGAGCCCGAGGAGACGAGTCGACGGTCGGCCACGGCGACGGCGACGGGCTAGCCGACGACGTCGGCGACGGCCTCGGCCGGCTCGGTGGGACCCTCGACGTCGGAGATGCCGGCACCGGAGCGCTTCGAGAAGGCGATGGCTCCGATCAGCACGAGCAGGGCGATGCCGGCGATGACGAAGCGGGCACCGTCGTTGTCCTGGAGGTTGATCACCGCCGGCAGGATCAGCAGCGACACCAGGTTCATCACCTTGATGAGGGGGTTCAGGGCGGGGCCGGCGGTGTCCTTGAAGGGGTCGCCGACGGTGTCACCGATCACGGCCGCCTTGTGGGCCTCGGAGCCCTTGCCCCCCTCGTGGCCGTCCTCGATGAACTTCTTGGCGTTGTCCCACGCCCCCCCCGAGTTGGACAGGAAGTTGGCCATGAGCTGCCCGACGAGGATAACGGCGGCGAGGAAGGCGCCGAGGGCGAAGAAGTTGATCCCGAACCCGATGATCACCGGGGTGAGCACGGCCAGCAGGGCGGGGGTGGCCAGCTCACGGAGCGAGGCGGTCGTGCAGATGTCGATCACCGGGCCGTAGTCGGGGCGCTTGGTGCCGGCCATGATCTTGCCGTCGGCGAACTGGCGACGGACCTCCTGGACGACCACGCCCGCGGTGCGGCCCACCGCCCGGATGGCGAGCGACGAGAAGAGGAACGGCACCGCCCCGCCGATGAGCAGGCCGATGAACACCTTGGGGTCGGCCACGTTGATGGGGATGCGGTCGAACACGCCGCGGGCCGTGTTCTGGAGGCGCTCGACCTCACCGGCGCCCAGCGTCTCGTTGGCGGCCGTCTCGATGAAGCTGGCGAAGAGAGCCACCGCCGCGATCACCGCCGAGCCGATGGCGAAGCCCTTGGTGACGGCCTTGGTGGTGTTGCCCACGGCGTCGAGGCTCACCATGATCCGCTCGGGCTCGCCCTCGAACTCACCCGACATCTCGGCGATGCCGGCCGCGTTGTCGGCCACCGGGCCGAAGGTGTCCTCGGAGACGACGACGCCGGTGGTGGCGAGCATGCCCATGCCGGTGAGGGCCACCAGGTAGAGGGAGAACTGCAGGTTGCCGCCGCCCATGGCGAGGGCCACACCGATGGCGATGGCGATGGCGATGATGGCGTACACCGAGGACTCGAGCCCCGAGCTGATGCCGGAGAGCACGGTGGTGGCCGGGCCGGTGCGGGCCGCCTCGGCGATCTCCCGGACGGGCCGGGTCTCGGTGGAGGTGAAGTACTCGGTGAGGCGGCTGACGATCTGGGCCAGCACCAGGCCGATCACCACCGCCCCGAACACCTTCCAACCCTCGTTGGCGTTGTCGTTGCCCACGTAGAGGAACGCCACCAGGCCGGTGCCGACGATGGTGAGCAGCCCGGCGGTGAGGAAGCCCCGGTTGATGGGCGCCATGGCCGACTTGTCGTCGTCGGTGGCCCGCACCGCGAACACGCCGACGATCGACGCCAGCACGCCGATGGCCCGGGCCACCACCGGGAAGATCAGGCCCAGCACCGGGTTGGCGCCGATGGAGTTGAAGGCGGCCACGCCGAGGATGATCGACGCCACCAGGGTGACCTCGTAGCTCTCGAACAGGTCGGCGGCCATGCCCGCGCAGTCGCCCACGTTGTCGCCCACGTTGTCGGCGATGGTGGCCGGGTTGCGGGGATCGTCTTCGGGGATGCCGGCCTCCACCTTGCCCACCAGGTCGGCCCCCACGTCGGCGGCCTTGGTGAAGATGCCGCCACCGACCCGCAGGAACAGGGCCAGGAGCGAGCCACCGAAGCCGAAGCCGATGAGGATCGCTGAGCTGGTGTTCTGGAACAGGATGATGATGATGGTGGCGCCGAGGAGTCCGAGGCCGACGGTGAACATGCCGGCCACGCCGCCCGTGCGAAACGCCACCTTCAGCGCCGCCGGGAGCGACCCGGTGCGGGCGGCGGCGGCGGTGCGCACGTTGCCCCGTACCGCCAGGCCCATGCCGATGAACCCTGTGAGCCCCGACATCAGGCACCCCGCCACGAACGCGGCGGTGCGGTAGATGCCCGACTCGGCGAAGGACAGCGCCGTCTCACCGCCGGGCTTCAGCACCTCGGTGGAGGTGAGGAAGACGATGACGGCGAGGGGGACCAGGATGACGGCGATGGTCTTGAACTGCCGGCGCAGGTAGGCGAGGGCGCCCTCCTGGATGGCGGTGGCGATCTCGATCATCTTGGGGGTGCCCTGGTCGGCGGCCAGCACGCCGCGCATCAGGGCCACGCCCACGACGATGGCGAGCAGCGCGGTGGCGACCGAGAAGAACAACCAGAACCACTCGGCCCCGCCGAGCTCGAACGCCTGGTAGCCGCCCTCGGCGGCGAGAACGTGGTGCATCTGGCAACCCTCTGGGGACGGGAGCGGACAGCGAGGTTTCGGGGGGCGAAAACCCGCTCTTCGCTACTACGAATCCCTGGGTGGGTGCAAGATCTCGGTCAGCGGGCTCCGGCGGGCACCGGTCGTTGACGCCGGCCGGCGGGGCGCCGGCCCGTCGGTGCCGGCCCCGCCACCCGGACCGAGGCCGCCTGCTCACCCCGCCGACCCGGCTCCACCGTGTAGGCCACCTCCAGCCCGTCGGTGAGGTCGCTCTCGGCGATGGCGGTCATGGCCGAGGCGTGCACGAACAGGTCGGGCCGCCCGGCCCGGGCGATGAAGCCATAGCCCTTGCGGGCGTCGAAGAACTTCAGGCGGCCGTGTTGGTTGGGAGCTCCGGCGCTGCGCTTCTCCGCTCCGGGCTTCGCCCATCCGGGTGTCATCTGGGAGGCTGCTCCGCCTGGCGGTCTCCGCAGCGCCTGGTTCGCTTCTCCGGCGCTGCGCTTCTCCGCTCCGGGCTTCGCCCATCCGGGTGTCACCTGGGCGGGCCGCTCCGCCTGGCGGCTGCGCGGCGTTGCCTGGCCGCGGTGCTTCGTCGGGCTCCGGTTGGATGTGGCGGGCGGGGGGGCAGGGATGGCGGTCGGGTCGGGGTCGATGAGGCCGACCGGCAGCTCGAGGGCGCGTTGGATCTTGGCGACGGCGGCGCGCTCGCCGTTGGTGGCCAGCGACACGACTACGCCGGCGGCCCCGGCCCGGGCGGTGCGCCCCGAGCGGTGCAGGTAGTCCTTGGCCTCGGCTGGCAGGTCGAAGTGCACCACCGCAGCCACGTCGTCCACGTGAATCCCCCGGGCGGCGACGTCGGTGGCGACCAGTGCCCGGGCCCGGCCGCCGGTGAAGTCGGCCAGGGCACGGTCGCGCTGGCCCTGGGAGCGGGCGCCGTGGATGGCGACCGACTCCACGCCGGCATTCGTGAGCTTGCGGGCGGTGCGGTCGGCTCCGTGCCGGGTCCGGCAGAACACGATGGTCGGCCCCGCCGCGGCCGCCACCGCTGCGCAGTGCTCCACCTTGTCCTCCCGAGTCGTCTTCCAGAAGAGGTGGGTGGCCTCGGGGCGCTCACCATCGCGGCCAGCCAGCTCGTGGCGCACCGGGTCGCGCTGGTACCGGCGCACGAGGACGTCGACGTCACCGTCGAGGGTGGCCGAGAACAGCAGCGTCTGGCGGTCGGCCGCGGTGAGGTCGAGCAGCCGGCGCACCTCGGGCAGGAAGCCCATGTCGGCCATGCGGTCGGCTTCGTCCACGACCACCACCCGCACGTGGCCGAGGTCGACCTCGCCCTGGTTCACCAGGTCGGCCAGACGGCCCGGGCAGGCCACCAGGATGTCGACGCCGTTGCGCAGCGCCCGGCGCTGGGGTCCGAAGCCGACCCCGCCGTACACGGTGGCCACCCGGCGACCGTGGGCCCGGCCCAGCAGGACGAGCTCGTCGGCGACCTGGCTGGCCAGCTCGCGGGTGGGCACGAGCACCAGCCCGCTCGGGCGGCCGGGCGAAGCGCCGCCGCAGCGCTCGACGAGAGGCAGGCCGAAGGCGAGGGTCTTGCCCGAGCCGGTGGGCGCCTTGCCGGCCACGTCGCGACCGGCGAGGGCGTCGGGCAGGGTGGCGGCCTGGATCGGGAACGGGGCGAGGATCCCCCGGGTGCTGAGGTCGGAGACGGCGCGGCGCGCGACGCCGAGATCGGAGAAAGACGGTGACACGAGAACTCCACTGCTCGAGGTGCCAGAGGCATCGACTCGAACCGGCCCATGGCGCACGCACCGGAAGGCGCGGCCAGAGCAGCGTAGCGGCGTGAGAGCCAGATGGGCGAAGCCGTCACATTGGCTCCGCCCGAGGCGGAGCCAGCGAGGCTGCGCAGTCCGCCAGGCGGAGCAGCACCCAGCGTGAGAGCCGGATGGCGAAGCCGGAGCGCAGAAGCGAAGCGCCGGAGCTCCCAACCAGCACAGTCCGCCAGGCGGAGCAGCGCCCAGCGCGAGAGCCGGATGGGCGAAGCCCGCTCCGCCGGAGGCGGAGCCAGTGTCACGGGTTGCGGCTGAGGTACCGGCGGTTCTTGATTTTGGCTCGGAGGTAGTCCTTGTTCATGGTGGCGATGAAGTCGATGGAGATCTCCTTCGGGCACGCCTCCTCGCACTCGCCGTGGTTCGTGCAGGACCCGAAGAACTGCTCCATGGTGTCGACCATGGACTCCACCCGCTGGTAGCGCTGCGGCTCGCCCTGGGGCAGCAGGTTGAGGTGGGCCACCTTGGCCGCGGTGAACAGGTTGGCCGCCGAGTTGGGGCAGGCGGCCACGCACGCCCCGCACTGGATGCAGGCGGCGGCGTCCATGGACGCGTCGGCCACCACCTTGGGGACGGGGACGAGGTTGGCGTCGGGGGCCGAACCGGGTGAGACGGTGATGAACCCGCCGGCCTCGACGATGCGGTCGAGGGTGGAGCGGTCCACCATCAGGTCGCGGATGATGGGGAAGCCCTCGGCCCGCCACGGCTCGACCACGATGGTGTCGCCGTCGCCGAACTTGCGCATGTGCAGCTGGCAGGTGGCGGTGCCCCGCTCGGGCCCGTGGGCGCGGCCGTTGATCATGAGCGAGCACGTGCCGCAGATGCCCTCTCGGCAGTCGTGGTCGAAGGTGATGGGCTCCTCGCCGTCGGAGGCGAGCCGCTCGTTGACCACGTCGAGCATCTCCAGGAACGACATGTCCTCGCTGATGCCGGGAACGTCGTAGTCGGCGAACCGGCCCTCGCTGTCGGGGCCGGCCTGGCGCCACACCCGCAGGGTAAGGTGCATGGTCCGGCCGTGGTGCTTCTCGCCGGTGACCAGCGAGGGGGCCTGGCGTTCGGGGTCGGTGACGGCCACTACTTGTAGCTCCGTTGGGTGAGCTTGACGTTCTCGAACACGAGGTCCTCCCGGTGGAGCCGGCCGGGCGCCATCTCCCCGGTGTGCTCCCAGGCGCCGACGTACGCGAAGCGGTCGTCGTCACGCTCCGCCTCGCCTTCGGGGGTCTGGTGCTCGGAGCGGAAGTGGCCGCCGCAGGACTCCTCGCGGTGCAGGGCGTCCTCGCACATGAGAAGGCCGAGTTGGAAGAAGTCGTCGACCCGGCCGGCTCGCTCGAGGGCCTGGTTGACAGAAGCGTCGTTGCCGAGGACCCGCAGGTCCTTCTTGAACTCCTCGTAGAGCGCGGGGATCTCCGAGATCGCCTTCTCCAGGCCGGGCCGGTTGCGCTCCATGCCGCAGTGGTCCCACATGATCTTGCCGAGCTCGCGGTGGAACCAGTCCGCCGATCGGGTGCCCCCGATGGCGAGGTAGCCGGCGTAGCGGTCGCGGACGGCGGCCTCGGCCAGGCGGAAGGCCTCGTGGTGGGTGTCGACCGGCTTGGTGCCCAGCAGGGGGGCGATGCCGTCGCCGATGGTCTGGGGGAGGACGAAGTAGCCGTCGGCCAGACCCTGCATGAGGGCGGAGGCGCCGAGGCGGTTGGCGCCGTGATCGGAGAAGTTGGCCTCGCCCAGGCAGTACAGGCCCGGGATGGTGGTCTCGAGGTTGTAGTCCACCCAGAGCCCACCCATCGTGTAGTGGGGCGCCGGGTAGATGCGCATGGGCGACCCGTAAGGGTCCTCGCCGGTGATGCGGTCGTACATCTCGAACAGGTTCCCGTAGCGCTCCTCCACCACGTTGCGGCCGAGACGGTCGACGGAGGCGGAGAAGTCGAGGTACACCCCGTTGCCGAGGGGACCGACGCCCTTCTCCTGGTCGATCATCGCCTTGGCGTTGCGGGAGGCGACGTCGCGGGGCACGAGGTTGCCGAATGAGGGGTACTTGCGCTCGAGGAAGTAGTCGCGCTCGGCTTCGGGGATCTCCGACGGTGGGCGGGGGTCGTGGGCCTTGGCCGGCACCCAGATGCGGCCGTCGTTGCGCAGCGACTCCGACATGAGCGTGAGCTTCGACTGGTACTCGTCGCTGGAGGGGATGCAGGTGGGGTGGATCTGGGTGTAGCAGGGGTTGGCGAACAGCGCGCCCTGGCGGTGGGCCCGCCAGATGGCGGTGGCGTTGCACGCCATGGCGTTGGTGGAGAGGAAGAAGACGTTGGAGTAGCCGCCGGTGGCCAGCACCACGGCGTGGGCCGAGTGTGAGCTGACCTCGCCGGTGAGCAGGTCGCGCACGACGATGCCGGCGGCCCGGCCGTCGACGGTGACCACGTCGAGCATCTCGCTGCGGTTGTAGAGGGTGACGGTGCCCTTGGCGATCTGCTCGGCCAGGGCCTGGTAGGCGCCCAGCAGGAGCTGCTGGCCGGTCTGGCCCCGGGCGTAGAAGGTGCGGCTCACCTGGGCACCGCCGAACGAGCGGTTGTCGAGCAGGCCGCCGTACTCTCGGGCGAAGGGCACACCCTGGGCGGTGCACTGGTCGATGATGTTGTTCGACACCTGGGCCAGGCGGTACACGTTGGCCTCGCGGCTGCGGTAGTCGCCGCCCTTCACCGTGTCGTAGAACAGGCGGTACACCGAATCGCCGTCGTTGTGGTAGTTCTTCGCCGCGTTGATGCCGCCCTGGGCGGCGATGGAGTGGGCCCGCCGGGGCGAGTCGTGGAAGGTGAAGACCTTCACGTTGTACCCGAGGCCCCCGAGGGTGGCGGCGGCGGCCCCGCCGGCCAGGCCCGTGCCCACCACGATGATGTCGAACTTGCGCTTGTTGTTGGGGTTGACCAGCTTCACCGAGAACTTGTGGGCGTCCCACTTGTCCTCGATGGGGCCCTCGGGGATCTTGGCGTCGAGCGACGGTGCCATGTCTCGTCTCGCTAGTCGGCGCTGACCACGCCGGCCAGCACGGCGATCGGGAAGGCCACGTTGCCCACCACGACCAGGGCGGCGAAGCCGATGGCGAAGTCGCGCCGCCAGCGGTTGAACCGGGGGTTGTTCCAGCCCATCGACTGGAAGAGGCTCCACGACCCGTGAAAGAGGTGGAACCCGAGGGCGATGTTGGCCACCACGTAGAAGATGGCCACCGGGATGCGGCTGAGGCTGTTGGCGACGTTCGTGTACGGGTCGCCCCGGTAGAAGGCGGCGCCCGTGCCCGTCCAGGACAGGTCGAACAGGTGCCAGATGAGGAAGAGGCCGACGATCACGCCGCTCCAGCGCATGGTGCGGCTGGCGTAGTTGGCGGCCACGTAGTCACGCCGGCTCTGGTACTTGGTGCGCCGGGCGGCGTGGTTCATGCGGGTGAGGGCGTAGGCGGCGTGGATGTGGAGGGCGAAGGCCACGATGAGGCCGATCCGCATGATCCACAGGACCACGTGGTGGGGCAGGATCGGCACGAGCAGCTCGCGGAGGAACTCGCCGTACTCGTTGAAGGCGGCCGGGCCGAGGAACATCTTCAGGTTGCCGACCATGTGGGCCAGCACGAAGCCCATGAGGGCGATGCCGGTCAGGGCCATGACGTACTTCTTGCCGACCGCGGAGCGGTAGAGCTCGACCGGGAACGGGGCGTTGCGCCGTTGCCGGGTGACCGGTTCCGCCGGGGCCCGGTTGAGGGTCGTCGCCATCGCGGCCGACGCTAGTTGTGGCGGTCGGCCGCCGGGAACTCGAACGGCGGACGCCTCGGTCACCGCCGGTCCCGCTCGACGGCGATGCGCGCCTGGTAGCGGTTGGTGACGGGCTCGGCGCCGTCGACGACCAGCCGGAGCTCCACCGCCAGCTCGCCGGGAGCGTCGGGCACGACGAACTGGAGGGTGCCCACCCGCACGCAGGAGTCGGCGGGGAGGTCGCCGCCCCAGCGCCAGGCGTGCTCGCCGCCCGGCCACACCAGCCGGGCCGCGACCTCGGCGCCCTCGAGGGGGTGGCGCAGGTCGCTGACGGCGTGCACGTCGAGGGCGAGTGGGTCGCCGGGGCGCACCGTGGCCGGCAGGCGGTCGGCCACCACGATCACGGGCCGGCACGCCAGGCGCAGCGCCTCGAAGCCGGCTTTGGGGTTGCGCTCGTGGTCGAGGACCGACCAGGTGACGGCGGGATGGCCGTCGGCGAAGCAGAACTGGGAGAAGCCGCCCGTGGGCCGGTACTTCAGGCGGCGCAACCCCTCGACGTGGTGGCGGATCACCTCGGCTTGGTAGGCCTGGGTGGCGGCTCGCCACGAGTCGAAGGTGGCGTGGTCGGCGGGAGGGACCCGGCGGTCGAAGATCGCCTTCTGCAACGCGTGGGTGCGCCCGAGGTGGTCCCAATCGAGGTCCGGCCAGCGCTCGGGCCGGCAGAAGTCGGCCGCCGCGGGAACGGCCTGGGCGCCGAACTCACTGACGAAGCGCAACAGCCGAGGGGCGGTGCGGGCCAGCGGGGTGAGGTCGCGCTCGTCGCCGTGGTACCAGCCGAAGTAGAGGTGGCTGTCGGTGCCGTCGAGCTGGGGCAGGTGGGGGAGCACCCCCGAGTGGGCGATGACGGGACGTGAGCGGTCGGCCTTCTCGAGCGCGCGCTTCACCGACCGGTCGAGCACCGTCTTGTTCCAGCCGGGCAGCTCCTGGGCGGCGAGGAACCGCACGGCCACCGCGGCGAGCTCGGTGCGGCCGGGCTCGACGTCGAGGGGAAAGGGCTCGTTGTGGCCGCACCACACCGCCACCGACGGGTGGTGGCCGAGCAGGTCGACGGCCTCGCGCGCCTGGCGCACCGCCTGGCGGCGCACGCCCCGCGCGTAGCCCCACTGCAGCGGAAGGTCCTGCCAGAGCAGCAGGCCGGCCTCGTCGGCGGCGGCGTAGAGCTCGGGACGGCTGATGTGGGCGTGGAGGCGCAGCAGGTCGAGGCCGGCCTCCTTGGCCAGGGCGACGTCGCCCGCCAGTTCCTCGGCGCTCGCCTCGGCCAGGGCCATGCGGGCGGGCCCGGCGTTGGATCCCTTGAGGAACAGCCGCTCGCCGTTCACCGACAGCACCCAGTTGCGCATGGTGACCTGGCGCAGGCCGGTGCGCAGGGTGCGCCGGTGGCTGGGCGCCTCAGCCCCCTGGGCGCGCACCTCGACGACCACGTCACAGAGCGGCTGGTCGCCCAGGGCGTGGGGCCACCACAGCGCGGGGGAGGGCACCGTCACCGTCCACTGGAGCTGGTTCTCCCCGGCGGCGAGGGTGAGCTCCTGTTCGTGGTCGACGGTGCCGACGGTGGTGCGCAGGAGGGCGCTCCCGGCGGTGGCGGCGTCGAGCACCGCCCGTACCGCCACCACGGCGCGCTCGGCCGACGCCTCCGGGCACACCACCCGCAGGTGGACGATGCGGATCGGGCCGGTCCGCTCCAGGCGCACCGGGCGCCAGATCCCTCCGGGGTTCCAGTCGGGGTCGAGGCAGTCCCAGTGCTGGAACACGCCGGTGAGGTTGCGCTTGGCCGTCCGGTCCTGCTGTGGCGCGCAGGCCACCTCTACGCCGAGGGTGTGCTCGCCGCGGTCGGCCAGCGCCTCGGTGACCTCGAAGCTGTGGGGGAAGAAGTAGCCCTCGGTGTCGCCGACGTACCCTCCGTCGAGCCACACGTCGCCCTGGTAGAAGAGGCCGTCGAAGCTCAGCCAGGCCCGTTCGTCGCCCACCGGGCGGTCATGGGCGAAGCGGGTGCGGTAGAGGAGGGGACCATCGGCCTCCGCGAAGGCGGCGGTCGACCGCCAGTGGCCGGGCACGTCGATGGGCTGCCAGGCATCGGCGTGGCCGTCGCCGTCGCCCTCGCCGTCGCCATCGAGCCAGCTGCGCCGCCGCCCCTCGTCGGCCACTGCCGCCCGCCACGCCTCCAGCAGGGTGTCCGGCAGCACGGTGTCGGGCGCCGGCGCACCTTCGCCGGTCAACGCAGCGGGCCCTGCAACGTGCCGGCCAGGGTGAGGCCGGCGGGGGCGGGGGTGATGGTGACGTCGTAGATGCCGGGCCCGAAGTCGAGGTGGGTGGCGGTGCGCTGGCCGGTGCGTTCGGTGACCCCGAAGTCGCCGTCGGCCTTGGCCCGGCCCTCGCCCCGCAGGCGGAGGGGGCCTAGAGGCCGGCGGGTGAACGCCCCACCCGAGAAGGTGATGGTGGTGGCGCGGTCGGCGGTGAAGGTCACGCCCCCTCCCGGGGCTCGGCCAGGCCCGTGGTGCCGACGGCCACGGGGGAGGCGATGCGGTACTCGCCGGCGCGGAAGCCGTGGGTCTCCTCACCGAAGGCCACGGTGGTGCCGGTCGCGTCTGCGCTGACGTGCACCGGTGCCAGGTCGATGGCCCCGGTGCCGGCGAGCACGAGGGGCCGGCCGGAGTCCCAGGAGATGGTGGCGCGCTGGCCTCCGACGATGGCTTCGGAGATCACCGCACCCGCCTGCCCCAGCCCCCGCTCGGGCACGTCGGCGGTGAGCGGGGTGCTCAGGGGGTCGATCACGGCGCCGTCGACGCTGAGCTGGGTGGCCGAGCCGGCGACCTTGGCCTGCCCGGCCCGGAGCACCTCGGTGATGACCACGGTCGTCTCCACCACCGTCCCCCCGGCGCCCGCCCGCCGTCGCCTCCGTCGGTGCTGGGCTCGCCACTCTGACCGGGGATCAGCATGCCGGTGTCGGCCAACGCCGTCATCGTGCCCGCGAAGAGCAGCAGCACGGCCGCCCAGGCGATCGACTCCACCAGCCAGCGGCGCTGGGCGAGGCGGCGGGGTGGTGGGGCCGAGCGGCTCACGGGCGATCCGCCGCCGCGGGCGGTCTCCCGGCCCGGCGGCGCCAAGAGGTTCCACCCGACGCAGCGGTAGGTTGGCCGCCATGTCGTCCCGCCCCGCCAACCTCGGTCAACTCCGTGAGTCCGGTTGGACTTCCCTGCCGGTGAAGGAGGAGGTGCGGCGCAACGCCATCACCCGCATCCGGGCCGGCGAACCGCTGTTCGCGTCGGTGCTCGGCTCACGACGACACCGTCCTGCCCCAGCTCGAGAACGCCTTGCTGGCCGGCCACGACGTCATCTTCCTCGGTGAGCGGGGCCAGGCCAAGGCGCGCATGATCCGGTCCCTCACCGGGCTCCTCGACGAGTGGATGCCGGTGGTGGCCGGGTCGGAGATCAACGACGACCCGTACGCCCCGGTGTCGCGCCACGCCGCGACCTCGTCGCCGCCGAAGGCGACGACGCCCCCATCGAATGGGTGCACCGCGACGAGCGCTACGGCGAGAAGCTGGCCACCCCCGACACCTCCATCGCCGACCTCATCGGCGAGGTCGACCCCATCAAGGTCGCCGAGGGCCGCTACCTCTCCGACGAGCTCACCCTGCACTACGGCCTCGTCCCCCGCACCAACCGGGGCATCTTCGCCATCAACGAGCTGCCCGACCTGGCCGAGCGGATCCAGGTGGGCCTGCTCAACGTGCTCGAGGAGCGCGACGTCCAGATCCGGGGCTACAAGGTGCGCCTGCCCCTCGACGTGCTGCTGTTCGCCTCGGCCAACCCCGAGGACTACACGAACCGGGGGCGGATCATCACCCCGCTGAAGGACCGCTTCGGCCCAGATCCGCACCCACTACCCCCTGGAGGTGGCGACCGAGGTGGCCATCGTGGCCCAGGAGACCCGTCCCCTCGGCACCGACCAGGACGACGGCGGCGTCGACGTCCGCATCCCCGACTTCATGGCCGAGGTGGTGGCCACCTTCAGCCAGCTGGCCCGCCAGAGCCCGCATGTGAACCAGCGCTCGGGCGTGTCGGTGCGCCTGAGCGTCACCAACCAGGAGACCCTCGTGGCCAACGCCGTGCGGCGCGCCCTGCGCCTCGGCGAGGACGTCGTGGTGCCCCGGGTCAGCGACCTCGAGTCCCTGGCCGCGTCCACCGGCGGCAAGATCGAGATCGAGAGCCTCGAGGAGGGCCGCGACGGCGAGGTGGTCGAGCGGCTGCTGCGGGCGGCGGTGCTCACGGTGTTCAAGGAACGCTGCGGCACCGAGCGGGTGCGCGAGGTCCTCGGCGCGTTCGACGGGGGCACCGTCGTCCATGCCGGCGACGACGTCGCCTCGGCCGAGTACGTGTCGCTGTTCGCCGACGTGGCTGGCCTCCAGCCCGTGGTCGGCGAGCTCACCGGCGGCGACGAGAGCCCGGCCGCCGCCGCCAGCGCCATCGAGTTCGTGCTCGAGGGCCTACACCTCTCCAAGCGCCTCAACAAGGACGCGGTCGGCTCCCGCGCCACCTACCGAGCCCGCTAGCTCGGCGCGAGGGGCAAGCGCAGTCGATCATTTCGCAAGTCATCGGCTCCATGTCCGCTCGGCGGCCATAGCTCGCGGAGCTCGGCCGCGGTGAGCTAGCCGGCCCAGGGCTTGGCGCAGTTCCAGACGGCGTCGATCCGCTTCCGGCCGGGGCTCTTCCACGCGCCGCGGTCCTCGACCCGGCACCGGGTGTCCACCACCAGGGCGCCCCACTCGGGGTCGAAGGTGAGGCGGCCCCCGGTGGCGGCGTTGGGGTTGTCCGGTCGCACCAGCACCACGTTGACGCCGACGTAGAGCAGTTGGGCGACGACGAGGGCGACCAGCAGGCGGGGACGGTCGCGCAGCGCCACGCCCAGCAACAGCGCCAGGCAGACGAGGGTGGGCAGCAGGTGGCCCATCTTCCAGGGGAAGCGCAGGAAGACGAGCTGGCTGAGCACCAACCCGGCGGCGGCGAAGCGGACCAGCCAGTCGGTGCGCCACCGGGTCAGCACGCGCAGGGCGGGGGGAAGGCACAGCAACAGCACGACGGCCGCGAAGGGCCCGAAGAAGTAGAGGTCCTTGACCGCGAACCGGCCGGCCTGCACCAGGGCGGTCGAGGACGGCACGTCGTTCTGGGCGAAGGCCAGGGACGCGTCGGAGGCGAGGAAGCTCGGGACGTAGAGGACGGCGCCCCCGACGGCGGCGACCGCAGCCAGCACCGCCGCCCGGCGGCGGCCGCCCGGCTCGAGCGCCTCGGCCAGCACCAGCGCCGCCACCAGGACCGCGGTGGAGGCCCGGCAACCGATGGCCAGCGCCGCCGCCACCCCGGCGGCCGCCGGCCGCGCGTCTCGAGCGAGCACCGCCGCCACCAGCAGCAGCCCGAGGGCCCAGAGGAAGTCCACCGTGGAGGTGGCGGCCACCAAGAACCACGGGTTGGCGGCGACCACGGCCACCGCCAGGCCCACCCGCCCGACGCCGCTGCGGCGTAGGAGCACGACCATCGCCACCAGGCACAGCCCGGCCATGAAGAGGGAGCCGAGGTTGGGTGCGACCGTTCCGCCTACCCGCTGCAGGAGGCCCACCGCCGCCTCGTGCACCGGAGCCCCCGGGGCGCGGGAGGGCACATAGTCCCCCCTCTCCACCAGACGACGCCCCGAGGCGATGACCGCCCCGGCGTCGAGGTCGGTGCCAGGACCGAGAAGCACGAGCGGCACGAGGGCGACGGCGAGCACCGCACCGACCGCACCGAGAACCGCCGGGCGATCGGTGGCGGTGGGCGTCTCGGTCGTCACGGTCAAGGGGGCGGACGCTACGCGGCCCGGTCCGGGGCTGGTAACCGCTCCCCATCGCCACTGGGGCGAACGGCGGGCATCCTCGAGGCATGCACCCGCCCGCTACCCCCGCCCGACCGCGCCCGCGCCTGCCGACGGCGTTGACGATGGCGCTGGGTGCCCTCGTCGGAGTGGTGCTGGCGGCGGCGATCTTCGTGGCTGCGTCGTGGCCCCGCAGCACGGTGGAGCGTCGCTTCCGCCAACCGGCGTCGGTGGTCTACTCCGACCACGCCCTCCACTGGGTGGTGGTGCGCCACCGCCGCTCCCTGGCCGGCTCCTTGACCGGCCACGTCCGAACCGAGTTCTGGATCGGGAGCGACCCGGGCGGCAGGTACGGCCACCCCGTGGAGCTCGACGCCACCGGCATGGACCCGGATCGGGTGGAGGTCGTCTGGAAGAGCGACGCCGTGGTGTTGCTCTTCCGAACCGGCCACGAGGTGCGAGTGCCCGCCCAGTCCTTCATCGGCGGCAGGTGAGCCTCGCCCAGTAGCACGTAGCCTCGGACCATGCCCGCCCGGTTCGGCTACTCCGCCTGGGACGGCACCCAGGTGGGGTTCGAGCTCGGTGCCGACGACGTGTTCAGCGAGATCACCGACGACCTCCTCTACCACGGTGACCTCAACGCCGCCCTGCGGCGCATGATGCAGTCGGGATTCCGCGACCGCAACGGCGAGCGCATCGCCGGCATGCGGGAGATGCTCGAGAAGCTCCGCCGCAAGCGCAAGGAGGAGTTGGACCGCTACGACCTCGGCGGGGTGTACGACGACATCGCCCAGGAGCTGCGCGACGTGGTCGAGACCGAGCGCGAGGGCCTCGACCAGCTGGCTCGCGAGGCCCGTGAGTCGGGCGACGCCCGGCGCCAGGAGATCACCGACGAGGTCGTGAGCGAGCGCGGCCTCCGCCTCGACATGCTGCCCCCCGACCTGGCCGGCCAGGTGCGCGAGCTCCAGGACTACGACTTCACCTCCTCCGAGGCCCGGGAGCACTTCGACGAGCTCGTCCAGAAGCTCCGCGAGCAGCTCATGCAGAGCTACTTCAACCAGATGTCGGGCGCCATGAGCAACGTGTCCCCCGAGGACATGGCCCGCATGAAGGACATGCTCGCCGACCTCAACCAGCTCCTCGAGATGCGCCAGGCCGGCCAGGACACCGACGCCGCCTTCGCCCAGTTCATGGAGCGCCACGGCGACTTCTTCCCCGAGAACCCCGCCGACGTGGACGAGCTGCTCGAGGTGATGGCCCAGCGCATGGCGGCCATGCAGGCGATGCTCAACTCGATGACCCCCGAGCAGCGGGCGCAGCTGCAAGGCCTGGCCGAGCAGCTCCTCGAGGACATGGACCTGCGCTGGCAGATGGACCAGCTCTCGTCCAACCTCCAGTCGATGTTCCCCGGGGCAGGGTGGGGGCGCCAGTACGACTTCAGCGGGCAGGATCCGCTCGGGTTCGCCGAGGCCGCCTCCCTCATGAACGACCTGGGCGACATCGACCAGCTCGAGAACCTCCTCACCGGCGCCAACCACCCCGGGGCGCTGGCCGAGGTAGACCTCGACCGGGCCCGGGACCTGCTCGGAGACGACGCCGCCCGCAGTCTCGACCGTCTCGCCGAGCTGGCCAAGATGCTGGAGGAGGCCGGACTCATCGAGCAGCGCGAGGGCCGCTACGAGCTCACCCCGGCCGGCATCCGCCGCATCGGCCGCAACGCCCTGTCCGACATCTTCCAGAAGCTGGCCCGGGACAAGATGGGCAAGCACGAGGTGGAGCGGACGGGCGCGGGTCACGAGCGGGCCTACGAGACCAAGCCCTACGAGTTCGGCGATCCGTTCAACCTCAACATCGAGCGCACCGTCCGCAACGCGCTGGGCCGCCGGGGCACCGGCACCCCAGTGACGCTCACGCCCGACGACTTCGAGGTGGAGCGCACCGAGCACCTGGTCCGCTCCAGCACCGTTCTGATGGTGGACCTGTCGCTGTCGATGCCGATGCGCGACAACTTCCTCGCCGCCAAGAAGGTGGCGATGGCGCTGCACTCGCTCATCTCCACCCAGTTCCCCCGCGACTTCCTCGGCATCGTCGGCTTCAGCGAGGTGGCCCGGGAGATCAAGGCCCACGCCCTGCCCGAGGTCTCCTGGGACTTCGTCTACGGCACGAACGTGCAGCACGGCTTCCTGCTGGCCCGGCGCATGCTCGCCCGCCAGACCGGCACGAAGCAGATCATCATGATCACCGACGGCGAGCCCACCGCCCACATCACCGCGTCGGGCGAGCCGCTGTTCCACTACCCGCCGATCCAAGAGACGATCGACGCCACCCTCACCGAGGTCATGCGCTGCACCCGGGACGGGATCCGCATCAACACCTTCATGCTCGACGCCACGCCCTACCTCCAGGCGTTCATCGAGAAGCTGACCCAGCTCAACCGCGGTCGCGCCTTTTTCACCACCCCCGAAACCCTCGGCGACTACGTGCTCGTGGACTTCATCGAGCAGCGCCGCCAAAGGACGCGCCGAGCTGGTTAGCTCCGCCTCCGGCGGAGCCGGCTTCGCCGATCCGGCTGTCACCCTCCCTGCTGCTCCGCCTGGCGGCTGCGCAGTGCTGGTTTGCTCCCCCTCCGGCGGAGCCGGCTTCGCCGATCCGGCTATCACCCTCTTAGCTGCTCCGCCTGGCGGACTGCGCAGCGTCGCCTAGCGCTCGGCAAGTTCCCCCTTGCGCCTGGGGGCGGGAGCGGCCAAGATCACACTGTTGTAATTCCACGTGTGGTATGCGCCCGGCGCCATGCTGCGGTCGCCAGCCACGCCGGGGGCAGGGGAGTCGCCATGCACATCGCCAGTGACGGGCACGAGATCCACGGATGGCAGGACTTCGCCAACTGCCTGGGGGTCGACCCGGACCTGTTCTTCCCGGAGCGGGGAGCCTCCACGCGTGAGGCCAAGGAGGTGTGCCGGGGCTGCGAGGTCCGGGGGGACTGCCTCGAGTACGCCCTGGCCAACGGCGAGAAGTTCGGCATCTGGGGCGGCATGAGCGAGCGGGAGCGTCGCCGTGTCCGCCGCCAGCGGGCCCTCGCCCGCCGAAGTGCCGGCGCCTGACGGTTCACCCGCGGCCCACCCGCTCGAGCGCCGCCTCGATGGTCCGGTCCTCGGCCAGGTCGAGCTCGGCCCAGCGTCGAGGAGGGATGGCTTCCAGCACCGACCGGGGCACGAGGCCCACCAGCTCGGCTCCGGCCACCGCCGAGCCCGCCGCCGCCGCACGGGTCGCGACCACGTCGAACACCTCCGCCGGTCCGGTGGACCCGGGTGCCACCAGGTTGCACGACACCTGCACCCGATCCCCGACAGCCAGGCCGAGGGCCCGCACCGTGGGGCTGCGAAGGTCGGCGGCCAGGCGCCGGGCCAGGTCGAGGTCGGCGTCGGCCAGCCACAGGTTGTAGGCCACCAGCACGTCCCTGGCCCCCACCGCGGTCGCGCCGGCGGTGGGGTGGGGACGAGCGGGGCCGGTGTCGGGGCGCCGTGGCGAGAAGGCCGTGCGACGCACCTCGGGCAGGGGGCGTCCCGCGCCGAGGCCGGGCCCGTAGAGGAAGCACGGCACGGCGAGGGCATCGGCCGCCCAGACGGCGAAGCGGTCCCGCGCCGCGCACGCGTCGTCGATGCTGGACCCGGCGAGGGGAACGAAGGGGACCACGTCGACCACCCCGAAGCGGGGGTGGGCGCCCACGTGCTGGCCCAGGTCGAGCCGGGCCACCGCCGCCGAAGCCACCGCCCGAGGGGCATCCTCGCCAACCAGGGTGAGCACGCTGCGGTGGTGGTCGCGATCCTGGTGCACGTCGAGCAGGTCGGCGCCGGCGGTGGCGGCGATGGCTTCGATCACGTCGGCCCGGCGACCCTCGCTGATGTTGACCACGCACTCGAGCACCGCGGCCAGGGTGCCAGATGCGCCGACCGCGGGAGCGGGCGCCGTTGGCCGCGGCCGACACCGGGGTAGGGTTGGCCCGTGAGCCTCGGACCGACAGAGCTGATCGTCATCCTCGTGATCGTCCTGGTCCTCTTCGGGGGAGCCAAGCTGCCGAAGCTGGCCCGGTCGCTCGGCCAGGCCCAGAAGGAGTTCAAGCGCGGCACCGAGCACGACGACCTCGACGAGGACGAGGCTGCTGCGCCCGTCGACCCGGTGGAAAAGCGGCCCAAGCGCCGGGCCTGACGTCGAGCGGGGCCCGCTCCGGCGGGCACCCCGGCCGGTTGGCTCGGAGGGTGGCTCAGGAGGAGTGGCTCAGCTGCGGGCGTTGGCCGCTTGGCGCCGGCGCTTGAGGATCCGGCGCCGCTCGCGCTCGGAGCATCCACCCCAGACACCGTGGTCGATGCGGTTGACCAGGGCGTACTCGAGGCAGGGCTCCTTCACGGGGCAGGTGGCGCAGATGCGGCGGGCCAGCTCCACGCCCACACCGTCGCTCGGGAAGAAGCGAGCCGGGGGCTCGTGGGCGCAGTTGCCCTGGTTCATCCACTCGGCGCGCTCGTTCACGCCGCCCACTACCACCAGATGGGGCGCAAAACTGGCGTAAAGGTCACCCGTCGGCGCCGTGGCGGCCCGATGTCACCGGCCTGGGTCCAGCGGCCGGTCGGTGGCACCGGCGAATCGAGCCGCCCCGACCGGCAGTGGGCTCGGTCGATCTGCGACCATGGGACCCCTTCCGGCCCCGCCAGGAGCTCCTCGTGACCGACCAACGCCCACCCTCGCCCACCCCGTGGACGCCGTGGGCGGCCCGCGCGCCGGGGAACGGCCCGGCCCCGGGCACGGGTCCGGCGCCGACCGCGGGCGACGCTCCCACCCGCCCACTGACGCCGCCGCCGGCTGCGCCGTGGGCGCCGCAGCAGTGGACGACCGCGCCGGGGCCGCCGTGGGCCCCGCCGGTCCCGCCGACCGCCCCCCACGGCTCATCCGGCCCCCCGCCTCCTCCTCCCGGCTACGGCCCGGGCCCCATGCCCGGCGCCGCACCCCCGCCCCGCCTCCCGGGGCCCGAGGTGCACCCCATCCCCGACCGCGGGGGACGTCTCGGGTCGGCCATGGTGGGGGCGCTGGTCGGGGCACTGGTGGCTGCCCTGATCGCCGGCGCCATCGTCGCCTCGTCCACCACTGACGAGCGCACCGAGGTGGTGCAGGGCCCGCCCTCCACCCTGGGCGCACCTGGGCCCGGCGGCAGCGGCCGCCGCCTCGATGTCCCCAGCCTGCTCGCCGCCGCCCAGCCCTCCGTGGTGTCGATCGAGACCGGCCAGACCCAGAGCCCCTTCGGGGGGGCCGGCTCGGGTTTCGTGCTCTCCGCCGACGGGTTGATCGTCACCAACGCCCACGTGGTGGCGGGCGCCGATGAGATCCGGGTCACCTTCACCGACGGCACCACCGAGCCGGCCGAGCTGGTGGGGTCCTTCCCCGACAACGACGTGGCCATGGTGCGGGTATCGGGGCGCACCGATCTGGTCCCTGCCCGCCTCGGGTCGTCCGACGCGCTGCGGGTGGGCGACGACGTCGTCGCCATCGGCAACGCCCTGAACCTCGGGGGCCAGCCCAGCGTCACCCTCGGCATCGTGTCGGGCAAGGACCGGTCCATCGAAGAGCCCGGCATCACCCTGGATCACCTCATCCAGACCGACGCCGCCATCAACCACGGCAACTCCGGGGGCCCTCTGCTCAACGCCGGGGGCGAGGTGGTGGGCATCAACACGGCCATCGCCGCGGAGGCCCAGAACGTCGGCTTCGCCATCGCCATCGACTCGGTGAAGTCGCTCATCGAGGACCTCAAGGCCGGCAAGGGGGAGATCAACCCGGAGAACGCCTTCCTCGGTGTGCGCACCATCGCGGTGGACGACCCGTCCATCCCGCCCGAGCTGCTCGACCGCTACGGGGTCACCGCCGAGTCCGGAACCCTCGTGGTGGAGGTCACCCCGGACTCGGCCGCGGACAAGGCCGGCGTGCGCGAAGGTGACGTGCTGGTGACGGTGGACGGTGAGCGGGCCGCCACCAACGCGGCGGTGGCCGACGCCATCCGGGCCCACGAGCCGGGCGACCGGATCTCGGTCACCTACGAGCGTCGGGGCCGGCGTCGCACCGTGCCAGTGACCCTGGGCCGGCGGGGGGGCTGAGCGCTCGCCGGAGGGACGGCCTGAAGCCCCAAGTGTGGAAGGCTCGCGGCCCATGTCGCAGATCGCCGAGGAGATCCCCCAGGGCCCCCCGCAGGGCCACGCTCGTGTGGTTTACCTGGGGCCGGTGGCGCCCCACTGGGAGGTGCACTCCGACTTCGGCGACCGGGCCGTCATCGACGCCTTCCGTGACCGGGTGATGGCCCGGCTGGTGCTCGTGCCACCGCACGACCCCCAGTTCCGACGCAACCGTGAGCGGGTCGTGCGCGACGCCGAGCGGGAGCGCCTGCTGCTCGAGTGGGATCTGGGGGTTCCCGAGGAGGAGGGGGGCTGACCACCATCGGCGTCGACCTCGGCGGCACCAAGATCCAGGCCGCCGGGGTCGACGACGGCGGCGTGGGCGCCCAACGCAAACGGCCCACCCCCGACGGTGGGCCCGAGGCGGTGGCCGGCGCCATCGCCGCGCTGGTGGAGGAGCTCGGCGGGGCCGACCGCCTCGGCGTGGGCACGCCGGGGCAGGTGGCCGGCGACCGAGGGGTCGTGGTGGGGTCCCCCAACCTGGCGGGCTGGGAGCGACCGGTGCCCCTCGGCGACCTGCTCCGGGCGGGCACCGGCCTCGAGCGGGTGGCGGTCGGCAACGACGTCAACGTCGCCACCCTGGCCGAGCAGGTCGCCGGTGCCGGCCGTGGCCACCCGGACCTGCTGTGCGTCTTCCTCGGCACCGGCGTGGGCGGGGGACTGGTGCTCGACGGCACCCTTCGCACGGGCGCCCGAGGGCTGACCGGGGAGATCGGCCACACCACCGTCCACCCCGGCGGCCGACGCTGCGGGTGTGGCCTGGACGGGCACACCGAGGCCTACGCCGGGCGGGTGGCCATGGAGGCCGAAGCCCGTCGCCGCCACGCCGCCGGCGAGCCGACCGCCCTGGTTGAGCTGGCCGGCGACCGGAAGATGAAGTCGGGGGTCTTCGCCAAGGCTCTTGCCGCCGCCGATCCCGTCGCCACCTCGCTCCTCGACGAGGCGGTGGAGGCGGTTTCGGTGGCGGTGGCCTCGGCGGTGATGCTGCTCGACCTCGATCTGGTCGTGCTCGGCGGTGGGGTGGCCGAGAAGCTGGGGCCGGCGTTCGTGGACCGCATCGCCGACGCCGTGCGCGACCGGCTGTTCGCCGGCTCGTCGCTGGAGGTGGTGCCGGCCGCCCTCGGCGATCACGCCGGGGTGGTGGGTGCCGCCCTGCTCGCCGACACCACCGGCTGAAGATCGGCCCCGGCTGAACGTCGGCCCCGGCGCTGGGTACCCTGCCCGAGTGACCGCCGAAGCGCTCGTGTCCATCCCTGCGGCCTGGAGCGGTGGCCCGGGCGGCGCTGGCCCTGAGCGCTTCTTGAACCGGGAGCTGTCCTGGCTCGACTTCGACGAGCGGGTGCTCGCCCTGGCCAGCGATCCCAGCGTGCCGATCATCGAGCGGGCCAAGTTCTGCGCCATCTTCAGCCAGAACCTCGACGAGTTCTTCCAGGTGCGGGTGGCCGGCCTCATGGACCAGGTGGCCGCCGGCATCGCCGCCACCACCCCCGACGGCCGCACGCCGGCCCAGCAGCTCCTCGAGATCGGGGACCGCAGCCGGGAGCTGACCCAGCGCCTGGAGCGGGTGTTCCTCGAGGAGGTGGCCACCGAACTGGCCCGGGTCGGCATCGTCTTCTCCGGGTGGGACGAGCTGGACGAGGACGACCGCAAGCACATGGTGGAGGAGTTCGAGAACCGGATCTTCCCGGTGCTCACGCCGCTGGCCGTCGACCCCGGCCACCCCTTCCCCTACATCTCCAACCTCTCGCTCAACCTGGCGGTGGTGGTGCGCGACCCCGACACCGGCGATCGCCGCTTCGCCCGGGTGAAGGTGCCCCAGGTGCTGCCCCGCTTCGTGGTGATGCCCGATGGCGAGCGCTTCGTGCCGCTGGAGCAGGTGATAGCCGCCCACCTCGACCAGCTCTTCCCGGGCATGGTCGTCGAGGACCACTTCGCCTTCCGGGTGACCCGCAACGCCGACCTCACCCTCGAGGAGGAAGAAGCCGACGACCTGCTGGCGGCGGTGGAGATAGAGCTGCGCCGCCGTCGCTTCGGGCGAGCGGTGCGCCTCGAGCTCGACGCCCACACCACCGAGGAGATCCGCACGCTGCTCCTGCGCGAGCTGGAGCTCGACGAGGACGCCGTGCACACCCACGTCGGTCCCCTCGACCTGGGCGGCCTGTGGGCGCTGCACGCCCTCGACCGCCCGGACCTCAAGGACGACCCGTGGTCGCCGGTCACCCAGCCCCGGCTGGCCCCGACCGACGGCGAGCGGGTGGACCTGTTCAAGGTGCTGCGCGAGGGGGACGTGCTCGTGCACCACCCGTACGACTCGTTCAGCTCCTCGGTGGAGGAGTTCATCCGCCAGGCGGCATCGGATCCCCAGGTGCTCACGATCAAGCTCACCCTCTACCGCACCTCGGGCGACAGCCCCATCATCAAGTCCCTGATCCGGGCGGCCGAGCGGGGCAAGCAGGTAGCAGCCCTGGTGGAGGTGAAGGCCCGCTTCGACGAGGCCAACAACATCGAGTGGGCCAGGGCCCTGGAGGAGGTGGGCGTCCACGTCACCTACGGCCTGGTGGGCTTGAAGACGCACACCAAGACGGCGCTGGTGGTCCGAGACGAGCCCGGTAGCGTGCGGCGCTACTGCCACATCGGCACCGGGAACTACAACTCCAAGACAGCCAAGCTCTACGAGGACCTCGGCCTGCTCAGCGCCGATCCCGACCTCGGCGCCGACCTCACCCAGCTCTTCAACTTCCTCACCGGCTACGGCCGCAACGTCCGCTACGACAAGTTGCTGATGGCGCCGCACTCGCTGCGGCACCGGGTCGAGGACCTGATCCGGGGTGAGCGCGACGCGCCACCCGGCACCGGCCGGATCATCATGAAGATGAACAGCCTGGTCGACGCGGCCCTGATCGACGAGCTCTACGCGGCGTCGCAGGCCGGTGTCGAGATCGACCTGGTGATCCGCGGGATCTGCTGCCTGCGGCCCGGGGTGCCCGGTCTCTCGGACCGGATCCGCGTGCGCTCCATCGTGGGCCGCTACCTGGAGCACTCCCGCATCTTCCGGTTCGCCAACGGCGCCGGCGAGGGCAAGCCGGTGGTCTACATCGGCTCGGCCGACCTCATGCCCCGGAACCTCGACCGCCGGGTGGAGGCGCTGGCTCCCGTCACCGACCCGGCCCTCCAGCAGCGCCTCCAGGAGGTGCTCGACGTCAACCTGGCCGACGACACCCTGGCCTGGGAGCTGGGCCCGGAAGGGGTGTGGCGCCACGTCGAGCGGAGGGGCACGGTCGATGTCCACCGCCGCCTCCAGGAGCTGGCCCTCGCCCGGTCGCAGCGCCGTGACCACGATCCCCTCTGAGCACCGTCCCCTGAGCACCGTCCCCTCTGAGCAGGAGCCGTCCGGGGAGCCGGCCCCCATCGTGCGGGCCGCGGGTGGCGTGGTGTGGCGTCCCGGACCACACGGCCCCGAGGTGCTTCTGGTGCACCGTCCGCGCTACGACGACTGGTCCCTCCCCAAGGGCAAGCGCGATCCGGGTGAGACCGACGAGGAGTGCGCACGGCGGGAGGTCGAGGAGGAGACCGGCCTCGTCTGCCGGCTCGGCGCGGAGTTGGCCGCCACCCGCTACCGAGACCGCCACGGCCGCCCGAAGGTCGTCCGGTACTGGGCCATGGAAGTGGTCGGGGGGACCTTCGCCCCCAACGACGAGGTGGATCAGATCGCGTGGCTGGAGCTGGATCCCGCCCGGCGCCGGCTGAGCTACCCCCACGACCGGCCCGTGCTCGACGACCTCTTGTAGTCGGGCACCGGAGGCCATCCGGGGACGGTTGCCAATGTTGGGCTCCCGTTCACGATGCGTTCACCACCCCCACCTCGACCCGCTACCCGCGATCCCTACGTTGACCTCCGACAGCGCATACGACACCAGTCATCGCCCAAGGAGGGCACCCTTGATGCAGACGAAGGGCCGTTGGACCTTGCTCCTGGTCATCCTCAGTGTGTTCGCACTGCTCGCCGCCGGCTGCGGTGACGACAACGACGACGCCGGCGGTGGTGGCGGTGGCGGTGGCGGCAACGGTGACCTGTCCGGCACCGTCGCCGTCTCCGGATCCTCCACCGTCGAGCCCATCTCGTCGGCGGCTGCCGAAGCCTTCGCCGAGGAGAACGAGGGGGTGGACATCTCGGTGGAGGGGCCCGGCACCGGCGATGGCTTCGAGGCCTTCTGCGCCGGCGAGACCGACATCTCCGACGCCTCCCGCCCGATCGACGAAGAGGAGGTCGCCGCCTGTGAAAAGGCCGGGATCGAGTTCATCGAGCTCAAGGTCGGCTTCGATGGGATCGCCGTGCTGACCTCGCCCGACAACCCGCTCGAATGCCTCAGCTTCGCCGACCTCTACGCCCTCATCGGCCCAGAGTCGCAGGGCTTCGAGCAGTGGACCGACGCCCAGGAACTGGCCACCGAGCTCGGCGCCGACACCGAGTTCCCCGACCTCCCCCTCGAGCTCACCGGCCCGGGTGAGGAGTCGGGCACCTACGACAGCTTCATCGAGATCGCCCTCGCCGACATCGCCGAGAAGCGGGTCGAGGAGGGCAAGATCAAAGAGGACCAGGCCGAGACCACCCGTCCCGACTACAACTCGTCGCCCAACGACAACACCATCATCTCCAACATCGAGGGCAGCGAAGGCTCGCTCGGCTGGGTCGGGTTCTCCTTCGCCGAGGCCGCCGGCGACTCGGTGAAGGCCGTGGCGGTGAGCGAGGAGCCCGGCGGCGAGTGTGTCGAAGCCTCGGCCGAGACCATCTCCGACGGCAGCTACCCGCTGTCCCGGTCGCTGTACATCTACGTGAACAAGGCCAAGGCCGAGGAGAACAAGGCCCTGTCGGCGTTCGTCGACTTCTACCTGGAGGGCCTCACCGAGTTCGTCGAAGGCGGTGGGTACGTCGCCCTCCCCGAGGACCAGGTCTCCGAGACCACCTCGGCCTGGGAGGACAAGACGGTCGGCACCCGGGAAAGCTGATCCTCCCTCGCCGCTCGTCGGAACCCACGGGCGGGGCCGCACCGGCCCCGCCCCCGCCTCGTCCCATCGTCCGAGCCCGTCCTCCTGGAGCGCCGCTTGACCGATCTCCCCGCCACCCCCGAGCCCCGCCGGTTCACCGTCGCCGACCTCGCCGGCAGCGCCAACCGGGTCCGCACCGAGCTCGTCGTGCGCGGCGTCTTCTTCGCCGCCGCCCTGCTTTCGGTTCTGATCAGCGCCCTGATCATCGCCTCGCTGACCAAGGAGACGTTCAACTTCCTGGCCGAGGTCGACTACGGAAGCCTGATCGACGACGGCTGGTTCCCCCGGCGATCCCAGTTCGACGTGCTCACCCTCTTCATCGGGTCGCTCATCGTCACCGCCGTGGCCATGGCCGTGGCCGCCCCGCTCGGGCTGGCCGCCGCCGTGTACCTGTCGGAGTACGCCCGACCGCGGGTCCGGCGGGTGCTGAAGCCGGCGCTCGAGGTGCTGGCCGGGATCCCGTCGGTGGTGGTGGGTGTGTTCGCCGCCTACGTCATCAGTCCCGCCGTGGTCCAGCGCCTGTTCTCCGAGGCGTCTCCCACCAACCTCCTGGCTGCCGGGATCGGCGTGGGCGTGCTCACCATCCCGCTCGTCGCCAGCGTGTCCGAGGACGCCCTGCGCTCGGTGCCCAACTCCCTGCGCGAAGCGTCCTACGGCATGGGCGCCCGGAAGATGACCACCAGCCTGCGGGTGGTCATCCCCGGCCGCCGTCTCCGGGCTGGTGGCCGCCCTCATCATCGCCGTGTCCCGGGCCATCGGCGAGACCATGGTGGTGGCCATCGCCGCCGGCGCCAGCGGCGGGTCGCTGCGCAGCGTCTCCCCCACCGACTCGGGCCTGACCATGACGGCGGCCATGGCGGCGGTGTCGCCGGGCTCGGGCTCGGACCAGGCCAAGGGCTCCGCCCTCGCCTTTCCCAGCCTGTTCTTCGTCGGCAGCCTCCTCTTCCTCATCACGCTGTCGCTCAACATCGTGGCCGACCGCTTCGTGCGCCGCGTCCGGCAGAGGTACTAGTGGTCGCCCTCACTCGCTCGCTTCGCTCGCTCCGTTCGGGCGGGCTCCCCCACTGGCGACTCACGCCGCGCCCTCGTCCTTCGGAAGGGGGCTCGGCTGATGGCGGTTGCTCCTCATGCTTTGACTCGGGAGGTGGTCAGCGCTCGGATCCAGGGGCGGCGGGCCGATGTCGGCGGCACGGTGTTCAAGTACGTCCTGCTCAGCGCCCTGCTCGTGACCATTGCCGTGCTGGTCATCCTGCTGTACTCCCAGGTGGATCGGGGCAGCGAGGTGCTGACCGGGCGCCTCGGCGACTTCATCACCTCGAAGTACTCCTCGTTGCCCACCCGGTCCGGGATCATCCAGGGCATCAACGGCACGCTCACCATCGCCGCCTTCGTGATCTTCATCGCCGTTCCCCTCGGCGTCGGAGCGGCCGTCTACCTCGAGGAGTACGCCCAGAAGACCCGCCTCACCCGGTTCATCGATGTGAACATCCGCAACCTGGCCGGCGTGCCGTCGGTGGTCTACGGCATCCTCGGACTGGCCATCTTCGCCCGCGCCCTCCGCAACGTGACCGGTGGGGCGTCGGTGATGGCGGCCGGCATCACTCTGGCCGTCCTCGTCCTGCCCATCGTCATCATCACCTCGGCCGAAGCCATCCGGGCCGTGCCCGACAGCATCCGCGAGGCCGGCTTCGGCGTCGGCGCCACCCGTTGGGAGGTCACCCGCAGCCACGTGCTGCCCTACGCCCTGCCCGGCATCCTCACCGGCACCGTGCTGTCGGTGGCCCGGGCCCTGGGCGAGGCGGCGCCCCTCATCGTCGTGGGGGCCAAGACCGGCTTCTTCACCGGCGGCGACTTCGGCGACCTCCGCGACAACTTCCAGGCCCTGCCCTCGCAGATCTACCAGTTCTCCCGCCTGCCCGAGAGCTCATGGGGTGGTAACACGGCCGCCGCCATCGTCGTCCTCCTGGCCATCGTGCTCGCCGTGAACTCTGCTGCCATCCTGCTCCGCAACCGTTTCGAGAAGAAGAGGTGACCCCCGTGGCCCCGGACCCCGACACCGCCGTGGAGACCAGGCGAACCGAGCCCGCCGTCGACCTCGCGCCCCAGGCCGGAGGTCACCGTGGCGCTCCGAGGCCGTCGAAGGCGGTGGTGTTCGAGACCGAAGCGTTGAACGTCTACTACGGCGCCTTCAAGGCGGTGCGCGACGTCAGCCTGCGCGTCCACGAACACGAGATCACCGCCTTCATCGGCCCGTCGGGGTGCGGCAAGACCACCATGCTCCGGTGCTTCAACCGCATGAACGACCTCATCGAGACCGCCCGGGTGGAAGGCACGCTCAGCTACCACGGCGTCGACCTCTACGACCCCGGGGTCAATCCCGTCGAGGTCCGCCGCCGGGTGGGCATGGTTTTCCAGAAGCCGAACCCGTTCCCCAAGTCGATCTACGAGAACGTGGCCTACGGCCCCAAGGTGGCGCGGCTGGCCAAGGGTGGCACGGCGATGGACGAGATCGTCGAGCGCTCCCTGCGCCAGGCCGCCCTGTGGGACGAGGTCAAGGATCGGCTCAAGGCTTCCGCCATGGGGCTCTCCGGCGGCCAGCAGCAGCGCCTCTGCATCGCCCGCTGCCTCGCGGTGGACCCCGAGGTGATCCTCATGGACGAGCCCTGCTCGGCCCTCGACCCGATCGCCACCGGGCGCATCGAGGACCTCATGGACGAGATCAAGCAGCAGTACACGATCATCATCGTCACCCACAACATGCAGCAGGCGGCCCGGGTGAGCGACCGGACGGCCTTCTTCACCGCCGAGGTCAACGAGACGAGCGATACCCGCACCGGCATCCTCGTCGAGTACGACGCCACCGAGACGATGTTCTCCAACCCCGGCGACGAGCGCACCGAGAACTACGTGACCGGTCGGTTCGGCTAGCCGTGGCCGGGACGGTCCGTCACGCCTTCTCGGCCGAGCTCGACCAGCTTCGCCTCCAGGTGGAGCTCATGGCCGTCCGGGTCGACCAGAACCTCGAGCGGATGCGCGAGGTCCTCATCACCGGGGACCACCGGGTGGCCGAGGTGGCGCTGGCCGCGGACGACGACATCGACGCCATGAACGTGTCGCTCACGGGGCGGTGCTACGACCTGATCGCCCGGGAGGCGCCGGTCGCCTCCGACCTGCGCTTCGTGGTCTCGGCCCTACGGGTCCTCGGCGAGCTCGAGCGGGTCGGCGACCTCGCCCTGCGGGTGGTGAAGCTGGCCCCGGACTGGGACCTGCTCCGCCGCGGGGGCGCCACCTACGAGATCCTGCTCTCCATGGCCGACCTGGCGGTGGGCCAGTACCGCGAGGCGTTGGAGGCGTGGTCTTCCCAGGACCTCGGCCTGGCCGAGGCTCTGGTGCTCTCCGGGCGGGTGATGGAGCCGGTCAACGAACGGCTCATGCGTGAGCTGCTGCGGCTGGAGGGTCCTGCGGCGGTGCCGTGCGCGCTCCGTACGCTGGTGGCGGGCCGGGCGCTCGACCGGATCGCCGACCATGCCGCTGTCATCGGCGCCCGGCTCCGCTACCTCCTCACCGGCGACCCGGACCACCTTGCCAGCGAGATCCGCTGAGCCGGGCACCTCTGATGAACAGCGAGGGGTTCGCCGCCGTGACCAACCAGATCGACATCCGCAAGTCGTTCCACCAGCAGCTCGACGAGCTCCAGCACGACATCGTGCGGATGGCCGCCATGGTCACCGAAGCGGTCCCGCGGGGCACCGCCGCCCTCCTCGACGGCGACCTGCACGGAGCCCAAATGCTCATCGAGGGCGACGACCCCCTCGACGCGCTGGCCCTCGAGCTGGAGGAGCGCTGCTACCAGATCCTGGCCCTCCAGCAGCCCATGGCCAGCGACCTGCGGGCCATCGTCACCGCCATCCGGATGATCTCGGAGATCGAGCGCTCCGGCGACCTCGTGGTCAACGTGGCCAAGGGGGCCCGGCGCATCTACGGCACCGAGTTCACCCCCCGCCTGCGGGGCCTCATCGGTCAGATGGGGGAGGAGGCCACCCGCTTGTTCCGCATCGCGGTCGACGCCTACGTGGAGCATGACGCCGCCATGGCGGCCGCCCTCGACGACCTCGACGACCGCCTCGACGCCCTGCACCGGGACTACATCCAGGAGATCTTCGTCACCCACGGCGAGGGCACGCTGGAGATCCGGGCCGGCGTGCAGCTCGCCCTCATCGGGCGCTACTACGAGCGCATCGGCGACCACGCGGTGAACATCGGCGAGCGCATCCGCTACATGGTCACCGGTTGGCTGCCGGAGCAGACCGGCGCCGCCCGCGAGGCCGTGCGCCGCCACACGAACGAGCCCGCCTCGGCCGACGCCTTGGCCGACCTCGCCACCCCCTCGGTCGGGCCCGAGCCGACCACCCCGTCGGCCCCCGGCGCCGACGGGGCCGAACCGAGCACCGGGCTCGGCGGCGGCTGACATGCGGGTGCTGGTCACCAACGACGACGGCATCGACGCCCCTGGCCTCCACGCCCTGGCCGCCGGCCTCCACCGAGCGGGCTTCGACGTGCTCGTCGCCGCCCCCCTCGAAGACCGCAGCGGCTCGGGGGCCGCCATAGGCAACCTGCAACCGGGGGGCGAGATCCGCACCGAGGCTCGCGCCATCCCCGGCTGTGAGGGCGTCCCCGCCCACGCCGTCGACGGCCCCCCGGCGCTGGCGGTGATGGCGGCTCGCCTCGGCGGCTTCGGCGACCCACCCGAGCTGGTGGTGTCGGGCATCAACCCCGGCCACAACACCGGCCGGGCCACCCTGCACTCGGGCACGGTGGGCGCCGCCCTCACCGCCGCCAACTTCGGCGTGTCGGCCCTCGCGGTGAGCATCGGCTGGAACGACGAACCCCACTGGGACACCGCCGCCCGGTTGGCCGTGGCCGCCACCGCCTGGCTCGAACGGGCGCCGGTGCGCACGGTGCTCAACCTCAACGTCCCCGACGTGGCGACCGAGGACCTGCGGGGCGTCCGCTGGGCCGAGCTGGCCCCCTTCGGCACGGTGCGGGCGGCGGTGGTCTCCTCCGGCGAGGGACCGCTGCAGATGGAGCTGCGGGACACCGGGATCGCCCTGGATCCCGACACCGACACCGCCCTGGTGACCGCCGGCTACGCCGCCGTGACCAGCATCGTCGGCATCCGAGCCGGCGAGTGGCAGCCGGTGGCGGCCGAGATCGAGCGCCGCGCCGCCCGGCCGGCACCCCCCGGGTCCGCGGTCGTCGACGGCGCCGAATCGGCCTGAGGCGGCGGGGCACGGTGGGCGGGCTCGGGTGGGTCCTGGCAGGGGTGCTCTTGGTGGCGGCGTTGGCCACCTGGGCGGTGGTCCGGCGGGACCGGCGAGCGGCGGCCCGGCTGGCCGAGATCGAGCGTGAGGTGGACCGGGTCCGCGAGCGGGCGGTGGGCGTGTCAGTGGCCGAGGGCCAGTTGCGTCGGGCCCTCGACGCCATCCCCCAAGGCGTGGTGATCGCCGACCAGCGGAGGGCGGTGGTGTACCGCAACGCCACCGCGGCGGAGTTCCTCACCGCCCGCCACGGTGACGCGCTGGTGGAGGTGGCCATCCGCGAGCTGGTGGACGACGCCGTCGGCGGCCGTCCGAGCACCCGCACCCTCGACCTCTTCGGCCCGCCCCCCCGGGTGGTGGAGGTGAGCGCGGTGCCGCTGTCCGGCCCCGCGGCCGGTGCCCTCATAGTGGTCGACGACGTCTCCGAGCGTCGCCGGCTGGAGTCGGTGCGGCGCGACTTCGTGGCCAACATCAGCCACGAGCTGAAGACGCCGGTGGGAGCCATCGGCCTGCTGGCCGAGACCCTCGTGGCCGAGGACGACATCGCTGTGACCCGGCGGTTGGCCGAGCGGATGGTGAACGAGGCGTTCCGGGTGGCCCGCACCATCGACGACCTCCTCGACCTCAGCCGCATAGAGGCGGGCGGCACGCCCGTCCGAGAACCGGTGCCGGTGCACCTGGCCATGGCCGAAGCGATGGACCGCATCCGCCCGGCGGCTGAACGGCGCGGCATCGCCCTGCGCACCGAGGAGCCGTCGCGGCGCCTCAACGTGCTCGGCGACCGTCGCCAGCTCGTCTCTGCGCTCGCCAACCTGCTGGACAACGCGGTGAAGTATTCAGATCCCGGTTCGGAGGTGACGCTGCGAGCCCGCACCGACGGCCGGTCCGTCGAGCTGGCGGTGGAGGACCACGGCCTCGGTATCCCCAGCCGCGACCTCGAGCGGGTGTTCGAACGGTTCTACCGCGTCGACCGGGCGCGCAGCCGCGACACCGGCGGCACCGGCCTGGGTCTGGCCATCGTCCGCCACGTCGTCGCCAACCTCGAGGGCGAGGTGTCGGTGGAGTCCCGCGAAGGTGAGGGGTCGACGTTCACCTTGCGCCTGCCGGCGGGGCCGGGACCGGTGGCGGTGGCCACCGACCGGGACGGCACCGACGACACCGGCGCCGGCCACGAGGCGGAGGCCGGATGAGCGCCGGGACGGCCATGGGCGAGCCCGTCACCATCCTGGTGGTCGAGGACGAGGACTCCTTCGTCGAGGCGCTGACAGTCGGGCTGAAGCGGGAGGGCTTCCGCGTGCAGGTCGCACGGGACGGGGCCGCCGCCCTCGACCTGTTCGACGCGGTGGCACCCGACCTGGTCCTGCTCGACGTCATGTTGCCGCGGGTGTCGGGGATCGACGTCTGCCGGGAGATCCGCAGCCGCTCCAAGGTGCCGATCATCATGGTGACGGCGAAGGGCTCGGAGATCGACACCGTGGTGGGCCTCGAGGTGGGGGCCGACGACTACGTCACCAAGCCCTACCGCCTGCGGGAGCTGGTGGCCCGCATGCGGGCGGTGTTGCGGCGGGCGCCCAGCGAGAGCGAGCCGCTGTCGGCCCAGACCGGCATGGTCCTCGAGGTGGGCGACGTGCGCCTCGACCCCGACCGCCACGAGGTGGTGATCCGGGGCCGGGAGGTCAACCTGCCGCTCAAGGAGTTCGAGCTGCTCGCCCTCCTCCTGGAGCACGCCGGCCGGGTGCTCACCCGCGACACGCTGATCGACCGCATCTGGGGCCTCGACTACGTCGGCGACACCAAGACCCTCGACGTGCACATCAAGCGCCTGCGGTCCAAGGTGGAGGACGACCCGTCGTCGCCGACACGGATCGTCACGATCCGGGGCCTCGGTTACAAGTACGACCTGGAGCGCCGCCGAGCGATGTCCTCCGGCGCCGACTGATCCGCAGCAAGGCGGCGTGGCGAGCGCCATGCGAGCAGCCGCCACGCGAGCGCCGGAGGCGCTCGCCCAGTAGCACGACCGGCGCGCGACGATCTTGGCCGTGGGCGACACCGGCGGCTGGCGACCTCTGAGCCCGCCCCTCCGGTCCTCCGGGCAGGACGCGTTCACCGTCTCGCCGTTCGCCCGGCTGGCCCGCACCCATGCCTTGTCCACCGGTGCCGACGCCATGGTGGCCACCGCCCTGGCCGGCACCATCTTCTTCGAGGGAGCCACCTCCGAGGCCCGGGGCAAGGTGTTCCTCTACCTCCTGTTGACCATGGCTCCCTTCGCCGTCGTGTCACCGCTGATCGGGCCGGCGCTCGACCGGGCCCGTAGCGGGCGGCGGTGGATGATCATCGGGTCGGCCGCCATGCGGGCGGCGCTCTGCTTCTTCATGATCGACGACGTCGACAGCCTGTTCCTCTACCCCGAGGCGTTCGCCGTCCTCGTGCTCCAGAAGGGCTACGCGGTGGCCCGCAGCGCGGTGGTGCCGAGCACGGTGCGCACCGACCGCGAGCTGGTGGAGGCCAACAGCAAGCTGTCGTTGCTGTCGGGGCTGATGGGCTTCGTCGGCGCCGCGCCGGCCGCCCTGCTCTTCCGCCTGGGGGGCCCCGGGTGGGCCCTCGGCCTGGCCATGGTCACGTTCCTCGCCGCCGCCGTGGTCGGCCTTCGCCTGCCCAAGGAGCCCGTGGCCGAGCAGCCGGCGGGAGCCAGCGAGCGGGCCGAGCTGCGCAGCGTCGGACTGTTGCTCTCGGCGTCGGCCATGGGCCTCATCCGGGCCATCGTCGGCTTCCTCACCCTGCTCCTCGCCTTCGACTTCCGCCGCCCGTCCGTCCCCGGCTGGCACTTCGCGGTCGTGGCCAGCCTCAGCGTGCTCGGCTCCCTGGCCGGCGCCGGCCTGGCCCCCCGCCTGCGCCGGCTCGCCACCGAGGAGCGCATGCTCACCGGGGTGCTCGTCCTGACCGTGGTGGCGGGCACGCTGGCGTGCGTGGTCGGTGGGGTGGTGGGCGCCGCCCTGCTCGGCGTCGTCGTCGGGGTGGCCGCCACCACCGGGAAGCTGGCCTTCGACTCCATCGTCCAGCGCGACGCCCCCGACGCCAACCGCGGTCGGTCGTTCGCCAAGTTCGAGACGAGGTTCCAGGTCACCTGGGTGCTGGGGGCCATGGTCGGGCTGATCGCCATGCCCGCCCGCGTCGGCTTCCTGTTGGTCACCGTGGTGGCCGCCTTCGCCGCCTTCTCCTACGGCCTGGGCTCGCTCGCCTGGAGGCATCGCAGTGGCGCTCAGCGCACCGCCGTCACCGAGCGGGCGGTGGAGATCGACGACCGCATCAGCGAGGTGCAGGCCGCCGCCCGCAAGGGCCTCGTCCGCTCGGCCCGGACGGTGAGCGGACGCGTTCGCGATCAGGTCGGCCGCCCCCGCCGGGCCCGCCGTCGCGGCCCCCCGCCACCGCCTCCACCGCCGCCACCGCCACCGCCTCCGCGGGCGCCGGTGGCGTGATGCGGGCCGTGGTCCTGGCCGACACCCACATGGGCCCCCGGTCGTCTCGCCGGCTCCCGGGCGCGGTCTACAACGAACTGGCCCGGGCCGACGTCATCCTCCACGCCGGCGACGTCGTCACCGCCCACCTGCTGGACGAGTTGGCCGGGTTCGCCCCCGTGCACGCCGTGCTCGGCAACAACGACCACGATCTGGTCGGGGCGCTGCCGACCGAGCTCGAGCTCGCCCTGGCCGGGGTGCCCGTGGCCATGGTCCACGACAGCGGCGCCACCAAGGGCCGGGAGCGCCGGCTGGCCCGGCGGTTCCCCGGGGCCCGGGTGGTGGTGTTCGGTCACAGCCACCTGCCCGTCGCCACCGAGAGCAGCGAAGGTCAGCTCCTGTTCAACCCGGGGTCGGCCACCTGGAAGCGGATGGCCCGCACGCCCACCATCGGGTTGCTCGACCTCGACGCCGGCGAGGTCCGGGCGGCCGAGGTCCTCGCCGTCTGAATCGCCCTCCCGCCGAGCAGCGGGCAGGAACTACGCGGGGAGGTCGATGCGGGCCAGCCAGAGGCCGGGGGCGTCGAGCTCGGCCGGTGTGGGGAGCTCGCTCTCGGTTCGCCACAGCCGCTCGAGGGCCTCCTCCCCCGCCCGCTCGACCACGCCGTCGACGAAGGCGGCCCCCCGGTCGTAGCGATCCGAGGTGAGCTGGAGGCCGAAGAGCTGCTCGACGAAGCGGTCGGCGTCGCCCGCCTCCACCCGCCGGCGGCGCACCGCCTCGGTGACCATCCCGTAGCTCGGTACCAGGGTGGCGCCGATGCGGTCCATCACGTGGTCGACGTAGCCGACGATCGCACCCACCAGCGCGTCGAGGCGGGGCAGGATGGCCTCCTGCTCGGGGGAGCGCATGGCGCCGAGCAGCAGCTCGGGGTCCGAGAAGAGCTGCTGCATGCCCTGGAGATCGGACACCGCCGAGGGGTCGACGTCGCCGAGGCGGTGCTCGAGCCCCCGGGGGTCGGTCCGGAAGCCGGCCACGTAGGTGGAGATGAGGGACTCGAGCCGGGCCCGCACGTGGGGCACCCCCAGCACGGCGTGGTGGGTGACCTCGTGGAGGCACACCCACAAGCGCAGGTCGTCGCCGTCGAGGCTCCACTCCTGGCCGAAGGCCTCCACCGTGGGCAGGACCACGAGCAGGTCGTCGCCCGGTGGGCGGGGGATGGGCAGGTCGTACTGGCCGAAGCTGCGGGTGCCGAGGTGACCGACCATCGAGCCGGCGGCCATGCCCATCATCATCGGGCTGAGGAAGGACATGACGTTGCCCAGCCAGGCTGCGGTGGGGTCGCCCATCGGATCCTCGAACGGGTCGACCTCGGCGCTGGGCTCAGCGCTGGGCCCGGCGCTGGGATGGCCCGACGCCGCCGCGCTGGGCCCGCCGAGGGAACCGGCCAGCCGCTCGAACAGCGGGCGGTACGCGTCGAGGGTGGCGGCCACCCACTGGGTGCGGGTGACGGGCACCACCGAGACGCCCCGGCCGGTGACCGAGGGGATGAGGCCGGTGGCGTTGGCGACCTGTAGGTCGGCGACCCGGGCGAGCTGCTCGAGGCGGATGCGCTCCAGAGGGTCGACGTTGGGCTCGGAGGTGCCGGACGTGGCGATGGAGTGGGCCAGCTGGCGGGCGGCGTCCCAGGAGATGGGTCCCTGCTGCTGGATCAGGCGAGCCAGATCGCCCAGGAACGGCATCCCCTTGAAGGGATCATCGCCGCCGCTTGGTCCACTGTCACTCACGAGGGCATCGTATGCGGGTGGATACGGAACCCGGCAGCGCAGCCGGCGTGGCGGGCGAGGTGGTTGTCGTCACGGGCGCGGCCGGCGCGCTGGGGCGACGGGTACTGGCGTTGCTGGCCGAGGACCGCACCGTCGGGCGGGTGGTGCCCCTCGACCGTCGCCCGCTGCCCGGGGCGGCCGACGCTCCGGTCGACCTCCTCACCGACGACCGCCTCAAGGACCGCCTCGACGGTGCCGGCGTCGTCGTCCACCTGGCCACCGCCTTCGGACCGCTGCTCGACGACCACCCGGAGGTGGTCTCCGGAGCCGACGTGGACATGGCCCGCCGGGTGCTCGACGCGGCCGCCACGGCCGGGGTCGCCCGCCTCGTGGTGCTGTCCTCGGCCACCGTGTACGGGGCGTGGGCGAACAACCCCGTGCCCCTCACCGAGGAGGCCGCGTTGCGCCCCGATCCGGGGCTGGCCTTCGCCGTCCAGAAGGCCGAGGTGGAGCGGCTCGCCCTCGAGTGGGGCGACAGCAACCCCGGCACGACCGTCGCCGTCCTGCGCCCCGCCCTGCCGGTGGCCGGCGACCATCCCGGCTGGTTGGGGTTAGCTCTGCGGGCGGCCACGTCGGTGCGGGGCCTCGACGACGACCCGCCCCTGCAGTTCCTCCACCTCGACGACCTGGCCGCGGCCGTCGACCACGCCCGCACCGCCCGCCTCGACGGCCCCTTCAACGTCGCCCCCGACGGGTGGCTGACCCCCACCGAGTTCTCGCAACTGGCGGGCGGCGCCGCCCGGCTGCGGGCGCCCCGCGCCGTGGTCGACCGGCTGGCATCGCTGCGATGGCGGCTGCGCCTCGCCCCCGCGCCGCCGGCCGTGCAGGCCTACGCCGCCCATCCCTGGGTGGTGGCCAACGACCGGCTCCGGGCCACCGGTTGGGCCCCCACCATCCGCAGCGAGGAGGCCTACGTGGAGGCCACCCCGGCCGGCCCGTGGGCCACACTCAGCCCCCGCCGGCGCCAGGAGCTGGCCCTTGCGGGCAGCGCCGCCGCCCTGGTGGGCGCGGTCGGCGGGACCGCCGCGCTGCTCCGCCGTCGCCACCACCGTCGAGCGTCCTGACCGGGGCCGCCGCACCGGCGTGAGGTGCCAGGCCGTCGAGTTGCGGGCGGAGGTGATCCCTCGCGGACCGGTTCAGCGCTCGGCGAGGGTGACGGGCATGCGCAGGGGTTCGCCGGCGCGGACCACGGTGAAGGTGGCCTTCTCTCCCGGGCGCAGGACCTGGAGGGCGGCGACCAGGTCACCCATCGAGCGCACCGGTGTGCCGCCCACCTCGATCACGACGTCGTCGACCCGCAGGCCGGCCCGGGACGCGGGGCTGGCGCGGGTGACGCCGGCCAGGCGGGCGCCGCCGGCGACGTTCAAGCGGCGGGCGTCCTCGGCGGAGAGGTCATCGCCCTCCACCCCCAGCCACGCCCGTCGCACCTTGCCGTAGGCGAGAAGATCCTCGGCGACGGCGAGCGCCAGGTCGATGGGCACCGCGTAGCCGGTGGCGCCGGCGCGCCCTCGGGTGGGGACGGCGAGGCAGATGCCGGTGATCCGGCCGTCGGCCCCCACCAGGGCGCTGCCGTCGCCCTGGTCCGACACGGGCCGGTCGAGCTCGATCAGACCCCAGAGCCGCCGGCCGCCGTCGTCCACCGACGCACCCACCGAACTGACGACGCCCGAGGTGACCGACGGCTGGCCCCCGCCTTCGGTGCTGCCGGCCACCGTCACCGCGGTGTCGCCCGGCTGGGGGCGGGCCTGGGCGGTGGGCGCCACCGCCAGCAGCCCGGGCACCCCCAGCACGGCCACACCGGTGCCCGGGTCGCGCCCGACCACGCGAGCCACCAGGGCGCGACCATCGCCGAGGGTGACGGTGACCCGCTCGGCGTCGTCGACCAGGCGGGCGCTGGTGAGGAGGCCGCCGTCGGCCCGCACGACCACCGCCGAGCCGTGCCGGGTGCCTTCCGCGGTGCGGACCTCGACCCGGGCCACCACCTGGGAGGCCTCGCTGGCCAGGGCCTTCACCGTCTTGGGGCGGGCGACGATCGAGGTGGTGGCGGCTACGACAGCGCGGGGACGTTCCACGATCCGAGGCGAGAGTGAACCGGTGACGGCCAGGGCGGTGATGGCCACGGTGGCTCCCGTCAGCCCCGCCACCACGGCAACCGCCCACAGTGGCCGGTCACGGACGACCCGGGCCGGCGCCGCCGTCGCCGAGGCGAGGCGGGCGGCGCCCACCTCCGAGGGGTGGCGCCACAGCCGATCTTCGGGGGGAAGGGGTGCGCCGCCACCCGACGGGTCGTCGTCGGGCTCGTCGTCGGACACGGCGGCGAGATTAGTGACGGTCCCTGGTGCGGTGGCCGCGGGCGGTGTCGGCGAGCGCCAGAGGTATCGCCCGGTTGCACGTACCATGGCCCGGTGCACCATGCCCTCGACGCGCCCGCCGGGGCGGGTCTGCCTGCGCCCCAGGACGACACGTGGGTCGGCGTCACCGATCGTGTGCTGCCGGTGAGCGGGGCCGGCACCTGGGTGTCCGGGCCCGACTGCGGGGCGGTGGTCACCTTCACCGGCACCGTGCGCGACCACGCCGAGGGCCGGCCGGGGGTGACCGGGCTCACCTACGAGGCCTACGAGGAGCAGGCGACCGCCCGCTTGGCCGAGGTGGTCGGCGAGGCTCGGCGACGCTGGCCGGCGCTGCGCCGGGTGGCGGCCCTGCACCGCACCGGCGCGCTGGGCGTGGGAGAGGCAGCTGTCGTGGTGGCGGTGGCCACCCCCCACCGGGCCGACGCCTTCGCCGCCGCCGCCTTCTGCATAGACACGCTGAAGGCCACCGTGCCCATCTGGAAGAAGGAGACGTGGGCCGGCGGGGAGACGTGGGACGTGCACCGGTGAGCGCCCTCTCGTTCCTCGCCATCGCGGTGGTGATGAGCGCGGTGGGCTGCGCGGTGCTCTACCTGCGCTCGCGCCAGCCGACGTCGCTCGAGTCCGGCATCGACGCCTTCCGCCGGGAGATGGACGCGCTGTCCCCTGAGGAGGAGCGCGCCCGCCGCAGCCGGAACGGCCCGCCTCCCCGGAGCACCTGACCGTGGCCCGCGACCTGGCTATCGACCTGGGCACGGCCAACACCCTCGTCTACGCCAAGGGCCAGGGCATCGTGTTGAACGAGCCCTCGGTGATCGCCCTAAACCAGCAGTCGGGCGACGTCTTGGCCATGGGCCACGAGGCGTGGCAGATGATCGGGCGGACGCCGGGCTACATCGTGGCCGTGCGCCCGCTGCGCCAGGGCGCCATCACCGACTTCGACATCACCCAGCGCATGATCCGCCTCCTGCTGCACCGAGCGGGGGTCAGCCGCTTCAACCGACCCCGGGTGGTGATCTGCGTGCCGTCGGCCATCACCGAGGTGGAGCGCCGGGCCGTCACCGAGGCCGCCCGCCGGGCCGGGGCGGCCGACGCCCAGCTCATCGAGCAGCCCATGGCCGCCGCCATAGGCGCCGGCCTCACCATCCACGAGCCGGTGGCCAACATGGTCATCGACGTGGGCGGCGGCACGTCCGAGACCGCCCTCATTTCCCTCGGGGGGGTGGTGGCCCTCCAGGCGGTGCGGACCGGCTCGTTCGACATCGACGCCGCCATCCAGACCTACATCCGCCGCGAGTTCGGGATCGCGGTGGGCGAGCGCACCGCCGAGGACATCAAGGTGGCCATCGGGTCGGCCTCCCCGATCCAGGACGAGATCAAGGCCGAGGTGCGGGGGCGCGAGCTGATGAGCGGCCTGCCCAAGACGGTCATCCTCTCGCCCGAGGAGGTTCGCAAGGCGATCGACGAGCCCGTCAGCACCATCGTCGACTCGGTGGTGGCCTGCCTCGGCGAGGCCCCTCCGGAGCTGGCCCACGACCTCATCGTGCGGGGCATGCACCTGGTGGGCGGGGGCGGGATGCTCAAGGGCCTGGCCCAGCGCATCGCCAACGAGACGGAGATCCCCGTGTACCTGGTCGACGCCCCCCTCGAGTGCGTGGTGCTCGGCGCCGGTCGCTGCATTGAGTCCTACGACCAGCTCAAGGTGATGTTCATGGGCGCTCGCAGCTGAATCCGCCGTCCGTCACACCGCTCGTGTTCCCATCTGCTTCAATGACGCCCAGTTGAACGCCAGACGTCGAGCCGGCCAGGGGGCCATGTGGCGCTGTTGACGGTCGAGGAGGTCGGGGTCCGCTTCGGCGGGGTGGTGGCCCTCGACGGGCTCACCTTCACCATCTCCGAGGGCAACATCTGCGCCCTCATCGGCCCGAACGGCGCCGGCAAGACCACCCTGTTCAACGTGGTCAGCCGCCTCTACGAGGCCTCGGAGGGGACGGTCACCTTCGACGGCCAGGACCTGCTCCGCCAGCCGGCCCACGCCATCGCCACCCTCGGCATCTCCCGCACCTTCCAGAACGTGGCCCTGTTCCCGGCCCTGACGGTGCTCGAGAACGTGATGACCGGTGCCCACTGCCGGGGCCGGGTCGGCTTCGGGCGGGCCATGTTCCGCATCGGCGCCGCCCGTGAGGACCGCGAGCTGCAGGAGCGGTGCCGGGCGCTGCTCGATCGCCTCGGCCTGTCGACGGTGGCCGACCGCCCCGCCGCCGGGCTGCCCTTCGGCACCCTCAAGCGCATCGAGTTCGCCCGGGCGCTGGCCAGCGAGCCCCGCCTGCTGCTCCTCGACGAGCCCGCCAACGGTCTCACCCACGGCGAGGTCGACGAGCTGGGCGAGACCATCCGGGAGATCCGCGACCAGTTCGACCTCACCATGTTGCTGGTCGAGCACCACATGGCCATGGTGATGGCCATCTCCGACCACATCGTGGTGCTCGACTTCGGCCGCAAGATCGCCGAAGGGCCCCCGGCGGAGGTCCGCAACGACCCGAAGGTGATCGAGGCCTACCTGGGGGCCCCCGCCTGATGGCCCTCCTCGAGCTGCAGGGCGTGACCGGGGGCTACGGCCCGGTGCAGGTGCTCCACGGCATCGATGTGGCGGTGGAGGAAGGGCAGGTGGCGGTGGTGCTCGGCGCCAACGGCGCCGGCAAGACCACCACCCTACGGGCCATCAGCGGGTTGATCCCGGTGTCGGGCGAGATCATCTTCGACGGCACCCCCATCACCGGACGCCGCCCGGAGAACGTGGCCAAGGCGGGCATCGCCCACGTGCCCCAGGGGCGGGGCACCTTCGTCGAGCTCACCGCCGAGGAGAACCTCCGGCTGGGCGCGGTCACACGCGACGGCGATGTTTCGGCCGACGTGAACCGGTGGTTCGAGGTCTTCCCCCGGCTCGGCGAGCGGCGCGGCCAGGCGGCGGGCAGCATGAGCGGCGGCGAGCAGCAGATGCTGGCCATCGCCCGGGCCATGATGGCCCGCCCCCGGCTCCTGCTCCTCGACGAGCCTTCGCTCGGCCTGGCCCCGCTCATCACCCGGGAGCTGTTCGAGCAGCTGGGCGAGATAAACCGCGAGGAGGGCCTCACCATCCTGGTCGTCGAGCAGAACGCCAACCTGGCCCTCGACATCGGAAACCACGGCTACGTCCTCGAGACCGGTCACATCGTCACCTCCGGCTCGGCCGATTCACTCCGCGGCGACGACGCCGTCCGCAAGGCCTACCTGGGGTTCTGACATGGACCTGTTCATCTCCCAGCTCCTCAACGGCATCGGCAACGGCGTGGTCTACGCCTCGGTGGCCCTCGCCCTCGTGCTCATCTTCCGCACCACCGGCCTGCTCAACTTCGCCCAGGGCGAGATGGCCCTGTTCTCCACCTACATCTCCTGGAAGCTGGCCAGCAGCGGCCTGCCGGTGGTGGCGGCCATCCTGTTGTCGATGGTCATCGCCTTCGTGGCCGGGGCCATCATTGAGCGGGTCCTGATCCGCCCGGTGGAGGTCGGGCGCAGCCCCCTCAACGTGGTGATCGTCACCCTCGGCATGTTCCTCGCCATCAACTCGTTCGCCCAGCTGTTCTTCGGCACCGACCCCCAGACGATGCCGAAGCCCTGGCCGAGCGACGCATCGGGCAACGACGAGCGGATCAACTTCCTCGGGCAGTCGATCTCCTGGGCGGTGATCGCGTTGGCCCTCGTGCTCACCGCCGAGTGCGTCCTGCTGTTCCTGCTCCTCCAGAAGACCCGCCTCGGCCTCAAGATCCGAGCGGTGGCGTCCAACCCCGACTCCAGTCGCCTCGTCGGCATCAACGCCGGCGCCATCCTCATGCTCGGCTGGGCCCTGTCGGCGGCCATCGGCGCCCTGGCCGGTTCGCTGGTGGCCGCCCGGTCGACCGGGTTCGACGCCAGCCTCATGGCCACGGTCCTCGTGTACGCCTTCGCCGCCGCCGCCCTGGGCGGGTTCGACAGCCCCCTCGGCGCCGTGATCTCGGGCCTCGTGGTCGGGGTGGCCGACGCCCTCACCACCCAGTACGTGGATGCCCTCAACGGCATCGAGCTGGTCGTGCCCCTGGGCCTGATCCTGATCGTGCTGCTCGTGCGGCCCACCGGGCTGTTCGGGCGCCAGACCGTGGAGCGGGTATGACCCCGACCGGATCACCGCCAGACCGTCCCGCCGAACGTCCCCGGCGCACCCTCCGGGCCCCGGGTCGAGGCGGGGGCGACGGCGCCGCCGGCTCAGAGACCGGGGTCACCGCACCGGTCGACCCCTCCCATCCCGGCGCCGGCGGGATGCCCGACGGTGACCAGGCCGCCGCCTTCGCCCGACCCGGGGAGGCCCCCGCCCCGGCCGCCACCAGCCCCGGTACCGGCGGCGACGGGCAGGGCCGCGACCGGGTCACGGTGATCCGCATCGCCACCGGCGTGATCCTCGCCGCCGCCGCCCTCTACGCCCCCTTCTACTTCGAGCCCGAGCTCAACCGGGTGCTGGCCCAGGTGCTCTACATCGCCATCGCCGCCATGGGCCTCAACCTGCTCACCGGGTTCAACGGCCAGGTTTCCATCGGCCACGGCGCCTTCTTCGGGGTGGGGGCGTTCACCACCGCCATCTTGATGGTCGACCACGGCTGGACCTACGAGCCCACCATCCCCATCGCGGCCGCCGTGGCCGCCGCGGTGGGCGTGGCCGTCGGGGTCCCGGCCCTGCGGGTACGGGGCCTCTACCTGGCGCTCATCACCCTCGGGCTGGCCGTGATCTTCCCCCGGGTGGCCACCAAGTACGTGAAGGGCCAGGGCGGCATCGCCCTGCTGCGCCCCGACCGCTCGGAGTTCAACTCCCTCATAGACGGCCTGGCCAGCGACCAGTGGCAGTACTTCGAGTGCCTGGTGATCGCAGTGGTGCTGTTCGTGCTGGCCTGGAACCTGGTCCGCAGCCGCACCGGCCGGGCCATGATCGCCGTGCGCGACCAGGAGCTGGCCGCGTCCACTGTGGGCGTCAACCTGTCTCGGGTGAAGGTGGGCACCTTCGCCCTGAGCGCCGCCTACGCGGGGGTGGCTGGGTCACTGTCGGTGATGATCGACCGGGCCGCCGACGGCACCAACCCCATCCTCTACTTCCAGCGCTCCATCGAGTTCCTCGTGGCCGTGGTGATCGGGGGGGCGGCCACCATCCTCGGCCCGGCGGTGGGGGCGTTCCTCATCGTGTTCCTGCGCCGCAACACCGAGAACCTCATCGAGGGCAAGGAGGTCCTCGCCCCCGCGGTGTTCGGCGCCGCCCTGATCGTCATCGTGTACGTCCTGCCCGAAGGTGTGGTGGGCGGACTGCGTAAACTCGTGGCGCGCCTCACCAAACGCAGGGTGCCGCCATCAGCGCTGACGGCAGCCCCCATGTCCGAATCAGCCCCCTAGGAGAACCAATGCCCCGATCCCTGCCCGGTCGGTTCCTCGTGCTGCTGCTCGCCCTCGCCTTGGCGACGGCGGCGTGCAGCAGCCGCGACGAGACCACGACCGGTTCCGGCGGCCGCGACGGCGGCGGCGACACCTCCCAGGAGGGCGGAGCCGAGATCGACACCGAGAACTGCGCAGTCGACCCCACCACCGAGGTGGAGGGGGACACCATCAAGCTGGTGTCCAGCTTCCCCCAGTCCGGCCTCACCGCCGCCTTCTCCGAGATCGCCAAGGGCTGGAAGGCCTTCTTCGAGTACACCAACGAGGAGCAGGGCGGGGTGGAGATCAACGGCAAGAAGTACAAGATCGAGACCGAGGACAAGGACGACGAGTACAACGCCCAGAAGACCTCGTCCAACATCGAGGAGCTGGTCGGAACGAGCGGCGACAAGGCCTTCGCCGTGTTCAGCGTGGTGGGTACGGCCAACAACATCAACATCCGGGACTTCCTCGGTGAGAACTGCGTGCCGAACCTCCTCACCGCCACCGGGTCGCCGGCGTGGGGGAACCCCGAGTACCCCTGGACCATCGGCTCCACCCTCGCTCCCTACACGCTCGAGGGCCATGCCTTCGCCGAGTACCTGGAGGCCGAGGAGCCCGACGTCAAGACGGTGGCCATGCTCGTCCAGAACGACGACTTCGGCGCCGCCTACGAAGAGGGCTTCAAGGACGCCATCGAGGGCACCGACATCAAGGTGGTCAAGGTGGAGAAGTACGCCACCGGCGCCAACGAGGTCGGGGCCCAGCTCACCAGCCTGGCCGCCACCAAGGCCGACGCCTTCTTCAACGGCGGCACCCTCCTGGCCTGCCCCGACGCCCTCAAGAAAGCACAGGCCGCCAACTGGAAGCCGGTCATCTGGGTGTCGGGCACCTGCATCTCCAAGACCCTCACCGGCATCGCCGGTGACGCCGCCGACGGCGTCATCAGCATGACCAACGTCAAGGACCCGCTGAACCCGATCTACGACGACGACGAAGCCATGAAGCTCTACCGGGAGAAGGTCAAGCAGTACCAGCCCGACGCCGACATCGACAACGGCATCGTCGCCTACGGCTGGACCCAGGCCGCGATCCTGGTCAAGGCCCTGGAGAACGCCGAGAAGGCCACCCGTCTCGACGTGATGAACTCGGTGCGCAACCTCGACGGCGTGGAGGGCGGTCTGCTCATCCCCGGCGCCAAGGTCACCACCTCCGGCACCGAGGACCCGTACATGGGCGAGACGGTGCAACGGGTGCAGTACAACTTCGCCGAGAAGCACTTCGAGAACATCGGCGAGCCGGTCGACTTCGAGGGCAAGACGGCCAAGCTCACCCCGAAGGGCCTCATCAGCGGCTAGCTGTCGTCACATTGCTCCGCCTCCGGCGGAGCCGGCTTCGCCGATCCGGCTGACATCGTCTGGGCTGCTCCGCCTGGCGGACTGCGCAGCGTCGGGACCGGCGGAGCCGCCGATCCGGCTGACATCGTCTGGGCTGCTCCGCCTGGCGGACTGCGCAGCGCCGGCGGGCCGGCTCCGGCTGACATCGGCTGGCGGACTGCGCAGCGTCGGGACCGGCGGAGCCGGCTGCCACGGCGGCGCGGAGGCGGTCCCGGTCCAGCACAGAATCAATGTCGGACACCACCGCCCGCAGCTTAGAGGCGACGCCGCGCTGGGGGCGGCGACCGGTGGCCAGGGCGGCCACGAAACGCAACGCCTGCCACAACGACACCGGGACCCCGGCACCGCTGAGCTCGGCCAGCAGGCGTCCCTTCGAGCGCTCCAACTCGTCCCGCAAGGGCCTGGCCCGGCGGGCCACGCTGAGGCGGCGCAGGGCCCACACCGCGGCGGCGACAGCGAGGCCGACGCCGATGCCGAGCCCGAGCGCACCGCCACCGGCCAGCACCCACGGCCAGTTCGGCTCGGCGAAGAAGGTGGCGCCCAGTAGCAGTATCCCGGCGGCGGTGAGGGCACCGGCCACCCACCGGACCGGCTCGATGCGAGCGATGACCACCTGGGCCGCCACCCACCGGCCCAGCACTAGGGCCCACACCACCCCGTCGACGGCGCCGCCGGAGACTCCGCTGGCTCCGGCGGCCGGACCCTCATCCACCGGGCTGTTCCGCCTGGCGGCGCCGCCGCGTGGCCTCAGGGCCACAGGTCCTCAGCCGCCTGACGGACCTGCCAGTCGCGGTCAGATGTCGCCCGTTGCAGGGCGGCGTCCACCTCCGGGCCCTCGAAGGGCGCGAGGGCCAGGACGGCGCGGCGGCGCACGGTGGCCTTGTCGCCGGTGGCGGCCAGGATGGCGCTGAGGCCGCGCGCGTCGCCGATGGCTCCGAGGGCTGCCACCGCCGCCTCCCGCACCAGGGCGTCGCGGTGCCCGGTCACCAGCGCGGCCAGGCGGTCGACCGCCCCCGGTTCGGTTGGCTGGCGCTCCCCGCACGCCCACGCCGCCACCTCCACCACCGCCGGGTCCGGGTCGTCGAGGAGGCCCAGCAGTGACACACCGACGGCCTGGCCGCCCGGGTCGGCACCGAGGGCGGCCACCTCCTCGGCTGCCCGGCGGCGCACCAGGGGGGCGGGGTCGGCGACGGCGGCGGCCAGGTCCGCCCGCTGGACCCGCCCGGCCCGGGCAACGGCGCCGAGGGCGGTGGCCCGCACGACCGGCTCGGCGTCGCTGAGGTGGGCGCGGGCCAGCGTGGCATCGCCCTCGTGGCCGGCGACCGCGGCCGCCCGGCGCCGGGCCGTCACCTCGGATCGGTGGTGGCGGGCGGCCGCGTCTCCCATCGCCGCAGTGGACCACGGATGACGACCGATCGGCCAGCGGGCCGTGGCAGGCTGACACCCCGGCGTCACCACCGGCCTCCCGCTCCGCACCGTGCCCCCAAGCCCCGTACCCGCCCCGATGACCGCCTCCCGTGCCGAGCCGCGACCTCGCCGCGGCCCACGGGTCTGGTTCCTGCTGGGCCCGGTCCTGCTGGTCATGGTCATCGGCACGGTGACCGCCGGGTTCGTGCGGGCCCCGTACGTGGCCTACGCCCCGGGCTCGGCCCGCAGCACCGAACCGCTGGTGGAAGTACCCAGGGGCGAGGGCTACCGCACCCCGGGCGAGGTGCTCTTCACCACCGTCTCGGTGGTGACGCGACCGTCCTACCTGCAGGCCCTGTGGGGATGGGTGGACGGCGACATCGACGTCTTCCCGTCCAAGGCGATCTACGGGGACCAGAGCGCCGACGAGAGCCGCCGGTACAACCTGGCGTTGATGGACACCTCCAAGCTGGTGGCGGCCAAGGTGGCCTTCGAGAAGCTGGGATACGAGGTGGCCACGCGGGGCAGCGGGGTGCTGATCGTGGCGGTGGAACCGGACCTCCCCGTCTCCGGGGTGCTGCGCCCGGGCGACGTAGTCACCCGCATCGACGCCAAGCCGGTGCGCCTCGACACCGACCTCATCGCCGCCATCCGGGGGCACCGCCCCGGCGACGAGGTCCACCTCGTGCTCGAGCGGGCCGGCGTGAAGCGACCGGTGGAGGTCGACGTCGCCCTCAGCCCCCGGCCCGAGGACCGTGAGCAGCCGATGCTCGGCGTGCAGGTGCAGACCCGCGACCTGCGCTTCGACCTCCCCTTCGATGTCACCATCGACTCGGGCTCGGTGGGTGGGCCATCCGCGGGGCTGGCCTTCACCCTCGCCCTGCTCGACCGGCTCACGCCGGGCAGCCTCACCGGCGGCCACCGGGTGGCGGTCACCGGTGAGATCGGGCCGTCCGGCCAGGTGATCCAAGTGGGCGGTGTGGCCCAGAAGGCGGTGGCCGCCCGTGAGGCCGGTGCCGAGCTCTTCCTCGTGCCCGCCTCCGAGGCCGCCGAGGCCCGCGCCCACGCCGGCGCCATGGAGGTGGCCAGGGTCGGTACGCTCGACGACGCGCTGAAGGCTCTGAGCCGGCTCGGCGGCAACGCGCTGGCGCTGGGCCGGCCGGGAGCCGACCGACCCGGGGCCTGACCGCCCCACTGGCCGCACGGGAAGGGAGAGCCGGCGGAGGTCCGCACCGCTCGACCACGCCGCACATCCATGTCCACGGCCGCCACCCAGCTCCAGTTCGCCGCCGAGCTCACCCTGTTCCTGGTGGCGGTGGCCGGTCTCGGCCTGGCCGTCCGCCCTCGCCTGCTGAACGCGGCCGCCGCCGCCCGGGCCTTGCTGGGCGCCGGCTTCCTCACCATCGCCCTCACCGCCTTCCTGCGGGGCTCGCTGCTCGTCGACCGGATGCACGACCGGGGCGAGTTGAACCTGCTGCGCATCGCGGGCGCAGCTCTCGTGGCCCTCGGGTGCCTGCGCTGGGCGGCCGACCGGGTGTCGCGCGCGCTGCTGCTGGCCGGCCTGGCGACGATCGTGGTCGCCTGCGTCCTGGAGGGCCGCGCCTCCACCTCGGTGGCCGACGTGGTGGTCATCCTCGGCGCGCTCGGCATCGGCGCCGCCTTGGTGGTGGCCGGGCGCCGTTCCATACCCGTACGCATCGGCACCAGCGCCGCCGGCCTCCTGCTCGTCGTGGTTCTGGCGGTCTCACTGGCCCTGTCGGTGGTGCTCACCGACAACGTGGAGCGCGAAGCGTTCCGGCGCTACGGCAGCCGCACCGCCGACGAGGCGGCGGCGGCGGCGGCGGCGGCGCGGGGGTCGCTCACCGCCGCCCGCCTGCTCGGCGGCTCGCTGGCCGGGCGCCTGCCAACGAGCTGGCCGTGTTCTCCACGGCGTCGGCCCCGGCCGCGGCCGAGGCCCGGGCCCGCGCCCGGCTGGAGACGGCCCTGGGCACGCTCACCAGCGACCGGGCGTTCGCCATCGACGACCCGGTGCTCTACGTCAGCCCGGCCGGGGTACCCGAGGCGGCCGCCCCTCGCACCATCGAGAAGGCCACCCGCCTGGCCCTCGCCGGCAACGAGGTGGTCACCGACGCCCGCACCAGCCAAGGTCCCCGCCAGGCCGTCACCGTGGTGGGCGACCGGGCGTACGCGGTCGCGGCGGTGCCGGTGTTCGTGCGCCCCGGCGACGGGGCCCAGCGCTTCACGGGCGTGATCGTCGTGGCCACCGGTCTGGATGACACCTACCTCCGGGTCCGGGGCACCGGCGGGGAGCCGCTGTCGTTCGCCCTAGTGACGGCGAGCTCGGTGCTGGCCCGATCCGGCCCCCAACCCCCGGTGCCCACGCTGATCGGCTTCGGGCGCCGGGTGGTCGACGGCGGCGAGCGGCCCTCCGGCACGGTGGGGGAGCGCTTCGTGGTGGCCCGGCCGGTGGGAGGCGACAGCCTGGTGCCGGAGATGGCCCTGGTGACCTCGGTGCCCACCTCTACGGTGGCCGACACCCGGGAAGCGCTGTTCCGCACGCTGTTCCTCGTCGCCCTCGGTGCCGCCCTGGTGGCGGTGGCGCTGGCGGTGCTGGTGGGCGAGCGCATCGGTGGGGGCGTGCGCCGTCTCACCGCCGCCGCCGAGCGCATCCGGGGCGGCGACCTCGACACCGGCGTGGCTGTCGACCGCCAGGACGAGCTGGGGGTGCTAGGCGCAACCTTCGACTCCATGGCGGGCTCGATCCGGTCGATGACCGGCGACCTCCGCCGGGCCGCCGACGACGAAGCGCGCCTCCGGGGCCGGCTGCAGACCGTCGTCGGCGGCATGGGGGAGGCGCTGGTGGCGGCCGATGGCGACGGCGTGGTCACCGATTGCAACCCGGCGGCCGAGGAGCTGCTCGGCCTGCCGGCGACCGAGGCGTTGGGCCGTCCCCTCGGCGACGTGGTGCGCTTCACACCCGCCGACGGCGACACCCCCGTCGAGGTCCACCCGCCCGACGACGGGGTGGTGGCGGCCATGGGCACCGTCGTCGGGCCCACCGGTCGGGCCGTCCCCGTGGTGGTGTCGGCGGCCGCGTTGCGCGACCCCGACGGCTCCCGGACCGGCGCCGTGCTGGTGCTCCGCGACGTGCGCCGGGAGCAGGAGGTGGAGCGCATGAAGACCGAGTTCCTGGCCAACATCAGCCACGAGCTGCGCACGCCGCTGACGCCCATCAAGGGCTACGCCGGCGTGCTGCGCCGGCGGGCCGTCACCCCCGAGCAGGCGTCGGCCTTCGCCGGGGAGATCAGCGCGGGGGTCGACCAGCTCGAGCGGGTCATCGCCCAACTGGTCAACTTCGCCACCGTGGCCGCCGGCCGGCTCGACCTGCGCCGCGAACCGGTGGCGGTCCACGACCTGGTCGACGGGGTGGTCTCCCGCTGGCGGGCCCGCACCGGCGAGGCCCACCGCATCGCCCGGCGGGTCCGGGTCCACCTGCCCTCGGTGGAGGTGGATCGCCACCACCTCGACCAAGCCCTCGACGAGCTGGTCGACAACGCCGTAAAGTACTCCCCCGACGGCGGCTGCATCACGGTGATCGCCGAGGAGGGCGGGCCGGGGGCGGCCGGGGCGCTCGGGTCCGACACCGCCGCGACCGGCAACGGCTCGGCGCGGACGGTGCGCATCTCGGTGGTGGACCGCGGCGTCGGGATCGACCCGGCCCGCCTCCGCACCCTCATGACCGAGTTCGCCCAGGGCGACGGCTCCGTCACCCGGCGTTTCGGGGGGCTGGGCTTGGGTCTGGCCTTCGCCGAGCGGGTGGTCCGGGCCCACGGCGGCGCCCTCACGTGCGACTCGAAACCCGGTTCCGGGACCCGGTTCTCTATCGTTCTCCCTGTGGATGGCGCGCCGCCGGCCGACAGGACAGGGGGATGAAGCTGCTCCGACGCGCCTGGCCGGTGCCCGCCCTCGTGGTCGTCGCCGTGCTGGCCGCGCTCATGCCGTCGTGGGGCGACGACGGTCCCGGGCCGGGCGAGGCCGACGTCACCGTCTCGGGCAGCGCGGTGGTCCGCCGCCGAGACGGCAAGGTGGAGCGGGTCGAGGACCGCACCACGCTGCGCCGGGGCGACACCATCGAGGTGACCTCCGGGCGCGCCGGCTTCGAGCTGGCCGACGGGGTGAGCCTGGAAGGCCGCGCCGGCGGCGCCGGTCGCCACCACCGCGGCACCACATTGCGGATGGGGGCGGTGCCTTCGCTCGAGGCCGGCGAGCTGCTGGTCACCGCCGAGCGCCGGGCCCGGATCACCTCGGCGGGCACCACCGTGGCGCTGATGGCCGACGCCGATCCGCCGGCGGCCCTGCGGGCGTCGCGGACGGTGGGCCTGCGGGTCAGTGTCTACCGGGGTCGATCGGCGCTCGACTCCGCCGGCCAGCGCGGCACGATCAGAGCGCTGCGGCGCATGGAGGTGGCCGCGCCCGGTGAGCTGCCCCGAGCCGCCGCGCCCCTCCGCTACCTCGCCGACGACCCCTGGGATCGCCGGTTCCTGGGTCCCGCGGTGGCCCTCGACCGCCAGCTGCGCTCGCTGCTGGCGGGGTACAAGGCGGCCCGTGCCGGAGCCGCCGGCGCCCGCTCGGCCCGCTACCTGCGCTCGGTCGTGCCCGACCTGGTGGGCGAACCCGCCCTCACCCGTCTGGTCACCGGTCGGCGAGCGGCCGACGACGTGCTCGTAGGAGCGGTCATCGCCAGCCTCGGTGAGCGGGGCACCTTCGCCGAGCGGTGGGCAGCGGTGTTCGCGTTCCACGACGATGGCGCCACCTGGGGCCTGGCTGCGCTCGACCAGGGCGTGGACGCCGACGACGTGGTCGACGCCGTGGTGCTCGCCGTCAACGGCACCGACTTCCCCTTCGAGAGCGCGGCCGCTCCGGTCTCCCCGACCTCGCCGAGCCCTCCCAGGACCGTCCCATCGGCTCCCCCCGGCAGCAGCACCACTCTCCCGGGGCCCGCACCCACCACGTCCCCGCCGCCGGCGGCGCCCACGTCCCCGCCGCCGGCGGCGCCCACGTCCCCGCCGCCGGCGGCGCCCCCGACCTTCGCCCACGTCCCCGCCGCCGGCGGCGCCCTCGCCGCCGCCGCCCTCGGCGCCGCCGCCCTCGGCGCCGCCGACCTTGGCGCCGCCAGCCACCGTCGGCACCTCCCCGGGAACCACCGGTCCCTCCCCGGGCGCACCCCCGCCGACCGCCGGCACCGCCCCCGCGGCTGGCACCCAACCGCCTCCGCCCCCTCCCACGTCACCGCCCACCACCGCCCCGCCCCCGGTCACCCTTCCCCCCGCCACCGTCCCCGTGCCGACGAACGCCGTCGGTGAGCTGGTGGAAGACGCGGGTGAGGCGGTGGGCTCGGTGGTCGGCGGCACCACCGACCTGTTGGGGGGCCTGCTCGCCCCCACCGCCCCGACTGCGCCCGGGGGCTGACGGAGGGCGATCCCGGTCCCCCCGGACGGCCAGCGTCCGCCCCGAGGCGACCCCGTTCCCCTTACGATCGTGGCAATGGCTCGCGACAACGCCGACCGGTCGGCGCACGACCCCTCCCAGATCGCGGCTCGCGGGTTCGGCACCGGTTTCCGAGGTTACGACCAGGACGAGGTTCGAGACTTCCTCGCCCGGGTGGCGGCGGCGATGGCCGATGTGCTCGACCAGCAGGTCGCCCTCAACGTGCGGCTGCGTGAGGCCGAGGAGCGGGCGGCTCGGCCCCCCCAGCTCGACGAGGACCAGCTCACCGCCGCCCTCGGCGCCGAGACCGCCAGCGTGCTCCACGCCGCCCACCAGGCGGCGGCCGACATCCGGGCCAAGGCCACCGACAACGTGGCCCGTCTGGTCCGCGAGGCGGACGAGAACCGCCAGCAGTCCGAGCAGGAGAGCCGTGAGCGGCGGGACGAGGCCGACGCCTACGCCGGCCGCACCCGGGCCGACAGCGAGGCGGAGGCGGCCCGCCGGCTGGCCGAGGCCGACACTGCGGCCGCCGCCACCCGGGCCGAGGCCGAGGCCGACGCGGGGCGAGTGCGGGCCGAGGCCGACGCCCATGCCACCCGCATCCGGGCCGAGGCCGACGCCGTGCTGGCGGTCCGCTCGGCCGAAGCCAACGAGGAGGCGGGGCGGATCCGGGCGGCAGCCGACGAGGTCCTGGCCCAGGCCGGCCGCGACGCCGAAGGTGTAGTGGAGGCCGCCCGCGAGCAAGGCCGCGACCTGGTCGTCGAGGCTGAGCAGGTTCGCGAGCGGGTGCTCAAGGACCTCGGGCGCCGGCGCCGGCTCGCCCGCCAGCAGCTCCAGCAGCTGCGGGCGGCCCGGGAGCGCCTGCTGGAGGCCTACGACGTGGTGCGCCGCACCGTCGACGACGCCACCGGCGAGCTGCTGGTGGCCCTGCCCGAAGCCAGGGCGGCGGCCGAGGAAATTGGCCGCGCCGCCACCGAGGAGCACGAGGACTCGGTGGCCGACCTCGAGGCCGAGCTCGGCCTCACCCACCACGCCGGCGCGTCGCCTGAAGCCGAGGCTGAACCGGTGGCCGAGCCCGCGGTCGTCCCCGAGCCCGCACCCGAGGCTGTCGCGGTGGAGCCGCCTCCGGCGGTCTCACCGCGATCACCTGAGCAGTCGCCGCCGGTGGTGGCGGCCGCGCCCGAACCGGCGGCCGAGCCCGCGGTTGTGGCGCTGGAGCCGCCTCCAGCGGTGTCACCGCGATCACCCGAGCAGCCGCCGGTGGTGGCGGCCGCGCCCGAACCGGCGGCCGAGCCCGAGGCTGTGGCGCTGGAGCCGCCTCCAACGGTCCCAGCGCGATCACCTGAGCCCGCCGTCTCCGAGCCGGCGCCCGACCGCCAGCCCGAGACCGGCCCCGGTCCCGTCGACACCGCGCGCCACCCGGCCAGCGAGGATGACCCCCATGCGTCCGAGGTCGACTCGCTGTTCGCCCGCCTGAGGGCCGGGGAGCCGCCCGCCGACGAGGACGCCGACGGCGAGGACGCGCTGGTGTCGCTGCTGGAGCAGCGCGACGGGGCCACCGAGGAGTTGGAGGCACGCCTGGCCCGGCGGCTCAAGCGGGTGCTGGCCGACGAGCAGAGCACCGTGCTCGACACCGTCCGCCGAGCCAAGGCGCTGCCGCCCTTCGCATCGGTCCTCCCCGGTTCCGACGAGCACGGTTCGCCCTATGCCGAGGCCGCCGTCGATGACCTGGTGGCGGCGGCCGTCGCCGGGGCCACCTTCGCCGGGACTTCCGACGCGCCCGCCCCCCGGGTCGACGACCTGGCCCTCGCCCTGGCCGACGAGGTTACCGGGCTCCTCCGGTCACGCCTGCAGCGGTCCTTCGACGACGTCGACGGCGACGACCGGGCTCCTCCGGTCACGCCTGCAGCGGTCCTTCGACGACGTCGACGGCGACGAGGAGGAGCTGACCGCTCGGCTCCGGGCCTGCTACCGGGAGGCCAAGACCCAGCACGTCGCCGGTGCGGTACGCCACTTCGTGCTGGCCGCGTTCTGTCGCGGCCAGTTCGAGGCCCTCCCCTCCGGCACCCGTCTCCAGTGGGTGGTCGACAACGGAGGGCAGCCGTGCCCGGATGCCGAGGACAACGCCCTCGCCGGCGCGGTCGCCAAGGGCGAGCCGTTCCCCACCGGGCACACGTTGCCGCCGGCGCACCCCGGGTGCCGCTGCCTGGTGGTTCCGGCTCCTCAGTAGGCTCCGCGCCATGCGGCCCCCAACTTCGATGCCTCGCCGGCCACGGCGAGCCCGGCCCCCTTCGGGCCGGGGACGGGTGGCGCTGGTGGTCGGCCTCGTGGTGGCCTTCATCCTGATCACGTCGCTGCGGGGGATCGCCGGCTTCTACACCGACTACCTCTGGTTCGACTCGCTCGACCTCGGCGGGGTGTGGCGCGGCATCCTCGGCGCCAAGACGGCGCTGGCGCTCCTGTTCACCGCCGTGTTCTTCGTGCTCGCCTACCTCAACCTGTTCATCGCCGACCGGGTCGCACCCCGCCTGCGGTTGGCGCCTTCGAGCCCCGAGGACGAGCTGGTGGAGCGCTACCACGAGTTCGTGGGCAAGCGGGCCGGGCTGCTGCGCACCGTGGTGGCGCTGTTCCTGGCCATCATCGCCGGCGCCAGCGCGTCGTCGCAGTGGCGGGAGTGGATCCTCTTTACCAACCGGGTGGACTTCGGCCAGAAGGACGCCACCTTCTCCACCGACATCGGCTTCTACGTCTTCCAGCTGCCTTTCTTGCGCTACGTCGCCGGGTGGCTGTTCTCGTCGCTGGTGATCGTCACCCTGGCCACCCTGGCCGCGCACTACCTCAACGGCGGCATCCGGGTGCAGACGCAGGGGGAGCGGGTCACCGCCCAGGTCAAGGCCCACCTGTCGGTGCTGCTGGGGTTGTTGTCACTGGTGCGGGCCGGCCAGTACTGGTTGCAGCGTTACGAGCTGGTCTTCTCCACCAGGGGCACCGTCGACGGCGCCACCTACACCGACGTCAACGTCCAGCTCACCGTCATCTACCTGCTGATCATCATCTCGTTGACCGCGCTGGTGCTGTTCATGGTGAACATCCGGCGTCGGGGGTGGGTGCTGCCGGTGCTGGCCGTCGGGCTGTGGGCGTTCGTGGCGCTGCTGGCCGGCGAGGCGGTGCCGGCGTTCGTCCAGCGCTTCCGGGTGCAGCCCGACGAGCCGGCCAAGGAGGCGCCCTACATCCGCCACAACATCGCCGCCACCCGCGACGGGATGGGCCTGGCGAAGGTGGCCCTCGAACCCTTCGCCGCCGAGGGCGAGCTCTCCGCAGCCGACCTCACCCGCAACGCCGACGTCATCCGCAACATCCGGCTGTGGGACCCGGAGGTGGTGGTGCGGGCCCTGCAGCGGGCCCAGGGCGAGGGCCTGCGCGACTACTACTCGATCAACGACGTCGACGTGGACCGCTACACCATCGACGGCGAGACCACCCAGGTGAACATCGCCGCCCGCGACCTCTCCAGCGAGGGCGTGCCCCAGAAGTCGTGGGTCGCGCAGCGGCTCACCTACACCCACGGCTACGGCGCGGTGGTGTCCCCGGCCAACCAGACCACGCCCGGCGGCCAGCCGGTGCTCGCCGTGCGCGACGTGCCGGTGAAGGCGTCCGAGACGGCGCCGGAGATCAGCCAGCCGCGGGTCTACATCGGCGAGGAACAGACGGGCTACGCCATCGTGAACACCAGCGTGCGCGAGTTCGACTACCAGGACGACGAGGGTGGGACCAAGGTCACCCGCTACTCGGGCGCCGACGGCGTCCCCCTCGACTCCTTCGTGCGCAAGGCCGCCTTCGCCCTGCGCTTCGGCGACATAAACCCGGTGATCTCGGGCAACGTCAAGGCCGGCTCCCGGCTCATCATGCAGCGCGACGTGCGCCAGCGGGTCCAGACGGTGGCGCCGTTCCTCACCTATGACAGCGACCCCTACCCGGTCCTGATGGACGGCCGGATCGTGTGGGTCGTCGACGCCTACACCACCACCGACCACTTCCCCAACGCCCAGCGGGCCGACACCATCGACGTGCCCGGCGAGAGCGGTCTCAAGGGCCGGTTCAACTACGTGCGCAACTCGGTTAAGGCCACTGTCGACGCGTACGACGGCACCATCCGGCTGTACGTGGTGGACGACTCCGACCCGTTGGTGCGGGCCTATGCCAAGGCCTTCCCCGAGCTGTTCACCGACGGGGAGGATGTGCCGGCCGAGCTGCGGGCCCACTTCCGCTACCCCGAGGACCTGTTCCGGGTGCAGACCACCATGTGGGGCCGTTACCACATGTCAGATCCCCAGGCCTTCTACAGCCGTACCGACGAGTGGAACGTGGCGCCCGATCCCGAGCTGCGCCCGACGGGGACCGCCGTGAGCGTGGCCACCACCGCCGCCAACCAGTCCACCAACGTCAGCAACCAGTTCGCCGACCGGGTCGACCCCTACTACATGCAGCTGCGACTGCCCGGCGAGAAGGATGAGTCGTTCACCCTCCTGCGCCCGTTCGTGGCGGCGTCGCGCCAGAACCGCACCCGCACCCTGACCGCCTTCCTCGTCGCCAAGAGCGACCCGGGAAGCTACGGGAAGCTGGCGAGCTACCGCACACCGCCGAGCCGGCCGCCGGCGGGCCCTCAGGACGTGGTCAACGCCATCAACTCCAACGCCAACGTCTCCGAGGCCATCACCCTGCTCTGCCAGCGCCAGTCGAGGTGCTCGTCGACCAACCTGCTGGTGATCCCGATCGAGCAGTCGCTGTTGTACGTGCGCCCGCTGTACGTGGAGGCGGAGTCGGACAACTCGGTGCCCCAGCTGGAGAAGGTCATCGTGGCCTTCCAGACGTCGGGCACCATCGAGGTCCAGATCGGCGACACCCTGGACGACGCCCTCGCGCAGCTCTTCGGTCCCGGCTCCGGCGAGCAGCCCGAACCCACCGACCCCACCCAGCCCGACGAGCCGAGCGACCCCAACGAGCCGAGCCAACCCTCGACCGACACATCCCAGCTCGCCGCCGACATCGTCGCCGCCTTCGACGCCGCCGACGCGGCCTACAAGCGGGGCGACCTGGTGGAAGCCGCCACCCAGGTCCAGGAGGCCGAGCGCCTCAGCCGAGAGCTCGAACGCCGCCTGGGGCAAGGCTCGCCGGACGGGTCAGCTGACGGCTCGGGGTCCGGCACGGGCGACGACGGCGGGGGATCATCCGGGACGACAACGACCACGCCGGCCCCCCGGTCGTCGACGACTCGACCACCCACGAGCGGGCCGCCCTCCACCGGCCCGCCGACCACCAAGGCCGAGGCCTGAGCGGGGTTGGCTGCCTCCGACGGCGTTGCTAGGGTGACGCCACGGCGCGGGGTGGAGCAGTCTGGTAGCTCGCCACCAACTGAATCGCAGTGATCGCAAGGCCTCCGAGGGCTCGGAGGTCTTGCGTCGTTTTCGGCCGCTACCGGGTGTCTACCGATCCCTACCGTCTATGCGGCGACGGCTGCCTCGTCGCATTCTCTCTTGAACGGGTGGCGAGGAGTTGTCCGAATGTCGCTGCGGCGTCGTCCTGCATTCCGGGAAGGACATGTTGGTAGGTCGTCATCGTGAACGCCGGGTTGGAGTGCCCGAGTCGCTCGGAGACGACCTTGATCGGTACCCGGTCTCGGAGCAGGAGGCTGGCGTGGGTGTGGCGCAGGTCGTGGAACCGGATCGGCGACACGTCGATGGGCCGCTGCGCGCGGTCGAACGCTTGAGACACGCATGGGGGTGGAGGGGCTGGCCGTTCGGGCGGACGAACACCAGCCCTTCGGCGTTGGCGACGCCAGCTTCTGTGAGTTCGGCGGTCTGGTCCTGTCGCCATCGGGCGAGCAGGTCCATCGTGTCGGCATCGACGGTGATGTTGCGCCGGCTGGTGCGGGTCTTGAGCCGGGAGAACTCGAGGCGATAGCCGATCGAGGTGAGGGCTTGGGTCACTTCGATGCGGCCGGTGTCGAAGTGGACGTCGTCCTAGCGCAGGCCGAGGACCTCACCTCGCCGCATCCCGGTCGCAGCCGCCAGCCGGAACAGCATCGAGTGTCGGTTGGCGGCGTTGTGGGTCAGGAAGTTGCCGAGTTCGGTGGCGGTCCACGAGCGGGCGCGACGTCGGCCCGATGGGCGCTTGCGGGGGTCCGGGGCGTGCGCTGTCGCTGCCGGGTTCGACGGGAGGAGACCTCGCTCGACGGCGTCGTTGAGCGATGACCTGACGGTCTGGTGGAGGTTCGTGATGGTCTTCGCCGCAAGCGGTCCACCGCTGCGGCTGCCTGCAAGGAGAAGACGCCGATAGAGGGTCTCGAAGTGCTCGGTCTGGAGCTGACGAAGCGGCGTGGTGCCAACGTACGGCAGCAGGTAGTGCTCGACCGAGGTGACGTATCGGGCATGCGTCGAGGGTGCAAGCGTCGCGTCCTTCGTGGGTAGCCATTGGCCGAGGAGGTACTCAGGGAGTGTCAGCGATGAGCCGGTGTGGCGCTGGCGAGCCCGCCGCTCGGTGAGGTCGTTCGCGAACTTCGCAGCGGCGGCGTGATCGTCGCATCCGTGCCACCGGCGACGTTCTCGGCCCGACACCGGGTTCCGGCCCTCGTAGATCACCGCGTAGTACACGCCGCGCTTCTCGGTCACGTACGCCACATTTGGCTCCTCATCATCGGGGTTCGGTGCGGAGTCGGTAGCAGCCGTCGTTGCTCCCACGCCAAGCAGACCTGAGATCGGGTCAGCAACCCCATGAGCATCTCCCGACCGATCAAAAGGGCCTTGCGAACGCCAGGTGCGATTCGTGGTGGTGGGACGGTCGGGGCCGCGGTGGGGCCGCCGGAACCGACGCCGAACGCCATGGCAGCGGTCGCGGCTGAAGCGTTGATTTCCTTATGTCGGGGCCAGTTCGGGGATCCAGAGTTCGGCTTCGGCTCTGACGGCGACGGTGGCGTCGAGTGAGGTCAGAACGCCGAGCAGGCCGAAGGCGACACGCTGCACGAGCAGGTGCCGTGAGGGCATCCGGGCCTTGCGTTGGAGTCGGGAGGCGGCATTCCGGGGGTTCGACCATACGCGCCCCTCGTGTTGCAGCCACGTGCGATCGAAGTGGAACTGCTCGGAGCGGAGTGGCGCGAACCATGGGTCCAGAGGGTCCAGCAGGGATGTGGCGGTGACGGCGTCAGGCTCGAGCAGTCGGCTCTTGACTGCCTCGCGGAGCAGAAATGCCGCGTCACGATCTCGTCCGGCCCGCAAGAGCCGTCCGAGGGCGGATGGCCACCCGTTCGTTAGCGGTTCGGTCGAGCCGAAGTCGAGCACGGCGAGCCGGCCGTCGTCGAGGAGGCGGAAGTTGCCGGGGTGCGGGTCGCCGTGGATCCTGCCGGCGCGGGAGGGGCTGGAGAGGAAGAGCCGGAGCAGGTGCGCTCCGGCCTGGTCGCGTTCGGATGAGGTTCCGGAGGTGATCACTTCGGCCAGTGGCGCGCCGTCGACCCATGCGGTGACCAGGACCCTGTCGCTGGTGTGGACCACGGCGGGCACGAGGATGTCGGGGTCGCCGGCGAAGGCGTCTGCGAAGGCTTGCTGGGCGTCGGCTTCGCGTTGGTAGTCGAGCTCGTCGATGAGGCGTTCGCGCAGCTGGTCGAACACCGACCGTGGGTCGAGGGCCGGGGCGCCCAGCCTCATGAGCGGTGTGGCTCGGTCGAGTTGGCGCAGGTCGGCGGTCAGGGCCTCAGCGACGCCGGGGTATTGGATCTTGACGGCGACGTCGGTTCCGTCGTGCCAGACAGCCCGGTGCACCTGGCCGATGCTGGCGGCGGCGACGGGTTGTTCGTGGAAGCTCCGGAAGCGGTCCTGGGCGGCGGCGACGGGTTGTTCGTGGAAGCTCCGGAAGCGGTCCTGCCAGTCCGAGCCGAGCGACTCGCCGAGGACCTGGTGAACGGTCGGGGTGGGCAGGGGCGGCGCGGTCTCCTGCAGCCTGGTGAGTGCGTCTCGGTAGGGGCCGGCGAGCTCGGTGGGCAGAAGCGCCTCCATGGCCGACATGGCTTGGCCGAGCTTCATGGCGCCGCCTTTGAGCTCGCCGAGCACTTGGAACAGTTGGGCCGCGGTGCGGGCTTGCACCTCGGCGGCGACGATCTCGGCGGGTCGTCCGCCGATCCGCTTCCCGACGCCCAGAGCGGCGCGCCAGGCGTGTCCGGCCGGGAGCCCGGCGAGGCGAACTCCTCGCCGTAGTCCGGACCCCGGAATGTCCACCATCTCGTAACTCTGCCTCAGCGATGCGCAGCCTCGGGTGCGGTGACCGCAGGGCTGCGTGAACTCAAGCGAGCTGATCGGAGGTGACCGTCGCCGTGCTCAAGCGTGTACCGGTGACGATCCGTTCGCGGCGAGCGGGCCGGGCTCGCGCAGCCAGGCCGTGATCACGCTGCAGGCCAGGTCGAGGTTGCCCATCTGGCAGTGCTGATCGGCGTGCTCGGCGCTGGTGAAGGTGCGCACGGCCACGGATCGGGCGGCGGTCAGCGCATCGGCTTGGGCTCGGGTCAGCGCCGGCGGCTGGAAGGCGTCGTGTTCGCCGCAGAGCAGCAGGACGTCCTGGGTGACCCGCTCGCTGCCGAGGTGGTTGGCGTTCATGCCGAGGAACCAGTCCACGCACGCAACTGGGTCGTCGCTGTCGACCAGGTACAGGGCCTGATCGACCACCTGGCGGAGCGTCGGAACCAGCCGCGTGCGCACACGCATGCTCCAGCGCATGAACCCCCGGCGCCGCAGCATCGCCTTGGCGGGCCTCCGCAGCGCACCGGGAATCCGATGGAGCCAGTCATACACCGGCGGCCAAGCCACTACCCGGGCGATGCGCGGTTCGAGACCCGCGGCCCGCACCGCCCAGTACCCGCCCATCGAGATCCCGACCAGGGCTGCGGACTCGAGCTTGAAGTGGTCCAGCACGGCGCCGACAGGCTTCTCCCAGTCGTGATCGAAGGTGAGACCGCCGAGTGCACGGGCGCCGCCCTGTCCGGGGCCCTCGAAGGCGACGACGTCGAATCCGGCGGCGGCGATGCGCCGCCAGATGGCGAAGAACTCCTCGATGAGAGAGTCGAACCCGCCGTGGATGAGCACCGTTCCTCGGGCGGCGTCGTCGATGGCACGGAGCCTGTAGGCGGGAAGGGTGGCGTCGGCATACGGGACTTCGTGGCGCACGGCGCCACCGTCGCCGAATGCCTCATCGAACAGGGTCCGGTAGCGGCGGTAGCGCGGCACCTTCTCCTCCGAACGCGGCTCGGTGAAGAACTCGGCGATTCGGAGATAGCTCGTGGCGTGGCGAAGCCGGCCAGCACCCTCCGCCTGAGCCGAAAGCGCCTCGAACACGCCCACACAGTCATCCGGAGATCGGATCTGTTCCGCCGCCTGCTCGAGCTCGTCGCCGTCGGCGTAGCCCAGTGCGTGGGCCCGGTTGAGCTGGTAGTGATGAATGACCGGCGGTGAAAGCGCTGGAATCCGACCGGGAGCGGCTGTACGGCGTCCGACGCTCGATCCACGGCTAATGACTAGCCGGTTTTCACCCGATCGATCAGAGGCGAGCGTGGCGGGCAGCGACCCAATCGGTGGAGGCCAACAGCAGGTACCCTCGCCGGAGGAGTGCCGGGAAATCTGGTCGAGCCCCACGCCTTGTAGGCGCCGAGCCAGCCATGGTGCGCGTACGACGTTGCGCCACGGCGCTGTTTCGAGATCAGGCTCAAGGTTCCGAGGCCGCCCTGCTGGCCGACGTCGTCGAGCCGGCCGCCTACGGGTGCGCCTACGGATTCGAACGTGCGATGTACAACCTCGGCGCCATCGTCGGACCGCTCCTGGCCATCGGCACGGTGGTCGCGTTCGGCACCCGCACCGCAATCGGCCCCCTGCCCGGCCTCGGCGCTGCCGTCGTCATCGTGTACGCCATCCGCCCCATTCGCCTCACCGGCACCGCCTGGGTGGCGCTTGTTCCGGTGTTTGCTGGCCGGCATCGGTATCGGCTGCGCTGAGGCCGCAGCGCACGCCGCCGTCGCGAGCGACACCCCTGAAACGATTCGGGGTTCTGCGCTCGGACTGCTGGCGGGCGTCCAGAGCCTCGGCAACGCGCCGACGACTCGACCCCTGGCTGCACACCTACAACCATCACCGCTGCCACACACCCTCGGCGGCCAGCCACCGATCACCCGGGTCGACAACCTGTCAGGCACTACAGCTATATAGCAACTGCTTGGAGGACGCCCCGAGCGCCCTGAGCACCGCCAGGGAGCACGAAGCGCTCGAAGGGCGAAAGGGCTCGATCGCCACCCGGCTAAGTGCCGCCGCTACCAGGGCCCGGCCACCACCGCCACCGCAGGTGTGAACCACAACGAGATGCGAGGTGCTCCATGAGCGCGCGGACGCGGTGGCGCCTGAGCACACGAGGCATCGGCACCGGCCAGACCTATCCTCCGCTCGACGCCGGATCCCACGGTCGTGCTCTGTTGGTGTCTGACCTCGCTCATGGGCCGGGCGCTATCGGGGAAGTGTCCAACCAGCGACCCTTCCGGGGTGCGGTGGTCGATGAAGGGGCTGATGTCATGTCGGAGTGGTTCGGAGTGAGTTGGAGCTCCCTGGCCGGGGTGGTCCTGAGCACCGCCGCGATGTTCGCGGTGACGGTCCTGAGGGTGCGGCTGGCCGGCCGCCGCACCGTCGCGCAGCTGTCCGCTTTCGATGCTGTGGTGACCATCGCCATCGGCAGCGTGATCGCCGGGGCGATCCTGTTACCGCAGGCGAGTTTTGCGAAGGGGGTGGCGACGCTCGTGACGTTGCTCTTCCTTCAGGTAACCGTGGCTGCGCTCCGGCGGCAGTCGCCGAGGTTCCGGCGCCTGCTCGAGTTCTCGCCGGAGGTCGTGGCCCGGGACGGCGTCTTCCACTTGCCGACTGCGCTGCTCAGCTCGCAGCTGACCGACGAGGAGCTGGCAGCCTGCTGCGCCAACATGGTGTCTTCGACCTCCGGGGACGTCGCGGTCGCGGTGCTCGAAGCGAACGGGAGCATTTCCGTCCTACGCAGGTCCGAGCCCGGAGGCCCACTCCTCCCGTGAGCGACCCTCAGGACTCGCGATGAGCGCGGGGCACGAGACGCCGCCTGAGTTCGGGGCAGCACCTCACCTGGAGCCGACGGCTCGCGAGCGCACCGCGGCGATCGTCGAGCGGCGCCTGGACGTTCCGATGGCGGTGCTGGCCGCGGTGTGGGCGGTCCTCGTGGCCTACGAACTGGTCGCACCAGACCATCAGCGGGATGAGCTCGGCAGGGTCGGGAACGCCATCTGGGCCGTCTTCGCCGTGGAGTTCGGCGTGAAGTTGTGGATCAGTGGGCACCCGTTGCGCTTCCTCCGCCGCCGGTGGCCGTCACTGCTGTTTCTCGTGCTCCCCGCGTTTCGGATGCTCCGCGTGATCCGCAGCGTCCGTGCCCTGCGGGTCCTCCCGGCGGCCCGGGTGGTGGGCTCGACCTACCGCTCGATCGGAACCGCCCGCTCGTTGCTAGGCGGCCGGCTCGGCTTCCTCAGCCTCATAACCTTCGTCGTCGTGTTCTCGGGGGGCCAGCTGCTCTTCCTCGTAGAAGGCGCTAGCCACGACGCATCCCTCGGCGATGCGCTCTGGTGGTCTGCGAACCTTGCCGTCAGCGGAAACACCGTCTTCGAGCCAGTGACTGCGCTGGGACGGCTGCTCTCCGTTGCCCTCAGCGTGTTCGCCATAGTCGTGTTCGCCAGCCTCGCCGCGACATTCGGCGCCTTCTTCATGGACGCCAGCGCCGAGCGCGACGAGAACGGAAGGCTTGAGCAAGGGCCCCGCCGCGTCACAGCCGGTCCCCGGAACGGGGCAGAACGCGGAAATGGCCGGCGTACCGCTCTCGACCACCCCGGTCAGCGTGGACCCTGCTGCAGCGCCGGAATGCTCCGGTCGGGGGTCGCCCGCGGTCGAGTCGCCACCCTCGCCGAGCTACACGGATCGCCCCAGGACGCCACCGGTGGGCCGCCAGGGTGGCCCGATTCCGCGAGGTGACCGTGGCCCGTCTGGGTGGCTGCTTTGACGAACCGATACCCAACCCTGCCGGTCCAGCACTCGGAAAGCCTGAGCGGGACGAAGGAGGGCCGCCATGGCCGTGACACCGGATCTGGCCGTCGACTTCATGGACATGACTGACGACCGGCACCTTCTCACGAGGGTCGTGGATGCCCGCTCCGGCTATGAGCCGGTCGTCGGTGCGTACGCCGTGGTGGGAGATGAAGGCGCGGACCCGAAGGTCGCCCGGATCGTCTCCATCGATGCCCGAGGGATCATCGAGTTGTACGTGCTGCCCGGATCGGTGGAGGTCAACCGTCACATCCTGGCGACGACGGCTGACGACGGCCGACCTTCTACCGTTTCTTCTACTGTGCGGGGCGGTACAGGAGAACACGCCGTGGTACAGGCGGCGTACGCTCAGACTAGAAACCCCAGCCCAAGGGCACGATCTGGTACGGACTGGGACAGGACGAACAAGCCTTCGTCGGACTCATAACCCGAAGGTCGCAGGTTCAAATCTTGCCCCCGCCACCAACGAAGCGCAGGTCAGGGCCCATCCGAGAGGATGAGTCCTCGCCGTTCCCGGGCCAACTTCTAACGCTTCTTCTAACGTCTTCTGTCGGCGAGTTGCCGGACGACCTCGTTGTTCGAGCCGTTGGTGCTCGAGCCGCTCGCGCTGTCGCGCCCACAGGCGAAGCGGGTAAGGCCAGCGCGAACCTGAACGAGTGCGACTGGACACGCATGCACACTGCGCTCGCCGCAATCCCCGACGGCCAGTCGACCACCTACGGCGACCTCGCCGCCCTTGCCGGAACCGCTGCGCAGGCGGTCGGCAATCACATCGCCGCCAACCCCGCGCTGCCCAAGGCCTATCGAGTCCTCACCCTCGACGGACGGGTCAGCGAAGGGTTCCGTTGGTCCGATGCCGGGGACACCCGAGACCCGATCGAGGTGCTGCGCGCCGAAGGGGTCGAGTTCGACGACGGGGGAAGGGCCGTGGCCCACGGCCGGCTCACCGCCGACGACCTCCAATCGCTCCTCGGATGATTCGACCCCGACGACGACATCCCGGATGAGGGGGAGGAACTGGAGGCTTCATGACCTACTGGGTGTACGAGAACTGGCGCGCCCACGGGCATCGCGCCACCGTCCACCGCGAGGAGTGCGGTCACTGCAATGACGGCGCTGGCCAGTCGGGCGGGACACGGGCCGACAACGGCCGTTGGGGCGGCCCCTACACGTCGGTTGACAAGGCGGTAGCGGCAGCGCAGGCCACCGGCGGAGCCGATCGACGGTGCGGTAGCTGCAAGCCATGAACGTCGGCCAGCGGGAGCGATGAGCCTCCCCGAGACTGACGTTGCTCGGGTCCGCCGCTGGGTGGCGGAGCAGAACGAGCGGACCGGCGAGCACGTCGACGAGATGCGCGTCGAGATGGACGTCGACCCTAGGGCCATCACGATCCTCGTGTGCCGGCCGCCGTGGCGCGAGGACTTCGGACCCGAGTGGAGCCGCCAGGAGATCGCGCGGCTGCGCTACACGAAGTCGACCGGCACATGGACGCTCTATTGGCCCGACCGCAACAGCAAGTTCCACCGCTACGAGGACCTCGACCCCACGCCGACGATCGATCGGCTCCTGGCCGAGATCGACGCCGACCCGACCTGCATCTTCTGGGGCTGAGGTGCGGCCCTATCTCGCCGTAGACGCGACCCGCTGGGCCAAAGCCGCGCAACGCTGGGCGCGCTCGACCGCCTTCGCCGCGACGGAAGGTGCGATCTTGTCGGGGTCGTACTCGGCCTTCGTCTTGAGCGGAAGTAGCCGGCGCAGGTCGCGCTCGAGCTCGGCGCCGTCGGGGCCGGCCTGCCGGAGAAGGACGAGCACCTGGTCGTGGTCCCCGCCGGCGGCTCGCTGACCGAGCCGAGCGCCGCACACTGCGTCGGCGGAGTTGATACCGGCGTGGATCGCCAAGCTCGTCGCCGCGATGTTGCGGCCGGCTTCGAGGTCGCTGGCGGCGGCCTCGGCGAACTCCTCGGCCTTGGCGGCGTAGGCGCGGACCTGGGCGGCCGCCACCAGCTTGGTGCGTCCGGGCTTAGGCACTGCGAACGCCCCGGAGCTCATCGAGGCTGAAGCCGTGGACGACGGTTCCGTCTCGGCGGATCTCGGCCCACAGATGGCTGCGACCCGCGGCCTTCACAGCAGCCTCGTCGGCGCTCACCTCGATCAGCTCCACGGGATTGCCGGTCAGCCGTCGGACGTCACCGCGCCAACCCTCGAGCGAGTCGGTCCAGGCATCGTCGTCCTCGTCGATGTCGGGCGGGCGCACTACGACCAGATCGATGTCGCTCTCGGGTCCAGCGGATCGGCGCGCGAACGAGCCGAAGACGATGACGCTCACCGGCGGGTGGGGTAGCGACGCGGCGAGCTGCCCGATCTCGTGGAGCACGGTGTCGGTGGAGCGGGCGACCGCGAGGAGGGCACGGCACGCGACGTGCTCTGGCACGAGCCGGAACAGCGACGCAGGCGGGACCTCCCGGCGCTCGAGGACGCCGAGGTCGACCAGCCCGGGCAGCACCCGCGATGCTTGGGCCTGGCTCACCCCGGCGAGCTGCGCGATCGTCCGTAGGTTGAGTTCGGCCGTGATCTCGGCCAGCACCGCCAGCACACGCCCCTGTGCGCCTGGCACGATGGCCTCGATCGGACGTATGAAGTCCACGTCGGCAGGCTACCCAGGTAGCCAACAAAACGGAACGGTTCTTCCGATTTTGCTTGCATGGCCGCAGCGCCGGCGGGCGGCTTCTAACAGCTCTTCTAACGGACGGGGCGCGACGGCCCGGTTCCGAGGGGACCAGCCGGGACGACCCGACACGCATAGCCGCAGCTCAGCGCCACGATCCGGCATCGGTCGACAGGAGCCGGAATGACGAGAAGCGACTCATAACCCGAAGGTCGCAGGTTCAAATCCTGCCCCCGCCACCATGTGATGTCGCGGACATGGTGCACACATGTCTCGCGACATGGTTCACGTTTTCCGTCAGAGCACTGTTCATGCGGCGCTCGCCCTTCGACTAGGCCACCCCACCCCTGGTGGGGTAGGGTTACGGCGTGAAGGATGTGCACGAGAAGGCGGTGCTGAACCGGCTCAAGACGGCGCGTGGCCACCTCGACGCCGTCATCCGCATGGTGGAGGACGACACCTACTGCCCGGACCTCATGAAGCAGCTCTCGGCGGTGCAAGGGTCGCTGGAGCGTGCGAGCCGGGTCGTGCTGCGCAACCACCTCGAGACATGTGTCGCCGCGGCGGTGGTGGCGGGTAGGACCGACGAGATCGTCGAGGAGCTGATGGAGGCGCTGCGCTACGACCGGACCGTCACCGCTCCCGGCCCCGAGTTGACCCCGGCGGTCGAGGACTCGTGAGCGTGGCGGCCGACACCGCGACGCCAGCCACCGAGGTGGACTTCGTGGTGTCGGGGATGACCTGCGGGTCTTGCGCCGCCCGGGTCGAGCGGGCGCTGACCCGCCGCGAGGGCGTCACCCGCGCCGCCGTCAACCTGGCGTCGGAGAAGGCGACCGTCGCCTTCGACCCCCAGGTCGTCAGCGCCGACGACCTCGTCGCCGCCGTGGGCAAGATCGGCTACGGCCTCGCCCCGATCGCGCCATCGGCGGACGTGGAAGAAGCTGTGGACAGCGAGGCGGTGCTGCAGCGCATGTGGCTGCGGCGGGTGGCGGTGGCCTGGCCGCTGGGACTGGCCGTCCTGGTCCTGTCGTTGGCATGGATGCACGAGCCATGGGCCCGCTGGGGGGCGCTCGCCTTGACCGTGCCGGTCCAGTTCTGGGCGGGCTGGCCGTTCCTCCACCAGGCGGCGGTCCGGGCTCGGGCCCGGCAGGCGAACATGGACACCCTCATCGCCATGGGCACGTTGGCGGCCTTCTTCTTCTCCGCCTACCAGGTCATCTTCGGCGCCGACCACGACGACCACTATTTCGACACCGCCGCGCTGATTATCGCCTTCCTGTTACTGGGCCGCTACTTCGAAGCGCGGGCCAAGGGCCGGGCGTCACGGGCGATTCGGACCCTGCTGGAGCTGGGCGCCAAGGAGGCCCGGCTGGTTGCCGACGGGCAGGAGCGCATGGTGCCCGTGGACCAGGTCCGGGTGGGCGACGAGCTGCGGGTCCGCCCCGGGGAGAAGATCCCCGTGGACGGCGTCGTGGTCGATGGCACGTCGGCGGTGGATGAGTCGATGCTCACCGGGGAGTCGGTGCCGGTGGACAAGGCCCCGGGCGACCGGGTGGCCGGCGCCACCATCAACACCCACGGCGTGCTGACGGTGCGGACCAGCGCGGTCGGGGCCGACACCGCGCTGGCCCAGATCGTGCGGCTGGTGGAGGAGGCCCAGGGCACCAAGGCCCCGGTGCAGCGCCTGGCCGACCGCATCTCCGGCGTCTTCGTCCCGGTGGTGGTGCTCGTGGCCCTGGCCACTCTGGCGGGGTGGTGGGTCGCTGGCGACGCCACCCGCGGGCTGGTCGCGGCGGTCGCCGTGCTGATCATCGCCTGCCCCTGCGCCCTCGGGCTGGCCACACCGACCGCCATCATGGTCGGCACCGGCCGGGGTGCGGCGATGGGCGTGCTCATCAAGGGCGGGGAGGTGCTGGAGCGCTCCAAGCGCATCGACACGGTGGTGTTCGACAAGACCGGCACCCTGACCCAGGGGCAGATGACCCTGACCGACGTGATCCCCGCCGCCGACGTCGACCGCGGCGAGTTGCTGGCACGGGCGGCGGCGGTCGAGGCGGGCTCGGAGCACCCGGTCGGCCGCGCCGTGGTCGACGGCGCTCACGCTGACGGCGTGGACGTTCCGGCGGCGACGGATTTCGCCGCCCAGGCGGGTCACGGCGTGCGCGCCACCGTGGACGGCGCGGTCGTGCATGTCGGGAACCGAAAGCTGATGCACGACGCCGGCCTGATGGGCTGCACCGCGGTGGAAGCCAACGCGGCCAGGCTCGAGGGCGAGGGCAAGACGGCGGTGCTGGTCGGCTGGGAAGGACGCGTCCGCGGTGTCCTCGCCGTCGCCGACACCGCCCGTGCCGACGCCGCGTCGGTCGTGGCCGACCTGCGGGCAATGGGCGTCGAGGTGGTGATGATCACCGGGGACAACCGCCGCACCGCCGAGTCGGTCGCCGCTCACGTGGGCATCGACCGGGTTCTGGCCGAGGTGCTCCCCGAGGACAAGGTCGAAGAGGTCCGCCGGCTGCAGGCCGACGGCCGGGTGGTGGCCATGGTGGGCGACGGCGTCAACGACGCGCCGGCGCTGGTGCAGGCCGACCTGGGAATCGCCATCGGCACCGGCACCGACGTGGCCATCGAGTCCTCCGACATCACATTGCTGTCGGCCGACCTCGATGGGGTGACCACCGCCTTCCGGCTCTCGCGGCGCACGTTTCGTACGATCCTGCAGAACCTTGGCTGGGCGTTCGTCTACAACGTCGTGCTCATCCCCGTCGCCGCCGCCGGGCTACTGAACCCGATTCTGGCCGGGGCAGCCATGGCCTTCTCCAGCGTTTCGGTGGTGTCCAACAGCCTGCGCCTCTATCGGTTCCGACCCGGCGCCGGCCGGTGACCGAGGTCGATCCCGAGGCCCCCGAGCCGGAGAAGTCCCGGGCCGAGCGGCGCGCGGAAAGGCGGCGACTGCGCGCGGTTCGCCGGGAGCGGCGCCGCCAGTCACTGCGCCGAGCGAAGGGCAACAAGAAGGAGAAGAAGGGGAAGGGCGACAAGAAACGATGACCGTCCCGCGTGTCCTCGAGTTCGTGACGGTGAAGCGCAACGTCCCGCTCACCGGTCGCTCCTACGGTCACTGGTGGCTGGAGCTCGACGAGGACGAGAGTTACGGCTGGTGGCCGGCCCGCCCCGTGGGCCTCGTCGGCCTGCTGCGGGGGACGGGCGGCGTCCTCAACGGGCTCGGCGTCGCCGACGGCGGCTCGCCCTCCCGCGACCCGAACCACGGGCTGCTCGCCGATTACGAGTTCCACCCGGTGCTCCTCGCCGACCGCGCCGACCGAGGCGTGCGTGCCGCTCTCCGCGCCTTCGCCCGAGACTTCAAGGGCGGCTGGCGGTGGTCGACCCGTCCGACGATGAACTGCCGGCTGTTCCAGCTGGCACTAATGGACGCCGCCGATCTGGTCGACGGCACCGGCAACTACCGCACCCGCGGGGCCGGCTGCCCGGCGTTGGCGCCGATCCGGCGTGGCGCCGCACGTCTCGACGGGCGCCGCCGCTGGCCCACCAACCTGCCCCGCCCCGGCCAGCAAGTCGCCGCCCTCGGTCTGCCCGCCGAGCCGGCCCGATGCCCGCCGGGAAACGGCCCGGAAGTACGGTGGACGCCGTCGTGAAGAAGGCCCTAGTTGTCGCGTTGGTCGTGCTGCTGGTGGTCATCGGCCTGCCCATCCTCATGCCGGGGATGGGCGCCGCCCACTGCGCCGACTGCGGGCCGGCCGTCCCGACCAGCCCGCTGTGCCTGCTCGCGGTGCTCGCCGGCACCGTCATCGCCTTCGCGTTCGCCTTCCGGTACCTACGCGAGCATCGGCGGCGCTACCTCGAGCTACTGCTCGCTGCCTTCTTCGACCGACCACCCCAGCTGCTGCCGGTCTGACCTACCGCGACGCGCCAGTTCCGGCGCGTCACGCCAGTGACCGCCTCCCGGCGTCGACCGCCGGGCCAGCTGAGGAGAAACATGTTGGACACTGTCATCGCGTTGCTCGCTCCCTTCGCGGGGTGCGCAGCCATGGCCGTGCTGTGCGCATGGATGATGCGCCGCGGTCACACCCCGCCCGCCCACACCACCGAGCGCGATACGCGGACAGCCTCGAACCGGGAGGATCCGTGAGCCTGTGGGCCGTCCTGGCGACGGGCCTCGCCGGCGGCGCCGCATTCGCCGCCGTCCAGGGCGGCCTTCTGGCCGGCGTCGTCGCCCGCCGCCACCCTCGACACAACGGCGTGGTCGCCAGGCTCGTCGGCGGCGTGAGCGAGGGGCAGGTCGAACAGCTCCTCGCAGAGGCGGCGGGCCGCCGATGACCCCGACCGTCCGGCAGCGGTCCACGCTGGTGGCGTCCTGGGCTCTCGCCGCGGTCGCAGTCGGCGTGCTGCTCGCCGTCGCCGAGGCCGCTGACGGCCCGCTCGACGATCCCGACCCGGCCCGCCAGCGGCCCGGGCTCCTCGACGCGTTCGGCCCGCCGACACCTGCGCCGCCCGTTGACGACCAGCTGCCGGCCCGAGAGGAGCTCACCGTCGTGTTCTTCGAACGCCCCGGGCGCGGTGGCGCGCTGTGCGACGCCCTCGAGTCGAGCGACCTGGCCACGGAGGCGGCGCTCGTCCTCGTCGTCCAGGGCACGGGACGAGAACCTCGCTGCGCCGGCGCGACGGTCGTCGACGATCCGAACGGTGACCTGGCGGTGCGCTATGGCCTGCGGCGGCCGGCCGCCGGGGCGCCCCGGTCGGCTACGTCATTGTCGACAGCAGTGGGGGCTGGTCCGCTACCGGACGCTCGATCCCGCCGTCGCCAACGAGCTCGGCGAGGTTCGAACAATGGTCGAGGCCGCCCGATGAACGCCCTGACGCTCCCGCGTCACCTCGGAGCGGAACTGCGGGTGTGCCTATGGTGCATCGCCGCCGTACTCATCGAGGTCGCGCTCTACCTCTCCTACCGGGGCCATGACGCCCGGTTCCACTGGTTCACCCACTTCTTCGTCGGCGCCGCTACCGCTCTGGCGATCATGACGGTGGTCGCGTGGCGACGACGGCGACCGGTGCGCTACCCGCTGGTGTGGCCGCTGCTCGGGCACCTGTTCGCCATGACCCCTGATCTGGTGTTCACGGCCGGGACCGCGCACGAGCGGTGGATGGACGTGTTCCTGGGGCACATCAGCACCCACCTCGTGTGGGGCCGCAACCTCACCTGGTACGCCGTCTTCCTCACGGCCCTCGCCGCCTACCTCATGGCCGTCGACCGCGCCGCCCGCACAGGCGGATCATGAACACGACGGCGCTGTTCACCGAGCAGTGGGGCGACGGCCCGGAGGTCGCGTTCATCCACGGGCTGGGCGCGTCGGGCCGATACTGGCGGAACGTGCGCGACGCCAGCGGCGGCTACCACGGCATCGCCGTCGACCTACTCGGCTTCGGGCGCTCCCCGAACCCGCCGGACGCCGCCTATGACGTCGACACCCACACCGCCGCCTTGGCCGCCGTGGTACCGGCCGGCTCGCTGGTCGTAGGCCACTCCACCGGCGCGCTGCTCGCCGCCGCCCTCGCCGCCCGCCATCCCGACCGGATCCGGCGGCTCTTGCTGCTCGGAATGCCGGCGTACCCAGACTCCGCCACCGCCCGGGCCGAGGTCGGTCGCCTCGGCCTCCTCGCCCGCCTCACCGTCGGCGCCAGCCCACTCGCCCGGATCCTCTGCGAGGCCATGTGCCGGCTGCGGCCACTGGCCATCGCGGCCGCGCCTCTCGTCATCCGCGACCTGCCCCCGTCCATCGCCAGCGACGGCGCCCGCCACAGCTGGCCCTCCTACCACCGCACCCTCAAGCACGTGGTCGTCGATTACCGACCCCTCGATGACCTCGATGCCACGCCCTCGCCGGTCACCTTCCTCCACGGCACCGACGACCGCACCGCTCCCCCCGAGCTGCTCCGCCGCCTCGTCGAGGACCTGAGCGCCCAAGGCACCCACGCCGACCTGCGCCTCGTCCCCGGCGACCACCACCTCGCCGTGCGCCGCCCCGAACAGGTCGCCGAGATCCTCGCCCACCTGCTCGGCGACACCGATGTGGGCTCGTGACCCGCCGCGCCCTCGCCCTTGTGATCGACGCCGACGCCCGCCCCGCGACAACGCAGCCAGCGGGGCTCATCGACGCGCTGTGCCAGGCGCGCGACGCCGCCGACGGCGGCGATGCCGACGACGCCCGGACGATCTTCTTCGGCCGAGCCCTGGCGACGGCGACGGCAACGAACCGTGGGTGTCCGTCGTCGACGCCGACGGCATCATCACGCACCGCTTCGACAACGTCGCCAACCAGGCGGGCCTCGACGCCGCCATCCAGGAGGTACTGGCATGACCCCGCAATCCCCACGGCCAGCACGCCGTCGACTGCCCGTCCCGCCCTTGGTTCTGCTCGCCGTGGCGGTGGTCGGCCTCGCCGGGATCCTCTGGGCCGTAGCCCCCAATGGCGGAGACGACGAGACCGCATCCGGCGGCGACGACCCCGGCGTCGCCCACGTGCACGGCCTCGGGATCAACCCGGCCGACGGATCTCTCGTCGTCGCCACCCACTTCGGTTCGTTCCGCATCCCCGCCGACCGCGGCGATGCAGAACGGATCGGCGACAGCTTCCAGGACACCATGGGCTTCACGGTCGCCGGGCCCGACCACTTCCTCGGGTCGGGCCATCCCGACATCCAGGCCATGCAGGACGGCCAGCCCACCCGCCTCGGCCTGATCGAGTCGACCGACGCCGGCGCCACTTGGACGATTCTGTCGCTCGGCGGCGAGGTCGACTTCCACGGCCTCGCGTACGCCCACCACCAGGTCTACGGCTGGGACTCCGGGACCGGCCGCTTCATGGTGTCCACCGACAAGCGCGAGTGGGAGACCCGCTCGACACTCGACCTGTTCGGCTTCGCCGTAGACCCCGACGACCCCGACCACATTGTGGGCGCCGGGCCCGACGGACTGACGGAGTCGACCGACGGTGGCAGGAACTGGGCCGAGGCCGACGGACCGCAGCTCGTCGCCCTCAGCTGGGACGCAGAGGCCGGACTGTGGGGCGCCGACCAGCGCGGCGAGGTCTGGCGCCGCACGGGTTCCGAATGGGAACAGGCGGGTGCAGTGCCCGGCCAGCCCCAGGCGTTTCTGGCGACCGAAGACGCCCTGTACGCCGCCGCCCACGATGCCGACGACCGCACCGCCATCTACCAATCAACCGACCAGGGCAGCACCTGGGACCTCCGCTACCGGGACCCCGCCCAGTGAGCCCCGCCTTTCGCGACTACACCCCGATTCTCGACTTGGCGCCCGGCCCGCTGACCGTCTCACCGCAAGGGGTCGGCACCGCCGTCGACTTCCTCGCCGGCGCCTGGTTGCCCATGCCCGCCACTCGCGCCAGCGGGATCGACGACGCCATCGTCCACCGGATGCTGACCAGCGCGATCATCGCCGCGCTGATCGGCGCTCGGCTCGCCTACGTCGCGAACCACCTGGGCGACTACATCGTCGAAGCGACCCACCGGGGAGCCGGACATGGTTGAGCGGATCGGGCCCACGCGAGCATGAGATCTTCTACTGTTCTTCTACTGTGCGACACGGACGGGATGCGGCGCACAACACTGGCCGGAACGACCGACTCGCGAAACCGCAGCTCATGGGTACTGCGAGGGACGGCAAGGTATGGGCAGGCAGCTTGACCGACGGGCTCATAACCCGAAGGTCGCAGGTTCAAATCCTGCCCCCGCCACCAACGAAAGCGCAGGCCAGGCCCCACTTCTGTGAGTGGGGCCTTCTGCTGCCAGGGGGCCATGTGCCACCGGTGTACCAGCGACCTGTCGGTACTGGACATCATGAACCGAGCCCGGAGTCGACGGCCCTCCGATCGCAGCAGGACCTCAGCCGTCGACCATGGCCGTGATCTTGCGGACGGCGTCGGACTGCATGGAGCCGAGGACGTGGGCGTACTGGCGGAGGTGAAGCCGGGGTCGGCATGGCCGAGCCGTTCACTCACGACCTTGATGGGGACCCCAGCCTTTGGGAGCAGGGGGTCGTGGGTTCGAATCCCACCGGCCAGACTCATGTGATGTCGCGGGACATGGTGCACACGTGTCTCGCGACATCGTTCACGTTTTGGGCTGGGGTTGGTAGTCGCGGCTGGGGTCGAGGGTGAGGTCGCGGAGGATGTCGCCGTCTTCGGTGAGGACGCGGATGTGGCGGTCGTGGGCGAGCATTAGGACGTTGGGCGGCGTAGCGGCGGCCGAGGCCGATGTGGTGCAGGCGGCTGTCGTAGCGCAGGGTGATGACGCCGCTGGTGTCGGCGCGGTCTTGGCGGACCCGGTAGTGGCTGTCGGCGATGGCGGCACCTGTCGGGGTGGCCTTGGGCCGGGCTTCGAACGCGACGAGAGGGGTGCGTCGTCCGAGGGCCCGGTGGGGGCGGATGGCGTTGTAGTAGTGGCGAAAGCGGTCGAGTTGGGCTTGCAGCCCGCGCAGGGTTCGGGCTCGGGGCTGGCGGACGAGCCAGCGCTTGAGGGTCTGGTGGAGCCGTTCCACCTTGCCGCAGGTCTGGGGGTGGTACGGCCGGGAGTGCCGGAAGCGCACGCCTAGGGAGATGAGCTCGAGTTCGAGGGCGACGCGGCCACCGCGACGGGGGATGCCGGTGAAGATGGCGCCGTTGTCGGAGAGCATCTGGGCCGGGTACCCCCAGGTGGCAGCGGCTTTGCGGAAGTAGGTGACGACGTCGACGGCTTTGAAGGTGACCCGGGCGTCGGAGCCGACGAGCAGGCGGGAGTGGTCGTCGAGCTGGTTGAGGATCTCGACCTCGGTGCCATCGGCAAGGGCCCAGTGGGTGGTGTCGAGCTGCCAGCGCTCGTTGGGTTGATCGGCCTCGAAGCGCCGGTAGCTGCTCTTGGGGCGCTTGTGGGGTTCGGGGATCACGAACCCGCGGCGGCTCAGGATCCGCCAGATCGTCGACGGTGAGGGTGCCGTGCCGTGACGCTGGTGGAGGTGGAAGGCGATGGTCTGGGGGCCGTTGTCGTGGCCGGCCTGGTCGAGTTCTTTGCGGATGGCGACGATCTGGTCCTCGACGGTGTCACCGACGCGGTGGGGACTGCGCGCGGTCTCCGTGAGCGAGGCTGCATGGCGTTCTCGCCCTCTGCCAGGAACCGCTGCACGAGGGTGATCACCCACCGACGTGACAGCCCGTACTCGCGAGCGACCTCACTCTTGGATCGACCCTCGAACACCACCGCCGTGACCACCAGCCGCGCCATCGACACACCACACCTCCAAGATCGAGGTGTGCACGATGTCCCGCGACAGCTGTGAACGATGTCCTGAACTCAGACACCACCGGCCAGACTCACGAAAGTGCGGCTCAGGCTCAGGTTCCTAGCCTGGCTCGTTTGTCACTCGATCAGCCGCAGATGCGATCGTGCCACCTGCGTGCCACTAGCAACGGCGTCCGCGCGGCACGAGCGGCAGTGATAGCGGCGTCCATGGCATCGGCCACCGCTCGATCCGGGCGGGCGTGCTGGTATAGCAGCGCCGCCGTTGGCGAGGCGTGGCCCATCGACTTCATGAGGATCCTGGTGTCCACGCCGCCCCAGGCGGCCAAGGTCCCGGCCGTGTGCCTCAAGGCGTGGAACCTGGAGCCCCGGCAAACCAGCCTGTCCCACGGCCGGGAGCCAATAGCGACGACGGAAGTTGTGGCGTGAGAGGTACCCGCCGTGGGGGCCGGAGGCGCCTGGAGTCGATCAGCGGTCCCCATCGACGGGAAGTGGCCATCGATCACAAGCCCCGTCACCCTCGAGAGCTAGTCCTTCTTCACGGCGGTCCCCTTGCTTGTCGGTGTTCTTGCGGAACGCCCGACACCTACCAGTCGGCAGGTCTCAGGCGGGGGACCGCCACCTCAAGTTCCACGATCTCCGGGACAACCTCCTCCCCGCTCATCTCATGAATGATCGGGGGTTAGCCGGCGTCGGCCACCTCGACGGTGCCGCGCATGGTGGGATGTAGGAGACAGATGAGGTCATAGGTGGCCGGCTCACCGGGCGCCTCGACCATCACTCGTTCACCTGATCCGAAGGCGTCGGTGACGACCGCGCCGTCGCCCAGGTCGATCTGGTGCGGCTCGGCGTCGGCACTGGTGAACACCACCTCGCCCCCGCGGCGACGCTGAGCTCGTCAGGGAACTGGTAGGCCTCGATGTCGACGGTCAGCTCGGCCGGTGGTGGGTCGTCGCCCCCGCAGCCCGCCGGGAGGGTGAGGACGGCCGCAGCCACGATGAGGCTCGTGGAGATGGGCTTCAGCATGTCGGTTCCTACGGCCTCGTGGCCTGATCGGTTCAACCCAACTGAACCGGTCGGCGGGTTGGACCGTAGGTAGGGCGACACAACCCCCGAAGAAGGACCCGTCATGAAGCTGACCCCCGAATCCTCCGTCCTGTCGGCGCCTTGGTTGCCGCGCTCGCCCTGACCGTGGCCGCCACCGGCTGCGGAGGCGATGACGACGATGCCGCTCCTGCGCTCAACGACGCCGGCGAACAGACTGGCGGCGGCAGCATCGAGGGCGAGCCTGCCTCGGCCACCGGGACGCTCACCGCGGAGGACCAGGAGGGTGACGGTGCCGCGGTGACGGTGGCTTCGGTGGAGATCGACGGCTCCCGGGCTGGATCGCAGTGCACTCCGACGTGGACGGCGAGCCCGGCCCTGTGCTCGGCTTCGTCGAGATCGAGGAGGGCTCCAGCACCGATGTCGAGGTCGAGTTGGATGAACCGTTGACAGAAGATGCGACTGTGTGGCCCATGCTGCACGTCGACGACAGCGATCTGGGCAGCTACGAGTTCCCCGGCGTTGACGGGGCCGATCTCCCCGTCACCGAGGGAGAGATGCCGGTAATGATGCAGATCGACGTCACGGTCGCCTGACCCCATGCGCCGTGGCGCAAGGTGCGACACGCCCCCGGATGACCCAGAGGCGGCGCGGTTGTTCACCAGCGCCGCCTCCGGTGACCAACAGGCCATGGCCGATCTCTATGACACCTACGCCGGGGCGCTCTACGGCTATGGGTACCGACGACTGGGAAGCACCACCCTCGCCGAGGACCTGGTGCAGCGGGTCATGACCCGCTTGTGGCAGCTCGCCGACCGCTACGACCCCTCAAGGGCCTCGGTGCGGACATGGGTGTTCACCATCGCCCGAACCTCCTGCATCGACCTCCATCGGGCGCAACCTCCGGCGGCGGCCACGGGTGATGTGCCCGAGGCTCCCGGGCCCCTGGTCGAGGGCATCGAAGCAGAGCTTGAGCGATTGCTTCACGGCGAGCTGATCCGGAGTGCTCTCGAGTTGCTCTCGGCCGACCACCGGCAGGTGATCGACCTTTGCTACTTCGCCGGCCTCAGCCAGGTTGAGGTGGCAGCCCGCCTTGACCTACCCCTCGGTACGGTGAAGTCCCGTTCGTTCTACGCCATGAAGGCCTTGCGGCTCACGCTCGAAGAGTTGGGGGTGCAACCGTGAGTGGAGCACAACACGATGACCCCTCCGAGACTGGCAGGGCCTCCTCCGACGACCACGACGAACTGCGCGCTCTCATCGGCGGACACCTGCTCGGCGGGGCTCCTGACGGAGACGACCAACGCCTGCGTCGCCACCTGGCGACGTGCCCGTCGTGTCGAGCCGAGCTCGCAGAGCTCGGCGCCGTGGTCGACCTCCTACCCTTGGCCGATTCATCCCTTGGGCGCCCGGCACCGCCGTCGTCGCTTAGGCGACAGGTCCTCCGCGCCGGGGCTGAAGGTGTGCACCCTCGGCGACGGACATCGCGAGCGCTGGTCGCATTGGTCGCCGCGGCGGCCGTGCTCCTGCTCGCAGCTGCGATCGGTGGCGGGATCGGGGTCCTGCGGGCCGGCGACAGCGGCGACGATGTGGCCGTCACGCTCCGCCCCGTGGACGGGGGACCCTCGGGTCGAGCCCAGCTCCGTCAGGGAGACGGTTCCATCCGCATCGAGCTCGATGTCGAAGGTTTGGACTCACCAAGCGGACGGGAGACCTACGAGCTCTGGTTGGTCCACGACGATGGCCGAGTCAGCGCCGGAACCTTCCGCCCTACGCCCGACGGGAAGGTCCGCGTCGATCTGACCGCCGCAGGCGAGGTGGGACGCTATGCCCGCATCGGTGTGACGATCGAGCCCGATGACAGCGACCCGTCCCGCAACGGCGCGCCCGTGCTCGAGGGCGCGCTTCCATCCTGATCATCCGTCGCGGCCGCTACTGGCGCACTTCGCTCCGACCGCACGATCGTGACGCCGCGGCCTCCGAATGTCCGGATGCATCCAGGGGTGGAGACGATGCGGGCGGAGGGTCACACTGCGCTCCTCCACACCGTCGGTGCCTCCAACCTCGGGCTGATGTTGCACCGGATCTGCCTCGCCGACGGCGTGGGCCTGGTCAACATCGTGCGCCGGCCGGAGCAGGTCGAGCTGCTCCGCAGCCAGGGGGCCGAGCACGTCTGTGACTCGAGCGCCGACTCCTTCGTCGAGGATCTCACCGCTGCCCTCCGGGCTACGGGGGCCACGATCGCCTTCGATGCGATCGGCGGTGGGGAGCTCGCCGGGACCCTGCTGTCGAGGATGGAGAAGGTGGCGAGCGAGCAGGCGAGCCAGTTCAGCCGTTACGGCTCCGACACGTTCAAGCAGGTGTACATCTACGGCGGGCTCGATCGGAGCCCGACCACGCTGCACCGGGACTTCGGCATGGCCTGGTCGATCGGCGGGTGGCTCCTCACCCCGTTCCTGGCGAAGCTCGGCAGCGAGGGCGCCGAACGCCTTCGGCGACGTGTAGCCGACGAGATCACCACGACCTTCGCCAGTCGCTACGGGATGCGGCTGTCGCTCGAGGACGCGGTCGATCCCGACCACGTGAAGCGGTACGCCAAAGTGACGACCGGCGACAAGGCCCTCGTCACCCCGCACCGCTGATCTCCCGGGCTGCCCGCCTGGAGCTGAGCCGGTTCCATGCGGCGAGCGCCTGGCGGAGAAGGACGAGCACCTGGTCGTGGTTCCCGGGGGTGGAGGGTGGATCGGGTGGCCGGTGTGGGACAAGTGGTCGACAGCAGGCGGCGCCGGCCAGGGCCGATTCAGGGCAACTGGACCCGGGGCGCGGGACTGGCGGTACCACTGTCGGCGGTCGCCCCTGTGTTCGCGAGCTGGCGTTCCCAGCCGCGCACGATCCGGTGCAGGACTGGCCGGAACGCGCCCAGCATGGCGATGGCGAACACCCCGCCGACGAGACCGGCTCGGGGCGTGAACTCGAAGCGCATGGAGATCACGGACCCGGCACCTCGGGGTTCGACGGCCCAACGTCCTCGCATGGTCGTGAGCGGATACGGATAGTCGGAGGTGTCGACCTCGACGGCGAAGGCGTGGCCCTCCTCCCACATGGTGCAGGTCTCGTCCCAGCCTCGACCCCTGGTGTCGGTACAGCGGCGTCGCATCCCCTCACCCTCGCCGTCGAGCACCTCTACGCGCGACAGGTTCGGTGCGAGCCGTCCGTACAGCTCGTGGTCGGTCAGCAACGGCCACACCGACGATGCCGGTGCGGCGACGGGATGCTCGACGTCGATCCGCTCGGGAACGGGCGTGTCGAGGTCGGCGATCCTCGAGGCGGCCCGGCGAAGGCGGAGCTGTGAGCTGGCGAACCCGGCGACGACGACCGCGACCGCAGCGAGGGCTGCGACGCCCGACCGGTTGAGGTCGACCGTGCCGAGGACCAGCGCGCTCGTCGCGATCCACGCGACGTCGGAAGCCGTCGCGATCGCCGCGCTTCGCAGCAGGCGCCGCGGCTCGGCGCCGGCCGCCCTGACGAGGAAGAGGGCGAAGCCGACGAGCCCGGCGCCGACCAGAGCCACCACCGCGCGGTTGCCGGTACCGAGCGCGTCGTCGATCGGGGCGAAGGCCGCGAGGGCGGCGATGCCTCCCGCCGCGGAGAAGGCGGCGTTGGCCCGCAGGACACCGCGCAGTCGATGTAACGAGTCGAGAGGCTCCATGGCGACCACCATGACCGTACGATCGTACGTTGTCAAGCACACGGTCGTACGTATAGGGTGCCCGGTATGAGCCCGCCGTCTCCGTCGCCCCGTCGCAGTGCCCGAACCGAGGTGTTGGCCGCCGCGGTCGACCGTGCCTCGGTCGAGGGCCTGGACGGGCTGACGATGGGCCGCCTCGCGTCCACGGTGGAGATGTCGAAGAGCGGCGTGGCCGGACTGTTCGGCTCGAAGGCTGAGCTTCAAGTGGCCATGCTGCGAGCTGCCTCGGAGCGGTTCCAGCGTGATGTGGTCGATGCCGTCGACGCCGAGCCCGGCCTGCCGCGGCTCCGACAGCTGTTGCACCGCTGGCTCGACCACATCGCCACCGCGTACGCGGGCGGGTGCTTCTTCTCGGCGGCGGCGACGGAGCTGGACGGCCGGCCGGGCCCGGCCCGCGACGTGCTCGTCGGCCTCGAGCGGAGCTGGATCAAGGCACTGGCCTCGGAGGTCCGACTCGCCGTTCGTCTCGGCGAGCTCCCCGACTCGACCGACCCCGACCAACTGGCATTCGAGCTGTTCGGCATGCTGCTCGCCGCCAACTTCTGGAACCAGCTGCTCGAAGACGCCGGCGGCCTGGACCGGGCCCGGGACGCGATCGCCCGCCGCCTTCCCCCAACTCCGGACGTCTCGATGCCGACATGAAGATCGGGGTGATGACCTTCGTGACCGACTGGTCGATGCCGATCGTCGAGCTGGCGATGGCAGCCGAGGCACGGGGTTTCGAGTCGCTGTTCGTGCCCGAGAAGACCCACCTGCCCGTCAGCCGCCGCACGCCGTGGCCCGGCGGCGATCTGCCGGAGACCTACAAGCGCACCTATGACCCGTTCGTCGCCTTGGCGGCGGCGGCCGCCGTCACCAGCACCATCAACGTCGGCACCGGCATCTGCATGGCCGTGGCCCGCGATCCGATCATCACGGCCAAGGCGGTCGCATCCCTCGACGCCCTGTCGCACGGCCGGTTCGTGTTCGGGATCGGCTACGGCTGGAACGCCGAGGAGATCGAAGACCACGGCGTTGCCTTCCCGGAGCGAGCGGCAGTGCTGCGCGACAAGGTCGGGGCGATGAAGGCGATCTGGTCGGCTGACGAAGCGGGCTACGACGGCGAGCACGTGGCGTTCGAACCGACCTGGTCCTGGCCCAAACCCGTCCAGCACCCCCACCCGCCGATCCTCATGGGATCACGAGCGAGCGCGGCGAACTTCGGTGACATCGCGGAGTACTGCGACGGGTGGATGCCCATCGAGCACTTCGGCAAGACGCTCGCCATGCTTCCGGCCCTGCAGCGGGCCTTCGAGGCGGCCGGGCGGGACCCCGACTCGGTCCGCGTGTCGGTCATGCTGCCGTTCGTAGATTCGGCCACGCTCGATGGCTACGCGGACGCAGGGGTGGAGCGACTCATCCTCCCCCTCCCGAGCGCGGCAGCAGGCGAGGTCGTGCCCGTGCTCGATGAGTGCGCGCCGCTGGTCGCCCGCTACCGGTGCTGAGTTCGCCGAACGGCCGAACCAGTGGCGCCGCCGCTGAACACAACATGATGAGCCGCTCATTCAAGGTGGCTACCGTACGCACCGGGCAACTCCTCACCGTTTCCGGTCTCGTGACTCGTACGCCGAGAGGCAGATCGGGGTCACGTTAGGGTCGGCCCGATGGGTCGCGAGGTGGTGACGGGGTACTGCTGGCCGCAGTCGGTGGGCGCGGGCGAGCGGGTCGGCCTGCACATGTCGTCGTCGGGGGGACGGCCGGTGCGGGTCGAGGTGGCGCGGGTCGGCGGTCGGCGGGAGGTCGTCGCCCGCGCCGACGCGGTCGCCGCCGACGAGCACGACACGCCGAAGGACGCTTCGTCCAGGGGATGCGCCTGGCCGGTCGCGCTCACGTTCGACGTCGACCCGGCGTGGAAGTCGGGTTACTACGAGGTCGTCATGGAGATCGACGTCGATGGCAAGGTGCGGCGCGACCACGCCTTCTTCGTCGTACGCCCGCCGGCCGGTGCCCGCGTCGTGCTCGCCTTGGCGACCAACACGTGGCACGCCTACAACGACTTCGGCGGACCGAACCTCTACACGGGCGGCACGCAGGTGGCCATGCAGCGGCCGATGGCGGCGGGCTACCTGTACAAGCCCCCGGGCAAGGGCCGTCGGGTCACGGGGACGGGCGAGCCCGATCCGCAGATCGCCGCCCACGTCGGCTACCTCCAGCTCAACCACCTGTCGGGCTACGCCGGGTCGGCGGGTTGGCCCGACTGGGAGCTGCCGTTCATCGAGTGGGCCGAGCGCGAGGGGTTCGAGCTCGGTGTGTGCACCAACGCCGATCTGGAGGCGCACCCCGAGGTGCTGGACGGCGCCAGCCTGTACCTGTCGGTCGGCCACGATGAGTACTGGTCCCGCGGCATGCGGGACACGGTCGAGGCCTTCATCGCCCGGGGCGGCAACGCGGCGTTCTTCTCGGGCAACACCTCGCTGTGGCAGGTGCGCATCGAGGGCGACGACCGCGACGTGATGGTCGGCTACAAGGGCTTCTTCAAGGACGACCCTGTGGCGGGCACCGACCGCAAGCGGGAGGCGACGACGTTCTGGTCCGACGTGGTCGTCGATCGTCCCGAGAACCGCATGACCGGCGTTTCGTTCACCCGCGGTGGCTACCACCGCATCGGCCGCAACGTGACCGCCGGGCTCGGCGGATACACGGTGCACCGCGCCGGTCACTGGATCTTCGACGGCACCGGGCTCGGCTACGGCGACGTGCTCGGGGCCGGCGCCACCGTCGTCGGCTACGAGTGCGACGGGTGCGTGTTCACCTACCGCGACGGCCTGCCGTACCCGACCGGCGAGGACGGCACGCCGCCGACCTTCGAGATCCTCGGCACGTGCCCGACCCAGCACTTCACGCGCGAGACCGCGCCTCGTCCGCCCAAGCCGGGAGAGCCGAGCGAGCTGGAGTACATCGCGTCACGCGTGTTCGGGACGCGCGAGCCAGAAGCGATGGAACGCATCCGCCACGGCCACGCGGTGCTCGGTGCCTACACGAACGAGGCGGGCGCCACGGTGATCACGTCGGGGTCGACCGACTGGGCCCACGGACTCGCCGGGCGAGACCGGCAGGTCGAGCAGATCACCCGCAACGTGTTGACCCGGCTGGGCTGAGCAACGGCGCAAACGCCCATCGTCGGGTGCTGGCCGGGGGGAAGCGGCGTCGGCAGCTCCCATACGGTTGTGTGTTGTCAGACGGCGGAATCTTCGGTGCTCGGGGCCGGGCGGGGACGAGCAGGGCCGATCGCCAGGAAGGCGACGGCGAGGGCCAGGCAGATCCAGGGCACTGCCCTTCGCACCTCCGACGCGAAAGGGGGAGCGAGGACCGGGTGGTGCCCCAACGGGGCGACGTAAGCCACCAGGTAGACCGAGGCATGTGAGAACGCGATCACCTGGAACCGGCGGCTGGAGGAGAGCGCCACCGCCGGAAGTGCGATCGCCGCGTAGGCCGGGAGCGCGTAAGCGGCGAGCAGCAACGTGACGACCATCGGTGCCACCATCACCGCCGCCGGGTCTCCGCCTGAGCGGTTGCGGACCCAGAATGCGATGGTCACCGCCACCGCCGCGGCCAGCGCCACTTGCACCATCGTCGCCCGTCCGATGTGCCCGACCCCGAAGTCCGAATCGATGACCGCTCGAACCAGGGGCTGGACGGCGTACCAGACCGACAAGCGGGTCGTGACGGCCGTGTGCTGGCCCAGGGGTTCCAGCGCCTCGGCGCCGCCCGCGGCGCCATAGCCGACGACCAGGAGGCCGAGGGTGACCACGGCAGTCGTGGCCGCGGCCCGCCACCGCTTCTTGAGCAGGTACGCCACGACCACCCCCGCTACGAGGGGCAGGGCCAAGACCTTGATCAGGCACGCCGCGCCCAGCGCGACCCCGGCCAGACCAGCTCGCCCTTCCAGGGCGAGCAGCACGCCGACCAACACCAGCAGTCCGACGAGCAGGTCGTTGTGCGCGTTGTTGACGACGGCGAGGAGAGGCGGGGCGAGGGCGACCGCCAGGAGGACGGAGCTCGAGACCCGGCGCCGGGCCAGTGCGAGGACGATGGCGAGGAGGGCGAGGAGGTTGAGCACCTGGAACCAGGTGCGAGCTGCCCACGGCGACGCGCCGTAGACGGACGCGCCTGCTGCTGACACCGCGGTGAACAGCGGCCCGTAGTTGGAGCGGGTCGAATGCCACTTGGGTGACGTGGCCTCGAGCAGTGGGTCGCCGGGGAAGTTCCGCGGCAGGTGGACGTAGGGGCTGGCGTGGTAGTGCTCGACCATCCGGCCGTAGATCCCGTACAGGAACACGTCGCGGGACCCGAACGGTGGAGCCACCACCGCCACCAGGCCCACCACGACCGCTGCCACCACGACGGCTCGCGCACCGAGTCGGGGTCGGCGATGCTCCTGCACGACGAGGGCGGCGTGGGCCGCCACGCAGGTGAGCAACGGCAGCCAGAGCAGCGGCCCGGTGATCCGGCCTCGACTGGCCAACCACGCGGCCTCCAGACCCACCACCCCGGCGAGGGGCAGGTAGGGGCTCACGTTCGAGGCGATCAGGCGTCGCGGTGGCTGGATCGTTGACGTGGTGCGACCGTACCTCCACGCTGCGCGTCACCTGTCCAGCGGGAATGGCCTACCGGGCGGCGGACGAGTTGGCCCGGCGCCGCATCACGACGGTGCCGAGGGCGGCGACGGCCAGGCCGAGGACGACCACGGCCGCCGCCGCTAGAGGCAATGACGTGGAGCTCCTGTCATCCTGGGCGGGCCCGGCCCGGGACTCCGCGGAGGCCGCCGGCACCTTCGGGGCCTTCTTGCCGGGAGGCAGCTCCCACGTCTTCAGGTCCTTGCTGCGGGCTATGCCCAGCTTGGCGTGGCCGGTCCCCCCAAACGCCTCGACCTCGTTGCTACCTGCGTAGAAGAGGTAGAAGTAGCCGTCCAGGGCGCGTGCGTCGCAGAGGTGGGCGGAGTTGGACCGTTCGTAGTCGCCGTCCTCGGCGAAGGTGTTCCACCGCTCTTCGGGCACGACGATCTCGCGGACCTTCTCCCACTTCAGCCAGTCGGCGGGCGTCTCGGGATCGCCGGCCAGCCGGTAGAGCACCGGCCGGTGGGTGGGAGGGTTCTCGGGCGCCGTCACCCCTTCTTCGAGCAGGTCCAGGTGCTTGACCAGCTCCTCGATGCTCGGCACCGTGGTCCCGAGCATGTGCCAGGTGCCGTCGAGCACGAAGAACTGGTAGTTCTCGAACAACCCGACGTCGGGCCGGCCGATGACGGTCCACGGCCCTTGCAGCGAGCCCGACGGCGAATGGGCGATGCGGGGCGACGTCCCGACGATGTAGCCCTCTTTGTAGGCGAGGAACAGCCCGGCGTCGGTGTGGGCGAGAGCGGCGTCGATCATCCGCTGCTTCGGCTCTTGGAGATCCGGTCCCAGCTCCACCGCCAGCGGCTTCCGATCGGAGAACGTCTCCAGGTCGGGCGACGTCAGCACTCGTAGCCGGGCCAGCTTGGGCTGGTCGTACTGCTGGGCGGCGATGATCCAGGTGCCGTCGGACCGGCGGGTGATCTCCGGCGAGGCCAGCGCCGGCACGACCTCCGGCTTGGAGAAGGAGTCGAGATCGGAGCTGCTGACCACGCCCATGTCGAAACGGCCCTCGGGGCCCCGTGCGAAGCTGAACAGGATGCGCCACCGCCCGTCGGCGAGCCGCACCGACATGTCCTTCACCGCCGCGTCGGGGTAGCTCAGGATCGGGTTCTTGATCCTGTCCCACGCGACGGTCGCCCCCTTCACCTCGGCTCGCTCGACGCACCGGTTCGCCTCACCCACCGCGTCGCCGGCGGCCCCCGGCCGCTCGGCGCCCTCGGCGGGCAGCACGAGCGCCGCAAACACGGCGATGACCGCGATGAGCGGGGCCACCCGCGGCTGGGACCGCTTCGACCCTGGCGACCGGCGGCGAGCCGGCCCACCGATCACGCCGACCCCGAGAGGGGGATGGCGAGCGAGGCCGCCGGCGGCAACCGGTGCACGCCCCGTGGGCGCCACGCCAGGCCGTCGGCCTCACCGAGGTGGTCGGCGAGGAGGTACACGATCGAGAGCCACATCTCGCTGCCCTGGAGGCCGGTGGGGCGACCGGCCTCAAAGGCGAAGCCCTCGCCGTCGACCCAGTGCTCGGTGGTGCGGGCCAGTAGCGCGGCCAGCTGGTCAACCAGCTCGGGTCGGCGGTAGTCGGTCTGCCGCCCGGCCAGCCAGAGGGGGTGCACGACGTCGAGCACGTTGCACGCCGTGCGGTTGCGTTCCGCGAACCAGCCGTTGGCGCGGCAGTGGGCCACCACCGAGTCGATGGTGGCCTCGGGCTCCGGCAGTGGAAGGCCGAACTGCGCGAACGTGCCGCGGGTGAGCCGGTAGAAGCCGTTCACCGGCATCAGCCACCCCCAGTCCGGGTGGGGACCGCCCCAGAGGCCGGTGCGCCGGTCGAGGCGCGTGAGCAGCCACCCGAGCAGCGTCTCGAGCCCCTTGTTGCTGTGGTGATGGCGCCGGTTCAGGTACACGGCCGTCCCCCAGAAGTCGACCCACGAACCGGCCGGCCAGGCCAGCTCGCGCCACGGCAGGGCGTCGAGCCGGGCCAGCAGGTCCTCGTCGGGCAGGTCCTCGACGCAGTGGACCGGCCGGGCGGGGCCGGCGCCGAGGCACTCGAGGGCGTAGCCCACCGAAAGCACGCCGTAGTGGTGGTACTCCTTGCCGATCTGCCACTGGAGCGGGTCCGGCGGGCACCCCTCCGCTGGGTCGAGGAACAGCCCGGTGACCGGATCCTGTGTCGCCTGCAGGCGCTCGACCAGGGCGTCGGCGCCGATCGCGGCCTGCAGGCCGGTCACCCCGCCGAACGCCGCCGCCAGCTCGACGGCATCGCACACCGCTCGTTGGGTGAGGGGCGCGCCCGGCGAGTCCACGTAGGTGCCGAGCGGCAAGTCGACCCGGCACCTCTCCACCACGTCGGCCCATTGGCGGCGCACGCGCTCGTCGAAGCGGGCCAGCGGGTCGCGGGGGGCGCGTGGTGAAGGTGCGGGGTCACGCCGGTCACGGATCACCCGGGCCGGCACTCCGCCGACCATGCTGTACGGGGGCACGTCGCGCGTGACCACCGCGCCGGCGGCGAGGACGCTGTGGGCTCCGACGGTGACGCCGTCGCACACGACGACGTGGGTGCCCACCCACACGTCGTCTTCGACGACGATGCCCTCCTCGGTAAGGCCCTGCATCCAGATCGGTGCGTCGAGGTCGGTGAAGACGTGGTTGAAGCCGTAGAAGGCGACATGGGATGCCACCCGAACGCCGTGCCCGAGGGTGACCGAGCCGGCCATGGTGACGTGGGGGTTGAGCGAACAGTCCTCGCCGATGCGGATGCGATCTCGCAGCTGGCACCCGGCCGCCACGTAGGAGCGGTCGCCGATCGACAACGACTCGCACACCACGTTGGCGGACGGGGCGATGAACACCCGGTCCCCGATGGAGGCGCCGATCCGCCGGCGAAGCTCGTCGTGGCGCTCGGGCTGGCCGGGCCAGGAGCCCGTCTCCGACCACACCGCGTGCCACGGCTCGATCTCGACCTGCTCGTCGGTGGGGGCGGCCCGCTCCGTGAGCGGCGGCGCGGCGGATCTCTCAGGCACTGCCGTCGGTTCTCCCGTTCGCCTTCGACAACTTCATCGCCCCGTTGTTTTCTGACGTTCGTGTCACCTTACTCAACGGGGCCGGGACTTGCCGCTACCGGCTGATGTCTCGCCGCCGGCCGAGGCGTCGACCCCGGCGCCCTCGTCGACCACGAGGTGGCTGCCAAGCTGGCACCGGGGGAGGGGTCCGGTGCAGGTGCGGGCCGAAACGGGGGAACCCTTCGACGCGGTGCTGGCCGGGGGGAAGGGTTAGCGCGTCGGGCCGGGCCGGGAGGCCTCGCGGGTGCCTTCCCGCCAGTTCCGGCCGATCCGGCGCAGCATCGGCGGGTACACGAGCAGATGACGGAACGGCTTGATGGCGGCCATGTATACGGTCCCCGGCAGTCCGTTCGGCTTCACCAGGACCGCCATCTGGCCCCGGTAGCCGCCCTCGCCGTCGGGCACCCAACCGAGGTGAAGGATCCCGTGCATGGTCCGGTTGGCGATCTCCGCGGCGAACTCGTCGTCGAGCAGGTACAGCGGGACGAACGGCAGCGCGCCGAAGTCGGGCCCGGTGGGCCCGTCCCGCAGATCCTCCGGCAGCCGGTCGCGGAGCGTCGGGACCCGGGAGGCGAGGCCGTCCTCCGGGTCGTCCCAACCCAGCAGTTCCCCGATCTTCCACCGGATGGCGAAGAGGGCTCGGACCACGGGCGAGCCATCGCGTGAGGGGTCGCCCGCGGCGAACCCCTCCACCAGTCGGGGGAAGTCCTCGGGACCGCCCGGCGTCGCCAGTGCCCACACGTCCTCGAGCCGGAAGTCGCCGGTGAGCTCGTGGATCCGCCACGGCCGGTCGGTGTGGGCGGTGCTCGGGAGCCTCATCGTCGGGTCTCCATCCATACGGTGACGTATGGTCAACGGTAGGCACGTCGGAGGGGACGCGTCCATTCGGAGCCGTATGCGGTACAGATGGCCCATGGCCGTCACTCGCACCCCCCGGAGCCGGTGGATCGACGAGGGGCTGCGGGCCCTGGCGGCCGGCGGTCCGGACGCCGTCCGGATCGAGGCGTTGGCGCGGGCGCTCGGCGTGACCAAGGGCGGCTTCTACTGGCACTTCGACGATCGGGGGGCCCTGCTCGAGGAGATGCTCGACACGTGGGAGCGGTTGCTCGTCGACGACGTGATCGCGGGCGTCGAGTCCAAGGGTGGGGACGCACGAGCCAGGCTGCGGCGGCTGTTCGCCCTGGCCTCCTCGAGTCGCGAGCTGCTGAGGATCGACCTCGCCGTCCGCGACTGGGCCCGGCGGGAGCCGAAGGTCGCCGACCGCCTCCGCCGCGCCGACAACCGGCGACTGGAGTACATGCGCTCGCTGTTCGGTGCCTTCTGCCCCGACGAAGCCGATGTCGAAGCCCGCGGCATGATCGCCATGGCGCTGTACGTCGGCAGCCCGTTCATGGCCGCCGATCACGGCACGCGCAGCCGGGCCGACGTGCTCGCGCTGGCCATGCAGCGGCTGTTGGCCTAAAGGAGCCGAGCCGATAGGCGAGGCGACCCACCAGCACAGCGCCTGTTGCGGCGCAGCCGCACCGCTTGCCCGGACGACGGCTCGACCTTTCCGCGCACGTCCTAAGGGCCGAGCCGACAGGCGAGGCGACCGGTCAGCACGGCGCGGCGGCTCGGCGGCCACGTCGCGCGTGGGCCGGACGGCTACGCCTCGAGGCGGGGAGGCAGGTCGAAGGCGGCGAAGAGCTCGGGGAAGAGGAAGTGGTGGAGGCCGACGATCCGCCCGTCCTCGGTGTCCACGAGGTGGACGTTGAACGGCAGCCACACGCCGGGCTCGGCGACCTTGTACAAGCCGAAGGCCGGGACACCGTTCGCTCTGGTCGCCACCAGCCGGGCGCCCTGGCAACCCCTGCCCTGGCCGACGTACCACTTCCCGATGTCCTCGATGCCCTCGAGCCACAGCTCGAACGGAGGCATCGTGAACTTGGCGTCCTCCGAGAGCAGCGACACCAGCGCCGAGATGTCGTAGCGCTCGAAGGCCTCGACGTAGCGGGCGAGCAGCGCCTGGTGCTCGGGGTCGTCGGGTGAGTCCGGCGCCGACGCCTCCAGGTCCCGCTCGGCGAGCGTGGCCCGGGCCCGCTGCAACGCGCTGTTCACCGAAGCCACCGACGTGTCGAGCAGCTCGGCCACCTCGCTCGCCTGCCAGCGCAGCACCTCCCGCAGGATCAGCACGGCCCGCTGCTTCGGCGGCAGGTGCTGCAGGGCGGCCACGAAGGCGAGGCGGATCGACTCCCGCGCCGCGGCCAGCTCGGCGGGGTCGCCATCGGCGGGCAGCACCCGGGCGTCGGCGATGGGCGTGACCCACGCATGCTCACCGACCATCGGCCCGAGCGGCGTCTCGGCCGACGAGGAGGGTCCGAGATCCATCGGGCGGGCCCGCCGCTGCGGCCCACGGTGCATGTCGAGGCAGACGTTGGTGGCGATGCGGTACAGCCACGACCGCAGGGCCGAGCGCCCCTCGAATGAATCGAAGTTCTTCCACGCCCGGACGAGGGTCTCCTGGACGGCGTCCTCGGCCTCGAAGCCCGAGCCGAGCATCCGGTAGCAGTACGCCGTCAGCTCGCGCCGGTGGAGCTCGAGCTCCTCCTCGATCACCGGCGTGCCAGACACCGGGCGGCAGGCTACTTCGGCGTTGTCGAGCACGAGTTTCCCTGCATGTCCATCGGTGATCACGACGGGAGCCGGGCGGCGAACTCATCGCTCGCCATTCGTTAGCGTTCGCCGGTCCGCGAGGGGAGGGTTGGATGGGCGACGGGGGTGACGTGACCTTCGATCATGCCGTCGCCGCCGTCCGGGCCGGTGAGGCGCCTGAGCGAGCGGCCAAGGCGATCTACGACCGGCTCGACGACGACGAACGGCTCTGGCTGCTCGACGGCGACACCCCCTTCTGGGAGGGGCTCGTGGCCATGCTGACCGAGGGCTACAACGTCCGCCCTTACGTGCACGGCGCCGTCGAAGGTCTCGGCATCCCCGGGATCCGCTTCGTCGACGGCCCCCGGGGGTGCGTGGCGGGGAACGGGACGGCGTTCCCGGTGTCCATGGCCCGCGGCGCCACCTGGGACATCGCGCTCGAGGAGGAGGTCGGCGCGGTCATAGGGCGGGAGATCCGGGCCCAGGGCGGGAACTTCTTCGGCGGGGTGTGCATCAACCTGCCCCGCCATCCCGCGTGGGGACGGGCCCAGGAGACCTACGGCGACGACCCGTACCACCTGGGCGAGCTCGGGGCGGCGCTGACACGCGGGGCCCAGCGGTACGTGATGGCCTGCGCCAAGCACTACGCCCTCAACAGCATGGAGAACGCCCGCTTCACCGTCGATGTCACCATCGACGAGGCAGCGCTCCACGACGTCTACCTCCCTCACTTCAAGCGGGTGGTCGACGAGGGCGTCGCCGCCGTCATGGGGGCCTACAACTCGGTCAACGGTGAGTGGGCCGGGCAGAACGAGTACCTGCTCACCGGCATCCTGCGCGACCAGTGGGGTTGGGACGGGATCACCGTCACCGACTTCGTCTGGGGCATGCGGGACGGGGCGGCGGCCCTGAACGCGGGGATGGACATCGAGGAGCCGTTCCGCCAGCAGCGGGCGGCCCACCTGCGCCGGCAGCTCTCGGCGGGCGAGACGAGCTGGGCCGCGGTCGAGCGGGCGGGCACCCGCATCCTGGCCACGCAGCTGCGCTCGGCGGCCACCCGGGAAACGGCGGCGGTGGGCGCCGAGGCCATGGCCGCCCCGGACGCCCGGGCGCTGGCTCGCCGGGTGGCCGCCCGGGCGATGGTCCTGCTCGAGAACGAACCGGTGGACGGGGCTCCCCTGTTGCCGCTGGCCCCCGACGCCGTCGCCTCGATAGCGGTGATCGGTCGCCTGGCCGACCAGGCCAACCAGGGCGACGGCGGATCGTCGAACGTCCGCCCACCCAGTTCCACCACGCCGCTCGAGGGGATCAGCGCCGCCTTCCCCGACGCGGAGATCCACGTGGTCACCGACGACGACCCGGCCAGGGCGGCGGCGGCCGCGGCCGCCGCCGAGGTGGCGATCGTGGTCGCGGGGTACGACGCCGACGACGAAGGCGAGTACGTGGGCTCCGACACGATGTCCCGCCCGGAGCTGTTGGCCCTGTTCCCCCCGCTTCCCGAAGATGCCGGTGCCCTCGATCTCTCGGGCGCGGTCATGACCGCCGGCGCCGGTGGTGACCGGCAGTCGCTGTCGCTGCGCCCGGTGGACGAGGCGATCATCCGGGCGGTCGGCCGAGCCAACCCCCGCACCGTGGTCGCCCTGGTGGCGGCGGGGGCGGTGGTCACCGAGGCCTGGCGGGGCAGCGTCCCCGCCGTGCTGCTGATGTGGTACGCCGGCATGGAGGGCGGCCACGCGCTGGCGGATGTCCTCACCGGCGCGCAGAACCCGGCCGGGCGCCTTCCATTCAGCATCCCCACCTCGGCCGACCACCTCCCGGCCTTCGACCGCGACGCCACCGCCATCACCTACGACCGCCTCCACGGACAGCGCCTGCTCGACCACCTCGGCGTCGCCCCGGCCTTCCCGCACGGGTTCGGCCGGTCCTACACCACCTTCACGATCGACGACGCCACCCCCGGCACGATCGGGGTCGACGGCGTGCGCATGGCCGTGACGGTGTCCAACCGCGGCGATCGCGACGGGCGCCACGTGGTCCAGGTGTACGGCCGCTGCCGGTCGGGTCCCTACGCCGGCGAGCTGATGCTGGTCGGCTTCGCCGGGATCGAGGTCGCCGCCGGGCACCGCGCCTCCACCACGGTCGAGGTGTCGTTCACGCCATTGGCGGTGTGGGACTCGGAGGCCCGCCGGCGCATGCTCCCGGCGCCCGACGACATCGTGCTGGAGGTGAGCGCGCACGCCCACGATCCCGACGCCATCCTCGTGCCCCTCCGGCGGTGAACGCGTCGCTGGTCACCGGGATCGATTCCTCCACCCAGTCCTGCAAGGTCGTGGTGTGCGATTCGGAGTCGGGCCGCGTCGTCCGGCGGGCCTCGGCTCCCCACCCGGAGGGCACCGAGGTCGATCCCCGCGCGTGGGAGGCGGCGCTCGACCAGGCCCTCGGGGAGGCCGGCGGCCTCGACGACGACGTCGTGGCCCTCGGAGTCGCCGCGCAGCAGCACGGCTTGGTGGCCCTCGACGAGGACGGGGCGGTGGTGCGCTCGGCCCTGCTGTGGAACGACACCCGGTCGGCGGGCGCGGCCGCCGACCTGGTCGCCGAGGTCGGGGCGGAGACGTGGGCTCGTTTGACCGGCTCGGTTCCCGTCGCCTCCTTCACCGTCACCAAGCTCCGCTGGCTGGCCGAGGCCGAGCCCGAGGTCGCGGCCCGGGTGGCGGCGGTGTGCCTGCCCCACGACTGGCTGACCTGGCGGCTGACGGGCGCATCCTCGCTCACCTCGCTGGTCACCGACCGCGGCGACGCCAGCGGCACCGGGTACTGGTCGCCCCTCGGGGGCGCGTACCGGCTCGATCTGCTCGAGCAGGCGTTCGGGCGCGTGCTGGAGGTGCCCGAGGTGCTCGCGCCCTTCGCGCTCGCGGGCGAGGCCCGGCCGGGCGTGGCCGTGTCCGCCGGTACCGGCGACAACATGGGGGCCGCGCTCGGCCTCGGTGCCGGCCCGGGCGACGTGATCGTCTCGATCGGGACCTCCGGCGTGGTGAGCGCGGTGTCGGCGACTCCGGCCGCCGATCCCTCGGGCACGGTCGCCGGCTTCGCCGACGGCACAGGCGCCTTCCTCCCCCTCGCCTGCACGCTCAACGGGGCCCCGGTGCTGGCGTCCGTCGCGTCGCTGCTCGGGTGCGACCTCGCCCGCCTGTCCGATCTCGCCCTGGCCGCTCCGCCGGGCGCCGAGGGGCTCGTCGTGGTGCCCTACTTCAGCGGTGAGCGCACGCCCAACCTGCCGGAGGCGCGGGGTGAGCTCGTAGGGATGTCGCTGGCCAACACCACCCCCCAGAACCTGGCCCGTGCCGTGATCGAGGGCCTGCTCTGCGGGCTGGCCGACGGGGTCGACGCCCTCGCCGCCCAGGGAGTGGAGGTGGGTCGGATCCTCCTCACCGGCGGCGGAGCGCAGTCGCCGGCGGTGCAGGAGATCGCCGGGCGGGTGTTCGGCGTCGACGTCGAGGTGCCGGCGCCGGGGGAGCACGTGGCCCTCGGCGCGGCGTGGCAGGCGGCCGTGGCCCACGGGGGGCACCGCCCCGACTGGGCCCGGTCTACCGCGGCGCGGATCCCGGGCCGTCCGGTCGCCGAGGTGCGCGCCCGGTACCGCGAGGCGGCGACCCGCGTCGCCGCGTCTACCGAGCGCCCATGTGCTCGACCGCAAGAGCTGGTCGAGCCGTGCCGCGCCGTGGCTCCGCTTCCCCTTGGCGTCGGCGTCGAAGTCCTCGAACGACGTCACGTCGGCGACCAACGCATCGTGGCTCTCGCCCGGCGCCAGGGTCGGCTGGGCGAGATCGGGGACGCCCGCCGCCGCCAACGCCTCCTGCACCTCGGGGTCCTGCCGGAACGCCTGGGCCCGTTCCTTCAGGAGCAGGTAGGTGCGCATGTTGGCCGCGGCGGACGCCCACACGCCGTCCATCGCCTCCGACCGGTGCGGCTTGTAGTCGAAGTGCCGGGGCCCGTCGTAGGCGGGTCCGCCGTCGGGGCCGCCGTGCTCGAGCAGGTCGACCAGCGTGAACGCGTTGAGGAGGTCACCGTGGCCGAAGACGAGGTCCTGGTCGAACTTGGGGCCGTGCTGGCCGTTCAGGTCGATGTGGAAGAGCTTGTCGTGCCAGAGCGCCTGCGCCACCGCGTGGGCGAAGTTGAGGTTCGACATCTGCTCGTGGCCGACCTCGGGGTTCACCCCCACCATCGCCTCGTGCTCGAGGCTCGTGATGAAGGCGAGGGCGTGGCCGACGGTCGGCAGGAAGATGTCGCCCCGCGGCTCGTTGGGCTTCGGCTCCAGGGCGAAGCGGATCCCGTAGCCGCGGTCCTCGACGTACTGGGCGAGGGTGTCGATCGCCTCTCGGTAACGGTCGAGCGCGGCGCGCAGGTCCTTGGCCACGTCCACCTCGGAACCCTCCCGGCCCCCCCAGAAGACGTAGGTGGCGGCGCCGAGCTCGGCGGCCAGGTCGAGGTTGCGCATCACCTTCCGGAGGGCGAAGCGGCGGACCTCCCGGTCGTTGGCCGTGAACGCCCCCTCCTTGAACACCGGGTGGGTGAACAGGTTGGTCGTCACCATCGGCACGACCATCCCGGCCCGGTCGAGGGCCTCACGGAAGCGCTTCAGCCCCCGCTCGCGCTCCGCGGGACCGGCCTGGAACGGGACGACGTCGTCGTCGTGGAACGTGACGCCGTACGCCCCGAGCTCGGCCAGGGTGCCGACCACCTCCACCGGGTCCAGCGCCGCCCTCGTAGGGTCGCCGAACGGGTCCCGGGCCAGCCATCCGACGGTCCAGAGCCCGAAGCTGAACCTGTCCTCGGGCCGTGGTGCCTCTGTCATGGGTGCTCCCTTCCTGCGGTTGGCACGACCGTACGTCGTCGGGCCCGGGCCGGGTCAGGGTGCCGGCTTCTTGGCCCGTGACGGCGCCACCCGGGGCGGCTCGTTGGGCTGCTTCGGGTACACCGGCGGCCACGGGGCGTCCATCAGGCCCGCCGCCATGTCCTGCTCGTGGAGGGCGAGCAGCGGTTCCAGCGACTGGGGCCGCTCGTACATCTCCGCCCACGGATCGCCCTGGGTGGCGACCCGTTCGGCGACGACCGCCATGGTGAGGGCGTCGGGGTGGAACCCCTCGTCGAGCTCGTCCCAGTGGAACGGCGTGGACACCTGCGCCCCCGGACGGGCCCGCACGCACCAGGCGCCGAACACCGTCTTGTGGGGAGCGTTCTGGTTGAAGTCCACGAACACCCGCCGGCCCCGCTCCTCCTTCCACCACGCCGCCGTCACCAGGTCCGGGTGGCGCCGCTCCAGCTCACGGGCCAGGGCGACAGCGGCGGACCGCACGGCGTAGCTGTCCCAGCGGGGCTCCAGCCGAAGGTAGACGTGGATGCCCCGGTTGCCGGTGGTCTTGGGCCAGCCGGTGAGGCCGAGCTCGGCCAGGAGCTGACGGACGAGGTGGGCGGCCTCGCGCACCATGGGGAAGTCGACTCCGGGTGTCGGGTCGAGGTCGATGCGCAGCTCGTCGGCGTGTTCGGGGTCGTCGGCGCGGGTCGGCCACACGTGGAAACCGAGGCAGGCCTTGTTCACGGCCCACGCCACGTGGGCGAGGTCGGCGGCCACCAGCGCGTCCGAGGTGGTGCCGTTCGGGGTGCTGACCACGGTCGTCTCCAGCCACGGCGTCGAACCCCGGCTGACCCGCTTCTGGAAAAAGGAGCTGCCGCCCGCCCCCTCCGGGAAGCGCTGAAGCAGAACGGGCCGGCCGCCCATGGCCGCCATGAGCGGGTCGCGCACGGCCCGGTAGAACTCGATCAGGTCGAGCTTGGTCTCTCCCCGCTCGGGGAAGAAGACCTTGCCCGGGCTCGAGATGACGACGTCACGGCCGTCGAGCTCGAGGGTGATGTCGTCGGCGCCGGCGGTGCTCACCCGAGGAGTCTCCCTCGCCGCCGGCCCGGGTGGCGTCGACCCCCATCAGCGGGTGAGGAGCGCCCCCGCCAGGATGGCCAGGTTGCCGAGGGCCATCACCACCACCACGGGGTGACGGACTCCGGCGGCGAGAGGCGTGCTCCCGGTCCCCGACGCGACGGCGACCCCCCGGCGGCGGAGCACGACCACGCCGGCCACGCCGAGCACCAGCGCGGCCACCGTCTCCAGGGAGGCGGCGAACCAGGACAGCGCGCTCACGTCGCCGCCGGGGAACGAGTCGCTGAGCCACGTCCGCTCCGGCGTGAAGTGCACGAAGAGGTAGCCGAGGGCCAGGGGGAAGCCCGCGGCCACGGCGGCGAGCGGGGCCGAGGGATGGCGCAGGAAGACGAGGACGACCACGCCCACCTCGATGGCGATGGCGGCCGTGCCGAGCCAGAACACGTCGGCCGTGACGGAGTCACCGCCGCGGCGAAGGTGGTCGGTGTTGTGGATCAGCACGGCGAGAGCGAAGAAGGTGGCGGCCACCTCCAGCAGGCGATGGTCAGCCACGGCGCCGACGGTTGGGCGGGGGAGGACGGCGGCGGGGCGCATGGCGGCTCCGGGGCTAGAGTGATCGCTCTACTAGAGCGGCCACTCTACTCGGGGGCGGCGGGAAGGCAAGGTGGCGGTGGGCACTCGGGAACGGCTGGTGGAAGCGGCGGCGACCTCGTTCATGCGCCAGGGCTACGCCGGCTCCGGCCTGAAGCAGATCACCGTCGAGAGCCGCGCTCCCTTCGGCTCGCTCTACCACTTCTTCCCGGGGGGCAAGGTGGAGCTGGCGGCGGAGGCCCTGCGGTGGGCGGGCGCCGGCTACGCCCAGCTCGTCGCCGCCGTCCTCGACGCTTCCCCCGACGTGGTGACCGCGGTCGGCGACGCCTTCGCCGCCGCCGCTCACACCCTCGAGGCCACCGGGTACGCCGACGCCTGCCCGATCGCGACGGTCGCCCTGGAGGTCGCCAGCACCAACGAGCCGCTGCGCGAGGTCACCGCCGAGATCTTCGAGTCGTGGCTCGACGGCCTGACGGCGCGGTTCGCCGGCGAGGGGATCGCCCCGGAGCGGGCCCGGGAGCTGGCCGTGCTCTTCGTGGCCGCCCTGGAGGGGGGCTTCCTGCTCAGCCGGGCCGCCCGGCGGGTGGAGCCGATGGAGGCCTTGGGGCGCACTGTGGCCGAGGCGGTGCAGGCGGCCTTGCCGGCCCATGCTTGACGACCACCCGCCGTAGCCCGAGTCGTGGGGCGAGTCAAGCGGTACGCTCCCGACCCTGGTCTCCACTCGCGACCGAGGAGGGGGACGATGGCCGAACCGGGTGCGACGCAGACGCTCGGCTCCCTTGCCTCGGACCTGGCGTCCACATCGCTGGCCATGGCCCGCCGGTTCGCCGCCGGTGCCACCCTCTGGTGCTGGTCACCCGAGCACCCCGAGCACGCGCAGCACGTGGCCGTCGAGTTCGTCCATCCGGTGATCGTCGGCAAGCGGGCCCTACCGGCAGTGGCCATCGCCACCCCCGGCGACGGCGGCGCCGACCAGCTCCGTCCCCTCGTGGCCAGTGGCGACGTCGTCCTCGTGGGGGGCGGCGGCGCGGCCGCGGCGGGCGTGAGCGACGTGCTGCGCCGGGCCCCGGCCTGGGGCGCCACGACCGTCTGGATGGGCGCCGGGGGACGGCCGCCGGCGGGTGCCGCCGACCATGTCCTGTGGCTGGCCGACGAGACCGAGCTGGCCGTCCACGACGGCCGCCTCGTCCTCCTCTACCACCTCCTGTGGGAACTGACCCACGTGTGCTTCGAGCACCCCGGGCTGCTCGGCGCCGACGGAGCGTGCGAGGAGGCCACGACCTGCATCACCTGCTCGGACGAGGGCCGCCTGGCCGAGGTGCTGGCCCCCGCGAGCGACGGTGCCACGGTCCGCACCGCCGCCGGGATCGAGGACATCGACACCACCATGGTGGGCGACGTGCACCGGGGCGACCTGCTCCTGGTGCACGCCGGCACCGCCATCACGCTCGTCGAGGGTGGGCCATGACCGACTTCCTCTACCCCTTCATCGAGGGCGACGAGCGGGACGGACCGAGCCTCCTCGCCGACCTTTCCCGGTCGGCGGAGGCGAAGGCGGGCGAGAGCATGCAGCTGCGGGCGGCCACCCGCACCGACGCCTCGGCCGACCTCGCCGCCGCCGTCGAGGCCATGGCCGAGCGCTTCGCCCGGGGCGGGCGGCTGTTCACCTTCGGCAACGGCGGCAGCGCCACCGACGCCGCCGGCGTGGCCGCGCTGTTCGTCTCGCCCCCGACGGGCCGGGTCCTGCCGGCCCGTTCGCTGGCGGCCGACGAGGCGGTACTGACCGCGCTGGGCAACGACGTGGGCTTCGACCTCGTCTTCGCCCGCCAGCTCATCGCCGCCGCCCGCCCCGGCGACATGGCCCTCGCCTTGTCGACCAGCGGCAACTCCGAGAACCTGCTGATCGCGTTGGCAGAGGCACGGCGGCGCGGCGTGCTCGCCGTCGGCTCGGCCGGCTACGACGGGGGCCGCATGGCGGCGTCGGGCGACCTCGACCACTGCATCGTGGTCCGGTCCGACAGCGTTCACCGGATCCAGGAGACCCAGGCGGCGGTAATGGTCGACCTCTGGCGAGGCGTGCAACAGGCTCTCGACGGGCCCGAGCTCGGGGTGACATGACCGTCACCAGCGCCCGCGACGGGCGAGAGTCGGCGGTGCTCGAGCGCATCGAGGCCTTCCGCCGCCGGAGGCCACGCCTCACCGACGAGGTGGTCACCCTGGCCCACGGCGCCGGCGGCAAGGCGTCGGCCGCCCTGGTGGACGCGCTCTTCCTCGACGCCTTCGCCAACGAGCCCCTCTCGGAACTGGCCGACGGGGCCACCATCCAGGTGGGCACGAGCCGGCTGGCGTTCAGCACCGACTCCTTCGTGGTGGCGCCCCGCACGTTCCCGGGCGGCTCGATCGGCCACCTGGCGGTGCACGGCACCGTCAACGACCTCGCCATGCTCGGCGCCCGGCCGGCCTGGTTGTCCTCTGCGTTCGTGCTGGAGGAGGGCTTCCCCATGGCCGAGCTGCGCGACATCGTGGCCGACATGGCCTCGGCGGCGGCCGCCGCCGAGGTGGCCATCGTCACCGGCGACACCAAGGTGGTGAACCGCGGCGCGGCCGACGGCATGTACGTCACCACCGCCGGTGTCGGGGTCATACCCGATGGCCGGGTGCTGGGCCCCGAGCTGGTCCGCCCCGGCGACGTCGTGCTGGTGTCGGGCACCATCGCCGATCACGGCATGGCGGTCATGCTGGCCCGCGGCGACCTCGCCCTGGAGGCCGACATCCGCTCCGACACGGCACCTCTCGGCGGGCTGGTGGCCGACCTCCTGGCCGCCGCGCCCGGCACCCGGTGGCTGCGTGACCCCACCCGGGGCGGCGTGGGCACGGTGTGCAACGAGCTGGCCCACTCCACCGAGCTGGCGGTGGTGCTCGACGAGCGGGCCCTGCCGGTGGCGCCGGCGGTGACCGGGGCCTGCGACCTGCTCGGCATCGACCCCCTCTACGTGGCCAACGAGGGCAAGGTCGTGGCAGTCGTCCCTCCCGACCAGGCCGACGCTGCGCTGGCGGCCATGCGCGCCCACCCCTTCGGCCGCGACGCCGCCGTGATCGGGGAGATCCGGTCCGAGCCCGAGCGCATCGTGGTCCTGCTCACCAGCTTCGGCGGCACCCGCATCGTCGACATGCTCGTGGGTGACCCTCTTCCCCGGATCTGTTGACCGCGCCGGTCCCGGTGGCGCGGCGCCGCATCGCCGTGCACGGAACGGTCCAGGGTGTCGGGTTCCGGCCCTTCGTCTACCGCAGCGCGGTGGAGCTCGGACTGGTTGGCTTCGTCCACAACGACGGCGCGGGCGTGGTCGTGGAGGTGGAGGGGGCCGAGGCGGCGGTGGCCGAGCTGTGCCGCCGGCTGGTGGAGGTGCCGCCGCCCCTGGCCATCGTCACGGCGGTGGACGTCGCCCGGGTGCCCCCGGCGGGTGGAACCGGCTTCGAGATCATGACCACCACCGCCGAGGGGCCTCCGGTGGCACCGGTGGCGGTGGACACCGCCACCTGCGCGGCATGCCTGGCCGAGGTGGACGACCCCACCGACCGGCGCTACCGATACCCGTTCACCAACTGCACCGACTGCGGTCCCCGCTACACGATCGTGACCGCCGTGCCCTACGACCGCCCGGCGACCACGATGGCGGGGTTCACCATGTGCGCCGCCTGCGAGGCGGAGTACCACGACCCCGCCGACCGGCGCTTCCACGCCCAACCCAACGCCTGCCCGGCGTGCGGGCCGCGCCTGCGGTGGTGCGCACCCGACGGCCGGCCGCAGGCCGAGGGCGACGCCGCCCTCGACGCCGCCGTGGAGGCGCTGCGGGCGGGCCGGATCGCCGCGGTGAAGGGCATCGGGGGATACCACCTGGCGGTGGATGCCGTCGATGACGCGGCGGTGACCGAGCTGCGCCGGCGAAAGGCCCGCGACGCCAAGCCCTTCGCGGTCATGGTGCCCGACGTGGCGGCAGCCGAGGCGCTGTGCGAGCTGGGCGCCGCCGCCCGGGCGGCGCTGGTGTCACCCCGCCGGCCGATCGTGGTCGCGCCCCGGCGGTCGGGCGCCACCGTCGCCGGGGGGGTCGCCCCGGGGCTGGGCGAGCTCGGCGTGTTCCTGCCGTACTCGCCGCTGCACCACCTGCTCATGGCCGGCCTCCGCCGTCCGCTCGTGATGACCAGCGCCAACCTGAGCGACGAGCCCATCGCCCACACCGACGCCGACGCCATCGCCCGCCTCGGGCCGATGGTCGACGGCCTCCTGACCCACGACCGCCCGATCCACATCCGCTGTGACGACTCGGTGGCCCGAGCCCTCCCGGAAGGCGGCGGCCTCCGCCTGCTGCGCCGATCCCGCGGCTACGCGCCCGAACCTCAACCGCTCCCCGTATCCGCCAACCGCCCGATCCTGGCCGTCGGTGCGGAGCTCAAGAGCACGGTGGCGGTCACCACCGGGGAGGCGGTCATCGTCAGCCACCACATCGGCGACCTCGAGCACCTCGCCACCTACCAGTCGTTCCTGCAGGCGGTCGACCACCTGTGCCACCTCTACGCCGTCGTGCCCGAGGTCGTCGCCCACGACCTGCACCCGGAGTACCTGTCGACCAAGTTCGCCACCGAGCTGGACCTCGAGCCCTGCCCCGTGCAGCACCACCACGCCCATGCGGCGTCGTGCCTGGCCGAGCACGGGCACCGGGGACCGGTGGTGGCCCTCACCTTCGACGGCCTGGGCTACGGACCGGACGACACCCTCTGGGGCGGCGAGGTCCTGGTGGCCGACCTCCACGGGTTCGAGCGGGTGGGCCACCTCCGACCGGTGACGATGCCCGGCGGGGCGGCCGCCATCCGCGAGCCCTGGCGCATGGGCGTGGCGTGGGCGCGCGCCGCGGGCGTCGATCCGCCGTTCGAGGACGAGCGCTTGGCGGCAGTGCGCCACCTCGTCGACCGGGGCCACGGACCGGTCACGACGAGCATGGGCCGTCTCTTCGACGCGCTCGCCGCCCTCCTCGGCCTACGCCCCACCGTCTCCTACGAGGCCCAGGCGGCCATCGAGCTGGAGGCCGCCGCCCGCACCGTGCCCCGCTCCGAGGCGGCCGCCTATCCCGTCGAGGTGGGCGACGGCGTGCTCGACCCGGTCCCCCTCGTGACCGCCGTGCTGGCCGACCGGGGGAAGGGCACGCCCGTCCCGGTGATCGCCGCCGGCATCCACGAAGCGGTCGGTCGGGCCGCCGCCGTGCTCGGTGCCGCCGCCGCCGAGGAGCACGGCCTCGCCACCGTGGCCCTCACCGGCGGGGTGTTCCAGAACGTCCGCCTCAGCGAGGTGGTGGAGGAGGCTCTGGCCGGCGCCGGGCTCCGGGTGCTCACCCACCGCCTGGTGCCGGCCAACGACGGCGGCATCAGCATCGGCCAGGCGGCGGTGGCGGCGGCCCGGGGCGTCCAGCCGCCGACTATGCCGCAGCCCTGCTGGCCATCGTCGTCTTGATGGCGGTCATACTTGGCGGTGCGCTCGCTTCGGACTTCGCCCGGTACCGGCGACTGCGGAGGATGTGAACCATGTGCCTCGGCATCGAAGAGGAAGAGGCGGCCATGGCCCTGTCGTCGCTGCGGATGACCGTCTCCGAACGGGAGGCCGGGTGAAGTTCGTCGACGAGTACCGCGACCCCGCCGCCGCCCGGGTGCTGGTGGCGCGCATCCGGGAGCTGGCGGGCGAGGACTCCTTCAAGTTCATGGAGGTGTGCGGCGGCCACACCCACACCATCTACCGCCACGGCATCGAGCACGTCCTGCCCCAGAACGTCGAGCTGGTCCACGGGCCGGGATGCCCGGTGTGCGTGATCCCGATGGGCCGGGTCGACGACGCCATCGCCGTGGCCGAGACCCCAGGAGTGATCTTCACCTCCTTCGGCGACATGATGCGCGTGCCCGGCGGTCACGGGAACCTGCTCGAGGCCAAGGCGCGGGGCGCCGACGTTCGCTTCGTGTACTCGCCACTGGACGCGTTGCGCATCGCCGTCGAGCACCCCGACCGTGAGGTGGTGTTCTTCGCGGTGGGCTTCGAGACCACCGCCCCCTCCACCGCGGTCACGCTGCTGCGGGCGCGCGACGCCGATGTGCGCAACTTCAGCGTGTTCTGCAACCACGTCACCATCGTGCCGCCGCTGAAGGCGATCCTCGAGTCGCCCGACCTGCGCCTCGACGGTTTCCTCGGCCCCGGTCACGTCTCCACCGTGGTGGGCAACCACCCCTACCGGTTCGTGCCCGCCCAGTACGGCAAGCCGCTGGTCACCGCGGGCTTCGAGCCGCTCGACATCCTCCAGGCCATCGTCATGCTGCTCACCCAGATCCGCGAGGGGCGGTGCCAGGTCGAGAACCAGTACACCCGGATCGTCCGCGACGAGGGCAACCCCCGAGCCCTGAAGATGCTGGCCGAGGTGTTCGAGCTGCGACCCCACTTCGAGTGGCGGGGGCTCGGTTTCATCTCCCAGAGCGCCCTCAAGCTCCGCCCCGAGCTCGCGCCCTGGGACGCCGAGCTGCGCTTCGCGGTGCCCGGCGTACGGGTGGCGGACCCGAAGGCCTGCCAATGCGGTGAGGTGCTCAAGGGGGTGATCAAGCCCTGGGAGTGCAAGGTCTTCGGCACGGCATGCACGCCGGAGACGCCCATCGGGACCTGCATGGTCTCTTCCGAGGGTGCGTGCGCCGCGTACTACAACTTCGGCCGCCTCCACCGGGAGGCGGCCGTGACGCTCGGCAGGGCATCGGCCTGACGACCAAAGGAGGGCCGCCAGCCAACCGCGGCACCAGCCGTTCGCCCTGCAGGTGATCGAAACGTCAGGCGACCGGATCGTCGGGCACCACCACTTCCTCGATCCGGGGCTCCTCGCCACCTTCGGCCTCCCCGGCCACCTGCCCCGGGTTCCCGGCGACGCCGAAGGCGTCGTTAAGGCCGGCGAGGTCGAGCAGCGCGAGCAGCTCAGCGCAGGGCTCCCGCAGCCGGATCGAACAGCCGAGGCGCTTGGCCGCCAGCGCCAGGCGGGCCAGTTCGTCGACGGCCGCGAGATCGGCGCGGCGGCGCTTCAACGCCCAGCTCGCCACCTCGGCGTCATCGCGGACCAGGACCAGCTTGGCGGCTCGATCTCCTCCGGGCACGCCAGCTACGACGACCGGATGTGACGTGAATCATCGGCACCTCACCGACGGCCTGGGCCGGGTGCTCGTCTGGAGCGCTGCGACGCCCACAAGCTCAGGGGGGCATGAGCTCGAGGGCGTCGAGGTCGACGATGGCCGCCACCGCCCGCTCCAGCATGGCCGTGAACAGGGCGACGGCGCGATCGTTCACGAGGTCGACCGATCCGGCGTTCAGCGGGTAGACGAGGACGAAGAGCGTGGCCCGGCGGTAGTCCTCCCAGCAGTCGGAGAACGGGTAGCCCTCGACGCCACCATCGACCAGCGCCCGGTGGTAGGCGGTGACCAGATCGTGCTCGACCTCCTTGCGCTGGGCGGGCAGGAGGCTCTGCGACAGGAAGTAGGCCACGTCGTAGGGCCCGCGGCCAGAGCCGGTGATCTGCCAATCGACGACGGCCACCGCCTCGGTGCCCTCCGCATCGGAGAAGAACAGGTTGTCGAGCCGGTGGTCGCCGTGGAGCAACGTGAGCGGCGGTTCCGAGAGGCGCTCCATCAGGGCCACGGCGGCGTCGGGCATCCGCCGGGCGGCGTCGAACACCGGGCCCCGGAGGACCGAGGCGAAGCGGTGCTCGATGATGGGCCACGACTGGCGCAGGGCGGGGACCAGCGCCTGGGGGTTGGGCGGGTCGGCGACCCGCATCACCCACGGGCGGTCGAGGTCGGCCGAGCCCCACCAGGCGGCGTGGTGGGCGCCCAGGGCCTGGAGGCTCCGCGCCGCTGCCTCGGGCGGGCAGCCCTGGACCTGGTCGTACACGCGGCGCCCGCCCAGGTCCTCCATCAACAGGACGAAGTCGCCCGAGCCCTCGTCGTACGCCGATGCGAACCGGGTGGGCGTGCGCAGCGGGGACCGGTCGGCGGCTTCCTCGTAGAAGCGGACTTCGCGCTCGTAGAAGCGGAACGAGTCGGCGATGTGGCGCGACTCGGCGCCGGTGTGGGGCAGCTTCAAGACCACCGAGGGAGGTCCCGAACCGGGCGGTTCGTAGTCGAGCCGGACCCGCCACAGCAGCGCCAGCACCCCGATGCCGACCCCGATCGGTTCGGTGTCGACCGCCGTCACCTGGACGTCGTCGCCGATGGTGGACGTGGACCGCAGCGCGTCGGTGAACCACTGGGGGCCGAGGCCCTCCGGTCCGGTCGGGAACCCGAGATCTGCCACCGCTTTCCCCCTGTCACGAGCCGCCGACGACGGTAGCGGCCGCCGCCGGCGGGTGCCGCTCGGCGCGCGCCGGCACCGAGGGGTGCTAGACCCCGGTGATGGCAAACGAAACCCCTGGTGGCGTGGTCAAGATCCTCGAGCTGGTCGGCAGCTCCACGGAATCGTTCAGCGACGCGGTGCGCAACGCCGTGCGCACGGCCTCCCAGACCATCCGCAACATCAAAGGCGTCGAGGTGATCTCCAGCAGCGCCGAGGTCGGCGACGGCGGCGAGCTCACCAACTACAAGGTGAACTGCAAGATCGCCTTCCTGATCGACCCCAGCAACGTCGGGAGCTGACCTCGAGCGGCGCCGGGCCGTTTACCCTGCCTGAGGGTTCGACCACTGAGCGTGACGTGGTTGCTACTCGGCTACGAAGCGTGCGAGGCTCGGGGAGTCGCACACCTCGGGGGGAACATGACCACCACGTCGCGGGCTCGGGCCCGCCGGACCGCGAGCGTGGTGGTGCTCGTCCTCCTGGGGGGCCTGTTCGGCACCACACCGGCGGCGGCCGAGAACATCGCCCACGGCGCGGTGGTGAGCGCGGTCCCGTCGACCAAGACCCCGTACTTCACCGACGGGGCGGTGAAGGCCATCCTCCGGGTCGGCAACCGCGTCATCGTCGGCGGCACCTTCACCGGGGTGCGCAACCCCGGGTCGACCACCACCATCACCCGCAACTACGTCGCCGCCTTCGACGCCGCCACCGGGGTGGTGGACCCGGGCTTCGTCCCGGCCGTCAACGGCGAGGTCCGGGCCCTCGAGGCCGCGGCCGACGGCACGTCGGTCTACCTGGGGGGCCGCTTCACCAGCGTGAACGGTGTGGCCGTCAAGGCGGTCGCGCTGGTGCGCACCGCCACCGGCGCCAGCGTCGCCGGCTTCAAGGTGCCGACGCCCAACGGCATCGTCACCGATCTCGACACCGCCGGGGGCCGGCTGTACGTCGGCGGCACCTTCACCAAGGTGGGCACCACCGTCCACGCCGGGCTGGCCACCGTCAACCCCACCACGGGGGCGGTGGACCCGTTCATGGGTGTGCAGCTCGCCGGCCACCACAACTACAACGGCAGCGGCGTCAAGGCCGCCGTCGGCGCCACCAAGCTCGACATCACGCCCGACGGAACCCGCATGGTGGTGATCGGCAACTTCACCTCGGCCAGCGGCCAGGCGCGCGACCAGATCGTGCGGATCAACCTGAGCGGGGCGGCGGCCAGCGTCGACCTCGGCTGGAACACCAGCGCCTTCACCCCTGACTGCTTCTACTGGGCCTTCGACAGCTACATGCGCGACGTCGAGTTCTCGCCCGACGGCTCGTACTTCGTGGTGGTCACCACCGGGGGCTACTACGCCGGCTCGTTCGAGGCCTGCGACGCCGCTTCACGCTTCGAGACCGCCGGAAGTGGCGCCGACGTGGCGCCAACCTGGATGAACCACACCGGCACCGATTCGCTCTACTCGGTGGCCGTCACCGGCACCGCCGTCTACGTCGGCGGGCACCAGCGCTGGCTGAACAACCCCTACGGCCAGGACCACGCCGGCCCTGGCGCGGTGGCCCGGCCAGGGCTCGGTGCCCTCGACCCGGCCACGGGGGTGCCCCTGGCCTGGAACCCGGGCCGCCACCCCCGGGGCCACGGCGCCGAGGAGATCTACGCCGGCCCCGACGGGTTGTACGTGGGCAGCGACACCACCTTCATCGGAAACCGCAAGTACTCGCGGGGCCGACTCGCCTTCTTCCCGCTGGCCGGTGGGCGGGTACTGCCGCCCGCCAACACGGGCACCCTGCCCGGCAACGTCTACCTCGCCGGGCGGCGCAGCCCCACCGCCACCAACGTGCTCCACCGGGTCAACGCCGCCGGACCGGCGCTGCAGGCCACCGACAGCGGACCGGACTGGTCCGGTGACCGTCCCGAGAGCCCCAGCCCGTACGTGGGCGGGGCCACGGAGGCGGCCAGCTGGGACCCGGTGGCCAACGTGGCCGCCACCGTGCCCGCCTCCACCCCCCGGGCCGTGTTCGACTCCGAGCGGTGGGGGCCCACCCCCGACCCCGAGATGGCCTGGGAGTTCCCGGTCGCGGCCGGCACCCCGGTGCAGGTTCGCCTGTACTTCGCCAACCGCTACAGCGGCACCAGCGCGCCTGGCCAGCGGGTGTTCGACGTGACCCTCGACGGTGCCACCGTCCTGCCCAACTACGACATCGCAGCAGACGCCGGCGACCAGACCGGCACCATGAAGGCGTTCGACACCACCGCCGGCCGCGACGGCCGTGTGCGCATCGGATTCGTCCACCGGGTCGAGAACCCGCTGATCAACGCCATCGAGATAGTACGCACCGACGTCGCCCCGCCGCCCTCGAGCGGCGACGACGTGCGGGTGCGCAGCTACGACGGCGCCGGCGCGGTGGGCGCCACCACCACGCTGGCGGCGGACGGCACGGCGTGGAGCCGGGCGCGGGGGGCCTTCATGATCAACGGAACGCTGTACTACGGCGCCACCGATTCCCAGCTCCACCAGCGCAGCTTCAATGGCACCACCTTCGGGCCCGACACGGTGGTCGATCCCTACAACGACCCGCTGTGGAGCAGCGTGCGGACCGGGTCCGGCGACACCGTCTACCGGGGGAACCGGTCGGGCTTCTACGCCCAGCTGCCCAACGTCACCGGCATGTTCTTCGCCGACGGGCGGATCCACTACACCCTGTTCGACGATCCGGCGCTGTACTCCCGGGCGTTCAGCCCCGACAGCGGCATCGTGGGTGATCCCCAGGTGGTGGTGGACACCACCCTCGACTGGCGCAGCACCTCGGGCATGTTCGTGGCCAACGGCCGGCTCTACTGGGCCACCGCGGGCGATGGCAACCTGCACCGGGTCAGCTTCCGCGCCGGGCACCCGGACGCGGCGACCGCCACGGTGGTCAGTGGACCGGGCATCGACGGCAACGACTGGCGGTCCCGGGCCCTGTTCCTGCGGGGGTAGCCCCTTCTGGGTGTCCTACCACCGCGCCCGCCGTGGGCGAGGTTGGCGCAAATGCCCTGCTCAGGTAGGCTCCGGGCACGACCGGCGAACCCGGCTGGGCCAAGCTGGGCCCTGCCTGTCGGTGGGCTGAGCCAGCCGCCCGCCGATGCCGCGGCGGGGCGCCGGGTCCCGTTGCGCCCGCTCCACGTCGAACGGAGAACCACATGGCTGCACAACGATCGAGCTTCGAGAAGCTGCAGCGTGACCGGGCCAAGCAGGCCAAGCAGGCGGCCAAGCGGGCCAAGCGCCAGGAGCGCTCCGAGGGGCCCGCTCCCGACGACGAGGTGTCCGACGCCAAGGTGAGCGACTACGGCGAGGAGCTCTCCGCCGCTGACCTCCTGGAGCTGGTGGAGGCGTTGCACCGGCAGTTCGAGGCCAAGCAGATCAGCTTCGAGGAGTTCGAGGACCAGAAGACCGAGCTGTTCAGCCGCCTGCCCGTCGACTGACCTGGGTGACCTTCGTCCGGTGATCCGCTATGGTTTCGGGTGCGCCCGGTCCGAGATCACGCAGGTGGGTGCCGCTGCAGGGTTTCGTCATGTCTCCCGCAAGTGTCATGCGTGGAGAACAAAGGAACGAAACAATGCCAACCGGTACCGTCAAGTGGTTCAACGCAACCAAGGGCTTCGGCTTCATCGCCCCTGAGGGCGGCGGCGAGGATCTCTTCGTCCACCACTCCCAGATCCAGGTCTCGGGCTACCGCGAGCTCACCGAGGGCCAGCGGGTCGAGTTCGAGGTCACCCAGGGCCAGAAGGGCCTGCAGGCCTCGTCGGTCAAGCCCCTCTCCTGAACCGAGCGGTCTCCCAGGAGCGACCCGCGCCCTCGGGCCGGGTCGCTCCTGCGCGCCATGGCCTCAGACGCAGCACGGCAGCGGCCCGCCGCCGTTGAGCTCGAGCATGTCGCCGAAGGCGGCGAGCAGGTCGATCGGCGCGCCCGGTGGGGCGCCGTCGAGCTCGGCGTAGGCCCGGTGCAGGTTGCCGGCCAGGCGCTCGGGATCGAGCAGCTCGGCGAAGGGCCCGAGGTCGGCCGAGCGGGCCACCTCGAGGGGGGTCAGACCGCCGGCGCGGCCCTCCTCGGCCAGGCGTTGCACCCACCGCAGGTACTCGGCGATGCCGTCCAGCACCTCCACCCCGCACACCGGCCCGTGCCCGGGGACGATGGTGGCGGGCGCGAGGGCCCGGATCTGTTCCAGGGCGGCCAACGAGCCGGGGATCGAGCCCATGGGCACGAACGGGGTGCCGCCGTTGAACACCAGGTCGCCGGCGAACAGCACCGAGCGCTGCGGGATCCACGCCACCACGTCGCCGACGGTGTGGGCGGGGCCGTCGAGGGCGTGCAGCTCCACCACCACGTCGCCGACGTGCACGTCCACGCGGCCGGTGAAGGTGAGCTGGGGGGCCACCACGGTGAGGTCGCCCCAGTCGATGCCTCCCCAGATGGCGTCGCCGAAGCCGATCGGCGAGTTGGCCACCACCTCCCGGCAGCGTTCGTGGGCGAGGATCGTCGCTCCCGGGAAGAGGCAGTTGCCGTTGGTGTGGTCGCCGTGGTGGTGGGTGACGACGATGGTGCGGACGGCCACGTCGGTGACCGCCGCGATGGCGGCGGCGTAGCGCCGGGTGCGGCGCTCGGTGGCGCACGTGTCGATGCTGACGACGCCGTCGTCGGCCACCAGGAACCCGGTGTTGTTGATCCACCAGCTCCCGTCGGGCTGCACGTAGGCGAAGACGCCGTCGGCCACCTCGGTGGTGGTGGGCTCCCCGGCCACCGTCACGATGGGGCCCCTTCCAGCTGGCCCAGCAGGTCCTCGGGTGCCAGCGACCCAGGGGCGGCCCGCTGGTGGGCCAGGGTCGAGAGGGTGCGCTGGAGGAGCTGGTTGACGGGCGTGTCTACGCCGTGGAGGCGTCCGAGCAGCACCACCTCACCGTTGAGGTGGTCCACCTCGGTGCGCGACGCCCCCCGGGCGAGGCTCTGCCACGACGAGCCGCCCCCTCGGCGGCGACCGTCGATGGGCTTCATCGACATCACCGTGCGGCGCTCGGCGTCCTCCTCGGTGGCGGCTCGGATGCCGGCCGCCTCGAAGCACGCCTCCGCCTCGGCCCGTGCCCGGGCGTAGAGCTCCCCGCCCCTCGCCGCCGACCCGCAGGCGGCCTCGATGGCGTTGCCCAGGTTCAACAGGAGCTTCGAGTACTTGCGGCTCATGACGTCGACCACCGCCTGGGAGGCGAACGTGGAGGCGTAGAGGTCGGCGGCGATGCGCTCGGCCCGGGGGTCGGATCCCGACGGGTAGCGGCCCACGTCGAGGATGCCGCTCACCGGCGTGGCGTAGATCTCCACCACGCCGGGCTCGAGGTGGCTGGCCGGGAGCATCACGCACATGCCGTACACGGCGGCGAACCGGCGCAGGGCGAGGCGTTCGTTCTCCACCCCGTTCTGGGCGCAGATGATCGCCACCCCCGGGTCGGCCGCCGCCACCAGGGCGTCGAGGGCGGCGGGGGTGTCCTGGCTCTTCACGGCGAGGATCACCACGTCGCCGGGGGCCGGTGCGAAAGCGGCCGGGTCCTCGGCCACGGGAGGTCGGAGCAGGACGGTCCCCTGAGGTGAGCGCAGCTCCAGGCCGCGGTCGCCCATGGCCTCGGCGTGAGCGCCCCGGGCCACGAGGGCGACGTCGTGGCCGTGCTGGAGCAGCCGCCCGCCGATGGCACCGCCGATGGCGCCGGCGCCGAACACGACGTAGCGCACGGTCAGGGCTTCCCGAAGCGGGCCTTGAGCAGGCCCGGAACGGCGGGCAGGCCTCGCACGGGCTGGAAGCGGTCGCTCTCGGAGGTGAGCCGGGCCAGCTCGTCGGAGCCGAGCTCGAGGTCGGCGGCGGCGACGTTGTGCTCGAGCTGCTCCACGCTGCTGGCCCCGGGGATGGCAACCACGTTGGGCTGGGCGATCAGCCACGCCAGCGCCACCTGGGCGGGGGTGGCGTCGTGGGCGGCGGCCACCTCCCGCAGAGCGGTGATGAGCGGTGTGGCCCGCTCCAGGTTCTCGGGCAGGAAGAGGGGGTTGTTGGCCCGGGCCGGCCCCGACGGGAGGTGGGCGGCGTCGTAGCGCCCGCCCAGGAGCCCCTGGGCCAGGGGGCTGTAGGCGATCACGAGGCGCCCGGCGGCCTGGGCGTGAGGGAGGACCTCGCGCTCGGGCTTGCGCTGGGCCAGGCTGAAGTTCACCTGGTTGGACAGGATCGGCCGACCGAGGGCGGCCTCGGCCGAGCGCCACTGGGCGGCGGAGTGGTTGCTCACCCCGACGTGCCGGACCAGGCCGTCGTCCTGCAGCCGGCGCATGCCGGCCATGGTCTGCTGGTCCGGCACAACGGGGTTGGGCCAGTGCACCTGGTACAGGTCGATGGTCGAGATGCCGAGGCGCATGGCCGAGAGTCGCCCGTGCTCGTAGACCCGGTCGGCGGTGGGCAGCACCGGCCACAACTTGGTGGCCACGAAGGCCTTGTCGCGCCGCCCGTCGAGGGCACGGCCGAGGATGGACTCGGAGACCCCGCGGGCGTAGATCTCGGCCGTGTCGACCAGGTCGACCCCGAGGTCGAGGGCCCGGTGCACGATCTCGACGGCGGTGGTGTCGCCGTACTCCTGGCCGTAGCCCCAGTCGCGCGACCCGAACTGCCAGCACCCGACCCCGATGGCCGAGACGCGGGCCCGGTTCGGTTCGGATCCCACCTCGACGTACTTCACGGCTGCTCCCTGGTTCGGACGTCGCGAGCGGCCGAGTCTCGCGCGGGAGCGCGCCGGGAGGGCCGGCTCGAGGCCGGTAGGGTTTCGCCCCGATGCCGACGCTCCTCCCGTTCCGCCGGCGCGCCGTCGCGCTGATGGCGGCCGCCGCGCTGGTGGCGCTGGCCGGGTGCGGTGACGCCGGCACCCCGGTCAAGGACGGGGCCGCCAAGTTCGACAAGGGCATCCCCACCCTTCCGACCCCCACCACCCTGGCCGACGCCAAGGGCAAGCCGTGCAAGGCCGCCACCGGTGTGCCGCCGGCCAAGGGCAAGCCCGAGGTCAAGATGCCCGAGGGCTCACCCCCGGCCAAGCTGGTGAAGACCGATCTCGAGGTCGGCACCGGCGCCACGGTGAAGCTCGGCGACTCCATCACCGTGCAGTACGTGGGCATCTCGTGCTCGACGGGCAAGCAGTTCGACGCCTCCTGGGACGCCGGCCAGCCGGCGGAGTTCCAGCTGGCCGAGGGCGGCCTGATCAAGGGTTGGACCGAGGGGATCCCCGGGATGAAGGTGGGCGGGCGCCGCCAGCTGGTCATCCCTCCGGCCCTGGCCTACGGGGCCGAGGGACGCGAGGGCATCGCCCCCAACGAGACGCTGGTGTTCGTGATCGACCTCGTCAAGGCCACACCCGCGCCGGCCACCACCACCACCGCTCCGGGGGCCACCACCGCGCCGGCCAGCTCCGCACCGGAGGGCTCCAGCGTGCCCGAGGGCGCCGGCGACACCAGCTCCACCACCACCACCGCCCCCTAGGAGGCCGGCCATGGCCGACAAGCCGCTCATCGACCGGCCCGAGGGCCAGCCGCCCACCGACCTCGAGACCGAGGACCTCTCGGTGGGCGAGGGCGCCGAGGCCGGTGCCGGCCAGTCGGTCACCGTGCACTACGTCGGGGTGGCGTGGAGCAGCGGTGAGCAGTTCGACGCCTCCTGGGACCGCGGGGAGCCGTTCCGCTTCGGGCTCGGCGGGGGCCAGGTGATCGCCGGCTGGGACCAGGGGGTGGCGGGCATGAAGGTGGGTGGCCGCCGCCGGCTCACCATCCCGCCAGCCCTGGCCTACGGGTCTCGGGGTGCCGGCGGGGCCATCGGCCCGGACGAGACCCTCATCTTCGTGGTCGACCTGCTGGCGGTTGACTGAGCCCCGTTCCGTGACCGGCCCGCCACTCGTGCCCATCGCCGGGCCCGACCCGGGCCTGGCCGACGCCTGCGGTGTCGAGCCCGGCACCGCCTGCCGGTTCGTCTACCAGCGCACCTCGAGCGAGGGCTGGGCCAAGGTCGTCGACTTTCTGGTGGCCCGGCCCCTCAAGATCCTGATCATCCTGCTGGTGGCGTGGTTGCTGGCCAAGGCCCTGCGCCGCCTGATCCGTCGCTTCGTCAGCCGGGTGGCGGGCGCCACCGAGGGCGGCCCGCTCGACCGGGTCCGCCAGCGGGCGCCGAGCGTGCTCGGCACCGATGACCCGCCCACCCTGCGGTCCTCGGCCCGGGCCGAGACCATCGGCCAGGTCCTGCGCAGCCTCACCACCGCGGTGATCGCCGCCTTCGCGGCGACCTACGTGGTGGCCGAGCTCGGCCTGGAGCTGGGCCCCTTGATCGCCGGCGCAGGGGTCATCGGGGTGGCCCTCGGCTTCGGGGCCCAGAGCCTGGTGAAGGACTTCCTGTCGGGGATGTTCATGCTCATCGAGGACCAGTACGGGGTGGGCGACGTGGTCGACGTCGGCGACGCCGTAGGGACGGTCGAAGGGGTGTCGCTGCGCTCCACCCGCATCCGCGACGTGAACGGCACCGTCTGGCACGTGCCCAACGGGGAGATCCGCCGGGTCGGCAACCAGTCCCAGCAGTGGGCCCGGGGGGTGGTCGACGTGGTGGTGGCGGCCGGCACCGACCTGACCCGGGCGGAGGCGGTGCTGAAGGAGGTGGCCGACCGCGTCTGCGCCGCCACCGAGCTGGCCGACGACGTGCTCGAGCCGGCCGAGGTGTGGGGGGTGGAGGACGTCGCCCCCGCCGGGATCACCGTGCGCGTGGTGGTGAAGACCCGGCCCGGCGCCCAGTGGACGGTGATGCGAGCGCTGCGCCTCGCCATCCCCGACGCCCTCGCCGCCGCCGGCATATCGATGCCCGCCCCGCCTGGGACCTTCGTGGTGCGTCCCGGTCAGGCCGGCGCCGACCGGCAGTAGCGTCGGGCCATGGCCTCTAGCCCCGAGCAGCCCGAGTCGACGGCGCACGAGGATCCCCAGACCGTCCACGACGCCCGGCTGCCCGGCGCCGCCGATCCCACCCACGACGACCACGACCTGGCCCACGACATCCACGGCGGGCCGGGCGTCGACGACGAAGCGCACGCGTCGCCCGGCCACCACGCCGGCGACGTCCACGACGTCGGCGGGCACGGCCACGGGGCGACAGACCACGACGAGCACCCGGTGGAGGATCTCCGCTGGGTGCTCATCCCGCTGGTGGTGGGTCTGGTGATCGGCGTGCTGGTGCTGGTGGCGCTGGGCCTCGGCAGCGGCGTCGGGTAGCCGCCGGCGGGCTCAGCCATCGGCCAGGGTGACGGCCACCGCGAACCGCTCGCCCTCGGTGCGGGCCAGCTCGGCCACCCGGCCCGCCTCCATCACGTCGTCGGTGGCGGCGGCGAGGGCGGCCAGTCGGTCGGCGGTGTCGCGCACCTCCACCCGGGCCACGTCGGCCCGCATCGACCGCTTGGCGTCGGACTTGGCCTTGCGCACCTCTCGCAGGGCGTCGGCCGCTGCCACCAGGACGGCGGGATCGCCGTCGCCGGCCACCGCCCGCAGCGCGGCGGCGTCGGGCCAGGGCGCCCGGTGCACCGACCCTTCCTGCCACCACGACCACACCTCCTCGGTGACGAAGGGCGTGAACGGTGCGAAGAGCCGCAGGAGGGTGGAGAGGGCCACGGCCAGGGCCGCCTGGGCGGACTCCGCCGGGCCATCGCCCCGGCTGCCGTAGGCCCGCGCCTTCACCAGCTCGAGGTAGTCGTCGCAGAACGACCAGAAGAACGTCTCGGTGCGTTCGAGGGCGCGAGCGTAGTGGTAGGCGTCGAAGGCTCCGGTGGCGGCGTCGACCACGCCGGCCAGGCGGGCCAACATGGCGCGGTCGACGGGGTCGGTGACCAGCGTGGGGTCCTCGGCTCGGCCCAGGCCGAGGGCGAAGCGGCTGGCGTTGAGCAGCTTGATGGCCAGCCGGCGACCCACCTTCATCTGGCCGAAGTCGGTGGCGGTGTCGGTGCCCGGCGCGCCGCTGGCGGCCCAGTAGCGCACGCCGTCGGTGCCGTACTCCTCCAGCAGGGGGATCGGCGTGACCACGTTCCCCTTCGACTTCGACATCTTCTTGCGATCGGGGTCGAGGACCCAGCCGGATATGGCGGCGTTGCGCCACGGGACGGTGTCGTGCTCGAAGTGGCTGCGCACCAGGGTGGAGAACAGCCACGTGCGGATGATCTCGTGGGCCTGGGGGCGCAGGTCGCTGGGGAAGGTGCGGGCGAACAGGTCCGGGTCGCGCTCCCAACCGGTGGCCAGTTGGGGGGTGAGCGAGGACGTGGCCCAGGTGTCCATCACGTCGGGGTCGCCGACGAACCCGCCGGGCCGGCCACGCTGGTCCTCGGTGAAGCCCGGGGGCGGGTCGGAGCTGGGGTCGACCGGGAGGGCAGCCTCCTCGGCCACGATCGGGTCGTCGTGGTCCGCCTCGCCATCGGCATCGAGGCGGTACCAGACGGGGAACGGCACCCCGAAGTAGCGCTGGCGGCTGATGAGCCAGTCGCCGTTGAGGCCGCTGACCCAGTTCTCGTAGCGGGCCTGCATGAACGCCGGCCACCAGGCGAGCTCGTCACCCCGGCGCAGGAGGCGCTCCCGCAGCTCGGGATCGCGACCACCGTTGCGGATGTACCACTGGCGGGAGGCGACGATCTCGAGCGGCTTGGTGCCCCGCTCGTAGAACTTCACGGCGTGGGTGACGGGGCGGGGTTCGCCGTGCAGGTCGCCCGCCTCGGCCAGCAGCTCGAGCATGCGCTCCCGGGCGGTGTGGACGGTGGCGCCGGCCAGGCGGGCGTAGGCCGCCCGGGCGCCTTGGCCGACCAGGGCGGCGGGTGGCTCGGCGGCGATGCGCCCGTCGCGCCCGACGATGGCGCGCGTGTCGAGCTGCAGCTCGCGCCACCAGGTGACGTCGGTGACGTCGCCAAAGGTGCACACCATGGCGATGCCGGAGCCCTTGTCGGGCTCGGCCAACGGGTGGGCCTTCACCGGCACCTCCACGCCGAAGACCGGGGTGGTGACGGTGCGATCGAACAGCGGCTGGTAGCGCTCGTCGTCGGGGTGGGCCACCAGCGCCACACACGCCGCCAGCAGCTCGGGCCGGGTGGTCTCGATGAGCACCGGCTCGTCGTCGGGTCCGTGGAACGAGATGCGGTGGTAGGCGCCCGCGGTCTCGCGGTCCTCCAGCTCGGCCTGGGAGACGGCCATCCCGAAGGTGACGTCCCACATGGTGGGCGCCTCGGCCAGGTAGGCCTCGCCCCGGGCCAGGTTGCGCAGGAAGGCCCGTTGCGCGGTGGCCCGGGAGTCGGCGCTGATGGTCTGGTACAGGAGCGACCAGTCGACCGAGAGGCCGAGGCGTCGCCAGGTGGCCTCGAAGGCCTTCTCGTCCTCGGTGGTGAGGGCGAGGCACAGCTCGACGAAGTTGCGCCGCGAGGTGCTGACGAACTCCTTGCCGGGCGACGCCGGCGGGGCGAAGCCCGGGTCGTAGGGGAGGCTGGGGTCGCAGCGGACGCCGTAGTAGTTCTCCACCCGGCGCTCGGTGGGCACGCCGTTGTCGTCCCACCCCATGGGGTAGAAGACCTCCCGGCCCCGCATGCGCTGGTAGCGGGCGATGCAGTCGGTGTGGGTGTAGCTGAACACGTGGCCGATGTGCAGGGTGCCCGACGCGGTGGGCGGCGGCGTGTCGATGGCGAAGACCTCGGCTCGCTCCTTGCCGCGGTCGAAGCGGTAGGTGCCCTCGGCCTCCCAGCGGGCGTCCCACTTCTCCTCGAGGCCCTCCAGGGCGGGCTTGGAGGGGACGGTGCGCTCGGCGGCCATGGGCGCCCAAGGTAACGGCCGCCGTGGCCGGCCCCCGCACCGGTTGGAGGGGTCAGCGGCGGGCCCGCAGGGCGGCGGCCATGGCCCGCTGGGCGGGCTTGGGCCGGTAGCGCTCGTCGAAGGGCAGGGCCGCTCCCTGACCGGGGAACGTCTTGGCGATCCACGACCAGGCGTCGGTGAACCCCCAGGTGGCGAAGGTGTGGCACGACGGCTCGCGCAGGCACGCCTCCAGGAGCTGGCGGTAGGTGTTGGCCTGGCGGGCGAGGGCAGCGGGCGTGGCCGGGACGTCCAGGCGCACGTCGGCCTCGGTCACCGCCGTCTCCAGGCCGAGCCGGCCCACCCGCCGGAGCTGGCCCGCCAGCGCCTCGCCGGAAGGGGCGCCGGGGGTGGCGTGGGCCTGGAAGCCGACGCCGTCGATGGGCACACCCTCGGCCCGCAGCCGCGCAACCAGCGCGACGGTGGCGTCGGCCTTGGGCCCGGGGGCTTCGATGGCGAACTCGTTGAGGAAGAGGCGCGCCTCGGGATCGGCGGCACGGGCCGCCTGGAAGGCGTCGCCGATGTAGCCGGGCCCGAGCACCCGGAGCCAGAGGTTGTCGCGCAGGCGGCCGTCTTCGTCGACCGCCTCGTTCACCACGTCCCACTGGGCGATGCGGCCGCGGTAGCGGCCGACCACGGCGGCGATGTGGGCCCGGAGCACGGCTCTCGTCTCCCTGGCGTCGAAGCGCCCCTCGGTCAGCCAGGCCGGGAGCTGGCGGTGCCAGACGAGGGTGTGGCCCCGGACGGCCAGGCCATGGCGCTCGGCGAAGGCCACCACCGCGTCGGCGGCGGCGAAGTCGAACCGGCCGCGCTGCGGCTCGGTGGGGGCGAACTTGAGGTCGTTCTCGGGGGTGACGATGCCGTACTGCGCGGCGATGGTGCGCCCGTACCCTGGATCGGCGGCCAGCACGTTGGCCCGCACCGCTGTCCCCATGCGCACGCCATGGGGAGCGGCGAGGGCCTGGAGCCCCGGAGCCTCGGTGGCCGCCGGCGTGGAGGGGGCTGTCCGCGCGGCCGTGTCGTCGCCACACCCCACCGTCGCCATCGCCGCGACCAGGCCGGCCGCCACGAGCACGGCGACGGCGGGGCTTCGCACCGCGCCAGTGGACCACAATCCCGCCGGCGTCCCGGGCACCGGGGGCTACCGTCCGGCCCGTGCTGCGGCTCTTCGACACCGCCCAGGGCAGAGTCGTGCCCTTCGAGCGGCGGGAGCCGGGCAAGGTGTCGATGTACGTCTGCGGGCCCACCGTGTCGGGCCCGGCCCACCTCGGCCACGGCCGGTTCACGCTCGTGTTCGACGTGTTGCGCCGCTACCTCGAGTGGGGCGGCGACGAGGTCCGCTACGTGTCGAACATCACCGACATCGACGACAAGATCATCGCCCGGGCGGCGGCCGAGGGCCGCCCCGAGGCCGAGGTGGCGGCCACCTACGAGGCGCAGTGGTACGAGGCCATGGACGCCATCGGCGTGAGGCGGCCCACCGTGGACCCCCACGCCACCGCCTACGTGGAGGCCATGGTGGCGTTGATCGCGGGCCTGGTCGAGGGGGGCGCCGCCTACGAGACGGGCGACGGCGTGTACTTCTCGGCCGAGCAGCTGCAGGGTTACGGGCTCCTCGCCCGCCAGTCGATCGACAGCCTGCGGGCGGGGGCCCGGGTGGAGGCGCTCGAGGAGAAGCGTTCGCCGGTGGACTTCGCCCTGTGGAAGAAGGCCAAGCCGGGTGAGCCCTCGTGGCCGTCACCGTGGGGGCCGGGCCGGCCCGGCTGGCACACCGAGTGTGTGGTGATGGCCCTCGACCTCCTCGGCGAGGGCTTCGACCTGCACGGCGGCGGCCAGGACCTGGCCTTCCCCCACCACGAGAACGAGCGGGTCCAGGCCGTGGCCACCGGACGGCGCTACGCCCGCCACTGGGCCCACAACGGCTTCGTGGAGGTGGGCGGGGAGAAGATGTCGAAGTCGCTCGGCAACTTCACCACCCTGGCCGAGCTGATCGAGTCGGTGGATCCCCGCGCCTACCGGCTGCTCGTGCTCCGGGCCCACTACCGCTCGCCCATCGACGTGACCCGGGCGGCCACCGCCGACGCCGCCGCCGCCCTGGAGCGCCTCGACGCCTTCGCCCGCCGTGCTGCGGGACTGGCCCCGGTCGCCCCCGAGCCAGACGCCGTGGCCCGCTTCCGCGCCGCCATGGACGACGACCTCGACACCTCGGCCGCCGTGGCCCTCCTGTTCGAGCTGGTGCGCAGGGGCAACGCGCTGCTCGACGAGGGCCGGGAAGGGCCGGCGGCGGCGCTGGCGGCGGCCGTCCATGAGATCTGTGGCGCGGTGGGGATCGAGCTGCGCTCGGGCACCGAGGAGGTTCCCGAGGCCGTCGCCGCGCTGGCCCGCCGGCGCGACGACGCGCGGGCGGCGCGCCACTGGGCGGCGGCCGACGCCCTCCGGGATCAGCTCGAGGCCGAGGGCTGGACGGTGGAGGACACCCCCGCGGGCACGACTGTGCGTCGCCGCTGACCGACGATCACGGGAGAGGGCGCGTCAGGGGCAGACCGGCAGCGCGCCGCAGATGACCCCGCCGACACCGCTCCCAGGGCCGGGGGCGGTCACCAGGGTGGTGGGCGGCGCTGGCGGCGCGGTGGTGGTGGGCGCCGGCCGGGTGGTCGGCGACGAGGTGGTGGGGGGCGGCGCGGCGGGGGCCGGGGCCGGGGCCGGAGCGGGGGCGGGAGCCGGCGCGGGGGCGGGGGCGGGAGCCGGCGCGGGGGCGGGAGCCGGAGCGGGGGCCGGTGTCGGCGGGGCCGCCGACGAGCCGGTGCCGCGGTCCGCACCGGCGGGCGCGGGGGTGGCCGGCGGCGCCTGCGAGGTGCCCGAACCGGACCCCGTGCCGGTGCCCGTGCCCGCGCCCGAACCGGTGGACGGACCCGCCTGGTCGCCGGTGACGGGGCTGCCGTCGGCCCCGCCCGGGGTCAGGCCGACGATCGAGGGGGGCGGGGCCGGTTTGGGGGTGCGGGGAGCTGAGGTGGCGGAGCGGGAACGGGGGCGGCCGGGGGCGCTCCGAGTGCGGCCGGTGGCACGGGCGTCGGCGCCTCGGGCAGCCGGCTTCTGCAACGCCGGTGCCGCGACCTGCTGGCTGGCCGAGCGGGGGCGCACCGGGCCGGTGGCACCGCCCTCGGTGACCACGGAGGCGAAGGCGCCGACGGCGAGGACCACGACGGCGGCGGTGGCCACCAGGCGCGGGCGGAGCCCGGTGATCCGTCCGGTCGCTGCCGTCCCCGCCGGGCGGTCGCCGGCGGCCTGCCAGGTGCGCCACGTGGTGGTGGCCGACGACACGACGTCGGCCGGCACCGGGAGGGCGAAGGCCACGAGGGCGTCGTACAGCACGGGCTCCCCGCCCGCCCGCCGGGCCCGGCCGGCGAAGGCGGCTTCGGCCGCGGCCACCGCCGACGGGCCGTCGTCGGGATCGAGGTCGAGCACGGTGGCGACCTCGGCGGGCGACAGCCCTTCGACGGCACTGGCCCACAGGGCGGTGCGCTGGGCCTCGGGCAGTTCGGCGAAGGCCAGGGCGACCGGCGCGGGGAAGGTGTCGCCGGCCACCTGGGTGGCGAGCTCGGTGAGGTCGTCGGCGTCGCCCACGCGGGCGTCGGTGGCCAGGTCCCGGACGGCGCGGAGCAGCCACGGCCGGAACGGGTCGTCGACCCCCCAGGCGCCGCCGCCCACGGTGGCGAGGGCCATGGTGAGCGCCCGGCCCACGACCTGCGAAGCGGCGGTGAGGGAGCCGCTGCTGAGGACGGCCAGGCGCCACGCGGCCGGCACGTGCCGGCGGGCGACCTCGGCGAGGGCCACCCGGTCGCCACAGCGGGCACGATCCACGACATGGGCGTCGGTGAGCTGGCCGAGCAGCCCTGCGTGTTCCTCGGTGCGCCCCATGCCACCCTCCCAACGACTGAGCCCGCTGCCCGACTGGCCCTACGGCTATAGGTCGTGCCCACCCGGCGCATCCCCTGCGCCCCGCAGCGTGATCCAGCATCCTACCGGCGCACGCCCGCGGCGGAGTCGCCAGGCGAGCAGCCCGCAGAGGGGAGAGCCGCCCCCGCGGCGCGGGATTTGACTGGGGGAGCCGGGCGGGCGGACCCTTGGCCGTCGTGGGCCGGTCAGCAGGGCGCCAGCGCCGAGGTGCCGGCGGTGGGCCTCGGCGCCTGCCTCCCGGCTTCGGGCCGATCTGGGTGACGGTGGCGGTGGACCTGATCGGCTTCGGGATCGTTTTCCCGATCCTGCCCCGCTACGCCGAGGACCTCGACATCAGCCCCTCGGTCATCGGTCTGGTGGTTGCCAGCTTCTCGCTGGCTCAGCTCGTGTGCGCCCCGATCCTGGGCCGGCTGTCGGACCGCTACGGGCGCAAGCCGGTCCTCATCGTCTCGCTCTGCGGCACGGCGGTGGGCAGCGTGGTCACCGGGCTGGCCGGCTCGGTGTGGCTGCTCCTGCTCGGGCGGGTGCTCGACGGGGCGTCGGGGGCCAGTGTGTCGGTGGCGCAGGCGGCGGTGGCCGACGTGGCTCCCGCGGCCGAGCGGCCCCGCCTGTTCGGCCTGCTCGGCGCGGCCTTCGGGGTCGGCTTCGTGCTCGGACCCGCCATCGCCACCTTGACCGCGCTGGGCGGGCCCCACATCCCGTTCTTCGTGGCCGCCGCCATCGCCGGGGTGAACGCCCTCGTGGCCGTGCGCCGCCTCCCCGAGACCCACCCCAGGTTGGCCGCTGGGGGACCGGACATGGCGGAGGCCGAAGGGTCCGCGCCCGAGCACGTGGGGCCGGCCGGGCTGGAGCCGGGGTTGCACCCGGGGGGGCTGGCGGGGGTGGCGCCCGCGGTGCTGCGACTGGTGGTGGTGGCCTTCGTCGCCCTGGTGGCCTTCAGCGGCTTCGAGGGCACCTTCGCCCTGCTGGTGAAGGCCCGCCTCGGCCTCAGCCTCAGCTCGACCGGCGCGGTGTTCACGGGGATCGGCCTGGCCCTGGTGCTCGTGCAGGTCGGGCTCGTCCACCCCGTCAGCGAGCGCCTCGGCGAGGCGGGCACGTTGCGGGCAGGCCTGGTTGCGAACGGCGCTGGTCTGGTCCTCCTGGCCGTCGACGGCGGCTGGGTCACCCTGGTCCCCGCCCTCGGGCTCCTCGTGGTGGGCCAGGGGCTGGTCACGCCGACCATGTCCTCGGCGGTGGCCGGCCGGGTGCGGGCCGAGCAGCGGGGGCGGGTGCTCGGGTTCCAGCAGTCGGCGGGGAGCCTGGCCAGGGTGGTGGGGCCGGCCGCGGCCGGCGTGCTCTTCGAGCACGTCGGCGTGCCCGCGCCCTACCTGGCCGCCGGCGCGCTGGTGCTGGTGGCCCTGGTCCTCGTTCCCGCCCGTGCCGGCCGGCGCGCTTGGCAGCCGAGCGGATGACCGTCTACCGTCTTGTTACCGATTGGTAACTTCGCCCCAGGGGGCTGCGATGAGCGACTTCTCCCTCGCCCTGAACGAGGACCAGCTGCAGATTCAGAAGTGGGTCCACGACTTCGCCGAGGACGTGGTGCGCCCCGCCGCCGAGGAGTGGGACGAGCGCGAGGAGTTCCCGTGGCCCATCGTCGAGGAGGCGGCCAAGATCGGGCTCTACAGCTTCGACTTCATGGCCAACGCCATGATGGGCGACGCCTCCGGGCTCACCCTGCCCCTCGCTCTCGAGGAGCTGTTCTGGGGTGACGCCGGCATCGGCCTGGCCATCTTCGGTTCGGGCCTGGCCGCCGCCGGCATCGCCGGCAACGGCACGCCGGAGCAGATGATGGAGTGGGTGCCGCAGTGCTACGGCACACCCGACAAGATCGCCCTCGGCGCCTTCTGCGTGAGCGAGCCCGACGCCGGCTCCGACGTGAGCTCACTGCGCACCCGGGCCGTCTACGACGAGGCCAAAGACGAGTGGGTGCTCAACGGCACGAAGGCGTGGATCACCAACGGCGGCATCGCCGATGTCCACGTGGTGGTCGCCGCCGTGGACCCCGAGCTGAAGGGCCGGGGCCAGGCCAGCTTCATCGTGCCGCCGGGCACGGCCGGGCTGTCCCAGGGCCAGAAGTACAAGAAGCACGGCATCCGGGCCTCCCACACCGCCGAGGTGGTGCTCGACGACGTGCGTGTCCCCGGGTCGTGCCTCCTCGGCGGCAAGGACAAGCTGGACGAGAAGCTGGCCAAGGCGCGGGAGGCCATGAACAAGCCGAAGCACGCCACCAGCGGCAAGCAGCCGGCCATGTCCACCTTCGAGGCCACCCGCCCGGCGGTGGGCGCCCAGGCCATCGGCATCGCCCGGGCCGCCTACGAGTACGCCCTCCAGTACGCCCAGGACCGCAAGGCGTTCGGCAAGCCCATCATCATGAACCAGGCCATCGCCTTCACCCTGGCCGACATGGCCACCGAGATCGACGCCGCCCGGCTGCTGGTGTGGCGGGCGGCATGGATGGCCCGCAACGCCGAGTACCGCAACGCCGAGGGCTCCATGTCGAAGCTCAAGGCGGGCCGGGTGGCGGTGTGGGTCACCGAGCGGGCCATCCAGATCCTCGGCGGCTACGGCTACGTGCGCGAGTACCCCGTGGAGCGCTTCCACCGCGACGCCAAGATCTACGACATCTTCGAAGGCACCGAGCAGATCCAGCAGCTCGTCATCGCCCGGGCCATCTCAGGGCTGCGCATCGAGTAGTGGACATGGGCCGCCCGCCACGAGCGCGGCCAGCTCTAGTTCTCGTCGGTGGTTGCGGGCACCTCCACTGGCTCGACCTTGACCGACCCACCCCACCAGGCCGTCTGACGCACGACGCACCAGCATGGGGAAGACTCCGGCGGTGGTGAGCGCCCGCCGATGAGCCGCCTGTTCCACCCCTTCTCGAACCCGGTCGACGTCGACGAGCACGGTGAGCTGGTCCTCGTCTCCGGGTCCGGCGCCACCGTCACCGACGACGCCGGGCGGCGCTACCTCGACCTCGCCGCCGGGCTCTGGTACTGCAACGTCGGCCACGGCCGGTCCGAGCTTGCCGACGCCGCCGCCGCCCAGATGGCCCGGCTGGCGTCCTATTCGAACTTCGGCGACGTCGCCACGCAGCCCACGGTCGAGCTGGCCGAGCGGATCGCCGAGCTGGCGCCGGTGGACGGGTCCAAGGTCTTCTTCACCAGCGGCGGCTCGGACTCGGTGGACACCGCCATCAAGCTGGTGATGGCCCTCACCCGGGTCAAGGGGCAGCCCGAGCGCAACGTCGTGGTGCACCGGCGCCACGCCTACCACGGCATGCACCTCGGCGGCACCGCGCTGGCGGGCATCGAGGCCAACCGCACCCCGACCGAGGTCGGCATCGCCGGCGTCGAGGTCGAGTGGGACGACCCCGCCAGCCTGGAAGCGGCCATCGACGCGGCCGGTGGACGGGTCGTGGCCTTCTTCTGCGAGCCGGTCATCGGTGCCGGCGGCGTCCGGGCCGCCTCCCCCGACTACCTGCGCGCCGTGTCAGAGATCTGCAGACGCCACGACGTGCTCCTCGTGGTCGACGAGGTGATCACCGGCTTCGGGCGCCTCGGCCACTGGTTCGCCTCCGAGCGGTTCGGCGTGCGCCCCGACCTCATCCTCTTCGCCAAGGGCGTGACGTCCGGCTACCTCCCGCTCGGTGGAGTGGTGGTCTCCGAAGTCGTGTGGCGCACGCTCGGCTCCGGCATCGACGGTCCGTGGCGGCACGGGTACACCTACTCGGGTCACGCCACCGCGTGCGCGGTGGCCCTCGCCAACATCGCCCTGCTCGAGGGGGAAGGGCTCCTCCCGGCGGCCACCCGGCTCGAGGCCGAGCTGGCCTCGGCCCTGGCGCCGCTGGCCGAGCTGCCGGCCGTGGTGGAGGTGCGAGCCGGCGTCGGTGCCCTGGCGGCCATCCAGCTCGCCTCCGCCGGCGCCGCCGCCGGAGCCGCCCGCCGCCTCCGGGACCGTGGGGTCCTCACCCGGGCCCTCTCCGACGGCAGCCTCCAGGTGTCCCCGCCACTGTGCATGACGACCGATGAGGTGCAGCGCGCCGCCGCCGCGTGCCGTGGCGCCCTCGAGGAGACTGAGGACGCCTGACACCCGGGCCGTGATCGGCAACCATGCCGGTGTGCCGAACTTCGACGCCGACCTCGACTCCGCCGACGACGACACCCTCCGCGCCGCCCTCGAGCACGCCGAGGTGCCGGCACTGCTCCCCGCCCTCGCCGGTGGCCTGGGTGACCCTGCGCTGATCCCCGGGCACCTCCGGCCGGACCTCTCGGTGATGATGGACCCCACCGCCGGCCTCTCCTACCAACAGCTCGCCGAGGGACGGGCCCTCGCCCTCGGCGCCCTCCAGCGGCTGCGCGACGACCCCGTCGCGCCCCGGGAGCCGGACGTCGACGAGTTGAGGACGCTGCTCGAGTTCGCCTCGGGTGGCGCCCCGGTGGAGGAGTACCTCGAGTTGCTGCGCGAAGAGCTCGCCCTCGGCGAGGACCTGCGGGCCCCGGTCTGGCGCAAGGACGCCCTGGCCCCCGAGCGGCCCTTCCGGGTGGCGGTGATCGGCGCCGGGATGTCTGGACTGGCCGCCGCCCACCGCCTCCGCCAGGCCGGCCTCGACGTGGTGGTGCTGGAGAAGAACCACGACGTGGGCGGGACCTGGCTGGAGAACTCCTATCCCGGGTGCCGGGTGGACGTGTCCAACCACTTCTACAGCTACTCGTTCGCCCCGAAGCCCGACTGGCCGGAGCACTTCTCCTCCCAGGAGGTGCTGCTCGAGTACTTCAGCCGGGTGGCCGACGACCTCGGGCTGCGCCCCCTGGTCCGCTTCGGCACCGAGGTGACTGCCATCCAGCTCGACGACGCCACCATGACCTGGAACGTCGACCTGGTGGCCGACGACGGCACCGAGGAGCGCCTGGAGGCCCACGCCGTGGTGAGCGCGGTGGGCCAGCTCAACCGGCCCAACCTGCCCGACATCCTCGGCGTGGAGCGCTTCGAGGGCCCCGCCTTCCACTCCGCCCGGTGGGACCACGACGTGGCGCTGGCGGGGAAGCGGGTGGCGGTCATCGGCACCGGGGCCAGCGCCGCCCAGTTCATCCCGCCCGTGGCCGACCAGGCCGGGCACCTGACGGTGTTCCAGCGCACCCCGGCGTGGTTCATCCCCACGCCCGACTACCACGACCCGGTCTCGCCCGAGGCGCAGTGGTTGTTCCGCAACGTTCCCGGCTACGCCAACTGGTACCGGTTCTGGATCTTCTGGCGCAACGTGGAGGGCCTGCTGCCGGCGGCCACCGTCGACCCCGACTGGGACGGCGAGGGCCGGTCGGTGAGCCAGGTGAACGAGCTCGTCCGCCAGCTCCTGGCGGGGTACCTGCAGGCCGAGATGGCCGACGCCCCCGAGCTGCTGGACGTGGCCACGCCCGACTATCCACCCTTCGCCAAGCGGTTCATCCGGGACAACGGCATCTGGGCCCGGACCCTCAGGCGCGACGACGTCGACCTGGTCACCGACCGCATCGCCGAGATCACCGCCGAAGGGGTGCGGACCACCGACGGGACCCTGCACCCCGTCGACGTGATCATCTACGGCACCGGGTTCAAGGCGTCGGACTTCCTGACGCCCATGAAGGTGGTGGGCCGGGGCGGCGTCGACCTGCACGAGCGGTGGGGGGGCGATGCCCGCGCCTACCTCGGGATCACGTTGCCCGGCTTCCCCAACCTCTTCCTGCTGTACGGGCCCAACACCAACATCGTCGCCAACGGGAGCATCACCTACTTCTCCGAGTGCGAGGTGCACTACGTCGTCGGCTGCCTGCGCCGGCTGCTCGAGACCGGCGCCCGTGCCATCGACCCCCTGCCCGAGGTCCACGACGCCTACAACGCGCGGGTCGACGCTGGGAACGCCCAGATGGCGTGGGGGGTGTCCTCGGTCAACAGCTGGTACAAGAACGCCACCGGCCGGAGCGCCCAGAACTGGCCGTTCACCCTGCTCGAGTACTGGCAGCAGACCCGCCAGCCGGACCTCGACGATTACGAGGTGCTGTAGGGATGCGATCGGCGGCCGAGCTGCTGGCCGTCAAGGAGGGCACGGGGCGCACCGTCAGCGTGGTGCTGCCGGCCCTCAACGAGGAGGGGACCGTGGGGACCGTCGTGGCCACCCTGCGCCGCGAGCTGGTCGACCGTGTCCCGCTGGTGGACGAGCTGGTGGTCATCGACTCGGGGTCCACCGACCGCACCGCGGCCGTGGCCCGCGAGGCGGGAGCGGCGGTCGTGGCCGTGAGCGACGTCGCCCCGTCCTACGGAACGGTGCCGGGCAAGGGCGACGCCCTGTGGAAGTCGCTGCTGGTCACGACGGGCGACAACGTCGTGTTCCTCGACGCCGACCTGGAGGAGGTGGACGCCACCTTCGTCACCGGCCTGTGCGAACCCCTCCTCACCGATCCCGGCACCGCCTACGTGAAGGCGTTCTACGACCGGCCGCTGCGTATGGAGGCAGGCGTGACGCCCTCGGGCGGCGGGCGGGTCACCGAGCTGGTGGCCCGCCCTCTCCTCAACCTTTACTGGCCGGAGCTGGCCGGGGTGATCCAACCGCTGTCGGGCGAGTACGGCGGCCGGCGCGAGGTGCTCGAGTCGGTGCCGTTCGCCTCGGGCTACGGAGTGGAGATCGGTCTCCTGATCGACATCGCGCGCATGGTCGGCATCGACGCGGTGGTCCAGGTCGACCTGGGCCGCCGGGTCCACCGGCATCACCCCGACCTCGTCCTCGGGCGCATGGCGGCCGAGGTGCTCCAGGCCGCGCTGTACCGGCTCGAGGGGTTCCCGGTGGCATCCACCCCTGCGAACCACCACGTCACCCAGTTCGGCCGGGACGGCGACGGCTTCGTGCCCACCGTCCACGAGGTGGTGCTGAGCGAACGGCCGCCCGCCGCCACCGTGCCCGAGCCCGTCCGCCGCCATGCCCGGTCCCTGCTGGCCAGGGGCTGACCGACCCCGGTCAGGAGGGCGGTAGCTTGAGAGGGACCTCCGGGGGTAGGAGGAGCGGCGGTGGCCACCAACCACATCCGAGGGCTCGGCGACCTCGTCGTCGGCACCGTTGACCGCATCGCCGTCCCCGCCGAGGGAGTGCACCGGGCGGTGGCCCGGCGCTCGTTCGGCGCGGTCGGCCCGGCCGGGCTCCCCGCCCGCACGGTGCACGACGCCGTGGCCACCGGCGTGTACTCCTCGTTGCGCCTGGCCAGCCGGGCGATCGGCGCCGGGGCCCGGGCCGGCGTCGACGCGGTGGTGGGTGACCGCGAGCTGCGCGTCCTCGAGGCCAGCGACCGTGGCCTCAAGGTCCTGGCCTCGCTCAACGCCGCCTTTGGCGATCAGTTCGAAGCCGAGGGCTCCGACCTGTGCATCGAGATGCAGCTCCGCCACGAGGGGCGGCGCCTGCGCCCTGGGCCCGGGCGGGTAACCGACCACGTGAGCGCTCCGACCGCTCGCATCGCGGTGTTCGTCCACGGGCTGGCCGGCACCGAGCGCGACTGGCACCGCGGCCGGGGCGCCGAGGTAGTGCCGAGCTACGGCGAGCAGCTCCGCCGCGACCTCGGGTACACGCCGGTGGACCTCCGCTACAACACCGGCCGCCACATCTCCGACAACGGCCGCGACCTCTCCGTGCTCCTCGAGCGGCTGGTCGACGCGTGGCCCGTGGAGATTACTGAGCTGGTGGTGATCGGGCACTCGATGGGTGGCCTCGTGTTGCGCAGCGCCTGCCACCAGGCAACCGGGGCCGGGCACCGGTGGGTGGGCCTGGTCCGCCACGCCGTCTACCTGGGGACACCTCACCGGGGGGCGCCCCTCGAGCAGCTCGCCAGCGCCGCCGTCGGCGCCCTCGGGATGGTCGGGGAGAGCCGGCCCTTCGCCGAGCTGGCCAACGCCCGCAGCGCCGGGATCAAGGACCTCCGCTACGGCTGCCTGCTGGCCGAGGACTGGCAGGGCCACCCCCCGGGCCGGGTGGGTGGCCACAGGCCGACGCCGGTGCCGTTGCTGCCCACCGCCACCCACGGGTTCGTCGCCGCCACGCTCCACGGACGCTCCGAAGGACTCTCCGGGAGCACGATCGGCGACCTCCTCGTGCCCTTCGCCAGCGCTGCCCCCGCGGGGTGGGTCGACCCACAGGTGGCGGACCCGTCGGTGCGCACCGCCGTCCGCCACGTGGGCGGCTTGGGCCACCTCAGCCTGCTCCACCACCCCGACGTGTACGCCCAGCTCCGGGAGTGGTTCAGCCCGGCCTGACGCCCCGCAGGCCGGCCCACGCCAGCTCCGCCAGCCGGTCGGCCAGGTCGCCGGCGGGCGGCTGGTGGCCGCGGGCCACCCAGTGCCGGCTGGTGGCCTCGGTGAGGCCGACGATGCCGTGGGCCAGGAGGCGCCGGTCCTCGGTGGCCAATCCCTCGACGTCGATCAAGGGGGCGATGGCCTCGGCGATGGCCGCCTCCACCCGGCGCGTGGCCCCGGCGAACTCGTCACCCCGCGACGTGTCGCCGAAGAGGATGGTGAAGGCCGCCGGGTGATCGGTGACGAAGTCGAAGTACGACCCGAAACCGGCCCGCACCTGTTGACGCGGGCCGGTGGCGCCGGCGATGGCCTTGGTGATGGCCTCCTCGAGGCGGGCGCTCACGTCGTCGAGCAGCTCGCCGTAGAGGGCCTGCTTGGAACGGAAGTGCTGGTAGAGCACCGGCTTGGTGACCCCGGCAGCGTGGGCGACGGCGTTCATGGACGTGGCGTGGTAGCCGTGCTCGGCGAACACCTCGAGGGCCACGTCGAGGAGCTGGCGGCGACGTTCGGGAGCGGGGAGGCGGGCGGGCACGGTGCGGTGACGGTACCCGGCCCGCCGGGGAGGACTCCACCGCTCCGGTGGCGAAAGGAGGTGGCGTGAAGGGTCCCCGGAGCGTGCCGTCAGCCACCACCCGCCGTCCGGCCGAGCCGTTCCGCCCGGCCCCGGCCGCCCGCACCGCCACCAGCCACCTGGCCTTGCGGGTCAACCGCCGCCGGCACCGGGACCTGCTGCGCCCGCGCTAGTGCTTGATCACTGAGCGGGCGACCTCGCCCTTCTCCATGGCCTCGAAGGCGGAGTTCACGTCCTCGAGCTTGATCTCGCGGGAGATCAGCTCCTCCAGCTTGAGCTGACCGTCCTTCCAGAGGCCGAGCAGCTTGGGCACGTCCGTGTGGATGTTGGAGGACCCGTACCAGCACCCCTTGACCGTCTTGTCCAGGTACAAGAAGGTGAAGGCGGCGTTGAGCTCGAGCATCACGTCGAGGCGGGGCACGCCCACGAGGATGGCTTCGCCGCCGGGGCGGATCATGCCGATGGTGGCCTCGATGGTCGGCTTGAGGCCGATGGCCTCGAAGGCGACGTCGGCACCGCGACCCCCGGTGAGCTCGGCCACCGCCGCGCCGGCGTCGCGGTCGGTGCTGTTGACCACGTCGGTGGCGCCGAACTGGCGGGCCATGTCGAGCTTGGCGTCGAAGCGGTCGATGGCGATGATCGTGCCGGCGCCGGCGATGCGGGCGCCCTGGATGATGTTGAGGCCCACCCCGCCGCAGCCGAGCACGGCCACGCTGTCGCCCTCGCGGATGGAGGCGGTGTTGAGGGCGGCGCCCACCCCCGTGAGCACGCCGCAGCCGATGAGGGCGGCCACGTCGAGGGGCATGTCGTCGGGGATCTTCACCATGCTGATCTCGGGCACGATGGCCACCTCGCCGAAGGTGCCGAGGCACGCCATCTGGTGCAGCGGCGCCCCGCCCGAGATGAGCCGGGTGGTGCCGTCGAGCTGGCCGCCCATGGCCTGCATGGCGCTCTTCTCGCAGAGGTACCCCTGGCCGCGCGAGCACGTGTAGCACTCGCCGCAGGCGGGCACGAACGACAGGACGACGTGGTCGCCGGCGGCCACCTTGGTGACGCCGTCGCCCACCTCCTCCACCACGCCGGCGCCCTCGTGGCCCAACACGATCGGGGTGGGCAACGGGATGGTGCCGTTCTGCACCGACAGGTCCGGCTGGCACACACCCGAGGCGGCGATGCGGATCGCGGACCTCGCCTGGACCGGGCGAGGCGATCTCGACGTCCTCACGCACCTCCAGGGGGGTGTCGACGGTGGTGAGCACAGCGGCCTTCATGGCGGGACCCCCGGGGTGACGGCAGTGGTGCCAATGTACCTTGGGGTGTGCCCGTCGATCCGTCCATCCAGAGCCTGCTCGACGCCATGGCGGCCATGGACGTGCCGCCCATCGCCGAGCAGACGCCCCAGCAGGTGCGCGAGGGCTTCCGGGCGTTCGCCGCCGCCGACGCCGGCCAGCCGCCCGTGGGTGCGGTCGAGGACCGCACCATCGTCGGCCCCGACGACCACCTCACCCTGCGGATCTACCGGCCCGAGGGCCACGGCCCGTTCGGGGCGCTCGTCTGGTTCCACGGCGGCGGGTGGGTGATCGGCGACCTCGACACCACCGACGCCGTGTGCCGCAAGCTCTGCGCCGGGTCAGGGGCGGTGGTGGTGTCAGTGGACTACCGACTGGCTCCCGAGCACCCTTGGCCGGCCGCCTTCCGGGACTGCTGGGCGGCCACCGAGTGGGTGGCGGCCAACGGCGCCGTGATCGATGTCGACGCCGACCGCCTGGCCGTCGGCGGCGACAGCGCCGGCGGCAACCTGGCCGCCCTGGTGGCCATCCGCGCCGCGACCTCGGTGCCCCCATCCTGGCCCACCAGCTCCTCGTGTACCCGGGGACCGACCTCACCATGAGCCAGCCGTCCATCACCGAGAACGGCGACGGGTACTTCCTCACCCGCGAGTCGATGCAGTGGTTCCTGGACTGCTACCTCGGCCCCGACAGGAGCCACGGAGACCCCACCAGTCCCGAGGTTTCCCCGTTGTACGTGGACGACCTGGCCGGCGTGGCCCCGGCTCACGTCATCACCGCCGAGTACGACCCGCTGCGCGACGAGGGCGACGCCTACGCCGCCGCCCTCGACAAGGCCGGCGTGCCAATCACCCACGACACCAACCCGGGCATGATCCACGGCTTCTTCGGGATGAGCGGGCTGATCCCGGCGGCCGAAGCGTGCGTGCAGCAAGCGGCGCAACAGCTCGGGGAGGCCCTCGCCCGGCGCTAGCCGGTCGTCCAGGCCGGCGGCGGCCCCGGTTGGAACGTCCCCACGCCTGCCAGGGACGGAACCCCATGGCCACGTTGATGGAGAGCATGGCGGCGTTGCCCTCGGCGTTCCAGGTGCTGACCCGCTCCACCTCGGGGTGGGCGTCGAGCAGGCGCGGCAGGTTGGCCGCCTTCAGCCAGCGGCCCAGGCCCCGGTTGCGGTGGGCGGGGTCGACGCCGGTGTCGTCCTGCTCGGCGTGGCCGGGGCGGTGGTGCGAGAAGCGGATGTCGGTCTTGGCGACGAGCTCACCGGTGTCGTGGCGGCGCACAGCACCCACGGCTCGATGCCCCGATCGGGGAAGCTGGCCTGGACGGCGCGGACCTGGTCCGGGGTGATCACCATGTCCTCGAACTCGACCTCGTCGAGCGGGGCCGTGTTCATCACCATGCTCTCGCGGGCGTAGGCCTCGTCGTGCTCGTCGGGGCTGGGGCCGGTCCTGCCCACGTGGGAGTAGTTGCCGGCCCGCTCGGCGGCCCGCTGGACCCAGCCGTGGAGCAGGGCGCGGTCGACCTCGGCCGTGCGCAGCCGGCTGCGCCGCTCCACCTGCCGGCAGGTGAAGCCATGACGCTCGAGGAAGGCCCAGCCCGCCCCCCCGGCCAAGGCGTAGCCCGTCGTCAGCGGGCGGCCCTCGCCGTGGGCCCGGTGAAGGGCGGCCTCCAGCAGGGCGGTGCCCACGCCCTGACGGCGGGCCGCCGGGGTCACCGCGATGTCGAACTCGGCGTACGCGCGGTTGTGGGGAACGTCGCGCAGCTCCAGGAAGGCCAATCCCACCGGCTCGCCCGCTCGGGTGGCCAGCCAATGGGGCGCCTCCAGGAACGCTGGTGGGTGTCGCCACTCGGCTACCAGCTCGGCCAGGGTCGGGGGCGGCTCGTCGGGCGTCTGCTCCGCCTCCACCTCGGCCACCACCTGGTGGGCGGCCGCCAGGACGTCGTCGGGGGCGGTGCGAGGATCGAGCTCCTCGATGCCCATGTTGCCGGTCACCGCCGAAGTCTGGTGGCCGGCGGGCCGTCAGCCCCAGGTGTTTTCGCGATCGGCGCGGTCGGCGGCCTTGACGCCGTAGCCGAAGACGATGGCCGGTGCGAGGACGACCGACCCGGCCACGAGGGCGGTCACGATGAGGGTGACGACCCACCCCCGGAAGCCCGTCACGAAGCCGGCCACGAAGGCGGCCACGGCCACCGCGAAGAGGGCATAGCCCACCCGCTGGCCGAGGAGCACCCAGCGGGCGATGCGGGCCCGTCGGGCCAGGACCGGGTCCGCGCCGGGCCCGGGCGCCGCCGCACTCACGGGCTCCAGCCTGCCCCATCGAGCAGCGCCCGGAGGTCGGCCTCCACCCGCTCCTGGGAGAAGTGGCGGCGGGCCACCGCCTGGTTCTCGTCGAGCAGGTCCGGGTCGGGGGCGGCGAGGAACGCCCCGAGCGGCGCCGGGTCAGCGGTGGGGAACCACCGGAAACCGAGGGCGGCCAGCTCCGCAGCGACCGGGTAGGGGCCGACCGCCGCCGGGCGCCGGGCGATGGCCGCCTCGACCGGCGGGTTGCCGAAGCCCTCCCAGGTGCTCGGGAACACCACAGCGTCGGCGGCGGCGTAGGCGTCGGCCATCGTGGGGGGCGGCCGGTGCAGCACCCGGCCGGGAGCGGCGCCGAGGGCGGCGTCGAGCGTCGGGCCGTAGCCGTCCTCGGCCGGCCCGAGCAGCCAGTAGGTGGCCCCGAGGGCACCGGCCAGGGCCAGCGCGGCGGGCACGTCCTTGCGCTCGATGGCCCGCACCGGGTGGACGAAGAGGCGTTCGTCGGGGCTCACGCCGAGCTGCCGGCGGGTGCCGGCACGGTCGCCGGGCGGTGGATCGACGTCGAAGCCGTTGTAGATGGCGGTCGCCACCAGCCCCCGTTCCGCGAGCTGGCGGGCCGCCAGGTGGCTGATGGCCACGTGACGCCAGGCGGGATCGTCGGGCGGCAGCTCGGTCACGTGGGCGAAGGCCGGGCGCTGCCACGGCGGGTCGTGGTGGTGCAGGATCGCCGGGCGCCCTCGTAGCGTGGCCGCCACCAGGCGGGCGGCCGGGAGGTTGAGCGGGATGGTGCACAGGTTCTCGACGACCACCAGCTCGGCATCGGCCAGTGCCGCGCTCAGCTCCTCGGCCGTCGGCGGTGCCGGGGCGTCGATGGCCAGGCCGGGGAGCAACCGGTCGACCGGGCCGGCCCCGGCCACGCTGACCACCGCGAAGCCGAGGCGCTCCAGCGCCCGGCGCCACGACGCCGCCACCACCGACACCCCGTCGGTGCCGCCCAGCCGGAACGACAACAGCGCGCACGTGGGTACGGGCATCGGTGGCTGAGGCCCCTCTCCGGGATCGGGTGCGGGCGGTCATGGAGGCCCACTGGCGCCCCGAGGGTTACACGGTGCCCAACGCCGACGTCTACCCCTGGCAGTGGCTGTGGGATTCCTGCTTCCACGCCTTGATCTGGGCCGAGCTCGACGAACCCGGCCGAGCCGCCACCGAGCTGCGCTCCGCTCTCGCCGACCAGGCGCCCGACGGCTTCGTGCCCCACGTCCGCTACCGGGGTGACCCGTCGTTCCTAGAGGACTTCTGGGGTCGTCCCGCCACCTCGTCCATCACCCAGCCACCGATGTACGGCCACGCCGTGGCCGAGCTGCGACGGCGGGGCGTCGACGTGCCGGCGGACGTGGTGGCGGCGGCGGAGGCCGGGCTCCGCTTCCTACTCGAGTCGCGGGCGCGCCAGGACGGCCTGGTGACGGTCGTCCACCCCTGGGAGACCGGTTGCGACGACAGCCCGCGCTGGGACGACTGGTGCGCCCCGTCCGGGTGGGACCTCCACCGCTGGTACGACGTGAAGGGCGAGCTGCTCGCCTCCGTCGAGCGATCGGAGTGCGGGTCGCCGTTGGCCAATCCCGCGTTCGCGGTGGCGCCGGCCGGGTTCAACGCCCTGGTGGCGTTCAACGCCGACGAGCTCGGGTTGCACGCCGAGGCCGCCGCCCTGGCCACCGCCCTCGACCGCCGGTGGGAGCCGGCCGGGCGCACCTGGGTCGACGGGCCCCACCCCTCGGGGCGGGTGCGGACCGTCGACGGGTTGCTGCCCGCCCTCGTGAGCGGTGGGGACCGGCGGGCCGACGCCTTCGCCTCCCTTGATGACCCCCGTGGGTTCGGTGGTCGCTTCGGACCGCCGGCGGTGCACCGGGGCGAGCCCACCTTCGACCCCGGCTCCTACTGGCGAGGGCCGTGCTGGCCCCAGCTCATCTACCTGCTGTGGCGGGCGGGCGCTCCGGTGGGGGAGGGCCTGGTGGCCGGGGCCGAGGCGTCGGGCCTGGCCGAGTACTGGGAGCCCGACACCGGTGCCGGGCTCGGTGCCGTCCCTCAGTCGTGGGCCGGCCTCGCCCTCCTCGCCGAGGGCTACCCGGTCGGCCCGGGGTGCCATTAGCGTCGACGGCCATGACCGCGAACCTCTCGCGGCGGGCGTTCCTCGCCACCGGCGGGGCGACGGCGCTGGCCCTCGCCACCTCGCCGCCCGCCCTGGCGGCGGCCGACGCCGAAGTCGACGCCCTGCCCTACGGCCCGCTCGGGCCGCCCGACGCCAACGGGCTGCGGCTACCGGAGGGGTTCGAGTCGCGGGTCCTGGCCATCGCCGACCGTCCCGTCGAGGGCACCCGTCACCCCTGGCACCTGTTCCCCGACGGCGGCGCCACCTTTCCCCTCGACGACGGTGGCTGGGTGTACGTCTCCAACTCCGAGCACCCCTCCGCCGGCGTCGGTGGCGTGGGGGCGTTGCGCTTCGACGGCGACGGGGAGGTGGTCGACGCCTACCCCATCCTGACCGGCACCCGGAACAACTGCGCCGGTGGGCCCACGCCGTGGGGCACCTGGCTCTCGTGCGAGGAGCACGACGGGGGCCGGGTCTGGGAGTGCACCGTCGAGGCCAAGGGTCAGGGCAAGGTCCGCCCGGCGTTGGGCACGTTCAACCACGAAGCCGTGGCCGTCCACCACGAGCAAGGAGCGCTCTACCTCACCGAGGACAAGCCCGACGGCCGGCTGTACCGCTTTGCGCCGGACCGGTGGCCCTCGCTCGAGTCAGGCCGCCTGGCGGTGGCCCGAGTGGCCGACGACACGGTCGACTGGCTGGCCGTGCCCGACGCCTCGGCCAAGGACGCTCCCACCCGCGCCCAGGTACCGGAGAGCACGCCGTTCAACGGGGGCGAGGGCATCTGGTTCGCCGACGACGTCGTGTACTTCACCACCAAGGGCGACGGCCGGGTGTGGCGTCTCGAGCCCGGTGCCGACCGGCTCTCGGTGCTCTACCAGCCCGACGGGGACGAGCCGGTGCTCGACGGGGTGGACAACGTCACCGTGTCGCCGGCGGGCGAGGTGTTCGTCTGCGAGGACCACTCCGGCGAGCAGGACCTGGTGGTGGTGGGTGCCGACGGCGCCGCCGGGCGGGTGCTGCGGATGACCGGCCAGCCGGGGAGCGAGCTGGCCGGGGTGGCGCTGGCTCCCGCCGGCGACCGCTTGTACGTGTCCTCCCAGCGGGGCGGCCCAAAGGGCATCGGGATCACCTACGAGATCCGCGGCCCCTTCCGCCGACCGAAGGAGCGCTCGGCCTCCACCACCGCGCCGGGGGCAGGTCCGGCCACCACGGCCGCCGAGGCGCTGGGCCGGGCGCGGGGCGCAGCGGGCACCGGCGGGGACGGCGACGGCGGCGGCGGGCTGGGTGCCCTGCCGGTGGTCGGCGGGGTCGGTGCGCTACTCGTGGCGGCGGGCGCGGCCACGTGGCGGCTGCGCACGCGGGCTGGTGCCGACGCGGGCGGCGATCAGACCCGGTAGAGCACGTCGACGTAGGTGCGCAGGATGTCCTCCACCGTGCCCCGCCCGTCGACCGACGCCGCCATCCCGTAGACCGGCGCCATCGACCCGCCGGCGCCGGGATCGGCCCGCACTGCCTCCACCGCTGCCGCCAGGTCGGTGAGGAAGCGCTCGGCCACGCCGTCGGCGGTGTGGCGCAGCGTCGTGCACAGATGCACCGATGGCGGCTGCTGGAGGCCGTTGAGGCTCCAACCCCGGTGGCCCATCTGGTCGAGGACCGCGTAGATGCCGACGTCGGGGTCCGAGGAGCCGAAGGCCACCAGCCACAGCGAGTCGCCGTGGAGCTCGAGCCCGTCGATGGCAGCCACGCCGTCGCGCATCACCGCCGCCGCGGCCAGGATTCGCCGGGTGGCCTCCAGGTAGCCCTCCTCGCCGATGGACACCAGGGCCGCCCACGCCTGGGCCGACAGCGCCCCCGGCCGCGACCCGGCGAAGGTGGGGGAGAAGTACAGGCCGCCCGGCCACTCCGCCGTCCGGTAGTACTGGTGGGCCCGCAGGTCGGGATCCCGGTAGAGCACCACCGACGTGCCCTTGGCGGCGTAGCCGAACTTGTGGGTGTCACAGCTCATCGACGTCACGCCCGGCACCCGGAAGTCGAACGGCGGCACGGGGTGGCCGAGGCGCTCGGCCCACGGCAGGACGAAGCCACCGAGGCAGCTGTCGGTGTGGAAGCCGATGCCGAGCTCGGCGGCCACCGCGGCCAGCTCCTCGATGGGGTCGATCACCCCCTGGGGGAACTGCACGGCGGAGCCCACCATGGCCACCGTGTCGGCGTCGACCAGCTGGCGGGCCACCGACACCTCCGCCTTGAAGTCCCGCCCGAGGGGCACCCGGCGCAGCTCGATGCCGAAGTACTGCGACGCCTTGTCGAAGGCGGCGTGGGCGCTGACGGGAGCGACGATGTTCGGCTCGGTCACGCCCCGCTCGGCTCGGGCCTGGTCCCGGTAGGTCTTCATGGCCAGGAGGATCGACTCGGTGCCCCCCGAGGTGACGGTGCCGCACACCGCCGGTGCGTCTTCGTGGGCGTCCCCGCCGTGGAGCATGGAGGCGACCATGGCCACGATCTCGGCCTCGTACTTGGTGGCGCTGGGCCACAGGTCGGCGTGCAGCGGGTTGGCCTGCGAGTTGAGGGCGTACACCTCGTTCATGAAGGCGATGTGGTCGGGGTCGCCGTGGTACACCGCCCCGGAGGCGTAGCCGTCTGACCACCGGGCCTCCTCCAGGGCCTGGAGCTCCCGCATCTCGGCCAAGACCGCCTCGCGGTCGAGCCCGGTGGGGGGGAGGCGGTGGTGGCGCTGGAACCGGTCGTCGTACGGCTTCAGCTCGGGCTCGAGCATCGCCGCCAATGCGGCTCGTTCGTCGGCGTCCATGGGGTTCCTCCGGCAGTCAGCGGTGGCGGTTGAGGCGGGCGTGGATCGGCTTGTGCGCCTTGTAGAGCTTCCTGAACTCCGAGTACAGCTCGTCGTAGGTGGCCCGATCGGCGGCCTGCGGTTCGAACTCGGCGTCGATCTTCACGCCACCGGCCACCTGCTCGGCGGTGCGGTGGCCGAGGGCGATGGCGGCCACGACGGCGGCGCCCCGGGCGTTGGCGTGCTGGGGGTCGACCACCCGGCGGATGCGGCGGTCGAGCACGTCGGCGTGCACCTGGCACCACAGGTCGGAGCGGGCACCACCGCCGATGAAGTTGAGCTGCGGCAGCGGGCGCTTCACGAACCGCTCCACCACCTCGAGCAGCCAGCGGGAGTTGAAGGCGACCCCCTCGAACACGGAGCGCACCAGCTCGGCGCGGGTGTGGGCCAGGGCGAGGTTGGACCACCCACCGCGGATGGTGTGGTCGTCCACCGGGGTGCGCTCGCCGTTCAGCCACGGGGTGTAGATGAGCCGGTTGGCCCCCACCGGGGAGGCACCGGCCAGGCGGTTGAGCTCATCGAGGTCGGCGGCCACGCCGAGCTGGTCGCGCAGGTGCAGCAGGCAGGCGCCGGCGGTCTCGTGCTCGTTGGCGAGGAAGTACCGGCCGGGCAGCGCCGAGGGCAGCGCCGCCTGGTTGTGGAGCAGGTCGGTGCGCTTGGCGGGCACGTGGCAGGAGAGCCAGGACGAGGTGCCGATGTACAGGTGGCCCTCGTAGTCGCCCAGGGCGCCGGAGCCGAGCACGGCCGAGTGCACGTCGCCGGTGGCGGTCACCACCGGGGTGCCAGCGGGGATCCCCCATTCCTCGGCCACCGCCGCGGTGACCGCGCCCACGACCGTGGCCGACGGGACCAGGGGCGGCAGCTTGTCCGGGTCGATGCCCGACAGGGCCACCAGCTCGGGGTCGTAGCGCACCCGGGCGATGTCGCGGTTGTCGGTGAGCCAGTGGGCGACGATGCAGTCGTAGGAGGAAATCGCCCTCCCGCAGATCCTGAGGTTCAGGTAGTCGGCCGGCTCCAGGAAGTGGGTGGCGGCGGCGTAGACGTCCGGCCGCTCGTGGCGGATGTGGAGGATGTGGGCCACCGGGTCCTTGCCCGAGTGGCTGGGCGCGCCACCGGTGCGGGAGATGAACAGGCGCAGCTTTCGGGGGTCGTAGCCGAGCACCCGCACCCGCCCGCCGATGACCTCTCCGATGTGGCGGGCGCCCCGGGAGTCCATCCAGATCACCGCGTTCATGAGCGGCTCGCCGGCACCGTCGACCGCCACCGTGCCGGACCACTGTGCGGTCACGCTGACCGCGACGATGTCGTCGACCGCCACGGGGGTGTCGGCCAGCAGGCGGCGCACCGCGGTGGTGATGGCCGCCCACCACCCCGCCGGGTCCTGCTCCACGCCGCCGTCAGGCAGGAGGATCAGCTCGGTGGGCTCGAAGGCGTGGCCGACTAGGTCACCGTCAAGGGTGACCAGCGCCGCCTTGGCGCCACCGGTGCCCAGGTCCACCGCCAGCACGTGTTCCCCCGGCATCCGGCGGCAGACTAGGGCCGATGCTGACCGATGGGCCGACCTACGAAGCCCTCCTGTACGACGTCGAGGCCGCGGTGGCCCGGATCACGATCAACCGGCCGGAGAAGCGCAACTCGCTGTCGTGGACGGTGATGACCGAGCTGCGCGCCGCGCTGGCCGCGGCCAAGGCCGATCCCGACGTGCGGGTGGTCGTGCTCACCGGCGCCGGCGACCGGGCGTTCTGCGCGGGCGCCGACCTGAGCGGCATGGCCGGCGACGGGGGCTATGCCGCCGTCCACGACGCCCGTGGCGAGCTGGCCCGCCTGTTCCGCGACATGTGGGAGCTCGGCAAGCCCATCGTGGCCCGGGTGCGGGGCTACGCCCTGGCGGGTGGGTTCGGGCTGGCGTGCGCCTGCGACCTGATCGTGTGCAGCGACGACGCCCGGTTCGGTACCCCCGAGATCGACGTGGGTCTGTGGCCCCACATGATCACCGTGCCCCTCACCCGCTCCATGCCCCCCAAGCGGGCTCTCGAGCTGATGATGACCGGGCGCCGGGTCGACGCCGCCGAGGCCGAGCGCATCGGGTTCGTGCACCGGGTGGTGCCAGCGGGGTCCCTCGACGCCGCTGTGGACGAGCTGACCTCGGTGCTGGCGGCCAAGTCGCCGGCGGTGATGAAGCTGGGTCGCGACTCGTTCTACGGCGTTTGGGACCAGGCCGCCGAGGACGCCCTCCGGCTGCTGCATCCCCTCCTCAGCGTGACGGCATCGACCGAGGACGCCGCCGAGGGCATCAGCGCCTTCGTCGAGAAGCGAGCACCGGTCTGGAAGGGCCGCTGAGCGCCCGGAAGGTGGCGCCGGCGGCGAGGAGCAGGAGGGCGACGGCCAGCGCCGACAGCAGTGCGGACCCCGTGCGAGCCAGTCCGGTGCCCTGGTCACCGGGGCCGGGGTCGCTGCCGGCGGAGCCGGTGCCCGCGTAGCCGGTGCCGGAGGGGCCGGTGCCGGAGGGGTAGCGGTCGATGGCGAGGGGGTCGATAATGACCGCTCCGCTGGTGGTGCCGGTCGAGCTGCCGCCGGTCGAGGTGGTCGTCGACGTGCCGGGTGTCGAGGTGGTCGTCGTGGATGTGGTCGTCGTCGAGGTGGTCGTCGTCGAGGTGGTCGTCGTGGATGTGGTGGTCGTCGTTGACGTCGAGGCTGGCGGCCCGCCGGCCGTCGCCGCCACCGGCGGGGACACGTTGCCGGCGTCGTCGACGGACTGCACGGTGACGACCTGGCCCGGCCGAGCGGCGAGGGCCACGCCCTCCTCGCCCGGTGGGTCGACGTCCGTGGTCTGGCCGCCCACGGTCACCCGGTAGGAGGTCGCCTGGCCGCAGCGACCGTCGTCCCCGCCGCCCTCCACGAACAGCCGCCCGTCCGCCGCCCGCACCGAGGTCGGCCGGCTCGGACGCTTGGCGTCGGTGCCGTAGGTGCCGGTGTTGTGCAGGTCGTGGTTGTACTTCGGCCACTCGGCGGGCTGGCAGGCGTCGCCCCCGGTGCGCCAGAGGAAGAGGTTGCCTTCGCGGGTGGGGAGGGCCACCTCGAGGCGGCCGTCGCCGTCGAGGTCGCCGGTGCCGGGCGTGGCCACCGACCACCCGCCGGTGAACTTGGGCCAGCCCGCCGGCACCGTGCCCAACGCCCCGTAGGCCCGCAGGTCGTACGTGGCCGACGACTGCAGCACTTCGGCCCGGCCGTCGCCGTCCACGTCGACCACGGCCGGGGTGTTGAAGAACTGGAGGTCGTTGACCTGGGCGGGGAAGCCGGGGGCGTAGCGGCCGGTGGCGGTGTCCCAGACCGACACGTGGTCCTCGGCGAGGAGCTGCTGCTCGGGGAGAACGACGTCGAGCAGCCTTCGGAGGCCCGCCGCGCCGGCCGTGAACGACAGCGGCCCCGTGCCGCCGATGCGGCCGAAGACCCCCCCGCCAAGGGCGGCGAAGCTGGGGAAGTCGGTGGCGGCCCCGCCCGTCTCCGCCGCCGAGGACGCGAACGTGAGGTACGTGCCGTCGGGGCCGTTGCCGAAGACGCTGGAGCCGTCGGCCCGCAGGAGGTACGCCGGCCCCGCCACCGAGGCCGTGCCGATCTCGAGCCGGCCGTCACCGTCGACGTCGGCCAGCACCGGCGACCCGTTCGAGCCCTCGCCGACGTAGGGGAGGAGGCTCAGCACGATGAGCCCGATCTTCACCGGCCAGCCGGGCACATAGGCCTGGTCGTCGGGGTGGGCGGTGGCGGTCTGGGCGGCGGTGGCCGGGTGGGCGCGGCCGTCGTGGTGGAGGAGGTAGGTGCGGGTGTTGCCGGGCGGGTTGATCTGGGCGAGGAGGGCCAGCGTGGGGTCGCGGAACGGCGAGTAGTTGGGCGTCTCTTCGTAGGACTCGTTCACGTTGACCGCCACCTCGAGGTCACCGTCGCCGTCCACGTCGCCGAGGGTGGGGGCGGTCACCACCTTGCGGCCGGGCTGGGCGCCCGATCCGTCGACGTAGGTGACCCGATGGGTGACGGGGTCGATCGACGCCACCTTGGCGGGGTCGCGCAGCAGGACCGGCCAGCCCGCTACCGGGGTGCCGTCGGCGTGCCAGGCGTAGACGTGGCCGTCGTTGGAGCCCGCCACCAGCTCTAAGCCGGGGTGGGAGGGGTCGAGATCGCCCGCCGCCGCCGGCGCGCTGAAGGCGTGGTCCACGGTGTTGAGCTCATCGCGGACCCGGCGGCCGTGGTCGTCGCACGCCGGGCGGGGGCCGCGCTGGCAGGCGGTCTCGGTGCTGAAGGTGGGGTCCGGCGCCACGGGGAAGCCCGGCCGCCCCTGCCCGAAGCGGTCCCACACCCGGAGCTGTCCCTCGATGTCGGTGACCGCCACCTCGGCCCAGCCGTCGCCGTCGACGTCGACCACGGTGGGAGAGCCGACGAGTGTGGCCGCGCGCCAATCTCGGCTGACCTCGCCCCGGGTGTAGGCGTTGTCCCCGGTGTCGGGCAGCGGCAGGGGCCCGGTCCGCACCGGCCAGCCGGGCAGCTCGGTGCCGTCGGCCCGGTAGGCGTGCACCAGGCCGTTGCCGTCGGCGATCACCATGTCGTCGCGGCCGTCGCCGTCGAGGTCGTCGAAGGCGGCTGAGCCCGCCCCGTCGGCGCCGAGGAAACGCGGCCAACCAGCCACCAGCGCGGGGTCGGCGTGGGCGAAGGCCTGGCGCTGCTCGATGGCGTCGGGGGTCTCCGGTCGGTCGTCGTGCACGACCACCCGGACCCGGAAGGCGTCGCGCTCGGGCAGGTCCCGGGAGGTGGGGTCGTCGAGGGGCGTGTACGGCGGCACCGAGGCGTCGATGGCCGCCCGCACCCGGGCCAGGTCGATGGTGGCCAGCGGACCGGCGACCGGGGCCGAGCGGGAGCCGCTGGTGAAGACGGTCTGCCACGGGTCGGTCGCCGGGTAGCGGGGCGGCTGCACGCCCGGCGCGAACTGCACCTCGTAGGTGTAGGAGCCCGCCCGGGGCGCGGCCACCCGGCCTTCGACGACGAGGTTCCCGGTGGTGCCGAGCGGCTGCCACCAGCGGGGCGAGGTGATGTCGGCCTCCGGCGGGATGGCGCCGGCCGCCACCATGCGCACCATGGCCTCGGCGTTGGTGCGCCCCCAACCCGAGATCTGGTCCCAGCCGGCGGTGGTCACGAAGCGCTGCGACGCCGGCAGGGTGGTCACGAAGTTGTTCGGCGGACCCGGGGGCTTCGGCGTGGAGAAGTCGACGTCCTCGGCCGCGGCCCGGAACACCTGCTTGGCCTCGGCGGCCGACAGGGGGCGCCCCGAGACGTCCGGCTCGATCACGCCGAGGTCCACTGCGTTGCGGGCCGCCGAGTAGAGCAGGCCGGCCATCCCCGCCGACTGGGCGACCGCGTCGGACGAGCACGAGGTCGACGGCACCGTCGTCCAGATGTAGCCCCCGAAGTTGGTGCACCCGTTGAACGCCAGGTAGGTGCGGGGCGCCTGGACGGGGTCCACGAACTTGGTGACCGAGTTGACGACCATCGTGTGGTTCAGGGCGGAGGGGTAGTTGTGGTGCCCGGCGGACTCGTCGGCCGCCGAGGCGACGAACAGCACGCCGTGGGCCCACGCGTAGTCGGCCGCGGCCTGGGAGAAGCCGGTGTGGTTGAGCGTGCCGAGGGCGCTCTGGATCACGCTGGCCCCGTTGTCGGTGGCGTAGATGGCGGCCTCGGCGAAGTGGTTGGCGTCGGCGATGAACGAGTCGCCCACCCGCATCTCCATCAGCATGCAGTTGGGGCACTGCGGGTCGATGTCGATGCCGGTCTCGCCGGCCGAGTCCTCCGATTCGCCGGTGCCGTGGCCGTAGTCGACGTCGTCGTTGGGGTCGTTGTCACCCTCGAAGAAGTCCCAGCCGGAGATGTCGTCGACGTAGCCGTTGCCGTCGTCGTCGGTGCCGTCGCTGAAGGTGCGGATCAGGTCGGCCGGGTCGAGGAAGTCGTTCTCGTCGTCGTCGAAGTCCTGGGCCCTGGCGTCGGCTGCGTAATCGGCCACGTTGAACACGCCGTCGCGGTTGGCGTCGTGGCCGGTGAGGGGACCGCCCTTGACGGTGCCGCCGGGGACGGGCAGCTCGCCCCGGTTGAGGAAGTACTTGTTGACGAGGTTGCGGCGGTCCTCGTCCCAGCGGATGCCCGAGTCGGTCACCGCGATCACCGTGTCGGGCCGGCCGGTGGTGACCTCCCACGCCTTGTTCGTGCTGGACCCTTTGCGGCCGAAGAGCTCCTGGGGGTTCGACGCCACCGTCGGGTCGTAGTCCTCGTCGCCGGGGCGGGCGGCGTAGTCGGTGAGCTTCCAGTCGTTCCGGCAGTCGAAGTTCGGGGGCAGGTCGCTGCCGGGCGGTCGAGCCTGGCCGGCGGCCACGTCGCAGGACCCGTTGGTGATGTGGAGGGTCGTGTAGTCGTAAGGGTCACCGGCGGGAGCCGGCTCGGGGAAGGGGAGGATGCCGCCCGCCGGGGTCGTGGTGGCGGCCAGCGCGGCGATCAGCGCCACCGCCAGCGCCCCGGCCGCCTTGCGCCAACCGATCATCCGGGGAGGTTACGCTGCGCGACCGGGACGGACGTGCCGAAGCCTGGGCGAAAGCCTCATGGCGCCAGCGAGGCGTCGTCCAGGTCGATCCCGACGACCTCGGCGATGCGGTTCAGGTCCGCGTCCCGGGCGAGCAGCGTGGCGCCGCGCCGCCAGGCGACGGCCGCAACCATGCAGTCGACCAGGCCTCTCGGCGTGACCCCCGCCCGGCGGCAGGCGCGGTAGATGCGTGCCATGCGGGGTGCGCATGCCATCGCCGCGCCTACCGACGCCGGGCCGCGGGGATCGGTGTGATCCTGGCCGACACGTCCGCTTGGGTGGAGTACGACCGGGCGACCGGCAGCGCCGTAGTGAGCCGAAGGTGCCACTACGACGAGGGGCGGCGGGTGCGGGCGCGCCGCTTGCCCTCGTGCATGGCCTGGACCCGGGCCACCGGGATGGCGCCGCCCTCCTCGATGAGGCTCGCCGGCAACTGCTGCTGCTCCGGCATCTGCGCGGCCCACGGGTCGCAGTCCCCGAGGTGTCCCAGCGCGGTGTGCACGGTGAAGTCGGCCGGCGCCACGTCGTCGATGTCGTCCCAGGCCACCGGGAAGGACACGGGCACTCCCGGACGCACCCGGGGGCTGTACGCCGCGATCACCGTGGCCCCACCCGCACGGGTGGAGTCGACGAAGACCTTGCCGGCCCGGTCGTCCTTCATGAACGCGGTCGTGGCGATCTCGGGTTCCAGGCGCTCTGCCCGCGCCGCTATGGCGCGGGTCGCGGCGGCCGCGTCCTCCGGCGGCACCTGGCCGTCGATCGGGACGAAGACGTGCACGCCCTTGGCCCCGCTGGTCTTCACCGCACCCTTCAGGCCGACATCGGCCAGCGCCCGCCGGACCAGGTGGGCCGCCCGGACGGCCATCGAGAAGGCGCCCGCGCCACTCTCGGGTGGGTCCAGGTCGAGCACCAGGTGGGTCATGCGGTCGGGGTGCTCGGCCGTCACCAGGGTGGGGTGGTACTCGACTGCCCGCTGGTTGGCGAACCAGAGCAACGTGCGGCGGTCGTTGCAGAGCGCGTAGGACACCTCGCGCTTGGAGGCCTCCGCCCACCACCGCACGGTGGGCACCCAGGGTGGGGTGTACTTCGGGACGTTCTTCTGCATGAACGCCTCCTGGCCACGATGGACCCGGATCACCGAGAGCGGCCGGTGCTCCAGCCCAGGGATGATCCGGTCGCGAACCCCGTCGAGGTAGTCGACCAGGTCGCGCTTGGTGGCGTCGGCGCCGTCGAACAGCGGTTGGTCGAGGTTGGTGAGCGAAACCCCGTCCCTGGTTGCGTCGTCGTCGCTCATCGGGGGAGACGCTAGGCAGCGGGGAGCGAGCCCGCCGAGCGTGCAAGGCTCCGGGCGTGACCGACTCGCCTGACCTGTACGCGTGGAAGCCTCTGGTGGAGGACCTGGCCGAGCGCCGGCAGCGGTCCCTCGCCATGGGTGGGCCCGAGCGGGTGGAGCGGCAGCGGGCGGCGGGGAAGTGGCCGGTGCGCGAGCGCATCGACGAGCTCTTCGATCCGGGCACGTTCACCGAGTTCGGCCAGCTGGCCGATTCGATGGACCCGGTGTTGGCGGCCAAGGGCTACATGGCGGCCGACGGGTGCGTGACCGGCGTGGGCGAGATCGACGGCCGCCGGGTGGCGGTGTGCGCCTACGACTTCACGGTGATGGCCGGGTCGATGGGGGCGGTCAACGAGCACAAGACGGCCCGGATGCGCGAGCTGGTGCTGCGCCAGCGCATCCCCATCGTGTGGCTGCTCGACTCGGCCGGGGCCCGCATCCAGGCCACCTCGGGCTCCACCTTCGCCGGGGCGGGGGCGCTCTTTCGCGAGCAGGTCACCCTGTCGGGCGTGGTTCCCCAGGTGGCCGCCCTCATGGGCCACTGCGCAGCGGGCACCGCGTACATCCCGGCCCTGGCCGACTTCCTGCCCATGGTGGCGCCGACCTCGTCGATGGCCCTGGCCGGCCGCCACCTGGTGAAGGCGGCCACCGGCGAGGACGTCGACGAGTTCGAGATGGGCGGGGCCGAGGTGCACACCAAGGTCTCGGGCGTGGCCGACCTGGCCGTGGCCGACGACGCCGAATGCCTGGCCACCATCCGCCGGTACCTCGGATTCTTCCCGGCCCACAACCAGGAGGCGCCGCCCGTCGCCGCCACCGACGACCCCGGAGATCGGCGCATCGAGGCCGTGTACGACATCGTCCCCACCGCCCCCCGCCGGGCCTACGACGTGAAGAAGGTGATCGAGCTCGTCGTCGATGATGGCGAGCTGCTGGAGCTGAAGCCCGACTGGGCCCGCAACATCGTGACGGGCCTGGCCCGGGTCGGCGGACAGCCGGTGGGCATCGTGGCCAACCAGCCCAAGGTGCTGGGCGGCGCCCTCGACGTGAACGCCGCCGACAAGGCCGCCCGCTTCGTGTGGCTGTGCGACGCCTTCGGCATTCCGCTCGTGTTCCTGCACGACGTGCCCGGGTTCGTGGTGGGCACCGCGGTGGAGAAGCAGGGCATCATCCGCCACGGCGCCAAGATGCTCTTCGCCATCTCCGAGGCCACCGTGCCCAAGGTGTCGGTCGTGCTGCGCAAGAGCTACGGCGCCGGGTACTTCGTGATGAACGGCACCGCTTACGAGGCCGACTACATCGCGGTGTGGCCCACCGCCGAGATCGCGGTGATGGGCCCCGAGGGCATGGTGAACATCATCATGCGCAAGGAGCTCGACGCCGTGCCCGAGGGCAAGGAGCGCGACGCCGCCCGCATCGCGATGGCCGACGAGCTGCGCAAGAACATCGACCCCTACATCGCCGCCGGCCACGCCCAGGTCGACGACGTGATCGACCCCGCCGACACCCGGGCCGCCATCTGGAAGGGCCTCCAGGTCACCCGTACCAAGCAGGTGCCCCGCCCGTGGCGCAAGCACGGCGTGCTGCCCGTGTGAGTCACGGGCCCCAGCGGACGAAATTGGCGCGATTCACCTCTTTCTGGTGGGGCGAATCGCGCCAAGAACGGGGGCCGACCCCGGAACGGTAGCCTCCGGCGCCATGGCCGACGCAGGTACCGAGGTGCGGACCGAGATCACCGCCAACGTGTGGCAGGTACGGGTGGAGGTGGGCCAGGCCGTCGCCGAGGGCGACGAGTTGGTGATCCTCGAGTCCATGAAGATGGAGATCCCGGTGGAGGCCCCCTGCGCCGGCACGGTGAGCGAGATACGGGTGCAACCCGAGGATCAGATCACCGAGGGCGACGTGGTGGCCGTCATCACGTGATGGCGTGACCGTCCGGGTAGAGGGCCGGGGCGATCACGTGCGGGTGGTCACCATCGACCGGCCCGAGCGCCGCAACGCCCTCGACCACGCCACCCTCGACGCCCTGCGGGAAGCGGTCGAGGGCGCCCCGCCACCCACGCGGGTGTTGGTGCTGCGGGGCGCCGGCGGGCACTTCTGCGCCGGCGCGGACCTCACCGGGGTGGAGGACGAGGGGTTCGCCGTCGTCCTACGGGGCGTGCTCGAGGCCTTGCGCGACGCCCCGTTCCCCACCATCGCCGCCGTCGAGGGCGCCGCCCTCGGGGCCGGCACCCAGCTGGCGGTGGCGTGCGACCTGCGCACGGCCGAGCCCGGGTCCCGCTTCGGCATACCCGCCGCCAAGCTCGGCCTCATGGTCGACCACTGGACGGTGCAGCGGCTGGCGTCCATCGCCGGCCAGGGCGTCGCTCGCACCATGCTGCTGGCGGCCGACGTGCTCGACGGCGAGGACGCCCACCGGCTGGGCCTGGCGCAACGCCTCTGCACGGTGGACGACGCCCTGGCGTGGGCCGACGGCATCGCCGCCAAGGCACCCTTCAGCATCGCCGGTCACAAGCTGATGCTCAACCGCCTCGAACCGGACCTGCCCGCCGACGGCGAGGTGGCCGAGGCGTTCAGCGCGGCGTGGCGCAGCCGCGACCTCCAGGAAGGGTTGGCCGCCTTCCGCGAGCGTCGCGATCCCACCTTCGAGGGCCGGTGATGGTCCCTACACCGACAGGTTCACCGCGTGAGCGAACGACTCGTAGCTGAAGCTCTCGAAGAAGAAGTACAGCAGCAGCAGGCAGGCCGGCGTGCCCAGCACGTAGGGGATCCAGCGGGGGAAGCGGTGCGAGCGGTGGCCCCACCAGGCGAGTAGGCGGACGGTGATCCACAGCGCCATGCAGGCCACGCCCCACCACGCCCCCGGGAAGCTCACGATCGGCTCACGGGTGTACTCGTCGATGGCACCCCGCGACTCCGGCTCGGCCACCTCCGCCGCCTTCTCCTGGTCGGGGATGCGGGGCACGGGGTTGCCGACCAGGCGGGCGGCCAGGATGATCCGCTCGCGGGCGGAGAACTTGGGGTGGCAGGCTGTGAGGGTGAGGCGGTTGTCGCCCTTGTCCTCCAGCACCGACACCTCCGACGGCGCCACGATCCGCTGCTCCATCACCTCGTAGCGGAACGTCCCCTGGAGCGTCTCCACCTCGACCAGGTCGCCGGTGCGCACCTTGTCGATGTTGTGGAAGGGGGCGCCGTAGGTGGTGCGGTGCCCGGCGATGGCGGCGTTGCCCTTCTGGCCGGGCAGGGGCGTCTCGGGGTAGTGGCCCGCCCCTCGCTTCAACTGGGGCACCGTCACGCCCTGCACGAAGTAGAAGTTCGACAGGCCGATGGACGGGATGGAGATGCGGCCCACCGGGGTGCCCTCGGTGGGTGGGGGCAGGTCGGGAGCGGTGCTCACCGGCGCGGTCACGGTGGGGTCCTCGATGCCCGGCAGGGTGGAGGCCGTCGTGGTGGTCGTGCTCGTGCTGGTGGTCCCCCGCTCCGCGAGCTGCGCCTCGAACTGGTTCTGGAGGTGGTTCTGGTCCTGGTTCGTCTGCAGGTTCGTGCCCCACAGCTGGTAGGCGACGAGGAGAAGGATGACCGTGCCCGACGTGATGAGCAGGCGCCCCACCGCGGCGATCGCACGCGCCAGCCGGTGCGACGAGCGCGGGGCGGCGGGGCTCGGCATCGTCGGGAGGATAGGCCCCGGGTACGCTGATTCCCGCTCATGGAGCCCGCCGTCCATCTCCGGGGCGCCGTCTCCCTCCTAGGGCGATTTCCCGCTCTGGCCGGTGTCGACCTCGACGTGGCGACCGGCGAGATCGTCCTGCTGCGGGGACCCAACGGCGCCGGCAAGACCACCCTGCTGCGGTGCTGCGCGGCGCTCCTCCCGGTGACCTCCGGGGAGGCAATGGTGCTGGGCCACGACCTGGCCGGCCTCACCGGCCCCGCCCGGCGGGCGCTGCGCCGGCAGGTCGGCCTGCTGGCCCACGCCACCGGCCTCTACGACGAGCTGACGGTGGCCGACAACGTGGCGTTCTGGGCCCGGGCCGCGGGCGCCGACCGGGCCGACGCCGAGGCGGCCATGACCCGGCTCGAGCTCGATGGGCGGCTCCGCGACGTGGCCGTGGGGCGCCTGTCGGCCGGGCAGCGCCGGCGCGCCTCGTTGGCGGTGTTGCTGGCTCGCCGCCCGGCGCTGTGGTTACTCGACGAACCCCACGCCGGGCTCGACCAGGCGGGCCGCGACCTCCTCGACGGCCTGATCGGGGACGGCGCCCGGGCAGGGGCGGCGGTGGTTCTGGCCTCCCACGAGCGGGATCGCGCCGAGTCGATCGCCACCCGCACCGTCACCATCGCCGGAGGCACGATCGTCGACGACTCCGTCGTCGGCGCAGCCCCTCCTGTTGCCACCGGGGCCCGCCGTGCTCCGTGACGCCGCCCTGGTGGCGGGCAAGGACCTCCGCCTCGAAGCCCGGTCACGGGTGGCGCTGAACCAGGTCGCGCCGTTCGCCCTGCTCGTGCTCATGCTCTTCGCCTTCGCCCTCGACCCCGACCGCGGCATCCTCGCCCGGGTGACCCCCGGCCTCTACTGGGTGGCGGTGCTGTTCTCGGGCCTGCTGGCGGTGCAGCGGGCGTTCGCGGTGGAGAGCACCGACGGCGTGGCCGACGCCCTGCGGCTCTCGGGGCTCGACCCGGCCGGCGTCTTCCTCGGCAAGGTCGCGGCGGTGGCCGTGCAGCTCCTGGCGCTGGAGGTGCTGCTCGGGCTGGGTGTGGTCGTGCTCTACGGGGCCGACCCGTCGAGCGTGGCGCTGCTCGTGCCCACCTGCCTGGCGGCCACGCTGGGGTTGGCCGCCGCCGGGTCGGTCTACGGCATCCTCGCCGCCGGCCTCCGGGTCCGCGAGACGCTCCTCCCCCTGCTGCTGCTCCCGGTCCTGGCCCCCGTGCTCATCGCCGCCACCTCGGCGTTCGAGTCGGCCCTCGGGGGCTTCCCCGGCGAAGGCTGGCGCTGGCTCGGGCTGCTGGTGGTGTTCGCCGCCCTCTACACCGGGCTGGGGCTGGCCACCTTCGGCGTGCTGCTGGAGGACGGGTGATGGTCACCCGGCGCGCGACTTGCCCTCGCCGCCCAACCTGCGGTGCGCTGGTGGGGCGATGAACGACGGCACCTCCTCCCCGGGCACCCGCGTCCTCGGGGCGCTGACCCTCATCGGCATGGCCGTGCTCCTGGCCTTCGCCCTGGTCATCTCACCGGCCGACGAGACCCAGGAGGAGACGGTGCGGATGTTCTACGTGCACGTGCCCACCGCCCTGGTCGCCTTCGGTGCCTTCTTCCTCACGGTGGCGGCCAGCGTGGGGTACCTCCTGCGCCGCAGTGAGGGGTGGGACGTGATGGCGGGGGCGTCGGCCGAGGTCGGCGCCGTGCTGCTGGCGGCCACCCTCGTGTCGGGGATGCTCTGGGGTCGGGTGACCTGGGGCGTGTACTGGACCTGGGACGCCCGCCTCACCCTCACCGCCCTGCTGTTCGTGTTGGTCCTGGGCTACCTCGCCGTGCGCCGGCTGCCGCTGGAGCGCGAGCGCCGCTCGCGGCTGGCGGCGGTGGTGGGCCTGCTGCTCGGGCCGGCCACGGTGGCCTGCCACTACGCCACCACGTGGTGGCGGACGCTCCACCAGGGGCCCACCATCACCACCGCCGACGCCAAGATGGACGGCACCATGCTGTTCACGTTCTTCCTGGGCATGGTCGTGTTCGGTCTCCTCTACGTGTGGTTGCTGGTCCACCGCTTCCGGGTCCTGTGGCTCGAGCACCGGGTGGAGGACCTCGGCCTCGACGAGGCCATCGCCGAGCGCCGCCGCGAAGCGGTCGGCGTGTCGTGACCGCCGTCCTGGCCGTCCTGGCCACCCTGGCCGACGCCGCCGACGCCGCCGTCGCCGCCGACGCGGCCGTCGCCACCGAGGACCGAGGCTTCCAGTGGGCGCTGGTACTGGCCTGCTGGGTGGCGGTGCTGGCGGCCGTGGCCCTGGTGGCGGTGCGCAGCGCCCAGCGGGGCCGTCGCCTGGCCCGCCAGATCCCCGAGGAGCAGCGCCGGTGGATGTGACCCCCCGGCCCGCCCCGCCCGAGGTGCCGGCCCGGCGTGGCAGTGGCGGCCGGGGACCACTCATGGCCCTGGCGCTGGTGGCCCTGCTGGCGGCGGTGGGCTTCCTCCTGGTCAAGCAGGTGGGCAGCGCCTCGCTGTACTTCTACAACGCCGACGAGGCGGTGGCGAAGCGCTCCCAGCTCGGCGACCGGCGCTTCCGCATCCAGGGCACCTACGAGGGCACCGCCACCGACGTGGCTGCCGACACCATCCGCTTCGCCATCGTGTTCGGGGGCGAGAAGGTGGTGATCGAGCACACCGGCTCGGAGCCGGCCCTGTTCCAGCCGGGCACGGCGGTGGTCTGCGAGGGGCGGTGGTCCCCCGACGGGCGGGTGTTCGAGTCCGATCGCATCGAGGTGAAGCACTCCGAGGAGTACAAGGCGGAGAACCCCGACCGGGTCGATCCGGCCGCCCCGTGAACGCAGCGCTAGGTCGCGCCGGCATCGTGCTCGCCTTCGTGAGCTCGCTCGGCGGCATCGCCACCGTCGTCGTCGCCCTCAGCACCGGGCGCCGGGCCCTGCTCCGCCAGGCCGCCAGCTTCGTGGCCCTGGTGGCCGGGGGCGCGGTGGTGGCGTTCGCGGCCATGGAACGGGGCCTCGTCACACGTGACTTCTCCATGGAGTACGTGGCCAGCCACGGCAGCACCCGCACGCCGGCGCTCTACAACGTGGCCACCCTGTGGTCGGCGCTGGAAGGGTCCATCCTGCTCTGGGGCCTGATCCTGGCCGGCTACCTCGTGGCCGTCACCTTCAAGTTCCGCCGTCGTCTCACCGACCCGCTGGTGGGCTGGGCGCTGCTCACCATGTTCGCCGTCTGCACGTTCTTCTTCGGGCTGATGCTCGGGCCGGCCAACCCGTTCCGCACCCTCGCCACCGCCCCCCTGGACGGCCCGGGCCCCAACCCGCTGCTCCAGAACAACGTGCTCATGGCCTTCCACCCGCCGATGCTCTACCTCGGCTACGTCGGTTTCACCGTGCCGTTCGCCTTCGCCGTCGCCGCACTAGCCACCGGGCGGGTGGGCGAGGGCTGGCTGGTGGAGACCCGCCGGTGGACGCTCTTCGCGTGGGCCTTCCTGTCGGTCGGCATCGTGCTCGGCGCCTGGTGGAGCTACGAGGTGCTCGGATGGGGCGGCTACTGGGCGTGGGACCCGGTGGAGAACGCGTCGTTCCTGCCTTGGCTCACCGGCACCGCCTTCCTGCACTCGGTCATGGTGCAGGAGCGCCGCGGGATGCTGCGGGTCTGGAACCTGTCGCTGGTGTGCGCCACGTTCAGCCTCACCATCCTGGGCACGTTCCTCACCCGCTCGGGCGTGCTCGACTCGGTGCACGCCTTCAGCGACTCCACCGTCGGGCCGCTGCTGCTCGGCTTCTTCGCCCTGGTGGTGCTGGTGGCGGTGGGCCTCATCGGCTGGCGCGGCGACCGGCTGCGCTCGCCCGGCCGCATCGACTCGCCCGTGTCGAGGGAAGGCGCCTTCCTGGCCAACAACGTGGCCTTCGCCGCTTTTGCCTTCGTGGTGCTGCTCGGTACCGTCTTCCCCCTCATCGTGGAGTCGGTGAACGGTGAGCGGCTGTCGGTCGGCGTGCCCTACTTCAACCGCATGACCATGCCGCTCGGCCTGCTGCTGCTGTTCCTGATGGCGGTGGCGCCGGCGCTGCCGTGGCGCAAGGCCTCGGCCGAGACCCTGGCCACCCGCCTCCAGTGGCCGGCCTGGGCCGGCACCGGCGCGGTGGTGCTGGCGGTGGCCCTCGGCGCCCGGGGCCTGGCGCCGCTGCTGGCGTTCGGGCTCGGCGGGTTCGGGGCGGGGGCGGCCGTGCGCCAGGTGGCGCTGGCCACCCGGCGCCAGGGCTGGCGGGGGCTGGTCGGGCGGACCAACGGCGGCATGATCGTGCACCTGGGCGTGGTGCTCATCGCCGTCGCCTTCGCCGCCAGCTCGTCCTACACCACCCAGCGCGAGGTGCGGCTCGAGCCGGGGGAGTCGGCCCGAGTGGGCGGGCACTCCGTCACCTACCTCGGGATCACCGAGCGGGCGGAGGCCAACCGCACGGACCGCATCGCCCGCGTGCGGGTCGACGGCGGCCAGGTGTACGCCCCCCGGCTCCAGCGGTTCCCGAACGGCACCCAGGAGATCGGCCGCCCGTCGGTGCGCACGAGCCCCGTCGACGACGTGTACCTCGCCCTGCTGGAGGCCCCGGCCGCCGCCGGTGGGGCGGTGCGCCTGCGGGTGATCGTGCAGCCCCTGGTGATGTGGCTGTGGGTCGGTGGCGGGGTGATCGCCCTCGGCTCCGCCCTGGCCGCCTTCCCCGGCCGTCGCCGCCGGGGCACCGAGCCGGCGTCGGCCCCCGTGGCCGAGCCCGCCCGCGACCGGCCCGACCCGGTGGAGGACCGCCAGCCGGTGGGGGTGGCGTGAGGCCCGTCAAGGGGCGTGGCCACCTGGCCGCCTTCGTCGCCGCGCCGGTGGCCGTCGTGCTGGCCCTCCTCATCCTGGTCCTGGCCACCCGCTCACCGGCCTCGGACCGCGTGACCCAGAGCCCCATCGTCGGCCAGGCCACGCCCGCCGTCGAGCTGCGCACCCTCGACGGCAAGCCGTTCTCCCTCGACCGGTACGAAGGGCGCTGGGTGCTGGTGAACTTCTTCGCCACGTGGTGCACGCCGTGCCGCCAGGAGCACCCGGAGCTGCGCCGCTTCGCCGCCGACCACGAGCGCACCGGCGACGCCGCCGTGGTCAGCGTGGTGTTCGAGGACGACCCCGCCACCGTGCGCCGGTTCTTCGCCGAGAACGGCGGCAGCTGGCCCGTGCTCGACGACGCCGACGGCAAGGCCGTGCTCGCCTTCGGCGTGGTCAAGGTGCCCGAGTCCTACCTGATCGATCCCGACGGGGTGGTGCAGGCGAAGATCACCGGCGGGGTCACCGCCGCGGGGGTGGAGTCGGTGATGGCCGAGCTCGGCGCCGGTGGCACCCGGCGCGGGGGCGGGTGATGGCGAGCCCTCCCGTCGCCGCCCGGCGGGCCCCGGGGAAGGGCCCGCGGTTGGGCCCGTGGATGTCGTCGTGGCTGGTCATGGCGGTGGTCCTCGTGGTGGCCCTCGCCCTCGGGTCGCGGACCGTCGGCGGGGGCAGCGACCAGGATCGGGTGCGGGCGGTGGCGTCGACCATCAAGTGCCCGCAGTGCGCCGGCCAGTCGGCGGCCAGCTCCGACGCGCCCACCGCCGAGGCCATCCGCCGCGACATCGCCGACCGCCTGGCCAAGGGCCAGTCCCCGGACCGGATCCGGGACTTCTACGCCAGCCGCTACGGCGAGGGCATCCTGCTCAACCCGGCCCGCTCGGGCCCGGCCGGCCTGGTGTGGGTGCTGCCGGTGGTGGCGGCGGTGCTGGCCTTCGCCGGCCTCGGGTTCGCGTTCCGCCGTTGGCAACAGGCCGCCCCCGCTGAGCTCAGCGCCGAGGACCGCCGCCTCGTCGCCGCCGCCCGGCGCGCTCGGCTCTCCGTCGGCGAACCCGACGGAGAGCCGGTCGACCCCCACGGCGAGGGCGACGGCCGGTGAAGGCCACGGACCGCACCCAGCCCGAGCCCCTCGACGCCGATGACCTGGCGGCCATGGAGGAGGAGCGTGACTTCCTGCTGGCCAGCATCGACGACCTCGACCGGGAGCGTGCCGCCGGCGACCTGGCCGCCGACGACCACGCCGCCCTGCGCGACGACTACACCGCCCGCGCCGCCGAGGTGCTCCGGGCCATCGACCAGCAGCGGGAGGCGCGCGGCCAGGGAGCGCCGTCATCGTCGCGAGGCCGTCGAGTCGCGGTGGTGGGCGCAGTCGCCGCTGTGGCGGTGCTGGCGGGGATCCTCGTGGCCCAGGCCTCGGGCCGCCGCCAGGCGGGCGACACCATCACCGGGGCAGGGGCGGTGCCGACCACGCGGGGCGCTCCGACCAGGGCCGACGCCGCCGACCGGTGCATCGACCTCACCTCCGCCGGCCGGGCGGCGGAGGCCATCACCTGTTACCGCGCCGTGCTCGACGACGAGCCCGGCAACGCCACCGCCCTCACCTACCTCGGGTGGACCCTCGTGCTCAGCTCGGGTTCGCTTCCGGAGGAGACCGGTGCCGACGCCCTCGACGCCGGCAAGGACTTCCTGGCCCGGGCGGTGGCCGCCGACCCCGACCTGCCCGACCCCCGCGCCTTCCGGGCCATCGTTGCCGAGCGCGAAGGGCGCCTGGCCGACGCCCGGGCCGAGCTCGACGCCCTCGACCGGCTCGACCCGCCGCCCGACATCCGGGCCCTCACCGCCGGCCTGCGCGACCGCGTCGAGCGGGGCCTCCGCACGACGACGACCGCGACCGGAACCGGACCGTGACCGTCCGGCTCGGCGGCGGCCAGGGCTTCTACGGCGACGGCCACGAACCGGTGGATGCCCTGCTCGATGCGGGGCTGGACTACCTGGTGTGCGAGGCCCTGGCCGAGCTCACCCTCGCCATCCTCCAGAAGGACCGCCAGCGCGACGAGGCCGCCGGCTTCACCCGTGATCTGCCGCTCTACGTCCACCAGGCGCTGCCGTGGCTGGTCGACGGGCGCACCCGCCTCATCACCAACGCCGGGGGCATCAACCCCATCGCCGCCGGCCGGGTCGTGGGCCAGGCGCTGGAGGCAGCCGGGGCGGGTGACGTGCGGGTGGCCACCGTCGTGGGCGACGACGTCCGCCCCCTCGCCGCCGAGCTCGACCTGTCGGATCACGCCCTCTTCGCCAACGCCTACCTCGGTGCCCGTCCCATCGTGGACGCCCTCGCCGGTGGCGCCGACGTGGTCGTCACCGGCCGGGTGGCCGACGCCGCGCTGTTCCTCGCTCCGCTCATCTTCGAGCACGGTTGGGGGGAGGACGAGTGGGACCGCCTGGCCGCCGGGGTGGTGGTCGGCCACCTGCTCGAGTGCAGCGGGCAGGTCACCGGCGGGAACTGGTCGGGCCCCTGGTGGGAGCACCTTGATCCGCTGCGGGTCGGCTTCCCCATCGCCGAGGTGGAACCCGACGGTGCGGCGGTGATCACCAAGCCCGACGGCACCGGCGGCCGGGTCAGCTTCGACACCGTCCGGGAGCAGCTCCTCTACGAGGTGCACGACCCACGGGCCTACCTGAGCCCCGACGTCACCGCCGACTTCACCGCCGTCACCGTGGACGACCTGGGCGGCGACCGCGTGCGGGTGTCAGGCGCCCGGGGCGGCCCACCGCCCGCCACCTACAAGGGCCTGGTGTGCACCCCGGCGGGGTGGGCGGGCGAGATCCGCTTCGCGTACTCCTGGCCCGACGCCGAGGCCAAGGCCCGCGTGGCGGTGGACTCGGTACGGCGCCGGGCCCAGCGCGAAGGCGTGGCCGTGCTGGAGTGGCACGAGGAGTACTTCGGGGCGGGCGCCTACGGCGACGCGACCGCGTCCGCCGTGACCACCGAAGCCGGCGGCCACGAGCCGCCCGAGGTCATCGGTCGCCTGGCCTGGCGCTGCGCCGATGCCGAGATGGCTGCCCAGGTGCCCCAGGGCGCCGGCCTCCTCGGCCTTTCCGGCCCGCCCGGCATCTCCTCGGCCGGCCGCGCCCGCGACGGCCGCCCCACCCAGCTCCTCGCCGTCGAGCCGTTCGCCGTCGAGCGCGCCCTGGTCGATCGCCAGGTCCAGGTCACCCGGCTCTGGGAGGAGGGCTGACGTCTCAGGCGCGCGGCCCGATGTAGGTGGCCCGCGTGAAGCGATCGCCGTCGACGTCGAGCACGAACGTGCCGCCCTTGGCGGCCCGCTCGTCGCCGTCGGTCTTCATGCCCTCGTCGGCGAGCGCCCTGACGAGGTCGGGGATCACGTCACCATGGCTGCAGACCACCGCCTCCTCGTCCGCCAGGGAGCGCAACAGACGGAGGGCGTCATGGTTGGACGTGCCCTCGTCGAGCGGGTCGCAGGTCTCCACCTCGAGCCCGAGGTGCCGGGCGAGGGGGGCGACCGTCTGGCGACAGCGCAACGAGGGGCTCGACACCACCCGGGTGACGGGACGGTCCCCGAGGTCGACGACCAGGCCGGCCGCCTGCTCACGCCCCCGGTCGGAGAGGGGCCGCTCCCGGTCGTCGCCCTTCCACTTGTGGCGGCTGCCGGCGTGGGCATGGCGGACCAGGTAGACGGTCACGGGCGACGACGTTAGAGCGTTTCCTAGGATCCCGCCGTGGCCCGCATCCAGCTCCGCGACCTCTGCGGCGCCCGGTCGGGGGACAAGGGCGACATCAGCGACGTGTCCCTCTTCGCCGACGACGCCGCCGCCTACGACGCCATCTGCCGGGCGGTGACGGCCGAGGCGGTCAAGGCTCACTTCGGCGGGCTCGTGCACGGCCCGGTGGAGCGCTACGAAGCCCCCAACGTGATGGCCCTGAAGTTCGTGATGCACGGGGCGCTCGGCGGTGGAGCCCCCCGGTCGCTGCGGTCCGACAACCTGGGCAAGACCCACGCCGGCACGCTGCTGCGCATGGAGGTCGACGTGCCCGACGAGGTGGCCACCTCCGCCCGCCGACGGCACCGCCCGCCGGCGCCGCGCTGACCTCGCAACCCGTTCCTGGTCAGGGACCGCCGAGGGCGCGGAGGCCGGCGATGACGGTGGGCAGGGCGTCGAGCAGGGTGTCGACGTCGGCGTCGGTGGTGCTCCACCCCGTGGACACCCGCAGCGACCGGTGGGCGTCGACGCCCATGGCCTCCAGCACCGCGGAGGGCTCGAGGGACTCCGACGAGCACGCGCTGCCCGAGTGGGCGGCCACGCCGGCCCGGTCGAGGCCGAGCAGCACGGCCTGGGGCTCGATCCCCCCCACGCCGAGGCACACGAGGTGGGGGAGCCGCTGGTCGGGATCGCCGTACACGACCACCCCGTCGAGCTCGGGCACGGCCGCCAGCACCCGGTCGGTCAGTCGGCGGGCCTCGGCTGCCTCCCGGGCCTGGCGGTCGCCGGTGGCGAGCACGGCGGCGGCGGCCCCGAAGCCGACCACCCCCGGCACGTTCTCGAGGCCGGCCCGCCGGGCCCGCTCCTGGTCACCGCCGACTATGAGCGGCCGCAGCCGTAGACCCCGGCGCACGAGCAGTGCGCCCACGCCGGGCGGGCCACCGACCTTGTGGGCACTGACGCTGAGCAGGTCGGCGCCGAGGGCGTCGAAGGCGATGGGCACCCGCCCGGCGGCCTGGGCGGCGTCGACGTGGACGAGCACGCCCCGGTCGCGACACGCCGCCACCACCTCGGCCACCGGCTGGAGGGTCCCCACCTCGTGGTTGCCCCACTGCACGTGGACCAGGGCGGTGTCGGGCCCGATGGCGGCGACCACCTCGGCCGGGTCGACCCGGCCGGCGCCGTCCACGCCGACCACGCTGACCGCACCGGCCCGGGCCGCCGCCTCCCGCACGGCCGAGTGCTCGACCGCCGGCACCACCTGGTGATGGCCCCGCTCGGAAGCACCCCACACGGCGGCGGCTATGGCCTCGGTGCCGCCGCTGGTGAGCACCACCTCGCGTGGGCGGGCTCCCAGCCAGGTCGCCACCTGCTCACGGGCCGACTCCACCGCCACTCGGGTGGTCATGCCCTCGGTGTGGATGCGCCCCGGGTCTCCCGCCGGGGCGGAGAGGCACGCCACCATGGCCTCGACCACCTCGGGCCGGGGCGGGGAGGTCGAGGCGTGGTCGAGGTAGGCGCGGTCCACGGCCCTCAGTCGGTGTCGGGGCAGTTGTTCTCGGTGTAGCTCTGCACGGCATCGAAGGCGTCGTCGGCCCCCTCGACCGAAGGATCGTCTCCAACGGCCTTCAGGTCGTCTGTGGTGCGGGCGGCGTCGACCTTGCCCTGCAGGTCATGCAGCACGTCCACCATGATCCCGAGCTCGTCGACGACCTCATCCGGGGCGCTCTCCTCGGCCCGCTCCATGACGTCGACGTAGCGCCGGTAGCCGTCCTTGAACCGCTCGACCTGGCCCTCCTCGATGGCATCGCCCAGCTCGTCGTCGAGGTCCTGCAACTCGGCGGCGATGGCGCAGAACTCGCGGTCGCCCGGGTCGGGGACCCCGCCGGTGGTGGGCGTCGGATCTGGGTCCGGCTCGGTGGTCGATGGGGTGAAGTCGGTCGTGCTGGTGGTGCTCGGCTCGCTGGTGGAGCCGGGCTCGGTCGTGGACCCGTCCGTGCCCGGTGTCGAGGAGGTGGTGGGGCCGGCGACGTCCTCGGTGACGCCGCACCCGGCCAGGGCGGCCAGGGTGAGCAGCGCGGCCGCGACGATCACGACGGTGACGGGCACGGAGATGAGGGGCCGGCGGTCAGCGGGGTGCGGGCGATCGGGGGTCGTCATGGTTCCTCCTGGCGCGGTGATGGTCACCGTCTGACGTGGGGGTGTGGGTCTCGGGTTCCTCAAGCGTCGACGGCGGTGACGCAGACGGCGTCGCCCATGGCCCGGGAGGCCCGGGTGGACGGCTCGGTGTCGCCGTAGAGGCCGGCCAGCATCCCCTTGACCATCCCGCGGTCGACCGCGCAGATGACGGGGTGCTCCACCGCCGTGCCGCCGAAGGGGCAGTGCTCGCTCACGATGCGCAGGTCCCCGCCGCGCTGCTCGGCGTGGGCGGCGAACCCGTGGGCGGTGAGGGCGTCGGCCACGGCGTGGAGGGCGGCCCGGAACGAGCGCTGGCCCTCGGCCGTGGCCCCCACCGCCATGCCCCCCATGGAAGCCGCCAGGTCCCGGCCGTAGGTCATCCCGACCTCGGTGGCCATGGCTTCGGCCTCGGCCGGCGGGAGCAGGGCGAGGGCTCGGCCGAGGAGGGTGATCACCAGGTCGTCGTGGCGGACGGGCACCTCCACGTCGACCTGGTCGGCGGCCACGCGGTAGCGCTTCGACGGCCGGCCGGCGCCGCCGGTGCCGACCCGGGAGGCGGTCACCTCCAGGTAGCCGCCGCCGGCCAGCTTGTCGAGGTGGTGGCGGGCCACGTTGGCGTGGAGGGCGAAGCGCTGTGCCACCTCCGAGGCGGTCACGCCGTCGGGCTGCTCTCGCACGAACAGCCAGATGCTGCGGCGGGTGGCGTCGCCGAAGGCCGACGTGAGGGCGGTGACGACCGACGCGAAGTCGGTGGGGGACAGTGGGCGTGACGCCACGGCCGATATTCTACCTATGGGCGTAGGGGAAATACCCCTGCACCGGCGCCTCCGATCGCCGGCCCGCTCACTCGTCGAGGAGAACCCGGTGCCCGTCACCGAAGCAGCCGTGATCGAGGCCCTCCGCCCGGTGGAGGACCCCGAGCTGCACCGCAGCATCGTCGACCTCGGCATGGTCCGTGCCGTCACCATCGACGGCCCCGCGGTCGGCGTGGTGATCGCCCTCACCGTCGCCGGCTGCCCGCTCCGCGCCGAGATCACCAACCGGGTGAGCCAGGCCGTCACCGCCCTCGACGGTGCCGACTCCGTCGCCCTCGACTTCACGGTGATGACCGACGAGGAGCTGTCGGCCCTGCGCCAACGCATCCACGGCGACCCTTCCTCCACCGCCGGCTCGCAGCCGGCCCACGGCCACGCCGAGGGCCGCGCCATCCCCTTCGCCGACCCCGCCAGCCGAACCCGCGTGCTGCTGGTGGCGTCGGGCAAGGGCGGGGTGGGCAAGTCGTCGGTCACCACCAACCTGGCGGTGGCGATGGCGGCCCGGGGCCGCAGCGTGGCCGTGGTCGACGCCGACGTCTGGGGCTTCTCCATCCCCCGCATGCTCGGCGTGCAGCGGCCACCGGTGGTGCTCGACGGCATGCTCGTGCCGCCCGAGACCCACGGCGTGCGCTGCATCTCCATGGGGTTCTTCGCCGAGGAGGACCAGCCGGTGATCTGGCGGGGGCCGATGCTGCACAAGGCCCTCGAGCAGTTCCTCACCGACGTGTACTGGGACGATCCCGACTTCCTCATCGTCGACCTGCCGCCCGGAACCGGCGACATCTCCATCTCCCTCGCCCAGTTCCTGCCCCGAGCCGAGGTCTACGTGGTCACGACCCCCCAGCCGGCGGCCCAGCGGGTGGCGCAGCGGGCGGCGTTCATGGCCCAGAAGGTGAACCTGTCGGTACGGGGGATCATCGAGAACATGTCGTGGTTCACCGGCGACGACGGTCGTCGCTACGAGATCTTCGGCGCCGGTGGAGGCTCCGACCTGGCCCAGCGGCTCGAGGTCCCGCTCCTCGGCCAAGTGCCCCTCGTGCCCGAGCTGCGCGAGGGCAGCGACACCGGCCGGCCCATCGTCGCCGAGCAGCCCGACTCCGAGGCGGCCCAGGCCTTCGCCCGCATCGCCGAGCGCATCGACGTCGAGCTCGCCCCCACCCGTCGCTACCACCCCCAGCTCAAGGTCATCTGACCCCGCGCCGCGGCGCGATGGCCTCTCGCCGGAGGTTGTCGCGCTCATGCTGGTCTATGCCGAACCAGCGCGACCGCCTCGGGTGCCGTCCGCCAACCCGGCTGGCGCCGTAGCCTTCGGTGGTGAGCTCCTCCGACTCTGACGGCGACTCCGTCGAACTCGGAGAGGGCGAGGTAGGTGGGCGGCGGGTCGGGCGGCGGGCGGTGCTCGGCATGCTCGGGCTCGGCGCGGCCGGGGTGGTGTTCGGCTCGAAGGTGCAGGGCGCGGTCGACCGGGCCCTGCGACCACTCACCCTGAAGGACCGCACCGGGCTCACGTCGTACCTGCCTGGCAATGGCCGCTTCCGCATCTACTCGGTCACCGGGTCGTCGCCGAAGCGCACCACCGAGGAGTACCGCCTGCGGGTCGACGGCCTGGTGGAGCGGCCGGCCGACCTGTCCTGGCAGCAGCTGCGCCGCGACCTTCCGCAGACGAGGATGACCAAGGACTTCCAGTGCGTCACCGGCTGGCGGGTGGAGGACGTCGAATGGGCGGGAGTGCTCGTCCGCGACCTGCTCGACCGCTCCGGCGTGAAGCCCGGTGCCACCCACCTTCGGTTCTGGTCGTTCGACGGCACCTACACCGAGAGCCTCACGCTCGACCAGGCTCGCCGCCCCGACGTCCTCGTCGCCCACGAGATGCTGGGCCAGCCCGTCACCCGCGACCATGGCGGCCCGGTGCGGCTCTATGTCGCCCCCATGTACGGCTACAAGTCGCTCAAGTGGCTCGACCGCATCGAGGTGGTCGATCACCTCACTCCCGGCTACTGGGAGGACATGGGCTACGACGTCGACGCCTGGATCGGCCGCTCCAACGGCCGCGACGGGGCCGACGAGCCGGTGGGGTGAGCGCCGCCGCCACCCGAACCGTGGACACGCTCGCCGGCGACCGGATCGTGCGCTTCGACCGGGCCGAGCGGCTGCTGCACTGGTCCACTGCCGTCCTCGTGCTCGCGCTCATGGCCACCGGTGCGGTGCTCTACTTCGGGCCGCTGGCGGCGGCGGTGGGCCGCCGGGGCCTGATGAAGGACCTCCACGTGTGGAGCGGCCTGCTGCTGCCGGTCCCCCTGGTGCTCACGGTGGCGGGGCGCTGGCGGGACGGCCTGCGCCGCGACACCGCCCGCATCGGGCGGTGGACCGCGGACGACCGCCTCTGGCTCCGCTCGCGGGGCCAGTCCCTCGCCCTGCGGTCGGGCAAGTTCAACGCCGGCCAGAAACTGAACGCCCTCTTCCTCGCCAGCGCGCTCCCGGTCACGCTCATGACCGGGTCGGTGATGCGCTGGTTCGGGCCGTTCCCGGACTCCTGGCGCACCGGCGCCACCTTCGTGCACGACCTGGCTGCCTTCGGCATCTGGATCTCCGTCACTGGCCACATCGCCAAGGCCGTCAGCGAACCGGTGGCCATGCGGGGCATGTGGTCGGGCTGGGTGCCCGAAGCGTGGGCGCAGCGGCACCGCCCCCGCTGGCACCACGACGTCACCGGCCGCTGAGGGGCCGACTGTCCTGGCTTTGCTCCGCCAGCGGGCGGAGCCGGCTTCGCCGATCCGGGTGTCATCGTGGGGGCTGCTTCGCCTGGCGGCTGTGCTGGCTTTGCTCCGCCGGCGGGCGGAGCCGGCTTCGCCGATCCGGGTGTCATCGTGGGGGCTGCTCCGCCTGGCGGCTGCGCAGCGTCGGCCTGCCTGGGGGTGCGGCGCGCCGTTCCCCCTACGATGACCCCCGATCCCTAGGAGGACCGCGTGGACGTCCGCATCGGTGTGACCTACAGCGCCAAGGAGCTCGACATCGAGCTGCCCGACGACACCGAGCCGGCGAAGCTGAAGGCTGACCTCGAGTCGGCGATCGGCGGTGGGTCGATGGTGTGGATCACCGACCGGCGCGGCCGCCAGGTGGGCGTGCCCGCCGACAAGGTCGCCTACGTGGAGCTCGGCACTCCGGACGGCGACCGCCGCATCGGCTTCGGCGCCTAGACCGCCTCGCCCCGGCCCCCGCCCCGCCCTCGCCCGTCCGCCGCCGTCCCGATCGCCCATGCCCCTCGACCTGCTCGACCGTCGCCTGCTGTTCGTCACCGGCAAGGGCGGCGTGGGCAAGACCACCGTGGCCGCCGGGCTGGCCCTCCTGGCCGCCGAGCGGGGCCAGCGCACGTTGGTGTGCGAGGTCGACGCCAAGGGCGGCATGGCCGACTTCTTCGAGGCCGGCCCCACCGAGTTCGATCCCCACGAGGTCCAGCCGCGGCTCTTCGCCATGTCGATGGACACCGAGGAGTCGCTCAAGGAGTACCTGAAGCTCCAGCTCAAGGTGCCGATGCTGGCCCGGGTCGGGCCCTTGGCCCGCACCTTCGACTTCATCGCCGACGCCGCTCCCGGCGTGAAGGAGATCCTCACCGTCGGCAAGCTCTGCTGGGAGGTGCGCGAGCGCCACTACGACCTCGTGGTGGTGGACGCGGTCGCCACCGGCCACATCGTCGGCCAGCTCGCCGCCCCCCAGGGGATCAGGGAGCTGGTGAAGGTGGGAATGGTCCGCAACCAGACCGATTGGATGATCGACATCCTCGCCGACCCTCGCCAGACCGGTGCGGTGATCGTGTCGGCCCCCGAGGAGATGCCGGTCAACGAGACCATCGAGCTGGCCGGGCGCATCAGCGGCGAGACCGATGTCGACCTGGCGGCGGTGATCGTCAACCGGGTGCTGCCCGAGCTGTTCGGTCGCAACGAGGAGGCCATCTTCGACCAGCTGCGCGAGCCGGAGCACACCGAGGCGCTGGCGGCGGCGGCCGGCGGCGACGTGGGACCGATCCTCGAGGGGGCCCGCCTGGCGGTGACCCTGCGCCGCACCCGCGCCGGGCACCTCGACCGCCTCCGCAAGGGCCTGCCCGGTGACCTGCCCCTGCTGTACCTGCCCTACCTGTTCACCCGGGCCCAGGGTCTGCGGGCCACCCGCCAGGTGGCCGAGGCCTTGTCCCAGGAGCTGGGGTACTGATGGCCCGCGGTGGCGCCCAGGCGAGCGCCGACGAGCGGGCCCGCACCCTCGAACAGCTGCTGGCGGCCAAGGAGATTGCCATCAGCTGCGGAGCGGGCGGGGTCGGCAAGACCACCGCCGCCGCCGCCCTGGGGGCCATGGCCGCCACCCACCTCGGGGGGCGGGTGCTGGTGCTCACCGTCGACCCCGCCCGGCGTCTCGCCAACGCGCTGGGCCTCGAGCAGTTCGGCAACGTGGAGACCAGGGTGCCGCCGGAGGAGTTCGCCGAGGCCGGAGTGGAGCCCCGCGGCGAGCTCTACGCGGCCATGCTCGACACCAAGGCGTCGTGGGACGACCTCGTGCGCCGCCACGCGCCGGACGCCAAGACCCGCGACGCCATCCTCGCCAACCCGCTCTACGCCAACATCACCGGGAAGTTCGTGCAGAGTCACGACTACATCGCCATGGAGCGGCTCTACGAGCTGCACACGGCCGGCACCTACGACCTGATCGTGGTGGACACGCCGCCCACCCGCAACGCCATCGACTTCCTCGAGGCGCCCGACCGCATGGCCGACTTCTTCAGCAGCCGGCTGCTGCGTTGGCTCACCGCCCCGGCCAAGTCCCGCCTCGTGAACATGGCGTCCAAGCCCTTCTACCGGGTGGCCGACTCCATCCTCGGCACCCAGTTCCTCGAGGACATCGCCCAGTTCTTCCTCCTGTTCCAGACCATGGCACCCGGGTTCGTGCAGCGGGCGGAGTCGGTGGCCCGCACCCTGTCGGACAAGCGCACCACGTTCCTCGTGGTGTCCACCCTCGAGTCGGCCCCGGTGCGCGAGGCCGAGTTCTTCATGGGCGAGCTCGACCAGCGGGGCCTCCACCTCGGCGCGCTGGTGCTCAACAAGGTGCTGCCGTCCTACCTGCGGCGGACGGTGACCACGCCGGTGGCCCGGCGCCTGTGCTCGGACGCGGCCACCATCGCCCCCCAGGTGGCCGACGGCATCGGCACGCCCGACGACGTGGCCCGGGTGCTGCACGAGGTGGGGGAGAGCTTCCTCAACTACCAGGTGGTCGCCACCCGGGAGAGCGAGCAGCAGGCCGAGCTGGCCCGCACGCCGGAGGTGGTGGCGAGCGTGCCCTACTTCGACCAGGACATCGCCGACCTGCCCGGCCTCCTACGCCTCGGCGAGCAGATCTGGCGCTAGGGGGCTGTGCTGGCTCTGCTCCGCCTCCGGCGGAGCCGGCTTCGCCGATCCGACTTTCATCCCGGGGGGCTGCTCCGCCTGGCTGTGCTGGTCTGCTCCGCCTGCGGCGGAGCCGGCTTCGCCGATCCGGCTCTCAATTGGGGGGCTGCTCCGCCTGGCGGACTCCGCAGCGTCACCAGCCGCTCTACCGCGGCTCCACCACCAAGCTCTGGACGGCCCGGCCGATGCGACCTCGGGTGTCGTAGAGGGCGCTCTCGGCCAGGCCCCAGCCGTCGGGGCCGAGGTGGGTGGTGGCCTCCAGGGCGATCCACTCATCCACCGGCAGCCGGGACAGGTGCACGGTGAGGTCGGGGTTGATCCAGGTGGCGGCGGCCGGGTCCAGGATGCCGCTGATGCCGTTGCCGAAGTCGGCGGCGGCCGCCACCCGTTGCAGGGGGGACGGTTCCTCGTCGGGCACGACCGGCGCCACCAGGCGGATCCAGTCGGTGGCGGGGCCAGGCCGGTCGAAGCGACCGAGCACGAACCGGTGCTCGACGCCGGTGTTGTGGAAGGCCACTGGCTCGTCCTCCCGCCACGGGGGCGAGTCGGTGCCGTGCTCCGGGCCGGGCGGCACCACCTCCGGCGGGCCGGGAGGCACCGGCACCGCCTGCTCCCGGATGCGCAGCGCCCGGGCCCGGGCCAGGGGCCCGGACGACCCCTCGAGGGTGGCTTCCACCACCTGCACCTTGCGTCCAGGGCGCAGGACCTCGGCGGCCACCCGCACCGGCTCACGGCCCACGGGGCGCAGCAGCTCGACGGTGAGCCGGGCCGGCGCCATCGGTGCCGGCGCCTCCACCGCCTCGATGGCGCGGGCCAGTAGCGCCGCCACCGGCCCACCGTGGAGGGCGTCGGGCGACCACGGCCCGAGCGCCACCTCGGTGGCCTGCCACGCGCCGTCGGCGGCCGGCTCGAACAGGGGCTGCACCGGCTGAAACATGGCCGGGCACCCTAGAGGTCGGTCGGCGGACGTCCCGTACGATCGGCGGCGATGGCCAGCCTCACCGACATCGCCGAGGCCCGCACGAGGCTGACCGCGGCCCAGACCAGTCACCTCCACCGGATGGTGACGTCGTGGGGGCTCCTGGCCGACTTCTGCTTCTCTGACCTGCTGCTGTTCGTGCCCACCGACGATGCCGGCACCCAGTTCGTCGTGCTCGGCCAGATCCGGCCCACCACCAACCAGACCCTCTACCGCCATGACCTCCTCGGCGAGATCACCGACGAGGTCGAGCGCCCGCTGGTGGCCCGCTCCTACCGGCTGGGCGAGATCATCGAGGGTGAGGTCACCGACCCCGTCATCCGCGAGCGGGTGCGCATGCTGTGCATCCCCGTGCGCTGGCAGGGGGTCACGGTGGCCGTCCTGTCCCGGGAGTCGGCCCCCTCGGTGGGCCGGTCCCCCGGCGAGCTGGAGCGGATCTACACCGAGATCTTCAACCGCTTCGCCCGCATGATCGCGGCCGGCGAGTTCCCGTTCACCGCCGAGGACAGCGAGAGCGAGGAGGCCCCCCGCGTCGGCGACGGCTGCCTCGTGCTCGACCGCTCCGCCCGGGTGGAGTACGCCTCGCCCAACGCCGTCTCCGCCCTCCACCGCGCCGGCGTCCACGTGAGCACCGAGGGCCTCCGGCTGGGCGAGCTCGGCCTCGACGACGACGTCGTGCGCACCGCCTTCACCATGGCCGCGCCCGTCACCGAGGAGGTCGAGAGCAGCACCGGCGTCACCGTGCTGGTGCGCTGCATCCCCGTGCTGGAGCAGGGCCGGGTGTCGGGCGCGGTGGTCCTGCTGCGCGACGTGTCGGAGCTGCGCCGCCGCGACCGTTTGCTCCTCTCCAAGGACGCCACCATCCGCGAGATCCACCACCGGGTGAAGAACAACCTCCAGACCATCTCCTCCCTGCTGCGGCTGCAGGGTCGGCGGCTCGCCTCGCCCGAGGCCAAGGACGCCATCGAGGAGTCGGTGCGACGCATCTCCTCCATCGCCCTCGTGCACGAGACGCTCTCCCGCGACGCCGGCGAGGACGTGCCCTTCCTCGACATCCTGCGACCGCTGCTGCGGATGGTGGAGGAGGGGCTCGTGTCACCCGACCGCCACGTGGAGCTCGGCATCGCCGGCGATCCCGGCACCCTGCCGGCCACCATCGCCACGCCCATGGCCGTCGTGCTCAACGAGCTGCTCCAGAACGCGGTCGACCACGCCTTCCCCGCCGCCAACGGCGACGACGCCCGCCCCCCCGGCCACGTCCGGGTCGAGCTGGCCAACGACGCCCGGGAGCTCACCGTGCGGGTGGTCGACGACGGCGTGGGCCTCCCCGAAGGCTTCTCGGTGGCCTCGACCAAGGGCCTCGGGCTCTCGATCGTCCGGGCACTGGTGACTTCGGACCTCGGCGGCACCATCGACATGTACGAGCCGCTCGACGACACCCCCGGCACGGTGGTGGAGCTGCGAGTGCCGATCACATTGTGACCTTCGTCGCTTCGCTCCTCAGGTCAGGGCTTCGCCCACCGGGTGTCACGCTCGGGGCGGCTCCGCCTGGCGGACTGCGCCGCGTCGGGAAGGGTCAGGCGGTGCGGCGGTGGCGGGTGTAGTGCTTGCGGAGCTTGCGGCGCTCCTCCTCGGAGGTGCCGCCCCAGATGCCCGAGTCCTGGTTGGTGGCGAGGGCGTACTCGAGGCAAGGGGCCTGGGCCTCACAGGTCCGGCACACCGCCTTGGCGTTCTCGATCTGCTCGATGGCCGGGCCGGTGGTGCCCACCGGGAAGAACAGGTCGGGGTCGGTGTCCCGGCAGGCCGACACGGCCCGCCACTCGTGGGTGGCCAGGGTGAGGGACAACAGGTGGCTCGAGCTGAGCGCCACAACGACCTCCAGAAAGGGTCACGACTGTTCGTGACGATGTTCACATGCTGTCGCACCCAAGATCTCAAGGTGTGCGCAGCGGGACGAAGGCACGGTACCCGGCGGTGCTGCCTGTTGCAAGCACTTCTTTGCGAAATCATGACGAAAGGTGGCGGCGATGGCTGACCGTCGGGCCCGCCCCCTCATCTTCGCCCACCGTGGCGCGTCGGCGGCCGCCCCCGAGAACACCATCGAGGCGTTCACCCTGGCCCGGGAGCTGGGCGCCGACGGCGTGGAGCTGGACGCCCGGCGCACCGCCGACGGCCACGTCGTCGTCCACCACGACGCCCACCTGCCTGACGGGCGCCTCATCGTCGAGCTGCCGGCCGCCGCGCTGCCGCCGTCGGTGGCTCACCTCGGCGAGGCGCTCGACGCCTGCACCGGCATGGTCGTGAACGTCGAGATCAAGAACTGGCCGGCCGACGCCGACTTCGACCCCACCGAGGCGGTGGCCGAAGCGGTGGTGGGCCTGGTGGCGCGGGCCGGGTGGGTCGACGACGTGCTGGTGTCGTCCTTCCACGGCCCCACCGTCGAGCGGGTCGCCGCCCTCGACACCCGGCTGGCCACCGCCCTGCTCGTGGCGAGGGCCGACCTGGCCGCCGCCGTCGAGGTGGCCGCCGCCGCCGGCCACACCGCCGTGCACCCATGGGACCCGCTGGTGACGGCCGAGGAGGTGGCGGCCGCCCACGATCGGGGCCTGGCCGTGAACGTCTGGACGGTGGACGACCCCGAGCGCATCCGCGAGCTGGCCGGTTGGGGGGTGGACGGCGTGGTCACCAACGTGCCCGACGTGGCCCGCCGGGCGCTCGACGGACAGCTCTAGCGGCCGAGCAGCCCGCCCAGGGCGCCGCCGACGCCGGCTGGGGCGCCGGTCTGGGCGCCGGCCTGGTTCATGGTGGCCAGGTCCAGCTCGCTCGGTTGGACGATCACCCAGCCCTGGCCGTTGAAGCCGATCTGGACCGCCTCGCCGGTGCCCCGGCCGATCAGGCCGGCCATCTTGAACGAGCGGGCCACCGTGGTCTGGAGGTTGGCCGACCAGCACACCACCGCGTTGGAGTCGGCAAAGGTGGGGGCGTCGGTCTGGAGCACCACCGGCGTGCCGTGGGACGTCACCGCCACCCACCCGGTGCCCCGGATGATGGTGTTGAACAGCCCGCCCGACATCATGCCGCCCCCCTGGATGAGGTGGACGTCGACGTCCATCGAGGTGTCGTAGGCGAGGACGCTGCGACCGTTGATGCTGATGGCGTCGCCCTCGAGGTAGATGAGGTGCACGTCACGGCCCTGGTCGGCGAAGAAGACGTCGCCCTGGCCGGTCACCGACATGGTGGCCACGCCCTCGCCGGTGAGCTTCTGCTTCAGCATCTTCCCGATGCCGCCCGCCGACTGGTAGTTGAAGTCGGCCTGGCCCTGGTAGGCCACCATCGAGCCCTGGCGGGCGGTGACGGTGCCGTTCAACTTCACCCGCAGCATCTTCGAGTTCTGCAGCGCGAACTGGGAGTCGGTGGTCGACTCCAGGTTGTTGGAAAAGAGGTCGCTCTTCACGGGCCGGATGGTAGGGCGCCGCCGGCCCGCCCGCCCGTGAGACCGTCTATGGGAGGACCAGGTTGAGGGCGTCGGGCTCGTGGCGGAGCTCGAGGCGCTCGGTGTCGCCGAGGTGGTCCCCGTCGACCTGGTAGGGGAACGGCCCGTGGCCGGTGACGGTGAAGCGCTCGCAGTCGGTGCGGTAGTCGACGAAGCGCAGCCGGCGGACCTTGCTCCCACCGCTGCCCTGCGACAGGGCGGCCCGGGCCAGGCGCAGGATCTTGGCAAAGGCCAGGTCCCGCACGGTGAGGGCCACCAGGGCTCGATCCAGGGTGGCCTCGGGGGCCACGTCGAGGGCGCGGTTGGCGAAGTACGTGTAGGGGTTGGTGTTGAAGGCGACGGCGAAGGCGGCCTCCACCTCGGCGCCGTCGTCGTGGCGCACGGTGAAGCGGGCGCGGCTGCGGTCGTAGTGGCGGAACCAGGCGCTGAACGCGGAGTAGACGAACAGTGGGTGGCCGAGGTAGCGCTTGAAGGTCTCCCGGCGCTCCACCTGGGCGACCACGGCGGCGTCGTAGCCCATCCCCACGTGGAAGAGGAAGTACCGGCCGTTCACCGACCCGAGGCCCACCGGGCGGATGGAACCACGGGCCAGCGAGTCGAGCAGCACCCCGGTGGCCTCGATCGGGTCGTTGGGCAGGCCGATGGTCCGGGCGAACACGTTGGTCGACCCGCCCGGCAGGGGGGCGAGCGCGCACCTCGTCCCGGCCAGGCCGTTGGCCGCCTCGTTCAGGGTGCCGTCGCCCCCGAGCACCACCACCACCTCCACGCCGTCGGTCGCCGCCCCCCGGGCCAGGCGGGTGGCGTGGCCCCGGCGGCTGGTCTCGGCCAGGGTCACGTCGTGGTCGGCCGAGAGCGCCTTCTGGATCACCACCCGCCCCCGGGCCGTCACCGACGAGGCCGAGGAGTTCACCAGCAGCAGGGTCCGCAAGAGCCGCGAACGTAGTCTCGACCGCCCCGAGGTGGATTTGGTCGACCGGCGGCGGCGTAACAGAATCCCCGACCATGAACGTGGTCGTCTGCGTGAAGCAGATCCCTGATCCCGCCGACCCGGGGGCCCTCGAAGAGGACCACACCCTGAAGCGGACCGGCAAGCTGATCCTCGACGAGTCCGACTCCTTCGGGGTGGAGATGGCCCTCCAGCTGGTCGACAAGGCAGGCGGCGGCGACGTCACCCTGGTGTCGATGGCTCCCAACGACGAGACGAGCGGGCTGCGCACCGCGCTCGCCATGGGCGCGGCCAAGGCCGTGCTCGTCAGCGACCCCGCCCTCGCCGGCGCGGGCGCGCTCGACACCGCCAAGGTCCTCGCCGCCGCCATCGGCCGGGTAGAGGGAGCCGACCTGATCCTCGCTGCCACCGAGTCCTCCGACGGTTACACCGGCACCGTGCCCGAGCAGATCGCCGGCGTGCTCGACCTGCCCTCCATCACCTTTGCCAAGCACGTGGAGGTGGCCGACGGCACCGTCTCGGTGCAGCGCCAGACCGAGCTCGGCTACGACCAGTGCGAGAGCCCGCTCCCTGCCGTGGTGTCGGTCACCGCCGGCGTGGTGGAGCCCCGCTACCCGTCGTTCAAGGGGATCATGGCGGCCAAGTCCAAGCCCGTCGACCAGGTGACGGTGGCCGATCTCGGCATCGACGCCTCGGCGGTGGGGGCGGCCGGCGCCGGCCAGCAGATCGTTGAGGTCACGCCCGCCCCCGAGCGCCAGGCCGGCGAGATCATCGAGGACGACGGCGAAGCCCACCTGAAGATCATCGACTTCCTCGACGGTCTCAAGGTTCTCTGAGAGGAACGACGACATGGCTCTTTCGACGATCTGGGTCCACGCCGAGGCATCCGACGCCAAGGTGGCCACCATCACCCTCGAGATGCTGGCCAAGGCCCGTGAGCTGGCCGACACGGTCGAGTGCTTCCACTCCGGCCCGGACGCGGAGGCCATCGCCGCCACGCTCGGGGCGCACGGCGCCGGCAAGGTCCACACCACCGGGGATCTCGGCGGCGGCCTGGCCGGGGTGCACCTGGCCTCGGCGCTGGCCCAAGCCGCCGGCGCCGCCCCCCCCGACCTGGTGATGTTCGGGACCACCTACGACGGCCGCGACACCGCCGCCCGCCTATCGGTGAAGCTCGACAAGCCGGTGATCACCAACAACACCGACGTCGCCGTCGAGGGTGACGACATCGTGGTGTTCGAACCGATCTTCGGCGGCACCCAGATCGTGAAGACGAAGTTCGCCGCCGGTGCGCCGGCCATCGCCACGTTCCGCCCGAAGTCCTTCGTGGCCGAAGAGTCCGGGGGCGCCGCCGCCGAGGTGGCCGAGCTGGCCGTTCCCGACTCGGGCGCGGCGGGGGCTGCCCGCGTCACCGACCGTCACGTGGAGGAGTCCTCGGGTCCCAAGCTGGACGAGGCCGCGGTGGTCGTCTCCGGCGGCCGGGGCCTGGGCGAAGCCGAGAAGTACCAAATCATCGAGGACCTGGCCAAGGCGCTGAAGGGCGCCCCCGGCGCCTCCCGGGCCATCGTCGACGCCGGGTGGGTGCCGTACTCCTACCAGGTGGGCCAGACCGGCAAGGTGGTGAAGCCGACCGTCTACATCGCCGCCGGCATCTCCGGCGCCACCCAGCACATGGTGGGCATGAAGGGCTCGAAGAACATCGTGGCCATCAACAAGGACCCCGAGGCGCCCATCCTCTCCATCGCCGACCTCGGCATCGTGGGCGACGTCCACAAGGTGCTGCCGAAGCTCCTCGAGGCCCTCCAGAGCCGCGGTTGACCCTGCGCCGGCGGCGGCGCCGCACCCGCGAGCGGCGCGCCCTACTGGAGGCCGGCGCCGAGGTGGACGTGCCCTGCCGGTTGCGGCGGACGTCGTCGCGGGGGTGGGGCCCCTGGGTGGCCGGTGCGCTGCGGTTGCCCGGGCAGGGCTCGGCTGAGGCGGCCTTCGTGGCCGACGATCCGGCGCAGGTGGCACTGGTGTCGGGACGGCCCGGTCGCACCGGGCCGCTGGCCATCGGCCCACCCATGAAGGTGACCCGGCGGCCGGTGCGGTTCAAGGGAGAAGCGTTCTTCGGCATCGACGGCGACCTGGTGGTGGTCACCACCGACCGCCACCAGAGCGAGATCGCTCTCGAGCCGGCCGACGTCACCGCGGTGGTCGATCGCCTCGAGGCGCTGGACGGCGCCGACCGGCCCGGCGATGGCGAGGGCGACGGCGACGGCGAGGGCGACGGGGGATGAGGACCGAGCCGGGGATCTGGCGCAACTGGGCCGGCAACCAGCACTGCGCCCCTCACGCCGTCGACCGGCCCACCTCGGAGCCGGAGCTGGTGGGGGTGGTGGAGCGGGCCGCCGCCGCCGGGCGCCGGGTCAAGGCGGTGGGCGCCGGTCACAGCTTCACGTCGATCGCCTGCACCGACGGCCACCTGGTGGACCTCTCCCGGTACGGGCGCCTCCTCCACGTCGACCCCGCTGCCCGGCAGGTCACCGTGGAGGCGGGCATGACGCTGCGCGGCCTCAACCGGAAGCTGGCGGCGCGTGACCTGGCGGTGGAGAACCTGGGCGACATCGCCTACCAGTCGGTGGCGGGCGCCGCCGCCACCGCCACCCACGGCACCGGGGCCCGGTTCCGGAACCTGTCGAGCCAGATCGTCGGGATGCGCCTGATCACCGGAGCGGGCGAGGCGCTCGACTGCTCGCCGACCGAGCGGCCCGACGTGTGGTCGTCCGCCCGGGTCGGGGTGGGGGCACTCGGGTTGCTCTCCACCCTCACCATCCAGTGCGTGCCGGCGTTCAACCTCCACGCCGTCGAGGAGGCCCGTCCCGTCGACGAGGTGCTGGAGGAGCTCGACGACCTGGTCGACGGCAACGACCACTTCGAGCTGTTCTGGATCCCCGGTACCCGGTGGGCGCTCACCAAGCGCAACCGCCGCACCCACGAGCCGGCGCAACCGCGGCGCCGCTGGGAGGCCTTCCGCAACGAGGTCCTCTACGACAACCTGGCCTTCGGCGCCATGCTCCGGATCGGGCGCCGCCGGCCCGACCTCATCCCCCGCCTGGCCAAGCGGATCCCGTCGGCCGGTCGTCAGGAGTACGTGGAACGCAGCGACCGGGTCTTCGCCAGCCCCCGCCTGGTGCACTTCCTGGAGATGGAGTACGCCGTGCCCCGCGTCGCCTTCCGCCCCGCCTTCGAGGCGGTACGCGATCTGGTGGCCCGCATGCGGGTGCCGGTCGGGTTCCCGGTGGAGTGCCGGTTCGTGGCCGGCGACGACATCCCGCTCTCGACGGCGTCGGGCCGTGACACGGCGTACATCGCCGTGCACACCGCCATCGGCGCGCCGCACGAGGAGTACTTCAGCGGGGTGGAGGCGGCCATGGACCGCTACGACGGCCGCCCCCACTGGGGCAAGCTCCACTTCCGCACGGCCGCCGCCCTCGCCCCCCGGTACCCGCGCTGGCAGGAGTTCCAGGCGGTGCGGGCCGAGCTCGACCCGGCCGGGACGTTCGCCAACCCCTACACCGACCGTGTCCTCGGGCCGGTCGGGGCCTGACGGTCGGCGCCGGAACCGGGTTCAGGTGGGCCCGCCGCCGCCCATGACCTCGGCTACCCGACGCCCCATCTCCTCGGGCGACACGTCCTCGATGTGGGTGTGCAGGAACCAGTGGTGCCCGAATGGGTCCTCGATCTGACCGGACCGGTCCCCGTAGAACTGGTCCTCCACCGGCCGGACCACGGTGGCGCCGGCGGCGACGGCCCGCTCGATCACGGCGTCGACGTCCTCCACGTAGAGGGCTAGGGCCACGGGCGTGCCGCCGACCTTCTTGGGCCCGACGTGGCCCATCTCGGGGAACTCGTCGGCCAGCATGATCACCGAGTCCCCGAAGGCCAGCTCGGCATGGCCCACCTTGCCGTCGGGGCCGGGCATGCGCATCCGCTCGGTAGCGCCGAACACGTCGACGTAGAAGGAGATGGCGTCGGCCGCGCCGTCGATGCTGAGTGACGGCGAGAGCCGGGGGTAGTCGTCGGGGATGGGCTTGACCATTTCGCCTCCTTCGGGGGCCGCGGGTCGCGACCGCGCCCGACAGTATGGGCCGATGGCCGAGACCGAGGGAGGGTGGGAGCCGGAGCTGGCCGAGCTGCGGCGGCGCGAGGAGCTGGCGCGGCGCATGGGTGGGCCCGAGAAGGTGGCCCGCCAGCGCGAGCACGGCAAGCTCACCGTGCGCGAGCGCATCGACGCCCTGCTCGACGATGGTTCGTTCCACGAGATCGGGGCCATCGCCGGCCGGGCCAGCTACGACAAGGGCAAGCTCACCGGGCTGGCACCGACCAACTTCTTGATCGGCCGGGGCCGCATCGACGGCCGGCCCGTGGTGGTGGGCGGCGACGACTTCACCGTGCGGGGCGGCGCCGCCGATGCCGCCATCTGGCAGAAGCAGGTCCACGCCGAGCAGATGGCCCGCGAGCTGCGCCTGCCCACCGTCCGCCTGGTCGACGGCACCGGCGGCGGCGGGAGCGTCAAGAGCCTCGACCAGATGGGGCGCACTTACATCCCCATGAACCCGGGCTGGGACCACGTCGTCGCCAACCTCGCCACGGTGCCGGTGGTGGCGCTCGCCCTCGGGTCGGTGGCCGGCCTGGGCGCGGCCCGGGTGGTGACCAGCCACTACTCGGTGATGGTGGAGGGATCGGCCCAGGTGTTCGTGGCCGGGCCCCCGGTGGTGCGGCGAGTGGGGGAGGAGGTCACCAAGGAGGAGCTCGGCGGCGCCCACATCCACGGCGTGAACGGCACCGTCGACGACGTGGTCGCCAGCGAGGAGGAGGCCTTCGAGCGGGCCCGTCGCTTCCTGTCCTTCCTGCCGTCGAGCGTGCACGAGCTGGCCCCCCGGGGGCCGGTGGACGACGATCCGGACCGGCGCGACGAGGCGCTGCTGCGGGTGATCCCCCGGGATCGACGCAAGGTGTACCGCATCCGCCCCGTCATCGAGTCGGTGACCGATGCCGGCTCGTGGTTCGAGATCGGCCGGGGGTGGGGGCGCTCGGCGGTGACCGGCCTGGCCCGCCTCGACGGGTGGCCGGTGGCGGTCCTGGCCAGCGACCCGTACCACTACGGCGGCGGGTGGACCGCCGACGCCTCCGACAAGGTGACCCGCCTGGTCGACCTGGCCGACACCTTCGCCCTGCCGCTCGTGCACCTGGTGGACCAGCCCGGGTTCGTCATCGGCACCGCCGCCGAGCGGGCGTCCACCATCCGCCACGGGGCGCGGGCCCTGGCCGCGGTGTACCAGGCCCGGGTGCCGGTGTGCGCCGTCATCCTGCGCCGGGTGTTCGGCGTGGCCGGGGCCGCCCACACCAACGCCAGCCGCTTGCTGTACCGCTACGCCTGGCCGTCGGGTGATTGGGGGAGCTTGCCGATGGAGGGCGGCATCGAGGCCGCCTTCCGGGGCCAGCTGGAGGCGGCCGAGGACCCCGATGCCTTGCGACGGGAGATCGAGGAGCGCATGAACGCGGTGCGCAGCCCGTTCCGCACCGCCGAGGCCTTCCTCGCCGAGGAGATCATCGACCCCCGCGACACCCGGCCCCTGTTGTGCGAGTTCGCCACGTTGGCGGCGCCGTTGCGTGAGCCGGGCCCAGTGGGCCACGGCTACCGTCCCTAGGACGCGAGCGAGCGCCGACATGACCGGAGGCAGCATGCCGGAGGAGTTCGAAGGCGATCTTGCGGGAGCGGTGTTCTGGGGCGCCGACCTCAGCGGCGCCCGGTTCCGCGACGTCAACCTCACCGACGCGAAGATCAGCCATGCGTGGCTCGTCAACGTCGACATCGACGCCCTGGTCGACACCGTCGTCATAAACGGCGTAGACGTCACTAGCTACGTCAATGAGCGTGACCCGTGGTACCCGCTGCGCGGGATGCTCCGTCCCCCGGACCCGGAGGGCATGCGCGCCACGTGGGCCGCCCTCGAAGACGAATGGGCGAAGACGGTGGCCCGGGCGCAGGCTCTCCCCGAGGACGAGCTGCAGAGGTCGGTCAACGGAGAGTGGAGCTTCGCCCAGACGCTGCGACATCTCGTCTTCGCCATGGACAAGTGGTTCACGGCGCCGATCCTCGGAGGGAGCTTCCACCCGATCGGGTTGCCGAACAGCGGCTCGGTCGACTTCCCGTGGCCCGGCCTCGACTACGACCTGACACCGTCCGTCTCGGACGCTCTGGCCGTGCGTACGGATCGCGCCACTCGCTTCCGCGACTACCTCGGGTCGGTCGCCGCGACCGATCTCACACGACCGACCCTCGTGCTCGAGAACGGCACGAACCCAAGGCGAGAGTGCATCTACACCGTCTTCGAAGAGGAGTTCTGGCACAACCGCTACGCGCACCGCGACCTCGCGCTCCTGGAAGCGGCGAACTGAGACCAGGCCGGAGCGCCGGCCGCGCTCGCAGGACGCGACCCGGGCCCGCCGCGGGGGCGTCCCCCGGCGCCTACCGCCAATGGACCCGCCCCGCCGGTCGACCCTGGCCGGACGAGGGTGATGGAGGCCGACGCCGGCAACCGGAGAAGATTGTCGGAAACCTGTCGTCTGGGGGTTCACAGCCATCCCCGCATACGGTATGCTACGTACAGATGTTTGGACTGCCGAGTGACTCCGATGTGGTGGCTGATGGGTTGTCGGACGCGGTGGTGGAGTTGGCCGGGAGCCGCAATGTGCTCGACGCCCGGTTGGTGGAGTTGATCGGCCAGGTGTGGGCGTCGGGGGCGTGGGAGGGGTGGGGGTTGCGGTCGATCCACCACTGGGTCACGTTGCGCTGCGGGGTGTCCCCGGCTCAGGCCCGCACCCTGGTGGGCTGTGCCCGCCGGCTGGGCGAACTGCCGGCCACCCGGGCGAGGTTCGCGGCCGGTGAGCTGTCGGTGGATCAGGTGGCGGTGATCACCCGGATCGTCCCCACCCACGCCGATGCGGAGGTGGCCGAGTTGGCTGGGGGGTTGGCGGTTCCCCAGTTGCGGAACCTGTTGGGGGGCTACGCCTGGCCCACCCCACCGTCTGACCCCGACCAGCCGGTCGACACCTGTCCGACCCAGGAGGAACGCTGGGTGGGGTTCGGTTACGGCGACGACGGCACCTGGTCCCTGTCGGTGCGGTTGCCCGGTGATGAGGGGGCGGTGATCGAAGCCGCCCTGGGGGCCAAGCGCGACCAGTTGTGGCAGGCCGCCGACGACAAAGCCGACCGTGAACAGATCACCTGGGCCGATGCCCTCCTCGCCCTGGTCGACACGGGGGCCGCCCCACCGGTGAGGGCCGGGCCGCCCGGGACCGTTACCAGGTGGTGTTGCACCTCGAAGCCACCCCCGATGACGCCCCCGCCCTGCGGGTCCACCAGGGTCCGCCCCTGCCGGACTCGGCGCGCCGGTTCCTGCTCTGCGACGCGACTGTGCGCACCGTGTCGGAGATCGGGGGGTTGGCGGTGAACGTGGGCCGGGCCCAGCACATCGTGCCCGACCGCACCCGGACCCTGGTCGAGCACCGCGACCAGGGGTGCCGGGTACCCGGTTGTGACCAGCGCACCGTGCAGGTCCACCACATCATCCACTGGGAGGACCAAGGCCCCACCGACACCCCGAATCTGGTGTGCTTGTGCCGGGCCCATCACCGCATGCACCACCAAGGACGGCTCGGCATCGAAGGCAACGCCGACGAACCCGACGGGCTGGCCTTCACCGACCGTCACCGCCGGCCCCTGGGCCGGGCCGGCCCTGCACCACCGGACCTCACTCCCGACTGGATCGCGCCCCCGAGCACCTGGATCCCACCCACCGGCGAACCCATCCACCTCAAATGGGTCGACTTCACCCACCCCAAGACTGGGCCGTCTGACCCTCACGGTCGGTTAGACGTTCCGAGGTAGGGGCGATGGTGTCCGCTCAGACGAGGGGCCAGGGGTAGCGACGGCCGGTGGGGTCGACGGGGAAGCAGCCGTCGGCCACCAGGGCCCGGGCCCGGGCGCGGATGGCGTCTCGCTCGAACGGGTCGAGGAGCTCCTCGAGGCCCACGGGCAGCTTGCGATCGAGCAGCGCCGACACGTCCTCCAGGAGATCAGAGGGGACGGGCTCGTCGGCGAAGTCCCAGATCACGGTGCGGACCTTGAACTCGATGGCGAACGACAGGCCGTTGTCGATCCCCCAGATGTGGCCGTCGCCGTCGATCAGGCAGTGGCCGCTCTTGCGGTCGGTGTTGTTGACCAGCAGGTCGAAGGCGCAGATCCGCTGGAGCTGGAGGTGGTTGGCCTCGTGCTCGAGCAGGGTGAAGTAGTGCTGGGAGAAGTCGGCGTCGATGAACAGCTGCACCGATCCCACGCCGAGCGGCGCATCGGCCCGCACCACCGTCGGCGGCACCAGGTCCCAGCCGAGGTCCTCGGCCAGCAGGTAGGCCGCCACCTCCCGCTTGTACAGCCCGGGCGGGAAGTCCCACAGGGGCCGCTCCCCCCGCACCGGCTTGTAGACCGCCTTCCGGCCGGGCTCGGAGGGATCCGATCCTGGCCGGTTCAGCTCCACCAGGAAGGTGGCGTTGGAGCTCCATGGCATGCGCCCCACCAGCTCGACCTCGTCGGTGCAGAGGCGGGACAGGGCGTCCGAGCCGACCTCGGCCATGGCTAGGCCGGGGGACCGTGGCCGTTGGTGCGCGGGCACGAGTGGTCGGCGCCCTTGGGTCGGCCGCACAGGTCGCAGGCCGGCCGGCCGGCCGACACCAGGTTCGGCACGAAGGCTATGAACGCCGCCACCTGCCCGCGCGTCAGGCGCACCCGGAGCCGTCCGGTGTCCTCGTCGCCGGCCGCGTCCCCGGCGCCCTCGGCCTCGCCCTCGGGTTCGGGCACCAGCTCCTCGACCACCAGCACGATGCGGTCGGCGTTCTCGTCGTAGGCGACGGCCATGGTGCCGGCGGTCCACTCGGCCAGCACCGGCTCCACCAGTTCACCGGCGGACGAACCCTCGGCGGGCGGCAGGTCGGCCAGCACGCCCGACAGGTACTCGGCCAGCGCGGCCACCTGCTGCTTCTCGCACTTGCACGACACGACCGTCCCTTGCGCCACCGCCTGCAGGTAGAAAACCCGCCGGCCCGGTTCACCGACCGCCCCCGCGGTGAATCGGTCGACCTCGTCGAAGTCGAACGATGCGCTCATCGGCGCACGCCCCCCGTCACGAGGGGACGAGGCGACTGAGGTCGTCGCCGGTGGAGTTCACGGCCAGGACGACGGGGCCGGTCGTCGAGTAGGCGATGGCGGTGACCGAGCAGGGCGAGATCACGATGCGCTGGAACAGGTCGAGGTGGGTGCCCATGGCGGCGGCCACCGCCGCCTTGATCGGATCGGCGTGGGAGACCGCCACCACCGTCTCGCCGCGGTGGCGGTGGCACAGGGCCTCCACCGTCGAGACCATGCGGGTCGACATCTCCGGGAAGGACTCGCCGCCGGGGAACCGGAATCCGCTCGGGTACCGCTGCACCGCCTGCCACTCGGGCCGCTTGCGCAGCTCCTTGAGCTCTGCGCCGGTCCATTCGCCGAAGTCGCACTCGTTGAGCCCCCGCTCGGTGCGCACCCGGAGCCGCCGGGCGCGGGCGATGGGCGCCGCCGTCTCGCGAGCCCGCTCCATGGGCGAGGCGTAGACCGCGGCCACCTTCTTCAGGGCGGCGATGCGTGTGCCCGCCGCCGCCGCCTGGGCCGTGCCCGCCTCCGCCAGGTGGAGCCCGGGCGCCCGGCCGGGGAGGGTGGTGCCGGTGGTGGGGGTCTGGCCATGGCGCACGAACAACACCAAGGTGGGAGCAGGTGGCTTGGCCCGGGCCATGAGACGTGCAACCTACCGGCTCGTTCCGGCCGTTTAGGTTCCCCAGCGTGGACTCCCTGGAGCGGCTCGAGGCCGACATCGTCGGCTGCCGGGCCTGTCCTCGGCTGGTCGCCTGGCGGGAGCAGGTGGCCGACGAGAGGCGGGCTGCCTTCCGAGACGAGGAGTACTGGGCCCGGCCGGTGCCGGGCTTCGGCGACCCCGCCGCCCACCTGCTCATCGTCGGGCTGGCCCCCGCCGCCCACGGGGGCAACCGCACCGGCCGGGTCTTCACGGGCGACCGCTCCGGTGACTTCCTCTTCGCCGCGCTGCACCGCGCCGGCTACGCCAACCAACCCACCAGCACCTCGCGGGGAGATGGCCTCCGCCTCACCGGGGCGTGGATCACCGCACCGGTGCGGTGCGCGCCACCGGCCAACCGGCCGACCGTCGCCGAGCGCGACACCTGCCGGCCCTACCTCGACCGCGAGCTGGCCCTGCTCCCGGGTGTGCGGGTGGTGCTGGCCCTCGGATCCTTCGGCTACAGCGCGGTGGCGGGCCTCCTCGGGGTGGCGCCCCGCCCCCGCTTCGCCCATGGCCTGGAGGTGGCCCTACCCGGCGGGCGCACGCTGCTGTGCTCCTACCACGTGAGCCAGCAGAACACCTTCACCGGCACCCTCACCCCGGCCATGTTCGACGCCATCCTGGCCCGAGCGCGCGCCCTAGCCGGGGGCCACCGCTGACCAGAGTCGCTCGGCTGCGCAGCCGCCAGGCGGAGCAGCCCCGAGGATGACACCCGGATGGGCGAAGCCCGCTCCGGGGGAGCGAAGCGGAGGAGGAGCTGATCGAGCACGGCGAAGCCCGCTCCGGGGGAGCGAAGCGGAGGAGGAGCTAATCGAGCACAGCCACTAGCTCACCGCCGGCGTAGAGCAGGGCGGTGGCGCCGAGGAACACGGCGACCACCACGCGCAGGCGGCGCACGTCGGCCCGCACGGTGAGGGCGGCCCCGAGGCGAGCCCCGGGGATGACGCCCACCGCCAGCAGCAGGGCCACCCGCCAGTCGATGTCGCCCAGCAGCGCGTGGGTGATGGTGCCGGGCACGGCGAAGAGGGCCACGCAGGCCAGCGAGGTGGCGATGGCCGCCTTGAGGGGCACGCGGGCGAACTGGGTGAAGCCGGGCACCATCACGATCCCCCCACCCACTCCCAGTAGGCCCGACAGGAGCCCGGCCACCGCGCCAACGGCGCCGCAACGCCACGTCGCCGGTGGAGCCGGTCCCACCTCGCCGCCGGGGTGGGCGCCCGGTTCGCGGGCGTCGGCGGCGTCCCGGCGGTTGTCGGCCCGCCCGGTGGCGTACATCCGCCACGCGCTGAAGCCGAGCAGGGCGGCGGTGAGCAGCATGAGCACGTGCCCCTCGCCGGGCACCACCTTGGACAGCAGCGAGCCACCCACCGAGGCCACGATGCCCGGTGGGGCGGTCAGGGCCACGACCCGGCGGTCGATCAGCTCCTCGCGCACGTAGCGGGCGGTGCCGCTGGCGGCGCCGGGGATGATCGAGGGCAGGGTGGTCCCCACCGCGATCAGGGCCGGGACCCCGAGGGCCCGGATGGCGGGCGTGGAGATCACCGCGCCGCCCACGCCGAACAGCCCTGACAGCGCCCCAGTGGCCGCCCCGGCAACGATGGTGAGGGCGTCACGGAGGGGGCCGGGATCCACTCGGCTGGTCTACGGGTGGCCGGCTCGGTGCGGCAAGTCCGTGGCGGGGGAGGCGATACGTTGGCCCGATGCCCATCCGACCGGAGCACGGCCTGCGCCACCCGGGCCGCCGGCGCCGCCACCTTCCCGTCGCCGCCCTGCTGCTCGCCACCCTGGTCCTGCTGGCGTCCTGCACCGGCGCCCAGAGCACGCCCACCAAGTACGGCGACACCACCCGCAGGAACTTCCAGGAGGGGTGCGTCGAGGTGGGCAAGGAGCAGCGCCTCGATGACCCCGCCGGTGTGTGCCGGTGCGCCTACGCCCAGATCGTGAAGCGGATCCCCTTCAAGGACTTCAAGCAGACCTACGTCGACCTCGAGGAGGACCCCGGCCCGCTTCCCGACCGCTACGTGCAGATCGTGCAGGGCTGCGTGGACCAGGCGTCGAGCCCCGGGTAGGCGTCAGGCGGGCTTCGGCTCGGGCGGGGGCAGCACCCTGGGGAACGGCACGGCGGTGTCGGGCCAGCGCTTGCGGCTCTTGGCCGCCAGCTTGTGCATGAGGGCGATGGCGGCGGGGTCGTCGTCGCCGGGGCGGGTGAGGATGGCCCCCGAAGCAGCCATGCGGGAGATGATCTCCCGGCCCAGCTCGGTGCGGACGATGGTGAGGGTCCAGTCGTTGAACTTGCCGATGCCGCCGGTGGAGATGTCGGCGTGCTCGGCCGCGAAGTCCGGGCACTTCTTGCAGCCCTCGCGCGTCCAGGCGTGGCACTCCTTGAGGGGCACCTCGTGGTAGTCGCCGTTCTTCATCCAGATCTGGAAGACGCCCTTGATGTTCATCTTGGCGATGTCGGCCCGGGCCAGCCCGTACTTCGCCTCGAACAGCTCGGGGAAGATGGCGTCGTCGAAGGTCTTCGAGCACAGCAGGCCGATGTTGAACAGGATCGGCTTGGAGATCTTGCCGACCTTGCGTGACCACATGACCGGCGGAACCGACGACTGGCAGCTCATGGCGACGAGGGCCAGCTTGGTGAACCCCCGCTCCAGGGCCTCGTCCATGGCGAGGGTGTTGGCCGAGTACGTGTAGCGGCTCCCGGCCGACGCCAGCACCTCCTCGGCGTTGGCGGCCACGCCGGGGCGGGCCTTCCAGGTGGAGCCGTCGCCCTCGAGGTAGGAGACCAGGGCAGCGTCGATGTAGCCCTCGTCCATGGCCCAGATGAGCAGGGCGGAGACCAGGCCGCCGTCCTGGCCCATGCGGTGCACCATGTCGTCGCTGGCCCGGGTCAGCATGATGTCGGAGTAGACGCCGGAGATCTCGTCCTCCCGGCGCACCCGACCGAAGAGGTGGTCGTCGGCCTCGGGCTCCCACGTGCGGAAGCGGGGACAGGCCCGGGTGCAGCTCGTGCAGCCCTTGTGGCCGTGGACGCAGTCGGTGGGGCCGAGCTCGTCCTCGAGGTGGAAGGGCTTGTAGCCGCCCTGGGCGTGGTCGTAGCCGATGACGTCGTGGGGGCAGGCGATCACGCACCCCGCACAGCCGGTGCACAGCCCGGTGTCGACCACCTCCTCGTAGAGCTCCTTCCACTGCGCCGTCCACCGGCCGGTGGGCAGCACCGAGGCGGGCGGCTCGGGGATCTCGTCGGTCACGATCATGGCCTCGGGAATGGTAGGCCGTGCGGACTTCACCCCACCTTGACCCGTGGGTCAAGATGGGGGCATGGACCTGACCTACCCGCCCGAGGCCGAGGCCTTCCGGGCCGAGATCCGCGCCTGGCTGGAGGAGCACCTCCCCGAGGGCTGGTTCGACGAGGGCTTCGAGCTCACCGGCGAGGAGCGCAAGAGGTTCAACGAGGAGTGGGTCCGCACCCTCTTCGACGGCGGGTGGATCTGCGCGTCGTGGCCGGTCGAGTACGGCGGCAAGGGCCTGTCGGTGATCGAGAACGTGGTGCTCACCGAGGAGTTCGCCCGGGCCCGGGCACCGATGCGGGCCGACTTCTTCGGCGACACCCTGGTCGGTCCCACCATCCTGCAGTGGGGCACCGAGGAGCAGAAGCAGGAGTACCTGCCGAAGATCCTGAAGGGCCAGATGTCGTGGTGCCAGGGCTTCTCCGAGCCCGAGGCGGGCTCCGACCTGGCGTCGCTCAAGACCAAGGCGACCCTCGACGGCGACGAGTTGGTCATCACCGGGCAGAAGGTGTGGACCACCCAGGCCCAGTACGCCGACTACTGCTTCCTCCTGGCCCGCACCGATCCCGACGCGCCCAAGCACAAGGGCATCAGCTACCTGCTGGTGCCAATGAAGCAGCCCGGGGTGGAGGTCCGCCCCATCGTCCAGCCCGACGGCTCGGCCGAGTTCAACGAGGTGTTCTTCTCCGAGGCCCGCTGCCCGAATGAGAACGTCGTGGGCGGGCTCAACAACGGCTGGCATGTGGCCATGACCACCCTCGGCTTCGAGCGGGGATCGTCGGCCACCACCAGCCACCGGCGTTTCGAGCGGGAGCTCGAGGTGATCATCGACAAGGCCCGGGAGAACGGGAGGGTCGGCGACCCGATGATCCGCCAGCGCCTGGTGCGCCAGTGGTCGAAGATCCAGATCATGCGGGTGAACGGCTACCGCACCCTGTCCTCGGTGCTGCACGACAAGAAGGACATGGGCGTGGCCGCCCTCGGCGCCACCAACAAGATGTTCTGGTCGGAGACCCACCGCGACACCATGAAGCTGGCCATGGACGTGCTGGGCATGGACGGCGACATCCTCACCGGCAAGCCGGACGACGAGCGGGTTCCGGGCATGGCCCGGCGCGAGGCTGCCCGTGACTACCCGGTCACCCCCCTACAGGCGGCGTTCTTCTTCTCGCGCTCGGAGACCATCTGGGGCGGGACGGCAGAGATCCAGCGCAACATCGTGGGCGAGCGCGTCCTCGGCCTGCCCAAGGAGCCGAAGCCCCCGAGCTCGGTGACCTCAGGGTCCAAGTCGCCGGTGCCGCAGTCCCCCGGTACGTAGTCGCTACCCTCGACCGATCATGGCTGCGGTGAGCGACGACGCCCCGCGTCCCCGGCGGACCTGGCCTCAGCGCCTCGTCCTCGCCCTAGGCGTCATCCTCGTCCTGAGCTGCGTGGCCGGTGCGGTCGGGGCGGCGTACGGCGTGTGGAAGTTCGACCAGGTCGAGAAGTACGACATCGACCTGCCCGACGCCGCATCCGGCGCGCCGAGGAACTACCTGGTGATCGGCTCCGACAGCCGGGCCGTGGTCGACGCCGACCAGCCCGACGCCGACCGGTTCCTGAACGGGGAGTCCGGCGGGCGACGTTCGGACACGATCCTCGTCGTCCGAGTCGACCCTCGTCGGGAGACGGCCACCATGCTCTCCCTGCCCCGGGACCTGTGGGTGCCCATTTCGGGGACCGGCACCCGCCAGCGGATCAATACGGCCTACGCCATGGGTAAGCAGGTGCTGGCCGACACCGTGCAGCAGTACCTGGGCATCCCGGTCCACCACTACGTCGAGGTCGACTTCCGGGGCTTCCAGGGGCTGGTGAAGGCCATCGACGGCGTGCCCATGTACTTCGAGCGGGCCATGCGCGACCCGTACTCCGGCCTGGACGTGCTGCACCCGGGATGCGTCAACCTCGACGCCGACCAGGCCCTCGCCTTCGCCCGGGCCCGGCACCTGGAGTTCATCCGGGACGGCGTGTGGCGCTCGGACCCCACCGGCGACCTGGGCCGCATCACCCGCCAGCAGATCTTCATCCGACGGGCCATCTCCCGGGCGGTGGGCAAGGGCGCCAGCAACCCTCTCACCCTCAAGCGCCTGGTCGACGTGGGCGTGGCCAACGTCGGCATCGACAAGCGGCTCTCGCCCCGAGACCTGCTCGCGCTGGCCCGGCGCTTCTCGTCGTTCTCGGGCGAGGAGCTGAAGACCTACACCCTGCCGGTCGTCGAGCGGACCACCGACGGCGGGGCCGACGTCCTCCAGCTCGACGAGCGGGCCGCCGTGCCCACCCTCGACCTGTTCCGCGACCGCCCCGGCTCGGCGCCGCCCGGCACCTCCCCGGCCAAGCCGGTGGAGGGTGCGGTCGACGTGCAGGTGCTGAACGGGTCGGGTGTGGACAAGCAGGCCGCCAACGCCGCCGGCGCGCTCCAAGCGGCCGGCTTCCGCATCGCCGGCACCGGCAACGCCGGCGACCTGGGGCTCGACGACGTGGACCGCACCGAGGTGCGCTATGCCGCCGGTGAAGGTCCCTCCGCCGAGCTGGTGGCGCGCCACCTCACCGCCGGAGCCGACCTCGTGGAGGACGACGACCTGCGGGCGGGGGCGGTGGTGCTGGTGGCCGGGCGCGACTTCACCACGGTGGAGGCGGCCGCCCTCGACGCCGTGCCCGGGGCGGAGGGCGAGCGCCGCGACGACACGACGTCGTCGACCTCGAAGCCCACCACCACCTCGCCCCCGACGACCGAGCCGGTGGGCCGCACCCCGGGCGAGCCCCCGCCCGGCACGAGCTGCGGCTGACTTCTCGTTCTCGACGAGATCCGTCCCCCTATGGGGTGGTGGATGGCGCCAACTTCGAGTCGGGGGGGTGGACGGCGAAGGTGTCTCGTCCCTTGGCCTTGGCCTCGTACATGGCGATGTCGGCTCGCTGCATGAGCGTCTCGTAGCGGGCGGTGTGCCCGGGTGCCACCGCGATCCCGATGCTGCAGGAGATGGCGAGGGTGTGGCCCTCCACCACGAAGGGCGCCCGGATGCTCTCGATGAGCCGTTCGGCCACGGCGACCACCTCGGCTTCGTGGGCGACCTCGGTGACGAGCACGACGAACTCGTCGCCGCCGGTACGGGCCAGGGTGTCGCACGGCCGCATCACCTCCGACAGGCGGGCGACGACCTGTCGGATCAGCGCATCGCCCGTGTGGTGGCCGAAGGTGTCGTTCACCGCCTTGAAGTGGTCCAGGTCGAGGAAGAGGACACCCACCTCGCCTCCGGTCCGGCCGGCGGCGAGCAGCGCCTCGTTGGCCCGGTGCTCGATGAGGGGGCGGTTGGCCAGGCCGGTTAGCGCGTCGTGGAGCGCCTGGTGGCGGATCTGCTCCACCAGCCGGGCGTTGTCCAGGGCGGTGGCCCCCAGGTCGGCGCAGCCGGCCAACCGCTCGAAGAGCACGCCCACCTCGTCCGGGGGCACGATGGCGTCGAAGCCGGCGATCATCACGCCGAGGAAGCTGCCCCGGGCGACGAGAGGGACGACGGCGGCCTGGGGGAACCGGGCCACGACCTCGTGCATCGCCCCGGTGAGGGCACCGGGCTCGACGATGGTGGGACGGGCGTCCACCGCCAGCCGGGTCGGGTCGGGCAGATCGGCGGCGGCGAGGACCAGCGGGAGCCCCGCCTGCGCCCCGGCCGGGGCGTTCGCCGCCACCCGCAGCTGGGCCTCCGCCGGTTCCCACAGCCACACCGATGCGCCGCTGGCACCGATCACGGTGGGCAGGGCCGTGGCCAGCCGGTTGCTCACGTCGGCCGGGGTGGCGCCCAGCGCCAGCGCCTTGGCCAGGTTGAGCAGCGCCCACGAGGTGTCCCGCTCGCGCTGGGCCTGCTCGAGCGCGGCCACCGTCTCCAGCGCGGCCGCGGCGTGGCCGGCGTAGGCCGCCATCACCCGCCGGTTGGCGTCCGATGGCGTCGCCCCCTCGGGGAACACGGCGACGAGCTGACCGAAGCGATGACGCGACGACGCCACCTCGGTGCTGAGCGTCGACTCGCTCAGGCGCTCCTCCACCGCCGCCTCCGCCGCCCGGCGGGCGGTGGCGTCGTCGGGAAAGCCCTCGTGACGGATCCGCAGCTCGCCCTCGCCTTCCAGGCGGACGGCGAGCAGGAACCGGGGAGCGAGCACGGCCGTCCCGGCTCGAGCCACGATCAGGTCGAGCAGGGAGTCGACGTCGCGTGCCGCCGCGAGCTCGGAGGCGGTGGCCTGCAGCTCGGCGATCCGCACCAGGGTCTCCTCGCTCCGCTCCCGGGCGCCCTCCAGGTTGAGCTCCTCCACCCGGGGTGGTGTCCAGCGCAGGCGGGTCAGGCAGCGAGCGTCGCCACGGGCCTGGCACTCGGGCTCACTGATGTAGCCGGCGGTCCCGAACACCGACGGCACCTTCGACCAGTAGCCGGCGGCGAACCCGCAGAGGAGCGCGGTCGTGGTCACCCCCGGCTCGGTGACGCTCTCGACCACGACGCCGTCCTCCGAGCGGTCCACCACCGTCGACCGCCGACCGACCGAGATCGTGGCCGACAGCGCGATGACTCGCTCGACCGCCGCCAGCACGGAGCCGTCCGCGTGCAGGATCTGGGTGACCCCCGCCTCGGCGTGGTGGCGGAACAGCTCCTCCCCGCCCCGCCGGGCGATCTCCGGATCACCGGTGATCCGGGCCGCACCTTGGGCGATGGCCAGCGCCGAGGCCGCGGAGGTCCAGACACCGTGGGCGCCGAGCTCGGCCAGTGACCGGGTCTCGCCGGCATCGGCACGGATGCGGTCGGCGGCGGGCCCACCGACGGCGTTGGCCACGTAGTGGAGGACGGCGAAGGGTAGGACGGCGGGGACCTCACGGGCGGTTTCCATCGGAGGTCTGATCGGTCGGTCGCGGCGAGAAGATAGGACCGAACGAGGGATATAGACGATCCGATATGCTGACGTCGTGACCCCCGCCCAGCTCATCAAGGCCGTCCGGCGCCGGCGGGGCCTGACCCAGGCAGAGCTGGCCGGGCGGGCGGGCACGTCGCAGCCCGTGGTGTCCGCGTACGAGCACGGTCGCCGCGACCCCACCTTCGCCACGCTGCGCAAGCTGGTGGAGGCGGGCGGGGAGCGCCTGAGCATCGATGCCTCGCCGGCGGCGCCCGACCTGGCCCCCGCGACCAGCCCGGAGGAGCACGCTGAGCGACTCCTCGACGTCCTGTCGCTGGCCGACGCCATCCCGTCGCGCCGGCGCAGCCCGCGGCTGAGGGCCCCGCGCCTCGTGTCGGGGTGAGCAGCCTGTCGCTGGCGCAGCGGATCGTCGCCCTCGACCGTGCCCTGGCGGCCATCCCGCACGCCTTCGGCGGCGCGCTGGCCCTCGCCTACTACGCCGAACCGCGCGCCACCATCGACATCGACCTCAACGTCTTCGTGCCGGCGGAGCGGTTTCCCGACGTGGCCGCTCCCCTCGTCGAGCTGGGCACGTCGGCGGACGACCCGGCGGTGGCCGAGATCGTGCGACGCGACGGGCAGGTCCGGGTGTTCTGGGATGCCACGCCCATCGACCTCTTCTTCGCCTACGACCCCTTCCACGACGCGGCGGCCGCGGGGCGCCACCAGGTGCCCTTCGCCGACACGACCATCCCTATCCTCGCCGCCGAGCACCTGATCGTGTGCAAGGCGGTGTTCAACCGAGCCAGGGACTGGGTGGACATCGACGCGGCGGTCGCCGCCGAGGCATCGTTCGACGTCGCCGAGGTGCTCCGCTGGGTGGGCCGCATCGCCGGCGACGCCGACCCGCGCTACGAGCGCACCGTGGCGGTGCTCACCCGCCGCTGAGAACATCGCCGTAGGCGCCCTCGGCAGGACTTGACCGGCACACAGGGCTCCGGCGCGGTGGCGCCCTCGGCAGGATTCGAACCTGCGCACACGGCTCCGGAGGCCGATGCTCTATCCCCTGAGCTACGAGGGCGGAGTGAGCGACCATAGCCGCTCGGCGTCGACCGACCCCGCCCCTAGGATGCGGTGATGCCCGGCCCGAGGATCCTCCTGGTCGACGACGACCCCGTCATCCTCGACCTGCTCGCGGTCAACTTCGAGCTCGAGGGTTTCGTGGTCCTGCGGGCCACCGACGGGGCCGAGGGCGTGGACCGGGCCCGCTCCGACCAGCCCGACGTGATCGTCTCGGACATCATGATGCCGAGGCGCAGCGGGCTCGAGCTGCTGGCCGAGGTCAAGACCGATCCCACCACCGCCCACATCCCGGTGGTGCTCCTGTCGGCCAAGGGCCTGGCCGCCGACGTGCGGGCCGGGCTGGACGCCGGCGCCGACGAGTTCCTCACCAAGCCCTTCGAGCCCGACGACCTGCTGGCGCGGGTCGACAAGCTGCTCGACCGCTGACCCCCATCCGAGCGCGCCCCGTGATCCGCGACGACCTCGCCGCCACCGTCCGCGTGGCCCTCGGCGCGCTCGGCCTGGAGCCGCCCCCGGCGGGGGTGGTGCTCGAGCGGCCGGCGCGGCGCGAGCACGGCGACTGGTCGACCAACGTGGCCCTCGCCCTGGCCAAGCCCGCCGGTCGCAACCCTCGGGAGCTGGCTGCCGCGCTGGCCGCCGAGCTCGCCGCCTCGCCGCCGCAGCACGTGGATCGGGTGGAGGTGGCCGGCCCGGGGTTCGTGAACCTCCACCTGGCCGACTCGTGGCTGCACGAGGTCCTGGCCGAGGTGGTGCAGGCCGGCGTCGCCGGCTACGCCCGACCCCTCGACAAGAAGCCAGAGCGGGTGCAGATCGAGTTCGTGTCGGCCAACCCCACTGGTCCGGTGCACGTCGGCAACGGCTGGTTCGCCTCCTACGGCGACGCCCTCGGCCGTGTGCTCGAGCGCTGCGGCCACACCGTCCAGCGGGAGTACTACGTAAACGACACCGGCGGCCAGATCCGCCTCCTGGGGGCGAGCGTGCTGGCCCACGTGCGGGGAGAGCCCGTCCCGGACGGGGGCTATCCCGGCCGGTACGTGGCCGACCTGGCGGCGAGCTACGACGGCCCGCACGACATCGAGGCGGCCGGACGCTGGGCCGCCGAGCGCATCCTGGACGGCATCCGCCGGACCATGGAGTCCATCCACATCACCTACGACGAGTGGTTCAGCCAGGCGTCGATCCAGGAGAGCGAGGCCGTGGGCGAAACGGTGGCGCTGCTGGCCGAGAAGGGGCTGGTGTTCGAGGAGGACGGCGCGGGTCTGGCTGCGCACGGCCGACTTCGGTGACCCTCGGGAGCAGCGGGTGCTCCGAAGTCCGACGGCGACTACACCTACTTCGCCGGCGACCTCGCCTACCACCGCGACAAGTTCCTCGTCCGGGGCTTCGACCGGGTGATCGACGTGTGGGGGGCCGACCACCACGGCCAGGTCGCCAGCCTCCTCGCCGGCGTGGAGGCCCTCGGGGTGGAGCGGGGACGGCTCGAGGTGCGGCTGGGCCAGATGATCTCGCTCACCAGCGGGCGGATGTCGAAGCGGGCGGGCAACGTGGTCGACCTCGACGACGTGGTGGCCGACCTCGGCCCCGACGCCACCCGGCTGCTGTCGCTGCTGACCTCCATCGACCAGGCCGTCACCGTCGACCTCGACAAGGTGCGGAGCGAGTCGCGGAGTCGCCCGTGTACTACGTGCAGTACGCCCACACCCGGATCGCCTCCATCAACCGGGTGGCGGGCGAGCGGGGGTGGCGCGCCCGCCGCTCGACCAGGTGGACCTCGGCCTGCTCGGTCACCCCCGCGAGCTGGAGCTGCTGCGGACCCTCTCCGAGCTGCCCGACGTGGTGGCCGTGGCCGCCGCCGAGCGGGCGCCCCACAAGGTGGCCACGTGGGTGCGGGAGCTGGCCGACCGCTTCCACGGCTTCTACCACGACTGCTACGTGATGGGCGACGACATCAGCCGCCAGCTCACCTCCGCCCGGCTATGGCTGGTGGAGGCGGCCCGGGTCTTCGCCATCGGCCTCGACCTGCTCGGCGTGTCCGCCCCCGAGTCGATGTGACACCCCTACCGTGGTCGTTGCTGCCCGACTCGGCCGAGGTGGGACCCGACGGGTGGCTCCGGATCGGCGGGTGCTCCACCGCCGAGCTGGCCGCCGAGCTCGGCACCCCGTTGTTCGTCTACGACGAGGATCAGCTCCGGGCCCGCTGCCGGGAGGCGGTGGCCGCCTTCGGCGACGGCGTGGCCTATGCCACCAAGGCCTTCCTGTAGCCGCGCCATGGCCGCCCTCGCCGACGAGGAGGGCATGCACCTCGACGTGGCCAGCGGTGGCGAGCTGCACGTGGCCCTTGCCGCCGGGGTGGGGCCCGCCCGGCTGGTGCTGCACGGCAACAACAAGAGCGAGGGCGAGTTGCGGTCGGCCCGGGCTGCGGGGGTCGGCCGCATCGTGGTCGACAGCCACGACGAGCTCGACCGGTTGGAGCGGCTGCACGCCGAGGACGGCCGGGTGCCCGCCGTGCTGTTGCGGGTCACCCCGGGCGTCGAGGCCCACACCCACGAGTTCGTGCGCACCGGCCAGGACGACTCCAAGTTCGGCTTCACCCTCTCCACCGGCGTCGCCGACGCCGCCGTCGAGCGGGCCCGCGCCTCGGCCGCCGTCGACCTCGTCGGCCTGCACATGCACATCGGCAGCCAGGTCTTCGTGGCCCGGTTCTTCGCGGCGGCGGTGGAGGCCATCGCCCCCTTCGTCGCCGCGTCGGGCCTGCCCGAGCTGTCGGTGGGCGGCGGCGTCGGCGTCGCCTACGTGGCCGGGGAGGAGGCGCCGACCATCAGCGAGTGGGCGGCGGCGGTGCGGTCGGCGTGCGCCGATGCCGGGATCACCGCCCGGGTGACGGCCGAGCCCGGCCGGGCGGTCGTGGCCGGCGCGGCCATCACGCTCTACACGGTGGGCACGGTGAAGGACCTGGCCGGCATCCGGACCTACGTGTCGGTCGACGGCGGCATGAGCGACAACCCCCGGCCCGTGCTCTACGGCAGCGGCTACGAGACGTTCCTGCCGCGGGCGCCGACCGCCGAGCGCCCTCGTACCGTGACCGTGGTCGGCAAGCACTGCGAGTCCGGTGACGTGCTGGTTCGGGACGCGGCGGTGCCCGCCGACCTGGCGGTGGGCGACCTCCTGGCCACGCCCGTCACCGGCGCCTACGGCCACTCCATGGGCTCCAACTACAACAAGGTGCCGCGCCCACCGGTGGTGTTCGTGTCCGGCGGTGACGCCCGCCTGGTCGTGCGGCGCGAGACCCACGACGACCTGCTCCGATTCGACCTGTAGCCGCGACGCGACCGGCCACTACCGTGGCGGCGTGGACCGATCCCCGGCTGGCGACGGCATCGTGCGCGTCGGCGTGCTCGGGTGCGGCAACGTGGGGGCCGCCCTCGTTGCCCTGCTCGGCGAGCGCCGCGACGCCATCGCGGCCCGCACCGGCCTGCGCCTCGAGGTGGCGAGGGTGGCCGTGCGCAGCCTTGCCCGGGAGCGCCCGGTGGTGCTCGGTCCCGACGTGCTCACCCGCGACACCGCGGCGGTGGTCGACGCCCCCGACATCGACGTGGTGGTCGAAGTCATCGGCGGGATCGAACCGGCCCGGGAGCTGAGCCTGGCCGCCCTCAAGGGCGGCAAGCCGCTGGTCACCGCCAACAAGGAGCTCCTGGCCAACCACGGGTCCGAGCTGTTCGCCGCCGCTGACGCCGCCGGCGTCGACCTCCTCTTCGAGGCGGCGGTGGCCGGGGCCATCCCCATCCTCCGTCCGCTGCGGGAGTCCCTGGCCGGCGAGGACATCAGCCGGGTGATGGGCATCGTCAACGGCACCACCAACTTCATCCTCACCCGCATGAGCGAGCAGGGCAGCGGCTACGCCGAGGCCCTGGCCGAGGCCCAGAGCCTCGGGTTCGCCGAGCGTGACCCGGCGGCCGACGTGGAGGGCTTCGACGCCGGGTCCAAGGCGGCCATCCTGGCGTCGATCGCCTTCGGCGCCCGGGTGGTCGCCGGCGACGTCCACCACGAGGGCATCGCCGGCATCACCGCCGCCGACATCGCCTTCGCCGACCGCCTCGGATACGCGATCAAGCTGCTGGCGGTGGCCGAGCGCACGCCGGGGCCCGACGGTGACGAGATCGGCGTGCGGGTGCACCCGGCGATGGTGCCCCTGGCCCACCCCCTGGCCAACGTCCGCGACACGTTCAACGCCGTGTTCGTGGAGGGCCGGTCGGTCGGCGAGCTCATGTTCTACGGGAGGGGGGCGGGGGGCCGGCCCACGGCTTCGGCCGTGCTGGGCGACCTCGTCGACGCCGCCACCAACCTCTGCCGCGGCACCCACGCCACCGTCGGCGCGCTGGCCAAGGCCCGCATCCGGCCCATCGACGAGGTGGTCAGCTCCTACTACCTCAACCTCGACGTGGAGGACCGCCCCGGCGTCCTGCGGGCCATCGCCGAGGTGGTGGAGCGCCACGGCGTGTCCATCCGGTCGATGGAGCAGCAGGGCCTCGGCGAGGAGGCCCGGCTCATCTTCATCACCCACCAGGCCCGGGAGGCCGACGTGCAAGCCACCCTGGCCGACCTCCGCGACCTCGACGTGATCCACCACGTCGGCTCGGTGCTGCGCGTCGTCGGCGACGACGCCTGAGGCGGCGGGGATGAAGTACGTCAGCACCCGGGGCCGGGCCCCGGTCCTCGACTTCGCCGACGTGCTGCTGGCCGGGCTGGCCACCGACGGGGGCCTCTACGTGCCCGAGGAGTTGCCCTCTCTGCCGGGCGCGACGGACGGGCGCCGCCCTTACGTCGACGTGGCCGTGGAGACCATGTGGCCCTTCGTCGACGGTGCGATGGCCCCGGGCCCGTTCGTGGCCATGGTGGCCGACGCCTACGCCGGCTTCGACCACCCCGACGTGTGCCCCCTCACCGAGATCGACCGTCGCCTCTGGGTGCAGGAGCTGTGGCACGGGCCGACCCTGGCGTTCAAGGACGTGGCCCTCCAGCTCGTGGGGCGGCTCTTCGACGCCGAGCTCACGCGGCGGGGCGAGCGGGCCACCATCGTGGTGGCCACCTCGGGCGACACCGGCTCGGCCGCCATCGAGGCCTGCGCCGGGCGCAGCACCCTCGACATCGTGGTGCTGCACCCCGCGGGCCGGGTGAGCGACGTGCAGCGGCGCCTGATGACCACGGTGGACGCGCCCAACGTCCACAACGTGGCCGTGGAGGGCACGTTCGACGACTGCCAGGACCTGGTGAAGGCCATGTTCGCCGACGATGCCTTCCGCCGCGACCTGCGTCTCTCGGCCATGAACTCGATCAACTGGGCTCGGGTGATGGCCCAGCTCGTCTACTACCGCAGCGCCACCGAGGCCGTCGGCCGGTGCGCGTTCGCCGTGCCCACCGGCAACTTCGGCAACGTCCTCGCCGGCTGGTACGCCCGGCGCATGGGCGTGCCCGTCGACCGCCTGCTCATCGGTTCCAACCGCAACGACATCGTCTGCCGGTGGGTGGCCACCGGCGCGCTGGTCAGCGAGGAGGTGGTGCCCACCATCAGCCCGGCGATGGACGTGCAGGTCTCGTCCAACGTGGAGCGGGTGCTGTTCGAGCTGCTCGACCGCGACGGCGCGCGGGTCGCGGAGCTCCTGGGCCGGGCCCGTGCGCTCGGCACGGTCGAGGCGCCGTGCGATCCGGTCTTCTCCGCCGCCCGCCTCGACGACGACGAGACCCGATCGGTCATCGCCGAGGTCCACGCGTCGACGGGACACCTCGTGGACCCCCACACCGCCGTCGGCATCGGCGCCGCCCGCCGCCTCCGCCGGGGCGGGGATGAGCCCATCGTGTGCCTCTCCACCGCCCACCCCGCCAAGTTCCCCGACGCCGTCGAGGCCGCCACCGGTATCCGCCCCCCCTTGCCCGACCGCCTCGCCGACCTGGCCGAGCGGCCCGAGCGCTTCGACCTCCTGCCCGCCGACCTCGGCGTCGTGCAGGCCCACGTTCGAGGTTGCGTGGGAACCTCCGCCCGTGGCGGAGCAAGCCAGCACCTCCCGTAGCCTCCCGGGGGTGAAGTACGTGGTGTGCGTGCCGGACGGGTGCGCCGACGAACCGGTCGCCGCCCTCGGCGGGCGCACGCCGCTGGAGGCGGCGAACCTGCCCACGCTGGCCGGGCTGGCCGCCCGGGGCGAGGTGGGGCGGGCGGCGGTGATCCCCCCCGGGCTTCCCCCCGGCAGCGACGTGGGCAACATGAGCATCCTGGGCTACGACCCCGCCCTCCACCACACCGGTCGCGCCCCCATCGAGGCCGCCGCCCTCGGCCTGCGACTGGCCCCCGACCAGGTCGCCTACCGCTGCAACCTGGTCACCCTCTCAGCCGACGGGACCATGATCGACTTCGCCGGCGGGCACCCCGACACTGCCGCCGCGACCGAGGTGATCCGGACCCTCGACGCCGAGCTCGGCAGCGACGGCGTGTCGTTCCACCCCGGGTTCCAGTACCGACACATCGTGGTGGCGCCGGCTGAGTGGGCCGACGCCGAGTGCGTACCGCCCCACGACCTGAGCGACCAGCCCGCGGTGTGGCCCACCGGCCCGGCCGCCCCGAAGCTGCGGGCGCTGATGGAGGCCTCGCAGGCCATCGTGTCGGCGTCGCCTCTGGCCGCCACGGCGGTGTGGCTCTGGGGTCAGGGCCACCAGCCGCAGCTCCCGTCGTTCGCCGACACCTACGGACTCGACGCCGGCCTGGTCACCGCGGTCGACCTGGTCCGGGGGCTCGGGGTGCTCACAGGCATGCGGGTGGTGGAGGTGCCCGGCGCCACCGGTTGGTACGACACCGACTACGAGGCCAAGCGCGACGCCGCCCTCGACACCCTGGCCGACGGCGCCGACCTGTTCTTGATCCACGTGGAGGCCACCGACGAAGCCGGTCACGCCGGCGACGTGGACGAAAAGGTCCGGGCCCTCGAGCACTGGGACCGCCGCATCCTGCCCGGCCTGGTGGAGGGCCTCGACGCCCTGGGGCCTTGGCGGCTGCTGCTGCTGCCCGACCACCCCACCCCGGTGGAGCGCAAGACCCACACGTCCGAACCGGTGCCCTACCTGCTGGTGGACTCCCGGTCCGCGGGCTCGGGCGGCACCTACACCGAGGCGGCCACCGCCGACTGCGCCCCCGTGCCCGGCCACACCCTCATGGGCCGCCTGGTCGGCTAACCCCGAGCTGGGGCCGGCGGGGCGATCGTGTCGATCGCCCGCAACGTTTTCGGCCGCTGGTGACAGTGTCACGGGAGATGGACAAGCGCGGGCGGTTCGCGGAGCTGTTCCGGGCTGAGTATCCCGGCCTGGTTCGAGAGCTCAGGCTGATCCTGGGCGACCAACGACTGGCGGAGGACGTGGCGGCCGAGGGCTTCGTCGAGCTCTGGCGCCACTGGGAGACGGTGGGCGGCTTCAATCGTCCCGGCGCATGGGTGCGACGCGTCGCGCTCCGGAAGGCAGGCCGTGCCCGGTGGCGGCGCCGCCGGCGGCGGGTGGTGGAGGCGTCCTTTCACCCGATGCAATCGGCTGACGACGACAACGTCGACCTCGTTGCCGCCCTGGGCCAGCTCTCGAAGGCACAGCGGACAGCAGTGGTCATGCACCACCTCGGCGGCTGGCCCACAGCTGACATCGCCGAGGTCCTCGGCTGCGCCGACGTGACGGTCCGCTCGCACCTCTCGCGTGGTCGCCACCGGCTGGCCGAGCTGCTCGAAGACCGGAACCAAACGGAGGTGGATGATGCCGAGCCCTCTTGATCTCGATCGACGGCTTCGATCCGCGGCGGGGTCGCCGGACACCGAGAAGGCGCTCGGTGACGTGATGGCCCGGATCCGTCGCAGAACCCGGCAGCGGGTGCTCGCCATCGCCACGGTTCTCGCAGTGGCCGGTGGCCTCGTCGCCCTCTCGCTCGTGGAGCGCCACAGGAACGACGATTCCTCGGTGTTCGTCGGGGAACCACCGGGCACGTCCGCGCCCGAATCGACCAGCGGCGAGACCGGCCTGCGGCGGCTCTGGAGCGCGCCGGACGTCGGCATGGGAGAGAGCTTCGGAGCCACCAGCGGCCGGCTGGCTGTGGCCTGGGGCGACGGGATCTTCGCTGCCGAAGGCTTCGGTTCCGGCGGAGGCGACGCGGTCGGTCGAATCTCGGGGCTCGAGCGGGCGAGCGGAGAGGTGCGGTGGACGGCGAGGCTTGGCGGGCCCGCCTTCCTGCAAGGCGCCACCGGCGGGGTCGTCATCGCCAACACCCAATACGAGAAGATCGTGGGGCTCGACGCCGATGACGGAACCGTCCGCTGGGAGATCTCCCTCTCGGCGCTCGGCTTGGACGGCTACGGCGCCGTCACATCTGCCATCGCCGAGCCGCTCAGTGCCATCGGTCTGTCGGCCAACGGGGAAGGAGACGTCCGGCCCCCCGTCGTGCTGGGCGTGAACACCAGCACCGGTGCCGTGACCTGGCGGACCCCGCTCGTCGAGGGCACCGACCTGGAGTGGGGAACTCCACCCGTGAACGACGGCCAAACCGTCTTCCTGTCGACGCTCAGCCACGCTGGTAGCGCCAGGGAGAACGTGGCCCACCTCCTGGACGTCGCCGACGGCTCCGTTCGCTGGATGGCCGGCACGGGCGGCGGCCAGAGCTTCCACTTCTTCCCCGCGGTCATCAACGGCCCGTACGTCCACCTACCCGGGTACCCGGAGCTGGTGACCGTCGACCGGGCCGACGGCAGCCGCCGCTGGAGCCGTCCGGGCCCCGTAGGCGCACTCGTCGGAGACCGGCTCTGGGTGGCGGGGAGCGGCGGCTCGCTGGCCGAGGTGGATCCGGGGACCGGCGACGTCGTGCGCGAGATCGCCTCACCGATCGAGTACCCGGCCCTTCTGCTGGAGCTCGGGGAGGGTCGTCTGGGACTACTCGATCTCGAGCAGCTTGCCGTCCTCGATGCCGACGGCCAGGTCCGGCTCAGGCAGGCGTGGCAGGCCAGCCTGGTCGACACTCCCCACGTGGACGGAAACATGCTGTTCGTCAGCACCGGTGACCAGGCCCTGACGGCGTACTCGATCCCGTGAGCTCCGGCCGCGCTAGCCGCCGAGCAGGAGGCCGAGGCCGGCGATGGTGTAGAGCACCATCACCGCTGGCATCGGGTACACGAGGCCTGCACCAGGAACGGCCGATAGGAGCTCAGCGCCCGGTCGCTGATCGTCAGTGCCGGGCGGGGCGAGTGGAGTGGGCTACCACCTCCCCAACCGTTCCCGTGTTCCACGTCGCGCCGAAACGGAGGTGCCGAGGCGGTTTGGTAGCTCCCGGCGAGGTGTCGTGCCCCCCACATTCGGCGCGACGTGGAACAGATGGATAAGTCTTCTCTTCCATCTACGACATCGACGATCCGGTCAGCTCAGGAACCGCTGCCCCTCGAAAGAGAGCGGCGAGAAGTAGTGCGCCGGCGAGCAGGCAGCAACCGGAGACCAGGCTGGCCACGAGTAGGCGGGTGGTCGAGGGCGGCACGGCGGTCCTCACCGACGGCGATCAGGGCGTCCGCCATGATCACATGCCACCGGTGCGGTGCCCTCGCAGGCCCGGGTCTATGCTGACCGCGTTCCCTCCCGGCGGGTCGAGTGCTGACCGGTCGAGGAGTTGCCGAGGGGGCATCCGCCGACCGGCTGCAGCGATGAGCCGCGCCGGATCGGCCCCAGGGAGTCTCCTACCCTCGGCTCCCCACGAAGCGAGGTACCCCATGAGCCATCCCACAGGGCCATCACCAGCGGCGACGGTGCCGCGATGAGCGGGTTCGAGCGGTCGCTGCTCGAACGCAAGGAGCGTGACGAGCTCACCCAGATCGCCGAGCAGCTCGGGCAGCGGCCGCCCTCGCGGGCCAAGAAGGCCGACATCGTCGACCTCATCCTGCAGCTGGCCGGCGTGCCCGTCGCCGCCGGCCCGAACGGCGACACCGCCGAGCCCGTTCCCTCCGTCGAGCTCGAACCCCCGGCCGCCGTCGCCGCCGTCGCCCCGGCCGACACGCGTCCGGACCCGGCCGCTGGCATGGCGGGTCCGCCGGTCGACGCTCGCCCGCCGGTCCAGGCCGACGCCGGCGCCGAGCCGGCCGACGCCAACACCATCGAGGCCTCCGTCACCCCTGGCGCGCCTGCCCCCCCGCAACCGCTCCCCGGCCAGACCGGCCTGTCGGTCGGCGGTCCCGACGGCGCCGAGCCGGGGGGCCCGCGGCCCGCCGAGGACGGCGAACCCGGCAATCGTCGGCGGCGGCGCCGGGGGCGCGACCGTGGCCAGGGGGCCCCGGGAGGCGCCGCTGGTGGCCAGCCCGACGACACCTTCCTCGGTGATCCCGTCGACGTCGAGGGACTGCTCGACCTACGCGACGAGGGGTACGGCTTCCTCCGGCTCCGGGGCTACCTCCCCACCCGGGACGACGTCTACGTGTCGGTCAAGCAGGTCCGCCAGTTCGCCCTGCGCAAGGGCGACCGCGTCGCCGGCAAGAGCCGCCCCGCGGCCCGCACCGAGAAGAACCCGGCACTGCTCCAGATCGACGCCGTCAACGGCCAGGACCCGGTGGCGGCCAGCCAGCGGGCGAGGTTCGAGGACCTCACCCCGCTGTTCCCCGACGAGCGGCTTCGCCTCGAACAGCCCGACGATCCCACCAACATGACGGCCCGGATCATCGACCTCATCGCCCCCATCGGCAAGGGTCAGCGCGGCCTCATCGTCTCGCCCCCCAAGGCGGGCAAGACCACGGTGATGAAGCAGGTGGCTCGCTCCATCGAGGTCAACAACCCCGAGGTGAAGCTCATCGTCCTGCTCGTCGACGAGCGGCCCGAGGAGGTCACCGACATGCGCCGGTGGCTGCAGCACGGCGAGGTGGCGGCCTCCACCTTCGATCGGCCGGCCGAGGAGCACACCCAGGTGGCCGAGCTGGTCATCGAGCGGGCCAAGCGCATGGTGGAGGAGGGCACCGACGTGGTGATCATCCTCGACGGCATCACCCGCCTGGCCCGTGCCTACAACCTGGCGGCGCCGCCCACCGGCCGCATCATGTCGGGCGGCATGGACACCGGCGCCCTCTACCCCCCCAAGAAGTTCTTCGGCGCCGCCCGCAACGTGGAGGAGGGCGGATCGCTCACCATCCTGGCCACGGCGCTGGTGGAGACCGGATCCCGCATGGACGAGGTGATCTTCGAGGAGTTCAAGGGCACCGGCAACATGGAGCTCAAGCTCGACCGGCGCATGGCCGACCGGCGGATCTACCCCGCCATCGACGTCGACGCCTCCTCCACCCGCCACGAGGAGCTCCTGTTCGAGCGCAAGCAGCTCCAGCAGGTGTGGAAGCTGCGACGGGTGCTGTCGGGGCTGGGCGGGGAGGGCGCCAGCGGCGCCGCCGGCCTTGAGCTGCTCATCGACCGCATGAAGACGTTCAAGTCCAACGACGCGTTCCTCACCGAGATCGCCAAGGCGGCGGCCACGGGCTGACGGGAATGCCCCGCGGTTGGAACGATTGCGGGAACGCGTCCCGGACCGGACACACTGGAGCAACCATGAAGGCCGACACCCATCCGAACTACATCGAGACCCAGGTGCGCTGCTCCTGCGGGAACTCGTTCACCACCCACTCGACGGTGCCCTCGCTCACCGTCGAGCTCTGCAACGAGTGCCACCCCTTCTACACGGGCAAGCAGAAGCTGGTGGACACCGGTGGGCGCATCGACCGCTTCGAGCGGCGCTACGGCCCCCGCAAGGGCCGGAAGTAGCCTCGACCGACCCGCGCCCCCCGCTCCACGCGGTCAAGCTGGCGGCGCTGGTCCGCGACCACTGGGGCATCACCGGCGCCGCCGTCGGGCCCTTCCCCGACGGGGCCGTCCTCGGGTCCGGTCACCGGGGGTGGGTCCTGGCTGGCGGCGACGCCGCTCGCCGTCTCGGCGGTGCGCTGGCCTGGGCCCGCCAGCAAGGGGTGGAGGAGCTGCACGTGCTCGTCGACGACCGCTCCGCCGCGGGGGTGCTGGCCCGGCGGGCAAGCCAGTTGGCGGCGCCTCCACAGGTCTGGCAGGTCGAGGGGCGCACCCTCACGCCGGCCGGCGCTGCGCCCAGACCGTCGTTCCCGGCTCCGGCGCCGTCGGCCGAGCTGTTCCGACCCCTCCTCGTCGCCACCGGGGTGGAGGTGGTGGTGGAACAGGGCGAGCTGCTCGGCGAGGTGCGGGGGCTGGAGGTGGCTCGGGTGCTGAGCCCCGAAGGTGATCCGGCGGGGGCCCGCCTCGAGGTGGGGGTGGGCCGCTTCGACCGGGAGGCGTTCGCCCTGATGAACGCCGGCCTGCCCGATGCCGACGCCCTGGCCAAGGCGGCGGGCGTCGTGCGGAGGCACCGGCGGGCGGGGGCGCCCCACCACCAGCTGAACCGGCTGGTCCCGGAGCGGTGGCTGCGGGCCGAGGTCGTCGCCGAACCCGGGCTGGTGGGGGCGACCGAGCTGGAGCCGGCGGAACCGGCCGTGCCCCGGCGCAACCTCACCGAGCCGTGGCCGGCCAGCGCCGTCGGGGTCGACGGCGACGGCCGCCCGATGGTGGTGACGTGCTCCACCGGCGTGGACCTGGACCTGGTGCCGAGCGCCGCTGACGACCGCTTCGCCCACGCCCCTGGTGCCCGCCTGGTGCTGGCCGTGCCCGAGCGCGACGTGCTGGCGGTGACCGAGGCCCTCGCCGCCGCACTGGCCGAGCCCGCCGAGATCGTGCCCGTCGACGACGCCTGGCGGCCCCGAGGCTGACACCCCCCGCCCGGTGGGCGAGGATGGGGCCATGCCCACCTGGAAGCGTTGGTTGCGCTACGGACAGGCCTACCTCGACCGCGCCCTGCGCAAGGGGAACGACGAGCTCGACCAGCGCGAGGCGGAGCTGGAGACCCGGGCGGCTGACCGGCCCTGGCTGCGCACGGCCGGCGAGGTGCCCACCGTCGACGAGGTCCGGGCCCGCATCGAGCACGATGCCGCCGCCTCCAGGGCCGCCGCCTCCGGGGCCGCGGCCACCACGGGCCCGCCGGCACCGCCCGGGGCGGGTGGGGACGGCCCGGCCGACCTGGCCTTCGACCGGGCCGAGGAGCAGCGCCGGGCCGACGAACGGCTGCGCAAGATCCGCTCGGAGCTGGGTCTCGAGGTCGACGGCGAAGGCGGGCCGCCCGAAGGGCAGCGGTAGCGGCGGATGCTCGATCGCCTCGAGGCGCTGGAGCGGGAGTTCGCCGACGTCGAGGTGCGCCTGGCCGATCCCGACGTGCACCGCGACCAGGCCCGCTACGCCGACCTGGCGCGCCGCCACAAGGAGCTGGCCGCCATCGTCGAGCGCAGCCGCCGGTTGCGGGAGCGCTCCGGCGACCTGGAGGCGGCCCGGGAGATGTTCTCGGAGTCCTCGGGGGAGGACCGTGAGGCGATGCGGGCCGAGGTCGACTCGGCCGAGGTCGACATCGAGGGGTTGACCCGCGAGCTCGAGCTGCTGCTGCTCCCCAAGGACCCGAACGAGGGCCGCAACGTCATCGTCGAGATCCGCGGGGCCGAGGGTGGCGAGGAGGCCAACCTCTTCGCCCGCGACCTGTTCGAGATGTACCGGGCGTGGGCGGCCCGCATGGGGTGGGCCGTCGAGGTGCTGGGGTCGGCCCCCAGCGACATGGGGGGCTACAACGAGGTGTCGTTCCTGGTGAGGGGGGACGGCGTGTGGACCCGCATGAAGCACGAGGGTGGGCCCCACCGCGTGCAACGGGTGCCGGTCACCGAGGCCCAGGGGCGCATCCACACCTCCTCGGCCACGGTCACGGTGCTGCCGGAGGCCGAGGAGGTCGACGTGCGCCTCGACCCCGGCGAGCTCCAGGTGGACGTGTACCGGTCGTCGGGCCCGGGCGGCCAATCGGTCAACACCACCGACTCGGCGGTGCGCATCACCCACAAGCCGACCGGCCTGGTGGTCTCCATGCAGGACGAGAAGAGCCAGATCCAGAACCGGGCCCGGGCCCTGCAGGTGCTCCGGTCGCGGTTGCTGCGCCTAGAGCAGGAGCGCCAGGCCTCCGAGCAGTCCGAAGCGCGCCGCGACCAGGTGGGCGGGGGCGGCCGCTCGGAGAAGATCCGCACCTACAACTTCAAGGAGAACCGGGTGTCGGACCACCGCATCGGTCTCACCCTTTACAAGCTCGACAAGGTGCTGGCCGGCGAGCTCGACGAGATCAGCGACGCCCTGGTGCACGACGAGCAGGCCCGCCGCCTCACCGGGGAGCCCTGATCGGCACCGCCGAAGGGACCGTCTCGTGGCGGGCGCTGCGCGGCGAGGCCCAAGCGCGGCTGACCGGCGCGGGCGTCGACTCGCCGGCGGTCGACGCCCGCCGCATCGTCGAGGAGGCGTCCGGCTTCGACGGTGCCGAGCTGCACCGCCACCTCGACGACGCCGTCACCACTCGCGGCGTGGCCCGTGTCGACGACATGGTGGCCCGCCGGATGGCCGGGGAGCCGCTGCAGTACGTGCTCGGACGATGGGGGTTCCGCCGCCTCGACCTTGCCCTCGACCGGCGGGTGCTGATCCCCCGGCCCGAGACGGAAGAGGTCGTCGACCACGCCCTCGCCGAGCTCGACCGCCGCCTCCCCCGCACCCCCCCAGGCCCCTCCCCCTCGAATTGGCGCGATTCGCCCCCGGAAACAAGGGGAGATCGCGCCAAGAATGCATGGGGGAGCACGGCGGTGGTGGTGGACCTGGGCACCGGGTCGGGCGCCATCGCCCTGTCGGTGGCAGCCGAGCGCGAGGGGGTGACGGTGTGGGGCACCGAACGCTCGCCGGCCGCCCTCGCGCTGGCCCGGGCCAACCTGGCCGGCCTCGGCGGGCGGGCCGCCACCCGGGTGCGCCTCGCCGAAGGCGACTGGTACGACGCCCTCCCGGCCGACCTGGCCGGCTCGGTGGACGTGATCGTGGCCAACCCGCCCTACGTGGCCGCTGGCGAGGAGCTGCCTCCGGTGGTGGCCGACTGGGAGCCGCCCGACGCCCTCGTGTCCGGGCCCACCGGCTTGGAGGCGGTCGGGGCGGTGGTGGCCGGCGCGCCCCGCTGGCTGGCGCCGGGGGGAGCGTTGGTGGTGGAGGTGGGCGCCACCCAGGCGACCGCGGCCCGGGCCCTCGCCGTCGCCGCCGGGTTCGCCGCGCCCGAGGTCCGCCCCGACCTGGCCGGTCGCCCTCGCGTGCTCGTGGCCCGCACCTGAGCGCGGCACCGAGGTCGTCGCTCGTGCCGCCCAGTACCGCTTCCGCGCGACAACCTTGCTCAGCGGCCGGGCTCCACGAGGATCTTGGCGTGGGCGTCGGGGTCGGCGAGGGCCTCGAAGGCTCCGGCGACGCCGTCGATGCCCACCGAGCCGGTGATGAGCGGGCCGACGTCGAGCTCACCCTCGGCGATGCGCTCGAGGGTGGCGGCGAACTCCATGGGGTCGTAGCCGAGGGCGAAGGTGATCGACAGCTCCCGGGTGATCCCCCGCATGGGTCGGATGGTGTCGGGCTCCATGCACACGCCGACCACGACGATGTGGGCGTCGCGCGGGGCCATGCGCATGGCGTCGTCGAGCATCCCGTGCACCCCCACGGCCTCGAAGATGGTGAGGGGACCGGCGGCGGCGCTACCCGCTGTGCGCCGCCAGGCATCGACCGCCGCCTCGGCGCGGGGGTCGACCACCTCGTGGGCGCCCATGGTGGCGGCCAGCGCCCGACGGGTGGGGGAGAGCTCGGCGGCCACGATCGGTTCGGCGCCGACGAGGCGCAGGGCGGCCACCACGGCCAGGCCCACCGGACCGCAGCCCAGCACCACCGCCGGCTGTCCGGCCGCCACCGCCGAGCGGTTCACGGCGTGGACGCCGACCGCCATCGGCTCGGTGAGGGCGGCCCGGCGCGCGTCCAGCCCGTTCGGGACCTCGAGGGTGAGGGGGTCCGAGAGGCACCATCAGCTCGCCGTAGCCCCCGGGGAACCGGTTGGAGTACCCCACCGGGTGCAGCCCGGAGGGGTCGAGTACGACGGGCATCGACACCACCACGTCGCCCACCGCGCTCATGCCGGTGTTGGCGCCCACCTCGACCACTTCAGCGGCGAACTCGTGGCCCATGACCACGTCCTGAGCGAGGTCCATGCTGGCCACCACGCATGATCGTCGCCCGCACCGGCCAAACCTATCCTCGGCGGCGATGACGGACCC
>JAUJNP010000001.1:214981-297302 GCA_030448105.1 Acidimicrobiales bacterium | reverse complement strand
CGCATGATCGTCGCCCGCACCGGCCAAACCTATCCTCGGCGGCGATGACGGACCCAGGAGACGACGGTGGCCCCGGCGCCGACACCCGGCTGTCGGCGGCGAGCGCGGCGCTGATCTCCGGCGGCGCGGTGGTGGTCCCCACCGACACGGTCTACGGCGTGGCCGCCCTGCCCTCGGTCCCCGGCGCCACTGCCCGCCTGGCCGCCCTCAAGGCCAGAGCGGCCAGCCAACCCCTCGCCGTCCTGGTGGCCGACCGCGACCAGGCGCAGGCCCTGGTAGAGGCGCCCGCCGACGATGTGGCCCGGCTCATGGAGCGGTGCTGGCCCGGCCCCCTCACCCTCGTCCTCCGGCGTGCCCCGGCCGCTCGGGACCTGGCTCTGGGCGGCGACCCCGCCACCATCGGACTGCGCTGCCCTGACCACGACCTCGTCCGGGCTCTGGCCGCGGCCGTCGGCCCTCTCGCCACCACCAGCGCCAACCGTCACGGCCAGCCGACGCCCACCACCGCGGCGGAGGCGGCCGCCAGCCTCACCGGGCCGGTGGCCGCCGTCCTCGATGACGGCCCGTGCACCGGCCTGGCCTCCACCGTGCTCGACTGCACCGGACCGACCTGGCGGGTGCTGCGCCAGGGTGCCCTCGCCCTCGCCGCCATCGAGCAGGCCGCCCGGCCCTGATCTGGCGCGCCCCCGCTGGCGCGTGCTGAGGTGTGGCGCCCCATGACCACAGTGCGCATCGGCGTGGCCCTGATCCTCGCCGGGATCGTCCTCCTCGTCGCCGGCGCCATCCCGGCGGTGGAGCGCGCCACCAACGAGGACCTGCTCCACATCAGCGGCGTGGGGTCGATCATCTTCGGTGCGGTGGCGGTCTGCATCGCCACCGAGGCCAACGGCGCCTGAGCTAAGTCCCTCTACTCCTCCAGCGCGAACGACCCGTCGGAACTGACGTGGCCGGGGCGGCCGACCACCTCGGTGATCTCCACCTCGCCGAGCAGGGAAGCCTCGACGGCGTTGCCCCAGGTGCGGCGGCCGTCGGGGAGACGGAGGGCGAAGAGCGCCGTCTCGGCCTCGCCGTCGCGGGCGTGCATGACCGTGGCCGCCTCCACCGTGACGGGCCCGTCCCACTGCTCGCACAGCTCGACGCAGCCGGCGGCATCGACCTCGGCCTGGGGTGAGTCCCAGCCGAACCGCCCCGACGGTGGGGGGGCGCCGGCGTACACCCCGAAGGCGTGCTTGGTGAGGAAGCCGCCGTTGGCGGTGCACAGCCCGATGGAACCCGGGTCGCCCCGCAGCATCCGCGCCATCGTGGCCAGGGCGTGCATCACGTAGTTGTTCCACGGCCCGCCGGCGAAACTGAGCCCCCCGGTGACGGTGAGGGGCCGGTCGAGCGGCAGCCCCAGCTCGGCCGCCGCGATCTGCACGGCGGAGGGGAAGCAGGAGTAGAGGTCGACATGGGCGAGATCGTCGACGTCGACGCCGGCGAGGTCGAGGGCGGCCCGGCCGGCGACCCGGATGGCCGGGGAGCCGCCGAGGGTCGGGCGGTGGGACACGAACGGCGTGTCGCCGGCCTCGGTGCCGGACCAGGGGAAGACCCACCGCTCGGCGGGGGCCCCCAGGGCCCGTGCCCGCTCCACCGAGCACAGGATCACCGCCGCGGCCTGCTCCACGTGGTTGTTCGAGTTCATGAGCTTGGGGTACGGGTACCCGATCATGCGGTTGTCGGGCCCGACGGTGCGGATCTCTTCGGCGGTGTAGGCCCGGGTGATCCAGGCGTCGGGGTTGGCGGCGGCCACCGCGCTGAAGCCGGCCCACAGCTCCGACAGGTGCACGAGGTGCTCAGCCGGGGAGCGGCCCGCCGCCGCCCGCACCGCGCTCTCGAAGAGCGGGTAGTGCTGCACCGGCATCATCAGCCCGCGGGCCATCTCGGCCGGGTGGGACATCGGCGTGTCGTCGCCGAGGGTGAGGGTGGGGGCGACGTCGTCGCCCTGCACCGTCCAGTCCGGTCGTCGGCCGTCGGCCCGCAGGCCCATGCGGGTGCGCCAGGCCTCCGCCCCGCAGAGGACCACCAGGTCGGCGGCGCCCGAGGCGATGTCGCGGGCCGCCCGGTTCACCAGCAGCTGGGGCGAGCTGCCCCCGGCGGTGGTGTGCCAGGTGCGGGCGGGCGAGGCGCCCACCTGGGGGGCCACCAGCGCGGCCGGGTCGCGGTAGCGCCAGGACAACACGTTGACGGTGCCGACGGTGTCCGCTCCCGCGGGCAGGCAGCCCGGATCGGCGACGCCGGAGTCGGCGGCGGCGCGGCGCACGGCCTCGGCCATGAGGTCGGTCGGGGCCAGCGCCGGCTCCCCGCGATCGACGCGCTGGTTCACCTGGCCGCCACCGACGAGGACCGGGAGCCGCGGGTCGGGCGAGGGGGGCACCGGCCCACGCTGGCGCGAACTTGACCGGGAGGTCAAGGTCGGGACGTCCCCAGCCCCGAACTACGCTCGGCGCATCGACGTCCTCTTCCTCTGCACCGGCAACATCTGCCGATCTCCCATGGCCGAAGTCCTCCTCCAGGCCCGGTGCGCCGAGGCGGGCATCGACGCCACCGTGTCCTCGGCCGGGCTGCTGTACGACGGCGCCCCCGCGTCGGGTGGGGCGGTGGAGGTGATGGCCGAGCGGGGCCTCGACCTGTCGGGTCACCGCAGCCGCGTCCTTCGGCGCGAGCACCTCGCCACCGCCGACCTGGTCCTGAGCATGGCCCGCATGCACGTGCGGGAGGCGGTGGTGCTCGACCGCAGCCGCCTCGCCCGGTCGTTCACCCTCAAGGAATTCACCCGCCGGGCCCAGGCCGCCGGACCCCGGCGCGACGGTGACTTCGACGCCTGGCTCGGAGCCATGGGCGCCGGCCGGCGCACCGTCGAGCTCCTGGGAGAGGATCCCGCCGACGACGTGGCCGACCCGATCGGGCGCTCCCTGCCCTTCTACCAGCGCACCGCCGACGAGCTGAGCGGCCTGGTCGACGAGCTCGTGGACGCGGTGTGGCGCCACACCGCCCCCCGGGCCGGCCACGGGGCGGGCGTCGAGTGAAGGTCGCGGTCGGCTCGGACCACGCCGGGTTCGCCCTCAAGGGCCACGTCGCCGCCCTGCTCGGGCGCCTCGGCCACGAGGTGCTCGACCTCGGCACCGACAGCGAGGAACCGGTCGACTACCCCATCTACTGCGCGGCCGTGGGCCGCGCCGTGGCCGGGGGCGCAGCCGACCGGGGGATCGTGATCGGCGGAAGTGGCCAGGGCGAGCAGATCTCGGCCAACAAGGTGCCCGGCGTGCGGGCCGCCCTGTGCAACGACCTCTACACCGCCCGCATGGCCCGGGCCCACAACGACGCCAACGTCCTCTCCCTCGGCGGCCGCATCGTGGCCACCGGGCTGGCCGACGAGATCGTCGACCTCTGGCTGGCCACCCCCTACGAGGGCGGGCGCCACCAGCGCCGCCTCGACCAGATCGCCGCCCTCGAGGCCAACGGCGGCGTCCTGCCCGCCCCGTCAGGAGACCGCCCATGACCCAGTGGCCCGCCGACGACGACACCGAGCTGTTCGACCTGATCGACGCCGAGGTGGCGCGCCAGCACAGCACGCTCCAGCTCATCGCCTCGGAGAACTTCGCTTCCCCGGCGGTGCTGCGGGCCACGGGATCGGTGCTGACCAACAAGTACAGCGAGGGCTACCCCGGCAAGCGGTACTACGGCGGCAATGAGGTGATCGACGAGGTCGAGGAGCTGGCCCGCACCCGGGCCAAGGCCCTCTTCGGCGCCGAGCACGCCAACGTGCAGCCTCACGCCGGCGCCCAGGCCAACCTGGCCGTGTACCAGGCCCTCCTGCGCCCAGGCGACACCGTGCTCGGCCTGCGCCTCGACCAGGGCGGCCACCTGACCCACGGCTCCCCGGTGAACGCCAGCGGCATCCTCTACCGGTTCGTGTCCTACGGCGTGACCGAGTCGGACGAGCGCATCGACCTCGACCAGGTGCGCGACCTCGCCCTCGAGCACCGCCCCCGCATGATCGTGGCCGGGGCCACCGCCTACCCCCGGATCATCGACCCGGAGCCCTTCCGCCAGATCGCCGACGAGGTGGGAGCGCTGTTCCTCTTCGACGCCGCTCACGTGGCCGGGCTGATCGCCGGCGGCGTGCACCCCAACCCCGTGCCCTTGGCCGACGTGGTCACCTTCACCACCCACAAGACGCTCCGGGGGCCGCGGTCGGGTTGCATCCTCAGCCGGGCCGAGCACGCCGCCGCCATCGACAAGGCCGTGTTCCCCGGCACGCAGGGCGGCCCGCTCGAGCACGTCATCGCGGCCAAGGCGGTGGCCTTCCGGGAGGCGGCCACGCCCGGCTTCGCCGACTACGCCGCCTCCATCGTGGCCAACGCCGAGGAGCTGGCCCGCGCCCTGGCCGAGCACGGGTTGCGCCTGGTGTCGGGCGGCACCGACAACCACCTGCTGCTCGTCGACCTGCGCACCTTCGACCCCGAGCTCACCGGAAAGAAGGGTCGGCTGGCCCTCGATCGGGCCGGCATCAGCCTCAACGAGAACACCGTGCCGGGCGACCCCCGTCCCCCCTTCGTGACCAGTGGCCTGCGCATCGGCACCCCGGCCGTCACCACCGCCGGGATGGGGCGGCGGGAGATGCGCCTGATCGCCTCCCTGCTGCACCGGGTGCTCAACCGGACCGACGACGACGAGCTGACCGCCGTGCGCGACGAGGTAGCCAACCTCTGCGGCAAGTTCCCGCCGTACTGATGCCCGCCCGCGGCACCCCGCCGATCGGGAAGGACCGGTAGGCCATGCCAGGGGCGCGGGCGTACGGGCTGGTGTTCGCGGTGGCCTTCCTCGTCACCCTGGTGGTCACGCCCCTGTGCGGGTGGCTGGCCCGCCGGGTGGGGGCCCTGGCCCGGCCCGACGAGCGCCGGGTGCACAAGGTGCCCACGCCGTACTTCGGGGGCGTGGCGATGTTCGCCGGGTTCGTCGCCGCCCTGCTGGCGGCCTCGCGGGGCGACAGCTTTCGCCCGATCTTCGACGGGTCCACGCTGCCGATGGGCGTGGCCCTCGGCGCTCTGCTGATCTGCGGGGTGGGCACCATCGACGACGTGCGGCCGGTGTCGGCACCGGCCAAGACGGCCGGCCAGGTGCTGGCGGCCAGCACGCTCTACCTGCTCGGCGTCACCATGTTCTTCTTCCGGGTGCCCTTCGCCGGCATCCTCGTGCTGTCCTCTGACCTCGCGCCCCTGGTCACCGTGATCTGGGTGCTGGGCATGGCCACCGCGGTGAACTTCATCGACGGGCTCGACGGTCTGGCCGCCGGCATCGTGGCCATCGCCGCCGGCGCCTTCTTCCTCTACGGGCACCGCCTGGCCGAGGTGGGGGTGCTGCGCCCGGAGAACCCGAGCCCGCTGCTGGCCATCATCGTGGTCGGGATCTGCCTCGGGTTCCTGCCGTTCAACTTCCACCCGGCCCGGGTGTTCATGGGCGACGGCGGGGCTCTCCTGCTGGGACTCTTGATGGCCAGCTCCACCATGCTCGTGGGCGGCCAGACCGACGACCCCTACAGCGGCCAGGTCTTCTTCTTCTACCTGCCGCTGTTCATCCCGTTCTTCGTCATGGGCGTGCCCATCTTCGACACCGCCTTCGCCATCGTGCGCCGGGCCAAGCGACGCACCAGCGTGGCCGACGCCGACAAGGACCACCTGCACCACCGGCTCATGCGCCTCGGCCACGGCCAGCGCCGGAGCGTGCTGATCCTCTGGACGTGGACGGCCCTGCTCTCGGGGTTCGTGCTCTACCCGGTGTACACCCGCAAGGGCGACGCGGTGGTGCCCATCGGCGTGGGCGCGCTGGGCCTGGTGCTCTACACGTACTTCCACCCCGGGGTGCGCCGGGCCCGGGGCGCCGAGGCCGAGTGAGCCGCAGACGGTCACGCCAGGAGGTGTTTCGGGCGCCTCGCGAGACAGATTTGCCCCCCGCGAAACCTTCTTCTAAGTTTGCCCTCAGATTCACAAGCACCGGCCGAAACGGCGCTGGTGCCCCTGCTGCTCAGGTGCGTGACCCCTTGTTCGACCTTCGAGCCAAGCAAGAGCTCCACTCCGGGTTCGGGTCCGCCTACGCCCGCGGGTGGGAGCTGGCCCTGACCCCCGTCGTGTTCGGCGGGATCGGGTGGCTGGTCGACCGGGCCGTCGGCACGTCCCTGGTGTTCACCATCGCCTTCGTGCTGTTCTCCTTCGCTGGGGTGTTCGTCAAGGTCTGGATCGGCTACGACGCCGACATGCGCCGCCAGGAGTCGCAGGTGCCCGGCTTCCGGTCCCGCGCCCCCTCCGGCCGCGCCTCAGGCGCCTCAGGCCCCTCGGGCGCCGACGGGCGGGCGCGGTGACCGCACCCGTGGTCGCCGCCCGTGACCTCGGGCCCGCCACCGAGCGCCAGGTGGCGGCCGACCTCGTGCGCCGGGGGCTGCTGGCCCTGCCGGTGGTGGCGGCGGTGGGCGCCCTGGCCTGGGGGCTGGACGGGCTGGCGTCGGTGGCGCTGGCCGCCGGGCTGGTGCTGGCCAACTTCTGGCTGTCGGCCGCCTTGCTGGCCTGGGCCGCCCGCATCTCCCTGGGCCTGCTCATGGGCGTCGCCCTCTTCGGCTTCCTCCTCCGCCTAGGGCTCATCAGCGCGGTGGTGCTGGCCGTGGCCGACCAGCCGTGGCTCGAGCCCCTCCCGCTCGGGATCACCCTCGTGGTCAGCCACCTCGGCCTGCTGATCTGGGAGACCCGCTACGTGTCCGCGTCCCTGGCCTTCCCAGGGCTCAAGCCTTCCCCCCCCGAGGAGTAGCCGAGCGTGCTGGCACTCGAGTTCCCTCCCCTCTCGCACATCACCAACTGGCCGGAGTTCTGGGGCAACGACACCTACGGGATCAACAAGGTGGTGCTGGTCTACGCGGCCGCCGCCCTGCTCACCATGCTGCTGTTCGTCCTCGGCTCCCGGAAGCGGCTGGTGCCCACCGGCGCCCAGAACCTGGCCGAGATGTCGGTCGAGTTCATCGAGGACGGCATCGTCATGGAGACGATGGGCGAGAAGGGCCTCAAGTACACGCCGCTGCTGATCTCGTTCTTCTTCTTCATCCTGTTCTGCAACATCTTCGAGATCGTCCCGGGGATCCAGATGCCGGGCACGGCCCGCATCGCCCTGCCCATGTTCCTCGCCCTGCTGGCCTACGTGATCTACCACGGGGCCGGGATCCGGGAGCACGGCCCGTTCGGATACCTGAAGCACCGCCTGATCCCGCCGGGCGTGCCCGCCGCCCTGCTGGTGCTCATCATCCCGATCGAGTTCATCATCGCCTTCGTCGTCACGCCCTTCACCCACACGGTGCGCCTCTTCGCCAACCTCCTGGCCGGCCACATCCTCCTGGTCACCTTCGCCGTGCTCTCGAGCGCCCTCTGGGTGAAGAACCTCTCGGCCGTCATCCTGCCGCTGCCGGTGCTGGCCGTAGTCGCCTTCACCGCCTTCGAGTTGCTCGTCAGCTTCCTCCAGGCCTACGTGTTCACCCTGCTGGCCGGCGTCTACATCGGTCAGGCCATCAGCCACGAGCACTGAGGCGCACCAGGCCACCCATGTCCACCCAGCAAGTCCCCCAAGAAAGGCACCGACACCCATGAGCCTCTCCGTGTTGGCCCAGGAAGCGGCCGCAAACGGCATCGACAACAAGGGCCTGGCCGCCCTCACCTACGGGCTCGGCGCCATCGGCCCGGGCATCGGCATCGGGTACCTCGTCGGCCAGTCGGTCCAGGCCATGGCCCGCCAGCCCGAGGCTGCCGGCATGGTGCGCACCACCATGTTCCTGGGCATTGCCTTCGTGGAGGCCCTGGCCCTCATCGGCTTCGTGGTCTTCTTCCTCGGGGGCGCCTGATGCGCCGACTCCAACTCCGGCTGCTGCTGGCCGCGGCCGTCGCCCTCGTGGCCCTCGTGGGCTTCGCCCCCCACGGGTTGGCCCAAGAGGGGGGCGGCGACGAGGACGGCACCGGCGACCTCACCCACGCCAGCGAGGAGTGCATCCACCTGCTCGAGGAGGGGGGCGTGCCCGAGGACTGCCAGGAGGCGCCCAACCCGATCCTCCCGGAGCGCAACGAGATCATCTGGGGTGCGATCGGCTTCGCCGCCGTGTTCCTCTTCGTGTGGCGCTTCGGGCTGCCCGCCATCAAGAAGGGCATGAACGCCCGCACCGAGCGCATACGCCACGACCTCGACCAGGCCGAGGCGCAACGCCAGGAGGCGGAGTCGGTGCTCTCGGAGTACCGGACCCAGCTGGCCGAGGCCAAGGGCGAGGCCGGGCGCATCATCGAGGAGGCCCGCCAGACCGCCGACGCCATGCGCCGCGACCTGTCGGCGTCGGCCGAGGCCGACATCGCCGAGCTGCGCCGCCGAGCGGCCGCCGACATCGAGTCGGCCAAGCTCCAGGCCATCGCCGACCTCCGCGGCGAGGTGGCCAACCTGGCCATCGGCGCGGCCGAGCGGGTGGTGGAGCGCAACCTCGACCGCGACACCAGCACCCAGCTGGTGGAGAGCTTCATCGCCCAGGTCGGGTCGGGTCGATAGCCGATGGACGCCGCCCACATCGAGGCCTACGCCGAGGCGCTGCACGCCGTGGCCCGGGCCGAGGGCGACCTCACCGAGGCCACCGACGAGCTGTTCCGCTTCGCCCGCATCCTCGAAGGCTCCGACGAGCTGCGCGACAAGCTCGCCGACCCCCACATCCCCGTGCCCATCCGCCAGCAGATCATCACCGACTTGCTGGGGGGCCGGGCCACCCTGCCCACCGTCAACCTGGTCGGGATGGTCGTCGGCAACGGACGCGTGCGCGAGCTGCCCGCCATCGTCACCGCCCTCGTGGAGATGGGTGCTCGCCAGGCCAACCGGGAGGTGGCCGAGGTCCGCTCCGCCATCCCCCTCGACGATGACCAGACCGCCCGCCTGGCCGCCGCCCTCGGCCGGGCCACCGGCAAGGAGGTCGAGGTCCGGGTGATCGTCGATCCCTCCATCCAGGGTGGCCTGGTCGCCCGGGTGGGCGACACCGTCATCGACGGGTCGGTCCGCCGCCGCCTCGAACAGCTCCGCAACGCCCTCTGATCAGCGCCCTCCCAAGGAAACCGCCATGGCCGAGCTCACCATCAGCACCGCCGACATCACCGCCGCCCTGCGCAAGAACCTGGCCGGGTTCACCCCCGATCTCACCGCGTCACAGGTCGGCCGGATCCTGGAGGTGGGCGACGGGATCGCCCGCGTGTCCGGGTTGCCCGACGCCGCCGTGAACGAGCTGCTGGAGTTCGAAGACGGCACCGTGGGGCTGGCCCTCAACCTCGACGAGGAGTCGATCGGCGCGGTGGTGCTGGGCGACGTGCAGGGCATCGAGGAGGGCCAGTCGGTCAAGGCCACCGGCAACATCCTCTCGGTGCCGGTGGGCGACGGGATGCTCGGCCGGGTGGTCAACGCCCTCGGCCAGCCCATCGACGGCCGCGGCGCGCTCACCAACACCACCGAGCGGCGCATGGAGGTGCAGGCGCCCGGCATCATCGGCCGCAAGCCGGTGCACGAGCCCCTCCAGACGGGCATCAAGGCCATCGACGCCATGACCCCGGTGGGCCGCGGCCAGCGGGAGCTGATCATCGGCGACCGCAAGACGGGCAAGACCACGGTGGCGATCGACACCATCATCAACCAGAAGGGCCTGGGGGTGAAGTGCGTCTACGTGGCCATCGGCCAGAAGGCGTCCACCGTGGCCCAGACGGTGGCCACCCTCACCGAGCACGGCGCCATGGACTTCACCGTGGTGGTGGTGGCGGCGGCCTCGGACCCGGCCCCGTTCAAGTACCTCGCCCCCTACGCGGGGTGCGCCATGGGCCAGCACTGGATGGACTCCGGCGACCACGCCCTGGCCGTCTACGACGACCTCTCCAAGCAGGCCGAGGCCTACCGCCAGATCTCCCTGCTGCTGCGCCGCCCACCGGGCCGCGAGGCCTACCCGGGCGACGTGTTCTACCTCCACAGCCGCCTGCTCGAGCGGGCGGCGAAGCTCTCCGACGACAACGGCGCCGGCTCCCTCACCGCCCTGCCGGTGATCGAGACCAAGGCGGGCGACATCTCGGCCTACATCCCCACCAACGTCATCTCCATCACCGACGGCCAGATCTTCCTGGAGGACGACCTGTTCAAGTCCGGCATCCGGCCCGCCATCAACGTCGGCCAGTCGGTGTCGCGGGTCGGCGGCGCCGCCCAGATCAAGGCCATGAAGGCCGCGGTGGGCACCCTCAAGGGCGACCTGGCCCAGTTCCGCGAGCTGGAGGCGTTCGCGTCCTTCGGCTCCGAGCTCGACGCCGTGTCGCAGGCCACCCTCGACCGGGGCTACCGCCTCACCGAGCTGCTCAAGCAGGGGCTGAACTCCCCGATGCCGGTGGAGGAGCAGGTGGTGGTGCTCTACGCCGGCACCCGCGGCCACCTCGACGCCGTCCCGGTGCCCGAGGTGCGCCGCTTCGAGGGTGAGCTGCTCGACTACCTGCGGGCGCGTCACCCCGACATCCTCGAGGGCATCCGCACCAGCGGTGCCATCGCCGACACCGACGCCCTCGAGGCGGCGCTGCGCTCCTTCGTGGAGGACTTCGTGCCCGAGACCGACGAGAGCGACAGCGGCTCCTAAGGGAGGAACCCATGGCCGGTGGCCAGGAACGGGTCCTCCGCCGGAGGATCAAATCGGTCCAGTCGACCAAGAAGATCACCAAGGCGATGGAGCTGATCGCCGCCAGCCGCATCGTCAAGGCCCAGCAACGGGTGGCCGCCGCCCGCCCCTACAGCGAGCAGATCACCGAGGTCATCCGCAACCTGGCCGCCGCCGGCGCCGGCGGGGACTCCCCCCTGCTCCAGGCCCGCGACCAGGTCGCCACCGTGGGCTTCGTGGTGGTGGCCGCCGACCGCGGCCTGGCCGGTGGGCACAACTCCACGGTGATCCGCCTGGCCGAGCGGGCGGTGCAGGCCGAACGGGCCCAGGGACGCGACACCGCGCTGGTCACGGTGGGCAAGAAGGCGACGTCGTACTTCCGGTTCCGGGGCTACGAGCTGGCCGCCTCCTACGGTGGGTTCTCGGAGAACCCCACCTACGCCGATGCCAAGGAGGTGGCCGACCTCGTCAGCGAGCGGTTCTCCGACGGCACCTTCGACGAGGTCCGCCTCGTCTACACCCGCTTCCTCTCCCTCGGCACCCAGAAGGCGGTCGAGGCCCGCTACCTGCCGCTCGAACAGGTCGAGGCCGACGACGCCGCCGGACCCAGCGCCGACTACGAGTTCGAGCCCAGCCCCACCGAGATCCTCGACCGGCTCCTGCCCCGCTACGCCGAGGCTCGCCTCTTCGCCGCCCTGCTCGACTCTGCCGCCGCCGAGCAGGCCGCCCGCCAGCGGGCCATGAAGTCGGCCACCGACAACGCCGAGGAGCTGATCACCAAGCTCAGCCGGGTGATGAACCGGGCCCGCCAGGACGCCATCACCACCGAGATAATGGAGATCGTCGGCGGTGCCGAGGCCCTCCGCCAGGGCGGCGCCGGCGAAGACCTGCTGGTCGACACCATCGGTGGCACCGGCGACCTTTTCCCCGACACCCTCGAACCCCACCGCGCCCACGTCTAGGAGACCCAGTGACCCTCACCAACCCTGCTCCCCCCAGCTCCGGCGCTCCCGCCCACAAGGACGGACGGGTGGTCGCCATCGCCGGTCCCGTGGTCGACGTGGAGTTCCCCCCGGACGCGCTGCCCGAGATCAACACGGCCATCGCCATGGACATCACCGTCGACGGGCGCGACGTCGAGATCCGGGCCGAGGTGGCGCAGCAGATCGGCGAGGGCCGGGTGCGGGCCATCTGCCTCAAGCCCACCGACGGCCTCACCCGCGGCGCGGTGGTCCGCAACACCGGCCAGGGGATCACTGTGCCGGTGGGCGACAAGGTCCTGGGCCACGTGTTCAACGTGATCGGCGAGCCCCTGGACGTCAGCGCCGAGGAGCTGGGCGAGATCTCCGAGCGCTGGGAGATCCACCGCCACGCCCCCGACTTCGACGCCCTCGAGGCCTCGGCCGAGATGTTCGAGACCGGCATCAAGGTGATCGACCTGCTCACCCCGTACAAGCAGGGCGGCAAGATCGGCCTGTTCGGCGGGGCCGGCGTGGGCAAGACCGTGCTCATCCAGGAGATGATCCGCCGCGTGGCCCAGAACCACGGCGGCGTGTCGGTGTTCGCCGGGGTCGGCGAGCGCACCCGCGAGGGCACCGACCTGTTCATCGAGATGGGCGAATCGGGCGTGCTCGAGAAGGCCGCCCTCGTCTTCGGGCAGATGGACGAGCCGCCCGGCGTCCGCCTTCGCGTGGGACTGTCGGCCCTCACCATGGCGGAGTACTTCCGCGACGTGCAGCAGCTCGACGTGCTGCTGTTCATCGACAACATCTTCCGTTTCACCCAGGCCGGCTCGGAGGTGTCCACCCTCCTCGGGCGGATGCCCTCGGCGGTGGGCTACCAGCCCACCCTCGCCGACGAGATGGGCGAGCTGCAGGAGCGCATCACCTCCACCCGCGGCCGTTCGATCACGTCGCTGCAGGCGGTGTACGTGCCCGCCGACGACTACACCGACCCGGCCCCGTTCACCAGCTTCACCCACTTCGACGGCACCACCGAGCTGAGCCGCGACATCGCCGCCCTCGGCATCTACCCGGCGGTGGACCCGCTGGCGTCGACCTCGGCCATCCTCGCCCCCGAGGTGGTGGGCGAGCGCCACTACGGCGTGGCCCGTGAGGTGCAGCGCATCCTCCAGCGCTACAAGGAGCTGCAGGACATCATCGCCATTCTCGGCCTCGACGAGCTCTCCGAGGAGGACAAGGTCACCGTGTCGAGGGCCCGCAAGGTGCAGCGGTTCCTGTCCCAGCCGATGTACGTGGCCGAGAACTTCACCGGCCTGCCCGGTGTCACCACGCCCATCGACGAGACGGTCGACTCCTTCGAGGCGCTCGTGCAGGGCGACCTCGACGACCTGCCCGAGCAGGCCTTCCTCAACGTGGGCGGGGCCGACGCCGCCCGGGCCAAGGCCGACGAGCTGCGCAAGTCCACGGGGTCCTGATGCCCCTCGAGGTGCAGGTCGTCTCCCCCGAGCGCATCCTGTGGTCGGGGGAGGCGGACATGGTGCTGACCCGCACCGTGGACGGCGGCGAGATCGCCTTCCTCAACGGCCACGCCCCCTTCGTGGGGGCGCTCGGCATCGGGGTCACCCGCATCCGCCCCGCCAGCGGGGACGACGTGGCCGTCGCCGTGCACGGCGGTTTCGTCGAGGTCTCCGAGAACCGGGTGTCGGTGCTGTCCGACGTGGCCGAGCTGGCGGGCGACATCGACCGGGCCCGCGCCGAGGAGGCCCGCACCCGGGCTGAGGCTGCCCTGCGCCAGGAGCACGACGCCGAGGCCGAGGCCGCCCTCCGCCGCGCCCACGTCCGCCTGGAGGCCGCGGGCTGAGCTGCCTTGCTCCTCCTCCGCTTCGCTCCCCCGGAGCGGGCTTCGCCCATCCGTGTCTCATGATGGAAGCTGCTCCGCCTGGCGGACTGCGCAGCGTCGGGTGGTGTGACACGGCTTCCCCATCCGGGTCTGACGATGGAGGCTGCTCTGCCTGGCGGCTGCGCAGCGTGGGGTGATGTGACACGGCTTCGGTTGGGGGTGGTGCTGTTGTTGCCGCCGGGGGTGGCGGCGGAGGTCGACGGTCTACGACGCGGGGGTGGCGATCCGGCGCTCGGGGCCATCCCCGCCCACCTCACCCTGGTGCCCCCGGTCAACGTGCGCCCCGACGACCTCGCCGCCGCCCTCGCCGTGCTGAGAGCGGCGGCAGCCGGGTCACCTCCGGCCCTGGCGCTCACCGTCGGCCCGGCGGCGACGTTCCACCCCGTCACCCCCACCGCCTTCCTGGCCGTCGGTGGCAGTCTGCACGGGCTGCACGGGCTCAGGGACCGGGTGTTCTCCGGGCCGTTCGAGCGCCGTCTCGATCACCCCTTCCACCCGCACGTCACCCTCACCACCGACCAGCCGCCCGAGCGGTTGACGGCCATGGTGATGGCGCTGGCCGACTACCGGGCGGCGGTGACGGTCGAACGGGTGACGGTGATGGCCGAGCGGCGCCACTCGAACGGCCGGCGGGTGTGGACGCCGTTGGCCGACGCCGCCCTCGGGCCCGCCATCGTCGTGGGAAGGGGCGGGCTGCCCCTGGAGCTGGCCGACACCGGGGTGCCCGACTCCGAGGTGCAGGCGCGGTTGGCCGAGGGAGGCGTCACCTTCCCCGCGGGCTGCCGCGTGCTGTGCGCCCGCCGCAACGGTGCCGGGGTGGGCGCCGCCGTGGTGAGGCTGACGCCTCCGTGCGGACCCTACGGTGCGCGAGGGGTGCTCGAGGCGGTGGTGGTGGACCCGGCCGAGGGTCGCACCGGTGTGGGCGGCCGGCTCCTCGACCACGCCGCCGCGCTGGCGGCCGGCGCCGGCGCCGCCCGCCTCGAAGCCAGCCCGGGAGCGGTCGACGATGACTGGTTGGCCGCCCTTGGCTGGCGAGAGCCCGACGACCTCCCTCGACCGGCGGGGCGCTGGCGACCGGTCTGACCGCGAGGCGGCGGCCCGGTCGGCGCCCCCACGTGGATCTTGTTTCGGATGGCGGGCCGGGGGCATACCTGCGGATGCGTCGATCGACCGGCGAACGGACCCCCGCCCCGTCCCGTGTCGCTCGGTTGCAACCGCTTCGAACCCGCCGGCTCACCCCCCCCGCCGGCGGGTTCGACGCGCCTGGGGCCCCAGGCGGAGGACGAGAAGTCGAGCCGGTGCGCCGACCGACGCTCAGGCGAACAGCTCGAGCAGGCGCTCGGGGGGCCGGGCGATGACGGCCCGGTCGCCCCGCACCACGATGGGCCGCTCGATCAGGATGGGGTGGTCGGCCATGGCGTCGAGGAGCTCGTCGCGCCCGGCCTCGGCCAGGCCCAGCTCGGCGTAGGGACCCTCGCCCGTACGCATCATGGCCCGGGGGTCGTCGGTGCCGAGGAGGGCGAGCACCCGCTCCAACTCCGGTCGGGTGGGCGCATCCCGCAGGTACTCCACCACCAGGGCATCGGCGCCCCGCTCGGCCAGCAGGGACATCGCCCCACGCGACTTCGAGCAGCGAGGGTTGTGGAAGATGGTGACGTCGGACACGCCCCTCCTTCCTACTCCAACTCGCTAGCCGAACTCAATGGAGCTGAACTCCTTGAGCTTGCGCAGCCGATGGCGGGCGTTGATCAAGCGCACCGTGCCCGACCGTGAGCGCATGACGAGCGACTGGGTGGTGGCTCCCCGGCTGTCGTAGTGCACGCCCTTGAGCAGCTCGCCGTCGGTGACGCCGGTGGCGGCGAAGAAGCAGTTGTCCCCGCCGACCAGGTCGTCGGTGTGGAGCACCCGGTCGAGGTCGTAGCCGGCAGCCACCGCCGCCGCCCGTTCGTCGTCGTCGCGGGGCCACAGCCGGCCCTGGATGGCGCCCCCCATGCACTTGAGGGCGGCGGCGGAGATCACCCCTTCGGGCGTGCCCCCGATGCCGAAGAGGATGTCGGCCCCCGACTCGGACCAGGCGGTGGAGATGGCGCCGGCCACGTCACCGTCCTGGATGAGCCGGATGCGGGCCCCCGACGCCCGGACCTCGCTGATGAGGTCCTCGTGGCGGGGGCGGTCGAGGATCACCGCGGTGATGTCCCGCACGTCTTCATCCTTGGCCTTGGCCACCGCTTCGAGGTTGTCGGTGGCCGAGCGGGTGATGTCGATCACCTCGGCCGCTTCGGGCCCCACCGCGATCTTCTCCATGTACACGCACGGGCCGGGGTCGAACATCGTGCCCCGGTCGGACATCGCGATGACGGCCACCGCGTTGCCCCGCCCGAGCGACGTGAGGGTGGTGCCTTCGAGCGGGTCGACGGCGATGTCGGTGAGGGGTGGTGTGCCGTCGCCGATGTGCTCGCCGTTGTAAAGCATCGGCGCCTCGTCCTTCTCGCCCTCGCCGATGACCACCACGCCGTCCATGGAGACGGTGTCGAGCACCACCCGCATGGCGTCGACCGCCGCCCCGTCGGCCCCGTTCTTGTCGCCCCGACCCATCCACCGGGCCGCCGCCAGCGCGGCCGCCTCCGTGACCCGCACCAGGTCCATGGCCAGGTTGCGGGTGGGCACCTGCTTCGCCACGGTCATGGCCCTTGACCCTAGTTGGGCGATTGGTCGGGCTCCCTTGGATGTACGGACGACACCGGTAGCTTGCGGGCGTGAGCCGGGTCCTCGCCGCCGTCGACGTCGGCACCAACTCGCTGCACCTGGTGGTCGCCCGTGTCGGTGACGAGGGCACGTTCGACGTCGTCGCCCGGGAGAAGGAGATGGTGCGCCTGGGCAGCGGCTCGGGGGACATGAAGCGCCTGGCGCCCGACGCCATCGACCGGGGGGTGGCGACCCTCACCCGGTTCCGGCGCATCGCCGACATCTCCGAGGCCCCGCTCCGGGCGGTGGCCACGAGCGCGGTGCGGGAGGCCGACAACCACGCCGAGTTCCTCGCCCGGGCCCGCGCCGAGGCGGGCGTCGAGGTGGAGATCGTCTCCGGGGTGGAGGAGGCCCGCCTCATCCACCTCGGCGTCATCCAGGCGCTGCCGGTGTTCGACCGCCGCCTGCTCCTCTGTGACATCGGCGGAGGGAGCACAGAGGTGCTGGTGGGCGAGAAGGGCGAGATGCTCACGTCGCGCAGCTTCAAGCTCGGGGCGGTCCGCCTCACCAACCGGTTCTTCCCCGGCCAGGCGCTGCACCCTTCAGCGGTGACCTCGTGCCGGCGGCACGTGGCCGAGGCGCTGAGCGCCCTGCGCCGGCCGGTGGCCGAGCTCGGCTTCGAGGTGGCGGTCGGCTCCTCGGGCACCATCGAGCAGGTGGTGCGCCTGGCCCGCGCCGCCGCCGGCGCCGAGGCACTGCGCACCTACAACGGGGCCACCGTCAGCGGCGACGAGGTGCGGGAGGTGGCGGCCCGGCTGGTCAAGGCGAGGGCCAAGGGCCCGCTCGGCGCCATGCCCGGCCTGGAGCCGAAGCGCGCCGACATCATCCTGGCCGGCGCCCTCATCCTCGAGGGCGTGGTGGACGTCTTCGGCGTGCAGGAGCTGACGCTGAGCGACTACGCCCTGCGCGAGGGGGTGCTCCTCGACACCGCCAACCGCATCCGGGGCGGGGCGCTCCACCACCTGCGCGATGTGAGCCGCCGCGGCGTGGAACACCTGGCGGCGGCCATGGACGAGGACCCCGACCACTCCGCCCACGTGGCCATGCTCGCCCTGCAGCTCTTCGATGCCACCGCCGAGCTCCACGGCCTCGACGAGGGCGCCCGGGAGTACCTCGAGGCCGCGGCCCTCCTGTCCAACGTCGGCGTCGCCATCTCCCACGCCAAGCACCACAAGCACGCCTACTACGTGATCCGGAACTCCGAGCGCCTCGTCGGGCTCACCGACGGCGAGATCGAGATCATCGCCCTCATCGCTCGCTACCACCGCAAGAGCGCCCCCAAGGCGTCCCACCCCGAGTTCGCGGCCCTCCCCGCCGCCGACCAGCAGCTGGTGCGCACCTGCGCCGCCATCCTGCGGGTGGCCATCGGCCTCGACCGCGGGCACGAGTCGCGGGTGCGCAAGGTGAAGGCCAAGGAGCGGGCCAAGCGTCTGGTGGTGCGGGCCCTCCCGGCGGGCGACGCCGACATCGACCTCGAGCTCTACGCCGCCAGCGAGCGCGCCGACCTGCTGGCCGAGGTGCTCGGCCGCCCCGTGGACGTCGTGGCGGGCTGACCCACCGCCGCGCGGCAACGGGAGCGATACTTGGACCGGTGAGCGCACGGGAACGGTGGCAGCGGGCCTACGACGCCTCTCCCCACCGAGCCGTCGAGGGCACCACCATGTCCGGGATCCCCCTGGAGCCGGTGTACGGGCCCGACGACGGGGAGTTCCCCGGCCAGTTCCCCTACACCCGCGGGCCCTACGCGTCCATGTACCGCTCGAAGCTCTGGACCATGCGGATGTTCGCCGGCTTCGGCACCGCCACCGACACCAACCAGCGGTTCCGTTCGATCCTGGCGGCCGGCGGCGACGGCCTCTCGGTGGCCTTCGACCTGCCCACCCTCATGGGGCGCGACTCCGACGACCCGCTGTGCGAGGGCGAGGTGGGCAAGTGCGGCGTGGCCGTCGACACCCTCGCCGACATGGAGGACCTCTTCGCCGGCATCGACCTCGGCACCGTCACCACGTCGATGACCATCAACTCACCGGCGTCCCTGGTCCTCGCCATGTACGTGGCCACCGCGGAGGCCGCCGGCGTGGAACGGGCCCGCCTCGGCGGCACCCTCCAGAATGACATCCTCAAGGAGTACCAGGCGCAGAAGGAGTTCATCTTCCCGCCCCGGCCCTCGATGCGCCTGGTGCGCGACACGATCCAGTTCGCGGCGGCGGAGCTGCCCCGGTGGCACCCCGTGTCCATCTCCGGCTACCACATCCGGGAGGCGGGCTCCACCGCCGCGCAGGAGCTGGCCTTCACCGTGGCCAACGGCTTCGCGTACGTGGAGCTGGCGGCCCAGGCCGGCCTGGCCGTCGACGCCTTCGCCCCCCGGCTCAGCTTCTTCTTCAACGCCCACATCGACTTCTTCGAGGAGATCGCCAAGTACCGGGCCGCCCGCCGCATCTGGGCCCGCTGGCTGCGGGACCGCTACGGCGCCACCGACGAGCGGTCGACCCGCATGCGGTTCCACACCCAGACCGCGGGCGTGTCCCTCACCGCGCAACAGCCGGAGCTGAACATCGCCCGTACCGCCATAGAGGCCCTGGCCGGCGTGCTCGGCGGCACCCAGAGCCTGCACACGAACTCCATGGACGAGGCCCTCGCCCTCCCCACCGAGCGAGCGGCCCGCATCGCCCTGCGCACCCAGCAGGTGATCGCCCACGAGACCGGTGTGCCCGCGGTGGCCGATCCCCTCGGCGGGTCCTGGTTCGTCGAGTCCCTCACCGATGAGCTGGAGCGCCAGGCCGAGGAGATCTTCGCCCACCTCGACGAGCTGGGGGGTGGGTCCATGCTCGAAGGCGTCCATGCCGCCCTCGACGACGGCTGGTTCCAGGCCGAGATCGCCGATGCCGCCTACGAGCTCGAGCGTCGCCTGGAGGACGGCCGGCGGGTGGTGGTGGGCGTCAACCGCTACACCGAGGGCAACGACGACGACCCCATCGACACCCTGCGCATCACCGACGAGCAGGAGCAGGCGCAGGTGAAGCGGCTCCAGGCGGTCAAGGCCGACCGGGACGGCGTCGCCGTCGAGGCCGCCCTGGACCGGCTCCGGACCGAGGCCGCTGATCCCGAGGTCAACCTCCTGCCCACCCTGATCGACACCGTGCGCACCTACGCAACCGAACGCGAGAACATCGACACCCTGGCGTCGGTGTTCGGCCGCCACGTGGAGACCCCGCAGCTCTGACCGATCGGCAGCGATCGCGTGCGGACGGCGCCTTTGGCGCCGGCCGGTAGACGTCCGCCGACCCCACCCCCCGCCCTGAGCGACGGCGCCTTCGGCGCCGGCCGGTAAGTTGCGGGCCGTGACGGTCAAGGTGTGCCCCGAGTGTGACGCCGAATACGTGCCCTCGGTGGCCACGTGCGCCGAATGCGGGGCCGAGCTGGTGTCGTCGGACCCCGACGAGATGGAGTCGGCCATCGCCGAGGAGGCCGCTGAGGCCGACGACCGCGACGCCGCCGATCTCGACGGCGACGAGGTCTCCGACGAGCCCGGGGGCGACCAGATCGCCTATGAGTTCGACGAGTGGGACAACGCCTCGCGGGTGCTGCTCGACCAGCTCCTCACCGGGCAGGGGATCCTCCACGTCTGGGAGGCCACCAGCCTGGTGGTGCGGGCCGACGACGAGGAGGCGGTCGACATCCTCGTCGAGCAGGTCGAGACGTCCACCCTGCCGACCCTCGACCCCGACAAGGATCAGGTGGCCTACGAGCTGGACGACTGGCCCGACGAGAAGCGCACCGCGCTGGCCGACTCGCTGACCGAGGCGGGCGTGGCCTTTGGCTTCGACGAGGACGACGACCTGGTCGTCCACGCCGAGGACGAGGAGCGGGCAGAGTCGGTGCTCGACCAGGTGGACTTCAACTTCTCCCTCGACGCTGGCGAGGTGGCCGCCGCCGGCGACGACGACGACGTCGAGGGTGCTGACGGCGACGGGGACCCCGAGGACGGCCTCGTCGCCCAGGAGGTCATGTCCGAGCTGTTCATCGCCGCCGACCGGCTGATGCACGCCGCTGACGACCACGACGCGGTGCTGAGCCTGGCCGACGCCGCCGGGAGGGTGAAGGACCTGGGGGTGCCCTACGGCTTCGCGCCCGGCGTCTGGGACCAGATCGTCACCCAATCGGGGTCCTTGCACGACCAGCTGGAGGGCACCGACAGCGACGACGACGAGGTGAAGGCGGCCGCCGGCGAGCTGCGGGCCCTGCTGCGCCAGTACGTCTGACCGGTAGCACGTCCGCCGACCCCACCCCCGGCCCTGAGCGGCGGCGCCCCTGGCGCCGCCCGGTAGTTTGATCCGATGCTCCTGGCCGAGTTCGAGGTGTTCCAGTCTCGGCCGATCGCGCCGACCCGCCGTCTCGCCCTGGGGCGCCGTGACCTTCCGGTGTCGCCCGCCCCGGGCTTCGGCGGCCTGCTGCTCGGCGGGGTGGTGGCCGGCTTCGTCGACCGGGTCGACCCCGACCTGCACCCCGACCTCGAACGCCTCACCCACCAGCTCGAGCAGGGGATGCGCATCCCCCAGCCCCGCCTCCGCCACCGCTTCCAGACCGACCACGTCGGCCTCAACCGCCGGGTGCACCGCCTCGTGGGCGACGGCGAGCAGGTGCGCTTCGAGCTGGCCGAGCTGGGCGACACCATCGCTGCGCCCCAGGTGCTGGCGGCCCTGTACGCCGCCGGGCAGCTGCTCCCTGGCCCCCGCGCCGCGGTCATGCACCTCCTGCGCAAGGCCCTGCACTGGCGGGGTCCGGTCGACGAGGCGTTGGTGGAGTACCTCACCGGCCGGTCCGGGCGGGGCAGCTGGGTTCACGCCGGTGTGGGCGACCCGGTGGAGTGGGCCCTCACCGTGCTGGGGCTCGACGCCGATGACCCGGTGCGCTCCGAGGTGCAGCGCGCCTTCCGGGACCTCCTGCGCCGGGCCCACCCGGACCACGGGGCCGACACAGAGGGCGCCGCCCAGCGCATCGCCGAGCTCACCGAGGCCCGACGCATCCTGCTGGCGTCGTAGTGGGCCTAGGAGGTGCGCGGAGAGTCGGGCCGTCGTCGAGGCAAGCTGTGCGGCTGCGCCGCACTCAGGCGCCGTGCTGACTGGTCGCCTCGCCTATCGGCTCGGCTCCTAGTGGCGTCGTAGTGGAGCCGGGGGCGCTGCTGCTGGCGCCGGGGGCAGGGGGCGATCGCCACCATCGCACCCTGGTGCGCATCGAGGCGGCGGTAGCGCCGCCGTTGCCCACCGCCCGCATCGACTTCCCGTACCGGCGGGAGGGCCGCCGGGCTCCCGACCGGGCGCCCAAGCTGCTGGCGTGCGTCGTGGAGGAGGCGGCCGCCCTGGTGCGCCGGGCCGGGGTGGTGCCGGGCTCGCTGGTGCTCGGCGGGCGGTCGATGGGGGGGCGGATCTGCTCCATGTCCGTGGCCGAGGGCCTGCCCGCCGCCGGGCTGGTGCTCCTCAGCTATCCCCTGCACCCGCCGGGGAAGCCCGACCGCCTCCGCGTCGAGCACTTCCCCGCGCTGGACGTGCCGTGCCTGTTCGTGAGCGGCACCAAGGACCCCTTCGCCGCCCCCGCCGACCTCGAGGCCCGAACCGCCGCCATCGCCGGGCCGGTCACCCACGTCTGGATCGACGGCGCCGGCCACGACGTGAAGGACCGGCGTGGCGTCGCCGGCGAGACCCAGGTGGTCGAGGCGGTCGCCGAGTGGCTGGCGAGACTGGGCACCTGACGCGGCGAAGCCGCTCCGGAGGAGCGAAGCGGGGGAGGAGCCAATCAGCGCGTGACCGTCACGGGGACGCCGAGGGGGAGGCCGACGTCGTGCACCAGACGGGTGATGACGGCGTCGGTCACCCGGATGCAACCGTGGCTCACGTCCCGCCCCACCGAGGTCTCGTCGGTGGTGCCGTGGATGCCCAACCGACCGTCGCCGCCCGCGAAGGTGTCGAGGGCGTCGGAGAACCCCGAGAGCCCGTAGGCGTAGGCGCCGTAGCCGCTGTTGGACGGGTCGATGAGCACCCACGTGTAGTAGGTGCCCCCCGGGGTGGGCGTGTCGCTGGTGCCGATGCCGGCGGGGGCGTCGAGGATGCGCCGGCCAGCGTCGAAGACCTCGAAGCGGTGCCGGCTGAGCGACACCACGATGCGGTAGCGGTGCTGGGTGACGGTCACGTCGGCCTCGCGGAGCCATCCGGTGCTGCCGTTGGGGCGCACCGGCAGGGCCACCCGGAGCCAGCCCGGCTCGCGATCGAGCACGAGGAACACCTGAGCCTGCCCATAGTCCCCCGGGTTGGCCACGGTGCGGTCCGCTTCGGTGTCGCCCGGCTGCTCGTAGACGGCCACCGCCGCCCGGCCGTCGCGCGCGGTGGCCACGAACGAAGGAGCATCATCGGAGCTCGGCGCCCCGGTGGTGGGGGCTGCGCCCGTCGTGGCCGTGCTGGCCGTGGGTCGGCCCGCGGGCGCCGTCGTAGTGGTGCTCGCCGTGGTCGTGATGGAAGTCGGGGCCGTGGTGATGGTGGTCGTGGTGGTCGGCACCCGGTCGGCCGGGCGCAGCACCGGGCGCGACACGCTGCACCCGGCCAAGGTGAAGCAGACCGACACGGCCACGGCCACGGCCACGCTTGCACGGGCCGCCGCCTCCTCCCTGGGGATCGGCCGCGACGGGGTCGTCACGGGAGACGATCCTCGGGGTTCAGGTCCTCCAGCTCTCGGCGGGCGGTCTCGGGGAAGAGGAACACCACCAGCGCGCCCACCACCAGCGGACCCACGAGCAGCACCTGCATGGCCCGGGTGAGGGTACCGGTGCGGTCCGAGATCACCCCGGCGGCTACCAGGCCGACGGCGCTGCCCGCCACCGACACCACCTGGATGATGCCGTTGGCCCGGCCTCGGGAGCCGGTCGGGAAGAGCTCGGGGCCGTACATGCCGAGCGCCGGGCTGGAAGCAGCGGCCAGGATCGTGCCGGCCAGGTTCCACACCCACATCGGCCACCCCACGGAGCTGAAGGCGAACACGGTGAGTACGGCTCCACCCACCACCCCCAACAGCACCACCGCCCGCCGGCCCCGCACGTCGGAGATCCGTCCGCCGACCACCAGCCCGATGGCGGCCGGCGTGCTCGTCAGCACCGTGAACAGGGAGATGCGGGCGGCGGAGAAGCCCCGTTCGTCGCGGAGGAACTCGTTGAGGAGCTGGGTGGCCGGCGCCCCGAACGCCGAGATCAAGAAGAAGGCGGCGCCCAGCACCCACAGGCGGCGACCGTGGCCGGTCACCACCGGCGTGTCGGGGTGGGGCCGCACGAAGCGCAGGCTCTCGGGCAGGCGTCGGCTCACGTAGACGATCAGCGGGAGCCCGAGCAGGGGGATCAGGTAGAGGATCCGCCAGCCCCGCTCGTCGAGGTCGGCCAGGGGGAGCGCCCACAGGGCCATGCCCGCACCGAGCGCACCGGTCATGGTCATCACGCTGATGGCGTAGGCGCGGGAGCCGGCCGGCATCTCCTCGGCGGCGACGATGGTGACGAGCAGCACGAGGGTGGTGGAGAGCCCACGGGAGAAGGTCTGGGTGAGGCCGAGCACCCACAGGTTCGGGGCGAACGCCCCGGTGGCCGCCACCAGGCAGCCGCCCACGGCCGAGGCCAGCAGCAGCCGCCGGCGGCCCCGCCGGTCGGCGGTGGCCACCAGCACCAGCGACAGCAGCACCCCCACCCGGACGGCGGCCAGGGTGGTGCTCTGGGCGGTGTCGGAGCTGTTGAACTCGTCGGCCGCGAAGGTGATGGTCTGGGTGATGAGGGTGCCGAGGTAGCCGGCGACGACCGACACCGTGCACAGGAGGCCGAGCACGCTCGCCGCCCGGGCGTCCACGTGGTCCGGCGGCGCCCAGAAGGGATGGCGGCTGCGGTCCCTGCCCTCCAGGCGGCGCAGCTCCCGCTTGTAGGGCCACACGAACAGCAGCCCCCACACGGGTATGGCCAGGCGGAACCGGGTGGTCTCCGTCACCCGGCTGCGACCATCGCCGTCGCCCTCGACCTCGACGGCTCGTGAGTAGGAGGAGAAGGGCCCACCGACCGCCCTGAACCGGCCCTCGCCGTCGGCCGCCTCGCGGACCACGTCGTTGCGGGGGTGAGCACCCGGCCGAGGTCGTCGGGCTCGAGGACCAGCTGGTTGACGACGGTGGCCACAGGGTCCTGCACTCCGGGGGCGGCGGGCAGGCGGAGCATACTGAGGGGACCATGGAGCGAATCCGCGTGCGCGCCTCGGGACCGCTCGAGGGACGGGTGCGCATCAGCGGCGCCAAGAACTCGGTGCTGAAGCTCATGGCCGCCACCGTGCTGGCCGAGGGCACGTTCGTCCTGCGCAACGTCCCCCACATCGTCGACGTCGACTGCATGGCCGACCTGCTGCGCTCCATCGGCCTCACCGTCGACCACACCGGCGACGTGCTCACCATCACCCGCCCGGCCGAGATCACCCCCGAGGCGCCCTACGAGCTGGTGGAGCGGATGCGGGCGTCGATCGTGGTGCTCGGCCCCCTCCTCGCCCGGTTGGGGCGGGCCAGGGTGGCGCTGCCCGGCGGCGACGACTTCGGGCCCCGGCCGATCGACATGCACCTGCAGTCGCTCGAGCGGCTGGGCGCCACCTTCACCAGCGCCCACGGATACATCGAGGCCCGGGCCGAGCACCTGGTCGGCACCCGCATCTTCCTCGAGTTCCCCAGCGTCGGCGCCACCGAGAACGCGCTGATGGCGGCGGTGCTGGCCAAGGGGAGACGGTGATCGAGAACGCCGCCCGCGAGCCCGAGATCGCCGACCTGGCCGCCTTCCTCAACCGGATGGGCGCCAGCGTGCTGGGGGCGGGCAGCCCCACCCTGACCATCGAGGGGTCGACGAGCTCACCGCCGTCGAGCACGAGGTCATCCCCGACCGGATCGAGGCGGCGACGTTCTTGGCCGCCCTGGGTGTGGCCGGCGGCGAGGTGGTGCTCGAAGGCGCCCGCCCCGACCACATGGACATGCTCATGCAGAAGCTGGGCGAGATGGGCGTGCGCACCTCGAGCCACCCCGACGGCGTGTGGGGCATGGCGCCGGCCCGGCTCACCGCCACCGACGTCTCCACCCTGCCGTACCCCGGCATCGGGTCGGACTACATGCCCCTGTTCGTGGCCACGATGGCGGTGGCCGACGGCGTGGCCATCGTGGCCGAGAACATCTTCACCGGGCGGTTCCGCTACGTCGACGAGCTGGCGCGGATGGGCGCCGACATCCGCACCGAGGACCACTACGCCATCGTGCAGGGCGTGCCCCGCCTGTCAGGAGCGCCGGTGCGGGCCCACGACATCCGGGCCGGCGCCGCCCTGGTGGTGGCCGGCCTGGCCGCCGACGGCGAGACGGTGGTGGCCGACGCCGAGCACATCGACCGCGGCTACGAGCGCTTCGCCGACAAGCTCAGGGCGCTGGGCGCCGACGTGGAGCGCGCCAGCCCTTGGCGAGTCCGATCAGCGTGTCGGCGCCCTCGCTCTCGGCCTCGGGTCCGTCTGCTCGTCTGAGGTTCGACACGGGCGGCCCGCCGGTTCGCCATCCACAGCAACAGGGCGAAGAGGATGACGGGGGCGGCCACGAAGAGGATCTCGTCCCAGCCGCCCTGGTGGGCCAGGAGCACCGAGCCAGCCTCCCAGCGCCGGATCGGTGCGGCAACCTCGGGGAACAGGGCGGAGCGACGGGGCGTTGTACGCTGCGCAGCCGCCCGGCGTAGGAGCCACCCCAGCATGCACGACCAGGTCACCAAGACCATCGACGCCATCCGGCCGGCCATCCAGGCCGACGGGGGCGACATCATCCTGCACGGGGTGGACGAGGACACCGGGGTGATCACCATCGAGCTGATCGGGGCGTGCGTGAGCTGTCCAGCCTCCACCGTCACCCTCAAGGCCGGCGTCGAGCGCATCATGAAGGACCGGGTGCCGGGCGTTACCGCGGTGCACGCGGTGGGGCTCGAGAGCGAGAGCGCCGTCTCCCTCTGAGCGCGCCGGCCCTGCACCCTGCCGATCCGGCCACGCTGGTGGATGCCGCCCGCACCGGTGACCGGGCCGCCATCGCCCGCCTCCTGTCCATGGTGGAGCGGGGCGGGGCGGCGGCCCACGAGGTCGGCCGCCTCTGCCACCCCCTCAGTGGGTCGGCCTACACCGTGGGCCTCACCGGCGCCCCCGGCTCGGGCAAGTCGACGCTCACCAGTGCCCTCATCGGTCACCTCCGGGCCGACGGCGCCCGGGTCGCGGTGCTGGCGGTGGACCCGTCCTCACCGTTCTCCGGCGGCGCCATCCTCGGCGACCGGGTGCGCATGGGCGATCACGTGCTCGACACCGACGTGTTCATCCGTTCCATGGCCACCCGCGGCCACCTCGGCGGCCTGGCCCTGGCCGCCCCCGAGGCCATCCGGGTGCTCGACGCCGCCGGGGCCGCATGGGTGCTGGTGGAGACGGTCGGCGTGGGCCAGGTGGAGGTGGAGATCGTGGGCGCGGCCGACACCACCGTGGTGGTGGTGAACCCGGGGTGGGGCGACGCCGTGCAGGCCAACAAGGCCGGTCTGATGGAGATCGCCGACGTGTTCGTGATCAACAAGGCCGACCGCCCCGGCGCGGCCGACACCCGCCGTGACCTCGAGCAGATGCTCGACCTGTCGACGCCCGGCGACTGGCGCCCGCCCATCGTCTGCACCGTCGCGTCCGCCGGGGAGGGCGTGGAGGAACTGGCGGCCGAGATCGACCGCCACCGCGCCTTCCTCACCGGCGACGGGAGGCTGGCGGCCAAGCGCCGGCAGCGCCTCCGGGACGAGCTCGGGCTCATCGTCACCGCCCGCCTGCGACACCGGGCCGACCAGCTCCTCGATGCCGCCGAGCGCGAACAGCTCGAGCAGGACGTGGTCGAGCGCCGCCTCGACCCGTGGTCAGCGGCCGACCGCATCCTGGGCGCGGTCGACGCCTAGCGGCGCCCCCGCAGTCACGTCGCCTCGGCCTCGCCGCACGCCATCCCGTTACGGTCGTGGCCATGTCCGATCCTCCGAGCCCGGCGCTGGTCGCCACCGAGCGGCGCGACGATGGTGTGGCCGTCGTCACCCTGGACAACCCCAAGGTCAACGCCCTCTCCACCGAGGTGCTCCGTCAGGTGTTGGGCGCGGCCGAGGCCCTCACCGAGGACCCGCCCGGGGCGGTGGTCTTCACCGGCGGGTCCCGGGTGTTCGCGGCCGGCGCCGACATCGACGAGTTCGCCGGCCCCGACGAGGCCCGGGTGATCGGCGACCTGTTCCAGCGCACCCTGGGGGCTGTGGCCGACATCCCGCGCGCCACCTTCGCCGCCATAGAGGGCTTCGCCCTCGGCGGCGGTTGCGAGCTGGCGTTGGCGTGCGACTTCCGGATCGCGTCCGAGCGGGCCAAGCTCGGCCAACCCGAGATGCTGCTCGGGATCATCCCCGGCGGCGGTGGCACCCAGCGCCTGGCTCGCCTGGTGGGCCCCGCTCGGGCCAAGGACCTCGTCTTCACCGGCCGCCAGGTCGACGCCGCCGAGGCGCTGGCCATGGGCCTGGTGGACGAGGTGGTGGCCCCCGAGGCCGTGCTCGACCGCGCGTTGGAGCGGGCCGGGAAGCTGGCCCGCGGCGCGGTGGTGGCCCAGGGCCTGGCCAAGCGGGCCATCGACCGAGGCCTCGACATCACCCTCGGCGGCGGCCTCGACCTGGAGCAGCAGCTCTTCGCCCAGGTGTTCGAGACCGACGACGCCCGCATCGGCGTGGAATCGTTCCGGGAGCACGGGCCGGGCAAGGCCCGCTTCACCGGGCGCTAGCGCACCGGCCGGCCGGCCGGTCGGTGGCCGCAAGGGGAGGGTCAGGCCCAGGCGATGCGGCCCAGCTCGACCGGGCTGGCCAGGTCGGGGTGGCACGGCAGGATCCGCACGGTGACGCCGTAGCGGCCGGGGCGCTCGCAGCGGAACGTGGCCGTCCAGCGGTCGGAACGCCCGGGGTCGCCGTCGGCGGGCGCCATGGCCACCACCGTGGCCGCCTCCATCTCGTCGTGCTGGCCCACGGGACCGTGGACGAGCTGCACCTCCACGTCGCCCGGGTCGAGGGGACCGAGGGACACCTCGGCGGAGACGGCCCGATCCGCCCCCAGCTCGGCCACGTCCTCGGAGACCTCGACCGACCGCACCGCCACCTCGCTCCAGCCGGCCAGCACGCGGGCCTTCCAGGCGGCCAGCTCCCTGGCCGGCGCCAGCCCGGCATGAGCCATGCGGGCGGCCTGGGCGGCGGCCGGCTCGTAGAGCTGCTCGGTGTAGTCCCGCACCATGCGGCTGGCCAGCACCGCCGGGCCGATGGTGGTGAGGGAGTGCTTCACCCGCGTGAGCCACCGCGACGGCACCGCCTCGCCGGCGCGATCGGTGAAGAGGGACACCACCTGGTGCTCGAGCAGCTCGAACAGCGAGTTGGCCTCGATCTCATCCCGGCGGGCCTCGTCCTCGATGGCTTCGGCCGAGGTGACCGCCCAGCCGTTGTCGCCGTCGAAGAGCTCGTCCCACCAGCCGTCGAGGATGGAGCAGTTGAGCCCTCCGTTGAGGGCCGACTTCATCCCGCTGGTGCCGCACGCCTCGAGCGGCCGGCGGGGGTTGTTCAACCACACGTCGGCGCCGGCGTAGAGCACCCGGGCGACGGCGATGTCGTAGTCCTCGAGGAACACGAAGCGCTGGCGCACCGACACCGACGAGGCGAAGGACACGATGCGGCGGATCATCTCCTTGCCCTGGTCGTCGGCCGGGTGGGCCTTGCCGGCGAAGACGAACTGCACCGGCCGGTCGGGGGAGGAGAGCAGCGCCATCAGCCGCTCGGTCTGGGACAGCAGGAGGGTGGCCCGCTTGTAGGTGGCGAAGCGCCGGGCGAAGCAGAAGGTGAGGGCGGCGGGGTCGAGCACCTCGTCGCACCAGGCGACGTCGGACGCCGACGCCCCCCGGGCCAGGGCCGACGACCGGAGCCGGGCGCGGACGAAGGCCACCAGGCGTTCCCGGCCCCGCTGGCGGACGTCCCACAGGTCGGCGTCGACGACGTCATCGAGCGCGGCCCAGGCGTCCGAGCCGGCTTCGGCCCAGTCGGGCCCGACGTGGCGCCGCAGCAGGCCCGCCATCTCCGGCGCCACCCAGGTGGGAGCGTGCACGCCGTTGGTGATGGAGCCGATGGGCACCTCCTCGGCAGGAACATCGGGCCACAGGTCGTCGAACATGTCCCGGCTGACCTCACCGTGCAGCCTCGACACCCCGTTGGAACGCCCGGCCAGGTGCAGCCCCATCACCGCCATGTTGAAGCGTTCCTCGGGCCCGTCGCCGGGTCGGTGGCCGAGGGTCATGAGGTCGTCGAGGCCGATGCCGCACTCGGCTGCCCAACCCGAAAAGTAGGCCTCCATCAGCTCCCGCGGGAAGCGGTCGATGCCGGCCGGCACGGGGGTGTGGGTGGTGAAGATGCAGCCCCCGCGGACCGCCTCGATCGCCTCGCCGAAGCCGAGCCCGTCGTCGACGATGGCGCGGCGCATGCGCTCCAGGCCGAGGAAGCCGGCGTGGCCCTCGTTGGTGTGGAACACCTCGGCCCTCAGGCCGAGGGCGTCGAGGGCGCGGACGCCGCCCACGCCGAGGAGGATCTCCTGGCGGAGGCGGTGCTCGGTGTCGCCTCCGTAGAGCCGGTCGGTGACGTGGCGCAGGTCGTCGGGGTTGTCGTCGACGTCGGCGTCGAGGAGGTAGAGGGGCACCCGGCCCACTTCGGCCCGCCACACCTGGGCATGGAGGGGCCGACCGGCCAGCTCGACGGTGACGCGCACGCCCTCGCAGGGGGTGAGGGCCATGGCCCAGGGGTCGAGGTCGGGGTAGTTCTCGAGCTGCCAGCCGTCGGGCCCCTGGGCCTGGCGGAAGTACCCATGGCGGTAGAACAGGCCGAGGGCGACGAGCGGCACGCCGAGGTCGCTGGCCGCCTTGAGGTGGTCGCCGGCCAGCACGCCGAGCCCGCCGGAGTACTGGGGGAGGGCCTCGGCGATGCCGTACTCGGGGGAGAAGTAGGCGACGGTGCCGAGGGGCGACGAGCCGGCCCGCTCCTGGAACCAGCGGGGTCGCTCGAGGTAGTGGTCCAGCCCGGCGTCGAGCTCGGCCAGGTCCCGGCGGAAGGCCGGGTCGGCCCGCAGCGCGTCGAGCCGGTCGGCGGAGACGGTTCCGAGCAAGCGGACCGGGTCGTGCGAGGTGGCATCCCAACCGTCGGGGTCGACGGAGCGGAAGAGCTCACGGGTGGGCTCGTGCCACGACCATCGCAGGTTCATGGCCAGCCGTTCGAGCGGGGCCAGCTCGGCCGGGAGCGACGGCCGGACGGTGAAGCTGCGCAACGCTCTCATCGCCGCGAACCTAGCGACCTGACGACGGCGGGCCGGAAGAGGCGGAGATGAGCGATCGGGCGGCCCGCTGGGGCGTGCAGGCGAGGTACGTGGACACCGCCGGGGAGCGCCGCCAGGCCCCGCCGGCCTCGGTGCAGGCCGTGCTCGACGCCCTGCGGCGGGGCGAGGAGCGGGATGAGCCGCCCGGCTCGGGAGCCGTCCACGTCTGCCGCCCCGACCAGCGGGTGCTGCCCGAGGCGCTGCGGGGCGCTCGGCTGGTCACCGAGGACGGCGCCTCGCTCGGGCCGGTGGCGTCGCTGCCGCCCGACCTCCCCCTCGGCTACCACACCCTCGAGCGCGACGACGGCGGGCTGACCACCCTCGTGGTCGCCCCCGGTGCCTGCCACCTGCCCGACGACCTGTGGGCCTGGGGGTGGGCCCTGCAGCTCTTCAGCGCCCGGTCGCGCCAGAGCTGGGGCATGGGCGACCTGGCCGACGCCCGGGCCGTGGCCGGAGCCAGCCGGCGAGCCGGTGGCCAGCCGGTGCTGCTGCTCAACCCCGTCCACGCCGTGAACCCCGTGCCCGAGCCCGAGGCCAGCCCGTACTCGGCGGGGAGCCGGTGCTTCCGCAACCCGATCTACCTGCGGATCGACCAGCTCCCGGGGGCGGCGGCCATGGCCGAGGAGCTCGAGCCGCTGGCCGGCGCCGGCCGGGCGCTGAACGACGAACGCCGGATCGACCGGGCCGAGGTGTGGCGATTGAAGCGCGCCGCCCTCGAACGCCTGTGGGCCGTCCCCCACTCGCCGGCTCGATCGGCGGCCGAGGCGGCCATGACCGCCGACCCGGTGCTGGGCGCCTTCGCCGCCTTCAGTGCCGCGGTGGACGTGCACGGCGGGGCGTGGTCGCGGTGGCCGGCCGAGCTGCGCCGCCGCGACGGGACGGGCTGGGGCGCCTTCACCCGCGACCACGCCGACCGGGTGGCCTTCCACGCCTGGTTGCAGGGCCTGGTGGGCGATCAGCTGGCCGGGGTGCAGGGCCTGGTCCCGGTGCTGCACGACCTGGCCGTCGGGACCGACCGCGAAGGCTTCGACGCGTGGTACTGGCAGGACGTCTTCGTGCTCGACGGCACCCGGATCGGGGCCCCGTCCGACCAGTTCAACACCCAGGGCCAGGACTGGGGGCTGCCGCCCATGGACCCGTGGCGCCTGCGGGCCGCCGCCTACGAACCGGTGGTGCGCATGTTGCGATGCGCCTTCGAGCACGGTTCCGGCGTGCGCCTCGACCACGTGATGGGGCTGTTCCGCCTGTTCTGGATCCCGCCCGGGCGGGGGCCCGACGAAGGCGTCTACGTGCGCCAGCCGGAGGCCGAGCTGCTCGACGTGGTCGCCCTCGAGAGCGTGCGCGCCGGTGGCTTCGTGGTGGGCGAGGACCTCGGGACGGTGGAGGACGGCGTGCGCGAGGAGCTCGCCCGGCGGCGGATGCTCGCCTACCGGGTGGTCACCCTGGCCGAGGACCCACCGGCCGCCTTCCCCGAGCTGGCCCTGGCGGCGGCGTCGACCCACGACCTGCCCACCGTGGCCGGCCTGTGGACCGGCGCCGACCTCGCCGCTCAACAGCAGCTCGCCATGGCGCCCAACGTGGAGGACACGCGGGCCGCCCGCCGGCGCCTGCGGGGGTGGCTCGGCGTCGACGACGACGCCGCCGTCACCGACGTGGTGGAGGGCACCTACCGACTCCTGGCCGAGGCGCCCAGCCTCGTCGTGGTGGCCCAGCTGGAGGACGCCGCTGGGGTGGAGGAGCGCCCGAACATGCCCGGCACGGTGGGGCCCTGGCCCAACTGGAGCCTGGCGCTACCCCGCCCGCTGGAGGTGATCCTCGCCGAGGAGGCAACGGCCACGGTGGCCGCCGCGTTGGCCGGCCGCCTCCGTCCGAGCGGCCGAGGGCCTCTGCGAAGATGACCGCCGATGGCGACCCCCATGTCGATGCCGATGGGAGACGACCCCCGCTGGTACCAGCGGGCGGTCTTCTACGAGGTGCTCGTGCGCGGCTTCGCCGACTCCGACGGCAACGGCACCGGTGACCTCCCGGGCCTCATCGACCGGCTCGACTACCTCCAGTGGCTCGGCATCGACTGCCTCTGGCTGCTGCCCTTCTACCAGTCACCCCTCCGCGACGGCGGCTACGACATAAGCGACTTCTTCACCGTGCTGCCCGACTACGGCACCACCGCCGACGCCGCCTTCCTCATCGAGGAGGTCCACCGCCGGGGCATGCGGATCATCGCCGACACGGTGATGAACCACACCAGCGACCAGCACCCCTGGTTCCAGGAGTCCCGCACCAGCCGAGACAGCCAGACCAACGAGAAGGCCGACTGGTACGTGTGGGGCGACGACGACACCCGCTGGCCCGAGGCTCGGGTGATCTTCGTGGACAGCGAGCGGTCCAACTGGACGTGGGACGACCAGCGAGGCCAGTACTACTGGCACCGCTTCTTCAGCCACCAGCCCGACCTCAACTACCGGCACCCGCCGGTGGCCGACGCCATGCTCGACGTGGTGCGGTTCTGGCTGAACCTGGGGCTCGACGGGTTCCGCCTCGATGCCGTGCCCTACCTGTTCGAGCGGGACGGCACCGACGGCGAGAACCTCCCGGAGACCCACGAGTACTTGCGCCGGGTGCGCTCGGTGGTGGATGCCGAGTTCCCCGGTCGGGTGCTGCTGGCCGAGGCCAACCAGTGGCCGGCCGACGTGGTCGACTACTTCGGCAAGGGCGACGAGTGCCACATGTGCTTCCACTTCCCGCTCATGCCCCGCATGTTCATGGCCGTGCGGCGCGAGCAGCGCCACCCCATCACCGAGATCCTGGCCCAGACGCCCACCATCCCCGACGGCGCGCAGTGGGGGCTGTTCCTGCGCAACCACGACGAGCTCACCCTCGAGATGGTCACCGACGAGGAGCGGGACTACATGTACGACGAGTACGCCCGGGACCCACGGATGCGGCGCAACGTGGGCATCGCCCGGCGGCTCTTCCCCCTGCTCGACAACGACCGCCGGGTCGCCGAGCTGTTCCACACCCTGCTCTTCTCGATGCCGGGCAGCCCGGTCATGTACTACGGCGACGAGATCGGCATGGGCGACAACATCTACCTCGGTGACCGCGACGGCGTGCGCACGCCGATGCAGTGGACGCCCGACCGCAACGGCGGCTTCAGCCGGGCCGACTTCGCCCAGCTCTACTCGCCGCCCCTTATGGACCCGGTGTACGGCTTCGCCCGGGTCAACGTGGAGGCCCAGCAGCGCGACGCCAGCTCCTTCCTCCACTGGGTGCGACGCATGCTCCAGGTGCGGGGCGAGCACCCGGTGTTCGGCCTCGGCAGCTTCGACGTGTTGGAGGCGTCGAACCCGTCGGTGCTGGCCTACCTCCGCGAGTACGAGCGGCCCGACACCGCCGCCGCCGAGTGGGCGTCGGTGGGCGGCAACCTGGTCGATCGGGTGCTCTGCGTCAGCAACCTCTCGAAGCTGCCCCAGCCCGTCGAGCTCTCCCTGGAGCGCTTCGAAGGGCTCACCCCGGTGGAGCTCACCGGCGGCGTGGCCTTCCCTCCCCTCGGGCGCCTGCCCTACTTCGTCACCCTCGCCCCCTACGGGTCGTACTGGTTCCAGCTGGTCGACCGGGCCGACCGGCCGGGCTGGGCCGGCGGCGCCGACCGAGGGGAGACCTCCTCCCGGCGGTAGGTTCGCCGCAGTGTCCAGCTTCTTTCCGTCCGGCCCCCCCGCCCCCGGCTACCAGCCGCCCCGTTGCTACCGCCACGGCGACCAGTTGGCGGGGGTGGTCTGCCAGCGCTGCGACCGGCCCATCTGCCCGCAGTGCATGAACCAGGCGTCGGTGGGGTTCCACTGCCCCGAGTGCGCGAAGAAGGGGGCGCAGCGGGTGTACCGGGGCACCGGCGCGCTGGCCACCCGGCCGCTGCTGACCCAGGTCCTGATCGCGGTCAACGTGGCCGTGTTCCTGCTGGGCGTCGCCGTCACCGGGCCCAGCGCGCTGACCGGCAGCAGCGACCTCGTGATCGACGGCGGCCTGCTCACCAGCGGCCGCCTGGCCAGCGGCCAACTCATCGGCCTGGTCCACGGCGAGTGGTTCCGGTTGGTCACCTCCGGGTTCCTCCACTACGGCCTGGTCCACCTCGGGTTCAACATGTACGCCCTCTGGATCCTCGGCACCCTGCTCGAGCGGGCCGCGGGGCGGTTGCAGTTCGCCGCCATCTACGCGGTGTCGCTGCTGGCCGGCGCCCTCGGAGCCTTGGTGGCCAGCCCCGACGCCCTCACCGCCGGCGCCTCGGGTGCCATCTACGGGCTCATGGGCGCGGTCCTGGCCCTCGGTCGCAGCCGCGGGATCTCGATCCGGGAGAGCCCGGTGTTCGGGGTGCTGGTCCTCAACCTGTTCATCACCTTCGCCATCCCCGGGATCTCCATCGGCGGGCACATCGGCGGCCTGGCCGGTGGCTTCCTCGCCGGGCTGCTCCTCTTCGAGCTCCCGGGACGGCTCCGGGCGCCGACCAAGCCCTCCAGCCCCGCGGGCACCCCCACCAGGAGCGCCGGCGCCCTCGCCCTGCGCCGCGACCCCCGGGTGCTGGTGGGGTTCGGGCTGTGCGCCCTGCTCGGCGCGGCGTGCGTGACCGCCTCCCTGGCGGTGGCCACCGCCGCCGGCTAGCGCGCCCGGCCCGAACCCGCCTCCACCTGCGCCTTCAGCACCGAGAGGTTCCGCTTCCAGACCCGTTTCAGCACCCGGCCGCCGACCAGCGCGCCGAGCGGGCCGCCCATCCACCACGGGAACCGCAGTCGCTCCTGCCAGCCGAACCGGGTGACGGTGCGGCCCGCCCGCCGGACCGGTCGCAGCGTGAACCGCCCACGACCGGTGACCACCCCGGCGTGGCGCACCCCCATGGCCCGGCGGGGCCGCCACTCGGTGATCTCCACGCGGTCGGTCAGGGCGAGCGGACCAATCCGGGTGGCGCAGTCGAAGGTGGTGCCCACGCCCTGGCGGCGGCGGGACGTGAGGGTGATGGCACGGGCGTCGGCCATCCAGGTGACGTGGCCGGTGACGTCGCGGATGGCGTCCCACACCTGCCGCGGGGGAGCGTCGATGTCCACCGACACCCGGACGCGGGCCACGCCGTCTCGGGCTCAGGCCGGGGCCAAGGTGGCGGCGGCCTGTTCGGGATCGACGATGTTGATGGGCACACCGGTGCCCTGCTCGAAGCCGCCGACGCTCTGGATGCGGGGCAGGACGTGGACATGCCAGTGGAAGGGGTCCTCGTGGCGGTGCGGCAACGTGTGCACCACCAGGTTGTAGGACACGTCGCCCACCCGGTCCCGGAGGCGGCCCAGCACCTGGCACAACGCCCGACCGGTGGCGGCGAGGTCGGCCGAGGCCGCCCGCGCCAGGTGACCCTCGTGGGCGTCGGGCATCACCAGCATCTCGAAGGGCGCGCCGCTCCAGAACGGGCACACGGCCAGCACGCCGTCGGCGTCGTGCACGACCCTGACACCGGCGTCGCGCTCGGCCTCGGCCACGGTGCACAGCAGGCAGGACCCGGTGAAGCGACGGAAACCGGCCTCCTCCTCGGCCACCTCGCCGGGCACGAAGGGCATCCCGAGCAGCTGGCCGTGGGGGTGGGCCAGCGATGCCCCCGCCTCGCGCCCGTGGTTGACGATGGCCTGGGTGTAGCGCACGCCGGTGGTCTTGGCGTGGTCCTCGAGCCGGTCGCGTAGGGCGGCCATCACCACGCCGGCGTGGTGGTCGTCGAGGTCGGCCCAGCCGGTGTCGTGGCGGCGGTCGAACACGAAGACCTCGTGGATGCCGCTGGCGGGCGCATGGCTGAACACGGGCCCGAGGTTGTGCACGGTCATGGGCTCGGTGCCGGCGAAGGCGGGGAAGCGGTTGGGCACGACCCGCAGCGACCACTCGCCCGACGTCTCGTAGGTCTCGAGGGCGGGAGGGGTCTGCTCCTCGTGGCCGGGACAGAACGGGCACGGGCGGCTCGGACCGGTCTCCACCGCCTGGCGGTCCCGGCTGAAGTCGTCGGGCCGGGTCACCCGACCGGTGGCCACCGTCACCCACCGCCCGGTGAGCGGGTTCAACCGGAGCTGGCTCACTCAGCTCATGCTACGGCCGGTCCTGCTGGTGAGACGCGGACTCCAGGCCGTAGACCGACACGTGGGCGGGGCTCTCCTCGCCGAAGTGGCCGCGGTCCCAGCCCGACCAGCGCGCCGTGCGCACGAGCCCGGCGGCCCCGGCCATCTCGTCGAGCTGCTCGGGAGTGGCGTAGCGCAGGTGGCACGGCCGGAACGACGTGCCCGCCGGCGTCAGCTCCACGAACGAGCTCCACGCTTGTTGGGTCTCGGGGTCGTGGCGGTCGACGAAGAGCACGACCCTGTCGGCCTCCACGGCGCGCACCTCCACCGAGGACCGTTGGCGGGACCCGTCGGGCACGAACGCCTCGACGACGAGGGCGCCTCCGGGCGCGAGGCGGCGGGCGACCTCGGCGAGGCAGGCCCGTTGCCGATGTTCGTCGGCCAGGTTGAAGAGCGTGTTGCGGGCCACCACCACCAGGCCCCACGGGCCGTGGGGGAGGGGGCCGCCCATGTCGGCCTCGACGGCCCGCACCCGCTCGCCGCCCGGTTTGGCCGCCAGCGCGGCCAGCATCGCCGCCGAGGCGTCCACGCCGGTGACGGCCAGGCCCCGACCGGCCAGGGGGATGGCGAGGCGCCCGGTGCCCACCCCCAGCTCCAGCACGGGCCGGCCGGCGGCCAGCTCGGCCAGCGTGTCCACGCAGGTGGCGGTGTCGGGGTCGGCGCCGTACCACTCGTCGTAGACGGAGGCGAAGCGGTCGCCGTAGGTCGAGGGCCCGTATCCATCCACCCCGCAATATTGGCGCTCGCATAGCTGCGGGCACGCCGTGTTGGTGGGCGACCGCCTCCGGCGCTCGCGTGGCGGCTGCTCGCGTGGCGCTCGCGACGCCGTGTTGCTGGGCGACCGCCTCCGGCGCTCGCGTGGCGGCTGCTCGCGTGGCGCTCGCGACGCCGCCGTACCCTTGCGGGCGATGTCGCCCGGACCCGTCCTGACCTACCTGGACCATGCGGCGACCACGCCGATGCGGCCGGAGGCGCTCGACGCCATGCTGCCGTTCCTCACCGATCGCTTCGGGAACCCGTCGGGCAGCCACCGGCCGGCGCGGGCGGCCCGGCGGGCGGTTGACGACGCCCGCGACGTGATGGCCGAGGCATTGGGGTGCGAACCGGGAGAGGTGGTGTTCACCTCCGGCGGCACCGAGGCCGACAACACCGCCGTCGCCGGTGCCCTTGCCTGCCGTCCCGGGTCGGTAGCGGTGGCCCCCGCCGCCGAGCACCAGGCGGTGCTCGCCCCGGTGGAGGCAGCGGCGGGCCGGCTGGTGGGCGTGGACGGCACCGGCCGGGTCGACCACGACTCGCTGAGCGCCGCCCTCGGGCCCGACGTGGCGGTGGTCTCGGTGATGCTGGCCAACAACGAGGTGGGCACGGTCACCCCCCTCGAGGAGGTGGTGGTGCTGGTGGCCGAACACGCCCCCGGCGCCGTGCTCCACACCGACGCGGTGCAGGCCTTCCCCTGGCTCGACGTTGCCCCGGCGGCGGCGGCAGCCGGGCTCGTGTCGGTGAGCGCCCACAAGTTCGGCGGACCTCAGGGGGTCGGCGCCCTCGTGGTCCGCCGCGGGGTGGCCCTCGCCCCGCTGCTGCGAGGCGGTGGCCAGGAGCGCGACCGGCGCAGCGGCACGTCCAACGTGGCCGGCATCGTCGGCATGGCCGCCGCCGCCCGGGTCCTGCAGGGCGACCGCTCCGAGGTGGTGGCCCGGGTCGGCGCCCTGCGCGACCGGTTGGCCGACGGCCTCCTCGCCGCCGTCCCGGGCACGGTGGAGACCGGCGTCGGCGGCGCGTGGCCGAACCGGGACCACAAGGTCGCCGGGAGCTGCCACCTCTGCTTCGACGACGTGGAGGCCGAAGCTCTGCTCTTCCTGCTCGACCAGGCGGGGGTGTGCGCGTCGGCGGCGTCGTCGTGCGCCAGCGGCGCGGCCGAGCCGTCCCACGTGCTGGCGGCCATGGGCATGGACCGGGCCCGCGCCGGGGGATCGCTGCGCCTCTCGCTGGGCTGGACCACCACCGAGGCCGACGTCGACCACGCCCTCACCGTCGTGCCCGCCGCCGTCGCCCGCCTGCGCCAGGCCCGGCTATGAGGCGTGCTGCCACGAAGGTCCTGTCGTGAGGATCCTGCCATGAAGGTGCTGGTGGCCATGTCGGGTGGGGTCGACTCGTCGGTGGCCGCCGCCCTGTTGCAGCGTGACGGCCACGAGGTCGTCGGCGTCACCATGAAGCTCTGGGGCGGCCCGTCCGACGCCGGGTGCTGCTCGGTCTCCGACGTGGACGACGCCCGCCGCGTGGCCGACCACCTCGACATCGACCACCACACCTTCGACTTCGGGGCCGACTTCGCCCGCCACGTCGTCGACCCCTACGTGGGCGACCACCAGGCGGGCCGCACCCCGAACCCGTGCATCGCCTGCAACCGCCACCTCAAGTTCGACCGGTTGATGGAGCGGGCGGCGGCCCTGGGGTTCGAGGCGGTCGCCACCGGCCACCACGCCCGGGTGACGACCCACGCCGACGGCACCCGCCGGGTGGCGCGGGGCGCGGACCGGGCCAAGGACCAGTCCTACGTGCTGCACGTGCTGGACCAGGGGGCGTTGGCCCGGGTGCGGTTCCCGGTGGGCGACCGCACCAAGGCCGAGGTGCGGAACCTGGCCCGTGCCCTCGGGTTGCGCACGGCGGACAAGCCCGACAGCCAGGACGTGTGCTTCGTCTCCGCCACGGGCGGCCGGCGGGCGTTTCTCGAGCCGCGGGTGGCGCTCACGCCGGGGCGGGTGGTCGATGGCGACGGGCTCGTGGTGGGCCGGGTGGAGGCGGTCGAGCTCGTCACCGTGGGCCAGCGCCGCGGCCTCGGGCTGGCGGGCGGTGGCGAGGCGCGCTTCGCCGTGCACGCCGACCCCGTGGCGGCCACGGTCACGGTGGGGTCGGCCGCCGAGTTGCTCACCGCCGAGCAGGCGGTCGGGGGGGTGGTGTGGGCGGCCGGTCCGTGCTCGGGCGCCACGCTCGTTCAGTGCAGCGCCCACGGCGTGCCCCGCCCCGGTGACCTGGTCCTCGGCGGCACGGCAAGCGACTGCGCCGGGGAGGTGACGGTGCGGTGGCACCGCCCGGAGCGTCGGGTGGCGCCCGGCCAGAGCGTGGTGTTCTACGAGGGCGACGAGGTGGTCGGCGGGGGCACGGCCCTCAGCCCGCCGGCAGCCGGCGGGCCCGCGCCTCGCTGAGCACCGCCCCCGGGCGGGTGGGGGTGAAGAGGAGCCGCCGGGTGTCGACGGTGGCGACCTCCCGGCGGCCGGCGGGCACGCCCACCGGCAGCACCTCGTGCAGCTCGAGCAGCAGTACCAGCCCCAGCGCCCGGGCGGTGAGGTCGAGGGCGCCCGGGTCGGCGTCGGCGCCCACCGGGGCGGGGCCCAGGCGGGCCACCATGCGGCGGGGGAACAGTGCCGGGTCGGCCAGCGCGAGGCGGTCGTGCAGCACCACGCCGGCGGGCACGAACACCACCCAGCGCCGCGCCAGGCCGTGGAGGGAGCGGCCGCCGAGGACCACCACCGCCACCCCGGCAAAGCTGGCGGCCGTCCCGGCCACCCACTGGCCGGCGCCCAGCAGCAGCGGCCCGGCGACGGTGGCGGTGGCCATGACGGCCCACAACAGCGGCACGAGGACGAGCAGCGGAGCCGGGACCCGGAGGGCGAGGCGGCGCTCGTCGCCGTAGGCGGAGCCGTTCACGAACGCGTCACCGGTGAGCGGGGACAAGGCGGCTGCGGTGGCCAGCACCGCGCCTGCCAACGCCAGCGCCGGCTTCCAGGCAGCGAGCTCGGCCGGGGCCCCGACGGTCGCGGCCCACAGCGACGCCGCCACCGCGCCGGGCACGATGGTGCGCACCAGCGTGAGCGACACCGTGGTGGGCACCAGGGCGGCGCCCAGCGCCAAGGCCCACGCCGCCCACGCCAGCACGGTGGCCGTGCCCTGCACCCCCGGGGAGCGGGGGTCGAGGGCGGCGGCGAGGACGGGGCCGACGGTGAACGGCGCCGCCACCCAGGTGGCCCGCACGCTCCAGGTCCCCGGCTCGCTCATCGGCCGAGACTTGCCCACCTGCCCATCAGGTGGCTACTCCAGGTTCGGCGGGCTCAGCTCACCGGGGGCGGCGAAGGCCGCGTCGAGACGCCTCCTTCTTGCGCTTGCGCCCCGCCGGTTCCGGTTCGTGCATGAACTGGGCGTAGAGGCCCTCCAGCCAGGCGGCATCGGAGGTGCGGTCCGGTTCGGGAGCGGGGCCAGCCGGGTCGGCCTCGGCCGCCCCGACCGCCCCGGCCGGCTCGGCCGGCTCGACCTCGGCCGCCTCGACGAGGGCCCCGATGCTCCCGCTGCCGGGCACGGTCGCCACTGCGGCGGGGTCGTCCATGGCCAGGTCCTCCAACGCGGGCCACGGCGCCCACCGGACCTCCTCGGCGGGAGGGTCGTCCTGACTTGGATCGGCGCCGCCCTGACCACAGGGCTCCAGGCCAGAACGGTCGGTGGCCTCGGTGTGCTTGAAGCCCCGGTCCCAGGCGGCGAGGTCGGCCCCTTCGGTCAGGTCCACCGCGGCCGGGTCGGCGGTGCCGACCAGCGGTAGAGGCGCCAGCGCCTCGGGCACCACCTGCACCAGGCCGGCCCGGGCGAGGCGGTAGACGACCCGGGCGGTGGAGTATCGGCCCCGGCCCATCTCCCCGGCCAGCTCGGTGACGGTGCGGGGGCCGGCCAACGATGCGATCAGCTCCCACTCGTCGCGCCGCAGGGTCACCTCGCCGTCGGTGCCCGGGAGCGTGCGGCTGGCCGACACCCAGGCGTCCACCGAGGGCACCACCGGGCTCATCTCGTCCACCTCGCGCACCCGGCGGCGCACCTCACCGACGATGGTGTCGACGTCGAAGGTGCGGTACGGACCGATCCAGTGGACGGCCTCGGCCTCGAACTCGAAGGCGCCGTCGCCCTCCCGGAACAGACGGATCAAGGGGTCGTACGCCACCGACAGGGTCACCGAGGCCAACCGGTCCGGGTCGATGGACCCGCTCTGCACGAGCTGCTCGCCCACCCGGGACGCCTCGTCGGCGTCCTCGATGGCCCGGGCCCAGTCCTCGGCGCTGACCCGCCCGGGGCGCACCAGGGCGGTGACGAGGGCCTGGTCGGTGTGGTCGTCGCGGGCGAAGTACAGCTCGCCCTCGTGCAGGTAGACGGTGCACCCGGCCTCCCCGCTGAAGCGCACCGCTCCCGTGCGGCCGGTGGAGGAGAGAACCCGGAGCGCGCCCGCCGGCGAGTAGTCCTCGAGCGATCCGTTCAGTCCCATGTCCGCTCCGCCGCCGTCATCGTGTTGTCCTGGGCCCTTCCCCCTGGACTGTCGGCGCCGGCCCGGCCGGGTTGAGGGTCACGCTCGTTAGCATCCGCCCGTGCCTGGCCCACCGACGCTCGGCCCACCGGCGCCCGGCCCATCGGCGCCCGGCCCATCGGCGCCCGGCCCATCGGCGCCCGGCCCATCGGCGCCCGGCCCGGCCGTGCCCGCCTCCGACGAGCTGGCCGAGCGGGTGGCCGCGTTGCGGGCCGAGGTCAGCGAGCACGACCGGCGCTACCACGCCGAGGACGCGCCGACCATCTCCGACGCCGAGTACGACGAGCTGGTCCGGGAGCTGCGCCGGTACGAGGAGGAGTTCCCCGAGCTGGCCACCCCCGACTCGCCGACCCAGCAGGTCGGGGCGGGCCCCTCCGCCCTGTTCACGCCGGTGCGGCATCGCCAGCCGATGATGTCGCTCGACAACGCCTTCGCCGAGCCCGAGCTGCTGGCCTGGGGAGAGCGCTTGGAGCGCCGGTTGGGGGCGGGCCCCGACGACGACCCGGTCGACTACGCCTGCGAGCTCAAGATCGACGGCGTGGCCATCTCGCTGCTCTACGAGGACGGCGCCCTCACCCAGGCGGCCACCCGGGGCGACGGGCGGGTGGGCGAGGACGTCACCGCCAACGTGCGCACCATCGACGCGGTGCCGGCCGTCCTGCCTGCCGGAGCCCCCCAGGTGCTCGAGGTGCGAGGCGAGGTCTTCATGGGCCGGGCCGCCTTCGACGCCCTGAACGAGCGCCAAGCCGCCGCCGGCGAGCGCCTCTTCGTCAACCCCCGGAACTCGGCGGCCGGCTCGCTGCGCCAGAAGGACGCCGCCGTCACCTCCGGGCGGGAGCTGGCGATGTGGTGCTACCAGCTCGGCGAGGTGCAGGGTGGCCCCCGCTTCACCCGCCACCGGGAGACCCTCGACTTCCTCGACGAGCTCGGCCTGCCGGTGAACCCGGAGGTGGCGGTGGTGCCCACCCTGGCCGAGGTGCACGCCTACTGCCGACGCTGGGAGCAGCACCGCCACGACCTCGACTACGAGATCGACGGGGTGGTGGTGAAGGTCGACGACCTGGGCCGGCGGAACGAGCTGGGCTTCACCAGCCGGGCGCCCCGGTGGGCCATCGCCTACAAGTTCCCGCCCGAGGAGCGCACCACCAAGCTGCTGGGCATCCAGGTGTCGATCGGGCGGACCGGCAAGGCCACCCCCTTCGCCCAGCTCGAGCCGGTGTTCGTCGGCGGCGCCAACGTCTCCCAGGCCACCCTCCACAACCAGGACCAGGTGCGGGTCAAGGACGTGCGCCCCGGCGACACCGTCATCGTCCGGCGGGCGGGCGACGTGATCCCCGAGGTGGTCGGCCCGGTGGTGGCCGAACGACCCGAGGGCCTCGAGCCGTGGGAGTTCCCCACCACCTGCCCGTGCCCCCGGGGGTCCACCCTGGTGCGGCCCGAGGGCGAGAGCGACACCCGCTGCGTCGACCTCCAGTGCCCGTTCCAGCTCCACGGCTCGATCGAGCACTTCGCGTCCCGGGGCGGCCTCGACATCGAGGGATTCGGCGAGCAGCGGGTGCGCCTGTTCCTCGACCTCGGCCTGGTGCACGACATCGGCGACATCTTCTCCATCGACTGGGAGCGGGTGCGGGCCCTGGAGGGCTTCGGGGAGACGTCGGTGGCGAACCTGCAAGCGGCCGTCGAAGCCGCCCGCTCTCGACCGCTGCCCGACCTGCTGGTGGGGCTCAACATTCGCCACCTAGGCCCGGCCGGCGCCCAGGCGCTGGCCCGGGCGTTCGGGCACCTCGACCGCATCATGGCGGCGTCGGTGGAGGAGATGGCCGAAGCCGAGGGCGTCGGCCCGGTGATCGCCCAGGCGGTGCACGAGTGGTTCGCCGACGAGGGCCACCGGGCCGTCATCGAGAAGCTGCGGGCCGCCGGCGTGAACTTCACCGGCCCCGAGCGCTCGGAGCTGCCCCAGGTGCTGGCGGGGGCGTCGGTGGTGGTCACCGGCACCCTCGAGGGCTACAGCCGCGAGGACGCCGAGGAGGCCATCAAGGCCCGGGGCGGCAAGAGCCCGGGCAGCGTGTCGAAGAAGACGACCGCGGTGGTGGTGGGGGAGGGCCCGGGCGCCTCCAAGGTGACCAAGGCCGAGGAGCTGGGCGTCCCCCTGCTCGACGAAGCCGCCTTCGAGCACCTCCTCGCCACCGGCGAGCTGCCCGGTTGATGCGCGTGTCGAGCTGGTTGCGGGCGGCGGATTCGAGGTCGTTGGTGTCGAAGGATTCGGGCGGGACGCCCGCTGACGATTCCATTCCGGGCGTCGAGCCGGATGTGTCTTCTGATGGCCGGTTCGTGGTGGTCCATAGGCCATTGAAAAAGAGCTCGAAGGACACCTCCTTCTGAACCGGTTCTAATGGCCGCGCTCGAGTGCCCGATCATCGTCGACGAACATGGTGATGTCAGTGTGTACTCGGGCCCCGACCAAGCCGCGGCCGGCATCGAACCGATCGACGTGCGCAACGGTGAGTACAGGTTCTACGACGCGACAGGCCTCGTACTGCAGGCGGAGGTCTTCCGTAGCCGGTCCGATGGGCGCATCAGACGCCTCCTAATCCCGCCTACTGAACGAATCCGTGTTTTCGCGCCGGCTCAACGGGAGCTGCGAGCCGACGAGTTGGCCTCAACGCTCCGCAGATTCCTGATCCGGCTGGGGCCTGAGCGTGTCGGTGCTACTGAGCAAGAGGTAAAGAGTGCCGAACTAGCCCTGCTTGTCGAGTTCGCTGCCAAGTTCATGTCGGAATAACGAAGCGGCCGATACGAGTGGCTCACATCGGCTTCGCGTTGAAGTAGGGAGTTGCGCCTGCTGAAGGCCGCGACGGAGAGAACCCCTGACGACGACGGTAACGGGGCGCTACGCGCTGGAGTAGGGACGTCGGGGGCGGATGCGGGGCGCGCGCCGCTAGCAGCTGCGATCCGGCGGGTGATCCGATCCCCGCTCGCCACGGAGTTGAGCGGGTTCCTCCCGCCGTGGGGCTCGCTGTCGATGCCCGATCAGGTGACGAAGACGGTGTAGCTGCAGGCCTCGGCGCTGCCGGGCCCTTCGGACTGGCGCCAGTAGCGGATGGTGATCTCCAGCTGCCCGCTGAAGCGGGTGACCACCTTGCCCGGGCCGGGCTGGAACTTCACCACGTTCTTGTTGTTGGGGCGGGGGCCGAGCCGGCGCTCCTGGGCCGAGAGCTGGTCGTAGGCCTCGGTGCCGGGGAGCACGGCGCCCGCCATCTGCTCCTGGGGGATCTCCCGCCCGTCGATGCTGATGCGCCCGTCGTAGCCCGGTCGCAGCTCCACGCCGACCTGGGCCTGGCGCAGGACCCGGCCGCCGGGGGCGGGGTCGAAACCCACCACCGCCGGGGTGGCGCAGGCGCTACCGCCGCCGGTGCTGGTGGTCCCCCGGAAGCTCCACACGAGGATGGCGCCCGCGGCCACCAGCACCAGCACGATCACCAGCCGCCGCACCGAGAACAGCGGCTGCGGCGGGGGGTTGACGATGGACGAGGGGGGCGAGGGGTCCGACACGGCGAGCCCATCTTGGCGCGGCGGCATTGCCGCGAGCGGGCCGAGGGCCTCCGTTACCCTCGGCGGGTGGCCCTGTCGCGCGCCGAGGAGATCGGTCGGGTGCTGGGCGGTCGCTACCGGATCATCGCCCCGATCGGGCGGGGCGCGTCGGCCCAGGTATTCCTGGCCGACGACGTGCGGCTGCGGCGACGCGTCGCCCTCAAGGTCCTCCATGCCGCCCTGGCCGACGATGCCGACTTCCTGCGCCGCTTCCAGGCCGAGGCGCAGGCGGCCGCCGCCCTCAACCACCCCAACGTCATGGCGGTGTACGACTGGGGCCAGGACGGCGGGGACGACATCCCCTACCTGGTGCTCGAGTACCTCGGCGGCGGCAGCCTCCGGGCCATGCTCGACCGCGACGAGCGGTTGTCGCCTTCCCAAGCTCTGTTGATCGGCCTGGAAGCCACGCGGGGCCTCGAGTACGCCCACCGGCGCGGCCTGGTCCATCGCGACATCAAGCCCGCCAACCTCCTCTTCGGCGACGACGCCCGCCTGCGCATCGCCGACTTCGGCCTGGCCCGCGCCCTGGCCGAGGCGGCGTGGACCGAGCCGCAGGGCGCGGTCCTCGGCACCGCCCGCTACGCGTCGCCGGAGCAGGCCCAGGGGCAGGCCCTCACCGGCAAGGCCGACGTGTACTCCCTCGCCCTCACGCTGGTGGAGGCGGTCACCGGGGTGGTGCCCTTCGCCGCCGACACCACCATCGGCACGCTGATGGCCAGGGTCGGCCGGGACCTCGGGGTGCCCGATGCCCTCGGGCCGCTGCAGAGCCCGCTGCAGCGGGCCGGGCGGGCCGATCCCGAGGACCGCCTCGACGCCCACGACCTGGGGGTGGCGCTCATGGCCACCGCCGACCGCCTCCCGGCGCCCGCGCCCCTGCCCCTGGCCGACGCGGTGGCCGCCGGCATCGTGGCCGACGATCCCGACCCCACCCTCATGACCAGGCTCCGCCAGCGCGACGACGACGACCTCGACGAGCTCGACGTGCCCGACTTCCTGGCCGCCGGCGCGCTGCCCGCCGTGCCCACCTTGGCCGACGGGGCCGTCGTCGACCTCACCGGCGACGATGCGACCGTAACGGTGGCCGACCCTCCGCCGCCGCCGGTCGTGAGCTCCGACGGCGAACACCGAACCCGGCGCCGCTGGCCCTGGGTGCTCCTCGGGTTGGTGCTCCTCGCCGCCCTCGGCGCCGGCGCCGCCGCCTTCGTGGCTCGCGCCACCCGCACCCCGGTTCACGCCGTGCCCCAGCGGGTCGTCGGCCTCTCCGAGGACGCCGCCCGCCAGAGGCTGGCCCGGTTCAAGTGGGACGTCCGCGAGGAGCACACCCGCCGCGACGGCACCGAGCCCGGCGAGGTGATCGCCGTCCGCCCCCGCCCCGGCGTGGAGCTGGAGGAGGGCTCGCGGGTGACGCTGGTGATCTCCGACGGCAACACCCCCACCGCCGTGCCGACGGACCTGCGGGGCAAGTCCCTCGCCGATGCCTTCAGAGCCATCGACGCCCGGGGGCTGGTGGCCCGGGTCGGGTCACGCGCCTTCGACGAGGAGATCCCGAAGGACCACGTGATCCGCCTGGGCGACGGCACCCCCACCACCATGATCAAGGGCCAGACGATCTACCTGGTCGTCTCCGACGGGCCGGCGCCCCGCGAGGTGCCGGCCGCTCTGGAGGGGGCCACCGTCGAGGCGGCCGAGGCCGAGCTGGGCCGGGTGCAGCTCCGGGCGGCCATCTCCTACCGCCACCACGACGAGGTGGCCGAGGGCCTGGTCATCGACGCCGACCAGTCGGCGGGTACGAAGCTGCCCCGCGGGTCGACCGTCAACCTGGTGGTGTCCCTGGGCCCCGCGCCGGTGGCCGTGCCCGACGTGAGAGGCACCACAAGCATCGCCGAGGCGGCGGCCCGCCTGGAGGCCCAGGGCTTGGTGGCCGGCGAGGTGCGGGGCCCGGCCAAGGGCCTGCCCGTGGCCACCGATCCCGCTGCCGGCACCGAGGTCCGCAGGGGAACGGTGGTCGACCTCGTGCTGGCCGGCTGAGGCGGTCGCCCAGCGCCAGGTCGGCCGGTCAGCCGGTCAGTCGGTGATCTCCTTGATGCGGGCGGCGATCTGCTGCTGGGTGGGGTCAGGAACGCCCTGCTGCATGGCCATGAGCTTGGTCATGTCGCCCTGCACCTTCACCTTGCCGGCCATGAACGCCTGCATGCCGGCCTGGGGGTTCTGGTCCACGAAGATGGCCTTGGCCGTCTCGTAGTCGACGGTGACGGTGAGCTCGGGGTTCTCCAGGTGCCCCTTGTCCATCTGCATCTGGCCCTCGGAGCTGTCCATGTGGGCGTTCACGGTTCCGTCGGCGCTGGCCTCGGGCGGGCAGTCGGTGATGACCATGTTCATCCGCACCTTGTGGGCCGGCGGGCTGCCCTGACCCTCGAACTCGCTGCGGATCTTCTCGGCCTCGGTCATCCACTCGTCGCTCAAGAACTTGGCCACGCTCGGCTCCTCCGGGTCTGTGTGCTCGCTGACGGCGGCACCCTACTCGGGCACCCGCCCCCGCGACCCCGAAGCTGCAACGTGAGTGCAAGAAGGTTCGGCGAGGACGCGCCGGGCGATCGACTCGTCGGCGGCGAGGGAGCAGACCACGAAACGGCCTACGAAGGCGGCCAGCTCGGCCACCGGCAGCTCGAGGCGGCCGGTGCGGTGGAAGTGGCCGTAGGAGCCGACCGCGCCGACCACCCCGTAGGCCAGGAGCATCGGGTCCTCGTCGCGGATGGAGCCGTTGTCGATCCCGGCCCGCACCAGGGTGGCGACGTCGCGCGCGTGGACCTCGGTGCCCCGCCGGAGCACGTCGGCGAACTGCTTGTCGAGGTTCTCCACCTCGAGCAGCGCGAAGAAGTGGGCCTGGCTCGACATGAACGCCATCGACGCCTCGGTGCCCTGGCGGATCTGCAGGAGCGGGCCGCTCCCGGGGTCCATGGCCGCCCCCTGCGTGGCCCGCAGGCGCTGGCGGTTGTGCTCGACCAGCTCGCGGAACAGCGCTTCTTTGTTCTCGAAGTACCAGTAGAAGAGGCCCTTGGCCACGCCCGCGTGGCGGACGATGTCGATCACCCGGGTGTCGGCGTAGCCCCGCTCGGCGAACAGCTCGGCCGCTCCGTCGAGCAGTTGCTGCTTGCGCTCCTGGCCCTGGGCGGTCAGCCGCCGGCTGTCGTCGGGGCCGCCCTCGGAGGCGCGGGGGCGGGCCTGGGCCATGCCCGCAGTCGACCAGACCTTGACCGCTGGGTCAATCACCCGGGCGGGCCCTAGGCTGGCGCCATGGCCGCGACCAGGCGGAGCGAGCGCATCGAGGGCCGGGAACGCAACCCGAAGTGGCAGCAGGCCCCGATGCGGATCGAGATGTCGGAGTGCATCAACTGCGACGCCTGCCTGCGCCACTGCCCGCCCCAGTTCGGGGCCATCTTCAACCACGGGATCGACGTCGTGATCATCCCCGAGCTGTGCTCGGGCTGCGACAAGTGCCTGGACCCCTGCCCGGTGGACTGCATCTACCCCGACCCGGAGTGGTCTCCGGCTCCCGCCGAATGGTGGGACGAGCCCGCCACCGACGACCCCTACCGCTGATCGAGGCCTCATGACCGCACCCGTGCTCCCCGGGGCCGAGCCGTTCTCCGCCCCCGGGGGTCCCCACGGCGCCCTCGTGCTGCACGGCTTCACCGGGAACCCGGCGTCGATGCGGGGCGTGGCCGAGGCCCTGGCCGGCGCGGGTTTCACCGTGGAGCTGCCCCGGCTGCCGGGCCACGGCACCGTGGTGGACGACATGATCCCCACCGGTTGGGCCGACTGGGCCGGCTGCGCCGAGGACGCCTACCGCGCGCTGGCTGCCCGGTGCGACACGGTCGTGGTGGTCGGCCTCTCGATGGGCGGCGCCCTCACCGTGTGGCTGGCCGCCGAGCACCCCGAGATCGCCGGCATCGTCTGCATCAACGCCGTGGTGAGCGCGCCCGATGGCATGCGCGAGGGCGTGGAAGCCATGCTCGCCAGCGGCCAGGAGCTGATGGACGGCATCGGCTCGGACATCGCCGATCCCGACGTGGTGGAGTCGGCCTACCCCCAGACGCCGTTGCGACCGCTGCTCTCCCTCTTCGACGCGGCCGATACGTTCGCCGACCGCCTGGCCGCCATCGCCTGCCCCGTGCTGGTGATGACGAGCCCCCAGGACCACGTGGTCGATCCGGCCAACAGCGACATGATCGCCGCCGGCGTGTCCGGTCCGGTGGAACGGGTCACCCTCGAGCGCAGCTTCCACGTCGCCACCCTCGACCACGACCGCCAGCTGGTGGAGGAGCGGGCCGTCGCCTTCGCCCGCCGGGTCAGCGGTGCCTGAAGAACCCACCCTGCATCCCAGCACCCGACCCGCCACCTCCTCCTCGCCGCCCGAGGGCGACGTCCCCGGCCACGAGCTGCTCGGCCGCCTCGGGCGGGGAGGGTCGTCGGCGGTGTACCTGGCCCGCCAGGTCGCCCTCGGGCGCCTGGTGGCGGTCAAGATCCTCGGCTCACCGGCGCTGACCGACCCCTCCGCCCTCGCCCGCTTCGAGCGTGAGTGCCGGGCGGTGGGGTCGCTGTCGTGGCACCCCCACGTGGTCACTGTCCACGACACCGGCACCACCCGCCTGGGCCAGCCCTTCCTCACCATGGAGCACCACCCGGCAGGGTCGGTGCAGGACCGGCTCGACACGCGGGGCCCGCTGAGCTGGGACGAAGTGGTGCGCCTCGGGCAGCAGGTCGGCGACGCCCTCCACGCCGCCCACACCGCCGGCGTCCTGCACCGCGACGTGAAGCCGGCCAACGTGCTGGTCGACCGGCACGGGCGGTTCCTCCTGGCCGACTTCGGCATCGCCCGCCTGGTCGACCACGCCCACACCGCCAGCGGCGTGGTGGCCGCCACCGTCTCCTTCGCCGCTCCCGAGGTGCTGGCCGGAGGGCCGGCCACGCCGTTGAGCGACCTGTACAGCCTGGGCCTCACCCTGTACTCGGCGGCATCGGGGCACCACCCCTTCCTCGAGCTGGGCGCCGATGCGCCGCTGCTGGCCATGCTGCGGGTCGACGGCCGCCCGCCGCCCCCCCTCGCCGGCCCGCCGGGCGTGGTCGCGCTGATAGAGCAGCTCCTGGCCCGCGACCCGGCTCTGCGTCCCCGGTCGGCGGCCGAGGTGCGCGACCGCTTCGCCGCCCTGGCGGCCGGCGCACCGGGTCCGGTTGCCGCTCCCCGAGCGCCGCCGGCGCGTCCCACCCGCCGGCGACGGTGGGTGGTGGCCGCCGTGCTGGGCTCGGTCCTGTTGGTGGGGGCGCTGACCGCCGCGCTGGTGGCGGTGGGCGGGGGCGACGACGAGCGCCGCTCCAGTGGCCCCCGCGTCACCATCGATCCGGACTCGGTGCCGCTCGGCACGCTGCCCACCGACCCCGGCCTGGCGCCCGCCCTCCTGCCCGACGCCGCCGTCGCCGCCGAGGTCGGTCCCATCCCCCGCGCCGAGGGCGGCGGCCGCCTCTTCACGAGCGTCCGGGCCGACATCACCGCGCCCTGCCGTGGCCAACCCATCCGCGCCGTCGGCCTGGCCGGGGAGGCGGCCCGGGGGTGGGACGCCGGCGACGGCCTCACCACCCTCCAGTCGGTGGGCCAGGAGGTCAGCCGCTTCGCCGGGTCGGCGGCTGCCCGGCGCTTCGTCGCCGAGGTGGGCCAGGCGGCGGAGACCTGCGGGTTCAGCACCGGCCCGGTGGGCGACCTGCCGGGAACCGATGAGGCACTGGTCCTGGTCTACGACGCGCCCCCCGACGTGTCCACCACCGGCGGACCGGCCGACGCCGCCTGGATCCTCGCCCGTCGGGGCGAGGTGGTGCTGGTGGTCATCGTGACCGGCGACCTCCTCGACCAGGCCGACCACGCCGAAGCCCTGGCGAGGGCGGCGCTCGGCCGCCTTTAGCCCAGCGCCTAGCCGTGGGGCGGCTTCTTCGTGCGAAACGTGCCCTTCACGGGCGTTTCCCGCACGTAGAAGCGATCACGGGCCCGTGCGTACCATGCCGGCCATGGCCGCGGAGCGCATCACCCGGGACGACGTGGCCCACGTGGCCCGCCTGGCCCGCCTGGCCCTCGACGACGACGAGCTGGACACGTTCACCGGGCAGCTGGCGGCGGTGCTCGACCACGCCGCCGACGTGGAGGCCCTCGACGTGGCCGACGTCCCCCCGATGACCCACCCCTACCCGCTGGCCAACGTGCTTCGGCCCGACGTGGTGAGCGGCACCGTCGACGTCGACGAGGTGCTGGCCGCCGCTCCCGCCGCCGAGGACCAACGCTTCCGGGTGCCGCCCATCCTCGGCGAAGCCCCGTGAGCCCGGCTGGGCCCGCGGATCGGGCCGGCACCGCGGTCGAGCTGGCCGCCGCCGTGCGGTCGGGGGAGCGCTCGGCGGCGGAGGTCCTCGAAGAGTCGCTGGCCGGCATCGAGGCGGCCGACGGCGTGGTCCGGGCGTTCAACCACGTGATGGCGGAGGAGGCCCGGGCGACGGCGTCCGACATCGACCGCCGGGTGGCCAAGGGCGAGGACCCCGGCCCGCTGGTCGGTGTGCCCGTCGCCCTCAAGGACAACCTGTGCACCCGCGGCGTGCCCACGACCTGCTCGTCGCGCATCCTCGAGGGCTGGCGACCGCCCTATGACGCCACCGTGGTGGAGCGGTTGCGGGCGGCCGGGGCCATCGCCGTAGGCAAGACCAACCTCGACGAGTTCGCCATGGGCAGCTCCACCGAGAACTCCGCCTTCGGCGCCACCCGCAACCCCTGCGACCCCACCAGGGTGCCCGGGGGCTCCTCGGGCGGGAGCGCGGCGGCGGTGGCCGCCGGCTTCACGCCGCTGGCCCTCGGCTCGGACACCGGCGGGTCCATCCGCCAGCCCGCCGCCCTGTGCGGCGTGGTCGGGGTGAAGCCGACCTACGGGCGGGTGAGCCGATACGGGCTGGTGGCGTTCGCGTCGTCGCTCGACCAGATCGGCCCCTTCGCCCGCACGGTGGCCGACAGCGCGGTGCTCCTCGAGGTCATCGCCGGCCACGATCCCCACGACGCCACCTCCATCCCCGAGGCCGTGCCTTCCTTGTCCGCCGACCTCGACGGCGGCGTGGAGGGCCTGCGGGTGGGCCTGGTGGGCGAGCTCATGGCAGAGGGCATCGCCCCCGACGTGGCTGCCCGCACCCGGGAGGCGGCCGACGCGCTGGCCGCCGCCGGCGCCACCGTGGAGGAGGCGTCGGTGCCGGCCGCCATCTTCGGCCTGTCGGCTTATTACCTGATCGCCCCCGCCGAGGCGTCGAGCAACCTGGCCCGCTTCGACGGCGTGCGCTACGGCCTCCGGGTGGACGCCCCTACCACCGCCGAGATGATGGTGGCCACCCGCACCGCCGGCTTCGGCGCCGAGGTGAAGCGACGCATCATGCTGGGCACCTACGCCCTCTCGGCGGGGTACTACGACGCCTACTACGGCAAGGCCCAGCGGGTGCGAACCCTGATCGCCCGCGACTTCGCCGCCGCCTACCAGCGGTTCGACGTGCTGCTGGCGCCGACCTCGCCCACCACCGCCTTCCCGCTCGGCGACAAGACGGCCGACCCGATGGCCATGTACATGAACGACGTGTGCACCATCCCGTCGAACCTGTCGGGGGAACCGGCGATCTCGGTACCTTTCGGGACGGGCGACGACGGGCTGCCGGTGGGGGTGCAGGTGCTCGCCCCCGCGCTGGAGGAGGCGCGGATGTTCCGGGTGGCGGCCGCCCTCGAGGCGGCGGGCGGCGGCGGCGGCGTTGACCCCCTCGGTGCCAGCCGGTAGACCGGCACCCATGGCTCCCACCACCCTCACCGACGACGAGATCCGCACGGATCTCCTTGCGACCGCTCCGCTGCGCTCCGCCCTCACCGATGACACCGACGGCACCGACGCGGACGGCACCGATGGCAGTGACGCCGACGGAACCGACGGCACCGACGGGAGCGACGCCGACGGCACCGACGGCACCGACGCCGACGGAACCGACGGCGCCAGCTGAACGAGGTTTCCACCCGAGCGCTCCACCGTTGCCTGGGGGTCGACCGCTGCGGGTCCGTCCCCGCCTTGGGCTGCGACCCATCCGGCCGCGCCTTCGCCGACCTGTTCTCGCCGGCGGACGCCGACCGGCTGCTCACCACGGGCGGCCTGCGCCATCCCCACCTGCGGTTGGTGCGCGACGGCTCCTCGGTGCCGCGCCAGGAGTTCACCACCCGCCGCCGCGTCGGTGGCCGGAGCGTGGACGACCTGGTGGACCCGGCGCTGGCCCTCGACGCTTTCCGGCGGGGCGCCACCCTCGTGTTCCAGTCGATGCACACCTTCTGGCCGCCGTTGGCGGCACTGTGCGGCGACCTCAGCGCCGAGCTCGGCCACCCGGTCCAGGCCAACGCCTACCTGTCGCCCCGCTCGGCGCGGGGGCTGGCCCTGCACTACGACACCCACGACGTCTTCGCCCTCCAGGTGGCCGGAGCCAAGCGGTGGGAGGTGTTCCCGCCGGCCTTCGCCGACCCGCTCGCCACCCAACCTTGGTCCGCCCCGGCTCCCGACACCGGCGGGGACGGGCCCAGCGCCCCCGAGGCGCTCGGCCCGCCGCAGGTGGAGTCCACCCTGTGCCCCGGCGACAGCCTGTTCGTGCCCCGTGGCCACCTCCACCGGGCCTGGACCACCAGCGAGCACTCGCTGCACATCACCATCGGCGTGCGCTCCCGGACGTGGCACGGAGTTTTCGAGGCGTTGGTGGCCCGGGCGGCTGACGACCCCCGGTTCCGGGCGGCGGTGCCGGCGGCGCCGGGCGCCGCCGACGTCGACCACTTCCGGCGCCTCGTCCACCAATGGGTCGACACCCAGGACCTGGCCGAGCTGGCCGCCTTCGACCCCGCCCCCCATCAGCGGGCCCTCGCCGGCCATCACCGAGGGATGCTGGCGGCGGCCATGGCCACGCTGAACGATGCGACCGTGCTCACCCACCGCCACCCGCGGGCCGCCCTGCGCCTCGTCGAGGCCGGCGACCACGTCGTCCTCCATGCCCCGGACCGCACCGTTCGGTTCCCGGCCCGCGTGGCCCCTGCCCTGGCCCGGTTGCTCGACGCCGACCACCTCACGGTCGAGGCCCTGTCATCGCACCTGGACCACGACGGACGCCTCGTGTTGGCCCGGCGCCTGGTCGCCGAGGGCCTGCTGCGCCCCGAGCCGGCCCCCGGCCCCGAGGGCGAGGCGGGGCGGTGAAGGCGGCCGACCGCTGCGCCCACGTGTCCCGACGGCTCGACGAGCCGCTCGACGCCACCGCCTCTCGGGTGCGGCGGTGGCTCCTGGTGGAGCAGCCCGGATCCTGGGGTCGCGACGCCCTCTTCGAAAGCCGCCTCGACGCCGCCGTGGCCCGCGCCCTGGCCGCCCGTGCGGACGAGGTGCACGCCCGGGTGGTGCTGGTGCGCCAGGGCGTGGGCTCGTCCGACGGCGAGCCCCTGGCCCGGCGCTGGTTCGCGGCCCGCACCGAGCCGGCTCTCGGCGGCGTGGTGTCAAGCGGCGTGGTGTCAGGGCAGGTGGCGGCGGCCGAGGAGCTCCTCGCCGTCGACCTCCGGGCGACGATGGCGGCGGCGGCCGGTCCCGGCGCGGTGGGCCACCCGCCGGTGTTCCTCGTGTGCACCAACGGCAAGCACGACGCCTGCTGCGCCGAGTTCGGACGGCCCGTGTACCGGGAGCTGACCGAGGCGTGTCCCGACGACGCCGTGTTCGAGTGCTCGCACATCGGGGGCGACCGCTTCGCGGCCAACTTGGTGTGCCTCCCGACCGGCGTCTACTACGGCCGGGTGCCGCCGGAACGGGCGGCGACCCTGCTCGAGGAGCACCACCAGGGGCGGATCGACCTCGCCTGCTACCGGGGTCGGTGCTTCCACACCCCGCCCGAGCAGGCGGCCGAGATCGATCTCCGCCGCCGGGAGGGACTGGTCGGCCTCGACGACGTCGCCGTGATCGCCCGTGCCGCCCTCGACGACCGGCGCAGGCGGTGGGGCGTGACCCTCACCGCCCGCACCGCCGACGGCCAAGGGGAGGCGATCTGGCAGGCCGAGGTGGAGCGCTCCGACGGCGAGGAGCTTCGCATCCTCACCTGCGCCGGCGACGCCCAGCGGCCGCCGGTGTTCGCGGTGCGCAGCTGGGCCCGGTCCCGCTGATCGAGCACTCTCACTCGAAGCGGCGACCCACCTCTCGGAGCGCCTCGATCAGGTTGGCGGGGGCGTCGGGGGCGGGCGGTCCGGGCGTGTAGGTCACGTCGGTGATGGCGCCGGTGTAGGGGTACGGGCCGTGGCGTTCGTACAGCGGCCACGACACCGGCGAGCGGCGGTCGAGCCCGACGTCGATGCCCTCGAACGGCGCCATCGGGAACAGGCACGGCCAACTCTCCGCTCGGCCGCCGGCGCCGCCCGCCCCGACGGCGTCGGCACCGTCGACCCTCACCGCTACGTTCCACACGTTGGCCCCGGGCGCGGTGAAGGCCACGCCGATCTCCCGGTCACCCGGGGCCACCGGCCCGGCGTCGAGGGTGCGGAGCCGGCCCCGGCCGTCGTTGTGGGCGACGTGCACGCCGCCGTCGTCGAGCCACACCACATAGCCCCCGCCCTGATCGCCGTGGGCGACGAGCACTCCCTCGTCGCCGTCGCCCACCCGCACGCGGATGGTGATGGTGAAGGAGCGGATCATCACCAGCTGGAGCGAGCGCCACCGCTCCAGGGTCGGCGTGCCCGGCACCAGCGTCACCGGCCGTGCGAACACCTCGTCGCCCGGCGGGCGGATGAGGAAGCGCACCTGGCTGCCCTCGTCCAGGGGGTACACCTGGTTGGCCCACGCCGCTTCCTCCCATGCCGCCGCCAGGTCGGCCACCCGGTCGGCGTGCTGGCCGGCCAGGTCGGTCGTCTCGGTGGGATCGGCGACGAGGTCGTACAGCTCCCACTCGTGATCCCCGAAGTCGGTGAGGGGCCGGTGCAGGGTGACCACCTCCCACCCGTCGCGGTAGTAGCCGCGGTGCCCGGCCATCTCGACGTACTGCTCGGCGTGCGCCGGGGGGGCGTCGGGGTCGCGCAGCACCGGCACGAAGCTGCACCCGGTCATCGGCTTGGCCGGCCGGCCCTGGCGCTCCGAGGGCGCCTCCAGCCCGGTCAGCTCCAGCAGGGTGGGCAGCACGTCGGTCACATAGGTGTACTGCCCCCTCCACGACCCCGGCGCCGCCAGACCCAGGCGATCCGGGCCCCGCACGATCAGCGGGACCTGGTGGCCGCCGGCGTGTGTGTTGATCTTGTAGAGCCGGAACGGGGTGCCGCAGGCCATGGCCCAGCCGCGCGGGTAGTGCGGGATCGAGGTGGGGCCGCCGATGCCGTCGATGCGGGCGAGGTCGGCGTCGACGTCGGTGGCACCGAGGAGGTGCACGTAGTAGCCGGTGGTGCCCTCGACCTCGCCCTCCCGCGACGCCCCGTTGTCGGAGGTGAACACCACGATGGTGTCGTCGAGCTCGCCCATCTCGGCCAGGGCCGCCTGCAGGCGGCCGAAGCTCTGGTCGATGCTGTCGACCATGGCCGCGTACACCTCCATGTAGCGGGCCGCCAGGCGCTGCTCACCCTCGGGCAGCTCCGCCCACGGGCGCACGTCGTGGCCGGGCTCGGCGTTGCGAGGCGGGAGCCGCACCCCGGGCGGGATCACGCCGGTGGCCCGCATGCGGGCGAACCGCTCGGCCCGCAGCGCGTCCCACCCCTCGTCGTAACGGCCGCGGTAGCGGGCGATGTCCTCGGCGTTGGCGTGCAGCGGGGCGTGCACGGAGCCGTGGGCGAAGTAACAGAAGAACGGCCGGGCGGGGTTGGACGCCTTGGCGGCGCGCACCATGGCGATGGCGCGGTCGGTGATGTCGTCGGTGAAGTAGTAGCCGTCGGGGTAGCGGTCGACCTCCACGGGGGCGTTGTCCTGCACCAGCCGGTGCGGGTGGTGCAGGTTGGTGAACCCGTCGAGGATCCCGTAGTAGCGGTCGAAGCCCCGGGCCAGCGGCCAGGAGTCGAACGGGCCGGCGTCGGAGCAGTGGGAGTCCTTGGTGAGGTGCCACTTGCCGACCATGCACGTGAAGTAGCCGTTGTCGCGGAAGATCTCGGCTGCGGTGGGAAGCCGGGGTCGCTGTGGGCGCCGAGGCCCACGCCGGCCAGGTGGGGGTTGAGCCCGGTCAGCAACGCCGCTCGGGTGGGCGAGCACATCGGCGTGGCGTGGTGGTTGCGGGAGCGGACGCCCTCGGCGGCCAGGGCGTCGAGGTGGGGGGTGGCGATCTCGCTGCCGTAGCAGCCGAGGTCGGAGAACCCCAGGTCGTCGGCCAGGACGACCAGCACGTTGGGGGCGCCGGGCGGCGGCCCCGGCGCCGGCGGCCACCAGCCCTCCGACCCGGCCATGGTCCGCCCCACCCGGCCGCCGAACCCCTCATAGGCGGTCCGCGGCGACGGGGCCCTGCCGTCCCCCTCGCTCACGCCGTGCCAATTCCGCTTACGCCGCGCCCACGCCGCCCAGCCGTCGCCACGTGGCGGTGGGCTGGAACGGCGACCACGTGCCGTCCGGTTGGGCCAGGCGGTCGGCGATCAACAGGAGCACGGCGGGGTGGTGGCCCAGGCCGGTGTGGCTGGCCCGCACCTCGATGCTCTCCCGGCGGGGGCCCGGGTCCTCCAGGCAGGTGCGCCAGTCGACCACCCCGTCGGCCCGGGTGTAGACCGCGGTCACCGGGCAGGACGGCGGCCCACCTCCCGAGATGCGGAACGGCGAGCCGAGGGTGATGACGTCGCGCACGGCCCGGGGCGTGGAACGGGCGATCTGGCGGGCGTAGATGCCGCCCAGGCTCCATCCGATCAGGCTGACCGGCTGGCCGTGCTGGTCGCCGAGAGCCTCCATCCGGGCGCGCAGCCCCGAGAGGATCTGGCTGGTCGGTCCGACGTTGGCGCCCAACCTCCAGCCGTGGACGTGGTAGCCGCGGTCGCGGAGGAAGGCCCGCAGCGGGCGGGTGGAGCGGTCGCTGGCGGTGAGACCGGGCAGGACCAGCACCGGGTGCCCGTCGCCCCTCGGCGCCCGGCGCAGGAAGGGCAGGGCCGCCCCCATGGCGGCCAGCTCGGCCGCCGCCCGGGCCCCGTCGGCCGCCAGGCGGCCGGGGGCGGGAGGGCTCCAGCTCGCCGGTCGACCGCTCATCGCGCTCCTCCTCGTAACGTGGCACCGGGTGCCGAGCTGGCCGCGTTCCCCCGCCAAGGTACGCGGTCTCGACCGGGTTACAGGCCGAGGCTCAGGCGGGTGACGGTGTCCTTCACCAGGGTCGGGGTGAGGCGGTCCATGAGGGCCATCGCCTGGGCGTCGTAGCCCACCAGGTAGCGGGCCCGGGGCCGGCCCGACGCCACCGCCCCGGCGATCACCCGGGCGCACTGCTGGGGGTCGCCCATCAACGGACCGGACAGGCGCATGAGCTGCTCGGTGCGGCGGTAGGCGCCGCCGAAGCGGGAGTCGCCCCGCTTGGCGATGTCGCGCTCGAACTCCTCCCAGATCCCTGTGCGGAAACCGCCCGGCTCGATGAGCACCACCTTGATCCCGTCGCCGGCCACCTCCATGCGCAGGGCGTCGGTGATGGCCTCCAGGGCGTGCTTGGACGCCTGGTACCACCCGGTTAGGGGAGTGGTGGTGAGCCCGTAGATCGATGACACGTTCACGATCCGCCCGTCGCCGGCCTCGCGCATGGCGGGCAGGGCGAGGCGGGCGAGGCGCACGGGGGCCATCACCATGGTGTCGAGGATGGCCCGGGCCTCGTCGTCGGGCACGTCCTCCACCGCGCCGGTGAGGCCGTAGCCGGCGTTGTTGACCAGCCCGAACAGCGGTCCCACCTCGGCCACCACCTCGGCGCAGCGCTCGGCGTCGGTGACGTCGAGCAGCACGGTCTCCACCTCCACCTCGTGCTCGGCGGCCGCCTTGGCCACCGCCTCGGCCTTGGCCTCCGAACGCACGCTTCCGATCGAGCGAAAGCCGCGGCGGGCCACCTCGACCACGGTGGCGAGCCCGATGCCGGAGTTGGCGCCGGTGGTGAGCACGGTTCGAGTCATCGCAGAAACCTACCGGCCGGCGCCGAAGGCGCCGCCGTTCAGGGCGGGGGGCGGGGTCGGCGGACGTCTACCGGCCAGCGCTGGAGGCGCCGCCGTTCAGAGGCGGGGGGCGGGGTCGGCGGACGTGCTAGCGGCCTCCTCCGGCCACCCGCCTACCCTGAACCCATGGACGGATGGGAGACGGTGATCGGCTTGGAGGTGCACGCCGAGCTGGCCACCGCCACCAAGATGTTCTCGGGGGCGCCGAACCGCTTCGGCAGCGCCCCCAACACCGACGTCGATCCCGTCTCCCTCGGGTTGCCGGGCTCGCTACCGGTGCTGAACGAGCGGGCGGTGGAGCTGGCCATCCGCCTCGGCCTCGCCCTGCACTGCGAGATCCGGCCCTCGGTGTTCTCCCGGAAGAACTACTTCTACCCGGACATGCCGAAGGACTTCCAGATCTCCCAGTACGACCGGCCCATCGACGTCGACGGCTGGCTGGAGCTTCCGAACGGCACGCGGGTCGGCATCGAGCGGGCTCACCTGGAGGAGGACACCGGCAAGTCCACCCACGTCGGCGGCCACGGGCGGATCACGGGGGCCGACTACTCCCTCGTCGACTACAACCGGGCCGGCGTTCCCCTGCTCGAGATCGTGTCCCGCCCCGACCTGCGCAGCGCGGCCGACGCCCGGCGCTACGTCGCCGAGCTGCGGGCCGTGCTCGTGGCCACCGGGGTGAGCGACGGCAAGATGGAGGAGGGCTCCCTGCGGGTCGACGCCAACGTGTCGGTCCGCCCCGAGGGCAGCGCCGAGCTCGGCACCCGCTGCGAGGTCAAGAACCTCAACTCGTTGCGGTCGCTCGGACGGGCCATCGAACACGAGGCGGCTCGCCAGGTCGACCTGCTCCTCGCCGGCGAGAAGGTCACCCAACAGACCCGCCACTGGGACGAGAGCGACGGCCGCACCCACGCCATGCGCTCCAAGGAGGAGGCCGAGGACTACCGCTACTTCCCCGAGCCCGACGCCATGCGCTCCAAGGAGGAGGCCGAGGACTACCGCTACTTCCCCGAGCCCGATCTGGTGCCCCTCGCCCCCGACGCCGAGTGGATCGAGCGGGTGCGGGCGTCGATGCCGGTCCTGCCGGCCGAGCGCCGAGGCACCCTGGCCGCCGCCGCCGGAGTCGACCTGCCCCATGAGGGCGTGGCCCTCCTCGTGGAGCGGGGCCAGGACGGCCAGGCCCTGGCCGCCATCGAGGGTGGTGCCGACCCGGCGCGGGTGCTCGTCCACGTGGAGCAGAACCTGGCCGGCCCCGGCGGCGCCGAGCTGGAGCCCGGCCGACTGGTGGCCCTCATAGCCATGGAGGGGGCCGGGCAGCTCACCGCCACCCAGGCCAAGGCCGTCCTCGCCGAGATGGTCACCTCGCCCGCCTCCCCGGCCGAGATCGCCGCCGCACGCGGCTTCGAGGCCATGGGGGCCGACGCCCTCGACGTCGCCGTCGACGCCGTCATCGTCGCCCACCCGGGGGAGTGGGAGGCGTACCGCGCGGGCGACGACAAGGCCCGGGGCAAGCTCGCCGGGTTCTTCGTGGGCCAGGTGATGCGGGCCACGTCCGGCCGGGCCGACGGACGGGCGGTCAAGGAGCTGCTCGAGCGGCGACGCGCCTGATCCTGCCCGGTCCCGGCCACTCGGGGGCCGGTACATTCGCCGGATGGAGATCCCCGGCTACGAGATCGAGCGGGAGCTCGGTCGCGGCGGCTTCTCCATCGTCTACCTGGCCCGCCAGCCCAAGCTCCACCGCACCGTCGCGGTCAAGGTCCTGACCGCCATCGACCCGGCCGACGAGGACGCCAAGGCCCGCTTCGAGGCCGAGTGCCACGCCATCGGATCGCTGTCCTGGCACCCCCACGTGGTCACCGTGCACGACACCGGCGTCACCGCCGACGGCCGGCCGTTCCTCGCCATGGAGCACCTGCCCGCCGGCTCCCTGCAGGCCAAGCTGGCCGCCCACGGCCCCGCTCCCTGGACCGAGGTGGTCAAGGCGGGCGTGCAGGTGGCCGACGCCCTGGCCGGCGCCCACGCCGCCGGCATCCTGCACCGCGACGTGAAGCCGGCCAACGTGCTCACCGACCGCGTCGGCGACTACCAGCTGGCCGACTTCGGCATCGCCCGCTTCGGCGACACCAGCCGCACGGCGGCCGGGGTCCTCACCGGCACCGTCACCTTCACCGCCCCGGAGCAGCTTCGGGGCGAGCGCGCCAGCCCGGCCAGCGACCTCTACGGCCTCGGGGCCACGCTCTACGCCATCGCCGCCGGCCGGGCGCCGTACACCACCGGCGGCGAGGACTCGGTGGCCGCCATCCTGTACCGGATCGCCACCGAGCCGTCGCCCCCGCTGCAACCGCTCGGCCTACCGCCCGACCTTGCCCGCCTCATCGCCGCCCTCATGGCCCGCGAGCCCGCTGACCGTCCGGCCTCGGCGGTCGAGGTGGGCCAGTGGCTCCAGCAGATCCAGCGCGACCACGGGCTGGCCGTCACCACCCTGCGCTCGGCGCCCAGCGCCGGCCCGGCTGTGCCGGCTCGTTACGCGGGTCATCTCGTCGGTCTGACGGGCGCCACCCTGGCCGCCCCGATGCCGGCGGTCGGCACCGTGGCCACCTCGCCGCCCGGGGCGCAACCACAGTTCGCCTCGGCCTCCGCCCTCGGAGGCGCCGCTCCTCCGGCACCGGCGGCCGCGCCCCCCGGGCGGTTCGGCGGCCGGGGTGCGCTGGTGGCGGTGGGGGCGCTGGCGGTGCTGCTCCTCGCCGGCGCCGGTGTGCTGGTGGCCCTCCGGCTGGGCGACGGTGACCGTGAGGCCGGCCCCCGCACCACCACCACCAGGGCGATCACCACCTCGACGCCGACCACCGATGCCCGCACCACCGAGACGCCGACGACCGCCGCCGGGTACTCGCCCGAGGCCCGGCGGGACTTCGTCGAGGGGTGCGCCCGCAACGGCCAGCCCACCGAGATCTGCGGCTGCATCTACGACCGCATCGCCGCCACCGTGCCCTTCGAGGACTTCGAGGACTTCGCCCGCAACCCCGACCCCACCAACCTCCCCGCCCCGATCCAGGCGGCCATCATCGACTGCGCCGCCGCCGGCGGCGACTGACCGAAACCCCGGGGACCCCCAGCCGGTGCCGGTGCAAGACTGCCCGGCCGTGCCATTGGAACTGCGGGTGCCCACCGAGGACGACTTCGCCGACTTCCTGCGCCCGGTCTTCGGTGCCTTCGGGGAGCCCGATCCGAGCGCCGAGTCGCTCGACGACGAGCGCCTGGTGTGGGAGCCCGAGCGCAGCCTCGGCGTGGTCGACGGTGACGAGTGGGTGGGGGCGGCCGGCGCCTTCAGCTTCGACCTCACCGTGCCCGGCGGCGGCACCATGGCCATGGCCGGGGTCACCATGGTGGGGGTGGCCGCCACCCACCGCCGCCAGGGCCTGCTGCGGCGGATGATGGAACGCCAGCTCGACGACATCGTCGATCGGGGTGAGGCCCTGGCCGGGCTCACCGCCTCGGAGACGAGCATCTACGGGCGCTACGGCTACGGGTGGGCCACGGGGTACGCGGCGGTCGAGTTGGAGACGGCCCGTAGCGCCTTCCGGGTACCCCCGCAGGCGCCGGGCCGGTTGCGCATGGTGCAGGCCGCCGAGGCGGCCGGACCGCTGGCTGAGGCCTACGAGCGATGCCGGCGCCAGCGGGCCGGCACCCTGAGCCGCAGTGACCGGTACTGGGAGCAGAAGTTGCGGGACCGAGAGCGCCGGCGCAACGGGGCCAGCGCCCTCTACGTGGTCCTCCACGAGGGGGCCGACGGCCGCCCCGACGGGTATGCCACCTACCGGGTGAAGAGCGCCTGGAACGACGTCGGGTCCGCCAGCACGGTGATCGTCACGGACCTGGTCGCCGCCGACCACGACGTCTACGCCGTGCTGTGGCGCTACCTGCTCGACATCGACCTGGTCACCAAGGTGGTGGGTCAGGTCCGCCCGGTGGACGAGCCGCTGCGCTGGCGGCTGGTCGAACCGCGCAGACTGCGGACCACGGGGCTGGGCGACTACCTCTGGGTTCGGGTGCTCGACGTGCCGACCGCCCTCGGCGCCCGCCGCTACGCGGTGCCCGACGGGCTCGTGCTCGAGGTGGTCGACGAGTTCCGGCCGGCGTCGGGCGGCCGTTTCCGCCTCGACGGTGGCCCCGACGGCGCCGAGTGCACCCCCACCGACGCCACCCCCGACCTCACCCTCGGCGCCGAGGAGCTCGGTTGCATCTACCTCGGCGGGGTCGCCCTCCGCGACCTGGCCGCCGCCGGCCGCATCGAGGAGTGCACCCCCGGCGCGGTGGCCCGCGCCGACGCCCTCTTCACCACCACCCCCGCCCCCTTCAACGCCACCATGTTCTGAGCCCCGGCCGAGGCCGGGGTTCAGCGGGCGGCGCCGGGGACGGCCCAGGCGCCGGTCTGGAAGCGGGTGAAGAGGGTGGCCAGGCGGGCGACCATGAGCACGGCGAGAGCGGCCCACAGCCAGCCGATGCCGGCCCCGGTGACGGCCACCGCGCCGGCGGCGACTAGGAACGCAGCCATGGAGGCGACCATCGCGCCTGCCATGTAGCGGGTGTCGCCCGCCCCGATCAGGATGCCGTCGAGCACGAACACCACGCCGTTGACGGGCTGGAGCACCGCCACCCACCACAGCAGGAAGGCCGCCAGCGCGGCCACCGCGGGGTCGTCGGTGAAGATCTCCGGCAGCCATGGTCGCAGCGCCACGATGAGGGCGGCGAAGACCACCCCGGCGGCCACCCCCCACTGCAGCATGCGCCGGCCGGCGACCCGAGCACCCTCGGGGTCCCCGGCGCCGAGGGCGTGGCCGGTCAGGGATTGCCCGGCGATGGCCACCGCGTCGAGGGCCAGGGCGAGGAAGCTCCACAGCTCGAAGGCGATCTGGTGGGCGGCCACGTCCGCCGTGCCGATGCGGGTGGCCACCGCGGTGGCGGCCAGAAGCGACGCCCGCAGGGCGGCGGTGCGGATCACCAGGTCACGGCCGACCATGGCCAGCCGACGGATGGCGGACCGGTCGGGCCGGAGGGACACGCCGAGCCGGCGGGCCTCCGAGCCCACCCGCCACAGGTAGGTCGCCGCGCCGCCGGTCTGGGCCAGCACGGTGGCCAGGGCCGACGCGCCGATGCCCTGGTCGAACCCCTCGATGAGCACGAGCTGGATCGCCAGGTTGGCCACGGAGGTGGCCACCGCCACCACCACCGGGGTGCGGGTGTCCTGCAGGCCGCGGAGGTACCCGGTGCCGGCCATGGTGAGGAACAGGGCGGGCAGCCCTACCAGGCTGATGCGCAGGTAGACGAGGGCGTTGCTGCGCACCGCCCCCTCGGCGCCGAGCGCCCCCACGAGGGCGGGAGCGGCCACCACCAGCACCCCGCCCACGATGACGGCCAGGCCGAGCGCCAGCCACAGTCCCTGTACCGCTTGGCGGGCAGCCTCGGCCCGGTCCCCGGCGCCGAGCAACCGGGCCACCGCCCCGGTGGTGCCGTAGGCGAGGAACACGAACAGGGCGTAGCTGGTGAGCAGGATGCTGGACGCCACCCCCAGCCCCGCCAGCTGCGGGGTGCCGAGGTGGCCCACCACGGCGGTGTCGGCCAGGACGTAGAGCGGCTCGGCCACCAGCGCCAGGAACGCCGGGAAGGCCAGCCGCAGGATCTGACGGTCGGTGCTGCGGTGCTGCTCCGCCTGGCGGCTGCGCAGCGTCACCCGGGGTGCACTCAGTCGATGTCGGCGGAGGCGAGGCGGCGGGCGGTGAGGAGCACCATCACCGCCGCCACCAGCAGCGGGACGGCGATGGCCACGGCGAGGCTGAGGTTGGCCTGGTCGAGTCCGATCCCGGTGTACTCCGAGACCACCGAACGGGTGTAGGCCCGCAGTGAGAGGCGGCTGGCGGTGCGGGAGGCGTTGGCCACGAACCCCTCCCACAGCAGGATGTAGGCCAGCCCCCACACGAGGGCCCGGCGGAACCGGATCCCCAGGGCGGTGAACATGCCCACGTAACCGGCCACCCCGACGGCGGCGGCCACTGCCGTGCCCCCGACCAGGGCGGATCCCGCGCCCGTGAGGAGCGCGGAGAGCACGAGGGGCACGGTGACCGCCGGCAGGCACACGGTGAAGGCGGCGAGGGCGGCCGCCGCCGCCACCGTCACCCGGGGCACCGGTCGCAGCCACAGGTAGACGAGGGTGCGGTCGTCCACCAGGTCGCCGAGGGTGGAGGAAGCGAACACCAGGGCCACGACCGGCACGAGCACCTGCAGCCCGTAGCGGTCGATCAGGTTCGTGCCGGCATCCACCGGGTCGACGGGATCGCTGGCCGCCAACCCGAAGCCCAGCAGCACCCCGAGCAGGCCGAGGGCGGCCACGGCCACGATGCGCCCGGTCGTCACCTGGTTGCGCAGGACCAGCCGGTAGATGGCGAGGAAGACGCCGCCAGGGCGGGCCCGGGCCGCGCCGGGGGCCGGAGCGGGAGCCGGCGAGACGCTGGGGGCGATCACGGCCGGCCCACCAGGTACCGGAACACCGAGTCGAGGTCGTCGTCGAGGGGCACGACCTCCCACAGGTGGGCGTCGACCTGGCGGGCCACGGCGGCGACCGAGCGGCGGAACGCGGCCACCTCGGTGGTCTCCACCAGCACGGTGTCGGCGTCGACCATCTCGATGCCCATGATCGTGCCGGCGGCGAGGAGGTGCCCGGCCACCCGGTGGGGCTGGTCGGTGCGGATCCGCAGCCGGTGGGGACGGTCGTCCATGAGGTCGCGGATGGCGCGGAAGTCGCCCTCGGCGGCCAGGCGGCCCTGGGCGATGACGAGCACGTTGGAGCCGAAGCGCTCCACCTCCTCGAGCACGTGGCTGGACACGATCACGCACCGGCCCTGGTCGCCGAAGGCGTGGAACAGCTCGGTCATGTGGCGGCGCTGGCGGGGGTCGAGGCCGGTGAGGGGCTCGTCGAGCACGATCACCGTGGGGTTGCCCACGATGGCCTGCGCCACCTTGACCCGCTGGCGCATCCCCCGGGAGTAGGTGCTGAGCCGGCGGCGGTCGTCGGGGTCGAGCTCGACGGTGGCCAGGGCGGACCGGGCGGCCGCATCGGGCCCGTCCACGCCGTGCAGCACGGCGGCGAGGCGGACGAACTCGAGCGCGTCCTGGGATTCGAACACCGTCTCCTGCTGGGGCACCAGCCCGATGTGGCGCAGCACGTCGAGATCCACCCGGGGGTCGCGGCCGAGCACCCGCAGCCGGCCCCGGTCGGGGGCCACCAGCCCGCACAGCAGGCGCAGCATGGTGGACTTGCCGGCGCCGTTGGGACCGAGCAGGGCGGTCACCCCGGCGCCGACGGTGAACGACACCTCCGACACCGCCACCACGTCGCCGAACCACTTCGAGACGCCGTCGACTTCGATCATGGGCTCGGTCATGGGATCCGCGCTCACCGGGTCACCTGCAGGTGGGCGTAACGGCTGCGGCACACCGCGGCCCACACCATCGTCCAGGCCAGGGCGCCGAGCACGCAGGCGGCGGTGGTGACGTCCGGGAAGCGGACCGACTCCCCGTGGATCTTCTCGACCAGGGCGAAGGGCAGGAAGAAGATGTTCAACACGATGGCGTTCTCGGCGAGCCCGAGCGCGCCCACCAGCACGCCGGTGACGACGTTGCTCATCAAGAAGAAGAGGATGAGCCCGGCGGTAGCGAACGCCTTGCGGTCGGTGAGGCTGGAGAGCCCCATCGAGAAGGCGGTGTAGAGCACCGAGATGGCCAGCCCCGCCCCGAAGATGCGGGCCAGGGTGAGGGCCACGTCGCCGGGGCCGTCGGGGCCCTCGCCCTGGATGATGAAGGCGACGAGCATCACCAGCGGGGGGCCGATGGTGACGAAGGCGAGGACGCCGGCCGTGGCCAGCGCCTTGGCCACGAGGTAGGTGTCGCGGGTGAGGGGCGAGGCGAGGTACACGCCCAGCATGCCGGTGCGACGGTCCGTGCAGAGGATCTCGGGAGCCACGAAGGCCACGAACAGCACCACCAGCAGCTGGACGTAGCCGAAGTACGAGGCGTAGCTCGGCAGCACCAGGTCGCGGATCTCGCGGGCGGGGAACAGGGAGACCACACCCACGAACACGATGGCGGGCACGTAGGCCAACAGCACGGTGCCGAAGGGCAGGACCTTGGCCCATGCGCTGCGCCGGAGCCCGAGGGCCCGCTGCACCGAGTGCAGCACGAGCGTGCGCACCGCGCCGACCACGCCCCGGCGCTCACCCGAGTAGCGGCGGTAGCCCCGGTCGAGGATCCGGGCGGTCACCCGCCCACCGCCGGCTGCGGGGCGGGGTCGGCCACCTCGACCGCCTGGCCACCCGTGCGCCCCGCACCGAGGAACACCTCTTCGAGGGTGAGGGTGCGGGGCTGGAGCCGACGCACGGCCACGCCCAGGTCGGCGAGTACGTCGCGCACGAGGTCGGCCACCTCGACCACGTCGAGCGCGGGGCCGTCCTGCGGCCCGCTCACGTAGAGCCGGGTGCCGTCCCAGTGCAGGGTGGCGCCTCGCCCCCGGAGGGCGTCGACCACCGGGCGCACGTCGCCGTCGACCTCCACCACCACGCCGCCTCCTCCCGAGCGCAACTCGTCGAGGGGTCCCGCCGCCACCACCTGGCCGGCGTGGAGGATCACGGCGTTGTCGCAGACCCGTTCCACCTCGTCGAGCACGTGCGAGCTGAGCAGCACGTGGATGCCGAAGTCGGCGCCGATGCGCGCGATGAGGCGCAACATGTCGTCGCGCTGGACCGGGTCGAGGCCCTCGGTGGGCTCGTCCAGGAGCACCAGCACGGGGTCGTGGACGATGGCCTGGGCCAGCTTCACCCGTTGGCGCTGCCCGGTGGACATGGTGCCGAGGGGTCGCACCCGCTCCTCACCCAGGCCAACCTGCCACAGGACGTCGCTGGCCCGTCCGGTCGCCTCCCGCCGGGGCAGGCCGTGGAGCTCGGCGATGTGGCGGACGAAGTCCACCGCCTTCACGTCGCCCGGCAGGGAGTGGTGCTCGGGGGAGTAGCCCACCCGCTCGCGCACCTCGGGCCCGGCGCGGGTGGGGTCGAGTCCCAGCACCTCCAGGCGGCCCCGGTCCGGGGGGTGCAGCCCCAGCAGCAGCCCGAGGAGGGTGGTCTTGCCCGATCCGTTGGCGCCGAGCAAACCGGTGACGCCGCCGCTGATCGCGAGGGTGGCCCCGGCCAGCGCCGGCGTGCGCCCCCAGTGCTTCACCACCCCCTCGGCCCGCACGACCGGTGCGACCGGGGTGGCGGCGGCGACGCTCACGGGCAGGAGGTTACGGGTTCACCGCCCGCCAGGGCCCCCGCCCGTTACTGGTAGGTGATGAGGTCCGGGGCGGGGACCAGGCCGAGCACCTCGGGCGGCGTGAACATGTCGATGTCCTCGTCGTAGAACAGCTTGAGGCCATTGGCGAAGGGGGGTTTGGCGTGGAGCTGCGCGTACTTCTCCAGCTTCTGGGCCTGGCTGCCGAAGCCGTCGATGTGCAGGACGGTGGCCAACCCCGGCCGGTCGACCACGGCGGGGCGGTCAGGGAGCATGTCGGCGGTGAACTGGTGGAGCACGAACAACTTCTCGGGCAGGTTGCCCTCGGCCACGATGAGCGACAGCCACGCCGACACTTCGTTCACCTCGGCCGCCGACACCTGCCCGATCACCGTGCCGGGGACCTCGCCGGGCGCCATGCGCCACTCGGCGTCGAGGGCCAGGCCCACGTCGGGCTCACGCAGGAGCGCCTCGTAGCGCTTGACCTCGTCCACGAACGAGGCCCGCCCTGGCTGCACGTCGAGCAGGAGCAGCATGTCGTGGGCGCGGGCCGCTTGGAGCCACGGCAGGATCACCGACGCGTCGGTGGGGCTGCTGTAGTCGCCGTCGGCGCCGGGGGACCGGTGGGCCACCGACACGATGAGCTCGAACGCGCCCAGCACCGGCCGGCCGGGCTGGGCGAAGGGCTGGGCCGCCAGCGCCACCCGGGCGGCCGCCTCCTCGGGGCCCGTCTCGCCCAGCACGCCGAGGGCCGGCGAGGTGGCGTTGCCGTAGTAGGCCACCACCCGGCGGGCGGGGAAGATCTCCCGGCCGCCGCCGGGCAGCTCCCGGGGGGCGGTGGTGGTGGTGGTGGAGGGCCGGGTGGTGGCGGTGGTGGCGGTGGTGCGGGACCGGTCGGCGGCGCCGTCGCTGCGCCGGCCCGCCCGCTCGGCGCCGCTTCCGTCATCGTCGTCGGTGCCGCAGGCGGCGAGCAGGGTGAGGGCCACCACCAGCACGCCCACCCGGGCGGTTAGCGGTGACGGGACGGCGCGGCGGGCTCGAGGACGGGGTGGGAGCACCCGACGAGCGTAGGGGCCAGCGCGTCGTAGCCTGGCCCAATGCCACCAGAGGCAACCCCAGAAGGCAGGCAAGTCGACCTCCGGCCCCGCTCCCGGGAGGTCACCGACGGCCCTTCGAGGGCACCGGCCCGGGCCATGTTGCGGGCCATCGGGATGACAGACGACGACTGGGAGCGACCGCAGGTGGGGGTGGCGTCGTCGTGGAACGAGGTCACGCCGTGCAACATGCCCCTCGGGCGCCTGGCCCAGCGCTCCAAGGACGGCGTCCGGGCGGCCGGCGGGTTCCCGATCGAGTTCACCACCATCGCCGTGAGCGACGGCATCTCCATGGGTCACGAGGGCATGCGGGCCTCGCTGGTCAGCCGGGAGGTCATCGCCGACTCGGTGGAGACCATGGTGCACGCCGAGCGCTTCGACGCCGTCGTCACCCTGGCCGGCTGCGACAAGTCGTTGCCGGGCATGCTCATGGCCGCCGCCCGCCTCGACCTGCCGTCGGTGTTCGTCTACGGCGGATCCATCCTGCCCGGCCACCACAACGGCGCCGCCCTCGATGTGGTCAGCGTGTTCGAGGCGGTCGGAGCCAACGCCGCCGGCACGCTCGACGATGCCGGGCTCGACGCCATCGAGCGCAACGCCTGCCCCACCGAGGGCAGCTGCGCGGGGATGTTCACCGCCAACACCATGGCGTCGGTGGCCGAGGCCCTCGGCATGTCGCTCCCCGCCAGCGCGTCGCCGCCGGCGGTCGACCGTCGCCGGGACGACTCCGCCTTCGAGTCCGGCCGGGCCGTCGTCGCCCTGCTCGAAGCGGACCTGCGGCCCCGGCGGATCCTGACCAAGGAGGCCTTCGAGAACGCCATCGCCGTGGTGATGGCCCTCGGTGGCTCCACCAACGCCGTGCTCCACCTGCTGGCCATCGCCACCGAGGCGCGGGTGGACCTCGCCCTCGACGACTTCAACCGGGTGGCCGCCCGGGTACCCCATATCGCCGACACCCGGCCCCACGGCCGCTACCACATGGCCGACGTCGACCGCATCGGCGGCATCCCCGTGGTGATGCGGGAACTGCTCGACGCCGGCCTGCTCCACGGCGACTGCCTCACCGTCACCGGCCGCACCGTGGGCGAGAACCTGGCCGCCCTCGATCCGCCCGCGCCCGACGGCGACGTGGTCCGCCCCCTCGACCGGCCGATCCACGCCGTCGGCGGCATCGCCGTGCTCACCGGCACGCTGGCGCCCCGTGGTTCGGTGGTGAAGGTGGCCGGCATCGACGTCGACCACTTCGAGGGGCCGGCTCGGGTGTTCGACGGCGAGGACGGCGCCATGGAGGCGATCATCGCCGGGCGCATCGCCGCCGGCGACGTGGTGGTGATCCGCTACGAGGGCCCCAAGGGAGGGCCGGGCATGCGGGAGATGCTGGCCGTCACCGGGGCCATGAAGGGCGCGGGGCGGGGCAGCGACGCCGCCCTCGTCACCGACGGGCGCTTCTCGGGGGGCACGCACGGCTTCTGCGTGGGCCACGTCGCCCCCGAGGCGATCGACGGCGGCCCCATCGCCTTGGTGCGCGACGGCGACCGGGTAGTCATCGACGTGGTCGGCCACACCATCGACCTCGACGTCGCCCCGGCCGAGCTCGAGCGCCGCCGGGCCGCCTGGAAGGTGCCCCAGCCCCGCTACACCAGCGGCGTGCTGGCCAAGTACGCCCGGCTGGCTTCGGGGGCCGAGCGCGGCGCCATCACCGAGGCCTAACCCGTCACATTTGCTTCGGCTTCGCCTCCGCCGGCTTCGCCGATCTGGGTGTCACGCTTGGTGCTGCTACGCCTGGCGGACTTCGCAGCTGTGACATCTGCTTCGGCTTCGCCTCCTAGCGGACCGGGCCCAGCACGTCGGCGACCCGGTCGGCCACCTGCTGCTGGGCGCGGGCCTCGCCGAGGTCGATGCCGGTCAGGTCGACCAGTTCTGCGGTGGTCCGGCCCGCCACCGCCCGCACCTCGGCGGCCATCGGGCTGGTGCCGCCGGCGAACGGCGCGGGGCCGAGGAGGAGCAGGACCCGAGCCCTCCCGCCCCGGCCCAGCCGCTCGACCACCTGCTCCAACCCGGCGCGGAAGCGCGCCGGCGGCGTCCGCACCTCGGCGTCGGCCGCCCCCAGCCAGACCGTCGCCACCGTGACCTCGAGGGCCAGCGCCCCGGGCACCTGGTCGGCCAGCGCCCGCTCCACCGTGGCCCCTGTCTCGGCCAGGTTCACGTGCACCGTCCGGCGGGGGAAGGCCTGGCGGTAGAGGCGTTGCGACCACGCCTCCCGGAGCGGGTCGGCCAAACCCCGGCCGGTCGTCTCCGCACCGCCGACGGCCACGTAGACCACCGGCGGCCCCTCTGCTGCGGGCCGGCGGGCGCTGGTGCCCTTGCCCGCCGGAGCGCCGCTCTGGCAGGCGACGATGGTGGAGACGGCGACGAGGACGAGCGCGGTCCGCGCCAGGCGCGCTAGACGGGCGGGACGGGCGGTGCGGGCGGTGCCGGCCGGCCGGTTGGGAGGAGTCACGTGCCCCCCACCGCCTCCCGGGCCGGGAGGCGGGCGGCCCGCAGGGCGGGCAGCGTGCCGCCGAGCAGGGCCAGCGCCACCGAGCCGGCCACCACCCCGAACAGCACGCCGACCGGTGTCCCCGGCGTCACCCCCACCAGGCCCTGCTCGTGGAGGTAGCCGTTCACCACGCCGCCCACCGCCCGGGCGCTGACGTAGCCGGCGGCCGCACCGAGCACCCCGCCGACCAGGCCGAGCCCGGCCGCCTCCACCAGGAAGACGGCCAGCACGTCGCGGTCACGGGCGCCGATGGCCTTGAGCACGCCGATCTCCCGGCGCCGCTCGCGCACCGCCGCCAGCAACGCGTTGGTGATGCCCAACCCGGCGACGAGCAGGGCGATCCCGCCGATGGCGGTGAGCACGATCTCCACCACGCCGACGTAGCGCTCCACCGACGCGATGAGGTTCTCGGGGGCGCTGGTGGAGTAGCCGACCTCGGTGATCCGGGCCCGCACCCGGGCCACGGCGTCGAGGCCGTCGGCCACCACCAGCAGGCCGTCGTAGGGCGACGGTGACAGGCCGAGCCGGCGCCCGCCGTCGGTTCCCGCCGCCGTCCACCGGCGGGCGGCAGTGGTCTGGGCCAGCGGAACGAGCAGGTTCGCCGAGGCCGCCTCCTGGGCCACCACCCCCACGATCTCCAGGCGAACCCATCGGCCCCGCACGGCGTCGGGCCCGGGGCCACCGTCGAGGCGCCCGGCCGCCGCCTCGATCTCGGTGCCGAGCACGGTGGCGGCGTCGCCGCCGTCGATGGCCAGGCGCTCCAGCCACCCTGAGGTGACGGCCACCTCGGTGGCCGACCCGGGGGCGGGGAGCCGACCGGCGACGACGGTGACCGGCAGCCGGCTGGGCTGGGACAGGTCGATCCCCACCGCAGTCTCGAGGAACGGGTCGAGCCGGCGGCCGTCGGGCCGCTCGGCGGGCGCCACCACGTACATCCGGGCCGTCACCACCGGGATCACGGAGCGGACCTCGGGGAGGGCGGCGATGCGCCGGCGGGCGCGGTCGTCGAGCACCTTGGGCGGTCCCGGCTCGGGATCGTCCTGGTCGACCTGGCCAGGGTCGGGCTCGGCCGCCGCCACCTGGATCCCGGCGAGGGGCCCGCCCCGGGACAGTTCGTCAAGCACCCTCGTCTCGGCCGTGCCCGCGATGGTCAAGAGGGCGGTGAGCAGGGCGGCGGCGAGGGCGACCGCCGCCACCGTAAGGGTGGCGCGGCCCAGCCGACGGCGCACGCCGGTAAGCGCCAGCGCCAAGGCGTCGCGCCAGGTCATGCCGCGGCAGCGTGTAGGCGGCGGTCGTGGAGCTCGAGGCGGAGCGCGGCGCGGGCGGCGAGCGACCGGTCGTGGGTGACCAGGACGAGCGTGCAGCCGTGCTCGGCGGGCAAGGACTCGAGCAGGCCCATGACACGCATCGTGCTGTCGTCGTCGAGGTTGCCGGTGGGCTCGTCGGCCAGGACCAACCGGGGCCGGTTGGCGAGGGCGCGGGCGATGGCCACCCGTTGGCGCTCACCGCCGCTGAGCTCGGCCGGCCGGTGCTCGGCTCGCTCGGCGAGGGCGACCGCCGCGAGCAGCTCACGGGTGCGGCGGCGCCGCTCGGGCCGGGGCGTGCCCGTCAGGGCGCAGGCCAGGGCCACGTTCTCGGCGGCGGTGAGCGCCTCGAGCAGCCCGAAGTGCTGGAAGACGAATCCCACGGTGCGGCGCCGGAAGGCGGCCAAACCGTCCCGCGACAGGCCGGCCAGGCGGTCACCCCCGACCTCGACCGTGCCGTGCTGGGCCGGCTCCAGCCCCCCGATCAACGACAGGAGGGTGGACTTGCCGGCACCGGACGGGCCCATGAGGCTGGCGTAGCCGCCGGCGGCGATCTCGAGCTCCACCGACTCCAGCACGGGTAGCGGGCCGCGCCGGGTGGGGAAGCGGTGGGTGAGGCCCTCCACGCGGACGGCGGCGCCGGCCATGCCCCCATGGTGCCGCGGCACCGGCGCCGGCGCGGCGCGGTCACCCGACCGTCAGCGGGCGACGGCGGTCTCCACCGAGCGCAGCTCCGGCTTGGTCAGGACGTGGTCGACCAGTCCGTAGGCGATGGCCGCCTCGCCGCGGACGATGTAGTCGCGGTCGATGTCGGTGCGGATCCGCTCCACGCTCTGGCCGGTGTGGTGGGCCAGCGCCTCCACCATCCGCTCCCGCAGCAGAACCATCTCCCGGGCCTGCAGCTCGATGTCGGCCGACTGGCCCTGGGCGCCGCCGTGGGGTTGGTGGATGAGCACCCGGGCGTTGGGCAGGGCGAAGCGCTTCCCGGCCGCCCCTCCGGCGAGGATCACCGCTCCCGCCGATGCCGCCTGGCCGATGCAGACGGTGGATACGTCGGCCCGCAGCACCTGCATGGTGTCGTAGATGGCGAAGAGGGCAGTCATGTCTCCGCCCGGGGAGTTGATGTAGAGGCGCACGTCCTTGTCGGGGTTCTCGGCTTCGAGGTGCAGGAGCTGGGCGATGATCAGGTTGGCCACGGCGTCGTCGAGGGGACCGGTGAGGAACACGATGCGCTCGGTGAGCAGCCGGGAGTAGATGTCGAACGCCCGCTCGCCTCGGGGGCTCTGCTCGATGACGGTGGGGATCAGCAGGTGGGACACGGGTGCTCCTGTCGTCGCACGTGCAACCGGACGATTGCGAAGGTAGCCGTGACACCGCCGATGTGCAACCATGCGGTTGCTGGATGTCCAAGGGAGGTCGAGATGGTGGTGGAACAGGTCGTGCGCCGCACCGTGGAGCTGGAAGCCTCGGTGGAGGACGTGTGGGCCCTGCTGACCGAGCCCGAGGGGCTCGCCGGCTGGCTCGGCGAGGAGGTCGAGCTGGTGCCCGAGCCCGGAACTCCCGGACGGGTGAGGCCCACCGGGGGCGCCCGTCACCGGCTGGTGGTCGACGAGGTCGAGCCCGGCCGGCGCTTCGGGTTCACCTGGTGGCCGGTGGAGCGGCCCACCGACGCCAGCCGCGTCACCTTCACCCTCGACTTCACCCTCGACGCCGATGGCCCCCGCACCCGGCTCACGGTGGTGGAGGTGCCGGTGGTGCGGGCCGGCGGGCGACCTTGCGCGCTCGGGTTGGACGGTGACGTCTGGGCCGACCGCCTGCTCGGTCTCGAGCTGACGGTGCTGGCCCGGCCCTGCGTGCCCGCCTGACCTGCGTGCCCGCCTGACGTGTCCGCCGCCGACCTCCCCGGCTGACGTGGCCGATCCGGGTCCGGTCTTCGCCGCCCTGTCCGATCCGACCCGGCGGGCGGTGCTCGAGGCGGTGGCCTCTCGAGGCACCGCCACCGCCACCGAGCTGGCCGGGGAGGTGCCGGTCACCCGCCAAGCGGTGGCCAAGCACCTCCAGGTTCTGGCCGACGCCGGCCTGGTGAGCCCCGAGCGGGCCGGCCGGGAGCAGCGCTACCGGCTCACCCCGGCGCCCTTCACCGAGGCGGTGGCGTGGATGGCCGAGGTGGGCGCCGAGTGGGACCGCCGCCTGGCCCGTCTCCGCCGGGCGGTCGGCGGTCACTCGTGAACCAGTGACCGCTCAGCGCTCGTAGACCGCCTGGCGCCGGCCGAGGCCGATGCGGGCGCCGGGTTCGAGCACCAACGGCTCACCGGTGGGCAGGGGCCGCCACTCGGCCCGGCCGGCGTCCCACAGGAACGACCCGTTGGTGGTGCTCAGGTTGGTGAAGTGGACGTCCCAGCCCGAGAGGTGGATCTGGGCGTGGGCCCGCGACAGCGAGCGCTCGGGGTCCTCGACGGGAAGGGGGAGGGCGTCGCCCCGCTGCACCGCCTCGCTCACGTCGGGCTGGCGACCGATGACGAAGTCGGCGGTCAACGCCCACGTGGTGCCGTCGTCGAAGATGAGCACTCCGAGGGGCGGCCGGGGCCCCGCGACGGTCGGCGTCGCCGGCGCCATGGCGGCCCGGCAGGCGGCGCAGAACCTGGCGCGAGGATCGTTGAAGTGGCCGCGGGGGCAGGGCCGGCCGTCCTCCACCACCGGCGCTGCCACCGGTCCCAGCGCCGGTTCGGCCCGGCGCAGCTCGGGGGGTGCCGGAGCCACCGGGAGGGGCTCGGCGGCCGTGGGGTCCTTCCCGACGCCCAGCCCCACGACATCGAGTGCTTCGGGCACGGGCCCACCCGCCCTCGCCGCACCGGCGGCCACTGGCCCGGTCGCACTCGCACTGGCGGGCACGGGCTCGGTGGCGGCCGCACCGGCGGGGGGTGCCAGGGGTGGAGGGGTGGGGTCGTAGCCCGGCGCCACCAGGGCGGCGCCGGCGCCGGGCACCACGCCCAGGGCCAGGTGGACCACCCCGTCGGGCACCACCATGGGCGCCGGCCCGCTGTCGGCGAAGGCGATGGTGACGGCTCCGACCGGCCCGGGCCAGCTCGCCTCCACTGTGCCCACCTGTCCGCGACCGGTGACGGGCTCGGCCACGCCGGCGCCACCGTGGGCCACCACCTCGACCCCACCGAAGGCCACCACCGCCAACCCGTCGTCGCCCTGGGCGACGGCCGCGAACGGCGGCACCCGGGAGTGGTCGCGGGTGGCCACCAGGGCGGCCAGCGAACGGGTGACCACCGGCCCCGGCGTCGGTTCCCCGGCCGCCACCCGGCACCGGTCGACCAGCTCGGCTATGGCGTCGAGGTCGCCGCTGGCGCCGCAGACGGCCACGACCGAGCCGAAGCGGGCCACCAGGGCGGACTCGCCGGGGAAGGGGACCAGGCGGGCGGTCTCGAGGATCACCGTGCACCTCCAAGGGCGTCGATCCGGTCGGCCAGCTCGGCGGCGGTGGCCAACCGGCTGCCGGGGTCGGGTTCGAGGCAGGCCCGCACCACCTCGGCCTCCGCATGGGAGAGCCCCTGGTGCAGGACGGGGGGCGTGGCCAGCACCCGGCGGACGCACGCCACCGGGTCGGCATCGGGCGTCGCGCCGTAGATCCCGGTGCCGGTGAGGACCCGGTGCAGCATGGCCCCGAGCGACCAGACGTCGGCGCTGCGCCCGGCCCGCTCGCCCCGTACCAGCGCCGGGTCCATGTACTCGACCGCCCCGGCGGCGGCCGCCGCGGTGAGGGTGCGCCCAGGGGCCAGCAGGTGCGCCAGCCGCGGCGGCCCCAGCCGGATGCCGTCGGGGTGGAGCAGCACGGCGCCCGGGCCGAGGCCCCGGTGGGCGAGGCCGGCCTGGTGGAGGGCTTCGGTCGCCCGGGCGGCGCCGGCCAGGGCGAGAAGCCCGCCGGTGCGGTTGAGGGCGATGGCAGGGGCAGCCAGCGAACCGAGGGGAAGGTGGTCGCGGACGTGGAACACGGCGCCGCCGTCCCGGCCCGCCTCGTGCAGCGTCGCCACATGGGGCGCGCCCACCGCGGCGGCGAGGTCGAGGACGGCGCGGGCGCGGGCGAAGGCCAGGTCGTCGACCGGGCCGGCCAGCACGGTCACCACCACCGGGGTGGTGGCCGAGGACAGGCGCTCGGCGGGGAGGGCCAGGTAGGCGACGCCGTCGGCCCCGGTGCCCAGCACCCCGGTGACCTCGTGGCCGCCGATGCGCCGCCTCACCACACCCCGCCGCCGGACATGGGCACGGTCACGCGACCTCGTCGTCGCGGCGCCAGACCAGCTCGACCGGGACCGCGTCGGAGGTCGGCACGCCGTCGTTCCAGACCACCATCGGGTTGTACCTGCCCCCGGGAAGCAGCCGGAGCGAACCGAAGCGCGGCGGCAGGGTAAACGACACCCTCACCCAGCGGGTGCTGGCGAAATCCACCACGTAGCGCAGCAGCACGGCCCGCATCGGCGGGTCCGGGCCGGCGATGAAGATGGGCGTCCCGTCGGTGGAAACGTCGGTGGCCTCGCGCGGCAGGTAGACGGCGAGCACCACCCGGTGCTGTCCCAGCTTGAGGGCGCCGAGGAACGACGTCTCCACGTAGGACGCCTCGAGCTTGCGCTTCGGGTTGGCCACGGCGACGCTCAGGCTGACCCGGGTGGTGCCGGCCGCGCCCCGCCGCGTCTGCATCACAGTGGTCGGCTGCACGAACCAGTCGAGCTTGCTCCCGCTGTTGTTCTCGACGCTGATCATCAGGCCGTCGGGGTCGAGCTCGCCGGTGATGCCGAGCTGGTCCCAGAGGGCCTGCTCGCGCTCGTCCCGGGACCAGGCCAGCACGTGACGGCCCCTGGCCGCGTCGACCAGGCCGGCGGCGAGGGTCGTGACCGGGAACGGGCGGTTGTTCATGACGTCGAAGATGGCGGTGGCCAGGCGGGCCTGGTGGTCGACCCTGGTCTTGCGGTTGGTGAGGTCGAGGTAGTTCTCGTGCAGGACCCGCTCGGCCACGTTGTCGGCGGTGTAGCGGAAGCCGTCGAGCTGCACCGGCCCGACCGCCGCCAGCATGGCCCGCAGGGCCACCACGTCGACCATCACCACCCCGTCGACGGGACCCCGCTCGGGGGTGCGGGCGGCCATGGCCGCCACCAGCGGCGCGGTGCGGGGAAAGTTGGGCGAGGCGGTGGCGTTGCGGTACTCGCGGCCGATGCCGAAGAAGCCGTAGAGCGCCTGGAGGTCGGCCGGGGCGGCCACCCCCCGCGCCCCGAGGTTGAGGTCGCCGGTCTGGTTGAAGTCCCCCGGGTCGATCTCACCCCCGGACACCCGGGCCACCCCCGCCGAGAGCGGCATCCCGCCTCCGCCGCGCATCTCGGCGTTGTTGGCCGCGAGGACGAGGTAGCGGCGGGGCCCGGCCAGGAAGCGGCGCAGGGAGCGGGTGATGCCGATGCCCCGTACCAGGTCGCGGTCGGCCTCGGCCAACTCGTCGGTGAGCTGGCGGCGGGCGTCGGCCAGCGGGGGGGCGACGAGGGGGCCCCCCGAGGGCACCCGGGTGGCCCGCACCTCGCGCCGCACGGCGGCCAGCTCGCGGGCGGTGGTGTCGAGCAGGCGCAGGCGGCCGGCGGGGCGCGACCCGCCCTGGTCGAGCGACGTCTCCACCGCCGCCGCCGCCCGGGCCGCCCGCCCGCTCACATCGGCGGTGGCGGCGGTGAGGTCGCTCAGCGCGCCCACCTGGATTCCCACCAGCGGCGCCGCCGCCAGCAGGCGCAGGCCGACGCTGCGGTGCACGGTGCGGTCCGCCCGCTGCACCCGCTCGTCCACTCGGCCGGCCACCGCGCCGATCCCACCGGCCCGGTCGACGGTGTGCAGGTCGAGGTTCCCCAGCTCGGCCTGGCCCGCCAGCAGGTCACGGCGCGCGGTGTAGAGCTCCCAGGCCGTCAGCAGCCCGAGGGCGACCAAGACGAGGAGGAGAGCGGCGCCGAGGCGCCGGGTGCGCCGGTTCGATTCAGGTGCGGGCGGAGCGGGCTCGGACGAGGGCACCGGCGCCGACGAGGGCGATCAGCGTGGCCGCAGCGGCCAGCGGGAGGGCGTAGTCGGGAGGGCCGGTGCGAGCCAGGGGCTCCCCGGAGGGTGCAGGAGTGGCAGTGTCGCTGGGGAACACCGTGTCGTTGGGGTTGGTGGTGGTGTCGGTGCTGGCCGTGCCGGTGGTGGTGGTCTCGCAGCCCTCGTATCCGCCGTAGTAGTCGGTGGTGGAGGTGGGGCACTCGCCGCCGTAGTCCTGGCCGGCGCTGCGCGGGCTGGCGGAAGTGGCGGCCTGCCAGCCGGCCATGACGAGGAGCCCGAAGGTGATGGCTGCCATCGCCCGCCCCGCTCCACGAAGCTGCATGCGCACGTGCATCCCCTCCATCGGCTCGCCTCCTGGGGGATTCGACGGGTCTGCCCGCTTTCCTCTCCCAGTCCGGGAGCAGCTTGCCACACTCGGGCCGGCCAAACCTATACTCGCCCTCGTGCCCGCCCCCTCCCTGGTCGTACTGCTCCACTAGCGCACGTCCCACCCCCGCGTGCGCCTCCGACCTCCCAGCCGGGAGGTCGTCGTCGTTTTCGGGCCCGGTGCGACGCCGGTGCCCACCCCCCGAAAGGCAGGTTCATGGAGCTCAACGGTGGTCAGGCCCTCATCAAGGCGCTCGAGATGGAGGGCGTGGAGGTGATGTTCGGCCTGCCCGGCGGGGCCATCCTGCCGGTCTACGACCCGATCATCGACTCACCCATCCGCCACATCCTCGTGCGCCACGAGCAGGGGGCCGGGCACATGGCCGAGGGCTACGCCCACGCCACCGGCCAGCCCGGTGTGGCCATGGTGACGAGCGGGCCGGCCGCCACCAACATCGTCACCCCCCTCTGCGACGCCTACATGGACTCGATCCCGATGGTGTGCATCACCGGCCAGGTGCCGCTGCCGGCCATCGGCACCGACGCCTTCCAGGAGTGCGACACCACCGGCATCACGCAGTCGGTTACCAAGCACAACTTCCTAGTTACCTCGGCCGCCGACATCCCCCTCGTGGTGCGCGAGGCGTTCCACCTGGCCACCACCGGGCGCCCGGGGCCGGTGCTCATCGACCTGCCCAAGGACATCGTCGACCCCCAGAACCCGGCCTCGGCCATGGACTGGCACTGGCCCACCGACACCGAGGTGGCCGACGCCCTGCCCGGCTACCGGCCGAACACGGTGGGCGACCCGGCCCGGATCCGGGAGGCGGCCGAGCTGATCCTCGCCTCGTCGCGGCCGGTGATCTACGCCGGAGGGGGCATCCTCAAGGCCCGGGCGGCCGAGGCGCTCCGGGAGCTGGCCGAGCTGACCGGCATCCACGTGGTCACCACCCTCATGGCCCGCGGCGCCTTCCCCGACGACCACCCCCTCTGCCTCGGCATGCCGGGCATGCACGGCAACTACACCGCGGTCACCTCGATGCAGCGCAGCGACCTGCTGATCGCCCTCGGGTCGCGCTTCGACGACCGCATCACCGGCAAGGTGAGCGGCTTCGCCCCCGACGCCAAGGTGATCCACGTCGACATCGACCCGGCCGAGCTGGGCAAGGTGCGGGTGCCCGACGTGGCCATCAACGGCGACTGCCGCCTGGTGATCACCGAGCTGGTGAAGGCGGTGCGCTGGCTGATCGACGGCGGCGCCGAAGCGCCGGACCGCTCGGCGTGGCGCTCCACCATCAGCGGCTGGCAGGAGCAGTACCCCCTCGCCTACGAGCCCCATGTGGAGGGCGACTCCCTCAAGCCCCAGATGGTGCTGGAGCACCTGCGCGAGTCGGTGCCGGAGGACACCATCCTGTGCTCGGGCGTCGGGCAGCACCAGATGTGGGCCTCCCAGTACTGGAGGTTCCGCCACCCCTACACCTGGGTGAACTCGGGCGGGCTCGGCACCATGGGCTTCTCGGTGCCCGCCGCCATCGGCGCCAAGGTGGGCCGCCCCGACCGCATGGTGTGGGCCGTCGACGGCGACGGCTGCTTCCAGATGACGGCCCAGGAG
>JAUJNP010000001.1:167708-214971 GCA_030448105.1 Acidimicrobiales bacterium | reverse complement strand
CCTGTCGCCCGACCTGCCCGACTACGTGAAGTGGGCCGAGGCCATGGGGTGCGTCGGCCTGCGGGCGGAGTCGCCGGAGGAGATCCAGCCGGTGATCGACAAGGCCAACGAGATCGACGACCGCCCGGTGGTGGTGGAGTTCCGCACCGACAGCCGGGAGAAGGTGTTCCCGATGGTCGCCGCCGGCCACTCGAACGACGACATCCAGGTGCCCGAGTTCCAGCCCCTCCCGACCCGGCCGGGGCTCTGATGGCGAGCGACACCGGGGTCGCCCACCACACCCTCTCGGTGCTGGTGGAGAACAAGGCCGGCGTGCTCAGCCGGGTGGCCAACCTGTTCTCCCGCCGGGGCTACAACATCTTCTCCCTGGCCGTGGCCCCCACCGACGACGAGCGCTTCAGCCGCATCACCATCGTGGTCGACGTGGAGTCCTCGCCCCTGGAGCAGATCGTCAAGCAGCTCGACAAGCTGGTCAACGTGGTGCGCATCAGCGAGCTCGACCCCCGCGAGGCGGTCGAGCGGGAGCTCCTGCTGGCCACGGTGGACGCCGGCCCCGCCGACCGGCGCCAGGTCGTGGAGCTGGTCCAGATCTTCGAGGGACGCATCCTGGCCGTCAGCCGCACCCGGCTGACGGTGTCGCTCGAGGGCCACCCCACCAAGGTCGACGACTTCGAGGAGCTGCTCTCGTCGCTCGGCATCGTCGAGCTGCAGCGCAGCGGCCGGGTGGCCCTGCCCAAGCTGGAGCGCGAGGCGCCGCGCCCTCACACCATCCGTGGAAAGGTCTCCTGATGGCCAACGTGTACTACGAGAAGGACGCCGACCGCTCGATCATCGCCGGGCGCAAGGTGGCAGTGGTGGGCTACGGCTCCCAGGGCCACGCCCACGCCCTCAACCTCAAGGACTCCGGGGTCGACGTGCGGGTGGGCCTGCGGGAGGGCTCGTCGTCGCGGGCCAAGGCGGGCGAGGCCGGCCTGGCGGTCACGTCGCCGGCCGAGGCCGCCGCCGAGGCCGACGTGGTGATGATGCTGCTGCCCGACACCGACATCGCCGACGTCTACTCCGCCGACGTCGCCCCCCACCTGGCCGACGGCGACGCCCTGATGTTCGCCCACGGGTTCAACGTGCGCTTCGGCTACGTGCAGGCGCCGGCAGGCGTCGACGTGGCCATGGTGGCGCCCAAGGGCCCCGGCCACCTGGTGCGGCGCACCTACACCGAGGGCGGCGGCGTCCCCTGCCTCATCGCCGTGGCCCAGGACGCCACCGGCAAGGCCCACGACCTCGCCCTCTCCTACGCCGATGCCATCGGCGGCTCACGGGCCGGCGTGCTCGAGACCACCTTCGAGGAGGAGACCGAGACCGACCTGTTCGGCGAGCAGGTGGTGCTCTGCGGCGGCCTCACCGCCCTCGTGCAGGCCGGGTTCGAGACGCTCGTCGACGCCGGCTACCAGCCGGAGTCGGCCTACTTCGAGTGCCTCCACGAGCTGAAGCTGATCGTCGACCTCATGTACGAGCAGGGGATCGGAGGCATGCGCTACTCGATCTCCACCACCGCCGAGTACGGCGACCTCACCCGTGGCCCCCGCATCATCACCGAGGACACCAAGGCGGAGATGCGCCGGATCCTCGACGAGATCAAGAGCGGCGCCTTCGCGGAGGAGTTCGTGGGCGAGGTGAAGGGTGGTGGCGCCCGGTTCGCCGAGCTGAGGGAGCAGGGCAAGGCCCACCCCGTCGAGCAGGTCGGCGCCGAGCTGCGCTCGATGATGCCCTGGATAGCCGCCGGCCGGACCAGGGTGGAAGACGCCAGCGGCGGCTGAGCCGGCCTGCCGCGAACGTTCGGGCTGGGGGTGCCCGTTTCGGGCACCGTGAGCCCACGAGTGCCCGAAACCTGAGTTGGTTGGTCGGGAATTGCGAACCTAAGGTGCGGCCATGAGCGATCCGACCTGGGGCTTCGAGACCCGCCAGATCCACGCCGGCCAGGAGGCCGACCCCACCACCGGGGCCCGGGCGGTGCCGATCTACCAGACCACCAGCTACCAGTTCCGCGACACGGCCCACGCCGCCGACCTGTTCGCGCTGGCCGAGGTGGGCAACATCTACACCCGGATCATGAACCCCACCCAGGTGGTGGTCGAAGCCCGGGTGGCCGCCCTCGAGGGGGCGCCCGACACCGCCATCGGCATACCCGGCGCCCTCGCCGTGGCGTCGGGCCAGGCGGCCGAGACGCTGGCCATCCTCAACCTGGCCGAGGCGGGCAGCCACATCGTGTCGTCGGCGTCGCTCTACGGCGGCACCTACAACCTGTTCCACTACACCCTGCCGAAGCTCGGCATCGAGGCCACCTTCGTCGACGACCCCGACGACCTCGAGGAGTGGCGGCGGGCCGTCCGCCCGAACACCAAGGCGTTCTTCGCCGAGACCATCGGCAACCCGAAGAACGACTTCCTCGACGTGGGCGGCGTGGCCGGCGCCGCCCACGACGCCGGCGTGCCTCTGATCGTCGACAACACGGTGGCCACCCCCTGGCTGCTCCGTCCCATCGAGCACGGTGCCGACATCGTCGTGCATTCGGCCACCAAGTTCATCGGTGGCCACGGCACGTCGATCGGCGGGGTGATCGTCGACGGCGGAACCTTCGACTTCGGCGCCCACGCCGAGCGGTTCCCGCAGTTCACCGAGCCCGACCCGAGCTACCACGGACTGCAGTACTGGCCCGCCCTCGGCGCCGGCTCCTACATCATCAAGGCCCGCGTCCAGCTGCTGCGGGACATGGGTCCCGCCATCTCCCCGTTCAACGCCTTCCTGCTGCTCCAGGGGCTCGAGACGCTGAGCCTGCGCATGGAGCGCCACAACGCCAACGCCCAGCGGGTGGTCGAGCACCTCACCGGCCACCCCCAGGTGCGCTCGGTGCAGTACGCCGGGGTGCCCGGCTCCACCTGGGAGGACCGGGCCAAGCAGCTCACCGGTGGGCGGGGCTACGGCTCGGTCCCCGCCTTCGTGATCGACGGCGGCAAGGAGGCCGGGCAGCGCTTCGTGGAGGCGCTCACGCTGCACAGCCACGTGGCCAACATCGGCGACGTGCGCAGCCTGGCCATCCACCCCGCCTCCACCACCCACAGCCAGCTCAGCGAGCAGGAGCAGGTGTCCACCGGCGTCGACCCCGGGCTGGTGCGGCTGTCGGTCGGGCTGGAGACGGTCGAGGACATCCTCGCCGACCTCGACCGGGGGTTCGCCGCCGCCCGTTAGCTTGACCGCGTCATGGCGGTGCCGGGGATCCTCCACCTCCTGAGCGAGCTGGCGCCCGGCGGCGGGGGTGAGGTCCTCGACGTGTCGGAGGCGGCCCCGGTGGCCTGGATCGGCGTCGCGCCCAGGTCCGACTACGACGCGACCGGCTCGCCCACCCTGGTGTGGCCCCCTCCGGACGGCCTGCCCAGCAGCAAGCGCTTCGACCACCTCTTCCGCCTGGATGCCCTGCACCCCGGCGAACAGCTCCTGCGGGTGGGGTGGGTCTACCTGGTCGGCGAGCTCGTGCGCGAGGGGGTCGGGCGGCCCTGCTGCCTGCCGCTGGTCACGCAGCCGATCAAGGTCCGTAACGCCTCGTTCGGCAGGGTCAGGCTGGAGTCGGCCGGGCCATGGGACCTGCTCGGCCTGGTCGACGACGTGGCCCTGGCCGGGGAGCTGGAGGGCGCGCTCGCCTTCTCCGAAGTGGTCGCCCACGAGCGGCCGTTCGGAGAGCACTGGCTCACCGCCGTCCCGGACCTGCGACGGTGGATCCACGCCGTCGTCGACGCCGCCGGCCTCCCCGAAGTACAGATCGTGGCCGACGACTCCATCGACTCCCGCCAGGGGGCAGTGCGGGCCCTGGTCGGCTTCGGCATCCATGCCGCCCTCGACGTCGACGCCACCGACCTGCGCTCGAGCCTCGCCAACTGGGCGGGCACGCCAGGCGTCGACGGGACCGCCTTCGCCCGCCTGTACCTTCCCCCCGGCGAGGCGGGCCCGCCGCCATCAGATGACGTGTGGTCGTCGCTGCCGCTCACCTCGGCCCAGGAACAGGCGGTGCACCGCGCCCGCCACGACCCCGTCACCGTCGTGTCCGGACCACCCGGCACGGCAAGAGCCACCTTGCCGCCGCCATCGCCCTCGACGCCGTGAGCCGGGGCGAGCGGGTGCTGATGGCCACTCGCTCGGCCCAGGCCTCCGATGTGCTGGCCGGCCTGCTCGAGCGCCACCCCGGGCCCGACCCGGTGCTGTTCGGCGGGGGCGAGCGGGCCGACCGTCTGGCGCGACGGTTGGCCGACGGCCTGGCCGCTCCGCCGGCGCCCGACGACCAGGCCCTGGCTGAGGCGGCCAGGGAGGCGGCCGCTCTGGCCGGGTCCATCGACGCCGTGCTCGACGGCGTGGCCGCCTCCGCCCGCTACCGTCGGCTGGCCCCGCTGGTGCCGGAGCACCGGCGGCGGGCGCCGCGGTGGTTCGAGCCCGGCGCAGACCTGGAGCACCCCGCCGCCCTGCTGGCCAGGGCCCGCCGGGCAGGCGGGCCGTTCGCACGGTGGCGAGCGGGCCGGGCCATCCGTGCCCTGCGGGCCGCCGGCGGTGCTGGCGCCGGCGAGGCAGAGGTCGAAGACCTGGCGTCGACCCTGGACCTGGCCCGGACCTGCGCGGCGGCCTCGACGGCGCGGTCCACGATCGGCGAAGACCTGTGGTCGGCTCTGCTCGTCGCCGACGAACGCTGGCGGGCCGAGCTGGCCCGCCACCTCGGCCGTTCGGTGCGGGCGCGCGTTAGCGGCGACGCCCGCCGGGCCGTGGCCGCGCTCGCCTCGGCGCTGCGGGCGGGTCGCGCCCGCCGCCGCCGCCACCTGCGGGGCATCGACCCCGACGCCCTCACCGACGCCCTCCCGCTCTGGGTCGGGACCCTGCGCGACATCGAGGAGCTCCTGCCCGCCGTGCCCGCCATGTTCGACCTCGTGGTGGTGGACGAGGCGTCCCAGGTGGACCAGCTCTCGGCCGCCCCGGCGCTGCTGCGGGCGCGGCGGGCGGTGGTGGTGGGCGACCCCCGCCAGCTCCGGTTCGTCTCCTTCGTGCCTGATGCCGCGGTGGCCGACGGTCTTCAGCGCCAGGGCCTGGAGCACCTGGCCGATCGCCTCGATGTGCGCCGGGTGAGCGCCTTCGATCTGGCCGCCGGCGCGTCGGCGGTCACCTTCCTCGACGAGCACTTCCGGTCGGTGCCCCACCTCATCGGCTTCTCGGCCCGGCGCTTCTACGACGACCGCCTCCGGCTGGTCACGCGCCACCCGGCCACGGAGTCGGCCCGGCGCATCGAGGTCGTCCGGGTCGACGGCGCCCGTGACGCCCACGGCGTAAACGGGGCGGAGGTGGAGGCGGTGGCGGCCGCGCTGGAAGCCGCCCTGGCCGGCGGGGCGGCCAGCGTGGGCGTGGTGAGCCCGTTCCGGGCCCAGGCCGACGCCCTCGAGGAGATGATTGGCGAGCGCGTCGACCTCGAGCGGATCAGAGTGGCGTCGCTCCGAGTCGGCACGGTGCACGCCTTCCAGGGCGACGAGCGCGACCTGATGATCGTGTCGCTCGTGGTGCGTGACGGCGGCGACGGGCACGCCTTCCTCGAGGACCCGAACCTGTTCAATGTGCTCGTCACCCGAGCCCGCCACCACATGGTGGCGGTCACGTCGACGGTCGCGCCCCGCCCCGGGCTGCTGGCCGACTACCTGCGGTGGGCCGACGTGACCCCCCAGCCGGCGCCGCCCGGGGAGGCCGAGGGGGCGTGGGCCGGCGCGGTGGCCGAAGCCCTCGTGGCCGGTGGCGAGGTGGTCCGGCCGGGCTACCCGGTGGGCCGCTGGACCGTCGACCTCTGCCTGGGCGAGGGGGCGGGCGCGCTGGGAGTCGAGTGCGGGGTGCACCCCGACGGGCCGGCCACCCACCGCGCCCGCCACCTGGCGCTGCGGCGGGCGGGGTGGCGCATCGTCGACGCCTTCCCGGAACGCTTCGATGCCGACCCCGCCGCCGCCGCCGCCAGCCTGGCCACCCTGCTCACGTGAGCGCACGCGCTCAGATGAGGGCGGCCACCACGTGGTCGATGCAACGGGTGAGGGCGATCACGTCGTCGGGGTCGATGGCGGGGAACATCGCCACCCGGAGCTGGTTGCGACCGAGCTTGCGGTAGCTGTCGGTGTCGACGATGCCGTTGGCCCGTAGCACGGCGGAGACCCCGACCGCGTCGATGGCGTCGTCGAGGTCGATGGTGGCGACCACGTGGCTCCGGTCGGCCGGGTCGGCCACGAACGGGGTGGCGTAGTCGGAGGACTCGGCCCACGAGTAGATCGCCTCGGCCGAGCGGTCGCAGCGCCCGGCCGCCCACGCCAGGCCGCCGTTGTGGTTGATCCACTCCACCTGCTCGACGGCGAGGAACACGGTGGCCAGCGCGGGGGTGTTGTAGGTCTGGTCCTTGCGGGAGTTCTCCAGGGCGATGGCCAGGTCGAGCGACGCCGGGATCCAGCGCCCGGAGGCGGCCAGGCGCTCGATGCGCTCGATGGCGGCGGGCGAGCACGCCGCCAACCACAGCCCCCCGTCGGACGCCAGGCCCTTCTGGGGGGCGAAGTAGTAGGCGTCGACCTCGGCCGGGTCGAACCGCAGGCCGGCGGCGGCCGAGGTGGCGTCGACGGCGATGAGGGCACCATCGTCGGCACCCTCCATCCGCTCCAGGGGCATGGAAACACCCGTGGAGGTCTCGTTGTGGGTGAGGGCGTAGAGGTCCACGCCCGGCTCGGCGAAGGGTCGGGGAGCGGTGCCGGGCTCGGACTTCGACATCGAGGGCTCGTCGAGGTGGGGCGCCCGGCGGGCGCACTCGGCGAACTTCGACGAGAACTCGCCGAAGGTGAGGTGCTGGCTGCGCCGCTCGATGAGGCCGAAGGTGGCGGCGTCCCAGAAGGCGGTGGTGCCGCCGTTGCCGAGCAGCACCTCGTAGCCGTCGGGCAGGGCGAACAGCTCGGCCAGGCCGTTGCGCAGCCGGCTCACCATGAACCGCACGGGCGCCTGGCGGTGGCTGGTGCCCAGGTAGGTGCCGGCTTCGGCCGCCAGCGCCGCCACCGCCTCGGGCCGCACCTTGGAGGGCCCCGACCCGAAGCGCCCGTCGGCCGGCAGGAGCCCGACCGGGATGCGAATGTCGGGCGGGGCGTCGGCCACGGCGTGCCACTATCGCGGGCGGCCCGAACAGGAGCGAAATCCATTGCCCGCAGCCCAGCGCCCCCGCGTGTCGACCCGGGTGGGAGCCATCGCCGAGTCGGCCACCCTGGCGGTGGACGCCAAGGCCAAGGCCCTCAAGGCGGCCGGCGAGCCGGTGATCGGCTTCGGTGCGGGCGAGCCCGACTTCCCCACGCCGGCCCACATCGTGGAGGCGGCGGCGGCCGCCTGCCGCGACCCCCGCAACCACCGGTACTCGCCGGCCGGCGGGCTGCCGGAGCTGAAGGACGCCATCGCCGCCAAGACCGGGCGCGACTCGGGGCTGGAGGTGGCTCCGTCCCTGGTGGTCGTCACCAACGGCGGCAAGCAGGCCATCTACAACGCCGTCGCCGCCCTCGTCGACCGGGGTGACGAGGTGCTCATCCCTTCGCCCTACTGGACCACCTACCCCGAGCCCGTGCACCTCGCCGGCGGCACCGTGGTGGCCGTTCCCACCGACGTGACCACCGGCTTCCGGGTGACCGTGGAGCAGCTCGACGCAGCCCGCACCGAGCGCACCAAGCTGCTCATCTTCGTGTCGCCGTCCAACCCGACCGGCGCGGTGTACCCGCCCGACGAAGTGGAGGCCATCGGCCGTTGGGCGCTGGAGCACGACGTGTGGGTGCTCACCGACGAGATCTACGAGCACCTCACCTACGGCGAGCACCACTTCAGCTCCATGCCGGTGCTCGTGCCCGAGCTGGCCGACACCTGCGTGGTCGTCAACGGCGTGGCCAAGACCTACGCCATGACCGGCTGGCGGGTGGGGTGGATGATCGGCCCGCCCGACGTGGCCAAGGCGGCCGGCAACCTCCAGTCCCACTCCACCTCCAACGTGGCCAACGTGTCGCAACGGGCCGCCATCGCCGCCCTGTCCGGACCGCTGGACGACGTCGCCGCCATGCGTTCGGCGTTCGCCCGCCGCGGCCACGCCATGCACCAACTCCTCTCGGGCATCGACGGCGTCACCTCCATGGAGCCCCAAGGGGCGTTCTACGCGTTCCCGAACGTGGAGGGCGTCCTCGGCCGGGAGCTGGGCGGGCGGCAGGTGTCGTCGTCGCTCGAGCTGGCCGAGGTGATCCTCACCGAGGCCAAGGTGGCGGTGGTGCCCGGCGAGGCGTTCGCCGCCCCGGGGTACCTCCGGCTGTCCTACGCCCTCGGCGACGACGATCTCGGCGAGGGCGTAGGCCGCATCGCCGAGCTCCTGGCCGCGCCGTGACCACGCCGTCAGGGTCGACCGAACTGCCCGAGGGACTCCCCTACGGCGCGTGGCCCTCGCCCGTCACCGCCGCCCTCCTGGTGGAGGGGGCGGCCACCGTCGCCGAGCTGCGGGTCGACGGTGACGACGTGTGGTGGTCCGAGGCCCGACCCTCCGAAGGCGGCCGAACCCAGCTCGTGCGGCGCACGCCCGACGGCACCCGCCACGACGTGCTCGGTGACGGCGACAACGCCCGCACCGCCGTGCACGAGTACGGCGGCGGTGCGTGGACGGTCGCCGACGGCACCGTCTTCTACTCCCGCTGGGACGACCAGCGCCTGTACCGCCTCGACGTGGCCGCGGGCGATCCCGAACCCCTGGCCATCACGCCCGAGCCGGCCTCGCCGAGAGGGCTGCGCTGGGCCGACGCCGTCGTCAGCCCGGACGGCCGGTGGGTGGTGTGCGTCCGCGAGGCCCACGGCCCCGACGCCGGCGACGCACCCGAAGCCGTGAACACCATCGTGGCCGTGCCCGCCGACGGGTCCGGCGCTGCCGGCCAGGGCGAGGTGCGGGAGCTGGTGGCCGGGCCCGACTTCGTGGCCGCTCCCCGGCTGAGCCCCGACGGGTCCACGCTGGCGTGGATCCAGTGGGACCACCCCCGCATGCCGTGGGACGGCACCGAGCTCCGCTGGGCGCCGTTCGACCCCGATGGGCCCGGCACGGCGGGCGGCACCGGTCAGCTGGTGGCGGGAGGCACCGAGGAGTCGGTGATCCAGCCCGAGTGGACGCCCGACGGCGACCTGCTGGCATCCTCGGACCGCACCGGCTGGTGGAACGTGTACCGCTTCACGGCCGGCGGTGAGGTGCTCGACCGGCCCGAGCCCCTCACCCCCATCGACGCCGAGATCGGCGGTCCCCAATGGGTGTTCGGACAGTCCTGGTACTCGGTGCTCCACGACGGCACCCTCGTGCTCGCGCTCGCCGACGAGGGCAAGCAGCAGCTGGGGTTCGCCACCGCCGGCTCGGCCCGGGTCGAGGTGCTCCACACGCCGTACACGTCGGTGGGCCAGTTGCGAGCGTTGCCCGACGCCGGTTTCGCCATGGTGGCGGCCGGGCCCACCGCCGAGGCCGCTCCGTTGCGCTGCCAGTTCGCGGCCGAGGGCATGGTCGAGACCGAGGTGTTGCGCCCGCCCCGCGACCTCGGCCTGGACCCCGCCCTCTTCTCTGTCCCCGAGTCCATCGAGTTCCCCACCACCGGCGATCACCAGGCCCACGCCCTGCTCTACCGGCCGACCAACCCGGCGGTGGTGGTCCCGCCCGAGGAGCTCCCACCGCTGCTGGTGCTCAGCCACGGCGGGCCCACCTCCGCCGCCCGGCCCAGCCTCGACCTGGCCAAGCAGTTCTGGACCAGCCGGGGATTCGCGGTGGTCGACGTGAACTACGCCGGGAGCACCGGCTTCGGCCGGGCCTACCGCCAGCGCCTGGCCGGCCAGTGGGGGGTGGCCGACGTGGACGACTGCGTGGCCGCCGCCCGCCACCTCGCCGCCAAAGGCGTGGTCGACCGCGCCCGGCTGGCGATCCGGGGGGGCAGCGCCGGGGGCTACACCACCCTCTGCGCCCTCGCCTTTCACGACACCTTCGCCGCCGGCGCCAGCCACTACGGCGTGGCCGACTGCGAGGCGCTGGCCCGCGACACCCACAAGTTCGAGTCCCGCTACCTCGACGGCTTGATCGGCCCGTATCCGGAGGCGGCCGCGCTCTACCGGCGCCGTTCTCCCATCCACTACACCGACGGCTTCAACTGCCCGCTCATCGTGTTCCAGGGCCTCGAGGACGAGGTCGTACCCCCGGCCCAGGCCGAGGCCATGGTGGAGGCGCTGGCGGCCAAGGGCGTGCCCCACGCCTACGTCGCGTTCGAGGGCGAGCAGCACGGCTTCCGGCGGGCGGCCAACATCGTGAGGGCCCTCGAAGCCGAATTGTGGTTCTACGGCCGGGTGTTCGGCTTCGAGCCCGCCGACGAGATCGAGCCGGTGGAGGGCGCCGGCCTGTAACATTTGCTTCGCCTCCGGCGAAGCCGGCTTCGCCCATCCGGGTCTCACGCTGGGAGCTGCTCCGCCTGGCGGTCTCCGCAGCCTGGCGAGGCGCTGTGGCCGCGGGCCAGACTCGCTGCATGGCCCGGGTGTTGGTGACCGAGAAGATCGCGGAGGGGGGCCTCGACGCGTTGCGGGCGGCCGGGCACGAGGTGGACGTGGCCACCGGCGTGTCGCCCGACGACCTCCTCGACGCGGTGGTCGACGCGGCCGCCCTCATCGTGCGCTCGGCAACCACCGTCACCGCCGACGTGCTCGAGGCCGGCACCGAGCTGGTGGTGGTGGGCCGGGCCGGTATCGGCCTCGACAACGTCGACGTGGAGGCGGCCACCCGCCGGGGCGTGATGGTGGTCAACGCCCCCCAGTCCAACGTGCTGTCGGCGGCCGAGCACACCCTGGCCCTCCTCCTGGCCCAGGCTCGCAACGTGCCCCAGGCCCACGCCGCCCTCACCGCCGGCCGCTGGGAGCGAGCGAGGTGGGAGGGCGTGGAGCTGGCCGACAAGACCCTTGGCATCGTCGGCCTCGGCCGCATCGGCAAGCTGGTGGCCCAGCGGGCGTCGGCGTTCGGGATGCGCATCATCGCCCACGACCCCTTCGTGGCGCCCGAACGGGCCCGCCAGCTCAACATCGAGCTGGTCGACCTCGACGCCCTGGCCGCCACCGCCGACTTCCTCACCCTCCACGTGGCCAAGACCCCCGACACCGTGGGCCTGGTCGGCAAGGACTTCCTGGCCAAGGTCAAGCCGGGCATCCGGATCATCAACGTCTCCCGCGGGGGTGTGATCGACGAGGCTGCCCTGGCCGAGGCGGTGGCCGACGGTCGGGTGGCCGGTGCCGCCCTCGACGTCTTCGAGGCCGAGCCCACCACCGATTCGCCGCTGTTCGACCTGCCCCAGGTCGTCGTCACCCCGCACCTCGGGGCCAGCACGCGTGAGGCGCAGGACAAGGCGGGCGACACCATCGCCGAGCAGGTGGCCCTGGCCCTGGCCGGTGAGTTCGTGCCCTTCGCGGTGAACGTCAGCGCGGCCGAAGCCTCCGAGACGGTGCGCCCCTTCCTCCCCCTGGGCGAGCGCCTCGGCCGCCTCTACGGCGCCCTCAATGGCGGGACCCCCGACGTGCTCACCGTGGAGTACCAGGGCCAGCTGGCCGACTACGACACCCGCATCCTCACCCTGTCGGTCCTGAAGGGCCTGTTCGGCAGCGTCACCGACGAGCCCGTGTCCTACGTCAACGCCCCGCAGCTGGCCGCCGAGCGCGGCCTGGAGGTGCGCGACACCTCCACCACCACCGCCCGCGCCTACGTGAACCTCATCACCCTGGCCGGCGGCGGGCACTCCATCGCCGGCACACTGGTGGGCCTCAACGGCGAGCCCCGCATCGTCGGCCTCGACGACCACACGGTCGACGTGCCCCCTGCCCGCAACATGCTGGTGGTCCGCAACGACGACCGCCCCGGCGTGATCGGCCGGGTGGGCACCATCCTCGGCGACGCCGGGATCAACATCGCCGACATGGACGTGGGCCAGTCGCCCGAGGGGGCATCGGCTCTCATGGTCGTGTCCACCACCGAGCCCGTCCCGAGCACCGTGCAGGACCAGCTCCGGGGAGCCGAGGGCATCCTGTCGGTCCACCTCATCAGCCGCGCCTGAGGAGCTTCGCCGTGAAGATCGGGATCACCGCCTGCAACGTGATTTCTACGCCGAGCGCGACCACGCCCTGGCGCTCGTGCAGAAGGCGGAGGCGGTGGGGGTGGAGTCGCTCTGGACCTTCGAGCACGTGGTGGTGCCCGCCGGCTACGAGTCGCGCTACCCCTACAGCAGCAGCGGGCGGATGCCCGGCGACGGCCAGGGGCCCATCACCGACCCCCTCGGGTGGCTGGCCTTCGCCGCCGCCGTCACCGAACGGATGAAGCTCGGCACCGGCATCCTGATCCTCCCGGAGCACAATCCGGTGGTGCTGGCCAAGCTGGCGGCGACGATCGACCGGCTGGCCGCCGGCCGGCTGCTGCTCGGCATCGGCGTGGGCTGGCTGAAGGAGGAGTTCGACGCGCTCGGCGTGCCGTGGGAGCGGCGCGGCGCCCGCACCGACGAGTACATCGAGGTGCTGCGCGCCCTCTGGCGCGAGGACGAGGCCAGCTTCTCCGGCGAGCACGTCACCCTCGACCGGGCGCGCTGCTCACCCCGGCCGGTGGACCCGATCGGGGTGCCGATCGTCGTGGGCGGCCACACCGAGGCCGCCGCCCGCCGGGCCGGGCGCCTCGGTGACGGCTTCTACCCGGCGGCCCCCCCCGAGCGGGTGGCCGAGCTGCTACCGGTCATGCGCCGGGCGGCGGAGGAGGCGGGCCGGGATCCCGCCACCATCGAGATCACCTCGGGTGCCGGGCCGGCCGATCTCGACACGGTGGGGCGGTACGCCGACCTCGGAGTCGAACGGGTGGTGGTGGGTGTGCCGACCTTCGACCCGAGCCAGTTGGAGGAGTCCTTCGACCGCCTCCACGACGACCTGCTCAGCCGGCTCTGAGTAAGGGGACCCTCAGCGCTTGGCGGGGCGCAGGCCGTCGGCCTCGGCCGCGGGCACGTCGACGTAGCAGCGGTCGGGCACGGTGCGGGCGTAGTTGAGCATCCCCGGTACGTGGTAGATGCCGCTGCGGAGCTTGGCCTTCACCACGTGCGACGCCGGGCAGGCGCCCTCGACGGGATCGACCCAGGGCCGGTCCGACGCCGTAGCTTCGGGCGCCGCCCCCACCGTGTCCTCGGCGCTGGCGTCGGCCGGTTGGGCCATGCGCCGCACCACGATGGGGCGGGCCCGGCGGCGCACCGGGCGGGCGCCATCGCCCTGGGGAGCGGGCATCGGCTCCTCCTGGGGAGCGGGCATCGGCTCGCCCTGGGGAGCGGGCATCGGCTCGCCCTGGGGAGCGGGCCTCGGCTCGTCCGGGGGAGTGGGCATCGGCTCGCCCGGCGCGGCGGGCGCCGGGCCGGGCAGGGGCGAGGGGTCAGGGCCGGGCAGAGGGGAAGGATCGGGGCTCGGCACCGGAGACGGCTCGGGAACGGGTGACGGCGCCGGCTCCGGGGAGGGCAGCGGCTCGGGGCTCGGCACCGGCGGAGGCACGGGCTCGGTCCCCGGGTCCGGGGAGGGATCCGGTACGGGCACGGGCTGAGGGGTCGGCAGCGGCGCCGGCTCGGAGGCCCTTCCCACCGGCGGCGGGTGGCGGAACCCCTCGTCGGCGTCGAAGGCGGGCACCGGGCCCCCCCGGAGCGCACGGACCGCGGCGTAGGCCGCCCCGGCGAGGAGCCCGGCGGTCACGCCCAGGCGCAGCGTTCGGCGGATCATGGAGGGTCACCGTAGACGCCGGGCCGTGGCCCTGCCCTCCCGCTCAGTCGCCCCGCTTGACGCGGCCGGGCCCTGGCTGTCACAGTCCACGGGCCATGTCACGCCCCTTTGCTTCGGACCTCCTCCTCACGTAGGCGAGCGCCGCCCATACGGTGCCCGCCGAAACCTCCTGCGCCTCTGGGCCGGGAGGTTTCTTCGTTTTCCGCCCCGCCCCACTCCGACCGACCGACCGATCGACCGAAAGGCAACCCCATGGCCGAGGCCACCTCCACCGACCGGGTGATCATCTTCGACACCACCCTGCGCGACGGGGAGCAGTCGCCGGGGATCTCCCTCGACCAGGGCGAGAAGCTGGAGATCGCCGAGCAGCTGGCCCGCCTCGGGGTGGACTACATCGAGGCCGGCTTCCCGGTGGCCAGCCAGGGCGACTTCGAGGCGGTGCAGGCCATCGCCCGCTCGGTGCGGGGCCCGGTGATCTGCGGCCTCTCCCGCACCTCGCTGGCCGACGTCGACCGCTGCTGGGAGGCCATCGAGGCCGCCGAGCACACCCGCATCCACACCTTCATCGCCACCAGCGAGACCCACATGCGCCACAAGCTGCGCATGACGCCCGACCAGGTGAAGGCCGAGGCCGCCGCCGCCGTCGCCCACGCCCGGGGCTACACCGACGACATCGAGTTCTCCCCCGAGGACGCGTCGCGCTCGGACTTCGACTTCATGTGCGAGGTGCTCCAGGTGGCCGTCGACGCCGGCGCCACCACCCTCAACATCCCCGACACCGTCGGCTACGGAATCCCCGAGGAGTACGCCAACCAGCTGCGCCGCATCCGCGCCAAGGTCAGCGGCGACTACGTGCTGTCCACCCACTGCCACGACGACCTCGGTTTGGCCGTGGCCAACTCCCTCGCCGCCGTGCGGGCCGGCGCCCGCCAGGTGGAGTGCACCATCAACGGGCTGGGCGAGCGGGCCGGCAACGCCGCCATGGAGGAGGTGGTGATGGCCATCAAGACCCGCGCCGACTTCTTCGCCGGCTCCGACGGCATCCCCCTCGACACCGGCATCCGCACCGAGGAGCTGGGCCGCACCAGCCGCCTGGTGGCCCGCCTCACCGGCTACGCGGTCCAGTACAACAAGGCGGTGGTGGGGCGCAACGCGTTCGCCCACGAGTCGGGCATCCACCAGCACGGCGTGCTCAGCGAGCGCACCACCTACGAGATCATGGACCCCGGCGCGGTCGGCGCGGGCGAGAGCCAGATCGTGCTGGGCAAGCACTCGGGCCGCCACGCCTTTGCCGACACCCTCGCCAAGATGGGCCTCAAGATCCAGGGCGACGCCCTCAACGCCGCCTTCGCCCGGTTCAAGGAGCTGGCCGACCGCAAGGTGCAGCTCACCGAAGCCGACCTCGAGGCCCTGGTGGCCGAGGAGCTGGGCGAGACCGTCGCCGAGGGCACCTACACACTGGTGGCGGTGGAGTCCGCCGGCGGAACCGCCACCACCCCCACCACCACGGTGGTGCTGGCCGCCGACGGCAAGGAACGCACCGCCACCTGCGAAGGCGACGGCATGGTCGACGCCGCCTGCAAGGCCATCCGGGAGCTCACCGGCGTGGACGGCCGCCTCACCGACTACACCGTCACCTCGGTCACCGGTGGCGTCGACGCCCTGGCCGACGTGGCCCTGCAGTTCGAGGTCGACGGGCTGCGCATGTCGGGCCGGGGCCTGTCCACCGACGTGGTCGAGGCGTCGGCCCGTGCCTTCCTCAACGCCATCAACCGCATCCTGCGGGCCCAGGGCAGCGGCGAGGACCGCACCAAGGTGATCCGCCCCGGCAGCCTCCGCCTTCTCTGACCCCCGGGTCCTCGGGCGTTCAGGGCTCGGCGACGGCGGAGCGGATGGCGTCGAACAGCAGCGGCGCCACCATCCGGGCGCCGCTCGTCGTCAGGTGGACGCCGTCGTAGCGCACCTTGATGCCGGCCACCGTGGATGAGTACCCGCCGTCGGGTCCGAGTGCGGCCCCGATGTCGACCAGCGACACGCGGTCACCGGACCGGGCCACGACCTCACGGACGATGGTGTTGAAGCGGTCGACACGCCACGTCTCGTCTTCGGGCCACAGGCCGCCATCGGGCCGCTCGCCCCGCTTGTAGTAGGGGGCGGTCGAGACCACGACCCGTGCCCCCAGCTCGCTCACCACGTCGACGGCGCGCTCCAGCTCGCCGGCCAGGTAGCTGTCGTACGCCGGCTCCCCGATGTTGGTGAAGTCGCCGTCCCGGGTGCGGTCCATCACCTCGAAGCGGCCGACGAGGACGACCACCACGTCGGGCCGGTGAGCAGCCACGGCGGCCCGCCATCGCTCTGGCCACTGCTCGCAGAAGTCGGTCGGGTCGAGGGTGTTGCCGAAGTACCGGTACGGGCCCCCGCGGGCCACGCCACAGCCGAGCACCGCCTCGTTGATGAGCTCGATCTGGCGCTCGGCGCCCATGCCGGCGATGGGCAGGGCGAGGCTGCGGGCGACGGAGTCCCCGAAGATGACGGCCCGCAGGGGGCGGTTGGGGTCCGGCGCGGCCGTGGTCGGGATGCCGACGGCGGCCGGCGGGGCGGTCGACGGGCGGGACGGTGCGGTGGAGGCGACCGGCTCGGTGGAGGCGACCGGGCCGGCCGCCGCCGCCAGCGCCGGCTCCTCCGGCGACGGCGGCGCCACCACTGCGGGCAGGCACAGCACGAGAACGGCGGCCACGGCCACGCCGGCCGCCGTCACCGCCGGCCGGGTGCGCAGGCCACCGGCCCGGAACGGCCGTTCGATGCACCGCCACGACACCGTGCCGGCCAGCACCGCGGCCACCAGGCGAACCGCGAGCAGGGCCGTGCCCGACAGGCCGGTGCGGGCGCTGGTCAGGAAGAGGTCGATCGGCCAGTGCCACACGTACAGGCTGTAGGAGATCAGTCCCAGCCCGACCAGGGGAGGGGCCGACAGCAGCCGGCCCACGACGCCACGAGGGTGGACGGCGATGGCGGCGATGACGGCCACCGCGGCCAGGTCGACGATCACCGGGCCGAGCGGCCCCAGCCACGATCGCTGCCCGTCGATGGTCACCCACAGCACCACGGTGATGGCGAGGCCGGCCGCCCCGGCCAGGTCGGCCAGACCCGGGCGGGACAGAGGCGGTCCCGGCTCCCCGGCCGTCGAGCGGCGCCGCCCGTAGAGCACCCCGGCCAGGGTCGCGCCGGCGAGAAGGGCGTGCATGCGGGTGTCGGTGCCGTAGTACGCCCGGGCCGAGCCGCCCTCGCCGCCGTACAGCGCGTAGGCGAGTGCGTACGATCCCACCGCCAGCAGGGCGGCGCCGGCCACGAGGGCCCTTCCGCCCCAGCGAGACCGGCACGCCAGCGCCACCAGCAGGGGCCACACCAGGTAGAACTGCTCCTCGATGCTCAGCGACCAGGTGTGCAGCAGCGGCGAGGGCAGGGCCGTCTGGTCGAAGTAGCCGCGACCGCTGAGCGCGAACCGCCAGTTCGAGAAGTACCCCAGGGCCGAAAGGCCGTCCGCCGAGAGCTGAGCCCGGTCGGCGGCGGAGCCGAACAGCGCAGCGCTCGCCGTCACCACCACGACGACGGCGATAACCGGTGGGAGCAGGCGCCGGGCCCGGCGCGACCAGAACCGGCGAACGCGGTACGGGTCGGCCAGCAGCAGGCTGGTGATGAGGAATCCGCTGAGCACGAAGAACAGGTCGACCCCGAGGAAGCCACCGCGAGCCGGGGCGACGCCCGCGTGGAACAGCACCACGGCGGTGATGGCCAGCCCCCGAAGCCCGTCGAGGGGGACGACCCGTTCGCCGGTTCCGGTGCTCCAGGCGGTGGCGGCGGCGGCGGCCGTGGGTGGGGTGCCCGCCCCGACGGATCGATCGACGCCTGCCACGTCCGCAGCCTTGCCGACCACGTCGCCGCCACCAAGGCACCGAGCGCAATGTGGTTCGGGAGGGAGCTGGGGGAAAGACGACGCTGACCAGCAGGGCCGGCCAGGGAGGAAGCCCCGTGTCTCGAGCAGCTCCATCCGAGGGCGGCGATCGGCCCCGCCAGCTCGGCGTCGCCGCGCTGCGGGGGGCGGCCGCGGGACTCGTCGGGGTGGCGGCGATGACTTTCGCCGAGAAGGTCGAGCAGCGCGTCACCGGTCGGCCGAGCTCCTACGTCCCTGGCCGTACCGCGCTGGCTCTGCTCGGTCGGCGCCCCGCCGAGGACGCGCAGCCGCCGGTGTGGAACCACCTGATGCACTGGGGCACCGGTGCGGCCCTCGGTGCGCTGCGCGGCGTCTGGTCGGCGACCGGCCTTCGAGGGTCGCGGGCGTCGTTGGTGCACACGGTCGTGCGCCTGGCCACCGACCAGACGCTGGAGAACGCCACCGGCATGGGCGCACCCCCGCGCACCTGGCCCCGGCAGGAACAGCTGGTGGACAGCGTGCACAAGGCCATCTACTCCTTCACGACCGGTCTGCTGTCCGACCGCGCCGTGGGCCCGCGCCTCGCGGCTCGATCGGCGCCCACGAGCCACTGAACGCTCGGCGAGGGGAACTCGGCCGCGACCTGGGTACCCTGCGCCGGTCGGGCCGATTCGAGAGGCGGAGCATGCGTCGCCTGCTTGGTGTTCTCTGCTGTGTAGGGGTGATGGCCTTCGGGCTGTCCGGATGCGAACCGGCGCCCAGCCGACTCGTCGGTGCCGGCGACATCGCCAGCTGCGCCCTGTCGGCCGACTCCAGGACGGCGGACGTCATCGATCGCCTGGGGGGGACGGTGGTGACGTTCGGCGACAATGCCTACCAGTCCGGGACCTCGGCCGAGTTCGCCAACTGCTACCGGCCGACGTGGGGTCGACACGACGGTCGGGTCCGGCCCGCTCCCGGCAACCACGACTACGCCACCTCGGGGGCGGCCGGCTACTTCGGCTACTTCGGGAACCGGGCGGGCCCGCCGGGCGCCGGCTACTACTACTTCGACGTCGGCGCGTGGAGGGTGTTCTCGTTGAACAGCGAGGCCAACCTCGTCGCCGCCGCCGCCTTCGTTCGCACCAACGCCGGCGCCAAGCGGTGCATCGCCGCCTACTGGCACAAGCCGCTGGCCAGCTCAGGGCCTCACGGCGACAACCCCTCGGTGCTCCCGCTGTGGCAGGCCGTCTACGACGTGGGCGGCGACCTCGTCCTCAACGGCCACGACCACGGGTACGAGCGGTTCGCCGAGCTCGGTCGTGACGGCACCCCGTTGGCGGGGGGCATGCGGGAGTTCGTGGTGGGCACCGGCGGGGCCAGCCCCTACGCCTTCGGCCCGGCCCGGTCCGGTTCCCAGGTGCGACGGTCGGGCACCTACGGCGTGATCGCGGTGGACCTCGGGACCGACGGCTACAGCTGGAAGTTCCACCCCATCGCCGGGCAGACGTTCACCGACACCGGGTCGGGGAGCTGCTCCTGACCTCGCCGTTCAGGCGCCGACCAGCCACCCCGGCCGATGAGCCTCGAAAGCGTCGATGGCGTCGGCCGAGCGCAGCGTGAGCGCGATGTCGTCGAGGCCCTCGAGAAACCGCTCGCGGGTGGCGTCGTCGAGGGGGAAGCCGACGGTGACGGCAAGGGCGGGCGCCTCGAGGGTGCGGCGGTCGACGTCGACGGTGAGCTCGATGGTGGGATCGGCCTGCACCGCCCGCATCAGGCGCTCGCCCACCTCCGCCTCCACCGTGACCGGCACGAGCCCGCACTTGGTGCAGTTGTTGCGGAAGATGTCGGCGAAGCGGGGGGAGATCACCGCCTGGAAGCCGGCGTCCATGATCGCCCACACGGCGTGCTCCCGGGAGGAGCCGGTGCCGAAGTTCGGGCCGGCGAGCAGGATCGATGCGCCGGCGTAGCGCTCGTCGTTGAGCACGAAGCTCCGGTCGTCGCGCCACGAGGCGAACAGGCCTTGGCCGAAGCCGGTGCGCTCCACCCGCTTCAGCCAGTCGGCCGGGATGATCTGGTCGGTGTCGACGTCGGAGCGGTCGAGGGGCACGGCCGTGCCCGACACGATGCGCACGGGTTCCATCAGCCCTCCAGGTCGTTCGGGGTGGCGAACCGGCCGGCGACGGCGGTGGCGGCGGCCACCGCGGGGGAGACGAGGTGGGTGCGACCGCCCCGCCCCTGGCGGCCCTCGAAGTTGCGGTTGCTGGTGCTGGCGCAGCGCTCGCCCGGCGCCAGCTTGTCGGGGTTCATGGCCAGGCACATGGAGCAGCCCGGCTCCCGCCAGTCGAAGCCGGCGGCGGTGAACATCCGGTCGAGGCCCTCGGCCTCGGCCTGGCGCTTCACCGCGAAGCTGCCCGGCACCACCAGGGTGCGCACGCCCGGCGCCGCCCGGCGCCCGGCGGCCACCGCGGCGGCGGCCCGCAGGTCCTCGATGCGGCTGTTGGTGCAGGACCCGATGAACACGGTGTCGACGGCGACGTCGCGCAGTGGGGTGCCGGCGGCCAGCCCCATGTACTCGAGCGCCCGGCGGGCGGCGTCGCGGTCGCCGGGATCGGCGAAGGACTCGGGGTCGGGCACGTCGGTGTCGATGGGCACCACCTGCGCCGGGTTCGTTCCCCAGGACACGTGGGGCCGGATGGATGCGGCGTCGATGGTCACGTCCTTGTCGAAGTCGGCATCCTCGTCGGTGGCCAGGCTGCGCCAGTCCGCTATCGCCTCTTCCCACCGGGCGCCCCTCGGGGCGTGGGCCCGGCCTTCGAGGTAGGCGAAGGTGACGTCGTCGGGGGCGATGAGGCCGGCCTTGGCCCCCGCCTCGATCGACATGTTGCACACCGTCATCCGCCCCTCCATCGAGAGGGCCCGGATGGCCGAACCCCGGTACTCGATCACCGAGCCGATGCCGCCACCGGTGCCGATGCGGCCGATGACGGCGAGGATCACGTCCTTGGCGGTGACGCCGGCCGCCAGCGCCCCGTCGACGGTGACGGCCATCGTCCCCGGCCGGCGCTGAGGCAGGGTCTGGGTGGCGAGCACGTGCTCCACCTCGCTCGTGCCGATCCCGAAGGCGAGGGCGCCGAAGGCTCCGTGGGTGGAGGTGTGGCTGTCGCCGCACACGATCGTCATCCCCGGGAGGGTGCGGCCCTGCTCGGGGCCGATGATGTGCACGATGCCCTGGCCGGGATCACCCATCCCGTAGTGGGTGATGCCGAACTCGGTGCAGTTGCGCCGCAGCGCGTCGAGCTGGGTGGCCGAGATGGGGTCGGCCACCGGGCGGTCGATGCCCTCGGTGGGCACGTTGTGGTCGGCGGTGGCCAGGGTCAGGTCGGGGCGCCGCACGGTGCGGCCCGACAGGCGCAGCCCCTCGAACGCCTGCGGGCTGGTGACCTCGTGCACGAGGTGCAGGTCGACGTAGAGCAGGTCGGTGCCGTCGTCGGTGCCGTCGTCGGTGGTGGCCACCACGTGGCGGTCCCACACCTTCTGGCTGAGCGTCCTCGGTTCCGGCATCCCGGCTCCCTACTTGCCGAATCTCACCATGTGAGACCACAATCTCGATCAGTGAGCACAAGGGTAAGCGGCGTCGGCGTGCTGGACAAGTCGGTGGCCATCCTCGACGCGGTGGCCGCCGGGGCCACCACCATGCCCGAGGTGATCGCCCGCACGGGTATCGCCCGCCCCACCGCCCACCGGCTGGCGACCGCGCTCGAGGCCCACGGGCTCCTGCGTCGCGACGGGCCGGGCGGGGTCGCGCTGGGCACCCGGTTGGTGGCTCTGGGGCACCGGGCGGGCCGGGGGTGGCCGTGGCTCGAGGCGGCCCGGCCCGTGCTGGCCGAGCTGCGGGCCGCCACAGGGGAGAGCGTGCAGCTCTACGTGCGCGACGGCGACGCCCGCCTGTGCGTGGAGTCGCTCGACTCGGGCGAGGAGCTGCGCACCACGGTGGAGGTGGGGGCCCGCCTGCCCCTCGACCGCGGCTCGGCCGGGCGGGTGCTCGGCGGCGAGGGGGGCGGCCGCCGGGGCTGGGTGGAGAGCGTGGAGGAGCGGGCCCCGGGCGTGGCGTCGGTGAGCGCACCGGCGGTGATCGGCGCCGAGACGGTGGCGGTCAGCGTGTCGGGCCCGGTCGAGCGCACCTCGCGGTCACCGGGCCGCCGCTACGGCGCCGCCGTGCGCGACGCCGCCCGCCGGATCGAGGCCGTCGCCGACCGGCCCGACTCTCCGCAGCGTTCTGGCTTGCATATCTGACGCCAGAGCGACCGCGATGCAAGCCAGAAGGCGGGAACGGGACGGGGCAGGGCGAGGCGAGGAGACCCGTGGACGGTGGCCCTAGCCGACCGTCTCATCCTCCATCCTCGATCCCCAGGATCGACCGACGACTCCCGACCCGCCCGGGGGCCCAGCTCGCCGGTGGCAAGATGGCGACCGTGCGCGATGCCGTCGGAGGGGTGCAGTCCGTGTTGGTGCTGGGCGGGGGATCCGACCTCGCCCTCGCCACCGTACGCCGCATGGTCGCCGACCGTTGCCATACCGTCGTACTCGCGGCCCGCCACCCCGACCGCCTCGAAGGCGAGCTGGCGGCGCTGCGAGGGGCCGGCGCGGCCACGGCCGAGTCCGTCTCGTTCGACGCCGACGACGTCACCTCCCACCAGAAGGTGGTGGACGACGTGTTCGCCCGCCACGGCGACATCGACCTGGTGCTCCTCGCCTTCGGCGTGCTCGGCGACCAGGACAACTTCGACCACGACCCGGTGGCGGCGGCCGCCGCCGCCACCACCAACTTCGTGGGCGGGGTGTCGGCCGGTCTGGCCGTGGCCGGGCAGCTCCGGGCCCAGGGCCACGGCACGTTGGTGGTGTTCTCCTCGGTGGCCGGCGTGCGGGTGCGGGCCGACAACCTCGTCTACGGCGCCACCAAGGCCGGACTCGACGGCTTCGCGTCCGGCCTCTCGGACCGCCTGGCCGGCACCGGCGCTCGGGTGATGGTGGTGCGGCCCGGATTCGTGCACTCCAAGATGACCGACGGCATGGACCCGGCGCCCTTCGCGACCACGCCCGAAGCGGTGGCCGACGCCGTGCTCGACGGCCTGCGCCGGGGCTCGGAGGTCGTCTGGGCCCCGCCGGCCCTGCGCCTCGTGTTCGGTGTGCTGCGCCTGGTGCCCCGGCCGGTGTGGCGCCGGCTGTCGGCCCGGTGAGCGCCGAACGGGCCGAGCGTCAGGCCCAGGCGCCCGGCCCGCCACGGGCCGCGCGGTCGCTGCCGGTCGCCCTGGTGGCGGCGGCCCGGCCGACCCAGTGGGTCAAGAACGTGCTCGTGTTCGCCGCCCCCGGCGCCGCCGGCGTGCTCGACCAGTTCGGGATCCTCGCCGATGCGCTGGCCGCCTTCGCCTGCTTCTGCCTGGTGGCGGCGGGCACGTACTTCCTCAACGACGCCAGCGATGTGGCCGAGGACCGCGTGCACCCCACCAAGCGCTACCGGCCCATCGCCGCCGGCGAGGTGCCGGTGGGACTGGCCCGGGTGGTGGGGGTGCTGGCCATGGTGGCCGGGATCGGCCTCGGAGCGGCCGTGCGCTGGCAGCTCGGCGCGGTGCTGCTGGCCTACGTGCTCCTGACCACCGCCTACACCTTGTGGCTCAAACACCACACCGTGGTCGACGTGGTCGCGGTGGCGGCCGGTTTCGTGCTGCGGGCCCTGGCCGGGGCGGCCGCCACCGACGTGCCCGTGTCCGACTGGTTCTTCATCGTGGCGTCGTTCGGCTCTCTGTTCATGGTGTCGGGCAAGCGCCACGCCGAGTCGGTCACCATGGGCGCCCAGGGCGGCTCGGTGCGGCGCACGCTGGACGGCTACACCGGGTCGTACCTGGCCTACCTGCGCTCGGTCACGTCTGGCGTGGTGCTGGTGGCCTACTGCCTCTGGGCCTTCGAGAAGGCCGCGCTGGTCGACGGCTCGGTGCCCTGGTTCCAGATCTCGATCGTGCCGTTCACTTCGGCCATCCTGCGCTACGCCCAGCTGGTCGACGCCGGCGAGGGCGGGGCCCCCGAGGAGCTGGTGCTCAGGGACCGGATGCTCCAGCTGCTGGGGGCCGCGTGGGTCGTCACCTTCGCCCTCGGCGTCTACGGCGGATGAGCCCGCCGCACTCGAGCGCGGCGCTGCTGTCAGGGTGGGGCCGGACCGCTCCTTCCGGCGCCGAGCTCGTCCGCCCGCTCGGGCTGGGTGAGCTGCGCACCACCCTCGATGACGCTCCCACCCGCGGGGTCATCGCCCGCGGCCTCGGCCGCAGCTACGGCGATGCCGCCCAGAACGCCGGCGGCCGGGTGATCGACACCACCTCCGTCGACGACGTGGCCTGGTTCGACGCCGAGCGCGGGCACATCAAGGTCGCCGCCGGAGCCAGCCTCGACGAGCTGATGCGCCACCTCGTCCCCCGGGGATGGTTCGTGCCGGTCAGCCCCGGCACCCGCTTCGTCACCGTCGGGGGCGCGGTGGCCAGCGACATCCACGGCAAGAACCACCACCGCGTCGGCTCCTGGTGCGACCACGTCAGCGAGCTGACCTTGCTCACCCCGGCCGACGGGCAGGTGACCGTGGGCCCCGACCGCGACCCGGATCTGTTCTGGGCGACCGCCGGGGGCATGGGCCTCACCGGCGTGATCCTCGACGCCACCGTCACCCTCACGCCGATAGAGACGAGCCGGTTGCTGGTGGACACCGACCGCACCGCCAACCTCGACGAGGTGATGGCCCTCATGGAGTCGGGCGACGCCGCCTACCCGTACTCGGTGGCGTGGATCGACCTGGTGGCCACCGGCTCCGCCCTCGGGCGCTCGGTGCTCACCCGCGGGCGGTTCGCCCGTCGCCACGAGCTCACCGGGAGCGCGGCTCGCGACCCGCTGGCCTACTCGCCCCAGGTGGTGGCGGGAGTGCCGCCCGTCGTGCCCTCCGGTCTCCTCAACCGGGCATCCATCCGGGCGTTCAACGAGTTCTGGTACCGCAAGGCGCCGGCGCGCCGCCGAGACGAGGTCCAGGAGATCCCTCGGTTCTGGCACCCCCTCGATCTGGTGCGCGACTGGAACCGCCTCTACGGGGCCCGTGGCGTGGTCCAATGGCAGTGCGTGGTGCCGCTGGAAGCGGGCGGCGCCTTGCGGCGGATCATCGCCGGGCTGGCCGAGGCGCGGTGCCCGTCGTTCCTCTCGGTGCTCAAGCGGTTCGGTCCGGCCAACCCGGGACCACTGTCCTTCCCGGGCCCGGGGTGGACCCTGTCGCTCGACATCCCGGCGATGGTGAGCGGCCTCGGGCCCCTCCTCGACCGCCTCGACCTCGAGGTGGTGGAGGTGGGAGGCCGGATCTACCTGGCCAAGGACAGCCGCCTGCGCCCGGAGCTGGTGGGGGACATGTACCCCCGCCTCGACGAGTGGCGGGCGGTCCGGGACCGGGCCGACCCCAACGGCGTGCTGCGCAGCGACCTCAGCCGCCGCCTGGGGCTCTGCTGACGCTTCAGCGTGGGGTGTCGGTGCCGGGGCGGCGGAGCAGGTACATGTACTGGTTCTCGGACTGCAGCCATGACGAGTACGGCATCCGCCGCACCACCTCGTAGCCGACCAGGACCTCGCCCGACACGACGTATTCGCTGGTCACCGCGGCCGCGTAGAACGGGATCCACCACGCCTCCACGTCGTTCTCGCTGAGCAGCAGCGGTCCCTTCAGGCCGGCGTCGGCCAGCGCCTTCAGGTCGATGGTGAACTTCTTCCCGTAGGAGTACTCGTAGAGGCGGTAGCCGTCCCACGCCGCGCCGGCGTCGATGTCGACGTAGTCGATGCCGGCGGCATGGGCGTCGGCGGCGACCTCCCACGCCGCCTCCTGGTAGGTGAGGTGGTCGTGGGTGCCGGCCACCGAGAACACCCCCATGATCAGCACCGCCAGCCAGGCGAGAGGGGTGAAGATGCGCACCGGTCGGAGCGCCCAGAGCAACAGGGCCACCATCACCGGCAGCAGCGGCAGGAAGTAGCGGTCGTAGGAGTAGTTGCCGTCGCGCAGCGGCAGCGACGGGGCGAGCACTCCGACGGCCAGCCAGATGGCGATGGTGCCCAGCAGACCGGCTCCGGCACCACCGGCGGTGCGCAACGGCCGGAGCCGGCGTAGGAGGGCGATGGCCAGCACCACGGCGCTGGCCGCTGCCAGCGCGAGGATCGCATCCCGGGCGGCATCGCCGAACGCGTCGGGTCGACCGCCTCGCAGGTCGGTGGGCCCGAGGCCGGCCTGGCGGAAGAACTGCGGCGACCACGGCCGGCGGGCGTGGAAGGGGGCGAAGTCGCCCACCGCCAGCACGAACACGCCGAGCACCAGGACACCGAGGGCCAACCAGCGCCAGGATGCGAAGCGGCGGAGCAGGCCCGGCACCCCCCGGACGGCGGCCACCGCGACGGGGAGGACGAACAGGCCGGTGTAGATGGCGCCGAGGACGACCAGCCGGGGCACCAGCTCCAGCACGCCGCCGATGCCCGCGTCGGGGAACTCCCGGAAGAAGCCGACCTGGTTGGAGCCCTCGGGCACACCGTGGACGAACCGGAACCACACGACGTAGACGGCCACCATCACCGCCGGGGCCAGCGCCACCCGGGCGGTGGTGCGGACGGCCTCCCACCCGCGACCGAGCCGGCCGCTGGCCGCCAGGTAGGTGAGGACGCCGACCACCACCAGGATCCCCGGTTGTCGCACGAGGAAGCCCAGGCCGGCGAAGACCGATCCGGCCACCGTCCACCGGCCGTCGGGCACATCGCCCCGTAGGCCCCGCACGTAGCAGTAGGCGGCGACGGTGATGAGGGTGATCAGGTACGCGTCGGTCATGAACGTGTAGCTGAGGACGAAGCTGAGCGGGTTGAACAGGCAGATGGCGGCGCCCAGCGCGCTCCGCCCCCGGGCCACGCCCAGCTCGCGGCACAAGCCGTACATGGCCAGCCCCCCGAACAGGGCGAAGGTCACCGTCGCCGCCCGCAGCACCCCCAGGGAGTCTCCGAAGACGGCCTGGAAGAGAGCCCCCCACATGATCTGGAACACGCCGGTCACGGCGGCGGCTGGGAGGATGCGCAGCTCGCCGTCCCGGAGGAGGATCTCCACCGAGCGGGCGTAGAGGAAGTCGTCGCTGATGGCCGTGGGCGACAGCGTGGGGAGGACGAAGGCGGCGCCGGCGAACGCTCCGAGCACCGCCAGGATCGGCCAGTGCGGTAGCAGCCGGTGCAGCAGCAGCCGGCGGGACGACGACCTCTGCGATGAGCTCAAGACTCGACCGAGACCACCTCGACGGCGAGGGTAGCGCCGCTGGGGGTCTGGTACTGCACCACGTCGCCCGGCTTGTGGCCCAGCAGGGCCTCGCCCAGGGGTGACCCCGGTGACATCACCTCCAGGTCGGCCACCCGCTCCTCGATGGAGCCGAGCAGGTAGCGCTCGACGTCGTCGTCGCCGTCGTAGCGGATCTCGACCACCGAGCCCGGTGCCACCACCCCGGTGCCGTCGCCGCCCTCCACGATCTCGGCGTCGCGGAGGATACGGGCCAGGTGGCCGATGCGCCCCTCCATCTTCCCCTTCTCCTCCTTGGCCGCGTGGTAGTCGCCGTTCTCGGAGAGGTCGCCAAGCTCCCGGGCGGTCTCGATCTTGCGGGCGATGTCGACCCGGCCGCGGGTGGTGAGGTCCTCGTGCTCCGCCTTCAGCCGGTCGTAGGCAGCCTGGGACAACTGCACCTTGTCAGCCATGGCCGGTCAGGCTAGCGAGGACCACCCCGGCGGCTACACTGCCGCCCGTGGCGCACCCGACCCCAGCCGTAGCCATCACCTAGCGCACGCCACCCTCGGCGTGCGCCCCGACCGTCCACCGCTGGTGGGCGGTTTTCTCGTTCTGGAGGAGGTTTCGAGGATCCGTGACCCACAGCGTCGCAGTCATCGGCGGTGACGGCATCGGCCCCGAGGTGGTGGCCGAGGCCCTCAAGGTCGTGGCCGCCAGCGGGGTCGACCTCGACACCACCCACTACGACCTCGGCGGCGCCCGCTATTTGCGCGACGGCACGATCCTGCCCGACGAGGTGCTCGACGAGCTCCGGGACTTCGACGCCATCCTGCTCGGCGCGGTCGGCACCCCCGAGGTTCCGCCCGGGGTCATCGAGCGGGGCCTGCTGCTGAAGATGCGCTTCGCCCTCGACCAGTACGTCAACCTGCGGCCGTTCCTGCACGAGCCGGCGGGCGTCGACCTGGTGGTGGTGCGGGAGAACACCGAGGGCGCCTACGCCGGCGAAGGCGGCTTCCTGCGCAAGGGCACCCCCCACGAGGTCGCCACCCAGGGATCGGTCAACACCCGGATGGGCGTGGAACGGTGCGTGCGCTTCGCCTTCGACCTGGCCAGCGGGCGCCCGGCCCGCCACCTCACCCTGGTCCACAAGACCAACGTGCTCACCTTCGCCGGCGACCTCTGGCAGCGCACCTTCGACGAGGTGGGCGTCGATCACCCCGAGGTGGCCACCGCCTACGACCACGTCGACGCCGCCTGCATCCACCTGGTGGCCGACCCCGGCCGCTACGACGTGATCGTCACCGACAACCTCTTCGGGGACATCCTCACCGACCTCGCGGGGGCGGTCTCGGGGGGCATCGGCGTGGCCGCCTCCGCCAACCTCAACCCCGACCGCACCGCCCCCTCCATGTTCGAGCCGGTGCACGGTTCGGCCCCCGACATCGCCGGCACCGCCACCGCCAACCCCGTGGCCGCCATCCTCAGCGCGGCGATGATGCTCGACTTCCTGGGCGAGGCCGATGCCGCCGCCCGCATCCGCACCGCCTGCACCAAGGTGGCCGATGCCTCCCGCTCCGTGTCCACCTCCGACATCGGCGACCGCGTCGCCGAGCTCGTCTAGCCCACCGCCACACCGTCACCACGAAGGGACCTGCCATGCCGCTCACGCCGACCGAGAAGATCTGGATGAACGGCCAGATGGTGGACTGGGACGACGCCCGCATCCACATCCTCACCCACACCCTCCACTACGGGACCGGCGTGTTCGAGGGCATCCGGGCCTACGCCACCCCCGACGGGCCCGGCATCTTCCGTCTCACCGACCACATCGTCCGCATGCACGCGTCGGCCCAGATCATGATGATGGACCTCCCGTACTCGGTCGAGGAGCTGGTGGACGCGACCAAGGCCACGGTGGCCGCCACCGGCCTGCCGTCCTGCTACATCCGGCCCATCGCCTACTACGGCTACGGCGAGATGGGGCTGAACACGCTGCCGTGCAGCGTGGACGTGGCCATCGCCTGCTGGCCGTGGGGCGGATACCTCGGCGACAACGCCCTCACCGAGGGGGTGCGCATGAAGATCTCCTCGTGGACCCGCCACGACCACAACATCATGCCGCCGGCGGCCAAGACCACCGGCAACTACGTCAACTCCTCCCTCGCCAAGGTGGAGGCGCTGAAGGCGGGTTACGACGAGGCCATCCTCCTCAACCCCCAGGGCTTCGTGGCCGAGTGCACCGGCGAGAACATCTTCGTGGCCCGCGGCGGCCGCCTCATCAGCCCGCCCGTCTCCTCCGGCGCGCTCGAGGGCATCACCCAGGACTCGGTGATGACCATCGCCCGCGACCTCGGCATCGACGTCACCCTCGACACGCTGGCCCGCAGCGACCTCTACGTGGCCGACGAGATGTTCGTGAGCGGCACCGCCGCCGAGGTGGCCGCCGTGCGCTCGGTCGACGACCGCCAGCTCCCCTGCCCCGGGCCCATCACCCTGGCCATCGGCGAGGAGTACGGGCGGGCCGTGCGGGGCGAGGTGGACCGCTACAAGGACTGGGTGGAGCATGCCACCTGAGCCATCCGTGCCCCCGCCGGGCGCGCCGGCGGCGGTGGAGATCTTCGACACCACCCTGCGCGACGGCAGCCAGTTCGAGGGCATCTCCCTCACCGTGGACGACAAGTTGCGCGTGGCCGAGCAGCTCGACCACCTCGGCGTGCACTGGATCGAGGGCGGCTACCCGGGCGCCAACCCCAAGGACGCCGCCTTCTTCGACCGTGCCCGCACCGAGCTGGATCTCACCACCTCCACGCTGGTGGCCTTCGGCTCGACCCGCCGGCCCAAGGGGCGGGTCGACATCGACGACGGCCTGCGTACCGTGGTGGAGTCGGGCGTGTCGACCGCGTGCATCGTGGGCAAGTCGTGGGACTACCACGTCACCGAGGCGCTGCGCACCACCCTGGATGAGGGCGTGGCCATGGTGGGCGACTCAGTGCGCTTCCTGAAGGCGGCCGGGCTTCGGGTGTTCTTCGACGCCGAGCACTTCTTCGACGGGTACCGGCGCAACCCGGAGTTCGCCCTGCGGGTGCTCGAGGCGGCCGCCGTCGAGGGGGTCGACGCCCTGGTGCTGTGCGACACCAACGGGGGATCGCTGCCCCACGACGTGGCCAAGGTGGTGGCCGACGTCGTCGCCCACTTCGACGGGGTGCCCGTGGGCATCCACGCCCAGAACGACACCGGCTGCGCGGTGGCCAGCTCGGTGGCGGCCGTGCTGGCGGGGGCCACTCAGCTCCAGGGCACCATCAACGGCTACGGCGAGCGCACCGGCAACGCCAACCTCCAGACCTGCATCCCCAACCTCACCCTCAAGCTCGGGATCGCCACCCTGCCCGAGGGGCGCATGGAGCGGCTCACCGCGGTGAGCCACCACGTGGCCGAGCTGGTGAACCTGCCGCCCGACCACGCCCAGCCCTACGTCGGGTCCTCGGCGTTCGCCCACAAGGCCGGCCTGCACACCTCCGCCATCGCCCGCCGCCCCGACTCCTACTCCCACGTCGACCCGGCGGCGGTGGGCAACCACACCCGCTTCCTCGTGTCCGACCTGGCCGGGCGGGCCACCATGGAGCTCAAGGCGGCCGAGCTCGGCGTCGAGCTCGACGGCCAGGCGGCGGCGGCCGCGGCCGACCGGCTGAAGCTGCTCGAGTCCGAGGGTTACCACTTCGAGGCGGCCGACGCCTCCCTCGAGTTGCTGATGCGGGAGGCCACCGGGTGGACCCAGGGCTTCTTCCGGCTGGAGGGCTACCGGGTCACCACCTACCACCGCAACGCCAGCCGCGGCGGGGCCCCGATCGAGGACGGCGAGGCCATGGTCGACACCGAGGCCAGCGTGAAGATCTGGATGGGAGAGGAGCGCCGGGTGGCCATCGGCGAGGGCAACGGGCCCGTCAACGCCCTCGACCACGCCCTCCGCACGGCCCTCGATCACCGCTACCCGGAGCTCGAGCGCATCCACCTCACCGACTACAAGGTCCGCGTGCTCGACTCCGCCGCCGCCAGCGGAGCCATGGTCCGGGTGCTCATCGACTCCACCGACGGCGAGCGCACGTGGACCACCATCGGCGTGAACTCCAACGTGATCGAGGCGTCGTGGCAGGCACTGGTGGACTCGATCGTCTACGGGCTGCTGCACTCCTGAGGCCGGCGTCTCCCGGTCGGCCGCGGCTCGGCCGTGCGAAGCTGGGGTGATGGATGAGTGGCCGCTGGCGGGTCGCAATCGCGAGCTCGCGGCTGCCGTCGCCGCCCTGCGCCGAGGCGACGGCGTGGTCATCGCCGGCGCGCCGGGAAGCGGCCGCACCCGGCTGGCCCTCGACCTGCTCGCGCGGGCCGCGCAGGCCGGGAGCACGACCGTTCGGATCTCGGCCACGGCCTCGGCCCAGACCGCGCCGCTCGCCAGCCTGGCCCCCCTGCTCGGGCCGGGGGTGGGTGTCGGCCCGGACGTCTTCGGTGCAGCGGCCGAGGCCATCGCACGTCGCTATGGCGGGTCGCGGGTCATGGTGCTCATCGACGACGCCCACCGACTCGACCCGGCCTCGGCTGCGCTCGTCCTCCAGCTGGTGGTCAACGGCGGGATCTCGGTGGTGGCGACCGTCGTCGCGGGCGCCCGGGTCCCCGACGCCGTCCTGGCCTTGTGGAAGGACGGACACGCCGAACGGGTCGACCTCGCGCTCCTCGACGACGACGCCGTAGGGGAACTGGTCGACCAGGCCCTCCCGGGGGGAACCGAGGGGCCCACCCGTCGCCTCCTCGTCCAGACCGCCGGTGGCAGCCCGATGGCTCTGCAACAAGTGCTCGCGGACGGGCTGGCGAGCGGCGCCCTGCGCGAGGTGGAGGGGCTCTGGCGGGCGCACGGCCCTCTGGTCGCGGCCGGACGGACGGCCGACCTCGTCTCCCACTCGCTGGAGGAGGTCGCACCGACGGGGCGAGGCGTGCTCGAGCTCCTGGCCCTGGGCGGACCGCTAGGGGTGACCGTGCTCGAAGGTCTGGCACCGGCCAGCGATCTCGAGGAGCTGGAGGGGGCCGGGCTGTTGGCGGTTCGGCCGGATGGCGCCCGGGTGGAGGCGCACCTGGCGGCCGGCCCCTGGGGGGAGGTGCTGAGGGCACAGCTGCCTGCGCTGCGCCAGCGCCGTTTGATGGCCGCCTTGGCGGACGCGGTCGAGGGGCACGGAGCGCGGCGGGCCGGCGACCTGAGGCAAGTGGTCACCTGGCGGCTCGACTCCGGCGCCAGGGTCGAGCCGGAGCGGCTCCTAGACGCCGCTCGCGATGCACACCGGGCGCTGGACTTCGACCTCGCCCTCCGGCTGGCCAGGGCGGCCTGGACCTCCACTGGCACGGTCGACGCCGGGCACATCCTCGGGCACCTGCTGTGGATGGCGGGCAAGCACGCCGACGCCGACGCCGTTCTCTCGGAGGTCCTCGAACTGGCCGCTGACGACGACGCCATCGTGCACGTCACCAACACCCTCACCTCGAACCGCCTGCGCGGCCTCCACGACCCGGCCGGGGCGGAGGCTGCCTTCGAGCGATCCCTGGCTCGACTGACCGACGACCGTTGCCGGGCGGCGCTCGATGCGCACCAGGCGTCCCGCGAGTTCCTCCAGGGCCGGTCCGCCGACGCCCTGGCCCGAGCCGAGCCGCACCTCCGCGGCGACGAGCCTTGGCCCTTCGTCGAAGCGGCCGTGGCCGCCGCCCCGCGATGGCGCTCGGCGGGCGGACCGGGGAGGCGGCGGCACTCGCCGAGCGGGCCTTCGAGGTGCACGCGGCCCCTCCCCCGCCGTCCCTTTGCCGCCGACGATGCCGGCATCCACTGGATCACCCTGGCCATGGCCATGCTCCACGGAGGGCGGCTCGAGGAGGGCGAGCACCTGGCGACCGCCGGCTATGAGGCATCACTGGCGGCCAGCAGCGTCGTCGGCCGAGCCTGGTTCGCCCTCCTGCTCGGCTCCCACGCCCAGCTGGTCGGCCGGGTGCGCACCGCCAGCCGGTGGTTCTCCGAGTCGGCCGGCGCCTTCGAGCGGCTGGGCGACTCCGGGCTCAGGAGGGTGGCGTTGGCCGGCCTGGCCCAGGCCGCCGCGATCGTGGGCGACCGGCGGCGGGCACTGGACGCCTGGGAGGACATCGAGACCTGCGGGTCGATCGGCGTCCGGCTGTACGAGACGATGGTGGCCCAGGCCCGAGCCTGGATCGCGGTCGGCGAGGGCGACCGGCCCACGGCCCGCTCGCTCCTCACGGGCGCGGCGGGGGACGACCTGGACACCGGCCGGGTCACCATGGCCGTCCACGCCGCCCACGACCTGGCCCGCATGGGTGAGGCCGGGCCCGCCGACGAGCTGGCCACCGCGGCCGGGGCGCAAGGGGTCGACGGTGACCTGCTGCCCGCCTGCCTGGCCCACGTGTCCGCCATCGTCTCGTGCGACCCGGATGCGCTCGAAGGGGTCGCGGCGCTTCGAGCGGATGGGCGCGGCCCTCTTCGCCGCCGAGGCCACCGCCCGGGCCGTGTCGGCGCGGGCGCAGCGGGGGGAAGGACGCCGGGCGGCGGCCCTCGGCCGCAAGGCCCTCGAGCTGGCCGGCCGGTGTGAAGGAGCCGTCACCCCCGCCCTCGTCGCGGTGCGGGCCGGAGCCCCGACGCTCACCGCCCGCGAGAGCGAGGTCGCCCGCCTCGCCGCCCAAGGGCTGGCCAACGCCAGCATCGCCGCCCGGCTGGTGGGCGTGATCAACCCGCCTGTCGGCCCGCACCGTCGAGAACCACCTCGCACCAACCCTGGGGGGACGCGCGTCACACTACGTCAAGCTCGGCGTGACCAGCAGGGACGAGCTGGTGGACGTGATCAACCCGCCGCCGTAGCCGGTCGTAGACGGCCCTGGGGTGATGGCGGTCGAACGGTGCCTGAGTAGTGGGCCCTCATGACGGGTCCGGGGGCTGCTGCTGTTGAGGCTCCGGCCTCGGGGCGGTCGAGCCCGAGGCAACGGAGGCGGCGGCCTCCACTGGGGCTGCACACCAACCCTGGGGGGGACCCGATGGCCGATCGTCACACTCACACCGCCGGCGCAGGCCGGACCGCCGATGCCGATGCGCCGGCCCGGCTGGGAACCACCGGCGCCGGCCTGCTGGGTCGCCGCTCGGTCCGGCGCGCCCCCGATCACCGGGCGGCCTTCGCCGCCGCCATCCTCGCCGTCGGGCTGCTCGCCACCGCGGGTTGCGGCGACGACGACGAGGGCGCCGGTGCCGAGCGTCCGGTCACGTCGGCCACCACGACCACTGCGGCCGCCGACGACACGACCGCCAGCACGACCGCCAGCACGGCGACGGGCGAAGGAACCGTGGAGGTCACCGCCACGGACTACGCCTTCGAGGGCCTGCCGGCGAGGGTGAAGGCCGGCACCAAGCTCACGCTCACCAACGACTCCGACAAGGAGGTGCACGAGCTGGTGGCCATCCTTCTCCCCGAGGGTGAGACCCGCTCCGCCGACGAGCTCGTGAAGCTGCCCGAGGCGGAGCAGGCGAAGCTGGCGGCCGGCCCACCGGCGGCGGTGCTCGTCGCCCCTCCGGGCGGGGCGCCCACGATCAACGCCGTCGGCGACGGGACGCTCGCCGAGCCGGGGCGCTACCTGCTCATCTGCTCCATCCCCACCGGCGCCGACCCCGAGGCCTACCTGAAGGCGGCGGGTGAGGGTGGTGGCCCCCCGTCGGTGCCGGGCGGACCGCCGCACCTGGTGCACGGCATGTACGCCGAGATCGAGGTGACGTGAGGGGATGGGTACCGTGGGCCGGTGGCCGCCCCGGAGTACGTGCCTTCCAACCCCACCGACGATCCCCGCTCCTACCGGTCACCCCCCCGTCGGCCCGAGCCGTGGCTGGCCGACCGACCCGCCGAGATGGGCGACCGCGGCCAGCCCCGGTCCGACCGGTTCGGGCACCAGGGCCCCGACCAGGGCTACGTCCTGCGCCTGGCCCGGCAGTTCGACGGCAAGCTCCACCTCGCCCCCGATGAGCACGCGGAGGACGCCGTCGCCGGGTGCGTGGCGGTGGCCCTGAAGCGGGCGTCGCTGTTCGGCCGGGCACCGGTGATCCACGACCTCACCGTGGCCTTCACCATCTGGGGCTTCCTCGACGAGGACCCGGACCCCGAGCTGGTCGAGCGCCGCCGCCGCCTGTTCGCCGAGGTGCGCCTGCCCCACCACTACGGCCTGCAACGCGCCATCGCCGACGCCGTGCCCGACGAGGTGCTGCGCCGCCCGCACACCACCCTGGTCGAGGCTCACCGGGCCGACTGGCGCAGCCTGCTCGAAGCCTGAGAGGCCGAGCCGCCGGCACTCTGGAGTCAACTGCGGTTGACGCGCCCGGCGGTGTCAATGTATGTTGACGCATATGAGGGAGGCGGTGAGAACGGCAGAGGAAGCCACCAGCCCAGACCCCCGCGTGGGGCTACGAGCGGTCGCCGCCCTGCGCCTCCTCGTCGATCGACTCGAGGCCCTGCAGGTCGACAACGCCCGGCGTCTCGGCTGGTCGTGGGAGGAGATCGGTTCCGCCCTCAACGTCAGCAAGCAAGCCGTCCACAGGAAGTACCGGCGGAGGTAGCCGTGTTCGAGCAATTCTCACCCGAGGCCCGCCGAGTCATCGTCCGCGTCCAGGCCGAGGCCCGGGCCCTCGGGCATCACTGGATCGGGACCGAGCACCTGCTCCTCGCCATCATGGGGCAGGCCTCCGCCCCGGGTGTGGCCGCCCTGCACGATCTCGGCATCACCCACGACTCCTGCTGCAGCGTCGTCGAGGAGATCATCGGGCCGGTTGCGGGCCTCGGCTCCCGTGACTCCGAAGCCCTCCGGACGGTGGGCATCGATCTGGACGAGGTGCGCCGACGGGTAGAGGAGACCTTCGGCCCGGGCGCCTTCGACCAACCGCTCTGCCCACCGAGGCGGTCACGGCGATGGCGGTGGGTCCAACGGCGCCGTGAGCGCTGCGCTCCGTCGGGTCATATCCCGTTCAGGCCGCGGGCCAAGCGCGCCCTCGAGCGTTCATTGCGCGAGGCGTTGGACCTGGGCGACCGCCACATCGGAGTCGCGCACCTGCTCCTCGGGCTGCTCGACCCGAAGGGCAACCTGGCCGACGCGGTGCTCGACCGCCTCGGTGCCCGCCCGGAACTGCTACGAGCCAACGTGCTGGCCGACCTCGGCCGGGCGGCGTGACCGGCACCGACCCGCTGCTCTGGTCGTCGGTCACCCGTCGAGCCAGCGCCGGGTGGCGGCGGCGAAGCGCCGGGCGGCGGGTTCGGGGTCGGGCGCCAGGGCGAGGAACAGATACGGCTCGACCGCCTCGAGCTCCATGAGGCGGCGCTGACGGGAGCCGTCGAGGGCCGAGTCCACCCGGGCGTAGACCAGCGGCCGGGGGCCGGGCACGGCCTCGAGCACGAGCCGGGCGAAGGCAGCCAGTTCGTCGGTGAGCGGCTCGGGCCGGTGCCACTCGTCTTCCACCCAGCCAGGTCCGGTGGCCCACGCCGCCCCGGCCCGGAGGATGCCTCCCTTCGCCACGGCGTGGCTGGGCTCGCCACCGAACACCAACACATCGCTCTCGCCCCGTTCGTCGACCGACGCCAAGAAGGGCTGCACCATGACGGTGACACCCTCGGCGTGGATGGCAGCCACCAGCTCGGACGCCCCCTCCCGATCAGCAGCGCCGAAGCGGCCCGTGAGCCGGGCCCCGGCCGACACCGCCGGCTTCACGACCAACTCCGGCCAGTCGGGCCACTCGTTGGTTCGGCCCGGCGCCACGAACCGGGTTTCGACCACGGGTACGCCGGCGGCGGCCAGATCGGCCAGGTAGCGCTTGTCGGTGTTCCACACGACGACGTCGGCTGGGTTGGCCAGCAACGTGACGGCGCTCGTCGACCGCACCCAGTCCCGGAAGGCCGCGACCCGCCCCGTGTAGTCCCAGGTGGAGCGGACCACCACGCCGTCGTAGCCGGACCAGTCGACAGCGGAGTCGTCCCACGCCACCGCGACGGCCTCGACGCCGACCTGGTCCAGGGCCGGTGCCAGCAGTTCCAGCTCCCCGCCGAGGTCGAGGTGGTCGGCGCTGGCGGCGAAGGCGATGCGGGCCACGCCGGGCACGGTAGGCCCGAACCGGTCGGGGCCGGGCCTACCCTGATAAGGGTGCCCGAAGCCCCCCGCTGTCGCTTCGCTCCCTCGCCCACCGGGTACCTGCACGTGGGCGGGGCCCACTCGGCCCTGGCCAACTGGCTGTTCGCCCGCCACACCGGCGGCACCTTCCTCCTGCGGATCGAGGACACCGACGCCGAGCGCAACCGTCCCGAGCTCACCGAGAACGTGCTGGAGATGCTGCGCTGGCTCGGGCTGACCTGGGACGGCGATCCGGTCCACCAGTCCGACCGCTTCGACCTCTACCGCCAGGCCGCCGACCGGCTCCTCGAGGCGGGCACCGCCTATGCCTGCGACTGCACGCCCGACGAGGTGCAGGCGCGCCATGGCGAACGAGGTGGCCCTCCCGGCTACGACGGGCACTGCCGGGATCGGGGCCTTGTCCCGGCGGAGGGCCGGGCGCTGCGCTTCCGGGTGCCCGACAGCGGCGCCACCGGCTGGACCGACCTCATCCGCGGCGAGGTGCGCTTCGAGCACGCCAACCTGGAGGACTTCGTGCTGTTGCGCTCGAGCGGGGCGCCGACCTTCCTCCTGGCCAACGCGGTCGACGACGCCGACATGGCCATCACCCACGTCATCCGGGGCGAGGACCACGTGAACGGCACGCCGAAGTACCTGCTGATCCGGGGTGCCCTCGGGTCGGGGGTGCCGGCGTTCGCCCACATGCCCCTGCTCGTCAACCAGGGCCGCAAGAAGCTCTCCAAGCGCCGTGACGACGTGTCGGTAGCCGACTACCGGGCGAGGGGCTACCTGGCCGAGGCCATGGTCAACTACCTGGCCCTGCTCGGCTGGGGCCCACCCGACGGGGTGGAGGTCAGGCCTCTGGCCGAGATCGTCGACCTGTTCGATCTGGCGGACGTGAACCCGGCGCCCGCCTTCTTCGACCCCCAGAAGCTGGCCCACGTGAACGGCGAGTACATCCGGGCGCTCGAGCCGGCCGCGTTCGTCGAGCGGGCGGCGCCGTTCGTGCCCCCGGGGGAGGAGCGCGCCCGGGAGGCGCTGGAGGCGCTGGCGGTGGAGGTGCGGGACCGCGTGCGCACCCTCGCCGAGGTGCCCGAGCTGATCGACTTCCTCTGGCGGGACGAACCCGACATCGACGAGGCGGCGTGGGAGAAGGCGGCGCGGGGCAAGGGTGCAGCCGAGGTGCTCGAGGGCGCCATCGCCGGCCTCTCTTCGATCGGCGCCGAGCGCTGGGAGCCGGGTGCCATCCGCACGGTGGTGGAAGGGGCGGCCGTCGAGGCCGGCCTGGTCAACGCCGAAGGCCGTCCCCAGCTGGCCAAGGCGCAGGCCCCACTGCGGGTGGCGGTCACCGGCCGGGCGGTGGGACCGCCGTTGTTCGAGTCGCTCGCCGCTCTCGGCCCCGACCGCACCCTCGCCCGGCTCCAGGCCGCCCGGGCCCGCCTGCCGTGACCATCACCGAGCCCCGGGCGGCGGCGGCCGGGGGTTCGGGTGGGTCCCGTCGCTCGCACCGCCCCGGCCGCGGCGGCGGCGGCGGCGGCGCCAAGGTGCGGATCAGCGGGGTGCTGCTGCGGGCCGCCGGCTTGCTGCTGGGCGTCCTCATCCTCTACCTCGCCGTCACCTTCGTGCAGGTGTACCAGGCGTCCGGCGACGACGACGCCCGCCGCACCGAAGCCATCGTGGTGCTGGGCGCCGCCCAGTACAACGGCCGACCGTCGCCGGTGCTGGAGGCTCGCCTCCGGCACGGGCTCGACCTCTACCGGCGGGGGCTGGCGCCAGTGATGGTGGTCACCGGGGGCCGTCGGAGCGGCGACACCTTCACCGAGGCGACCGCGGGCTACAACTGGCTCCGCGACCGTGGAGTGCCCGACGACGCCATCCTCAAGGAGGTGGACGGGCGCAACACGTGGGAGTCGCTGTCGGCCGTCGCCCGCTTCCTGCGGTCGCGGGGCATCGACGAGGTGGTGCTGGTGTCCGACAACTACCACGCCCTGCGCCTCGAGGAGGTGGCCCGGGAGGTGGGCCTCGACGCCTCGATCTCCCCGGCCGCGGCCGAGGGCCACCGGTCGGATCGCCGCCTGCGATCGGTGCTCCGCGAAGCTCTGGCGGTGGGCGCCGGGCGCGTCATCGGCTACCGCCGCCTGACCCGATTGGCCGGTTGAACCACCATTTCGGCGCCCGGATCGGGTGTGCGACCGCCGGAGCCCGTTCGCTAGGGTGATCGCTCCATCCGTTCGGGGGTGGTGTAATCGGTAACACAGCTGGTTCTGGTCCAGTCGTTGGGGGTTCGAGTCCTCCCCCCCGAGCTCGGTCCGGTGAGCCGGTCCGAACGTGAGCCCCCATCGTCTAGAGGCCTAGGACACCACCCTCTCAAGGTGGAGACACGGGTTCGAATCCCGTTGGGGGTGCTCCGCGAACCCGCAGCGGGGCTCGAGCACCGGCCCGGCCATCGCGCGTCTATCGCGCGAACGAGCCGGGAGAACGCCCAGCCTGAGTGCCGTCAGGCGGCGATCTCGGCCGCCGTGAGGGGGTTCGCGCCGGTGAGGCCGCCCTCCAGGCTGATGGGCGCGCGGCGGATGAACGCCGACTGGCGGTGGAAGTCCAGCGCTGCTGCTCGGCGATGGCCTCGCGGTGAGCCGGCTGGTGGTGGCCGTAGGCGTACGCGGCGGTGGCCTGGGCGTCCCGCCAGATAGAGACGGTGGCCACGAACGGAGGCCGGGTGGCGGCGCTGCCCCAGACCATGCCGTCGTGTTCGACCGCGGCCCGCTCGGCGGGGCCGCTGGCCCGGAGGAACCGCACCGTCTGGGAGAGCCGCAGCCGTCCGAGAGTGAGCACGACCACGGGACCGTCGTTCGGCACGGCCCGGCTGCTGGGAACCGTGGCGGGCAGCCCGGGCCACGACCCGTAGGCCCGCAGGGGTTCGAGCCGGGCCTCGAACCCGCCGGCGAACCGCTGGGCGATCGGGTGGTCGTGGAGGAACCGCTCGAAGGCCTCCTCGTCGTCCCACAGCGCGATGAGCCCGGCCCGGCGGACCGGCGGCGAACCGGCGAGCGCCAACGGGGCGAACAACGCGACCTCGGCCGACCGCAGGCCCGGGGTGTCGACGGGCTTCGGCCGGCGTGTCACCGACCGCAACGTGTCGAGCGGACCTAGGTCTACGAGCTGGACCGTGGCGATCATGGCCAAACCCTAGGTACCGCCGCGCCGAACGGGCCCTACCCGAGCGGGTGGTCGATGGTCACCCTGGGCGCCGACGACGGTCCCCCGAGGGGCCAGCCTCACCGGCGGGCGGCGCGTGGCACGTTGATGGCGAGGGCGCGACACTTCGGGGGTGGACCCCCACGCGGCCGCCGAGTTCCCCGTTGGACGGCATCTGGCGATCGATGAGCGGGGGATTGGACTGCGGGCGACGTGGCGGCTCGATCACGGGTTCCTCAACCTGAGCCTCTGGCGGGACGACGTGTGCGTGGAGACGTTCCACCTGACGCCGGCCGCCGCCGCCAGCCTCATCGGCTTCCTCGCCCGAGGGCTCGGCGACGCGACCGCGGTGGCCGCGACGGCCAGCGTGAGGGCAGTGCGGCCGGACGACCAGGCCGCGCGTCGGTCGTTCGGCGCCACCCTCGGCGGCGCGGCTCGTGCTGTCCGTCGGCGCACGGCCGAGGGGCTGACGTCGGCTGCTTCCCGAGTGGCTCCCCTAGGAATTGCTCGATATTTCTTCTTGAATCCCTTTCATTCGGGCGCCGAACACGGCTAGTCTACGTACAGATGTTTGGACTACCGAGCGACTCCGACGTGGTGGCCGATGGGTTGTCGGACGCGGTGGTGGAGTTGGCGGGGAGCCGCAACGTGCTCGACGCCCGGTTGGTGGAGTTGATCGGCCAGGTGTGGGCATCGGGGGCGTGGGAGGGGTGGGGGCTGCGGTCGATCCACCACTGGGTCACGTTGCGCTGCGGGGTGTCGCCGGCCCAGGCCCGCACCCTGGTGGGCTGTGCCCGCCGGCTGGGCGAACTGCCGGCCACCCGGGCGAGGTTCGCGGCCGGTGAGCTGTCGGTGGATCAGGTGGCGGTGATCACCCGGATCGTCCCCACCCACGCCGACGCGGAGGTGGCCGAGGTGGCCGGGCGGTTGGCGGTACCCCAGTTGCGGAACCTGCTGAGGGGCTACGCCTGGCCCACCCCACCCCCGACCCCGACATCCAGCCGGACACGGGCCCGGTGGAGGAGGAACGCCGGGTCGGCTTCGGCTACGACGACGACGGCACCTGGTCCCTGTCGGTGCGGTTGCCCGGCGATGAGGGGGCGGTGATCGAAGCCGCCCTGGGGGCCAAACGTGACCAGTTGTGGCAGGCCGCCGAGGACAAAGCCGACCGCGAACAGATCACCTGGGCCGACGCTCTCCTCGCCCTGGTCGATGCCGGGGCCTCAGCGGGGCCCACCCGGGCCGCCCGGGACCGTTACCAGGTGGTGTTGCACTTCGAAGCCACCCCCGATGACGCCCCCGCCCTGCGGGTCCACCTGGGTCCGCCCCTGCCGGACTCGGCGCCGGTTCCTGCTCTGCGACGCGACTGTGCGCACCGTGTCGGAGATCGGGGGGTTGGCGGTGAACGTGGGCCGGGCCCAGCACATCGTCCCCGACCGCACCCGGATCCTCGTCGAGCACCGCGACCAGGGGTGCCGGGTACCCGGTTGTGACCAGCGCACCGTGCAGGTCCACCACATCATCCACTGGGAGGACCAAGGCCCCACCGACACCCCGAATCTGGTGTGTTTGTGCCGGGCCCATCACCGCATGCACCACCAAGGACGGCTCGGCATCGAAGGCAACGCCGACGAACCCGACGGGCTCGGGTTCACCGACCGTCACCGCCGGCCCCTGGGCCGGGCCGGGCCCGCCCCACCCGATCTCACTCCCGACTGGATCCCACCGCCGAGCAGCTGGGTCCCACCCACCGGCGAACCCATCCACACCCAATGGGTCGACTTCACCCACCCCCAAGACTGGGCCGTCTGAGGCGTCGGCTAGGAGGCGGCGACGGGCACGCCGTGGCCGGGTGGCACCACCTCGTCCGGGGGCGGGGTGCCGTCGCCGAAGGGGCGGCCGACGCCGTGCAGGAGGCGTTCATCGCCGCCGACGCCGATGGGCGACGGTCTCGGGCTACGACGATCCGGCCGGCTGGGTGCTGACGAGGCCGCCGGGCCGCGTCAGGTCACGCGGTCGTCCACCAGGGCGCCGTCCCAGAGGTCCTTGAAGCGCTCGAGGTCCTCGCTGCCCGGGTCGTCGATTCCCCGGAGGGGACCGTGGTCGGTGAGGTGGCGGCGGGCGTAGAGGCGGGCGACCACTGCCTTGCGGTCGGTGCCCAGCTCGCGCTGCTCGAACCCCGCCTGTTCCACCAGCAGCGCGCCGCCGTAGACGTCGACCATGAGCTGGGCGAGGGGGAACAGCCGGGCCTCGGCGGTGGTGCGGTCCAGGGCCTTCCAGCCGGAGAGAACGGCGGCCAGCTGGTCGATCCGCTCGCTCACGAGGGCGGTGGTGGGGTCGCCGGCCGGCCCACGCTCGACGGCCGTGCGCAGCCGGTCGAGGAAGGCGACGTCGGCCTGCTCACGTTCGATGCCCCGCCGCACGTCGAGGCACAGGATGTTGTCGGGGCCCTCCCAGAGCGTGTTCACCTGGGCGTCGCGGAGGATGCGGGCGACGGGCCAGTTCTCCACGTAGCCGTTGCCGCCGTGCACCTCGATGGCGTCGCTCGCCGCGGTGATGCCCAGGCGGGCGGCCCGCAGCTTGATCAGCGGCGCGCCGATCCGCAGCCGGTGCTCGGGGTGGTAGCCGTCGAACATCAGGGCTTGAGCCGCCTCGACCTCCACCATCAGCTCGGCCAGCTTGCGCTGCATGAGCGGCTGGTCGGCGAGGGAACGCCCGAACGCCTGGCGGGCCCGGGCGTAGCACATGGCCTCGACCAGAGCCCGGCGAGCGCAGCCGAGCCCCATCATGGCGATGCCGAGCCGGGCGCCGTTGGTCATGGCCATCATCCGGGCCAGCCCCTTGCCGTCGCCGGCGCCCGTGCCCGCCTCGCCACTGCCGTCGCCCGACAGCAGGAAGGCCTCGGCGTCGACCAGCTCCACCTCGGCCGAGGCGACCGCCTTGGTGCCGAGCTTGTCCTTGAGGCGGCGGATGCGGATGCCGTTGCGGGTGCCGTCGCGGCGCTCGGCCAGCACCAGGAAGGTGGCGATGCCCCGGGCGTTGTCGGGCGCACCCTCGGGCTTGGCCAGCACCACCCACGCCTCCCCGTTGGCGTTCGACGCGAACCACTTGAACCCGTTGACCCGCCAGGCGTCGCCGTCGGGGGTGGCCGTGGTCTCGATCTCGGCGAGGTCCGATCCGCCGGTGCGCTCCGTCAGGGACTGGATGGTCTGGCCGGCCCACTCGCCGGACGCGAAGTTGGCCAGCACCCGGTCCCGCACGTCGGGCGGGGCGAAGGAGCGCACGAGGTTGACGACCATGTCGCCCCCGGTTCCGAGCGCGCACGCCATGCCGATCTCGGCCTGGTTCAGCATGTAGCTGTGAGCGGCGTTGAGCAGGTGGAGGCGCACGCCGCGGCTGGTGGCCTCGTCCCGGATCGCCGGCGCGGTGAAGCTGTTGGCCAGCACGTCGCGGCGGGTCTCGAGGAACGACGGCGGCAGCACCACCTGGCTGATGTCGTGGCCCCAGCGGTCGTAGCGCTCGAGGTAGGGCGGGTGCTCGTCGGTGATCTCGGCCCGCTCCGACACCGGCCCGCCCATCATGGCGCCCATGCGGTCGAGGTGGGGCTCGGCCCAGCCGAGCTCCTCGCCGGTGAGGTGCGAACGCATCACGAACTGCAGGGTGGGGTCGCAGCGCCACCAGTTCAGCCCGGTCGCTCCCGCGTAGCGCTCGGTGGCGTAGCGCGCCGCCTTCTCGGCGGAGCCGAACGGCAGGCGGTCCACGGGCTCGGAGTCATAGCGCGTCCCCATGCGGACATCTTCGCACCGGGCCGACCACCAGGCTGGCCGGGAGGGCAGCTCGTGCAGCTACCCGTCGCTCGGGTAGTGACCGTGCCATGCACGCCGTGACGACCGTGGGCCACGGCACCCTGCCGGCCGATGCCTTCGCCGAGCTGGTCCGGCGGGCCGGGATCGAGACCGTGGTCGATGTCCGCCGGTTCCCCGGCAGCCGCCGTCACCCGCACTTCGCCACCGAGGCGATGGCCACGTGGCTCCCGGAGCAGGGCGTGGCCTACCGCTGGCTGCCGGCCCTCGGTGGCCGACGAGCGACGTCGCCCGGTTCTCCGAACCTCGCCCTACGCAACGACGCCTTCCGGGGTTACGCCGACCACATGGCCAAGGCCGAGTTCGCCGGCGGCGTCACCGACCTGGCCGACCTGGCCGCCGGGCGGGTGGTGGCGGTGATGTGTGCCGAGTCGCTGTGGTGGCGCTGTCACCGCCGCCTGCTCGCCGACCACCTGGTGCTGGTCACGGGAGCGCGGGTGGCCCACCTCTTCCACGGCGGGCGCCTCGTCGAGCACGACCCGTTGCCCGAAGCCCGGCGAGCCCGCGATCACCTCGTGTACGACGCGGGCGCCGTTCACCAGCCGCGGTAGGCCGGCTCCCGCCGCTCGAGGAAGCTGCGGACGCCTTCGTTGGCGTCGGCGGTGCCCATGTTGAGCTCCTGGGCGAGCGCCTCATCGGCGAACGCTCCCGCCCGGTCGCTCTCCAGCGAGCGGTTCACCAGCCATTTGGTGAGGCCCAGGGCGCGGGTCGGCCCGGCAGCCAAGCGCGCCGCCAGCTCGCCGACCGCAGCCTCGAGCTCGGGCGCCGGCACCACCCGGTTGACCAGGCCGAGCCGTAGCGCGTCGGCCGCCGGCAGGTCGTCGCCGAGGAGCAGCAGCTCCTTGGCCCGGTGCACGCCCACCAACCGGGGCAGGAGGTAGGCGCCACCGCCATCGGGCACCAGCCCGCGGCGCACGAACACCTCGATGAAGCGGGCGCCCTCGGCCGCCACCACCAGGTCGCAGGCGAAGGCCAGGTGGGCCCCGATCCCGGCGGCGGTGCCGTTGACGGCGGCGATCACCGGCTTCTCGCAGTCGAGGATGGCCGCCACCAGCCGCTGGGCGCCCTCGCGCAGCAAGCGAGCCACGTCGCCCACCACCCGCTCGGGGGCGCCGTCGGCCCGGGCGGGGGGCGCTCCCCGGTCGGCCCGTAGGTCGGCTCCGGTGCAGAAGGCGGAACCGGTGGCGCCCAGCACCACCGCGCGAACCCCTACGTCCGCCGACGCCTCGCCCAGCAGGGTGATCACCCGGTTGCGTTGATCGGGCGAGATGGCGTTTTTCACCTCGGGACGGTCGAGGGTGATCCAGGCCACGCCGCCCTCGACCTTGTGCCGCACCTGCTCCTCGATGGAGGCACCCTCGGCCATGGGCCAGGAATCTACCGACAGCTGCCAACCTGTCCCGATGCCGGTCGACCGCGTCGAGCTCACGCCCCGCCAGGCGGCCCGCATCGCCCTCCACGCCCAGGGCTTCGCCGAGCCCAGGCCCACCGCCCGGGTCGACCGCCGCCACGTCCGACGCCTCTTCGACCGGGTGGGCCTCATCCAGATCGACTCGGTGAACGTGCTGGTGCGCTCCCAGGAGCTCCCCGTCTTCGCCCGGCTCGGCCCGCACCGCCGCGACCTCCTGCCCCGCATGACCGCGGAGGCCGAGCTGTTCGAGTTCTGGTGCCACGAGGCGTCGCTGCTGCCCGTCGACCTGTGGCCCCTGCTGCGCTGGACCATGGCCCGGTCCACCGAGCTGATGTGGAAGACCACGGCGGCCATCGCCAAGGAGGATCCCGGCTACATCGAAGCGGTCTACGCCGAGGTGCGTGACCGTGGCCCGCTGGCCGCCGGCGACCTCTCGGACCAGGGGCCCAATCCCCCGGGCATGTGGGGGCGCACCAACGGCAAGCGGGCGCTCGAGCTCCTGTTCTGGGCGGGTCGGGTCAGCGCCCGGCGGCGGGCATCGGACTTCGCCCGGGTCTACGACCTCACCGAGCGGATGCTGCCGGCCGAGGTCCTGGCCCGCCCGGCGCTGACCGAGGACGACGCCCGCCGGGAGCTCCTCGGGCTGGCGGCCAGGCACCTCGGGGTGGGCACTCTCGGTGATCTGACCGACTACCACCGCCTCAACGTGCCCAAGAGCCGGCCCCGCCTCGCCGAGCTGGTGGAGGACGGCCGTCTGCATGAGGTGCGGGTGAAGGGTTGGCGCCAGCCGGCCTACCTGCATCCCGACGCCCACCTGCCGCGGTGGGTCCGGGCCCGGGCGCTGCTGTCGCCGTTCGACTCCCTCGTGTGGGAGCGGGACCGCACCGAGCGCCTGTTCGGCTTCCGGTACCGCATCGAGATCTACACGCCCCCGCGCAAGCGGACCTACGGCTACTACGTGCTGCCCTTCCTGCTGGGCGACCGCCTCGTGGCGAGGGTGGACCTCAAGGCCGATCGGCGAGGCTCGGCCCTGCTCGTCAACGGGGCCTTCGCCGAGGAGGGGTTCGCCGCCCCGGAGGTGGCCACCGAGCTGGCGGCCGAGCTGGCGTCGATGGCGGGCTGGCTCGGCCTCGAACGGGTGGCGGTGGAGGCACGGGGCGACCTGGCCCCCGCCCTGCGCCGTGAAGCTCAGGGCTTGGCGCCGCACTCCTTCTTGTTGTAGGCGTCGATGTCCTCGATGGCCTTCTCGATCTTCGGGTCGTCACCGAGCCGGTCCTGGATCTTGGAGATCTCGGCCTTGGACTCGGCGTCGGCCACCTCGTCGACGGCGTCGCTCAGCACCTCGACGGAGTCCTTGATGTCCTCCGGCGCCTTGTCCACCAGGTCATCGAACACGGCCGCGCCCTCGTCGGCCCCCTCGACGGTGAAGGTGTCGGCGCCGATGTCATCCTCCGTCGCGTTCAGTTCCTTGCAGAAGGCCTGCTTGTCGCCCCCGCCGCCGCCGCCACAGGCGCCCACCAGGACGCAGGAGGAGAGGAGGGCGGTGCCGA
>JAUJNP010000001.1:55464-167608 GCA_030448105.1 Acidimicrobiales bacterium | reverse complement strand
CGGCACCACCACGGCCACGCCCACCTCGCCCATCACCGGGTCGGGCCGGGCCACCACCGCCACCTGGCCCACGCCCGGATGGCCCCCCAGCACTGACTCCACCTCCACCGGGAAGACGTTGTACCCGCCCCGGATGAACATCTCCTTCTGGCGCCCGGCGAGGACCAGGCAGCCGCGCTCGTCCAGCCGGCCGAGGTCTCCGGTGCGCAGCCACCCGTCGTGCAGCGCCGCGGCGGTGGCGTCCGGGTCGCCCCAGTAGCCCGCCATGGTGGCCGGCGAGCGCAGGCGCACCTCGCCCACCTCGCCGTCGGGCATGGCCCGCCCGTCGTCGGGTTCGCACACCGCCACGTCGACACCGCCCCGCGGCCGGCCAACGGTGTGGAGGGCCTCCCGGTCGTCGGCGTCGAAGGCGGTGGCGGTTCCCACGCCGCCCGACTCGGTCGAGGAGTAGCGGATGGAGTAGGCGGCGGCGAAGCGGCGCCGGGCCTCGGCCACGAGGGCGGGCGGCGACGGACCGCCGCCCACGACGAGTGTGTGCAGCGACGACAGGTCGCGCCGGTCGAGCCCGGGGTCGCGCAGGAGCAGCGCCACCTGGGCGGCCACCCCGCCCAGGGAGGGAAGGCGCTCCCGTTCGACAAGGTCGAGCACGTCGGCCGCCCGCCACCGCGTGAGCAGGTGGGTGGTGGCGCCGAGCCGCAGGTACCAGACCAGCTTCAGCATGAACCCCACGTGGGCGAACTGGGTGGCGGCCAGCATCGGGAGCGGCGCGCCGTCGCCCCACCGGTCGCCGGCGTCCATGCGGGTGACCGCCGCCATCTGGCGGTTGGCGAACACCGCGGCCTTGGGCGTGCCGGTGGTCCCCGACGTGAAGACCACCGCCACCAGCCGGTCCGGGTCCGGCGGGAGCGGGGGCGGGGCGCATCCGCCTCCGGCCGCCTCCAGTGCGCCCACCTCGTCGTCGCTGGCCACCACCCGAGCCGGCGCCACCTGGGCCAGGCAGGTGTCACGTTCGGATGCGGACAGGTGGGGGTTCACCCCCGCGGTGGCGGCGCCGAGCTTGGCCGCGCCGAGGTAGGCCAGCACATAGGCGGTCCCCGAGGGCAGGGTCAGGCCGACCACGTCGCCCGCCCGCACCCCCCGTTCCACCAACCCGGTGGCCACCGCGTCGGATCTCCGATGCAGGTCCTCGTAGGTGAGCGGGCGACCCTCGGGGTCGACGAAGGCCGGCGCCGGGCCGAACCGGCGGGCGGCCTCGGCCACCACCGCGGGGAGCATCAGCGAACGCGCGGCTCGGTGCGGGAAGTCGACGAGGAGGAGAACACCTTCTGGCCCTCGGCCAGCGCCGCCTCGTCCATGCCGAGGTTGAGGAAGGTGTTGCCGAGGTCGAGGGCCTGGCGGCGCGACAGCTCGCGGCCGGCCCACAGCGTGCGCAGGGTGGCCTGCACCGGACCGGGCGGGGCGGCGGCGATGGCGCGCGCCGCCCAGGCGGTCGCCTGGCGAAGGGCGTCGGCGTCGGCCACCACCTCCGACACCAGGCCGATCTGGTGGGCCCGCTCGGCGCTGACGTGCTCGGCGGTGCCCATCAGCGTCATGCGCAGCACCTCGCCGAACGGCATGCCGCGGTGGAGCATGAGCAACGGCTCGTACACCGCCGGCATGCCGTAGGTGACGTGGGGGTCGAAGAAGCGCGCCGCCCGGGTGGCGACGATGAAGTCCACCTCGCCGAGGAGGTAGAAGGCGCCGCCACAGGCGATGCCGTCGACGGCGGCGATCACCGGCTTCCACAGGCCGTTGCTCTTGGGGCCCAGCAGGGCGCCGGGGTCGTCGTAGGTGAACGGCGAGAAGTCGTAGTCGACCCCGCCGTCGGCGGGCACGGAGTCCCGGTCGATGCCCGAGCAGAAGGCCCGGCTGCCGGCGGCACCCAGCACGACGCAACGGACGGTGTCGTCGCCGCGCAGGTCCCGCCACAGCGTGGAGAGCTCCTCGGCCATCTCGAGGGTGAAGGCGTTGAGGCGCTCGGGCCGGTTGAGGGTGACTCGACCCACGCCCTCGGCCTGCTCCCAGAGGATGGTGGAGAACTGGCGCACGCCGCGACGCTAGGTCAGCCCGGTTCCGCCGCCGTCGAGGTCGAGGCCGAGCATGCGGATGGCGTTGCCCCGCATCAGCTTGTAGACGACGTCGTCGTCGACGCCCGCCATCAGCTCGGTGGCCACCGCCTTGGTGTCGGGCCAGGTGGAGTCGGTGTGGGGGTAGTCGGTCTCGAAGGTGATGTTGTCCACGCCGCACTCGGCGATCGACGCCACGCCGTGGCGGTCGCGGAAGAAGCAGCCGTAGATCTGCCGGTAGTAGTAGGTGCTCGGGGGCTCGGGCACGAGCTCGCGCACCCCACCCCAGGCCCGGTGCTCCTCCCATACGGTGTCGGCCCGCTCGAGGATGTAGGGGATCCATCCGATCTGGCCTTCGCTGTAGGCCAGCTTCACCTCGGGGAACTGGACGAGCTTGCCCGAGAACAGCCAGTCGCTCATCGAGGCCATGGCGTTGCCGAAGCTGAGGGTGGCGGCCACCGCCGGTGGTGCGTCGGCCGAGGTGGCTGGCATCCTCGAGGAGGAGCCGATGTGCATGCAGATGACGGTGCCGGTGTCGGCGCAGGCGCCGATGAACGGATCCCAGTCGCCGGAGTGGATCGAGGGCAGGCCGAGGTGCGGGGGGATCTCGCTGAAGCAGGTGGCCCGCACACCCCGCTCGGCGTTGCGGCGCACCTCGGCCGCGGCCAGCTCGGCATCCCAGAGGGGCACGATGATGAGCGGTACCAGGGCGCCACGGGAGTCCCCGCACCACTCCTCCACCATCCAGTCGTTGTAGGCGCGGACGCAAGCCAGACCGAGGTCGCGGTCCTTGGCCTCGGTGAAGGTCTGACCGCAGAACCGGGGGAAGGTGGGGAAGCAGACCGAGGCCTCCACCCAGTTCATCTCCATGTCCTCCACCCGCGCCTTGGGCTCGTAGCAGCCGGGCCGCATCTCGTCGTAGGTGATGGGCGACATGCTCATGTCGTCGCGGTCGAACCCCACCGCCGCCACGTGCCGCTTGTGGATGTAGACGAGGTCCTCGAACAGCCAGCAGTCGGCCGCGGGACCGTCGGGGTCGAAGGTCTGGGAGTACTGGCCGCCCCCGGTGTGGCGCATCGACCCGATGCCCCGCCGCTCCACGCGCGGTCCCCGATCGCGGTAGCGCTCGGGGAGCCAGTCCTGCCAGACGTGGGCCGGCTCGACGACGTGGTCGTCGACGCTGATGATCTTCGGCAGTTCGGCCATCGCCGGGGCTCCTCGACGTGATCTGACGTGTCGTCAGATACTAGGCGACCCCCTCGAGGCCACTCACGTCTTGGCCGGGGTCTCGGAGCTGACCCATCGCATGTCCGGGTAGCGGTCCCCGGCGAAGCCGCCCCGCGGGGCGACCGCCTCGATGGCGGCCACGTCGTCGGCGCTCAGTTCCACGTCGAGGGCGGCCACGTTCTCCTCGAGGTAGCGGCGACGCTTCGTGCCGGGGATCGGCACCACGTCGTCGCCCTGGGCCAGCACCCACGCCAGGGCGAGCTGGCCGGGGGTGCATCCCTTGTCGCCGGCCAGCCGTCGCACCTCGGCGACCACGTCCAGGTTGCGGTTGAAGTTCTCGCCCTGGACGCGAGGGTTCGACCGCCGGAAGTCGTCGTCGGCGAAGTCGTCCGGTGAGGTGATGGCGCCGGTGAGGAAACCCCGCCCGAGCGGGCTGTAGGGCACGATGCCCACCCCCAGCTCGCGGGCCGTTGCCACCACCTCGTCCTCGATGTCTCGGCTCCAGAGCGACCACTCGGACTGGAGCGCGGTGATGGGGTGGACGGCCACCGCCCGCCGCAGCGTGTCGGCCGACACCTCCGACAGCCCGATGTGGCGGATCTTGCCCGCCTCCTTCAGCTCCACCATGGCTCCCACGGTGTCCTCGATGGGCGTGGCGTCGTCGGGCCGGTGCAGGTAGTAGAGGTCGATCACGTCGACGCCGAGGCGCTCGAGCGACCCGTCGCAGCTCGTGCGGGCGTACTCCGGGGAGCCGTCCACGCGGGGCGCACCGTCGGGCCTGCGGCGTACGATGCCGAACTTGGTGGCCAGCACCACGTCGTCGCGGCGGCCGGCGATGGCCCGGCCCACCAGGCGCTCGTTGGTGTGGGGGCCGTACATGTCTGCGGTGTCGAGGAACGTGACGCCGAGGTCGAGCGCCCGGTGGATGGTGGCCACCGACTCGTCGTCGTCGGTGGGGCCGTAGGCGAAGCTCATGCCCATGCAGCCGAGGCCCATGGCCGAGACGGTGAGGCCCGAGCGGCCGAGGGTGCGAGAGGGAACGGTCATCTCCGAATCCTGCCCCACCGCCGGCGCGCAGGCGGCCGAATCAACCTGACGACCCCTCAGATACAGTCGCCCGCGGTGGCCGTCGACCTGGCAGCGCTGGTGGAGCCCGTCCACACCGCGGTGGTGACCTCGGAGGTGCAACGCGGGGTGGTAGGCGAGCCCTCGGTCCTTCCCGCCATGGCCGAGGTGGCCCGCCCGGTCGTGGCCAACGTGGCCCGCCTCTGCACCGCCGCGCGAGCAGCAGAGGCCAAGGTGGTGCACTGCGTCGCCGCCCGGCGGGCCGACGGCCGGGGCTCGAACGTCAACGCCCGTTTGTTCCACGCCGTTGGCAAGGCCCCGGTGGCCCTTCTCCCAGGCAGCGAGGAGGCAGGCGTCGTGCCCGAGCTCGGTCCCGAGGAGGGCGACCTGGTGCTCTGCCGGCTGCACGGGCTCAGCCCCATGGCCGGCACCGACCTCGACCCCGTGCTGCGCAACCTCGGCGTGAGCACCCTGGTCGTCACCGGCGTGTCGGTCAACGTGGGTGTCACCAACCTGGTGATGGACGCGGTCAACCGCGGGTACCAGGTGGTGGTGCCGGCCGACGCCGTGGCCGGCTTGCCGGCGCACTACGTCGACGCCGTCCTCGAGCACACCCTCGCCCTGCTCGCCACCATCACCACCACCGAGGCGGTGGTGGGGGCGTGGCGCGCGCCGTGACCGGAGCGGCCCGGGCCGACCGGCTTTGGGGGACCATCCCCGCCCTGCTGCTCGATGCCGCCGGCCGTCACGGTGGCGACGAGGCCCTCGTCGATGGCGAGGTGCGCCTCACCTGGGCCGAGCTGCGCGACCACGCCGAGCGGGCCGGCCGGGCACTGCTGGCCATCGGCGTCGAGCCCGGGGACCGGGTGGCGATCTGGGCGCCCAACACCTGGGAGTGGGCGGTGGCCCTGCTCGGCCTCCAGTGGGCCGGCGCCGTGCTGGTGCCCCTCAACACCCGCTACAAGGGGGCCGAGGCGGCCTGGATCCTCGGCCGCAGCCGGGCCCGCGTGCTGATCACCGTCGACGGGTTCCTGGGGAACGACTACCTGGCCATGCTCGAGCGCGCCGACCTGCCCCACCTCGAGCACACGGTGGTGCTGCGCCAGGACTCGCCGCCCGCGGGCACGCTCGGGTGGGAGCAGCTGTGCGCCGCCGCCACCGAGGTGGATCCGGCCGCCCTGGCCGACCGCCTGGCCGGACTCGGACCCGGCGACCGCTCCGACCTGCTCTTCACCTCCGGCACCACCGGCCGGCCCAAGGGCGTCATCCAGACCCACGGCCAGACCCTGCGGGCGTTCGCCTCGTGGGCCGACGTGGTCGGCCTCCAGCGGGGCGACCGCTACCTCATCGTGAACCCGTTCTTCCACGCCTTCGGGTACAAGGCTGGCATCGTGGCCTGCCTGCTCACCGGCGCCACCATGGTGCCGCTCCCGGTGTTCGACGCCGCCGCCGTGATGGCCACGATCGCGTCTGAATCCATCACCGTGCTGCCGGGGCCGCCGGCGCTCTACCAGATGATCCTCAGCTCCCCCGACCGGGCGCGGCTGGCCGCCTCGTCGCTCCGCCTCGCCGTCACGGGAGCGGCCGTGGTCCCGGTGTCGCTCGTGGAGCAGATGCGCTCCGAACTGGGCTTCGCCACGGTGGTGACCGGCTACGGGCTGACCGAGGCGGGAGGAATCGCCACCATGTGCCGCCACGACGACGACGCCGAGACCATCGCCACCACCTCGGGCCGGGCCATCCCCGACGTGGAGGTGCGGGTGGTCGACGAAGCGGGCGCGGAGGTGCCCCGGGGGCAGCCGGGCGAGGTGGTGGTGCGGGGCTACAACGTGATGGTGGGGTACTTCGAGGAACCGGCGCAGACGGCCGAGGCCATCGACGCCGACGGGTGGCTTCACACCGGCGACATCGGGGTGATGGACGGCCGCGGCTACCTGCGCATCACCGACCGCAAGAAGGACATGTTCATCGTGGGCGGCTTCAACGCCTACCCGGCCGAGATCGAGGCGGTCCTGCTCGAGCACCCCACCGTCGCCCAGGCGGCGGTCGTCGGCGTGCCCGACCCGCGCTTGGGCGAGGTGGGAGTGGCCTTCGTCGTCCCGGCGAGGGAGGCCGACGCCGACGCCGCCGCGCTGCTCACCTGGGCCAGGGACCGCATGGCCAACTACAAGGTGCCGCGCTCGGTGCACGTGGTGGACGCGCTTCCCCTCAACGCCAATGGCAAGGTGCTCAAGTACGAGCTGCGGGCCCGGGCGGCGGGCGCCGCCGCGGCGACGGCCGACACCAGGAGGGAAGCGCCATGAACGCGAGCACGGGGCTGCTCCTTATCCGCGTGGTGGTGGGCCTCACGCTGGCCGCCCACGGCTACAACAAGTTCTTCGGCGGCGGTCGCATCCCGGGCACCGCCCGGTGGTTCGACTCGATGGGCATGCGTCCCAACGGGCGGGTCCACGCCATCCTGGCCGCCAGCACCGAGCTCGGCGCCGGCCTGCTGTTCGCCGCCGGGCTGCTCACGCCGCTGGCGGCGGCGGGCTTCGTGGGCCTCATGGTGGTGGCGGTCTACACCGTGCATCTCAGCAACGGGTTCTTCATCGTGAAGAGCGGGTGGGAATACAACCTGCTCCTGGCGGTGGTGCCCGTGGGAGTGGCCGTCATCGGCCCCGGCCGCTACTCCCTGGATCACGCCTTCGGCCTCACGTTCGGTCCGTGGCCGGCGTTCGTCCTCTCGGCCGTGCTCGGGGTGGTAGCCGGCGTCGCCCTCCTGGTGGCCTGCTACCGCCCCCCGGCGCCCGAAGGGTCCTCCGAGACCCTCGCGTCATGAGCGATCCCGTCCCTGTCCTGCGGGCGGCCGACGGTCGCCTGCCCGGTCGTCGGGGCCAGGCGACGCGTCAGCGGCTCCTCGGCTGCACCCGGGAGATGCTGCGGTCGACCTCGTACCGCGACCTCAAGGTGGTCGACATCGCCAAGGAGGCGGGCACGTCGCCGGCCACCTTCTACCAGTACTTCCCGGACGTGGAGGCGGCCATCGTGGTCCTCGCCGAGGAGATGGCCCAGGAGGGCCGGCGGTTCAGCGACCTCGTCCGCACCAACCCGTGGAGGGGTCGCACCGGCTACGACGGGGCGTTGGCCCTCGCCGATGAGTTCATCCGCTTCTGGGAGGAGCACCAGTCGGTGCTGCGGGTGGTCGATCTGGCCACCGAGGAGGGCGACGGCCGTTTCGCCAACGTGCGCACCCGGTTGCTGAACGACCTCAACAACGCCCTGGCCGAGGCGGTGGAGGAGCGCAAGGTTGCCGGCCGACACCCGGGCGAGGTGGAGCCGATGGCCATCGCCGGCGTGCTCGTGTCGATGCTGGCCCACGTGGCCGCCCACCGTTACGGCTTCGAGTTCTGGGGGGTGCGCACCGGCGACCTTCGCACCGCCATGGCCCGGATCCTGTACTGGTCGGTCTCCGGCCAGCGGCCACCCGCCTCCTGAGGAGCCGGTCTACAAGAGGGCGGTTCGCCCGGCCCCAGCAGCTGGGTACCGTGCCGCCATGCGATGGAAGGCCCGTGGGCGCAGTTCCGAGCTCGAAGACCTCCGTGGAGGAAGGGGCCGCGGCGGTGGCCTCCCCATGGGCAAGGCTGGGCTGGGTGTCGGCGGGATGGTGATCATGTTGATCGTCGCCGTGATCGGCGGGGTCGGCAGAGGTGGCGGCGGCGGAGGCGGCGACATCTCCGACCTGCTCAACCAGTTCCCGACCGCCGCCTCGCCGTCGCCTGGTGAGGGCATCGATCCTGCCCAGGATCCCGACCGACGGCTGGTGGACTTCGTGTCCTTCGTGTTCGACGACGCGCAGGGCTTCTGGGCCGACACCTTCCGCCGGGCCGACACCCCCTACAACGAGGCCCGCATCGTCCTGTTCGACCAGCCGGTGCCTTCGGGCTGCGGTGGTGCCTACGCCGAGACTGGCCCCCACTACTGCCCGCCCGACCGCAAGGTGTACCTCGAGCTCGGGTTCTTCCGGGAGCTGGCCACGAAGTTCGGTGCGCCGGGCGACTTCGCCCAGGCCTACGTGATCGCCCACGAGCTCGGCCACCACGTCCAGAACGAGCTCGGCACCAGCGCGGCCGTGCGCGACGCGCAGCAGGAGGAACCCTCGCGGGCGAACGATCTCTCGGTGCGCCTCGAGCTGCAGGCCGACTGCTATGCCGGCGTGTGGGCCCACAGCGCGTTCGAGGAAGGCGCCCTCGAAGCGGGTGACCTCCAGGAAGGCCTGGCCGCGGCCGAGGCGGTGGGTGACGACCGCATCCAGGAGCAGGCCCGGGGACGGGTGGACCCCGAGAGCTGGACCCACGGTTCGTCCGACCAGCGCCAGCGGTGGTTCTCCACCGGCTACCGCTCCGGCGACGCCGACCGCTGTGACACCTTCGAGGTCGCATCGCCCTAGTCGCTCTGACACTGTGTCAGGGATGGCGGCGGTGCTCCCTCCCGGGCGGCTGGTGTACGGCATGCAGCTCCCGGTGCAGTCCCAGAGCACGCGCTACGCCGAGCCCTGGGAGGCCCAGGCCGGTGCCGCCGAGGTGGCCGCCGTGGCCCGGGCGGCGGACGCGGCCGGGTTCTGGTACCTGGCGGTGTGCGACCACGTGGCCGTCCCTCGGCCCATGGCGGAGGCGATGGGGACGACCTGGTGGGACACCGTTGCCACCCTTGGCTGGCTGGCCGGCATCACCACGCAGACCCGGCTGCTCAGCCACGTTGCCGTGCTGGCCTACCGGCACCCGCTGCAGACGGCCAAGGCGTGGGCCACCCTCGACACCGTTTCCGGCGGCCGGGCGTTGCTCGGGGTGGGCGCCGGCCACGTGGAGGGCGAGTTCGACCAGCTGGGGCTCGACTTCGACCGCCGGGGGGCGCTCCTCGATGAAGCCATCCACGCCGTGCGGGCGGCCTTCGCCGACGAGTACGCCTCGGTCGACGGGCCGACGTGGTCCTTCCGGGAGCTCGGGCAGCGACCCCGTCCGGCCCGACCCGGTGGCCCACCGATCTGGGTGGGTGGATCCTCCCGCCCGGCCCTGCGCCGGGCGGCCGAGCGGGGCGACGGCTGGCTGCCACAGGGCCCGGTGACGGCGGAGGACGTGGCCTTCCTCCGCCGGCACCGCGCCGCCACCGGCGGCGACGCCGGGTTCGACATCGGTGCCCTGGTGGGACCGGTCTACGTGGGGGAACCGTCCTGGGACGCGGGGCCGTGCCTCAGCGGCCCGCCCGACAAGATCGCCCACGTGCTCCGCAAGCTGGGCACCCTGGGCGTGGGCCAGGTGCAGGTCCGGCTGCGATCACGGTCGGTCGACGAGCTGGTCGACCAGGTCACCGCGTTCGGAGCCGAGGTCGGACCGCGGCTGGACGATCACGGCTGAGGAGGGGCGCGTGCTGCTGGAGGGGAAGGTGGCGGTGGTGTCGGGCATCGGCCCGGGCATGGGCCGCGAGGTCTCCCTCGCCCTGGCGCGGGAGGGGGCCGACATCGTGCTCGGCGGCCGCACCGCGGCGCGCCTGGCCGAGGTGGCCGACGATGTGGAGGGCTGCGGGCGTCGCGCCCTGAGCGTCACCTGCGACGTCACCGACCCCGATGCCTGTCGGGTCCTCGCCGAGCGGGCCGGCGACGCGTTCGGGCGCATCGACGTGCTGGTGAACAACGCCTTCTCCGACGGCGACTTCTCGCCCGTGCTCGACGCCGACCTCGATGCCTGGCGGCGCACCCTCGAGGTCAACCTGTTCGGCGCGCTGCACATGACGCGCGCCGTGGTTCCCCACATGGAGGCCCGGGGCGACGGCAGGATCGTCATGATCAACACCATGTCGACCGAGCGGATCCAGGAAGGTTTCGGGGCCTACGCCGCCTCCAAGAACGCTCTCAAGTCGGCGACGCGCACCCTGGCCCGCGAGCTGGGACCGAAGGGCATCCGGGTGAACGGCATCCACCCGGGCTACATCTGGGGCCCGTCGGTGGAGTGGTACCTCCGCCACCTGGCCGGCCGGCGCGGCACCACCTTCGAAGAGGTCTACGCCGAGGTCGCGGGGGAGACCTGCCTCGGCTACCTGCCCGACGCCGCCGAGATCGCCGGCGCCGTCGTCTTCCTCGCCTCCGACCTCGCCCGGGCCGTCACCGGGCAGAGCCTAGGGGTCAACGCCGGTCACTGGTTCCACTGAGCTCTAGGACGTGCGCGGAAAGGTCGAGCCGTCGTCGCCGAGAGCATTGCGGCTTCGCCGCAACAGGCGCTGTGCTGGCTGGGTGGCCTCGCCTATCGGCTCGGCTCCTTGGACCGAAGGACTAGACAACCGGCATGGACGAGCAGACCTCCTACATCGACGTGACCCCGAGCTACATGGTGATCGCCTTCATCTGGGCGTTCTTCAAACCGCAGTTCGCCATCGATGGAGGTCCCCCGCAGCAGGCCCGCTGGGGCCAGAACCTGGTGCCGGTGGCGCCCGGACGCCACCAGGTCTCGGTGTGGTGCCCTTACATGTGGATGCCGCAGTGCGGCCTCAACACCGCGGTGGTGGACGCCCACCCGGCGTCGGTCACCAAGGTGAGCTGGAAGGCGCCGTGGCTGGTGTTCCTGCAGGGCTCGATCTCGGTCGGCGCCGGCGCGCTGCCCTCGGGGGCGTCGGCCTACGGGGCCCTGCCCCAGGGCCAGGCGGTGGCCGGCACCCCCGCCGACTGGTACCCCGATCCCCAGGCCCGCCACCAGCAGCGCTACTGGGACGGCTCGGCCTGGACGGCGCACGTCAGCGACGGGGGCGTCACCTCCGAGGACCCGATCTGACCTGCGGTCCGTGGTCACCCTCCACGCTTTCCTCGTGCGCCGCCCCGACCTGACCCACGAGGAGTTCCTGGAGCACTGGCGCGACCGCCACGGGCCCCTGATCCGCGACACGCCCGAGCTGGCCCGGCACCTCGTGCGCTACGAGCAGCACGCCCGCCTGCCCGGTGCCCGGGGAGGCACGCCCGGCTACGACGGTGTCGCCGTGCAGGTCTACAGGGACTGGGCCGGGCTGGCGGCCATGCTGGCCGAGCCCGCCGCCGGGATGATGGTCGAGGACGAAGCCCGATTCCTCGACCGCGACCGCCTGGTCGTGGTCTTCTCCGAGGACCACCGGGTGGTGGTCGCCGACACCAAACAACTGCTGATGTGACCGGGCCCACCTTCATCACCCGCCTTGGCGTCAGGGGGCCCGGCCTGGCGCTGGCGGTCAAGGACGCCATCGACGTGGCCGGGGTGCCGACCACCGCCGGCTCCCGGGTCGTCGCGGAGTGGGCGGGCCCGGCGGCGGCCGACGCCGCCGGCCTGGCCGGCGCCCGGGCGGCAGGGGCCACCATCGTGGGCAAGGCCAACCTGCACGAGCTGTGCTTCGGTGGGACCGGCGTGAACCCGTGGTTCGGCACGCCCGTCAACCCCTACGACCCGGACCTCGTGCCCGGCGGGTCCTCCAGCGGGTCGGCGGTGGCCGTTGCCGCCGGCGACGCTGACGTGGCCTTCGGCACCGACACCGCAGGGTCGATCCGCAACCCGGCCGCATGCTGCGGGGTGTTGGGCCTGAAGACCACGTGGGGGCGCGTCCCCTTCGAGGGCGTCTGGCCGCTGGCGCCGTCGATGGACACCGTGGGACCGCTGGCGGCCACCGCCGACCGCCTGGAGCAGGCCATGGCGCTGCTCCTACCGGGGTTCTCCCGGTCATCGTCGCTCCCACGCCGGGTCGGCCGCGTTCGCGAGCTCGAGACCGACCCCCAGGTCGACGGGGCGGTGGACGCGGCGTTGGCCTCGACCGGCTGGGAGGTGGTGGCGGTGCGCCTACCGGGCTGGGCGGCGGCTCATGGCGCCGCCGTCACCATGCTGCTGGGCGAGGCGTTGGCCAGCCATCGGCGGCTCGTGGCCGAGCACCTCGGCGAGCTGGCGCCGGATGTCGCCGACCGGTTCCGACGGGCCCTTGGCCTCCCGGCGGGCGCCCTCGACGAGTCGCGGCGCAGGGCCAGGGCGTGGCGGGCGGAGCTGGCCGAAGCGTTTGCCCAGGTGGACCTGCTGGCCCTGCCGGCCATGGCCGGCTTCCCACCCCGCCGGGACGCCCCGGAGGTGCCACCGAACCCGGCGGCGGCGCCGGTGAACCTGGCCGGCCACCCTGCCGTGGCCGTGCCCGTGCCGTCGCGGGGACCGCTCCCTGCCAGCCTCCAACTGATCGGCCCCGATGGCAGCGAGGAGCTCCTGGTGGCGGCGGCGGCCGTGGTGGAGGCGGCGGCGAACTAGAACAGGTTCTCGTCAGAACGGCTCGGAGGAGACAGGAGCGGGGATGCCCCAGGACGTCGGTAGCGGCCGGAGCAGGCGGGGGAGGCCGGTGGAGCTGGGCGGAGCGCTGGTCACCTTGGTGGAGCCGCACCGGGGCCACGAGGTCGCCTACAACCGCTGGTACGAGCGCGACCACTTCTACGCCGGCTGCATGATCGGTGCCTGGACCATCAGCGGGGCCCGGTTCGTGTGCACCCACGACCTGAAGGCGTTGCGGTACCCGGCGGGGTCGCCGGTGTGCCCGGACCCCTCGGCCGGCAGCTACCTGGCCCTGTACTGGGTGCTCGCCGGGAAGTTCGGCGAGTGGATCACCTGGGGCACCGAGCAGGTGAAGTGGCTGATCTCCGAGGACCGGATGTTCCCCCACCGCGACCACGTGCACACGCTCATGTACCGGTTTCGCACCGAGTACCAGGGACGCCCCGACGGCGTGCCGGTCGAGCTGGCCCTCGACCACCGCTCGCCGTACGTCGTGATGGTGGTGGGCCAGCCCGGCCCGGGCGTGGAGCTCGATGCGGTCGACGCCTGGTTCCGTTCTCGGCCCATCGGCGCCGAGGTGGTCGCCGAGCTCACGCCCGTCCCCATGCACGCCGGCGCCCCGAGCGACGTGCCCCGCGACGAGGCCACCGACCGCTTCTGCCAGCTCTGGTTCGTGGACGACGACATCGTCGAGGTGTGGGACGAGCACTTCGCCGGCCTCGGCGCCGACTTCGCCGCCGCCGACCTCGGCCAGCTCGTCTTCGTCTCTCCGTTCCGCGCCACCGTCCCCGGCACCGACACCTGGACCGACCAGCTGTGGGTGTGAGATCCGGACCGCGAAGCCTCTCCGGGAGAGCGAAGCGGAGGAGGAGCCGGTGCCGCTGCGCAGCCGCCAGGCGGAGCAGCTTCGGCGAGTGAGACCCGGATGGCGAAGCCGCTCCGGGGGAGCGAAGCGGAGGAGGAGCCAATGTGACGTACCTGACGGGGCGTCAGGTCGGCGGGTAACGTGGCGCCATGGAGGACTTTCCGAGGATCATCTCCGTCGACGATCACGTGATCGAGCACGCCGGCGTCTGGCAGGATCGGCTTCCGGCCCGGTACCGCGAGGTGGGCCCCCGGGTCGTGCAGATGCGGGGCACCATGAGCTTCGTCGGCGGCGTGTTCAGCTACGAGCCCTCCGTTGACGGCGAGCTCTGCGACTGGTGGCTCTACGAGGACAAGCGGGTCCCCCAGACCCGGTTGTCGGCGGCGGTGGGCTTCGACCGCGACGACGTCAAGGTCACCGGCATCACCTACGAGGAGATGCGACGCGGCTGCTGGGACCCGCAGGCCCGCCTCGAGGACATGGACGTCAACCACGTCGAGGCGTCGCTCGCGTTCCCGAGCTTCCCCCGGTTCTGCGGCCAGACATTCCTCGAAGCCGAGGACAAGGAGCTGGCCGAGCTGTGCGTGCGGGCCTACAACGACTGGATGGTGGAGGAGTGGTGCGCCGGCTCCGGCGGCCGCCTCATCCCCCTCACCATCGTGCCGCTCTGGGATCCCGACCTGGCCGCCGCCGAGGTCCGTCGCAACGCCGAGCGGGGCGTGCACGCGGTGTGCTTCAGTGAGATCCCGCCCTACCTCGGGCTCCCTTCGATCCACACCGACCACTGGGGCCCGCTCCTGCGGGCGTGCGAGGAGACGGCGACGGTGGTCTGCATGCACATCGGCTCGTCGTCCAAGATGCCCTCCACCTCCGCCGATGCCCCCGCCGCGGTGGGCAGCACCCTCACGTTCGGCAACGCCATGTCGTCCATGGCCGACTGGCTGTTCTCGGGGTGGCTGGAGACCTTGCCCGGCCTCACGCTGGCCTACAGCGAGGGCCAGATCGGGTGGATCCCCTACATCCTCGAGCGGGCCGACAAGGTGTGGGAGCAGAACCGGGCGTGGGGCGGGGTGGGCGACAAGATCACCATGCCGCCGTCGCACTACTACGCCCGGCAGGTGTACGGCTGCTTCTTCGACGACGAGCACGGCCTCGACAGCCTCGACAAGGTCGGCGCCGACAACATCACCTTCGAGACCGACTACCCCCACTCCGACTCGACCTGGCCCCACACCCTCGAGGTGGCCAAGAAGCTGATGGGCCACCTCGACCCCGAGACGATCCACAAGCTCGTGCGGGGCAACGCCATCCGCATGTTGAGCCTCGACCTGGCCGGTTAGTCCCCGCCCATGGGCCGGTCGACGACGCCACCGAGCGACGGCGATCGGCTCGACACCTACCGGGCCAAGCGGGACTTCGCCGCCACGCCGGAGCCGGCCGGAGCGTCGGCGCCGCCGGAGGTCACCAGGGGCGGGCGGTTCGTGGTCCAACGGCACCGGGCCACCCGCCTCCACTACGACCTCCGGCTCGAGGTCGAGGGGGTCCTGACCAGCTGGGCGGTGCCGAAGGGACCGACCCTCGACCCCTCGACCCGGTCCCTCGCCGTCCACGTGGAGGACCACCCCCTCGAGTACTACGACTTCGAGGGGGTGATCCCCAAGGGCGAGTACGGCGGCGGCGACGTCATCGTGTGGGACTGGGGCACGTGGGAGCCGGCCGGCACCGACGACCCGGCGGCGGCCATCGCCGCCGGCGACCTCCACTTCGACCTGTACGGCGAGAAGCTGGCCGGGCGCTTCGTGCTCGTGCGCCGCAAGGGCCGGTCGGAGCGGGACTGGCTGCTGCTACACAAGCACGACGACCACGCCGTCGCCGGTTGGGACCCCGAGGACCACCCGCGGTCGGTGAAGAGCGGACGCACCAACGACCAGGTGGCGGCGGCGCCCACCGCCCTCTGGCGCAGCGACCGGCCCGCCGGCGAGGCCGAGGTGGCCGTGCCCGGCACGGAGACGCGCTCGTGGGACGCCCCGTCGACCGAGGAGCTGGCCGCCCTCGACGCCCTGGGAGCGGGCGGCGAGTGGGAGCTCCAGGGCCAGGTCCTCAAGCTCACCAACCTCGACAAGGTCCTGTTCCCGGCCCGTCCCAGCGACGAGCCCGTCACCAAGCGCGACCTGGTGCGCTACCACGCCCTCGCCGGTCCGTGGATCGTGCCCTACCTCGTCGATCGGCCGGTCAACCTCCACCGGTACCCGGCCGGCGCCGACCGGCCTGGCTTCTGGCACAAGGAGGTCCCCGACTTCGCTCCCGAGTGGCTGAGCCGGTGGCGCAACGACGAGGCCGACCCGGGAGAGACCACCTGGTACTTCGTGGTCGACCGCCCGGCCGCACTGGCCTGGATGGCCAACTACGGGGCCCTGGAGCTGCACCCGTGGACGTCGAAGGTGGCCGACGTGCACCGCCCGACCTGGGCCCTGATCGACATCGACCCCGGCCCGCGGAACACCTTCGACGACGTGCTCGTCCTCGCCCGCCTCTACCGCACCGCCCTCGATCACCTGGGCGTGGCGGGCACGCCGAAGGTGACCGGGAAGCGCGGCATCCAGGTGTGGGTGCCGGTGGCCGACCGCTACTCCTTCGACGACACCCGGGCCTGGGTGGAGAAGGTGTCGCGGGCCGTCGGTGCGACCGTGCCCGACCTGGTGAGCTGGGCCTGGCACACCCGCGACCGCAGCGGCCTGGCTCGGCTCGACTACACCCAGAACGCCATCAACCGCACCCTGGTGGCCCCCTTCAGCGCCCGGCCCGCTCCCGGCGCGCCGGTGTCGGTGCCGATCGAGTGGGACGAGCTCGACGACCCCGAGCTGCGCCCCGACCGCTGGACGGTGCGCACCGTGCTCGACCGCTTGGCCGCCCTCGGTGACCCGCTGCGCCCGCTGCTCGGCGTGCAGCAGGAGCTGCCCTCGCTCTGAGGGCGGGCAGCGCGGACGCGCTCAGCGACGCCGGTGGCGGTCGCCGCTGCTGGCCACCGCCGCCAGCGAGAGCACCACCGGCACACCCCAGCCGAGGATCACCCACACCGGCCAGAAGTAGCCGCCGAAGTCGGTGAGGCCCCAGACCAGCACGAGGAAGGCGTTGATGACCAGGTAGGGGACGAGGATGCCGCGCACGGTGCGACGCCGGCGGTGCTGGGCCGCTTCGGGGGACTCGACGTGAGGCAGGTCGCGCAGCACGGCGGTGAGCTCGGCACCGGTGCGGGCGGTCAGCGCCGCCTCCACCCGGTCGCCGAACTCGTCCATTTCGAGGCGACCGTCGGCGGTGTTGAGCCGGAGCTGGTCGACCACCGCCTGGCGCTCGGTGTCGGATACCCGCTGATCAGCCCGGCTGGTGACGGGCGACCGCCGGCTGGAACCCGGTGGACGATGGGGCATTGGCTCCATGGTCATGGCCGCCCAGTGTAGGAAGGCGGGACGGCCGGCGACTTCGGCCCCATAACTAGAACGAGTTACAGTCCCGGGCATGCAACGGGACGGCCGGCTGCTCATCGGGGGCGAGTGGGTCGCCGCCGGCGACGGCACCTACCCGGTGGTCAACCCGGCCACCGAGACCGTTGTGGCCGAGGCCCCGAACGCGTCGGTGGGCGACGCCCGAGCCGCGGCCGACGCGGCGGCGGCGGCCTTCCCGGCTTGGGCCCGCACCGCGCCCGAGCACCGTGGTGAGCTGCTCGATCGGTTGGCTGACCTGCTCGACAAGCGTCGCGACGAGCTGGTGCCGCTGGTGCAGGCCGAGACCGGAGCCACCCTGCGGGTCACCAACTCGATGCAGGTGCCCATGGCCGCCACCCGGTTCCGGCGCTATGCCCGGGTCGAGCCCAACATCGTGCCTCTGCCCCCGAGCATCATGCCCACGACCGCGCTGGCCCCGGGCGGGATCATCGGCGCCATCGAGCACCGCGCGCCGGCGGGGGTGGTGGCGTGCATCACGTCCTACAACTTCCCGTTGACGAACATGGCGGGCAAGCTGGCACCGGCCCTCGCCACGGGCAACACGGTGGTGGTCAAGCCGGCGTGGCAGGACCCGCTCGGCGTGCTCCGCATGTGCGAGCTGTTCTCCGAGGCCGGCTTCCCGCCCGGTGTGGTCAACGTGGTCACCGCCGCCGGCCCGGAGCCGGCCGAGGCCCTCGTCGCCTCCCCCGCGGTCGACATGATCAGCTTCACCGGCTCCACGGCGGTGGGGTGTCGCATCGCCGAGGTCGCCGGGCGGGGCATGAAGCGGCTCCTGCTCGAGCTGGGCGGGAAGGGCTCCGCGGTGGTGTTCGACGACGCCGACCTCGCCTCGGTGATCACCGCCGTGAGCAGCGTGTGGACGTTCCACTCCGGCCAGATCTGCACGGCCCCCACCCGGGTGCTCGTGCACCGCTCGCGTGAGGACGAGCTCGTCGCCGCCCTGGCCGGCGTGGCCGACACCCTCGCGGTGGGCGATCCCCTGGAGCGCGACACCGTCGTCGGTCCCGTGATCACCGGCGCCCATCGCGACCGAGTCGAGGGCTACGTCCGCTCGGCGACCGAGGAAGGGGCCACCGTGGTCGCCGGCGGGGAGCGGCCTCAGCTCGACACCGGCTTCTACGTGGCCCCCACGCTGGTGGCGGGCGCTCGCCCCGACATGGCCGCCGTCCAGGAGGAGATCTTCGGCCCGGTCGTGGCGGTCGTCGCCTTCGACGACGACGACGAGGCGGTCGCGCTCGCCAACGGCACGCAGTACGGCCTCTACGACTACGTGTTCTCGGCCGACACCGGCCGGGCCATGGCGGTGGCCAAGCAGCTGCGCTCGGGCACGGTGGGCATCAACACCGCCCAGCGCAACCACGAAGCCGCCTTCGGGGGCTTCAAGATGAGCGGCGTCGGCCGGGACGGCGGCTCCTGGGGGCTGCACGCCTACAGCGAGATGCAGTCCATCGTCTGGCCCGGCTGATGAAGACGCCCAGATGAAGGCGCCTGGATGAAAGCGATCGTGTGGACCGGCGCCCTCGAGGTGCGCGACGACGTAGAGGTGCGGGCCCCCCGACCACACGAAGTCAAGGTGCGGATCCACGCCGCCGGCCTCTGTCACAGCGACGTGAGCGTGCTCGACGGCACCATTCCCTTCCCCACCCCGGTGGTGCTCGGCCACGAGGGCGCCGGAGTGGTCGCCGAGATCGGATCGGCGGTGCGCAAGGTGGCGGTGGGCGACCACGTGGTGCTCACCACGCTGGGCAACTGCGGGCAGTGCTCGGCGTGCGACCGCGGCCGTCCCACCCATTGCCGCGATACCGCGGGGCGCCTGCACGCGCCGTTCACCCTCGCCGGCGACCGCTGCTACCAGTTCGCCAACGCCGGCGTGTTCGCCGAGCACACGGTCGTGGCCGAGACCCAGGCGGTGGTGATCGACCCCGCCGTCCCCCTGACCTCCGCCTGCCTCATCGGCTGCGCGGTGCTCACCGGCGTGGGCGCGGTGCTGAACCGGGCCCGGCCCGAGATCGGCCAGTCGGCGATGGTCATCGGCCTCGGCGGCATCGGCCTCAACGTGCTGCAAGGCCTCGCCCTCGCCGGCGCTGGCCCGATCGTGGCGGTGGACACCAACCCGACCAAGGAGACCGCCGCCCGCCAGTTCGGGGCCACCCACTTCGTCGCCGCCGGGCCCGGCGTCGACACCGCCGAGGCGGTGCGCGAGGTCTGTCCCGACGGCGTCGACTTCGCCTTCGAGTGCGTCGGGCACCCGGCCCTGATCCGCACCGCCGTCGACCTTCTCGACTGGGGTGGCAGCTGCGTGCTCCTGGGGGTCCCGGCGCTCGGCACCGAGGCGTCGTTCGTGGTGCAGACGCTGTACAACGACAAGAGCATCCTCGGCTGCCGGTACGGCAGCGCCCGCCCTCACCACGACGTGCCCCTGCTCGTGGAGCTCTACCAGGCCGGTCGGCTCAAGCTCGACGAGCTGGTGTCGGCCACCTACGCGGTCGACGGCGTTGAGCAGGCGGTCAGTGACATGGGTGCCGGCAAGCTCAACCGCGGCGTGCTGAGTTTCGCCTGATGCCCCTGCCCGACTCCCTCGAGCCGCTCCGGGCGAGGGTGTCGAACTGGGGGCGGTGGGGCGACGACGACCAGCTCGGCACCGGCAACCTCCTCACCCCCGAAGCGGCCCGCCGGGGCGCGGCCGCCGTGCGCACGGGCCGGCGCCTCTCGCTGGCGGTGGCCCTCGACGGGGACGGCCCCCAGGTGGGCCAGCCCCCCCGCCGCATCAACGCCCTCCTGACCATGCTCACCATCAACGAGCGGGACCGCCTCGCTCCCGGCATGTGGGCCAGCAGCGACGACTTGGTCACCATGTGCACCTGCGCCGGGACCCACATCGACGCCCTCAGCCACGTCACCTATGACGGCGTGATGTACAACGGCTTCCCGGCCGCCAACGTGACCGCCTCCGCCGGGGCGACCACGTGTGGGGCCGAGCGCCTGCCCGCGATCGTCACCCGCGGTGTGCTCCTCGACGTCGCCGCGGCCAAGGAGGTGGACGGGCTCGACCAGATCGACCCGGGCTACGCCATCACGGCCGAGGACCTGGACGCGGCCGCCGAGCGGGCCGGCGTAGCCGTCGAGCCGGGCGATGCCGTGCTCGTGCGCACCGGCGAGATGCGCCACTTCCGGGCGGGGGACCGCAAGCGCTTCGCCCTCGGCGACGGGTACCGGTTCCCGGGGCTGTCGGTGCACACCATCGAGTGGCTCCGCGTCCACGACGTGGCCGCCGCCTTCACCGACTCCTACGCCTACGAGGCGTTCCCGCCCCCGTCGCCCGACTGGAGCGACAGCCTGGTCGTGCACATGTTGCACCTCCGCGACATGGGGTTGATCCAGGGCCAGAACTGGGACCTCGAAGGGCTGGCGTCGGCATGCGCCGCCGCCGAACAACACGAGTTCCTCCTGGTGGCCGCGCCCGAACCGATCACGGGAGCGACCAGCGCGCCGGTGAACCCCGTCGCAGTGCTCTAAGCCTCAGCCCCTCCGCCACCCGCCGCCGCGCCGCCGGCCAGGTGCAGGCGGGTGCCACCGTCGCGCTTGGCCCGGTACATCGCCTGGTCGGCCCGCAGGATCACGTCGTCGGGCTCGTCGCCCGCACCGGCGAGGGCGAGGCCGATGCTCGTGCCCAGCTCGACCCGGTGGCCGCTCACGGTGATGGGTCGCCCGACCTCGCGGGCGATGCGCCCACCGATGGCCGACGCCTCCTCGGCGTTGAGGCCCTCGGCCAGGACCACGAACTCGTCGCCCCCGATGCGGGAGGCGGTGTCGCCGGGCCGCAGGGCCCCGCTGATGCGTCGGGCCACCTCGACCAGGGCGGCGTCACCGGCGGCGTGGCCGTAGCGGTCGTTCACGCTCTTGAAGCCGTCGAGGTCGATGAAGAGCAGGGCCACGTGCTGCCCGGCCCGGTGGGGGCGAGCGATCGCCTGTTCCAGGCGGTCACGCAGGAGCAGGCGGTCGGGAAGCCCGGTGAGCTTGTCGTGGGTGGCCCGGTGGGCGAGCGCCGCCTCGCTGGCCCGCTGGCGGGTGATGTCCTCGAGCACCGCCACCCAACCGGCGGCGGTGGGACCCGAGCCCAGGCTCTGGAAACGGCCGTGGACCCAGCGGGTGTGGTCCCTGCCGACCGAGATCTGGAAGTTGACGTCCTGGCGCCCGGGGCCGGTGAGGGCCGCCTTCGCCGTCGACCGCACCTCGGCCAGGTCGTCCGGGCACACCCCACCGCACCAGCCGTCGCCGAGGAGGTGCGGCAACGTCATCCAGAACAGCTCGGTGGCGGCGGCGTTGGCGTACACCACCTGCGAGTCCCCGTCGGCCACGAGGATGCCCGTCGACAGCGCCTCGGCGAGGGGCTCGATGCCCTGGACGCGAGGGTCGGGCTCCTCCGTCGTCCGGTCCCGCCACAGGCGCAGCACGACCGCGCTCACATCCGGGTCGTCGCGGGCGTCGATGACCTCGGCCGTGAGGGTGACCCAGTGCCCGTCACGGTGGCGGGCCCGAACCTGCACCGGCGAGCTTCCCGGCTGGCGCTGGCGGACCCGTTCGAGCTGGGACAGCACGGCGCCGAGGTCGTCGGGGTGGGCGACCTCGGCAAGGTGACGGCCGACGACCCCCTCCACGTACCCGAGGATCGGTGCACTGGCCCTTGAAGCGATGCGACCATCCTCGGAGATGGTGAGGATCGCCTCCCGGGCGTAGCGCCCCAGGGCGAGGAGCCGGTCAGCGTCGTTCCCCCCCATGATCCCCGGAGGATACCCGTGGGGCTCGTGGCGAACCGGCCAACGTTCCGTCGGTTGCAATAAGCTGACGGGTCGTCAGGAACGGGAGAGGACGGCGGGCATGTTCGAGGCGCGCAACTTCTGGGAGCTCACCGAGGCGCGCGCCGCGGCCACGCCTCGGTCCGAGATGGCGGTGGACGAGCACGGCCGCTCGATGTCCTTCGGCGACTACCGGACGGAGGTCCTGCGGGCGGCGGCCGGCCTGGCCGGACGGGGTGTGGGCCCCGGCGATGTGGTGTCGTGGATGCTGCCCACCTGGCACGAGTCCTTCGTGCTGGCGGGCGCGCTGGCCCGGCTGGGTGCGGTGCAGAACCCCATCCTGCCGATCTACCGCGACCGCGAGGTCGGCTTCTGCACCGCCCAGGCGGGCACGCGGTTGCTCCTTGTCCCGGGCCGGTGGCGCGGTTTCGACTACGAGGAGATGGGCCGCAGAATCGCCGAGGACCGCCAGGCCGCCGACCCACCGCTCGAGGTGCTGGTCTGCGACCACCAGCTACCCGAGGGGGACCCGGCCACTCTGGAGTCGGCGCCCTCCCCGCCCGCCACGAGCGACGAGGCGGCGCCCGGTTGGCTCTTCTACACGTCGGGGACGACCGCGGACCCGAAGGGAGCGCGCCACACCGACGCCGACCTCATCATCACCGCTCGGGGGATGGGCGACCGCCTGACGGCGCGGGTCGGGGACCGCAACCTGATGGCCTTCCCCGTCACCCACATCGCCGGTCCTATCTGGCTGGCGGCCAGCTTGATGTACGAGCTGGTCAACGTCATCACCGAGTCCTTCGACCCACGAGCCACGCCCGCCCTCGCCTCGGCCCAGGACGTCACCCTGGCCGGGTCGGCCACCGCCTTCCACCTCGCCTACCTCAACGCCCAGCGGGAGGCAGGCAGCGAGCCGATCTTCCCCAAGCTCCGGAACTGCCCGGGCGGCGGCGCCCCCAAGCCGCCCCGCCTGCACTACGAGGTGAAGGAGCAGCTCGGCGGGCGGGGGATCCTGTCGGGGTGGGGGCTCACCGAGGCGCCCGTCCTCACCATGGCCTCCACCCATGATCCCGACGACAAGCTGTCCACCACCGAGGGCCGGCCCATGCCCGGGGTGCAGCTCCGGGTGGTGACGGTGGAGGGCGAGGAGGTGGGGCCGGGCCGGGAGGGCGAGCTGCGGGCCAAGGCGCCGCAGATGATGGAGGGCTACCTCGACGAGGAGCTCGACGCCGACGCGTTCGACGCCGATGGCTGGTTCCGCACGGGCGACCTCGGCGTGATCGACGACCAGGGGTACGTGCGCATAACCGGCCGGCTGAAGGACGTCATCATCCGCAAAGGCGAGAACGTGAGCGCCAAAGAGGTGGAGGACCTGCTCTACGAGCACGCCAAGGTGGGAGACGTCGCCGTGGTCGGCCTGCCCGACGAGGAACGGGGCGAGCTGGTCTGCGCGGTGGTGTCCACCCCGGACGGCGAGGAGCCCCTCACCTTCACCGAGATGCAGGAGTTCCTGAAGGGAAGAGGGCTGCGCATGCAGGCCATCCCCGAGCGCCTGGAGGTGGTCGACGCCGTCCCCCGGAACCCGGCGGGCAAGATCCCCAAGCACGAGCTGCGGGCGCGCTTCGCATCACGAAAGGGACGGTGAGATCCATGGGCCTGCTCGACGGCAAGGTTGCCATCGTCACCGGCGCCGGGCACGGCATCGGCCGGGGCCACGCCCTCGAGCTGGCCCGCCACGGCGCCCGGGTGGTGGTCAACGACCTCGGCGGCTCGGTGGCCGGCGAGGGCGCCGGGCGCGACGCCGACCTCACGGTGGACATCATCACCGGGCGGGGCGGGAAGGCGGTGGCCAACTACTCCGACGTGGCCGACTTCGAGGCCGCCGGCGCGATGGTCGCGCAGGCGGTCGAGCAGTGGGGCCGGCTCGACGTGCTCGTCAACAACGCCGGCATCGTCCGCGACAGCGCCATCTGGAACATGACCGAGGCCGACTTCGACGCCGTCCTACGGGTGCACGTGAAGGGAACGTGGGCCCCTTGCCACCACGCCGCCGTGCACTGGAGGGCCCGCGCCAAGGCCGGCGAGCAGGTGACCGGAAGGGTGATCAACACGACCTCGGGGGCCGGCCTGGTCGGCAACTTCGGGCAGACCAACTACGCCACCGCGAAGGCCGGCATCGCCGGCCTCACCCAGACCCTCAGCCTGGAGCTGAACAAGCTGGGCGTCACCGTGAACTGCGTCGGCCCGGCGGCGGCCACCCGGATCACCGCCACCATGCCCGGCGCCCCCGAGGTGATCGAGCCCGACGACGTGCCTGAGGACACCTGGAACCGGATGGACCCGGCGGTGAGCTCGCCGCTGGTGGCCTGGCTGGCCAGCGACGAGTCCCAGCACGTCACCGGCCAGGTCATCCGGGCCGTGGCCGAGAACATCATCTGGATGCGGGGCTGGTCCGACGGCCCCTCCATCAGCAACGGAGGCCAGCGCTGGGACGCCACCCGGCTCGGCGACCAGCTCGCCACCGACGTGTTCGGCACCCGCACCCCGGGGCTGCGCTACTGAGTGGCTTTGCTCCGCCTCGGGCGGAGCGGGCTTCGCCGATCCGTGCTGGCTTTGCTCCGCCTCCGGCGGAGCGGGCTTCGCCGATCCGTGCTGGCTTTGCTCCGCCTCCGGCGGAGCCGGCTTCGCCGATCCGGGTCTCATCGTCGGTGCTGCTCCGCCTGGCGGACTGCGCAGCGTGGCAATGGTGATGGACCGGGTGGCCGGGCTCACCGGCGAGCCGGCGCTGGCGGCCGCCTTTGCCGCGGCGGTCCACCGGCTGCACCCGGCGCGGCCGCCCGCGCCGGACCGGTTGGTCGCGCTACCCGTCCCCGCGGTCGAGAGCCGGTCCCTGGTGGTGGCCGGGCCGGGCGTCCTCGCCGCGGGACCGGCCGGCGTCGGCGGGCTGCGGGCGCTGGCGGCCATGACCGGCGCTCCGGTGCTCAACACCTTCGGCGCCAAGGGCGTGCTGCGGTGGGACGACCCGGCTCATGCCGGCACCGCCGGGCTGCAGCGCGACGACTTCTTCCTCGGCGGCGTGACCGACGCCGACCTCGTGATCACCACCGGCCTCGACGCCGACGAGACCACCGGGCTGGTCCGAGACCCTGCCCGCACCATCGACGTGCCCCCCGCCCACCTGCGCTTCGCCGCCGGGGGGTGGCCTCCTCCGACCCAGGCCCCCACCCGGCCGCCCCTCTACGTCCGCCTGTCGGAGACCGTGGGCCCGCTCTACGCCTCCGACGCCCAGCCGCCGCCGCCACCCCGGGCTGTCGCCGCCCTCTCCGGCCGCGGCCTGGTGGTGGCCGATCCGGGTGCGGCCGGGTTCTGGGTGGCCCGCACCTTCCCGACCACCGAGCCGGGCAGCGTCGTGGTGCCGGCCCGGCCCCAGCCCGGGTTCGCGGCGGCCGCGGCGGTGATCTCCGCCCTCGAGGGCCGCCACGCAGTGGCCGTCACCGTGGGCCCGCTGGACGACCTCACGCTCGGTCTGCTCGACCTGGCCCGAATCGAGGGCCTCGGTGTGGTGCTGCAGGTGTGGACCGGTGAGGGCGAGGAGGTGGCAGCCGCTACCGCCGGACCGACGGCCGGGTCCTCGGTGAGGGTGGAGCCGGTGAGGGTCGACTGGTCGGTGCTCGACGAGCTGGTGGCGGTGGCCGGCCCGGTGGTGGCCTGGACCTGACCGCCGCGTGCGCCTCCCGGCTCAAGCCCCGGCGACGCCCACCGGACAGGTGACACCGGTGCCGCCGAGCCCGCAATAGCCGTTGGGCACCTTGGACAGGTACTGCTGGTGGTAGTCCTCGGCGTAGTAGAAGGGGCCGGCCGGCACGATCTCGGTGGTGATGGAGCCGTAGCCGGCGCCGTCGAGTTGCTGCTGGAACACCTCCCGGGTGCGCTCGGCCGCCTCCTGCTGGGCGGGGCCGGAGGTGTAGATGCCCGACCGGTACTGGGTGCCGACGTCGTTGCCTTGGCGCATGCCGGAGGTGGGGTCGTGGCTCTCCCAGAAGACCTTGAGGAGGGCGTCGTAGGAGGTGCGGGCCGGGTCGAACACGACCAGGACCACCTCGTTGTGCCCGGTGCGCCCACTGCACACCTCCTCGTAGGTGGGGTTGGGGGTGTACCCGCCGGCGTAGCCGACCGCGGTGGTGATCACGCCGGGCGCCTCCCAGAAGCGGCGCTCGGCTCCCCAAAAGCAGCCGAGGCCGAACATCGCCGTCTCCGCGCCCTCCGGGAACGGCGGGGTGATGCGGGTGCCGAGCACGTCGTGGACCCCGCCGACGGCGAGGGGCTCGTCCCGCCCGGGCAGGGCGTCGGAGGGGGAGGGCATCTCGGTGTGCTTGCGGGCGAAGAGCATGACCTCAGGCTACGGGCGACCGTCGACGGCGACGCACGGGGCCGACTCCGGCTGGCCCTGACGACCCGTCAGTTACAGTCAGCGACGCGATGGACCTGCACACGGGTGCCGAGCACGCGGCCCCCACGCGCGAGCGCGTCACCTGAGCTGTGGCCCCCGCACCCCCTAACTATGTGCCGGGCCACGGGATCCTCGCCGGCCGTTCGGTCGTGGTCACCGCCGCCGCCGGCACGGGCATCGGCTCGGCGGTGGCCCGACGGGCCCTCGAGGAGGGGGCCCGGGTGCTGATCAGCGACGTCCACGAGCGCCGGCTCGGCGAGACCGCCGACCGCCTCGGGGAGGAGACCGGTTCCGTGCCGCTGACCCTGCGCTGCGACGTCACCGCAGAGGACGACGTGGCCGCGCTGGTCGACGGCGCCGCCGAGCAGCTCGACGGGATCGACGTGATGGTCAACAACGCCGGCCTCGGGGGCACCGCCCCGCTGGTCGACATGACCGATGACCAGTGGGCCACCGTGCTCGACGTCACCCTCACGGGCACGTTCCGCTGCACCCGGGCCGCCCTGCGTCACATGACCGGTCGGGGGAGGGGGGTGATCGTCAACAACGCGTCCGTGCTCGGCTGGCGGGCCCAGGCCGGCCAGGCGCACTACGCGGCGGCCAAGGCGGGGGTGATGGCCCTCACGCGGTGCGCGGCGCTGGAGGCGGCACCGGCCGGCGTGCGCGTGAACGCGGTGGCGCCCAGCCTGGCCATGCACCCGTTCCTCGCCAGGGTCACCAGCGACGAGCTCCTCGCTGAGCTGACCGGGCGGGAGGCGTTCGGCCGTCACGCCGAGCCGTGGGAGGTGGCCAACGTCGTGGTGTTCCTCGCCAGCGACTACTCGTCCTACATGACCGGCGAGGTCGTGGCGGTCAGCTCGCAGCACCCGTGACAGTCGCGCCCGTGACGGTGCTCGACGGGCTCGACGACGTCCGCGCCGCCGCGGGCCGCCACCTGGGCCACAGCGGCTGGATCGAGGTGGACCAGACCCGCCTCGACCGCTTCGCCGACGCCGTGGGCGGGCGCCCCCTCAGCGATCCGTACCTGGTGCTGTCGCTGACCAACCTCCTCCTGCCTCAGGTGGTGCAGGTCCGGGGGGTGGCCCTGGGGGTGAACTACGGCGCCGACCGGGTGCGGTTCCCGGCGACGGCGCCGGCCGGGACCCGGTTGCGGGCAGGGGTGGAGCTGCTCGAGGTCACCGAGGTGGCCGGTGGGGTACAGACCCTCATGCGGATCACGGTCGAGGTGGCCGGCAGGCGCGAGCCGGCGTGCGTGGTCGACGCGGTCAGCCGCTGGGTGGCCTGACCCGGGCTCCCCACGCAGGGGTGGGGGCAACCGCCCATGGTGGCTTCGGCCCCCGGGCTCGACGATGCGTCCATGCCCCGCACGCTGTCGTTCCCGCCGCCGTCCGTGCACGTCTGCCCCGACTGCGACGGCCCCGTCGCCGCCGGCCGGTGTGGCGCCTGCGGCCTCGGCCTCGAGCACCCGGAGGCCGGCACCCTGTGGTGGCTCGATCTTGAGCTCCACCGCCTGGCCGGCCAGCGCGCCGCCGTGCTCGACCGCCTGCGCGGGGCCGACTCGCGGCCCACCCGGGCACCCGGGCCGGTGGCCAGCCCGGCGGCGCCGCCGGCCGCGCCGCCGACCGCGCCGCCGACCACGGGCGGGGGCGTCCGCCTCCAACACCTCCTGCTCGGGCTGGGCGCGTTCTGCCTGGTGGTGGCGGCGGTGGTGTTCGCCGCCGTCACCTGGCACCGGCTGGGGGCGGTGGCCCAGGGCGCCATCCTCCTCGGCTTCACCGGGTTGGCCGGCGGTGCCGCCGCCTTCTGCCGGTCCCGCGACCTGCGGTCCACCGCCGAGGCGATCGCGCTGGTGGCGGTGGCCCTCGCCCTGGCCGACGTCCACGCCGAGCGCGTCGGCCTGCTGGGCGACGCCGATGCTTCGGTGGTCTGGTCGGCCGGTTTGGCTCTGGTCGCAGCCGCGACGTGGGCTTTCAGCCGGGTGGTGCCGCTCGGGGTCGCCCGGCTGGCGGCCTTGGCGACCGGCTCCCTGCCGGGGGTCATCCTGGCCGTCCGGTGGGCCGACTCGGCCGAGGTCGTCGCCGCCGTGCTGCTCGTCCAGGCGGCCGGCCTGGTCACCTGGTTGCGCCTCACCCGTGCCCGCACCGGCGAGGGCTGGTACCGCGCCCTCGTGGCCGCCCTCGCCCTCGGCCAGTGGGGGCTGGCGGTCCTGGTCGCCACCGTCGAGGCCCTCCTGGCCGAGTGGTCGAGGGACACCGTCACCGGCCCGGTGCTCCTTCTGGCGGCGGCGGCCGGGCTGGCCGTGGCCGTGGCCGCCGCCTGGCCGGCCAGGGACGTCGTGCGGGCGCTCGGCACCGGCGTCGGGACGGCGCTCGCCCTCGCCGCTACGGCTCTAGCCATGGAAGCGCTGACGACCCTGGACGAGGGGCGCTGGCTGCTGGCAACCGCCGGTGTGGCCGTGCTCGTCGTCGCCGGCGCCCGCCTGGCTGTCCCCGCCCGGTGGGGCGCCGCTCCGTCGGTGGTGGCCAGCGGGCTGGCCCTCGCGGCCACGCTCCCCGCCGTCGACGCCGTCCTCGCTGCCGTCTTCGGGCCCCTCGCGCTGCTGGCCGACCCGTGGCTGGGAGCCCTCGACGACCCCGTCCGCCCGCTGCTGCCCGGCGACCCGTGGCCGGGCTCGGCCCTCACCCTCGCCTTCGTGGCCGTGCCGTGGGCGCTCGTGGCCCTGTGGTCCCTCCCGAGCTGGGGCGGTCGACCGCGTGCGGGGTGGCGGATGACGCCCGGAACGGGTGCGGCGGCGGCGGCGCTGTTGACCGGCATCACCGCCGCGGTGCTGCCGCTCGCCCTCGACGGGTCCGTGCTGATGGCGGTGGGCACCCTGCTCGTGGGAGCGGTGGGCGCCACCACGTGGGCCGCCCTCGGCGGTCGGGCCGCCCCCGCCGCGCTCGCCCTCGCCGGGGGGTGCGCCGCTTTCGCCCTGACGTGGGCGTCGGTGTCGGCGCCGGGCACGATCGTGGCCCTCTGCGTCGTCGTGGTGGTCGGCCTCGCGGCCGCGGCGGCGTCGGTGCGCCGGGGCGATCGTTCAGGGGCGGTGTGCGGCGTGGTCCTGGCCTACGGCGCCGGTTCGCTGCTGGCGTTGACCGGGCCCCTGGCCGCCGGCCACCCGGCGGCGACGGCCTGGTGGTGGCTCGCCGCCTTCGCGGCCGTGAGCTCCGCCGGCGGGTGGGCGGCCGAACGGCGCGGCTCGGGCCCGGCCGCCGGCTCCCTCGGGGCCGAGGGATGGAGGACCCTGGCGACGACCGTCGACGGCTTGGCGGCGGCGGCGTTCGCCGCCGCGGTCATCGAGCTGAGGGGCCGGGACGCATTCGGGGAGCTGAGCGTCGCCCTGCTGCTAGGCGTGGCGACCCTCGCCGCCCACGCGCTGCGTCCCAGCCGGCGCGGGGCGATCTGGGCGGCCACCACCTTGGCCGTCGCGCTGGCCTGGTTGCGCCTCGCCGTCGCCGGCGTGCAGGTCGTGGAGGCCTACACCCTGCCCGCCGCCGTGGCCCTGCTGGCTGCCGGCGCCCTGCACGGCCGCCGGGCCGGGTCGTGGATCAGCGTCGGGCCCGGGCTGATGGTGGCGGCGGTGCCTTCGGTGCTGGCGGCATGGACCGATCCCGGCATGGTGCGCCCGCTCAGCCTCGCGGTCGGCGGGGTGGCCGTGGTGTTGGCCGGAGCCCACTGGCGCCAGCAGGCGCCCGTGGTGATCGGCGCAATCACCGTGGCCGCGGTCGGCGTGGACCAGCTGTCGCCCCTGGTGGCGGCCGCGCCCCGCTACCTGACCTTCGCCGTGCTAGGCGCCGTGCTGCTCTCGGTGGGCGCCACCTTCGAGCAGCGCCGGCGCGACGCGGCCGAGCTGTGGGACCGCTTCGAAGCTCTGCGCTGAGCCCGCCCGGCGGCCGGCCGCCGGGCGGCGCGACACTGAGGCCATGACCGACGTCCACCAGTGCCCCTTCTGCGAGCTGCGCTTCCCCAACATCCACGAGCTGCAGGCCCACATCGCCCTCGACCACCCGGACCGCAAGGTGCCCGAGCGCGAGTACTGAGGGGTTCAGCGCGCCAGCAGCACCGAGGAGCCGTGGCCGAACAGGCCCTGGTTGGCGGTGATGCCGACCCGGGCGCCCTCCACCTGGCGGCCGGTGGCCCGGCCCCGGAGCTGCCAGGTCACCTCGCACACCTGGGCGATGGCCTGGGCCGGCACCGCTTCGCCGAAGCACGACAGGCCGCCGCTGGGGTTCACCGGCACCCGCCCTCCGATGGTGGTGTCGCCGTCGTTGAGGAGGCGCTCGGCCTCGCCGGGCTTGCAGAGGCCGATGTCCTCGTACCAGTCGAGCTCGAGGGCGGCGGAGAGGTCGTACACCTCGGCGAGGGAGAGGTCCTCGGGCCCGATGCCCGCCTCGTCGTAGGCGGCGGCCGCGATCGACGCCTTGAACGGGCGTTCCGGCGGGGCGGCGGCCGCCCACGAGTCGGTGGCGAAGTTCGGCATCTCGATGACGGCGTTGGGATAGGTGGGCGTGGCCGTGGAGATGGCCGCCACCCGCACCGGCTCGGTGGTGTGCCGGCGGGCGAAGGCGGCGCTGGCCAGCACCACGGCCGCCCCCCCGTCTGACGTGGCGCAGATCTCGAGCAGCCGCAGGGGGTCGGCCACCATGGGCGACGCCAGCACCTCGGACTCCGTCACCTCCTTGCGGTACCGGGCGTTGGCGTTGTTCAGCCCGTGGCGGGCGTTCTTCACCTTGACCCGGGCGAAGTCGGCATCGGTGGCGCCGTAGAGGTCCATCCGGCGCCGGGCGTAGAGCGCGAAGTACGTGGGGTTGGTGGCGCCGAGCAGCCGGAAGCGCAACCAGTCGGGGTCGTCGGGCCGCTCGCCGGAGGTGGGGGCCAGGAACCCCTTCGGGGTGGTGTCGGCGCCGACCACGAGGGCCACGTCGCAGAGGCCGGCGAGGATCCGGGTGCGGGCCACCTCCATGGCGGTGGCGCCCGACGCGCAGGCGGCGTAGGAGGAAGCCACCGGTACGCCGGTCCAGCCCAGCGCTTGGGCGAAGGTGGCCCCGGCCACGTAGCCGGGGTAGCCGTTGCGCATCGTGTCGGCGCCGGACACGAACTGCACGTCGCCCCAGTCCAGCCCGGCGTCGCCGAGGGCGTCGGTGGCCGCCGCCACCCCGTACTCGACGAAATTCCGCCCCCACTTGCCCCACGGGTGCATGCCCACCCCGAGGACGACCACGTCGTCGCGTCCCCTCATGCCCCTCCTCCTCCTGCGACCGGAGCCCACTTCCACACCAGGTAGGTGTGCTCGTCGTCCTCGTAGAGGGTGTCGACCACCAGCTCGACCGGTGCTCCGACGGCCAGGTCGTCGACGCTCACGCCGGGCACCACCTGGCCCATGACCACGAGCCCCTCGGCGGCCAGCTCGACCGCGGCGAGGGCGAAGGGCCGGTGCTCGGCGCCGGGCACCACGTAGGGCAGGGGTGGCTGGTAGCGGGCGTCGGTGTAGGACCACACCGTGCCCCGCCGGGAGAGCTCCACCTCGTCGAGCTGGCGGCCGGCGCAGCCGGGGTTGGGGCACCACGAGCGGTCTCTGGGGGGGAAGACGTAGGTGCCGCAGGCGGCACACCGCTGCCCCAGAAGAGCGGGACGGTCCGGGTCGCTGGTGAACCAGCCTTCGACGGCGGGCACCCTGGTCTTGGTCACGGCAGCTCCTGACGGGCCGTCAGAGGGCATGGTAGAGGCGCGAGGGATCACCCGCCGAAGTGCTCGCTGAAGGCCAGGCGCTCGCCGCCGCCGTGCACCTCGAGGTTGGCGCCGCTCACGAACGCAGCCAGCGGCGAGGCGAGGAAGGCGACGGCGTTGCCCACGTCGGCCGGCTCGGCCACCCGGCCGAGGGGAACGGTGGCGCCCACTGCGGCGGCGGCCTCGGGCCCGCCGTAGTAGTCCTCGAAGGCTTCGGTGCGCACGATGCCGGCCGAGACGGCGTTGACCCTGACCTTCGGCGCCCACTCCATGGCGAGGGTCCGGGTGAGGTTGAGGAGGCCGGCCTTGGCCGCGCCGTAGGCCGCCGTGCCCGGGGACGGGCGGAGCCCCGACAGCGAGGCCACGTTGACGATGACGCCCCCGTCGGGCTGGGCCTGCATCCGGGCGTTGGCCGCCTGGGCCACGTGCAGCGCGGCGGTGAGGTTCAGGGCGATCACCTTCTCGGTCAGGCGGGGCGAGGCGGTGGCCGCGTCCGCCACCGGCGACCCCCCGGCGTTGTTGACGACCACGTCGAGCCGGCCGAAGCGCTCCCCGCACGCTGCCACCAGCGCCTCCACCGCGTCGGGGTCGCGCACGTCGCACCCGAGGAAGCCGACGCCAGGTGCCAGGCCGGCGGGTTCCGTGCGGCCGCACACCACCACCCGGGCGCCGGCGTCGAGCAGCCGGCCGGCGATCCCCGCGCCCACCCCCCGGCCGCCTCCCGTGACCAGCGCCACCCGGCCGGCGAGGTCGAGCGGGATCGTCATCAAAGCTCCTGTGCGGTACGTTGCCGGGCCGGACCTGACGGCGCATCAGAAAGTAGTCGATGGGCATCTCCTCCACGGTCGACGACCAGGGCATCGCCGAGGTGGTGATGGACAACCCGCCGGTGAACGCGCTGGCGGTGGCCGACTGGTTCGAGCTGGCGAAGACCGTGCGCGGCGCGGGGCAGGACCCTGCCACCCGGGTCGTCGTGCTGCGGGCCGAGGGCCGGGGGTTCAACGCCGGCGTCGACATCAAGGAGATGCAGGCCACCGAAGGGTTCGACGCCCTCGTCGGTGCCAACCGCGGGTGCGCCGAGGCGTTCGCCGCCGTCTACGAGTGCGCCGTCCCGGTGATCGCCGCCGTCCACGGCTACTGCCTCGGCGGGGGCATCGGCCTGGTTGGCAACGCCGACGTGGTCATCGCCAGCGACGACGCCACGTTCGGCCTGCCCGAGGTCGACCGGGGGGCGCTGGGGGCGGCCACCCACCTGTCCCGCCTGGTGCCCCAGCACCGCATGCGGGCGATGGTGTACACCTCGGCCACCGCCACCGCCGAGGAGCTGCACCGGTGGGGCTCGGTGCTGCGGGTCGTGCCCGCCGCCCAGCTGCGCGCCGCCGCCCTCGCCTTGGCCGCCGACATCGCCGGCAAGAGCCCGGCGGTGATCCGGGCGGCCAAGGAGTCGCTCAACGGGATCGACCCCTGGGACGTGCGCCGCAGCTACCGCTTCGAGCAGGGTTTCACCTTCGAGCTCAACCTGCTGGGCGTGGCCGACGAGCATCGCGACGCGTTCGTCGCCAAGCGCGACCCCGGCACCTCTGCATGAGCGACAAGCGCATGACCGAGGACGACGTCGTCGCCCGCCTCGAGCCGGGTATGACCATCGGCATCGGCGGGTGGGGGAGCCGGCGCAAGCCGATGTCGGTGGTGCGGGCCATCCTCCGCAGCGCCCTGCACGACCTCACCGTCGTCAGCTACGGCGGGCCCGACGTGGGCATGCTCTGCGCCGCCGGCAAGGTGCGCCGCCTGGTGTTCGCCTTCGTGTCCCTCGACTCCATCCCCCTGGAGCCGTACTTTCGCCGCGCCCGGGAGTCGGGTGCGGTCGAGTGCACCGAGCTCGACGAGGGCATGGTGCTGCTCGGCTTGCAGGCGGCGGCGTGGCGGGTGCCGTTCCTGCCCACCCGGGCGGGCCTGGGCTCGGACCTGTTCCGGGTGAACCCGGACCTGCGCACCGTGCGCTCGCCCTACCCCGGCCCCGGGGGCGGCGACGGCGAGGAGCTGGTGGCCGTGCCCGCCCTGCCCCTCGACGCCGCCCTGTGCCACCTCAACCGCAGCGACGAGCGCGGCAACGCCCAGTACCTCGGCCCCGACCTCTACTTCGACGACCTCATGCTGGAGGCGGCCGAGCAGCGCTTCATCTCGGTGGAACGGGTGGTGCCGACCGAACGGCTCCTCGACGAGGGATCGGTGCACACCCTGCGCATCGGCCGCCTGCTCGTCGACGGCGTGGTGGAGGCCCCCAACGGCGCCCACCCCACCTCCTGCGACCCCGACTACGGGCGCGACGAGGGTTTCCAGAGGGAGTACGCGGCGTCCGCGCGGGGGGCGGGGGGGTGGGACGGCTTCCGCCGCCGGTGGCTCGACGTCGCCGACGAGGCCGCCTACCAGCGGGCGGTGGCCGGACGATGAGCACCGCCACCCGGGCCGGGGTGTGCGCGGTGGCGGTGGCCGAGGCCTTCCGGGGCGACGGGGAGCGGTTGGCCAACCCCATCGGCACCATCCCCATGATCGGCGGCCGGCTGGCCCGCGCCAGCTTCGAGCCCGACCTGGTGATGACCGACGGAGAGGCCTGCCTCGTGGCCGACCACGCCGCCTTCGAGTGGCCCAGCGGCAAGGTGAGCGAGGCGTGGAACCCCTACCGGCGGATGTTCGACGTGGTGTGGGGCGGGCGCCGGCACGTGATGATGGGCGCCACCCAGGTCGACCGCTACGGCAACCAGAACATCGCCGCCCTCGGACCCGATCCGCAGCGCCCGAAGGTCCAGCTGCTCGGCTTCCGGGGCGCGCCCGGCAACACCATCAACAACACCACCAGCTACTGGGTGCCCAACCACTCGCCGAAGGTGTTCGTGGAACGGGTCGACGTGGTGTGCGGCATCGGCTACGACCGGGCGGCCGAGCTGGGCCCGGTGGCGGCCCGCTTCCACGAGATCCGCCGGGTGGTGTCGAACCTTGGCGTGTTCGACTTCGAGACCCCAGACCACCGCATGCGGCTGCGCTCGGTCCACCCCGGCGTCAGCGTCGACGACGTGGTGGAGGCCACCGGCTTCGAGCTGGTCGTCCCCGACGACGTGGGGGAGTCGCGCCCGCCCACCGAGGACGAGCTCCGCCTGTTGCGCGACGTGATCGATCCGTCGGGCCTGCGGGAGGCCGAGGTGCCCGATGGCTGACGGTTCGCCCGTGCCGCACCAGGGTCCCCTGCACACCCGGTTCTGCGACCTCGTCGGCGTGCGGTGGCCGATCGTGCAGACCGGCATGGGCTGGGTCTCCGGCGCCGGTCTCACCGCCGCCACCAGCGCCGCCGGGGGCTTCGGCATCCTGGCTGCCGTCACCATGACCGACGACGAGCTGCGCCGGTCGGTGCGGGCGGTGAAGGAGCGCACCGACGCGCCCTTCGGAGTCAACTTCCGGCCCGACCAGCCCGGCCTGGCCGAGCGCATCGCCTTCGTGGTGTCCGAGGGCGTCCGCCTGGTGAGCTTCGCCGGTCCCCCCAGCGACGAGGCCGTGGCCACCCTCCACGATGCCGGCGTGCTGTGCATGCCCACCGTCGGGGCCCGTCGCCACGCCGAGAAGATGCTGGCCCTCGGAGTCGACGCGGTGATCGCCCAGGGGGGCGAGGGTGGCGGCCACACCGGCACCGTCCCCACCTCGCTGCTGCTCCCCCAGGTGGTCGATGCCGTCGGTGCGGAGATTCCGGTGCTGGGGGCGGGCGGCTTCTTCGACGGGCGCGGCCTGATCGCCGCACTGGCCTGGGGTGCCGACGGCGTGGCCATGGGCACCCGGTTCCTCCTCACCCGCGAGAGCCACGTGCCCGACGCGGTGAAGGCCCGCTACCTCGCCGCCAACGTCACCGACACGGTAGTGACCACCGCCCTCGACGGCGCTCCCCAACGGGTGATCCGCACGCCGCTGGTCGACCGGCTCGAGCGCTCCGGCGTGGCCACCCGGCTGCCACGGGCCCTGCGCAGCGCGCTCGCCTTCCATCGCGCCACGGGCACCGGGGTCGGCGACCTGTTGCGCGAGGCCCGGGGCATGCGGGCCCACCAGGATCTCACCCTGGCCCAGTTGGCCATGGCGGCCAACGCCCCCATGCTCATCAAGGCGGCGCTGGTGGACGGCGACCCCGACGCCGGCGCCCTCCCCACCGGCCAGGTCGCCGGTGTGATCGATGACGTGCCGACGGTGGCCGAGGTGATCGACCGCATGGTGGCCGAGGCCGAGGGCACCCTCGAGCGGCTGAGCGGCGGCACCTGAGGTGGACCTCACCTGGTCGTCCGAGGAGGACGCCTTCCGGGCCGAGGCCCGTTCGTGGCTGGAGGAGAACCTCGCCGCCTGGCGGGCCGCCCACGGCGGTGCCGTCGCGTCGGGCGACACCCGGGAGGGCTTCGCCCAGCACCTCGAGTGGGAGCGGATGCTCTTCGAGGACCGCTGGGCGGTCGTGTCCTGGCCCGAGGCCTACGGCGGGCGCGACGCCTCGCTCTGGGAGTGGCTCCTCTTCGAGGAGGAGTACTACCGGGCCGGTGCCCCACCCCGGGTCACCCAGAACGGCATCTTCCTCCTCGCTCCCACGGTGTTCGAGTTCGGCACCCCCGCCCAGCGCGACCGCATCCTGCCCCGCATGGCCGCCGCCGAGGACCTGTGGTGTCAGGGCTGGTCGGAGCCCAACGCCGGCAGCGACCTGGCCAGCCTCACCTCCCGGGCCACCAGGGTCGACGCCGGGTGGGTGCTGGACGGCCAGAAGACCTGGACCACCCGGGGCGCGTTCTGCACCCACCTGTTCGGCCTGTTCCGCTCGGACCCTGGCTCGGAGCGCCACCGGGGGCTCACCTACTTCCTCGTCCCCCTCGACGCCGAGGGCGTGACCGTCCGGGGCTTCGGGCGCCTCGACGGCGACGAGGGGTTCGCCGAGGTGTTCCTCACCGACGTGTTCGTGCCCGACGACGCCGTGCTCGGCCAGGTGGACCAGGGGTGGTCGGTGGCCATGGCCACCACCGGGTCGGAGCGGGGCCTCACCCTCCGGTCCCCGGGGCGCTTTCTCGCCACCACCGCCAAGCTGATCGACCTCTGGCGTGAGGGCGGTGGAGGCCCGGCGCGACGCGAGCAGGTGATCGACGGCTGGATGCGGGCCGAGGCCTACCAGCTCTTCACCCTGGCCACCGTGACCGCCCTGGCCGAGGGGGGATCGGCCAAAGGAGGATCGATCGGCGCCGAGTCGAGCATCAACAAGCTGTGGTGGTCCGAGCTCGACGTCGCCCTGCACCGCACCGCCCTGGACCTGCTCGGCCCCGAGTCGGTGCTCGATGGGCCCTGGGCACGGGGTCACCAGTTCGCGCTGTCGGGGCCCATCTATGCCGGCACCAACGAGATCCAGCGCACCATCGCCGCCGAACGGCTGCTCGGCCTGCCCCGATGAGGTTCGCGTTCACCGAGGACCAGCTCTTCTTCCGGGACGCCGTGCGGGACCTGCTCGACAAGGAGTGCGGGCCCGACGTCGTGCGGGGGGCGTGGCCGGCCGGGCCGGCGGGCGCGGGCGCCCGGTCGCCGGCGGCGAGGGTGGAGGCGGTGTGGTCCCGGTTGGCCGACATGGGCGCGCTGGCGGTGGCCTTGCCCGCCGTGGGCGACGGCCTGGGCCTCGGTCCGCTCGACTGGGTGCTGCTCGCCGAGGAGACCGGCTACGCGGCGCTGCCCCACCCGTTCGTCGAGACCGCGTGCGTGGCCGCACCGCTCGGTGTCGCGGCCGGCCGGGTCGCCACCGACCTGGCCGGGGCGGTGGTCCCCTTCGCCGCCGGGGCCGACACGTTCCTGCTGAGGCGGGGCGGGGAACTGGTGACGGTGGCGGCGGCCGAAGCCCAGGTCTCCCCGGTGGCCGCGGTTGACGGGGCGCTGGCCGCCGCTCGGGTGCAGGCGGGGACGACGGGTGGGCGGGTGGTCGCCGCCAACGAGGACGTCGAGCGCGCCTTCGACCGGGGGGTGCTCGGCACCGCCGCCCAGCTGGTGGGTCTCTCGCAGCGGATGCTGGACCTCACCGTCGCCTATGTGCGCGAACGGCGCCAGTTCGGTGTGCCCGTCGGCAGCTTCCAGGCGGTGAAGCACCGCCTGGCCGACGCGTTGGTGCACCTGTCCTTCGCTCGGCCGGCGGTGCACCGGGCGGCGTGGTCGATCACCCACGACCGGCCCGAACGCGGTCGTGACACGTCGATGGCCAAGGCCATGGCCTCCGATGCCGCCCGGGAGGTCGGCGCCGCCGCCCTGCAGTGCCACGGGGCCATCGGCTACACCGTCGAGTACGACCTCCACCTCTACCTGAAGCGGAGCTGGGCCCTTGCCGCCGCGTGGGGCGACGCCGGCTGGCACCGCGACCGAGTCGGTCACGCCATCGGCGTGTGACCGGGAAGGAGCCACCATGCCCGAGGCCTACATCGTCGAAGCGGTCCGCTCCCCGGTGGGCCGGCGCGGGGGTGGGCTGAGCGCCGTGCACCCGGCCGACCTCGGCGCCCATGCCATCGGCGCCCTGGTGGACCGATCGGGGATCGACCCCGCCGCGGTGGACGACGTGGTGTTCGGCTGCGTCGACACCGTCGGCGGCCAGGCCGGCGACATCGCCCGCACCGCCTGGCTGGCGGCTGGGTTGCCCGACCACGTGCCCGGCACCACCGTCGACCGCCAGTGCGGGTCGGGACAGCAGGCGATCCACTTCGCGGCGCAGGCGGTGATGGCCGGCGTGGCCGACGTGGTGGTGGCCGGAGGCGTCCAGCAGATGTCAATGATCCCCATCAGCTCGGCCATGACGCTCGCCCAGCCGCTCGGGTTCGCCGACCCCTTCACCGGCTCGGAGGGTTGGGTGCGCCGCTACGGCGAGGGCGAGGTGAGCCAGTTCCGCAGCGCCGAGATGATCGCCGAGAAGTGGGCCGTCTCCCGGGACGACATGGAGGAGCTCGCGGTGCAATCGCACGAGCGCGCCATCCGGGCGCGTGACTCGGGTCGGTTCCAGGCCGAGATCGCGCCCCTCGCCGGAGTCACCGCCGACGAAGGGCCCCGGGAGCCGGACCTGGCCAAGATCCGGTCGCTGCCCACCCTCATCGAAGGCGGCCGGGTGACAGCCGCGGTGGCCAGCCAGATCAGCGACGCGTCCGCCGCCCTGCTCGTCGTGAGCGAGCAGGCGTTGGCCGACCACGGGCTCACCCCGCGGGCCCGCATCCACCACATGAGCGTGCGGGGCGACGACCCCATCTACATGCTCACCGCCCCCATCCCCGCCACCCGTTGGGCGCTGGAACGCACGGGACTGTCCCTCGAAGACATCGACCTGGTGGAGATCAACGAGGCGTTCGCCTCGGTGGTGCTGGCCTGGCAGCGCGAGCTGGATGCCGACCTGTCCCGGGTCAACGTGAACGGGGGCGCCATCGCCCTCGGCCACCCGCTCGGCGCCACCGGTGCCCGGCTGATGACCACCCTCCTGCACGAGCTGGAGCGCACCGGCGGGCGCTACGGGCTGCAGACCATGTGCGAGGGCGGCGGCCAGGCCAACGTCACCATTCTCGAGCGCTGCTGAAGCCGGATGCGATGCCGGTGACGACCGCTAGCCCCGGTCGGGATCGGGATCGGCTCGCCGGTTTCGCACCAGCACGATGACCGTCATCACCAGCGCACCCACCAATGCCAGCACCATGAGCCCCAGGCCGATGTAGGAGTCGGCGGGAGGGTCGGCCGCCGCCAGCGCGGTAGCGGCCGGAGCGATGGTCATGGGCCAGAGCATGGCACCCCTTTGCCCAAAGGCCGTCAGCCGACGGAGCGCTCGGCCAGGCGGTGCAGGGCCACCGCGGCTGCGGTGGCGACGTTGAGCGAGTCGACGCCGGCGGCCATCGGGATGCGCACCCGGAGGTCGGCCGCGCCGAGCGTCGAGTCGTGCAGCCCTGGTCCTTCGGCTCCCACGACCAGGGCGACGGGACCGTCGATCGAGTCGATCCCGTAGATGGGCTCGGCCTCCGGGTGCGGCGTGAGGGCCACCACGGCCACACCGGCGCGGCGCAGCCCTTCGAGCCCCGCCGGCCAGGGCGCCAGCCGGGCAAACGGCACGGCCAGCACGTGGCCCATCGACACGCGCACCGCCCGGCGGTAGAGCGGGTCCGCGCACGTCGGATCGAGCAGGACGGCGTCCACACCGAAGGCGGCGGCGTTGCGGAACAGGGAACCGAGGTTCTCGGCGTCGTTCACGCCCTCGACGACGAGCAGCCGGCGGGCCCCTTCGATCACCTCGGCCGGGTCGACCGGCGCCGGCCGGCGAGCGGCGGCCACCGCGCCCCGGTGGAGTTCGAAGCCCACCACCGCCCGCAGCAGCTCGGGCGAGGCGATGTAAACCGGCGCCCCGGTGGCACGAGGGCCGTCGCCGAGGCGGGCGAGGGCCCGCTCGGTCAACAGGAACGAGTGGGGGCGGTACGTCGAGGTCAGCAACCGCTCGATGGCGAGGATGCCCTCCACGACGAAGAGCCCGTGCTCGGCCTCCACGCGGCGGCGCAGCTCGGCGTCGGTGAGCCGGGTGAAGGCGACTAGGCGCGGGTCGGCGGGATCGGTGACGACCACCGGCGGGCCGGGGCCGGTCACTGGGGCAGGAAGCGGGCGAACTCGTCGAGGGCGGCGTACACCTCGTCGGCCGCCGCCGACGGCAGCTGCAGGATGCAACCGGTGCAGCCCAGCTCCCGGTAGTGGGCCAGCTTGCCCTCGTCGGGCAGCGTCCCGAACGGCACCACCTGCAGGGCGGCGGGGTCGCGCCCGGCCTCGGCCCACACCCGGCGCAGTTCGGTGAGCGAGCCGGCCAGGCCCGAGCCGCCCACGGGCATCCATCCGTCGGCGTACTCGGCGATTTGGGCGAAGAGGGTGGGCCCGGCCGCCCCGCCGAGCAGGACCGGTGGCCAGGGTCGCTGCACCGGCTTGGGCCAAGCCCACGACGGCGAGAGCCGCACGTGCTCACCCTCGAAGGCGGCCTCGTCGTCGGCCCATAGCCGCTGCATGGCGAGGACCCGCTCGCGGACCACGGCCCGCCGTTCCGCCTTGGGCACGCCGTGGTCGGCCAGCTCCTCCACGTTCCAGCCGAACCCGATCCCGAACGAGAACCGGCCGCGCGACAGCAGGTCGAGGGTGGCGACGGCCTTGGCCGTGACGATCGGCTCGCGCTGGGCCACCAGGGCGATGCCGGTGCCGACCCGAAGCTGGGTGGTGACGGCGGCGGCGGCGGTGAGGGCCACGAAGGGGTCGAGGGTGCGGAGGTACTGCTCGGCCAGCGGCTCACCGGCCGGTGCCGGGGTGCGTCGGCTGGTGGGGATGTGGGTGTGCTCGGGCACCCACAGCGAGCCGAAGCCCCGCTCCTCGGCCGCCACCGCCAGGTCGTCCGGGCGCATCGACCGGTCGGTGCAGAACATGGTGACCCCGAGGTCCACAGACCGACCCTACTGTTGCCTGACAGAGCGTCAGATACGGTGGCCCGATGGCTGCGGGGATCTGTGATGGCCGGGTCGTCATCGTGACGGGAGCGGGCCGGGGGATCGGCCGGGGCCACGCCGTCGAGTTCGCCCGGCAGGGGGCCCGGGTGGTGGTCAACGACCTCGACACCGCCCTCGACGGCTCCGGTGCGGGCACGGGCGGGGCGGCGGCCGAGGTGGTGGCCGAGATCGAGGCCATGGGTGGCGTGGCAGTGGCCAACGGCGACGACGTGGCCGACTGGGAGGGCGCCCAGCGACTGGTGAACACCGCGGTGGAGGCGTTCGGCCGCCTCGACGTGGTGGTCAACAACGCCGGTTTCGTCCGCGACCGGATGTTCGTGTCGAGCACCGAGGACGAGTGGGACGCGGTGGTGCGGGTGCACCTGAAGGGCCACTTCGCCCCGGCCCGGTGGGCGGCGCAGCACTGGCGGGAGGAGGCGAAGGCGGGGCGGGTGGTCGACGCCCGGCTCGTCAACACCACCTCGGGGGCGGGCCTGATGGGCAGCGTGGGCCAGAGCGCGTATTCGGCGGCCAAGGGCGCCATCGCCTCACTGACCCTGGTGCAGGCGGCCGAGCTGGGCCGCTACGGGATCACCGCCAACGCCATCGCCCCCGCCGCCCGCACCCGCATGACCGAGGGGGTGTTCACCGAGATGATGGCCGCCCCCACCGACGGAGGGTTCGACGCCATGGCCGCCGACAACGTGGCCCCGCTGGTGGTGTGGCTGGGGTCGTCGGAGAGCGCCGACGTCACGGGCCGGGTCTTCGAAGTAGAGGGGGGCAAGGTGTCGGTGGCCGACGGCTGGCGCCACGGCCCGGTCATCGACAACGGCGCCCGCTGGGAACCCGCCGACGTGGGTGTGGCCGTCCGCAAGCTCCTGGCCCAAGCCCCGGATCCCACCCCCGTGTACGGCGCGGAATGAACCTCGACGACGCCGAGGTCATCAGCGGCTGACGGCGCCGCTGGCCTGACGGGGCCGCCCGTGCCCGGTCTACGGACAGTTACGTTTGGCCGGTGGCAGGTGGACGCGTCGAGTTGTCCGTCTCGAGCTGGCAGCAGCCGATGCCGCCGGCGCCTGGTGCGGTTCGGTCGGCCGTGCTCGACGCGATCGCGCGGCGCATCCTCGCCTTCGGACCTCGCCGCGTCCGGGTCGCACTGGACGGGCACACGGCAGCGGGCAAGACGACCCTCGGCCATGAGCTGGCCCACCGGGTAGCCCACGCCGGGCGGGTCGTGCTGCGGGCGTCGCTCGACGACTTCAAACGCCCGTGGAAGGAGCGGCACCTGTACGACCGCCTGTCCGGTGACGGTTACTACCGCAACGCGTTCGACTGCGACGCAGCCAGCCGGCTGCTGCTCGACCCCTCCTCCCCGGGTGGCTCCGGCCGGGTGGCGTTGTGCGGCATCGACCCCCTGACCCAGGTCGACCACTCCGGCACCGTCGTGGCCATGCCCACCGATGGCGTGCTCATCGTGGACGGCATGTTCGCCTTCCGCCCTGAGCTCGACTGGCGCTGGGACATGCGGATCTGGCTTCACATCGCTCCCGAGCTCTCGGTCCGCCGCGGGGTGGCTCGAGACTGCGAGCGCGAAGGGGGAGCGGAACACGCCGAGGCGTTGCACCGCAATCGGTACCTGGCCGCTGAGACGATCTACATCGGCGAGGTCGACCCGATGTCTCGCGCCGACATCGTCGTGGACAACACCGACTTCGAGCGCCCCCTCCTGTTGCGGTAACGGGCCACCCCGATGCCCACGGCTACGTCAAGGGCGAAACTTCCTTCCATTGACCCCGTATGACGGAGGTTGAGACAGTATGCTACAGATATGTGTTCGGATCAGTTGTCCGAGTTCTCGATCGATGAGTTGCTCACGGTCGACGCCCGGTCGCTGAGCGACGGCGAGGTGGGTGAGTGGCTCCTGGCGTTGGATCGGGCTCGTTCCGCGTTGGAGGCGGTGCAGTTGCGGGCGGCGACCGTGTTCGATGCGCGGGTGGTGAATGCGGCCGATGGGGCAGCGTCGGCGTCGTCGTGGTTGGCGGCCCGGGCCGATGTGGCGCGTTCGCAGGCGGCGGCCCTGGTGCGCCACGGCCGGATGCTGCGCTCTCATCCCGTTGAGCGAAGCGGCGTGCGCCTCGTTGGGCACCACCAAGGTGCGGACCATGTTGCGGTTCGTGAACCCCCGGGTCGCCGAGGCGTTCGACCGGGACGAGGCCATGCTCCTCGAGGCGGTGCGGGACCTGAGCGTGGACCAGACGGCCACGGTGATGCGCCACTGGCTGTGCCGGGTCGACGCCGACGGAGCTGAGCCCCGGGCCGCGGAGCCTTCCGAGGTGCGGGTGCGGCAGGGCTTCGGCGGCCGTTGGCACCTCGAAGGCGACCTGGAGGTGGCCGACGGCGCCCAGCTGCACGCCGCCCTGGTCTCCACGCCGAGCGGCTCTACCGGGCCCAGGCGGCGTCGGCCGACGGGGTGCAGACCACTGCTGCGCAGCGGATGGCCCGGGCCCTGGTGGACCTGGTCGCCCGGGCCGCCGGGCTGGACGGCAGCGTGGACACCCGGACCCCGCCGGTGGTGTCGGTCATCGTGGACCTGAACACCCTCACCGGCCATGACGGCGCCGAGACCGACATCGTGGGGGCCGGGCCCATCGCGGCCGAGACGGCCCGGCGGTTGGCCTGTGACAGCCGGATCGGGCGGGTCATCTGCCGGGGCCGGTCGGAGATCTTGGACCTGGGCCGCCTGGAACGCACCGTCACCCCCGCCCAACGCCGGGCCCTGACCGTGCGCGACCAGGGCTGTGTGTTCACCGGGTGCACGGCCCCGCCGGGCTGGTGTGAAGCCCATCACCTCAAACCCTGGGACCAGGGCGGGCAGACCAACCTCGACCAGCTCGGCCTGCTCTGCTCGCATCACCACCACCTCGTCCACGAAGGCGGCTACCGCATCCAACGCCGCCCCGACGGGCAAGGCTTCGGCTGCTACCGGCCCGACGGCACCCCCATCACCATCACCCGCCTCGCCGCCTGAGCCCCAGGCACCTACACGTCGAGGTGCCCTGCGAAGACCGCCGCACCGTCGCCCTCGATCCTCACCGGGGCGGCGTCGCGCCGGCCCGCTCCTCCGCCAGCTCGCTCGGCTGCATCAGAAGGCGGTGACGGTCAGGATCACGACGAGGAGGAGCAGCACGACGCTGCACACCGTCAACATCACCAGCCTGACGCGGACGGGCAGGCGGTCTCGGTGCTCGCGCAGGAGCCAGGCGCTGAACGCCACCGTGGTGGCCAGCACGAAGAGCCGGCGCAGGACGCTGAGGTCGGATGGCCCGGTGGCGACCACGAGCACCAGGACCAGCACCACCGCCGCCAGCCCCACCACCCAGAGGCGCTGCGCCCAGTCGGCCAGGCCACGGGGCGGCGGGTCGTACTGCGGGCGGCGGCGATGCCGCGGCCCCGGTGCGGCTATGACAGCCGCTCGACGATCATGGCCATCCCCTGGCCACCCCCCACGCACATGGTCTCCAGGCCGAACGTCTTCTCGTCCTCCTGGAGGGCGTGGATCAGGGTGGTCATGATGCGGGCCCCCGTCATGCCGAAGGGGTGGCCGAGGGCGATGGAGCCGCCCCGCACGTTGAGCTTGTCCCACTCGATGCCGAGGTGGCGGGCCGAGGGGATCACCTGGGCGGCGAACGCCTCGTTGAGCTCCACCAGGTCGATGTCGTCGATGGACATGCCGGCCCGCTTCAGGGCCTGGCGGCTGGCCTCGATGGGGCCGAGGCCCATGATCTCGGGGTTGAGCCCCGACACGCCCGAGGCCACCACCCTGGCCAGGGGAGTGATCCCCAGCTCGGCGGCCTTGGCGTCGCTCATCACGACCACGGCGGCGGCACCGTCGTTGAGGGGGCAGGCGTTGCCGGCGGTGATGGAGCCGTCGGGGCGGAACACCGGCTTCAGCGAGGCCAGCCCCTCCTTGGTGGTGCCGGCCCGGATTCCGTCGTCGCGGGTGACGGTGGCGGGGTTGCCCTCGGCGTCGACGGTGTCTACGGGGGTGATCTCCTGCTCCCAGTAGCCATTCTCGAGGGACTCGGTGGCCCGCTGTTGGGAGAGGGCGGCGAACTCGTCCATCTCGTCCCGGCCCACCTGCTCCGCCTCGGCCACGTTCTCGGCCGTCTGGCCCATGGCGATGTACACGTCGGGGTAGCCCTCGGGCGGGGTCCACGGGCCCTGCCCGCCCTCGGAGCGCTTGGCCGTGCGGGCCTCGGCGTCGGCGTAGATCGGGTTGTGCGGGCCCGTGTCGGCGGCCCCGTGGATGAAGCGGCTCACCGTCTCCACGCCGGCGGTGAGGAACACGTCGCCCTCGCCGGCCCGGATGGCGTGGGCGGCCATGCGGATGGTCTGCAGGGACGAGGAGCAGTACCGGTTGACGGTGACGCCCGGCGCGTCGGGCATGCCGGCCTGGATGGCGGCCAGGCGGGCGATGTTGTACCCGGCCTCACCGGCGGGCTGGCCGCAGCCGACCAGCACGTCCTCCACCTCCGAGCGGTCGAGCTGGGGCACCTTGGCCAGCACCGCGTCGACGATGTGGCTGAGGAGGTCGTCGGGACGGACGTCCTTCAGCGACCCTTTGACGGCCCGACCGATGGGGCTGCGGGCGGTGGCGACGATCACGGCTTCGGGCATGGGGGCGCTCCTGGGGGCAGTGCGGGATCGAGGACTGTCTAGCGCGACGACCGGGAACGGGGCAGCCCGAGGCCCCGTTCGGCGATGATGCCGCGGCACACCTCGCTGGTGCCGCCGTAGATGGTGGTCACCTGGCAGTGCCGGTAGGTCGCCTCCACCCAGCCGTCGGCCGCCGCCCCCGGCTCACCGTGGCGCCGCAGGCCCTCCGGGCCGAGGATGTCGATGAGGTCGTCGGCCGCCTGCTGGTAGTGCTCGGTGGTGAACAGCTTGGCCATGGTGCCCTCCACCCCCGGGAGCTGGCCCTCGGCGGCCATCCACGCGGCCCGCCACCCGAGCAGGTTGGCCACCTCGTTGCCGACCGCGGCCCGGGCCAGGCGCTCGCGCACCAGCGGGTCGTCGATCAGGCGGCGGCCGTCCGCGTCCCGGGCGCTCGTGGCCCAGGCCACCGCGGTGTCGAGCAGGCGCACGCACTCGCCGTACCACGCCGAGTTCCGCTCGAACACCAGGGCCGTCATCATCACCTTCCAGCCGCCGTCGACCTCCCCGACCCGGTGGCGGTCGTCCACCCGCACGTCGGTGTAGAAGGTGATGTTGGTGCGCTCACCGCCCATGGTGTGGACCGGGGTGATCTCGATGCCGGGGGTGTCCATCGGCACGAGGAACATGGTGAGGCCCTCGTGCTTGGCCACGTCGGGGTTGGTGCGGGTGAGCAGGAAGACGTAGTGGGCCTCGTGGGCGAGGGTGGTGAACATCTTCTGGCCGTTGATCACCCACTCGTCGCCGTCGCGCACGGCCCGGGTGGCACAGGCGGCCACATCCGAGCCGGCGTCGGGCTCGCTGTAGCCCAGGCAGCACATCACCTCGCCGGAGAGGATCCGGGGGATGACGGTGCGCTTCTGCCAGTCGGTGCCGTCGATGAGCAACGTGTGGGCCACGAGCGACGCCACCCCGAGCCCGTCCACCGGTGCCCCTGACAGGTACATCTCCTCGGTGAGGGCGTTCATCTCCAGCGGCGAGCGCCCCTGGCCACCGAACTCGGCCGGCCACCCGGCCGACAGCCAACCCTCGGCCGCCATCTGCCGGTGCAGGCCCCAGTCGTGCATGGTGCCGGTGGCATGCGCCCGCTCGATCACCTCGTCGGTGACGTGCTCGGCGAGGAAGGCCCGCACCTCGGCCCGGAACGCCTCGACCTCCGGTGGCAGCGAGAAGTCCACGCTCAGCGCCCCGCCCCGGTCGACGTCTCGACGGGGCCGAAGAGCCGGTCGGCCAGGCCGACCAGCTCCCGGCAGGGATCGGCCAGGACGAGGCGGGCGGCCTTGGCCCGGCGGAAGTGGAGCTGGATGTCGTACTCCTCCATGAAGCCGTACCCGCCGTGCAGGTGCAGGGAGGCGGCCGCCGCCCGCTGGGCCGCCTCCCCGCAGTAGGAGAAGGCCATGGCCGGGAACGTGGCCGCGCCCGGGGCGTCGGTGTCGAGCGTCCACACCGCCTTGTCGGCGAGGAGGGCAGCGCCGTCGAGGGCGGTGGCCAGGTCGGCTAGCCGGTGCTGCACGGCCTGGAAGGAGCCGATGGGCACGCCGAACTGGCGACGGTCCTTCACGTAGCTCACGCCCAGGTCGAGGGCGGCCCGGCCGAGGCCCACCAGCCAGGAGGCGGTGAGGGCCCGCCACTCGTCGAGCGCCCGCGCGTGCTCGTCGACGGCCGAGCCGTCCGCCGGCGTCAGCAACGAGCGCCGGCCGGCGGTGATGTCGATGTCGGCGAGGGGGGCCGAGCCGAGGTTGGCCGGCGCCCTCCTCTCTCCGGTGGGGCCGGGCCGCACGAGTAGCAGGTCACCACCGCCGAGGACCACGACCTCGGCGGCCACCGCCCCGCCGGGCACGAGTGCCGCCCGCCCACCGGTGGCGGGTCGTAGGGCGAGGGTGCGCACGGTGGTGTCGTCCACCGCGTGAGCGCAGCGGGTCAGCAGCCGGTTGGTCACCGCCGCCTCGACGATCGGGACGGGGGCGAGGTGGGCGCCCGCTTCCCGGGCCACCACCGACACGTCGGCCAGCGTGGCACCGCCGTCGGCCGCCATGGTGGGGACACCCATGTCGGCCAACCCCCGCCACACCGCGGCGTCGAAGCCGAGGGGCTCGGCGGCGCGCACCCGCTCCGCCGAGGCGACCTTCGAGAAGAAGCGGGCGACGGTGTCGCGGAGCGCCTCCTGCTCCCCGCTGAGGGCCAGGTCCATACCGTCCCGACTCTAGAACGCGTTCCAGTCGGCACCGCTCCCGCCGGCTGCGCTCCGCTCTGGTACACCGGGGCGCCATGGTCGACACCGCCCCCACCCGTCCGGCCGATCCTCCCCGCTGGGACGTCACCGCGTTCTTCCCCTCCCTCGGGTCACGGGAGCTGGCCGGCGCCCTGGAGGGACTGGTCGCCGACCTCGGTCGCCTGCGCAGCCTCTACGACGAGCACGGCGTGCGGGGCGGGCCCCCCCAGGAGATCGACGACACCCACGTGGCCGCGGTGGAGGCCGTGCTGCCGGCCACCAACGAGCTGCTGGAGCGACTGCGCCTGGTCGGCGCCTACCTCCACGCCCACACCACCACCGACGCCCGCGACGCCGAGGCGGCCACCCTCCAATCGCGGTTCCAGGCCGACACCGCCGCCGTCTCCACCCTGCACAAGCGGTTCGCCGCGTGGGTGGCGAGCGTCGGGGCCGACGCCCTGATCGAGCGCAGCCCGGTGGCCGCCGACCACGCCTTCCCGCTGCGCCGGGCCGAGCGGGCCGCCGCCCACCAGATGAGCGAGGCCGAGGAGGACCTGGCCGCCGAGCTGTCCCTCACCGGGGGCCGGGCCTGGGCCCGGCTTCACGGCGAGATCACCGCCCGCCTCACCGTCACCGTGACCGTCCCGGGCGGGGAGCCCCGGCGGCTGCCGATGAGCGCGGTGCGCGGCCTGGCCACCTCCCCCGACGCCGAGGTACGGGCGGCGGCCTTCGCCGCCGAGCTGGCGGCGTGGGAGACGGTGGCCGTGCCCCTCGCCAGTGGGCTCAACGCCTTCAAGGGCGAGGCCAACACCTTCAACCGACGCCGGGGCTGGACCGACTCGCTCGACGTGGCCCTCCACAACAACAACGTCGACCGCGCCACCCTGGCCGCCATGCAGGACGCGGTGACGACCGCGCTGCCCGACTTCGCCCGCTACAACCGGGCCAAGGCGGGGTTGCTCGGCCATGACCGCGGCCTGCCGTGGTGGGACCTGCTGGCGCCGATCGGCGACGGCCGCCGCTTCGCGTGGGACGAGGCCACCGAAGCCGTGGCCGAGGCGTTCGCCACCTACTCGCCCCGGCTGGCCGCACTGGTGCGCCGGGCGGTGGCCGAGGGCTGGCTCGACGCCGAGCCGCGCGAGGGCAAGGTCGGGGGAGCGTTCTGCATGCCGGTGGAGGGCGACGTGAGCCGGGTGCTGCTCAACTTCGACGGCAGCTTCGACAGCGTGCAGACCCTGGCCCACGAGCTGGGCCACGCCTACCACAACACCAACCTCGGCCTTCGACCGCCTCTGCAGCGCCAGACGCCGATGGCCCTGGCCGAGACGGCCAGCATCTTCTGCGAGACGATCATGGTGCAGGCCGGCCTGGCCGCCGCCGGCGACGACGCCACCCGGCTGGCCATCCTCGACGGCGACCTGGCGGGGGCCTGCCAGGTGGTCGCCGACATCCACAGCCGCTTCCTGTTCGAGCGCGCCCTCAGCGCCGAGCGCGAGCAGGGGGTGCTGTCGGCCGAGCGCCTCAGCGAGCTCATGACCGAGGCGCAGGAGACCGCTTACCTCGACGGGCTCGACCACGACCACCTCCACCCGTACATGTGGGCGGTCAAGGGCCACTACTACACCGCCTACTACAACTGGCCGTACACCTTCGGCCTGCTCTTCGGCATCGGGCTCTACGCCGAGTTCAAACGCGATCCCGACCGCTTCCGGCTGGGCTACGACGACCTCCTGTCGGCCACCGGGCTGGGCGACGCCGACGTGCTGGCCGGGCGGTTCGGCATCGACGTGCGCTCGGTGGAGTTCTGGACGGCCAGCCTCGACGTGCTCCGCGCCCGCATCGACGAGCTCTGCGCGCTGGCGACCACGGCGCGGTGAGCGAGGGGCTGTTCCTGCACGAGGTGGTCGACATCGTGGGCCAGGGCTCGGTGGCCTACATGGACCACACCGTCGCCTACGACACCGAGGGGGCGGGCGGCCGGGGGCTCACCCTCGTCGGCACCTGGTCGGTGATGGGCTCCACCGGCCGCTGGCCCCAGGTGGTGAACCTGTGGGAGCTGGTCGACGGGTGGGACGGGTGGCGCCGGCTGTGCGACCGCACCAACCTGCGGCGCGACACCAACCCCGGGCTGGCCGAGTGGTGGGAGGAGGCCTACCGGTACCGCACCGGCGGCTTCGACCGGCTGCTGGCGGCGGCGGCGGGATCACCGTCGCCGTCCGAGCTGGAAGCGGCGGGCGTGCACGGCAGCGTGTTCGTGCACGAGCTCACCTCGGTGCGGGCCGGGGCGGGCGCCGAGTACCTGACGGCGATGGCCGAGGAGTGGGCGCCGGTGGCGGCCGACCACGGGCACCACCTGGTGGGCCGGTGGGAGGTGCTGCTCACCGACACCGAGGTCTGCACGATCTGGGCCACCGACCTCGAGGCCCACCTCCGGCTGATGCGCTCCCGCGACGAGCGCATCCCCGCCTGGCGCCGGCGGGCCCGGGAGCACACGACCCGCTGGCGGGAGGAGCTGATGACCCCGGGGCGGGGCACGCGGCTGGCCCCACCCGGCTGAGTCACCCGAGGGCGCCGACCTGGCGCAGGGCGGCGATGCGGGCGTCGTCGTAGCCGAGCACGTCGCGCAGGACCTCGTCGGTGTGCTGGCCGACCGTCGGCGCCCGCTCGGGAAGGTCCACCTCGACGTCGAGGAACCTGATCGGCGACGGCAGCTGGTCGGCGCCGACCCGCACGGCGGGGATCCACGGAAGGCGGTCGACGAACTGGGGGTCCTCGGCGATGGTGCGGGGGGTGTTGACCGGCGCGATGGGCGTGTTGGCCCTGCTCCCGAGCTCGACCCACTCGGCGGTGGACCGCTCCCGGAAGATGCCGGCCAGGATCGAGCGCAGCTCGGTGTCGCCCCGGGCGTGGTCGGCGTAGCGCGACCCCGGGTGGGTGGCGAAGAGGTCGGGGCGACCGATCGCCTCGCAGAAGTTCTCCCAGAACTCCCGCTCGGAGGCCATGAAGAGGATGTGGCCGTCGGAGGTCTCGTAGAACTGGTAGCGCACGCCGTCGCGCATCCCGGCGGTGCCCGGAGCCCGCCTCTCGAAGCCGTCGGCGGCGTTGCCGGTCACCTCCTCCTCGGGCCGCTCGTAGGCCTTCCAGGTCTCGCTGCGCAACCAGTCCATGGCGGCGGCGGCGTCCGACTGGGCCACCTCCAGCCGGCAGCCTTCCCCGGTGCTCCGCGCCCGCACGATCCCGGCGAGCACGCCCAGGGCGCCGAAGATGGGCCCCGCGTGGATGCCCACCGAGGGGTGCTCGGGGATGGCGCAGTAGCCGTCGTCGGTGACCTCGGGCTGGACCAAGCCGGCCCACGCGTCGTAGGCGATGCCGTGGCTGGGGAGGTCGGCGTAGGGGCCGGTCATGCCGTAGCCCGAGATGGTGCAGAACACGATCCGGGGGTTGACCTCCCGCAGCCGCTCGTAGCCCAGCCCCCGGCGCTCGAGCCCGCCGGGGCGCATGGCCTCGATCACCGCGTCGGCCCCCCGCACCAGGTCGAGGTAGGCCTCGACCCCTTCGGGGGTGCGCAGGTCGAGCACGATGCTGCGCTTGCCCCGGCTGATGTGGAGGTGCATGAGGGAGACGCCCTCCACGATGGGCCAGGTCATCTCCCGGATGTAGTCGCCCTGGGGCGACTCGACCTTGATCACCTCGGCCCCGAGGTCGGCGAGGTGGGTGCTGATGGCGCCCGGCCCGAGCATGGAGCTCTCGATGATGCGCACGCCGGACAGTGGTGCGGTGCTGCCAGCCACGGTCTCGCCACCCTCCCTCTCGGTAACCTGACGGGCCGTCAGACCCTACCGGCCGGATGCCGGCGGAAAACTAGAACGTGTTACAGTTTGGGGTAGCACAACCCGAGGAGCAGCGCCCATGGAGTTCGGAGTCTTCGCCCAGTTGTTCGTCCCCCGCTTCGAGCGCGACGTGGATCCCCTGGCCGAGCACAAGCGCATCCTGCGCAACGTGGAGACGGCCAAGGCCGCCGACCGCAGCGGCTTCAAGTACGTGTGGTGCCCCCAGCACCACTTCCTCGACGAGTACTCCCACATGCCCGGGCCCGAGGCCTTCCTCGCCTTCACCGCCGCCCAGACCGAGCGGGTGCACCTGGGGTCGGCCATCTTCAACATCACGCCCAAGGTGAACAAGCCGGTGCGGGTGGCCGAGAACGTCGCCCTGCTCGACCACCTCACCGAGAACCGCTTCGAGTTCGGCAGCGGCCGGGGCTCGTCCACCACCGAGGTCCACGGCTTCGACATCGACGACATCGCCGAGACCAAGGCCATGTGGCGTGAGGCCATCACCGAGATCCCCAAGATGTGGAAGGACGCGCCCTACGCCTACGACGGCACCTACTTCCGCGTGCCCGAGCGTCGCGTGTTCCCCAAGCCGTTCGGCCCGTCGCATCCGGCCATGTGGGTGGCGGCCGGGTCGCCCCCCACCTTCGCCGAGGCCGGCAGCATGGGCCTCGGCGCCTTCTGCTTCTCGTTCGGCTCGCCCGCCCAGATCGCCCCGCTGGTGCGCGACTACAAGGACGCCATCGTCGACGCCACGCCCGTGGGCGACTACGTGAACGACAACATCATGGGCGTCACCAACATGTTGTGCATGGAGGACCGCAACAAGGCCTTCGAGGTGGCCTCCACCATGGGCATGAACTACTACACCAGCCTCGCCTTCCACTGGCTCGACAACATCCCCAAGCCCAAGGGCCTCCCCGAGTGGCCCGAGAAGCTGCCCGAGCCCACGCCCGACCAGGTGGAGCAGCTGTCGGCCGAGGGCTACGCCGCCATCGGCGATCCCGACGACTGCGCCAGGGCCATCTCGCGCTGGGTGGACATCGGCGTGGATCAGATCACCTTCAGCCCGACCACCAACACCCTGCCCACCGAGGTGGTCATCGCCAGCATGGAGCTGTTCGGCCGGGAGGTCATCGGTCAGTTCGACACCGACCCGGTGCACTCCACCACCCGCTACCGGCAGGCCGCCGCCGAAGCGGCCGCCCGGGTCGCCGCCGGGGGTTGATGGCGACGGAGGCCGACGCACCGGCCACGTTCAACTTCGCCGACATCTGGGAGGCGGTATCCCCCCGGGTGGGCGAGCGCACGGCCCTGGTGTGCGGGCCTGATCGGCGGACCTTCGCCGAGCTGGCCGCCCGGGTGAACCGCCTGGCCCGCCACCTCCTGGCCGAGGGCATGGCCCCTGGCGACCACGTCGGCATCTGCATGCCCAACCGGGTGGAGTGGGTGGAGGCCATGCTCGCCGCCTTCACCATCCGGGCCGTGCCCATCAACCTCAACCACCGGTACCGGGCGGCCGAGTTGAACGAGCTGCTCGGCCGCGACGGTGCCCGCGGCATCGTCTTCGACGCCTCGACCGAGCCCGAGGTGGCGGGGGTGCTGTCTGCCCTCGACCTGCCCGTGCGCCTGTGCGCGGGCGAGGCCGATGCCGCCCTCGGCGCGGTCGCCTTCGAGGAAGCGCTGGCGGCCCACGCGCCCGACCCGGTGGAGGTGCCCGGCCGCAGCGGCGACGACCACTACGTCATGTACACGGGTGGCACCACGGGCAGCCCCAAGGGCGTGGTGTGGCGCCAGGAGGACGCTTTCTTCGCCTGCATCGGCGGTGGCGACCCGAGCCGCATGCAGGGCGCGGTGGAGCGGCCCGAGCAAATCTTCGAGCGCCTCACCGGAGGGTTCAGCTACCTGCCGGTGGCACCGCTGATGCACGCCGCCGCCCAGTGGACGACCCTGGCGCAGCTGTTCGCCGGGGGCCAGACCACGCTCATGCCCGGCGCCCTCGACCCCGAGGCGGTGTGGGAGGCGGTCGAGGACGAGGCCGTCAACCTCATCACCGTCATCGGCGACGCCGTCGGCCGGCCCCTGCTCGACGCCTGGGACGCCAACCCCGGGCGGTGGGCGGCATCGTCGCTGTTGGCCATCTCCAACGGCGGAGCGCCGATGTCGCCGGCCCTGAAGGCCCGCATCGCCGCCACCTTTCCCGACAAGGTGCTCATCGACGGGTTCGGCTCCTCCGAGACCGGCGCCCAGGGCAGCCAGCGCCTCCAGCCGGGCGACGCCGACCGCGCCGGCGGCCTGGCCCGCTTCACCGCCTACGCCGACACCGCCGTGCTCGACGACCACCGCCCGGTGGCGCCGGGCTCGGGCGTGGTCGGGCGGGTGGCCCTCCGGGGCCGCATCCCGCTCGGCTACCACCGCGACCCGGAGCGCACCGCCAGCACGTTCGTCGAGATCGAGGGGGTGCGTCACGTCCTCACCGGCGACATGGCGACGGTGGAGGCCGACGGCAGCATCCAGCTCCTCGGGCGGGGCTCGCAGTGCATCAACACCGGCGGCGAGAAGGTCTTCCCCGAGGAGGTGGAGGCCGCCCTCCACGGCCACCCGGCGGTGGCCGACGTGCTGGTGGTCGGCGTGCCCGACGAGCGTTGGGGGAGCGCGGTGGCCGCGGTGGTGGCCCCCGTACCCGGTGCCGAGCCGTCCCTGGAGGATCTGCGCGAGCACTGCCGGGGGGACCTCGCCGGCTTCAAGCTGCCCAAGCGCCTGGTGCTGGTGGACCGGGTGCAGCGCTCGCCCGCCGGCAAGGCCGACTACCGCTGGGCGACCGGGGTGGCCGAGGGGGGCACCGACCATCGCCGCCGGGAAGGCGGCGATGCGGGCGGCGCCGAGGACCATGTCTGACATGGCATCAGGGGCTGCATAGTGTGGCTCCGTGGCTGAGACGACCGCCATCACCGGTCCGGATCTGCCCCTCGGACGCCGGGTCGAGCTACCCGGCCGGGGCACCACCTTCGTGCGGGAGGTGGAGGGGCCGCCGGGGGCGCCCACCATCGTCCTCCTCCACGGGCTGGTGGCCAGCGGCGGCCTCAACTGGTTCCAGGCCTTCGCCGCCCTGGGTCGCCACTTCCGGGTGGTCGCCCCCGACCTGCGGGGCCACGGGCGGGGGCTGCGGTCCAACCGGCGGTTCCGGCTGGCCGACTGCGCCGACGACACCGCCGCCCTGCTCGCCGAGCTCGGCACCGGTCCCGCCATCGCCGTCGGCTACTCCATGGGCGGTCCCGTGGCGCAGCTGTTGTGGAAGCGCCACCCCGAGGCCGTCTCGGGCCTGGTGCTGTGCGCCACCTCCGACCGGTTCGTGCCCGGCACCCGCGAGCGCCTCGTCTTCGTGACCGCCATGTCGGCGGCCGCCGGCACCACCCGGCTCGGCCAGAGCATCACCCGGCTGCCGCTCGGCATCGTCAGCCGCCGCATGCCGGTGGGCGTGCGATCCCGGCCGGCCAGCATCCAGGCGTGGGCGTCGGCGGAGATGCGCCGCCACGACTGGCGAGTGGTGGCCGAGGCGGCGCACGCCATCGGCACCTACAACGCCGGCGGATGGATCAGCGACATCGACGTGCCCACCGCCGTCATCGTCACCGGGGGCGACCGGGCCATCCCCCCCATCGAGCAGATGCGCCTGCTGGTGTCGATCCCCCATGCCACCCTGCATCGGATCGACGATGGCCACACGGTGTGCGCCCGCCCCCGCTTCGCCGCTCCGCTGGTAGAGGCCTGCCTCACCGTGGCCGGCGCGTCACGGCCCCCGGCCGACGCCGCCCTGGCCCCCTGAGGCGAGACCGGTGCACATCGCCTACACGCCCGAGCAGGAGGCGCTGCGCCAGGAGCTGCGGGCCTACTTCGCCGAGCTGGTGACCCCGGAGGTGGAGGCGGCCCAGAGCGCCGGCGAGAGCGGCGCCCCCGTGTGCCTCGAGGCGGTGCGGCGGATGGGGCGCGACGGCTGGCTGGGCGTGGGCTGGCCGAAGCAGTACGGCGGGCGGGGCTTCGGCCCGGTAGAGCAGTTCGTGTTCATGAACGAGTCCTGGCGGGCCGGCGCGCCGGTGCCGTTCCTGTCGGTGAACACGGTGGGCCCCACCATCATGGAGTTCGGGACCGCCGCGCAGAAGGACTTCTTCCTGCCCCGGATCCTCGCCGGGGAGCTCCACTTCTCGATCGGCTACACCGAGCCCGCCGCCGGCACCGACCTGGCGTCGCTGCAGACCCGCGCCGTGCGTGACGGCGACGAGTGGGTGATCAACGGCCAGAAGACCTTCACCAGCCTGGCCAGCTACGCCGACTACGTGTGGCTGGCCGCCCGCACCGATCCCGAGGCGCCCAAGCACAAGGGCATCACCATCTTCGCCGTCCCCACCACTGACCCCGGCTTCAGCTACTCGAAGATCGAGACGATGGTGAACGCCAGCACGTTCCAGACGTTCTACGACGACGTGCGGGTACCCGACTCGGCGATCATCGGCGACCTCAACCGGGGCTGGGACCTCATCGTCAACCAGCTCAACTACGAGCGGGTGTCGCTCGCCCCGCCCGGCATCATCGAGACCCTCTACTCCGACGTGCGCCGGTGGGCCCAGCACACCACCCTCCCCGATGGCCGCCGGGTGGTCGATCAGGAGTGGGTGCGGGTGAACCTGGCCCGAGTGCACGCCGACCTCGAGCTGCTCACCCTCCTCAACTGGAAGGTGGCTTCGGCCGCCACCGTGGACCCGGCCGACGCCAGCGCCACCAAGGTGTTCGGCACCGAGGCGTTCCTCCGCGCCTACCGGCTGCTGTTCGAGGTGCTCGGCCAGCCGGCGGCGCTGACCCGCGAGTCGCCCGCGGCCGCGTTGCGGGGCCGCCTCGAGCGGTCGTACCAGGGCTCGCTCATCCTCACCTTCGGGGGCGGCACCAACGAGATCCAGCGCGACCTCATCGCCCTGTTCGGCCTGGGCATGCCCCGCACCCCTCGGATGTAGGAGAGCGCCGTGGACCTCACCCTCGACGACGACCAGGCGGCCATCGCCGGGTTGGCGGGGCGCATCCTCACCGACACCCTGCCCCCCGGGCGGGTGCGCGAGTTGGAAGGCGAGCCCGACTGGTTCGCCCGCGACACCTGGAAGGAGCTGGCCCGAGCCGACCTCCTGGGCGTGTGCCTGCCCACCGACGACGACGGTGGCGGCTACGGCATCGTCGAGGCCTGTCTGATGCTCGAGCAGGTCGGTCGCACCGTGGCCCCGATCCCCTTGCTCGCCACCCTGGTCCTGGGGGCGATGCCCCTCGCCCGGTTCGGGTCCGACGAGCAGCGGGCCCTCTACCTGCCGGGCGTGATCGCCGGCGATCTCGTGCTCACCGCCGCGCTGGTCGAGCCCGGCTCACCGGAGCCGCCGGCGGTGCCCGCCACCGTGGCCACGCCCGATGGCGACGGGTGGCAGCTCCACGGCGAGAAGGTGTTCGTGCCGTCAGGTCACCTCGCCGGCCATCTTCTGGTCCCCGCCCGCACCGGCGAGGGCGCCACCACGGTGTTCGTGGTCGACGCCGGCGCCCCCGGCGTCAGCATCGAGCGGCAGGTGTCCACCAACCTCGAGCCCGTGCCGACCCTGCACCTGGAGGGCGTCTCCGTCGGCCGGGTCGACGTGCTCGGCGCGGTCGACGGGGGGGCGGACGTGGTGGGGTGGATCACCGACCGGGCCGTGGCCGGGGTGTGCGCCACCCAGGCGGGGGTGTGCGAAGCGGCCCTGCGCACCACCGCCACCTACACCTCCGAGCGCCACCAGTTCAACGCCCCCATCGCCACCTTCCAGGCGGTTGCCCAGCGCATGGCCGACGCCTACATCGACACCGAGGGGGTGCGGCTCACCGCCCGTCGGGCCGCCTGGCTGCTGTCCCGCGACGAGCCGGTGGCCGAGGCGCTGGCGGTGGCCAAGGTGTGGGCGTCCCAGGGCGCGCAGCGGGTGGTGCACGCCGCCCTCCACCTCCACGGGGGGATCGGGGTCGACGTCGACTACCCGGTGCACCGCCACTTCCGCTGGGCCAAGCACCTCGAGCTCACCCTCGGCGGCACCACCCACCACCTCCTCAAGCTGGGCGCCCACCTCGCGGAGAACGACCCCGCCCGTATCTGACGGTCCCTCAGAAACGTCGTGTGACCCGCGCTACAGTCGCTCTCGGCAACGCTCAGGGGGGTTCCATGAAGCGCACGTCCATCGCTCTGCTGTGCACCGTGCTCCTCGTGCTCAGCGCTTGCGGGTCGCGGGTCTCCGACAACGAGGCCGGGTCCGGCCAAGGACTCAACGCCGGCGGGGCGCAGTCCGGCGGCGACGGGAGCGGGGGCGGCGGGGACACCAAGAACAAGATCGGCACGCTCGAGAACCCGTGCTCGGCGGCCAAGGCCAACGGAGCGGCCGGGAGCGCCAAGCCGGCACCGGGGGTCACCGCCGACACCATCCGCATCGGCGTGATCTCCGACAAGAAGAACGACATCACCCCGGTGCCCACCATCGGCATCGAGGAGGCGGTCAAGGGCTTCGTCGCCATGTGCAACGAGAGCGGCGGCATCAACGGCCGCCAGCTCGAGCTCAAGACCTACGACTCGCAGATCTTCAAGACCGACGACGTCACCAAGTCGGCCTGCAACGACGACCTCTTCGCGTTGGTAGGCACGGGCAGCGTGCAGGACCAGCAGGGGGTGAGCACCCGGGAAGCGTGCGGCCTGCCCGAGGTCGGCGCCTACTCGGCCACGCCCGAGCGCTCCACGTCGAAGAACTTCTTCCAGCCGGTACCGGGCACCCGGTCGAACGTCTTCAACAACGGCCCCTGCAAGTACCTGAAGAAGAAGTTCCCCGAGGCGGTGAAGAAGGCGGCGGTGGTCTACACCGACGTGCCCGCCGCCAGCTCCCGGGGGCTGGCCACCAAGGAGGCCTGCATCAAGGCCGGGTTCGACTTCGTGGTCGACAAGGGCATCGCCTTCGGCGAGAAGAACTTCGGGCCGGTGGTCTCGGAGATGAAAAGCAAGAACGTCGAGTACTTCACCATCGTGAGCGTGGTGCCCGACACCGCCGCCCTCCTGCGGGAGATGAAGAACCAGGACTACATGCCCAAGGTCATCGACCTCGGCCAGCAGTACTACGACGAGGCCATGGCCGCCGAACCGGCGGCCGCCGGTGCATTCGTCCTCACCAACACCACGCCCTTCGCCGAGGAGGACGACACGCCCGCCCTGCAGCTCTACTCGGAGTGGCTGGAGAAGGAGGGCGGTCGGCCGAGCTCCCTCGGGGTGCAGGCCTTCTCGGCCGGGCTGCTGTTCGCCCAGGCGGCGGCCTCGCTCGGCAACGACCTCACCCGCGAGGCCCTGGTGGCCGCCCTGAAGGACATCCACGAGTGGGACGGCGGCGGGCTCCAGATGACCACCGATCCGGGCTCGGGCACCCACAACGACTGCTTCCTGTACCTCCGCATCCAGGACGGGAAGTTCGAGCGGGCCTTCCCCGAGAAGGGGTTCGAGTGTGACCCGAAGAACATCGTGAAGCTGTCCAAGGAATACACCACCGCGGGCTGACTCGATGAGCGACCTCTTCCGCTTCCTCGTGATCTTCGGCCTCCAATCGGCCGCCATCTACGCGGTGGCAGCCAGCGGCCTGGTCGTCACCTACACCACCTCGGGCATCTTCAACTTCGCCCACGGCGCCATCGGCATGATCGCCGCGTTCACCTACTGGGAGCTGTCCCAGAACCGGGGGTGGCCGGCGCTGGTGGCCCTCGCCGTGGTCCTGCTGATCGAGGCTCCGCTGATCGGGTGGATCCTCGACCGGGTGCTGATGCGACGACTCACCGGCGCCTCCACCATCACCACCATCGTGGTCACGATCGGCCTCCTGGTGGCCCTCGTGCAGCTGGCCGCCATCATCTGGCCCCAGGGCACCACCACCCGGGTGCTCCCGGAGTTCTTCTCCGGCAGCAGCATCAAGATGGTGGGCGTCAACGTCAGCTACCACTCGCTCATCGTGCTCGCCTGCGCCATCGGCGTGGCCGTGGGTCTACGGGTGGTGCTCTACGGCAGCCGGTTGGGAGTGGCCATGCGGGCGGTGGTCGACGACCGCAACCTGGGGGGGCTGAACGGGGTGGACCCCGACCGGGTGTCGAGCGCGGCGTGGATGCTCGGCTGCATGTTGGCGGCGCTGGCCGGGGTGCTGATCGCCCCGATCCTGCCCCAGTTCACGCCGGTGGCGCTCACCCTGCTCGTCATCTCCGCCTACGCCGCCGCCATGGTCGGCCGGCTGCGCAGCCTCCCGCTGACGTTCGTGGGGGCCCTCCTGCTCGGCGAGTTCGAGAACCTCCTGAACTTCATCGACACCAAACGGCTCGGCGGCGACGCCGTGGCCGACCTGGCCCGCAACCTCCAGGCGTCGGCGCCGGTGATCCTGCTGTTCGTCGTGCTCATCTGCCTGCCCGAGGACCGCACCAGCCTGGGGGCCAACCGGGTGCGCAACCTGATCCCCCGGCCGTCGCTGCGCACGGTCACCATCGCCGTGGCGGCCTACGTGGCGGTGGCCTTCGTGGTCGCCCAGTCGGGCCTCGTGTCGGACAACACCGTCCGCGAGCTCGGCAAGGGCGTGGCCCTCGGCGTGGTGATGCTCTCCCTCGTGCTGCTGACGGGCTACGCCGGGCAGGTCTCGCTGGCCCAGCTCGGCTTCGCAGGGATCGGCGCAGTGGTGGTGTGGAAGCTCGGGCCGGTGGTGGGCCTGGTGGGAGGGGTGCTCGTCGCCGCCGGGGTCGGCGCGCTGGTGGCCCTGCCCGCCCTCAAGATGCGCGGCCTCTACCTCGCCCTCACCACCATGGCCTTCGCCCTGCTGCTGGAGAAGAACGTCTACGGCGACAACGCGGTGTTCTCCCAGCTCAAGCCGTTCGCCATCGGCAACTCCTCGGCCGAGCGACCACCCGGCCTGGGGGGCGACACCGCCTTCTTCGTCACCATGGCGGTGGCGTTCGGCCTGGTCGCCCTGCTGCTCACGGTGATCCGCAACGGCTCGTTCGGGCGGCGCCTCCAGGCCATGAAGGACTCGCCGGCGGCGTGCTCCACCCTCGGGCTGAGCCTGAGCGCCACCAAGCTGCAGGTGTTCGCCTTGTCGGCGGCGATCGCCGGCCTGGGCGGCGGGCTGTTCGCCATGTGGAAGGGCTCGAGCGTGGGCCGCAACGACTTCTCCCTGCTCGAGGGGGCGTTGCCCGGACTGCCCCTGGTGCTGGTGGCGGTGGTCCTCGGGATCACCTCGGTCTTCGGCGCCATGTTCGGCTCGGTGGCGTTCGTGATGATGCCCGTGCTGGGCGGGTGGTTCTCCTCGGTGCGCAGCGCCATGAACCTGTTGCCCGGCCTGGCCGGGGTAGGCCTGGCGCAGAACCCCGACGGCGTGGTGAGCCAGGTCGCCGGAGCCGTTGGCGGGAACGGCCACGAGGACACCGAGCCCGCCGGGCCGCCTCCGCTCGAACCCGAGCACATGGGCGCCGGCCGCCCGTTCACCGACGACGACCTGGCCCGGCTCGACGACGAGCTCGGCCTCAGCTGGGGGCGCTGCGATGCCGTTGCTCGAACTCCGTGAGGTCACCGTCCGCTTCGGCGGGCACGTGGCGGTGGACCAGGTCGACCTCACCGTCGAGCCGGGCACCATCACCGGGTTGATCGGTCCGAACGGGGCCGGCAAGACCACCGCCTTCAACGTCATCACCGGTCTGCAGTCGACCACCAGCGGCCGGGTGCTCCTCGACGACCACGACATCACCCGGCTGCGGGCCCACAAGCGGGCCCAGCGGGGCGTGGGGCGCACCTTCCAGCGCCTCGAGGTGTTCGGCTCGCTCACCGCCCGGGAGAACGTCCTGGTGGCGGCCGAGCTGCGCCACCGGTGGGGGCGGCGCATCGCTCCCACCGAGGCCACGGTGGCGCTGCTGGCCCTGGCCGGCCTGGTGGAGCCGGGCTCCCCGCCCGAGGCGGTGGCCGCCGTCTCCCCGGCGCAGGAGGCCGACGCCCTCGTCTCCTTCGTCGGGGTGGCAGGGGTGGCCGACACCCGGGCCGACGAGCTGCCCACCGGCCAGGCCCGCCTGGTCGAGCTGGGCCGGGCCCTCGCCACCCGCCCCCGCCTGCTGCTCCTCGACGAGCCGGCGTCGGGCCAGGACGAGGGCGAGACCGAGGCCTTCGCCCAGCTCCTCAGCCGCCTGGCCGGCGCCGGCATGGGCATCCTGCTGGTGGAGCACGACGTGCCCCTGGTGATGCGGTTGTGCTCGACGGTCTACGTGCTCGACTTCGGCTCCATCCTGGCGGTGGGCACCCCGAACGAGATCCAGTCCAACCAGGCGGTGCTCGACGCCTACCTCGGCGCCGAGCCGGTCACCTCCGACATCGCGCTCGACTCCGCCGGTGGCGGATCGTGAGCGAGTCGACCGCAGTGCCCGGGGGACCGGTGCCGCTCCTGGAGGTGGCCGGCGTCCGGGCCGCCTACGGGCGGATCGAGGTGCTCCACGGCGTCGACCTGGTGGTGCCGCCGTCCTCGGTGGTGGCCCTGCTCGGGCCGAACGGGGCGGGCAAGACCACCACCCTCAAGGTGGCCAGCGGCCAGATGGCCCCCACCGCCGGTTGCGTGCACCTCGCCGGTCGCCACGTCAACGGGGCCAGCCCGGACGCCCTCGCCCGCCTCGGGGTGTGCACCATCCCCGAGGGCCGCGGCATCTTCCCGAACCTCACCGTGCGCGAGAACCTGCGCATGGTCACCTACTCCGGTGTCTCCCAGAAGCGGGTGGAGGAGCGGGCCTTCGGCCAGTTCCCCCGGTTGAAGGAGCGCAGCGGCCAGGTGGCCGGCACCATGTCCGGGGGCGAGCAGCAGATGCTGGCCATGGCCCGCGCCCTGGGCACCGACCCCGCGTTGCTCCTCCTCGACGAGCTGTCGATGGGCCTGGCCCCGCTCATCGTGGAGGAGCTGTACGGGCTGGTCGCCGAGATCGCCCGCGAAGGGGTTTCGATCCTCGTGGTCGAGCAGTTCGCCCGCACCGTGCTGGGCGTGGCCGACGTGGCCGTGATCATGCAGCACGGCCGGGTCACCGCCGTCGGGCCGCCGACGGAGCTGGAGCAGGAGCTGTCCGCCGCCTACCTGGGAGCATCGTCATGACCGACACCAACGCCGCCCAGTCGCTGTCCTCGGGTGTCTCGGACCTGCGGGTGCCCGAGCCCAAGGCCGACCGGGAAGGCCTGCTGCTGAAGGCCGGCTACGCCCTGGCCGCACTGGGCGCGCTGCTCATCCTGCTGGCCTGGTTCGGCGCCTCGGGCACGCGGGACGTGGGCGAGCAGATGCCCTACCTGATCTCGGGCGGCCTGCTCGGCCTGGCCCTGGTGATCGCCGGCACCGGGCTGGTCATGCGCTACTCGCTGGCCCGCCTGTTCCGCTTCTGGCTGGCCCGGCTGCTCTACGAGCACCAGGGCCAGACCGATCGCACCGTGGATGCCCTCGGCCGGATCGAGGCGCTGCTGGCCCAGGGACAGGGCCCCGGGCCGGCGTCGAGCGCCGACGGCCCCCACGACGTCGGTGCCCGGCTGGCGCCCCGCCGGAGCCAACCGCTGCGGGCCCGTCAAGCAGGGGAGTAGCCGGCTCAGCGAGCGGGGGTGTAGCGCACCGGCATCCTCTTGATGCCGTTGATGAAGTTGGACCTCAGGCGGTCGACGGGGCCGGCCAGCTCCATGTCGGGCAGGACCCGGAGCACCTCGCTGATCATGATCTTCATCTCGGCGCGGGCCAGGTTGGCGCCCAGACAGAAGTGCGGGCCTCCGCCGCCGAAGGCGATCTGGAGCAGGTGGAGGTTGGGGTCGCGCTCCACGTCGAGCTCGTAGGGCCGGTCGAACACGCTCTCGTCGCGGTTGCCCGAGATGTGCCAGATCACCACCGGGTCGCCGGCCTTGATCTCCTGGCCGGCGATCTCGGTATCGACGGTGGCGGTGCGCTTGAACTGCATCACCGGGCTGGCCCAGCGCAGGAACTCCTCGATGGCCGGGTCGATCAGCGACGGGTCGTCGAGCAGCTTCTGGCGCTGGTCGGGGTGCTCGATCAGGGCGAGGATCGAATGGGAGATGGCGTTGCGGGTGGTCTCGTTGCCCGCCACCGCCAGCAGCAGGAAGAACATGTTGAAGTCCATGTCCGAGAGCCGTTCGCCGTCGACCTCGGCCTCGAGGAGCACGGTGACGATGTCGTCGCCCGGCTGCTCGCGCTTGCGGGCGGCCAGGTCCTGGGCATAGGCCCAGAGCTCCATGGCCGCCACCTCGGCGTCGGCCGGCGAGGTGCCGAACTCGGGGTCGTCGAAGCCGATCATCCGGTTCGACCAGTCGAAGACCTTGTGGCGGTCCTCCTGCGGCACGCCCAGGAGCTCGGCGATGGCTTGCAACGGCAGCTCGGCCGACACCTCCTCCACCAGGTCGCACCCGCCCTTGGGAGCCACCTCGGCCACGATTACCCGGGCCCGCTCCTCGAGGGCATCCATGAGCGCCCGGATGCGGCGGGGCGTGAAGCCCTTGTTCACGATCTTGCGCAGGCGGGTGTGCTCGGGCGGATCCATGTTGAGCATCATCAGCCGGCTCTGCTCGAGGGACTCCTCGTCGGCCACGTCGAGCAGGGCGCCCCCCGCCCATGACGAAAACGTGCGGGGGTCGCGGTTCACCTTCACGATGTCGTCGTGCCGGGTCACGCTCCAGAAGCCGTCACCCCCCGGCAGGGGGTGCCAGTACACCGGGGCCTCGCGCCGGAGCGTGGCGAACATCTCGTGCGGCGGCCCCCCTGCGTAGTTGTCCGGGTCGTAGACATCGACCCCGCTGAGCTCCATCGAGCGCACCTCACCTGATCGGCGGCATTCACAACTGAACCGGTCACAACTGAAACGTGTTCTAGTCTGCCAGACGTGCCCGAACCAGCCCAGCCCGCCCCTGCCCCGCATCTGCTGACCGAGCGAGACGGCCACGTCCTCACCGTCACGTTGAATCGCCCGGAGGCCAAGAACGCGTTCAGCGGCGAGATGCTGGTGGCCGCCTACGACGCCTGGAAGGAGCTCGACGAGGACCCCGAGCTGCGGGCGGGCATCTTGACCGGCGCCGGGGGCACGTTCTGCTCGGGCATGGATCTCAAGGCCCTCGCCGGGGGCATGGAGGCCATGGCCCAGGAGCGCTTCAGCCAGGACCCGGACCTGCACTGGAAGGGGCTGTTGCGCCACTTCCGGCCCCGCAAGCCCTTGATCGCCGCGGTGGAGGGCTACTGCGTGGCCGGCGGCACCGAGATCCTCCAGGCCACCGAGATCCGGGTGGCCGGCGAGAGCGCCGAGTTCGGCGTGGCCGAGGTGCGCCGCGGGCTGTTCCCGCTGGGGGGCTCCACCGTGCGCCTGCCCCGCCAGATCTCCTACACCGATGCCGCCGACCTGCTGTTGACCGGGCGGCTCATCACCGCCGAGGAGGCCCGCCGCATCGGCTTGATCGGCCACGTGGTGCCCGACGGCCGCGCCCTGGAGCGGGCCCGGGAGCTGGCCGACCTGGTCGCCGCCAACGGGCCCCTGGCGGTCCAGGCGGTGCTGGCTTCGATGCGGGCCGCGCAGAACCTCACCGAGGAGGCGGGCCTGGCCCGCGAGCTGGAGCTGGGGTGGCCGGTGTTCGCCACCGAGGACGCCAAGGAGGGCCCCCGCGCCTTCGCCGACAAGCGGGTAGCGCACTTCACCGGGCGGTGACCGCCCAGGTCGCCCTCAGCGCCGGAACGACAGCGAGACGGCGAAGTCGCCGGCGGCGTCGGTCCACCACTCGGCCAGCTCCAGCCCCACCGCGGCCAGCTCGGCAGTGACGCCCTCCCGGCGGAACTTGGCGCTGATCTCGGTGCACATCTCCTCGCCGGCGGCGAAGGCCACGGTCAGGTCGAGGGCGCCCACGTGGACCTCCTGGCGGGCGGTCGACCGAAGCCACATCTCGATCCACTCCTCGTCGGGGTCCCAGCGGGCCACGTGGTCGAAGCGCTCCGGCACGAAGTCGGCGCCCAGCTCCCGGTTCAGCACGTGGAGCACGTTGCGGTTGAACTCGGCGGTGACGCCGGCGGCGTCGTCGTAGGCCGCCACCAGGCGGGCCGGGTCCTTTACCAGGTCGGTGCCCAGCAACAGGCCCTCGCCGGGGCGCAGGAGCGAAGCCACCTCGGCCAGGAACGCCTTGCGGACCTCGGGCGCCAGGTTGCCGACGGTGCCGCCCAGGAAGGCGATCAGGCGCCGGCCGGTGGCGGGGATGCGGGCGAGGTGGCGCTCGAAGTCGCCCACCACGCCGTGCACCGCCACCCCCGGGTAGCGCGCCGCGACGGTGCCGGCGGAGTCGCGCAGGAAGCCCTCACACACGTCGAAGGGCACGAAGCGCCGCAGCTGCCCGGTGGCGGTGACCGCGTCGAGCAGGGCGAGGGTCTTCTCGGAGGTACCGGAGCCCAGCTCCACCAGGGTGTCGGCCCTGGAGCGCGCCGCGATCCGGCCCGCTTCGCGCAACAGCACCTCGTGCTCGCGGGCGGTCGGGTAGTACTCGTCCAAGCGGGTGATGGCCTCGAACAGCTCGCTACCGCGCTCGTCGTAGAACCACTTGGGCGGGAGCTGCTTGGGGGCGGCGGTGAGGCCTTCGAGGGCGTCGGCCCGCAGGGCGGCGGCCAGGTCGCCGGCGTCGAGGTGCACGTCGACCACGGGGTGGATCACGTCGGTCATCAGGGCTCCGGATCAGGCGTCGGCGGCCAGGCGGAGCCCGGAGAACGCCCACCGGGCGGCCGGTGGGAAGAAGTTGCGGTAGGTGGGCCGGGTGTGGCCCGCGGGCGTGGTGCAGGCGCCACCGCGCAGCACCATCTGGTTGCACATGAACTTGCCGTTGTACTCACCGATGGCGCCGGCGGCCGGCCGGAAGCCGGGGTAGGGCCGGTACGGCGAGGCGGTCCACTCCCACACGTCGCCGAACGCCTGGCGGAGCCCAGGCCGGGGGACCGCCGCCTGCGGGTGCAACGCTCCGGTGGCCAGGTCGTTGGGCGTGTCGTCGCCCACGTGGGCCGCTGCCGCCACCTCCCACTCGGCCTCGGTGGGAAGCCTGGCCCCGGCCCACGAGGCGAAGGCGTCGGCCTCGAAGAAGCTCACGTGGGCGACCGGTTCAGCGGGGTCGACGGGCTGCATGCCGTGCAGCGTGAACACGGACCACGCGTCGCTTGGCCACCCGTCGCCCTCGTTCCGCCAGTAGAGGGGCGCCCGCCAGCCCTGCTGGCTGACGGTGGCCCAGCCGTCGGAGAGCCAGAGCTCGGGGCGCCGGTAGCCGCCGTCGTCGAGGAAGGCCAGCCACTCCCCGCAGGTGACGAGCCGGTCGGCCACCCGGAAGGGCTCCAGGAACGTGCGATGCCGAGGCGTCTCGCTGTCGAAGGCGAAGTCGTCGCCGATGCCGTCGTGGCCGATCTGTTCGAGCCCGCCCCCGACCTCCACCCAGCCGGCCGGCCCCGCCCCGGCCGACGTCCCCTCCCCGGCCGACGCTCCCGCCCCGGCCTGTTCCGTCAGTGGGGCGACGTCGTACGCCGGCCGTAGCGGGTTGCAGGACAGGACGTGCTTGATGTCCATGAGGAGCAGCTCCTGGTGCTGCTGCTCGTGGTGGAGGCCCATCTCGACCAGCGGGCGCACCGCCTCGGCCCGGGTGGGGTCGCTGGTGTGCAGCAGGTGGCGGACGGCGTCGTCGACGCTGGCGCGGTAGGCGCCCACCTCGGCGACGGTGGGCCGGGAGATGAGGCCCCGCTCGGCGCGGGGGTGCCGGGGTCCCACCTGCTCGTAGTAGGAGTTGAACAGGTAGTCGTAGCCCGGGTGCACCGCCGAGTAGCCGGTGAGGTGGGGCCCGAGCACGAACGTCTCGAAGAACCAGGTCGTGTGGGCCCGGTGCCACTTGGTGGGGCTCACGTCGGGCATCGACTGGATCACCTGGTCTTCCGGCGCGAGGGGTGCGGCCAGGGCCTCGGTGGTGGCCCGCACCTCGTCGAAGCGGGTGGCGAGATCGATGAGTGGACGCGACGGGGACTCGGTGAGGGCCATCGTCGCCTACCTGTGCCCGAACCGGGCTTCGACCCACATGGCATTGCGCACCGGTGGGAGGGTCAGGCAGCTCCAGGGTCTGGCCATGTCGGCCTCCTTCGTCGGCGTCGGTGGACCGCGGGCCTGCCCACGCTACGGCGCGGGAGCGCCCGCCGGATCGCACCCCGCCGCCACCCGGGCGGCCCACGGGTAGTCGGGCTTGCCGCTCGGCGAGCGCACCACCTCCTCGACGACGCGCAGCCGGCGCGGCACCTTGTAGCCGGCCAGGTGCTGCCGGCAGTGGTCGGCCAGCTGCTCCAGGTTGGGGGCGGCGCCGCCGGGGCGGGGCTGCACCACCGCGGCCACGGTCTGGCCCCAGCGCTCGTCGGGCACGCCCACCACGACGGCGTCGAACACCGCCGGGTGGGCCTTGAGGGCAGCCTCCACCTCCTCGGGGAAGATCTTCTCGCCGCCCGAGTTGATGGAGACCGATCCCCGGCCCAGCAGGGTGATGGAACCGTCCGCCTCGACGGTGGCGAAGTCGCCGGGCACGACGTAGCGCTCCCCGTCGGCGCCGGTGACGAAGGTTTCGGCCGTCTTGACCGGATCCTTGTGGTAGCCGATGGGGATGTTCCCGCGACGGGCGACGCGACCGACCACGCCCGAGCCGGGAGCCACCGGACGCAGGTCGTCGTCGAGGACCACCGCGTCGAGGCCGGCGGCGACGGTGGGGCCACCGCCCTTCATCGCCGTCTGCCCCCGTCCCACCGTCACCATCCCGTTGTGGCCGCTCTCGCTGGAGCCGATGGCGTCGATGATCATGAGGTCGGGCAGCACGTCGAGGAACCGGTCCTTCACCGTGGGGGAGAACACGGCGGCGCTGCTCGTGACGAGGAAGAGCGACGTGAGGTCGTAGCGCCCAGGATCGGCCTCGAGCGCCTCGATCATGGGTCGGCCCATGGCGTCGCCGGTGATCATGGCGGCGTTGGCGCGCGCGCGCTCGATGGTGGCCCAGACGGCGTGGGGGTCGAACTGGGGCAGGAACACGACGGTGTTGCCCTCGAACCAGAACCGCAGGGTGGCCCACTGGGCGGCGCCGTGCATCAGCGGTGGGATGCAGACGGTGACGAGCGGAGTCTCGGTGGAGGCTCCCTTCTCGGCCAGCTCGGTGTCGGAGGTGACCCGCTGGTTGGTGTAGGCGTCCGCGCCTCCGCCGAGCGCGAAGAAGACGTCCTCCTGGCGCCACACCACCCCCTTGGGCATGCCGGTCGTGCCGCCGGTGTAGAGCACGTAGCGGTCATCGGGGGAGCGGGGGCCGAAGTCGCGTTGCGGGGACTGGCCGGCGACGGCCTCGGCGAAGGCGACCGACCCGAGCTCGTCGGGGGCCTCGCCGCTCCTGGCGTCGCCGATGGAGATCAGGTGGCGTAGCCGGGGGACGGTGCCGCGCACCTCGGCGATGCGGGGCCCGTACTCGGCCGCGTGGACCAGGGCGACCAGGTCGGCGTTGTCGAACAGGTAGGCCAGCTCGTCGGCCACGTAGCGGAAGTTGATGTTGATGGGGACGGCCCGGATCTTGAACGCGGCCAGCATCGTGACCACCCACTCCACGCAGTTCTGGGCGTGGATGCCGATGTGGTCCCCGGGGCCGAAGCCCTCGCTCTGGAGGTGGTGGGCCAGCCGGTTCGCCTGCTCGTCGAGCTGACCGAAGGTGAGGCGCTGGTCGCCCATCACGAGGGCGGTGCGCTCGGGCACCGCGTCAACCGCCCGCTCGAACAGGTCGGCGATGTTGAACGCCATCGCCCGTTTGTACCAGACGGTTAGAACGCGTTCTATTTCCTCGGCCGAGATACGGTGCGGGTCTCCGGTCCGACTGGGAGGGCGCCGTGACGACCTGTCCAATCTGTGCCAGCGCCCTGCCCGACGGCGCCAGCTCCTGCGAACGGTGCGGGTTCGCCACCGGGGCGCCCTCCCCGTGGGCCGCGGGGCCGGCTGCCGGGCCGGGGGCGAACCCCGCGGCTCCGCCCCCGCCCCCGCCCGCCCCGTACCCGCCCCCGGCCGGGCAGAACCCGCCGGCGTCCTACGGGTACAGCGGCTACGGAGTGCCGTCGGGGCCGGGCACCAACGGCCTGGCCATCGCATCGTTGAGCACCTCCATCGGCGCCGCCGTGCTGGCCGTCATCACCTGCGGCCTGGGCGTCGTGATCGCGCCGGTCGGTGCGGTGCTCGGGCACGTGGCCCTCTCGCAGATCAAGCGCACCGGCCAGGGCGGTCAGGGCGCGGCCATGGCAGGGGTCATCGTGGGCTGGGCCCTCACCGCGCTGGCGGTCTTGGGCGTGGTGTTGGTCATCGTCATCGGCGCCAGCGGCAGCACCTAAGGTCCGCGGCCGCTCGACCCGGAAGGCACCCATGTTCGACTGCCCCAACTGCGCCAACCCCGTGCCCGACGGGGCGACCTTCTGCAACCACTGCTGGCAGCCGGTCCCCGCGGGGGCTGGGGCGCAAGAGGCGAAGACGACCGTGGTGGAGGCTGAAGGCTCGCCGTGGTCGCCGAACCCCGACCCGGTGGGGCCGCCGGCGGGGGCCCCTGCCTTCGAGGCGCCGTACCGGCCCCCGGCGGGCGGATCCGAGCCGCCGGCATTCCCCTCTGCGCCGCCCCCGCCCCCGCCGCCCCCGGCCCCGGCGTGGGGTGCCGGTCCGGCCGGCTACGGCGCCGGCCCGGCCGCTCCCCCGCCGGGTTACGGGGCCCCGACCTACGGCGCCGCCTACGGGCCGACCGGCCACGGGGCACCGGGATACCCGGCGTCGGCCTACGGCACCCCCGGCTACGGCGGCTACCCCCCGCGGGCGCCCACCACCAACGGGCTGGCCATCGCCTCCCTCGTGTGCTCCCTGGCCACGATGGTGACGTGCATCACCTGCATCCCCGGCGTGATCCTCGGCCACGTCGCCCTCGGCCAGATCAAGCACAGCAAGGGTGCCCAGGAAGGCCGGGGACTGGCCATCGCCGGCCTGGTGGTCGGCTACGGGTTCATCGTCCTGGGCATCCTCTTCGTCTTGGTGGCCACCCTCGCAGAGGCCGGCACCGGCGGCTGAGCGACCCTCCGGCCAGCCTCACCCGGCGGAGGCCGATGACCGCGATGGGCGTGGCGCGGGCGGCGCGGGCAGCCCGGCCGCCTGCGTGAGCTCGTCGAGCGCCGGCTGCACGGCGTCGGCCATGTCCCACACGTCGGGCACGAGGTCCTTGTCCACCATGAGACCGATGTCGACCGAGTCCCGGTAGCTCATCACCGTGATGTTGAGGCCGGCGCCCTCCATGGCCGGCCCCATGGGGTAGGCGGCGACCAGCTCGGCGCCGCCGTAGTACAGCGGGAAGGAGGGGCCGGGGACGTTCGAGATGATGACGTTGTGGATCGGGCGGTGGCTGCCGGCCCAGCCCCGGCTCGAGTACAGCCGGGAGGCGAGGTTGAACAGGTTGGGCCCGGCGAACTCGGCCCAGTTCTGCAGCATGTCGGCGCCCACCGCGTTGTGCTCCTCCTTGGCGCCCCGGGTGACCTCGGCGATGGCCATCAGCCGGTCGCGGGGGTCCTCGAGGTCGGTGGCCAGCGACGTGAACATCGCCGACACCCGGTTGGCGGAGGCAGCCGCCGCGTCGGCGGCGGTGGTGTCGTCGCCGCCGCGCACCGAGATAGGGCACACCGCCACGAGCGGTTCGTCGGGAAGGAGCCGGAGGGCGTCGAGGTAGCGGCGCAGGGTGCCGGCGCACATGGCCAGCACCACGTCGTTCACGGTGACGCCGAAGTGGTTCTTCACCGCCTTGACGTCGGCCAACGGCATCCGGGCGAACCCGACCGCCCGCCGGGAGCCGAGGGGACCGTTCCACGGCGTGCGGGGGGCGGTGAGGGGGGCGGCCCCTACCGCCTGGTCGGGGCTGCGCCGGCGCTGCACCACCCGCGACACCGACTGGGCGGTCTGGCCGAGGAGGGGCAGCAGGCCGAGGTTGCGGCGCACCTTCGACGCCGCCGCGTAGGCCAGCAGCTCGACCTCGGAGGGGATGTGCTCGGACGGGCGCTCGGCGGCGGGCTCGGGATCCTTCACCGCCGGATCCAGATCGAAGAGGTGGACCATGAGGTCGGCGCCCGACGTCCCGTCGATGGCGGAGTGGTGGACCTTGGTGACCACCCCTATGCGGTCGCGCTTGAGCCCCTCGATGACCCACAGCTCCCAGAGCGGTTTCGACCGGTCGAGCGGGGTGCTGGCGATCTGCCCGGCCAGCTCGGCCAGCTCGCGGCGCCCGCCCGGGGCGGGCGCACCGATGCGACGGATGTGGCGGTCGAGGTCGAAGTCGGGGTCCTCCACCCAGATGGGGTGGTGGAGGCGGAACGGCACCTCGAGCAGCCGGCGGCGGAACGGCGGCACCAGGTGCAGCCGGTCGCCGATGAAGTCCCGGATGGCGCCGAACGAGTAGCCGGCGGGCATGGTGGAGGGGTCGAGCACCATGGTCATGGCCACGTGCATGTGGTTGGTCGGCGTCTCCATGTAGAGAAAGGCGGCGTCGAGCCCCGACAGTCGCTCCATGACCCGCAGTGTGGCACCGTTGCCCGATGCCGTGGATCTACCTGGCGCTGTCGGTGTGGGCTGCGCTGTTCACCCTCGCTGCCGTGCTGCCGGTCCGGCGCAACCGGGTGCTGCTGGTGCCGGCGTTCTTCGCCTCCTGGCTCGCTATCGAGCTGGCCCCCCACCATCTCGTCATCCAGGTGGTGGCCACGCTGGTGTTCGCCCGGCTCGGCGCGTTCACGGCGTGGCCGGGGTGGGCCGGCCTGGCCATCTCTGGAGTGTCCTGGGCGGTGCTGGTCGTCCTGGTGCTCCAGGGCCGCCGCTCGGCGGTCACGCTGCGCGAGGCCCTGGCCAACCTGGCCGACTCGGGCCCGGCGCCGCGCGTGCCCCTGCTGGCCAAGGTGTTCCCGCTCGTGACGCGGCGTCGTGGCGTGCGGGTCCGGCGCAACATCACCTTCGCCCGGGTGGCCGGTCGCCGGCTGCGCCTCGACGTCTACCAGCCGAAGGCGCCCGGCGAGCGCCGGCCGGCCATCCTCCAGATCCACGGCGGGGCCTGGGTGCTGGGCGACAAGCGCGAGCAGGGCATCCCGCTGCTCCAGCACCTCGCCGCCAACGGATGGGTGGGGTTCAACGCCAACTACCGCCTCAGCCCGGGGGCCACCTTTCCCGACCACCTCGTCGACCTGAAGCGGGCGCTGGCATGGATCCGCCGACACGGGCCCGAGTACGGGGCCGACCCCGACTTCGTGTGCGTGACCGGTGGGTCGGCGGGCGGCCACCTCACCGCCCTGGTCGCACTCACCGCCAACGACCCCCGCTACCAGCCGGGCTTCGAGGACGTGGACACCACGGTGCGGGCGGCGGTCCCCTTCTACGGCGTCTACGACTTCACCAACCGCCTCGGCACCTGGGCGCCCGAGGTGTTCACCACGCTGTGGGAGCCGCACGTGATCAAGGCGTTCATCGCCGAGGAACCCGAGCGCTTCGCCGAGGCGTCGCCGATGGACCGGGTGCGTGCCGACGCTCCGCCGTTCCTCGTCATCCACGGCGACCGCGACACCCTCGCCCCGGTGGAGGATGCCCGGGAGTTCGTGCAGCGGTTGCGGGCGGTGTCGCACCAGCCGGTGCTCTACGCCGAGCTCCGCGGCTCCCAGCACGCCTTCGACGTGTTCCCGTCCGTGCGCACCTCCCATGCCATCGAGGCGGTAGAGCGCTTCCTCCGAGCCGTGCGCGACGGCGAGCTGCCCGCCGACGAGGGCCGAGCCGAGGACGAGGTGGCCGACCGCACCAGCACCGACGTGTCGGCCCCCGGCCCCCAGGAACAGGCCACGGCCTCACGGTGAGCGATCCGGCCCCACACTAGAACTCGTTCTAGTGTGGGGCGGTGGACTTCGACGACACGCCCGCGGAAACCGCGTTCCGCCGCGAGGCGCGCGCGTGGCTCGAGGCCCACGCCCCGGCCAAGGGCGGCCCCGACGACTTCTCCACGGGGTTCCTCGAGGGCACCATGGCCGAGCCCGACCACATCCGGCTGTCGAAGGCCTGGCAGCGGGTGCTGTTCGACCACGGCTGGGCCGGCATCACGTGGCCGAGACGCTTCGGCGGCCGGGGCGGCACGTCGATGCAAGCGGCCATCTTCGCCCACGAGCAGGCTCGCTTCGGCGTGTCGGTGGGGGCGTTCGCGGTGGGCATCGGCATGGCCGGCCCGACGATCATGAAGCACGGCACCGACGCCCAGCGGGAGCGCTTCCTCCCGGCCATGCTCCGGGGCGACGAGGTGTGGTGCCAGCTGTTCAGCGAGCCCGGCGCCGGCTCGGACCTGGCCGCCCTGGCCACCCGGGCGGTGCTCGATGGCGACGAGTGGGTGGTGAACGGCCAGAAGGTGTGGACATCGTCGGCCGGCGCCAGCGACTGGGGCATCCTGCTGGCCCGCACCGACCCGGACGCCCCCAAGCACAAGGGGATCACCTACTTCCTCGTCGACATGTCCTCGCCCGGCTTCGACGTCCGGCCCCTGCGCCAGATGACCGGATCCAGCCACTTCAACGAGGTGTTCCTCGACGAGGTCCGCATCCCTGCCGACCAGGTGCTCGGCGAGGTGGGGGGCGGCTGGGCCTGCGCCATCACCACCCTGTCCAACGAGCGGGGCCTCGTCGCCGGCGGCAACCGGTCCTCTGACACCGCTGCCCTGATCACGCTGGCCCAGAAGCTGGGCCGCGAAGGCGACCCGGTGCTGCGCCAGGCGCTGGCGGACTGCTGGACCCGCCAGCAGGTGCTGCGCTACCTCGGGTTCCGCGCCCAGACCGCCCTCAGCCAAGGTCGATCCCCGGGGCCGGAGACTTCGGTCATGAAGCTGTTCGCGGCCGAGTACCTGCGCCGGTTGGGCAACGCCGCCCTCGAGCTGCTGGGACCCGACGGGATGCTGGTGGCCGACGGCCCCGACGCCGGGGAGTGGCAGGCCCGTTTCCTCCACGCGCCCGCCATCCGGATCGCCGGTGGCAGCAACGAGATCCAGCGCAACATCATCGGTGAGCGGGTGCTCGGCCTCCCCGGCGAGACGCGCGTCGACCGCGACCTCCCCTTCCGCCAGCTGGCCCGGGCCGATCGGTAGGTTGGCGCACGCGATGGTCGGCACCGAGACCCTCACCCAGAGCCAGACCGACCGTCGCGACCGGGTGATCCGCGCCGCCCTCGAGCTGGGAGCCGAGGGCGGGTACGAGGCCGTGCAGATGCGGGACGTCGCCGCCCGGGCGGGGGTGGCCCTCGGCACGATCTACCGCTACTTCTCCTCCAAGGACCACCTCTTGGCCGCCGCCCTCGTGGCCTGGGTGGAGGACCTCGAGCTGAGGGTCACCCAGCGCCCGCCGGCCGGGCAGCGGGTGGCCGATCGGGTGGTCAACGTGCTGCGCCGGGCCACCCGGGCCATGGAGTCCGAGCCCCGCCTCACCGCCGCCCTCGTCACCGCCATCTCCTCGCCCGACCAGGGGGCGGCCACCTGTCAGGGCGACGTGGCCGCCGCCATGGGCCGGGTCCTGGCCCGGGCACTTCCCGAAGACCTCGGCCCCGAGGCTCGGGCATCGGTCACCCGGGTGCTCAACTTCGTCTGGTACGGCGCCCTGCTCGGGTGGGTCAACGGCTGGACCGGCACCGACGACGTGGGCCGTGAGCTCACCGACGCCGCCCACCTCCTCCTCGACCAGTTCGACTGACTGATACGGGAGGCTCTGCCCCCGTAGGCCCCCCCGACGGCCCGGCTCAGATCGCTCGCTCGCGGGCCTCCCAGTACGGGTCGCGGAGCTTGCGCTTGTAGAGCTTGCCGTTGGGGTCGCGGGGCATCTCGGTGGTGAAGTCCACCGATCGGGGCAGCTTGAAGCGGGCCAACTTTTCGGCGCAGTGCGCCAGCAGCTCCTCGGCCAGCTCACGGGAGGGCTCGACGCTTGCCGCCGGTTCCACCACCGCCTTGATCTCCTCGCCCCAGTCGGGATGGGGGATGCCGAACACGGCGGCGTCGCCCACCTTCGGGTGGGTGAGGAGCGCGCTCTCGATCTCGGCCGGGTAGATGTTCACGCCGCCCGAGATGATCATGTCGGACTTGCGGTCGCGCAGGTAGAGGTAGCCGTCGGCGTCGAGCACGCCGATGTCGCCGACGGTGAAGAAGCCGTCGCGCCGGTTCGACTGGGTCTTGGCCGGGTCGCCCTTGTACTCGAAGTTCACCTGGGCGAGGGACATGTAGACGGTCCCGACCTCACCCGGCGGCAACTCGTTGCCGTCGTCGTCGAGGATGCGGACCTCGGCGCCGGGCCACGGGCGTCCCACCGTGCCCGGTCGCTCCAGCCACTCCTCGGCCGGGGCGATGGTGCCCCCGCCCTCGGTGGCGGCGTAGTACTCGGTCACGCACTCGCCCCACCAGTCGATCATCCGCCGCTTCACCTCCTCGGGGCACGGCGCCGCCCCGTGCACCACCTGGCGCAGCGACGACACGTCGTAGCGGCCCCGCACCTCCTCGGGGAGGGCGAGGAGGCGGTGGAACTGCGTCGGCACCATGTGGGTGGTGGTGACCCGCTCCCGAGCGATGAGCTCGAGCATCGCCTCGGGGCTCCACTTGTCCATCAGCACCACCTCGTGGCCCAGGTGCAGCGAGCAGCTCGTCCACATCAGCACGGCGGTGTGGTAGAGCGGCGAGCAGGTGAGGTGGACGTTGCCGTCGGCGGGTTCGATCCCGAAGAGCATGAGGAACATGGCGAACAGCGCACCCATGTCGTCGGGGTCGAGGTCGGCCAGGGTCCGTTTCACGCCCTTGGGCCTGCCCGTGGTGCCGGACGTGTAGTGCATCGGCTGGCCGGCGGTGTGCTCGGTGGGGGCGTCGGCCGACTGGGAGTCGCGCCATGCCGCGTAGCCGCCGCCGTCGTCCCCGTCGCCCACCACGAGGTGGTCGCCCTCCGGGAAGCCGATCTCCGCGGTGGCGGCCACCGCCACCTCGTTGAAGCGGGACGAGCTGACGAACACCTTGGCTCCGCTGTCGCCGAGGATGTGGGCCACCTCGGGGCCTACGAGGTGGTGGTTGATGGGCGTGAGGTACAGGCCGATCTGCATGGCGCCGAGGTACACCTCGAGCATCTCGGGGCTGTTCGGCAGGAGGGTGGCGACCGTGTCGCCCCGGGCCAGGCCACGGGCCCGCAGGCCGTTGGCCACCGCGTTGGCCCGCCGAAGGAGCTCACCGGCGCTTAGGTCGCGGCCCGCGGGGTCGACGAGGACCCGCCGGTCGGGGTCGGCAGCCGCCAGCCGCCAGAAGCCGAGGTCGGTCATTCCCAGAGCGTAGGAGAAACTGGAACGTGTTTCAGTTCCGCAGGGGCAGGAGCGGCTGGACTCCAAGCGCTACCATGAGTAACCCCTGTCACACGTCCTCTCAGGAGCACCATGGAAACCGTGTCGTCCCCACCCCCGGCCGGCACCCGAGCGCTGCACACCACCGTGGCGGTGGCGTGCGCCGGCGCGGCAGCCCTGCACTTCGCCTACGCCCCGGGGCACTTCGGGGTGAACACCGGGCACGGGCTGTTCTTCGTCGCGGTCGCCTGGGTGCAGGTCGCCATCGCCGTCTTGGCCGTCCGGGCCCGCCCCGCGCCCCGCACCGCCCTCCTCGGCGCGGCGGCGTTCAACCTGGGCGTGGCCGCGGTGTGGCTGGTCTCGCGGACGGCGGGCATCAGTGGCGAGGTGGAGCCGGTCCGGTTCCCCGACGGTCTCGCCGTGGCCCTCGAGCTCACCGCCGCGGTCGCCGCGGTGGCGGCCGTCGCCGGCTGGCTGGCCAACGTGCGCCTCCGCGAGGCGAGCGCCGGAGCGTGGGCAGGGGCGTCGGCGGTGGCAGTGGCCGCGCTCGTGACCGCCTCGCTGGCGCCCTCGACGGGCGGCGGCCACGACCACGGCAACGACGGGGGCACCGAGGCGGCCGCCGCGCACGCCCACGGCGACGCCGCGGGCGCGGCGAAGGGCCACACCACCGGGGGCGGTGGGGCGGCCGCGGCCGAGCCGGCGGGGGCCCACGGCCACACCACCGACACCAGCGCGTCCGCCTGGGAGAAGGAGCGGCTGAAGGCCCTCATGGGCGGCCTGTCCGTCGAGGAGGTGACGGCCCAACGGGAGGCCAGCCGGGCCTTCGTGGAGCAGCAGCTGCGCACCCGGTCCTCGGTGCTGCGCGCCCTGCCCGCGGATGAGGCCGAGGCCCGCATCAAGACCTACGTCGACTGGCAGCTGGCTCACGCCCTCCAAGCCGAGCACGGCGACGACAAGGACGGGAAGAGCAGCGGCAACCACACCGACGGGCCCCAGGAGTGGAAGCCCCTGGCACCGGCGGTCAACGCCGAGCTGCAACGCCAGCTCAAGGCGGCGGGCACGGTGATCCCCAAGTTCCCCACCGCGGCCGAGGCCATGGCCGGGGGCTACATGCAGGTCACGCCGTGGGTACCGGGCATCGGCGCCCACTACCTCAACGTGGGCCTCACCGTCGACGGCCGCTTCGACCCCACCCGCCCCGAGATGCTGCTCTACAACGGCAACTCGCCGAGCTCAGAGCTGGTCGGCGTCAGCTACGCGGTGCTCGGCGAGTCGCCCCCGGAGGGCTTCGCCGGCGGCAACGACACCTGGCACGACCACCCGTCGCTGTGCATCGTGGGCTCCATGGTGGTCGGCTCCGACGCCACCCCCGAGGCGCTGTGCGACTCGGTCGGGGGCAAGAAGGGCGCCGGCTTCGGCACCACCCTCTGGATGTCGCACCTCTGGCAGGTGCCCGGCTGGGAGTCCTACTGGGGCCTCTTCAGCAGCGAGAGCCCGGCGATCAACCTGGCCACCACCGACGTCGGGCGGAGCTGACTACTCTCGCCCGGACCCTTCCGGCGACGAGGAGCACCCCATGCGCGCTGCGGTCCTGCGCACCACCGGCGACGACAAGATCGAGCTGGTCGACGACGTGGAGGTCACCGACCCGGGGCCCGGCGAGGTCACCATCGAGATCGCCGCCACCGGCGTCTGCCACAGCGACCTGTCCGGCATGACCGGCGTGATCCCCCAGCCGACGCCGGCCGTGCTCGGCCACGAGGGCGCCGGCGTCATCAGCCGCGTGGGTGAGGGGGTCACCTCGGTGGCCGAGGGCGACCACGTGATCGTGGCCTGGTCGCCCCCATGTGGCGTCTGCAAGAACTGCACCGGTCGCCGCTCGCCCCACCTGTGCACCGAGATCCAGTTCGGCAGGTCCCTGATGCCCCGGTTCAGCCAGGGCGGCAACCCCGTCTTCGGCTTCGCCGGTGCCGGAACCTTCGTAGAGGCCACCACCCTGCCGGCGGAGGCGGCGGTGAAGATCCCCGACGACGTGCCCTTCGAGGTGGCGTCGCTCATCGGCTGCGGGGTCACCACCGGCGTGGGGGCCGCCATCAACACCGCCAAGGTGGAGCCCGGCTCGTCGGTGGTGGTCTTCGGGTGCGGCGGGGTGGGCATCGCCGCCATCCAGGGCGCCCGCATCTCCGGCGCGTCGGAGATCGTGGCCGTCGACCTCCAGGACGCCAAGCTCGAGCTGGCCCGCCAGTTCGGTGCCACCCACGGCGTCAAGCCCGACGAGCTCGACGCCCTCAAGGCCGAGCTCACCGGCGACGGTTTCGACTACGCCTTCGAGGCCATCGGGCTCCCCGTCACCATGCGGGCGGCCTACGACGCCGTGCGCCGCGGGGGCACGGCCTGCATCATCGGCGTCGGGGCCACCGACAAGGAGGTGTCGTTCAACGCCTTCGAGCTGTTCTTCGCCGAGAAGAACCTGCAGGGCAGCTACTACGGCTCGGCCGACGTTCGCAGCGACTTCGGCCGGCTGATCAGGATGTGGCAGCACGGCCGGCTCGACCTCGATGGCATGATCACCCGCCGGATCGGCCTGGAGGACATCAACGAGGCCCTCGACGACATGCGGGCCGGCACCGGCATCCGGTCGGTCATCTCGTTCGCCGGCTGAGGTTGCCCCCCTAACTGGAACGTGTTCTATTGTCGGAGTCGTGAGCGACGGAGCGGCGGCCGACGACGTGCTGCGGGCGCCGCTCGTCATCGAGTACCCCTTCCGGCGCACCACCGGGCCGGTGATCGGCGCCTTCCTCACCGGCCTCCGGGAGCAGGTCCTCATCGGCATCCGGGGCGCCGACGGGCGGGTCATCGTCCCCCCGGTGGAGTACGACCCGGTCACCAGTGAGGACCTCACCGAGCTGGTCGAGGTCGGTCCCGCCGGTGAGGTGACCACGTGGGCATGGGTGACCGATCCCCACCCCAAGCACCCCCTCGACCGGCCCTTCGCCTGGGTGCTGGTACGCCCGGACGGGGCCGACACCGCCATGCTGCACGCCCTCGACGCCGGTTCGCCCGAGGCGGTGCGCACGGGGATGAGGGTGGCACCCCGCTGGCGGGCCGAGCGGGAGGGCGCCATCACCGACATCGAGTGCTTCGTGCCCGAGGCGGGGCCCTGATGGCGGAGCTCACCCTGCCCGCCTCCATCGCCGGCGTGGAGCCGGTCCGCAGCGTGCGCACGCCGGCCCACCTCGACTACCAGTTCACCGCCGGGGAGGCGACCTCGCGCTTCCTGCGGGGCATCGCCGAGCGGCGCATCCTGGGCGAGCGTTGCCCGGTGTGCGAGAAGGTCTACGTCCCGCCCCGGGGCGCCTGCCCCACCGACGGCGTGCCCACGGCCGAGCAGGTGGAGCTGCCGCACGAGGGGACCATCACGTCGTTCTGCGTGGTCAACGTGGCCTTCTACGGCCAGGCCATGGAGATCCCCTACGTGAGCGCCCTCATCCTCCTCGACCGCTCCGACCTCCCGATCATGCACCTCATCCAGGAGGTGGCGGCCGACGAGGTGCGGGTGGGCATGCGGGTGGAGGCGGTGTGGGTGCCCGACGACGAGCTGGCGCCGACCCTCGAGAGCATTCGCTGGTTCCGGCCCACCGGCGAGGCCGACGTGGCCGTCGACATGCCGGGCGAGGGTGAGGGCACCGGCCTGGGGTCGTGGCCGGAGCTGAGCCCTGGGAGCGGCGCCTGATGCGCGACGTGGCCATCATCGCCTTCGCCCAGTCCGAGCATCGCCGCCGGGTCGACGACCGCAACGAGGTCGAGATGCTGATGCCGGTGGTGGGCGAGGTGCTCGCCTCGGCCGGCATGACCATGGACGACGTCGGCTTCACGTGCTCGGGCAGCACCGACTACCTGGCCGGAGTGGCCTTCAGCTTCGTGATGACCCTCGACGGCGTCGGCCCGTGGCCGCCCATCCAGGAGAGCCACGTGGAGATGGACGGCGCCTGGGCGCTGTACGAGGCGTGGGTGAAGCTGCAGCTCGGCGACGTCGACACCGCGCTCGTGTACTGCTACGCCAAGTCCTCGCCGGGCGACCTGCCCATGGTGATGACCCGCCAGCTCGACCCGTACTCGGTCGCCCCGCTCTGGCCCGACGCCGTGAGCCTGGCCGCGCTGCAGACCCGCGCGGCCATCGACGCGGGCAGGGTCACGGTGGAGGCCATGGCCGAGGTGGCGGCCCGGAGCCGGCGCGATGCCATGGGCAACCCCAAGGCCCAGCTGGCGTGGGACCGGCCCGCCGCCGACCTGCTGGCCGAGCCCGAAACCGTGGCCCCCCTCCGGCGCCACGACTGCCCCCCGATCAGCGACGGGGTGGCCGCGGTGGTGCTGGCCGCGGCCGACGCCGCCCGGGGGCGCGCCTCCCGCCCGGCCTGGATCCGGGGCATCGACCACCGGGTGGAGCCCATGGCCCTCGGCCTGCGCGACCTCACCGACTCGCCGTCGACCCGGCTGGCGGCGGAGCGGGCCGGCCTCCACGACGGGCCGGTGGAGGTGGCCGAGGTCCACGCCCCCTTCACCTCCCAGGAGCTGATCCTGCGGGCCGCCCTCGGCCTCGACGGCGACACCGTCGTCAACCCGTCAGGGGGAGCGCTGGCGGCCAACCCGATGATGACGGCCGGGCTGGTGCGCATCGGCGAGGTGGCCCGTCGCATCTCCGATGGTGAGCACCGCCGCGGCGTGGCCCACGCCACCTCCGGCCCCTGCCTCCAGCAGAACCTGGTCTGCGTGCTGGAGGGCGACACCTGATGGGCCGACACCTGATGGGCAGGGCGCGGGTGGCGGTGGTCGGGGTGGGCCAGACCCAGCACCAGGCCACCAGGGGTGACGTGTCGATGGCGGGACTGGTGCGCGAGGCGGCCGGCCGGGCGCTCGATGACGCCGGCATGACGTGGGCCGACATCGACGCCGTGGTGATCGGCAAGGCGCCCGACTTCTTCGAGGGCGTGATGATGCCCGAGCTGTACCTGGCCGACGCCCTCGGGGCGGTGGGCAAGCCGCTGTTCCGCGTCCACACCGCCGGCAGCGTCGGCGGTTCCACCGCGCTGGTGGCCACCCAGCTCGTGCAGGCCGGCCTCCACGAGCGGGTGCTAACCGTGGCCTTCGAGAAGCAGTCGGAGTCCGAAGCCATGTGGGCGCTGTCGCTGCCGATCCCCTTCCAGCCGCCCATGCACGCCGGGGCGGGCGGGTACTTCGCCCCTCACATCCGCAGCTACGTGCGCCGGGCCAAGGCCCCCGACCACATCGGGATCCTCGTGGCGCTCAAGGACCGGCGCAACGCCCTGCGCAACCCCTATGCCCACCTCCACGAGCCCGACATCACCTTCGAGTCGGTGCAGGAGTCGCTCATGCTGTGGGACCCCATCCGCTACGCCGAGACCTGCCCCTCCTCCGACGGTGCCTGCGCCATGGTGCTCGGCTCCGAGGCGGTGGGCGACGCCGCCGCCGCGGCGGGCGGCGCCCCCGCCTGGGTGCACGGCACGGCCATGCGCAGCGAGCCCACCATGTCGGCGGACCGCGACCCGGTGCTGCCCCTCGGCCAGCGCGAGTGCGCCCTCGACGTGTACCGCCAGGCGGGGGTCACCGACCCGAGGCGCCAGATCGACTGCATGGAGATCTACGTGCCGTTCTCCTGGTTCGAGCCGATGTGGCTCGAGAACCTGGGCTTCGCCGCCCCCGGCGAGGGCTGGCGCCTGGTGGAGGACGGCGTGACCGCCATGGACGGCGACCTGCCGGTGAACATGTCGGGTGGCGTGCTGTCGTCGAACCCGATCGGCGCGTCGGGGATGCTGCGCTTCGCCGAGGCGGCCCTCCAGGTTCGGGGCCGGGCCGGTGACCACCAGGTGGAGGGGGCCGGCCTGGCGCTGGGTCACGCCTATGGCGGCGGGTCGCAGTTCTTCGCCATGTGGCTGGTCGGCGCCGAGAAGCCCTGAAGCACGGACCTGGAGCAGCGGGGGCCATGGGTCGACTCGAAGGCAAGGTCGCCATCGTCACCGGCGCAGCGCGGGGCCAGGGCGAGGCCGAGGCCCGCCTGTTCGTGGCCGAGGGCGCTCGGGTGGTCCTGGCCGACGTGCTCGACGAGCCGGGCGAGGAGGTGGCCGCCAGCCTCGGCGACGGGGCGCGCTACGAGCACCTCGACGTTACCGACGAGGACGCCTGGCGGGCGGTGGTGGCCACCACCGAGGACGCCTTCGGGCCGGTCTCGGTGCTCGTGAACAACGCCGGCATCATCGCCTTCAACCCGGTGTACGCCCAGGACGCCGCCCAGTTCCGCCGCATCCTCGACGTCAACCTCACCGGCGCGTTCTTGGGGATCAAGAGCGTGGCCCCCTCCATGCGCTCCGGGGGCGGCGGGTCGATCGTGAACATCTCCTCCACCGGCGGGATGGAGGGCCTCCCCATGCTGGCGGCCTACTCGGCCAGCAAGTGGGGTCTGCGGGGCCTGTCGCGCACCGCCGCCCTCGACCTCGGCCGCCAGGGCATCCGGGTCAACACCGTGCACCCCGGAGGGATCGACACGCCGATGACCCGTGCCGAGGGCATGCCCGACAGCGAGATGGGGGCGTTCTACGAGCGCCTCCCGATCAAGCGGATGGGCACCGTCGACGATGTCGCCGCCATGGTGCTGTTCCTGGCATCCGACGAGGCCGGCTACGTCACCGGCGCCGAGTTCGTGGTCGACGGCGGGCACCTGGCCGGAGACAACGGCTTGCTCGACACCAAGTAGTGGGGGGGGGGGCGACCCCTCGTCAGCCCGGATCGGCGTTGCGGGCCGACGCGGTGGCCTTGGCCGGGACCTCGTCCATGCGGTCCTCCCAGTAGGGCGGCGGGAAGACCAGGCGTTCGTCGCCGGCGGCGGTGCCCTCGGCGTAGAACTGCGAAGCCCACTTGCGGAACTTGGTGAAGGGGCCGTCGTGGTCGGCCAGGGCCGGGCGCACCAGGTGGGCCTTGTGCTCCCAGATGGGCCGGTCCTCCTGCACCTGCTTGTCGACCTCGGCCACGAAGGCCCGGCCGACGTTGGCGGTGGTGGCCTCGTCGCCCATCGTCCGGAAGCGGAAGTTGAACCGGACCTCGCAGCGCTCGGCGTCGATCGGGGTGGTGGTGGCCAGGTTGACGGTGTCGATGATCCCGCTGAACCACACCACCGAGAGCCCCGGCCCCCAGGCGTGGGTGTCGATGCGACCCTCCATCACGCCCCGGGGCGTGGGGAACTTCTGCGAGGACCGCATGTCCGACTCGTAGCCGTCGGTGACGTAGCTCTCGATCTCGGGGACGGAGGCCGTGTTGTGCACAAAGCGGAAGTGGGCGCTGTCGACCCCGGTCTCGGCCATCTCCTGCCAGCAGGCGTCGATGCGGTAGCCGGTGCGGACCACGGTGCTGAAGTCGGGATGGTCCCCGAGCTCGGCGACCTCGGGCACCTCCCACATCGGCGGCTCGCCCGAGGGGTGGTACCACGCCATCACCAGGCCGTTGCGCTCGACCACGGGGTAGGTGCCGAGGCGAGCCTTGCGGTTGGTGCGATCGCTGTAGGGGATCCCGGTGTTGGCCCCCTCCCCGTCGAACCGCCAGCCGTGGAACGGGCACACGATCTCGCAGCCCTCGACGGTGCCGCCGTGGCCGAGGTGGGCGCCGAGGTGGGGGCAGAACGCGTCCTGCACGTGCGGGGCCCCCTCGGCGTCGCGCCAGGCCACGAGGTGACGGCCGAAGTAGTAGAGCGGCTTGGCCGCTCCGACGGCGAAGTCCTCGGGGTAGCCGACGTGGAACCAGCCGAAGGGGATGGGGAAGGGGTACCGGTCCACCAGGCCTCCTGGCCGGAAACTAGAACACGTTTCAGTATACGGGCTGGACCCCTACCCGGCACCGTCGAGCTTGAACACCCGCACGGCGTTGTCGCGCAGGAAGCTGGGCCACACCTCGTCCTTGAACGGCACCTCGGGGAGCTCAGCGAAGATCCGCTCGAGTGACAGCCCCATGGGGAAGTACCCGGCGTACATCACCTTGCCGGCGCCCCGGGTGTTGGCGAAGTCGACGATGTCCCGCGGGTAGTAGCGGGGGGCGAAGGCGCTGGTGGAGTAGTAGAGGTTCGGCCACTTGAGCAGGAGCTTCACCGCCAGGTCGGCCCAGGGCTCGGCGCCGTGGCGCATCACGAACCGCAGCTCGGGGAAGAACCAGCAGACCTCGTCGATGCGCATCGGGTCCTGGCAGGCGGAGGGAACCCGCGGGCCGCAGATCCCCGTGGTGACGCAGATCGGGATGTCGAGCTCGATGCACTTGGCGTAGATGGGGAAGAACCGCTTGTCGTCGATCGGCACCTGGGGCAGGTAGCCGGCGGGGAAGGCCATGGCCGCTTTCACGCCGAGGGTCTCGTACGCCCTCACCAGGTCGCGGACGGCGTCCATGCCCCGGTTGGGATCGACGTTGGCGGCCCCGAAGAAGCGGTCCGGGTGGGCCTGGACGGCACGGACGTCGGCGGTGCGGTCGAGCCCCACCCCCACCATGGCCCGCTCGATGCCGAAGTGGTCCATGAGCCGCAGCGTCTCGGCGACGTGGTCGACCTCGGGCGGCAGGTGGGGAACGTCCCGGAACATGTACTGCGCGGGGAACTCGTGGTCGCGGGACTCCTCCCGCAGCTGGGGCTTGAGGAAGGCGTACCAGTCCTCCTCGTGGCCGTTCGGGATGCCCAGCATGAGGTCGATCACGCCGACATCGGTGGGCATGGTCACGCCAAACGGTAACAGGTTCTAGTTTCCGGGCCGGCGCTACGCTGCGACGGTGCCACGCGATCTTGAGCTGGGGCTCGCGCTCGGCTACTGGTTCGCCGGGCCACCCTCCGGCGTGGCCGAGCAGGTGGCCACCGCCGAGGCGCTCGGCTTCGACTCGCTGTGGACGGCCGAGGCCTACGGCTCGGATTGCTTCGCCCCGCTGGCCTGGTACGGGTCGCAGACCACCCGGCTGCGGCTGGGCACCGCCGTGTGCCAGCTCTCGGCCCGCACGCCGACGGCCACCGCCATGACCGCGCTCACCCTCGACCACCTGACCGAGGGCCGGATGATGCTCGGCCTGGGCGCCTCGGGCCCTCAGGTGGTGGAGGGCTGGTACGGCCAGCCGTACCCCAGGCCCCTGGCCCGCACCCGGGAGTACGTGGAGGTGGTCCGCCGGGTGCTGGCCCGCGAGGAGCCGGTGGACTTCCAGGGCGAGCACTACTCGCTGCCCAACCGGGGGCCGGGCACGACCGGGCTGGGCAAGCCGTTGCGGCCCATCACCCACCCCCGCCGGGCCGACCTGCCCATCCTGCTCGGCGCCGAGGGCCCGAAGAACGTAGCCATGACCGCCGAGATCGCCGACGGATGGCTGCCGATCTTCCTCTCCCCGAAGATGGACGGCTTCTACCGCGAGTGCCTGGCCGAGGGCTTCGCCCGTCCCGGCGCCCGCCGCACCCTCGCCGACTTCGAGGTGCCCAACCTCACCCACGTCGTCCTGGACGACGACGTGGAGAAGGCGGCCGACACGGTGCGGATGTTCCTCGGCTTCTACATCGGCGGCATGGGCGCACGGGAGGTCAACTTCCACGCCGACGTGTTCGCCCGCATGGGTTACGAGGGTGAGGTGGCCAAGATCCAGGACCTCTTCCTCGAAGGCCACAAGGCGGACGCCATCGCCGCCGTGCCGCGGGCGCTGGTGGAGGATGTCGCCCTGGTGGGCCCACCCGACAAGGTCCGAGGCGAGCTGGAAGCGTGGCGGGAGACGGTGATGACCACCATGCTCGTGTCGGGCCCCCCCGACCACCTGCGCACGGTGGCCGAGCTGGTGTGGGGCTGACGGCCCGGTCCGCCCCGGTCGGCCCGCCCGGAGCCGGGCATAGCCGGGCATAGCCTGACGCGGTGCACGTGGCCGTCGGTCCGGTGTCGTCCGCCAGCGCCCTCGCGTTCATCGGCTACGCCCGCGACGTGATCGAGCGGGGTGCCCCCGCCAACCAGCTCCCGGCCGACGTGGCCGCCGCCTTCACCTCCTACCTGGACGAGTGGGAGGGCCTGGCCCGCACCGGACGGGACTTCACCTGGGAGACCACGGTGGCGGTGGAGGTGGCCGAGTACCTGGTCCACGCGTTCTACCGGTTGGCCCAGCGCCTGGAGGAGGCGGCCCGGGCCAGGGGACCGGCGGCCCCACCCGAGGGCCGGTCCTTCTACCGCATGCTGGTCGACGGCCTGCTCGACGGGATGGCGGGGGAGGGGGCCTCGGCCGCCGAGTTCGCCGAGCACCTCCGCAGCTTCTGGCCCGGCGACGGCCTCCGCTGACAGCGGGCGCGTTCCGCGCGCCCGCCCCTCAGCGGGCCGCCGCCGCCCGCGACGCCCGGTAGCGGTCCAGGGTGGCCTCGGCCTGCGCCAGCCGGTCGGCCTGGCGGGCGTCGGCGAAGTCGTAGACGACCCGTTCGAGCTGGATGGCGGTGGTGGACCCCTCCAGCCACGCGGCCAGCCGGTCCGCGCCGTCGCCCCGCGGGTCGCTCAGCAACCGGCGGGTGGCCCGTGGGTCCTCCGCGTCGAAGCGCGAGCTGGTCACGAGGTGGGCCAGATGCTGCGCCGCCGTCAACCGCACCTCGGCGTCCGCCGCGCTGAGCCGCCGGTGCCACTCCGACAACGGTGCATCGAGGTCGGACGTGGCGGAGGCGAGGGCGTCGAGGCGGTCCACCGGAGTGGGACGCGGCGAACCCGGCGGGAGGTGGAGGCCCTCCGCCCACCAGGCGACGAAGAAGGCGGAGACGGCCTCGCGCTCGGCGGCGGGCCACGATGTCCAGCGCGAGAGCGCCAGCTTGCCCGCCACCACGGTGGCGTCGATGCCGGGCACCGATGCGACCGTCAGGGCGAGGAGGCGGGGGAGCAGGCGCTGGAAGTCCGGGAGCTCGCCCCAGGTGGTGAGTGCCTTGCGGGCGTAGCGTGCCATCACCCGCGCCGGGATGCGATCGGGGTGTTCGGCCAGAGCCCGCACGTCGGCGGCGCTGACGCAGTGGGGGCACGCGGGCATCTGGGGGCGGTGGGGCCGGCCGCCGAGCACGGCGGCAAGGTGTTCGAGGGCGGCGTCGACCTCGAGGGTCGGCTCGTTGTCGGTCACGCAGGCACGGCCGTGACCGGGCGACCCACCTTTTTCGACTCGTCGACCCCGTCGGGCGTCTTCACCACCTGGCCGAGGATGAGGACGTGGTCGATGCCGGCCGACGCCTGCGCCGGGTTCTCGACGGTTGAGCGGTCGATCACCGTGGCCGGGTCGAACACGGTGATGTCGGCATCGGCGCCGAGCTGGAGCCGGCCCTTGCGCCGGAGGGCCGGCGCCCGTCGCTCGAGACGTCGTGCCGGCATGATCGTCATCTTGGCCAAGGCGTCGACCAGATCGATCACCGGCTCGTCGCGGACGTAGCGGCCCAGGGTCCGGGCGAAGCACCCGGTGGCTCGGGGGTGGTTGTTGCCGGTGGTCAAGATGGCGTCGCTGCCGATCATCACCAGATCCGAGCGCAAGGCGGTGCGCACGTCCTCCTCGGGGATGGCGTAGGCGGCCGCCAGCTTGTTCTCCTGCTGGTACTGGCGAAAGGTCGACTCGGTGAGCCGCTCGGTGGTGCCGGCCACCTGAAGGTCGCCGTAGCTGATATTGAAGCGCTCCTGCCACCCCGGCGCGAACCGGGTGGAGCCCAGGTAGGTGGCCCAGTAGTCGTACGGGTACATGCAGGCGGTCACGTCGTAGCCGGCACGCCGGGCCTCGGCCACCCGGGCCAGCGAGCCGGCCATGTCGAAGGTGCCGCCGGTGCTGATGATGTGCTCGACGTGGACCGCCGCGCCCGTCTCCTTGGCCACTGCGATGATCTCGTCGAGGGTCTGGTGATTGGTGCCGACCGCCGAGAAGCGACCGTGGAAGAAGCACGGGACGTCGTGGGCCTTGGCCACCAGCGCCAACGACGTCATCTCGGCGAAGGACGTGCCCGGCGCGTACTCCGGTTCGAAGTCCACACCGATCCACCCGTCGGCCAGCTGCTGGGCCAGCATGGCCGACATCTCGCCGATCTGGGTGGGCGATGCCTGCTCGCCGGTGTCGATGCCGAAGTGGGTGGACCGGATCCACGGGTTGTCGAACGCCCCGCCGAAGTGGACGACGCAGTTGTCGGTGAAGCGGGCGAAGAAGTCGGCGGCGTCGGCGTTGATGCCGTGCATGCCCAGGTTGGTGGTGACCCCGTCGGCCACCTTGAACCGGGCGCCGTAGTCCTCGGGCTCATAGGAGAGCAGGTCGATGAAGCCGGGCGCCACCACCTTGGCGGTGGCGTCGATGCTCGTCCGTCCCTTCAGGCGTTGCGTGCTGATGGTGACGATCCGCTCGCCGTCGATGCCCACATCGGCCACCCGGTCATAGCCCGAGTCCGGGTCGATCACCCGTCCGCCGGCGACCACCAGGTCATAGACGTGGTGGTCGGGCGGCGGGGGGGTGGCGCCCCTCACCGAGGCAGGGATGTCGGGGCCACCCGCCTGGTCGCCCGCCCGCCTGGATCGGCCGGCCTCGCCCCGCCCCCCGAAGCGGACGAGCGCAGCGGCGTTGGCGGCGGTGTACCCGAGCGCGACCAGGAGCTTGCGCCGGTCGGGCGAGGGTGGCGGGGAAGGACGGGAAGCCGGGGCCACGGACCCCGAATCTACCGAGGTCGGCCCACCGCCTCCGCAGCAGGTCGCCGCCGCCGGCCGGCGGCGCAGGCCGACGATCCGAGCAGGCACAGCCCGGCGCCCAGGGCGAGCAGCCCAGCGATGGGCGTGCCCGTGCGAGCCAGCGCCGGGCTCGGCGGGGTGGCGGCCGTCGTGGGCGTGGGTGTCGGCGTGGGGGCGGTGACGGTGACGGGTGGTGGGCCCAGGGTGGTGGGCGCAGTGGTGGTCGATGGTGGGACCGGCGGAGCCGGTGGCGGGACCGGCGTGGTCGGCGGTGGGGTGGACGGTGGCTGTGTGGTCGGTGGTGGGGTGGTCGGTGGGGGGGGGGTCGGTGGTGGGGGGGTCGGGGGTGGGGTGGTCGGGGGGGGGGTGGTCGGTGGTGGGGTGGTCGGTGGTGGGGTGGTCGGTGGTGGGGTGGTCGGTGGCGGGGTGGTCGGTGGCGGGGTGGTCGGTGGCGGGGTGGTCGTCGGTGGCGGGGCGGGGCGGGGCTGGTCCTGCACCCGAACCGTGGCGGTGCGCCCCCCCGTCACCTCGAAGTCGACCGGCTGGTCGGCGATGAGGTAGCCGTCGGGTGCCCGCACCTCGAGCAGCCGGTAACGGCCGGGAAGAAGGTCGTGGCGGACGGTGGGCCGGCGGGAGGTGCGGATCGGTGCCAACGCCGTCTCGAAGGACCCGTCGCGGTCGGCGTCGTAGGCCAGGCGAAGCCGGGCTCCGGCCAGTGGCCGGCCGGTGACGGCGTCCACCTTCTCGATCGAGGCGCGACCTCGCACGGCGGCGTTGGGCGCCCGCAGCACCGCCCGCTGGCCGGGGGCGAGGGTGAGGGGCCAGGGGCCGGCCGCCTGGTAGCCGGCCGGCGGCGCCGCCTCCCGCACCACGTATCGGCCGGGCGACAGCCGCACCGTGGGCGTGTCGCCCCGATGGTCGGTGACCAGCGTGGCCACCACCGGGCCGGGGTGCCCATCCGCCTTGGTCGCGGCCACCTCGAAGCGGGCGCCGGCGACGGGCACCCACGCCTCGGCGTCGCCCTCCTTGTGGATCTGTACGGTGCCCGGGGGCGGGGTGGCGGCGAACGCAGCCCGCCCGCGCACCTCGACTCGACGGGGACGGATGACCCGTTGGGCCGGTGAGCGGGTGGGGGCGTAGGCGGCGAGGGCGAGGTCGGGGAGCGTGGCCCGCGCGTCGATGGCGTTGTCGCCCGCTCCGGCCCGGAAGCCGACCACGGCCACGCCGTGGGCGTCGGTGGTGAGGGTGGTCGCCCCCCTGGCGGTGGCGCCGGCCAGCCCGAAGCGCACGGCCACACCAACCACGGGGTTGCCTCGGCCGTCGGTGACGGTGGCGGTGGCCCGGCCGGCGGCGCCGGCGGGCACCGCGCTCGCCCCCAGGGTGAGACGGTAGGGCCCGCGCAGGTGCGCATGGGCGGTGGCGTCGTCGACCGCCGCCCGGGCGGCGGCCACCACCGCGGCGGCGGAAGGGCCGAAGCCCACCATCGCCGCGGGCGTGAGCCGGTGGACGTCGAGCGGGCCCGACGGGTAGCGGGCGCCGACCAGGTGGTGGGCCGCCAGTGCCAGGCCGGCGGCACCGACGTCGTCGGTGGCCGGGCCACGGCTGCCCACCAGCCAGGCCAGGGCCGCTCTCGTGTCCCCGGCCATCTCGGACAGGTCGATGGGCTGGTAGCCGAGATCGGCGTCGGGGGCCACCAGGCCGTTGTCGATGCACCAGGCGGGCCCGATGCCGGCGAGGGAGAAGCTGCCGAACCAGCCGGGATCGCCGTCGACCCGGCCGGCGAAGCCCCGGTGGCGGACCACCACCGCCCCCACGCTGTCCTCGGGGGCGAGGGTGAGGGAGGCCGAGAGGCCGACGACGACGGCGACAGCCGGCAGCACGCGCCGGCATCGGCGGAGGACAGACATGGACGCGACCCCTCGGGTAGGACAGGTGGGGTCGGCGCCTCACAGTGCCGACGACGGCCGGGGGCCGCTCGTGGCGGCCGAGTGTGGCACCACGCGACCGCCGAGGCAAGGGTCGTCGTCACAGGCCCCGCGGGTCGACCCCCCAGGCGGCGATGACTTCGGCCACCCGGCTCAGCTCGCCCTCGCCCACCAGGTGGACGAGGTCGGCCACCACGTCGCGGGGATCGGCGTGCTGGGCGAAGAGCCAACGGGCGAACATGCCGGCGTCCATCCACGCCGCCACCTCCGCGGAGACCTCACCGACGCGCTGGTGCCCGCCGGCCACCGCGAGGCGCACCTCGTCCCATGTGGTGGCGGCCATGCGCCGGCCGTCGGTGATGAGCTCGGCTGGGGTGGGGCTCGGGCCCAGGTCGGCCGCGGCGGGGTGGCAAGCGGTGAGAGCGGGCCAGCCCCACCGGCGTGCCGGGTGCAGCAGGGCGGCGGCGTGGATCTGGCTGAGCCAGGCGACCGCCTGCCAGGCTGCGGGGCAGGACGGCGGCGCCGCGGTGGGGAGCCCCAGGATGCGCCGGCAGGCGTCGTCGACGTGGCCCTCCGGCTCGGTGGGCGACAGGACCGGCCCGTCGCCGGTGAGGGGACGCAGCCGGCTGGCGCTGGCGCCCGAGCGGTCGACGACGTGGAGGAGGCGGACCCGGGTCGGGTCGCGGTCAGCGGCCGGGTCGGTGGACCACGCGGTGGCGTCGGCCACCAGGCCCGCGCCCTCCCAGTCGGGGTCGGCGGAGACGCCGAGCACGACGTCGACGGGGTGCACGCCTCCGGGCAGGTCCAACACGCCGACGGTGAAGCCGACGTGGTCGGTGTGGAGACGGATGAGCTTGGCGCCGGCGTGGTGTCCGAGGGACTCGTCGAGGCGCTCGAGCAGGCCGGGCAGCAGTTCACCGCGGGCGAGGTGGGTGGGCGTGGGCACGGCAGGTCTCCGACGACGGGGGGCAGTCGGCGACCGTGCGACACGAGGGATCGCGAACCTCGGGCCCCAGTGTGGCCCGGGGGTGTGACAGGACCGCAGCCAGAGCGGCCCCGGGGCCGGTCAGGCGGAGGCGGCTCCCAGGTCGCCGGCCGACGGTGGGACCACGCGGTCGACGAAGCGGCTGGCCGATGGCCAGCGCCGCTCGGTGAGGACGCGGGCCAGGCGGGCGTCCGAGGAGGCGTAGGCGTGCAGGGCCTCGTTGCTGAGGTCGTGGATGCGGGACCGGTCGACCTCGAGCGGTGCCAGGCCCACCAACCGGGCGATCGACTTGAGCGAGCACGACACCCGCAGGGCGGGCCCGACGTCGCCGCGGTAGAGGCGGTAGGCGTCGAGGTGGCCGTGGGCGTACCAGCCGCCCCGGTAGGCACCCCGGTGGCCGGGCAGTGGCGCCCGCCGCATCGACATGGACGGGTCGAGCTGGAGGCGCAGCCCGAGCTCGAGGCCGTGCACGGCGGCCCGGTCGGCGATGAAGGGCAGGTCGAAGGCGGCGCCGTTCCAGGTGGCGATCACGCCGGGCGGCAGCTCGGCCAGGCGCCGGTCCACGTCGAGCAGCAAGGTGGACTCCCGGCCGGAGAAGACCTCGTCGTGGCCGGGGCTCGACAACGCGATGGTGAGCACCTGGGCCACCCGCGGGTCGAGGCCGTTCTCGGTGGTGTCGGTCTCTATGTCGAGCCCGTAGACGGTCGGTCGACGGCCCATCGGCCCCTCCTCTTCACCCCGGTCACGGCCAGGCTAGGAAGGAGCCCGACTTCGGTGGCGGATGGTGGGTCAGATGGCGTGGCGGCGGTTGCGACCGCCGATCGGCGCCGGCACCGAGTAGCCCGCCGCCGCCCGCTCCTCCTCGGATTCGCCGCCCCAGAACCCGTACTCGAGGTTCACCCGCGCGTGGCGCCGGCACTCGAAGATGACCGGGCAGACCTGGCACACCAGGCGGGCGGCGCCCTCGCGCCGGGCCCGGGCCTGGGGCCGTTCGGCATGGGGAGCGAAGAACAGCTCGGTGAGGCCCCGGCACGCGCCCTGCTCCATCCACCTGTCGGCCCTGATCTCGACGTCGAACTCGACGGCCATGGAGCGTCTCCCGGAGCGGGTACCGACAAGGGTACGGAGCCGCCCCCGCCGGCGGCCGATCATCGGGACGGTTTCCTGCGATGGGCACCATCTCCCCGGCTGATGGGCTCCCCCGCCGATGTGATGGGGGAGCCTCAGTCCTCGAGGAGGCTGGTGACCAGCGCCGCCACCGGGCTGCGCTCGGAGCGGCTCAGGGTGACGTGGCCGAACAGCGGGCGGCCGCGGAGGGCCGAGATCACCGAAGCGATCCCGTCGTGGCGTCCGATGCGGAGGTTGTCGCGCTGGGCGACATCGTGGGTGAGCACCACCCGGCTCCCCTCGCCCAGCCGCGACAGGGCGGTGAGCAGCACCTGGCGCTCGAGGTTCTGGGCTTCGTCGATGATGGCGAAGGTGTCGGTGAGGCTCCGCCCTCGGATGTGGGTCAGGGGAAGCACCTCGAGCAGGTCGCGGCCGAGCACCTCCTCGACCACCTGGGGACCGGCTATCACGTCGAGGGCGTCGAACACGGCGGCGCCCCACGGTGACATCTTCTCGTCGCGGTCTCCGGGCAGGAAGCCCAGCTCCTGGCCGCCGACCGCGTACAGGGGGCGGAACACGAGGATCCGCTTGTGGCTCTGCTGCTCGAGCACGGCGTCGAGGCCGGCGGCCAGGGCGAGCACGCTCTTGCCCGTGCCGGCGCTGCCGCCGAGGCTGACGATGCCGACGTCGGGGTCGGCCAGCAGGTCGAGGGCGATGCGCTGCTCCACGCTCCGGCCCCGCACGTCGAACAGAGAGCGGTCACCCCTGACCAGGTGCACGCGCTTGTCGGCGCGCACCCGCCCGAGACCGGACTGGGAGCCGCTCACGAGGGTGACGCCCGTGTTGACGGGCAGATCCCTCGCCTCGGCGAGGTCGACCACCCGCGCCGCGAAGAGCTCGTCGACCACGTCCTGGTCGACGTCCAGCTCGCGGTAGCCGGTCCAGCCCGCGTCGCGGACCTGCTCGTTGCGGTACTCGTCGGCGGCCAGGCCCACGATGCTGGCCTTGAGCCGGAGCGGCAGGTCCTTGGTGACCACGGTGACGGCCCGGCCCTCGCCGGCCAGGTTGGCGGCCACCGCGAGGATGCGATGGTCGTTGTCGTCGGAGCGCAGGGACGGGGGCAGGCCGGCCCGGTCCTGGTGGTTGAGCTCGACCCGGATGGTGCCGCCGCGGTCGGTGGCCGGCAGCGGCTCGGTGAGCGAGCCGTGCTCCACCCGGAACCGCTCGAGCAGCCGCAGTGCCTCGCGGGCGGCCCAACCGAGCTCGCTGTGCTGGCGCTTGGCCTCCAGCTCCATGAGCACGACGACCGGTAGCACCACGTCGTGCTCTTCGAAGCGCAGCAGGGCCCGGGGGTCCGACAGCAGCACCGACGTGTCGAGCACGTAGGTGTGGCGCGGGTCGGGAGCCGACGGGGGTTGGTCTCGGGGGTCGCTGGTCACCGCGCACCATCCAACCCCGTGCCGGTCCGAGCGGCGCGGATGGGCCGCGGCGAACCCGTCGGTAGCGTTCGCCCCTGCCATGGCCGCCTTCGTGCTCAGCTTCGCGGTGATCTTCGTGGCCGAGCTGGGCGACAAGAGCCAGCTCATGGCGCTGGCCTTCGCCACCCGGTTCGCGGCATGGCGGGTGCTGGTGGGCATCACCGTCGCCACCGCGGTCACCCACGCCCTGTCGGTGGCGGTCGGCCGGCTCGTGGCCGACCGCCTCCCCACCCGGGCCATCGAGGTGGTGGCCGGCCTGGCCTTCCTCGGCTTCGCGGCGTGGACCTACCGAGGCGACGACCTCGACGAGGACGACGAGGCGGCCGCCGCCCGGGCGGGCCGCGGGAGCGTCTTGGCCGCCATCGCCGCCATCGCGCCATCTTCTTCCTCGCCGAACTGGGCGACAAGACCATGCTGGCCACCATGACCCTGGCCACGACCCACGGGGTGGTGGGCACGTGGGCGGGCTCCACGGTGGGCATGGTGGCCGCCGACGCCCTCGCCATCGTCGTGGGCCGCCAGCTCGGGGCCCGCCTCCCGGACCGGTCCATCCGCATAGGGGCCACGGTCGCCTTCGTACTGTTCGGCCTGGCGCTGATCGTCCAGGGAGCGATCGGCTAGGCACCCGGTTCGAAAACGTCGACCACGCAGGTGGCGAACAGGGCGACTCGCACGACGCCCACTGTGCCAGCATCGGCCGGTCATGGCCCTCGGCTCCCAGCGCCACCTCTTCGCCATCCCCGACGACGTCGCCTACCTCAACTGCGCCTACATGGGTCCGGTCCCCACCCGAGCCGTCGAGGCCGGCCAGGCCGGCCTGGGCCGCAAGGCGAGGCCCTGGGAGATCGCCGCCGAGGACTTCTTCCATCCGCTCCAGGACGTCCGCGACCTGGTGGCCGGCCTCCTCGAGGGCGACGCCGACGGCGTGGCCATCACGCCGTCGGTGAGCTACGGGCTGGCCACGGCGGCCGCCAACCTCGCGGTGGGACCCGGCCAGGAGATCGTGGTGCTGGAGGGGCAGTTCCCGTCCAACGTCTACGTGTGGCGCGACCTCGCCGAGCGCCGCGAGGGGTGGGTCCACGCCATCGACCGGCCCGCCGACGGCGACTGGACCGCGGCGGTGCTCGGCCACCTCGACCGCGAGGGCGACGAGGTGGCGATCGTCGCCCTGCCGCCCTGCCACTGGACCGACGGTTCGCGGGTGGACCTGGTGGCGGTGGGGGAGCGGTGCCGGGAGCTGGGGGCGGCCCTGGTGGTCGACGTGTGCCAGGCCCTCGGCGCCATGGCCTTCAGCGTGGCCGACGTGCAGCCCGACTTCGTGGCCGGCGCCTGTTACAAGTGGCTCCTCGGGCCCTACAGCGTGGGGTTCCTGTGGGCCGCTCCCCACCAGCGGGAGGGCATGCCCATCGAGCACAACTGGATCGCCCGGGCCGGCAGCGACCGGTTCTCGGCGCTGGCCTACGAGGACGAGTTCCAGCCCGGGGCCCGCCGCTACGACATGGGCGAGGTGTCGAACTTCGCCCTCCTGCCCGTGGTGACCGAGTCGCTCCGGCTGATCGCCGGTTGGGGGGTGGCGGCGGTGGCGGACCATGCCCGGGCCGTGACCGATCGCATCGCCGAGGGTGCCGCCGACCTGGGCTTCACGGTGGCGCCGGCCGTCCTCCGGGCCGGGCACCTCATGGGCATCCGGCGGCCCGGCCTCGACACCGACCGGCTGGCCACCGCCCTCGCCGCCGAGCAGGTGCACGTCAGCATCAGGAGCGAGGCGGTGCGGGTCTCGGCCCACGCCTTCAACACCGCCGACGATGCCGACCGGCTCGTTGCCGCCCTCGCCCGGGCGGTGCCCTGACCACGTGCGCCCTCGGGCCTGTGTGTTCTGCCGCATCGTCGCCGGTGACGCCGCCGCCCATGTGGTCCTCGACGACGACGTGGCCCTGGCCTTCCTCGACACCCGGCCGCTGTTCCCCGGCCACACGCTGCTCGTGCCCCGCGTCCACCACGAGACCCTCGTCGACCTGCCCGCCGAGCTGGTCGAGCCGCTCTTCGCCCGGGCCCAGCGCCTGGCCGGGGCCATGGAGGGCGCCCTCGGCGCCGCCGGCACCTTCGTGGCCATCAACAACCGCGTGAGCCAGAGCGTGCCCCACCTCCACGTCCACGTCGTCCCCCGCCGGCCCAAGGATGGGCTGCGGGGGTTCTTCTGGCCCCGCACCCGCTACGCCGACGACGCCGAGGCGGCCGCCGTGGCCGCCCGCCTGCGGGCGGGACTGGGGTTTTCGGATTCCAACGGGGTGTGATCTCGTCCTGGCGGTCGAGGCCGAGCTGGACGAAGCGGCGGTTCGAAAACCGGATCTGCATGTCGTGGATGGACGAGACGACTCATGTTCTGTTTCACGTCGCGCCGAATGCGGGGAGCTGCCAACCGGCTCGGCACCCTCGGTTTCGGCGAGACGTGGTACCCAGGAACTGGTTGCGGGAGGTCGTAGCCCGCCCGGCCGCCACGGTCGGCGGCGCCGTGGCCCGTATCGCCGTTCGCGACCTCACCGCCGCATGCCGCGGCTTCGATGGCCGGACGAGGAGGCAAAAAATCCGTTGGATGCCCTTGCCGTCGCCGGGGATGATCCGATATGATACGCATATGTGTTCGGACCGGGCTGGCGAGTTGAATTTGGACGAGCTCATCGGGCTCGAGTCGGGTTCGCTGACCGATTCCGAGCTGGGTGAGTGGTTGTTGGCGTTGGACCGGGCCCGTTCCGCCTTGGAAGCGACGGAGTTGCGGGCGGCGGCGGCGTTTGATGCCCGGGTGGCCTACGCCGCTGATGGGGCGCCGTCGGCGCCGTCGTGGTTCGCGGCCCGGGCTGATGTGTCCCGGTCCCAGGCGGCGGCTCTGGTGCGCCACGGTCGGATGTTGCGTTCTCATCCGTTGAGCGAAGCGGCGTGCGCCTCGTTGGGCACGACGAAGGTGCGGACGGTGTTGCGGTTCGTGAACCCCCGGGTGGCCGAGGCGTTCGACCGGGACGAGGCCATGCTCCTCGAAGCGGTGCGGGACCTGAGCGTGGACCAGACGGCCACGGTGATGCGTCACTGGGTGTGCCGGGTCGACGCTGATGGAGCTGAGCCCCGGGTGGCGGAGCCCTCCGAGGTGCGGCTGCGGCAGGGCTTCGGGGGCCGTTGGCACCTCGACGGTGACCTGGAGGTCACCGACGGCGCCCAGCTGCACGCCGCCCTGGCCTCGCACGCCGAGCGGCTCTACCGCCGGGAGGCCGCCTCGGCGGACGGGGTCCAGTCGACCGCCGCGCAGCGGATGGGCCGGGCCCTGGTCGACCTGGTGGCCCGGGCCGCGGGGCTCGATGCCAGCGTGGACACTCGGACCCCGCCGGTGGTGTCGGTGATCATCGATCTCGACGCCCTCACCGGCCACGACCCCGACGCCGAAGCCGACATCGTCGGGGCCGGGCCCATCGCGGTGGAGACGGCGCGGCGGTTGGCCTGTGACAGCCGGATCGGGCGGGTCATCTGCCGGGGCCGCTCGGAGATCTTGGACCTGGGCCGCCTGGAACGCACCGTCACCCCCGCCCAACGCCGGGCCCTGGTCATCCGCGACCAGGGCCGTGTGTTCACCGGGTGCACCGCCCCACCGGGCTGGTGTGAAGCCCATCACCTCGAACCGTGGGACCACGGCGGGCAGACCAACCTCGACCAGCTCGGCCTGCTCTGCTCCCATCACCACCACCTGGTCCACGAAGGCCGCTACCGCATCCAACGCCGCCACGACGGGCAAGGCTTCGACTGCTACCGGCCCGACGGCACCCCATCACCATCACCCGTCTCGCCCTGACAGACGATGGGGGTCCCGCATCAGGAGGGCGGGTTCTCCGCCAGGCCGAACAGCTCCCGGCACCGCTCGAGGCCCTCGATCGTGATGTCGTAACGCCGGTGCTGCTCCCACTCGCTTCGAGGCAGGGTGAAGCGCAGGAGGCGGGCCGGTCGCCGGCGGCGCACCTGGAGGTCGTCGCCGTTCGGGAGGTAGCCGAGCGACCGGGTGACGGCCAGCGAGGCGGGGTTGTCGTCGAAGGCCTGGGTGTCGGCGCGGGCGGCGCCGAGGCCGGCGAAGGCGAGGTGCAGCACCGCCGCCCGCATCTCCTTGCCGATCCCCCGGCCCTGATCGGCGCGGCCGACCCACGATCCGGTGCTCACCACGCCCAGCGCGGCGAAGTCCTTCGCTTCGACGCTCTGCTGGGCGAGGAGGTGGCCGTCCTCCCAGACACCGAGGGCCAGGTGCCAGGCATCGGGCGACCACTCGGCCCGCGTCCGCCAGATGTACTGGAGGGTCTGGCGCTCGAGCAGAGGCGACGGCGCGTCGGTCCACGCCACCGAGAACGGCATCTCTTCGGGCGGGTGGATGCCGCGGCCGACGAGGGTGGCCAGCTCGTCGAGGTCGGCGTCGGTGTGGGGTCGCAGCTCGAGGCGGGGGGTGCGCAGCCGGAGACCGAACAGGGGCCACCACTCCTCGAGCGGGGACGGGTCGGGCATCGACGTAGGGTCCCAGGATGGCCTGGCTCTTTCCACGGGTTTACGACCGCCTGACCGCCGCCACCGAGGAAGCGTGCTTCCAGGGCTGGCGGGCCGACCTGTTGGCCGGGGTGGAGGGCGAGGTGCTCGAGATCGGCGCCGGCACCGGCAACAACCTGGCCCACTACGGCCCGGGCGTCACCCGGCTGGTGGTCACCGATCCCGAGCAGGCGATGCTCGACCGGCTCGTGCCCCGCCTGGGCCGCCTGCCCGCCGGGGTCGACGTGGCCGTGCGGCGAGCGGGGGCCGACGAACTCCCCTTCCCCGACGACTCCTTCGACGTGGTGGTCACCACCCTGGTGCTGTGCTCGGTGCCCGACCAGCCCAAGGCCCTGGCCGAGGTGCGTCGGGTGCTGCGACCCGGTGGGCGGCTCGTGTTCCTTGAACACGTGGCCGCCGAGGGTCGGCCGCAGCGCCTGGCGTGGCAGCGCCGCGTCGAACCCGTGTGGAAGCGGGTGTTCGCCGGCTGCCACCTCACCCGCCACACCGCGGAGGCCATCGTCGATGCCGGCTTCACCCTCGACGAAGGCACCGTCGTGCGCGAGAGCGCCCGCAAGGCCACCCCGCTGATCCGCCCCACGGTCCGGGGCGTCGCCCAGAAGGTGTGAGCCGGCGGGTCAGCCCTCCAGGTGCAGCGACGGCTGCCCGGCGGTGACCACCAGGGTGGCGGGCACGCCGAGCAGGTCGATGGCCTCCCGTCCCAACCGCCTCGCCGACACCGTGACCACCTCGCCCTTGTGGGGGCCGGCCAGCACGGTGAGCTCGACGTAGATGTCGCCGCCAGTGTCGGTGGCGTCGACCACTATGGCGTCGTAGCTCCCGTCGTCGAGCACGCGCCGCAGCCTCCCAGATCTCGGCCGCAGTCACGGTCACGGGCCAGACTGCCTACCCATGGCCGATCCCGCCGCCTACGCCGCCCTGATCACCGACCTCGCCGCCGAGCAGGCCGCCCTCGACTCCGTGGTGGCGCCGCTCACGCTGGCCGAGTGGGACGCGCCTACGCCAGCGGCCGGCTGGTCGGTGCGCGACTCGATCGGGCACCTCCACCACTTCGACGAGGCCGCCCACCTCTCGGCCACCGACCCTGCCGGCTTCGCTCGCCATCGCGACGAGCTCTTCGCCGCCGCCGCCGAGGCCGACGGCGTCGACCGTCTCACCCTCGCCTTCGCACGGGCGGCCCGGCCCGAGGACCTCCTGGCGGCGTGGCGGGAGGCGAGGGCCGCCATGCTCGAGCGCTTCGGAGCCCTCGCCGCCGATGACCGCCTCGAGTGGTACGGACCGCCCATGAGCGCCATGTCCTTCGCCACCGCCCGCCTCATGGAGACCTGGGCCCACGGCCAGGACGTGGTCGACGCCCTCGGCGTCGAGCGGCCGGCCACCGACCGGCTGCGCCACATCGCCCACCTCGGCCTCCGCACCCGAAGGTTCTCGTACGTCGTGCACGGGCGGGAGGCACCTGCGGCCGACGTGCGGGTGGAGCTGCAGGCGCCGTCGGGCGCGGTGTGGGAGTGGGGACCGCCGGACGCGGCCGACTCGGTGCGGGGCACCGCCGTGGACTTCTGCCTGGTGGTCACCCAGCGCCGGCACGTCGACGACACCGGCCTCGCCGTCCTTGGCCCCGCGGCGCGGGAGTGGATGGGCCTGGCCCAGGCCTTCGCCGGCGGGCCCGGCCCCGGCCGCCCACCCGCCTCCTCGTCCGCCTCCTCGTCTGATGGCCCTCCCGTCGGCTGACGCCGGCCATTGCCTTCCCGAGACCTGGCGGTCAGCCTGCCCGACCCACGGAGGCGGCCGCCTGGGAGGGGTCGTCGCCCAGGCCGATGACCAGGGCGAGCATGAGGCGGCGGGCGTGACGGTCGGCATCGGCACGCACCGGGAAGAAGCCGTCCAGCTCCAGGCTCACCAGGCCGTGGACCGCGGCCCAGAGCTGCACGGCGATCTCGAACGGCGGCGCCGGGCGGAAGCGGTTGGCCTCCACGCAGCGGCCGGTGGTGTCGGCCAGGTGGGCCAGCGTGGGCAGGCCGTAGGCGCGGTCCTCGTTGGTGGGGGCGTAGTCGGGGAGCGTGCGTCCGCCGAACATCACCGCGTAGAGGTGGGGGTTGGCCAGGGCGTTGCGTCGATAGGCCCGGCCGAGCTGGGCCAGATCGGCCACCGGATCATCGGTGGGGCGGACCCGGGCCATGCGCCGGGCCAGCCGGTCGAAACCTTCCACGCACATGGCCCGGACGAGGTCCTCCTTGCCGCCGAAGTGGGTGTAGACGGCGGTGGTGGACGTCCCCACCTCCCGGGCCAGGCGGCGCGTGCTCAACGCGGCAGGGCCCTCCTCGGCGAGCAGCCGGGCGGCCGTCTCGGTCAGCGCCACCCGGATGCTCGGATCGGCCTTGCGTGGCATCTTGACAGGATAGCGAAACGGCGTTACTAATTGTTCTAGAACACCGTTACGGAAAGAGAGCTCGCCATGAGCATCACCACCAACCGCTACCTCACCGAGAACTACGCACCGGTGATCGAGGAGGTCACCGCTTCGGACCTCGAGGTCAACGGTTCGGTGCCGGAGGCGTTGGAGGGGCGCTACCTGCGCAACGGTCCCAACCCCTTGGCCCCGCCCGACCCGGCGGCGTACCACTGGTTCACCGGGGACGGCATGGTGCACGGCGTGCGCCTCCGGGGCGGGCGGGCCGAGTGGTACCGCAACCGCTTCGTCCGCTCCGACCGGGTGGCCGCCGCACTGGGCGAGCCGCCGGTGGCGGGCGAGGCCCACGGCGGGATGGACACGGCCAACACCAACGTGATCGGCCACGCCGGCTCCACGTTCGCTCTGGTGGAGGCGGGCGCCCGGCCAGTCGAGCTGTCCTACGAGCTCGACACCATCGGCCGGTCCGACTTCGGTGGCACCCTGCCCAACGGCTTCACCGCTCACCCCAAGCGCGACCCCGACTCCGGCGAGCTCTTCGCCGCCGCCTACCACTGGGCGCTGCCGGGCGTGCAGTACGTCGTGGTCGGCGCGGACGGGCGGGTGCGCAAGCTCGAGACCATCTCGGTGCCGGGCGGCCCGATGATGCACGACATGTCGATCACCGCCAACCACGCGGTGCTCTACGACCTGCCCGTCACCTTCGACCTCGACCGGGCCATGGCCGGCGGCAGCTTCCCCTACGCGTGGAACCCGGGGTACGGCGCCCGAGTCGGCGTCCTTCCCCGCGAGGGCACCGGCCCCGACGTGCGCTGGTTCGAGGTGGAGCCCTGCTACGTGTTCCACCCGCTCAACGCCTACGACGACGGCGATGACCGGGTCGTGCTCGACCTGGTGCGCCACCCCCGCATGTTCGACCGCGACCGCAACGGCCCGAACGACGGGCCTCCGTCGCTGTGGCGCTGGACGGTCGACCTCGCCGCCGGCACCGTCCACGAGCGCCAGCTCGACGACCGCCCCGTCGAGTTCCCCCGCGTCGATGAGCGCTTGGTCGGCCGGCCGCACCGCTACGGCTGGGCCGCCTCCCTCTCGAGCGGCGACGACCTCGGCTTCGACGGCAGCAGCGTGGTGAAGTACGACCTCGCCACCGGCGCGTCGGACACCCACGAGTTCGGCCCGGGGCGTTCCACCGGCGAGGCCGTGTTCGTGCCCGCCGACGAGGCTTCCGGCGAGGATGACGGCTGGGTCATGTCCCTGGTGTACGACGCCTCCGCCGACCGCACCGACCTGGTGATCCTCGACGCCGCCGACCTGGCGGCCGCGCCGGTGGCCACCGTCCACCTTCCGGCGAGGGTCCCCTACGGCTTCCACGGCAACTGGATCCCGGACTGAGTTGCCTTTGGCCGGCCTCCGGCCGGCCCCGCTTCGCGGATCCGGCTCTCATCCCGGAGGCTGCTCCGCCTGGCGGACTGCGCAGCGTTGCGATTGCTACAGGTCGTCGATCAGCTTGAAGTGCTCGGCGGCGGCTACGCCGATGGCGCGGCCGACCTCGGCGGCCCGGTCGCGCACGCGGCGCCGGAACCGGTCGCGCTCGACGCCGGGGTCGGCCGCGCTGATGCCCATGGTCGACTCGAACTGGCTCTCGTGGGCTTCCAGCGCGGCCAGCTTGGCGTCGAGGTGGCCGGTCACGTCCTCGCCATGATCGGGCTCGTCGGCCTCGAACAGCAGCAGCGCCGAGGGCCGGTGGTGGGCGATGCCATGATCAGGGAAGAAGTGAGGATCACGGGCGGCGACCACGCCGTCGAGCACCAACCAGCCGGCGTGGCGGTGGTCTGGGTGGAGCCGGTAGCGCCGCCAGGGATCGTGGCCGAGCACCACGTCGGGCCGTAGCTCACGAATGCAGCGGGCCACCTGGCTGCGCTCAGCCAGACCCGAGGCCAGCTCACCGTCCACGTGCCCGAGGAACGCCACCCCCCCGGTGGCGCCCAGCGCCTCGGCGGCGGCCCGCTGCTCGCGCTGGCGGGTGGCGACGAGGCCGGTGAGGTCGGCGGAGGCGTCCCACGTGCCCTTCGAGCCGTCGGTGCACACCACCAACGACACCTCGCAGCCCGCCCCCGCCCACTTGGCCAGCGTGGCGCCCGCGCCGAACTCGATGTCGTCGGGGTGGGCGCCGACGGCCAGGGCCCGCTCCGGCACGGGCAGGTCGCGCGACGTCAGGAGCACGGCAGCTCCAGCGGCGGATCGTGGTCGAGGTCCGCGGGCAGGTCGACGTCCCAGCCGAGGGCGGGATCGCGGACGACACGCAGGGGAAGGCCCAGGCGCTCCGCCTCGGCCCGGTGGCGGTCGAAGGACCCCGACCCGTAGGCGAAGCAGAAGCCGGCGCCGGTGGGCACGCAGGCGACGTTGGTGCCGTCGTCGTGACGGTCGGGCACGAGGGTCACACCGGGGAACTCGGCCACCCACGCCAGCGACGTGGCGAGGGGCAGGTCGGCGTGGGCGACGATCACCCGGCGGAACCCGGACGCAGCCAGCGACTCCACCCCGTCGGTGACGGCGCGGTTGAGGCCCCGGCCGGGTCGCCAGACCACCCGCGCCCCGAGCGCCGCCGCCCACGCCCGCACGCCGGGGTCGTCGCACACCACCGCCACCGGCAGGGGCGCGGCCGCCGCCACGACCCGCTCGGCCATCCGCCGCGCCAACGCCGCCCGCTCCACTTCGTTGAGGACGCCGGCCAGGCGGACCTTCGCCTCGGCGAAGCCCTTGACCGGCACGAGGACACCCGTGCGAGCGTCGTCGTCGACCGGGTGCGCCACGCCGGCAGCCTATGGACCGGCACCCGGCGGCTGGTCCGCTCCTCCGGCCGGTTCGAGCACCCAACCGTCACCGGACCGCACCGCCACCGCCGGCACCAGCCCGTAGGGGTCGGGATGGACCCCGGCGGCGAAGCTCATCAGCTCCACCCGGTCCACCGCGAGCGAGACGAGCACGAAGTCGTCGCCTCTCGGCCCGCCGGGGAAGAACGTCTCCAGCCCGGGCGTCCACCGGGCGACACGCTCGTCGAGGTCCTCGACCAGCCGAGCCTCGCCGCGCAGGCTCACGTAGGCGAAGGCGTCGCGGTCCTCGCACGCGTAGGCGACCGCCTCGGCACGAGCGGCGACGTCGGCCGCCTTGCGTGAGCGGGGGCTCGTGCCCACCCAGACCCGGAGGTCGTCGTCGACCGCCAGGTGTTGCACGAGCCGGACGCGGGGGGCGGCGTCGGGGCCGGTGGTGGCGAGGAACCCGTAGGGGCTGGCCCGCAGGACGGCGTGGGCCAGCGCCACGACGGCGTCGGCGTCGGCGTCGGCTCCGGCGTCTGGCATCGCCGCACGGTACCGACCGCGGCGGCGGCGGTGGGGCGGGGCGCGGGTTCGGGTAGGACGGACCGGTGCGCCGTGGGCTGCCCGCCTCCATCGAACGCCGTCTCGACCCGGTCGAGCGCTACGGCCTTCGGCTCACTCTGCTCGGGGTCTCCCTGGTCCTGGTGGCCGTGCCCTTCGGGCTGTTGCTGGAGCAGGTCACGAGCGAAGGCCGCCTCACGCGGCTCGACTCCAAGCTGGCGCGCCAGCTCAACGCCTGGTCCGGCGACCATCCGAGCGTCGTCGGCCCCATCCAGGCGGTGAGCTTCCTCGGCCGCGGGGTGTGGCTGTGGGTTCTGGTGGGTGCGGCCGTGCTGTGGCTCCTGCGCCGCCAGCACCACCGGCTGGCCGTGTTCCTCTTGGTCACCTGCCTCGGCGGCGGCCTGGTCAGCACCCTCGTCAAGGTCACCGTCGGCCGGTCGCGACCGGTGGTGGCCGACCCGGTGGCGACCGCCCCCGGCAAGAGCTTCCCGTCGGGGCATGCCATGGCCGCCGTCGTCTGCTACGGAGCCCTGCTCCTGGTGTTCCTCCCGACGGTGCCTCCGCGTCTGCGGCGGCTGCTGGTGGCGGCGACCGCGCTGCTCGTGGCCCTGATCGGCGCCACCCGGCTCGCCCTGGGCGTCCACTTCCTCACCGACGTGCTGGCCGGGTTCGTGCTCGGCCTGGCCTGGCTGCTGGCGTCGGTGGCGGCCTTCGCGATGTGGCGGGAGGAGCGCGGCCACCGCCGCCAACCGCTGGCCGAGGGGGTGGAGCCGGAGGAGCTACCGAGGCGCCGGTAGCCAGCCACCCGCGCCCCGGGGGACGGCGCCTCGGCGCCGGCCGGTTTACGTCCGCCGACCCCACCCGCCGCCCCAAGGGACGGCGCCTCGGCGCCGGCCGTTAGACGTCCGCCGACCCCACCCGCCGCCCTGGGGGACGGCGCATCGGCGCCGGCCGGTTTATGTTCTGGCGCCATGGACATCCGGGTGGCGGTGGTCGGCGCGGGCTCGTGGGGCACGACGGTGGCGTCCCTCGCCGCCCAGAACACCCCGACCGTGCTGTGGGCCCGGCGCCCGGAGCTGGCCGAGGAGATCGACCGGGATCACCGCAACGGCACCTACCTGGCCGACTACTCGCTGCCGGAGCAGCTCCGGGCCACCGCCGATCTGGCCGAGGCCGTCTCCGTGGCCGACGTGCTGGTGATGGCGGTGCCCTCCCAGGCCTTCCGGAGCACCCTCGAGGGGGTGGCCGCCCACCTCCGGCCGTGGGTGCCCGTGGTCAGCCTCACCAAGGGGCTCGAGCTCGGCACCCGCATGCGCATGAGCCAGGTCATCACCGAGGTGGTGCCCGGGCACCCCGTGGGCGTGCTCACGGGGCCGAACCTGGCCAAGGAGATCCTCGCCGGCCACGCCGCCGCCAGCGTGATCGCCATGGACGACCACAACGTGGCCCGGGCGCTGAAGGGCCTGTTCGCCACCGAGCTCTTCCGGGTCTTCATCAACGAGGACGTGGTCGGTTGCGAGCTGGGGGGCGTGCTGAAGAACGTGGTGGCCATCGCCGCCGGCATGGCCGACGGCGTGGGGGCGGGGGACAACACCCGGGCGGCGGTCATCACGCGCGGCCTGGCCGAGTCGACCCGTCTCGGCATGGCCATGGGCGGGGAGGCGATGACCTTCGCCGGCCTGGCCGGCATGGGTGACCTGGTCGCCACCTGCATCAGCCCCCAGAGCCGCAACCGCTCGGTCGGCGAGCAGCTCGGCCGGGGCCGCACCATCGAGGAGATCATCGCCTCCATGAACATGGTGGCCGAGGGGGTGAAGGCCTCTCGGGTGGTGATGGAGCTGGCCTACGAGCACGGCGTGGAGATGCCGATCGCCTCGGAGGTGAAGGCGGTGTGCCACGACGGGCGGACCGCCGAAGAGGCCTACCGGGGCCTGCTGAAGCGCCCGACCGGCCACGAGCTGCCCCGGTCCCGGCCCGGCTGATGCGCCGTCGCGCCCGCCGGTCGAGGCCCTCCGCGACCGGCCTGGCCGCCGCTGGCTGGGTGCTGTCGCCGGCGCTGGCCGACGCCCGGCAGGTGCACGCCCCCACCGCGGTGGGCACGGTGGGATCGGGGCCCATTGCCACCGTGGACGACCGCGGCGCGGTGCAACCGACCGGGCAGGGCTGGTCGCTCGACTGGTGGGTCGGAGCCGACGACCGCTGGCACCGCCCGGCGGCGGAGGGCGGGGTGCGCCAGCGGCTGGTGGACGCCGCGCCGGTGGTGGAGACGCTCGTGCGCATCCCTGGCGGCGACGCCCGCCACGTGGCCTACGGCGCCCGTTCGGGCACGGAGGACGTGGTGGTGGTGGAGGTGCAGAACGCCTCCTCGATCCCCTTCGCCCTGGCCCTCGTCGTCCGCCCGTTCACCGCCACCGGGGTCGGCGACGTCACCACCATCGGGCTCACGCCCACCAGCGGGGGTCGGGGGCGCGACACCGCCCAGGTCGTCACCGTCGACGACGGCCCCGCCCTCCTCCTACCCCGGGCGCCGGCCCGGTCGGCAGCCGGTTCCTCCGCCACCGGCGACGTGGCCGTCGCCGTCGCCGAGGGCGGGGCCGGATCGGCCTTCCCCGGCGTCCGTGACGACGCCGGTGGCCTCGCCACCGCCGCCTTCCTCTTCCCGGTCCCGCACCGAGCCACGCTCCGCGTCGTCATCCCGTGCACCGGAGGGCAGGGGTGGCCGGCGGACCTGCCGGACGCGTCGAGGGTGGCCCACGGCTGGGGCGACCAGGTGCGCCGGGCCCCCCGGCTCGACGTCCCCGACACCGGCGTGCTCGAGGGCGTCGAGGCGGTGCGGCGGGCCCTGCTGCTGGCGGCAGGCGGCGGGGCGGAGCTGGCCGAGGCGGCTGTGCTCGTCGCCGCGCTGGACCGGGAGGGCTTCGCCGACGAGGCCGCCCGGGTGCTGGCCACCTGGCCCGAGCGCCTGGCCGGGCGCCGGCTGGCGCCGGCCACCGCCGCCGCCGTGCTGGGGGCGGCCGTGGGCCACTGGCGCCTCACCCGTCACACCCGCCTGGTGGAGGCGCTGTTGCCCGAGCTGGTGACGGCCGTCCGTGCCGTCGAACGCGACCCCATGGCCGCCGGTGAAGGGGCGCCCCTCGCCCTCGCCGGCCTCGCTGAGGTGCTGGTGGCCATCGGCCAAACCGACGCCGCCGCCCGGATCCCAGGTCACGGGGCTCGCCATCTGCCGGCCCCTGATCCGGGAACCGCGTGGGCGAGGCTGGCGGCGGCGCGGCGAGCGGCGTCGCCCACGTGGACCTGGGGCGATTTGGCCGGGGCCATGGGATTCGTCGCCACCGTGCGCGCCCTGCTGGTGGACGACCGTGGCCCGGGCCTCGCCCTGCTCCCGGCCGGGCCCGGGCCGTGGTACCGCCAAGGCGTCGAGCTGCACGAGGCGCCCACCGCCTCCGGGCGGCTCTCCTTCGCCGTCCGCTGGCACGGCGACCGGCCGGCGATCCTCTGGGACCTCCACGCCCACCCCGACCTACCCGGCGTCGAGGTGACCGCCCCCGGCCTCGACCCGAGCTGGCGCACCACGGCGCGCCAGGGCGAGGAGCTACTGGCGCCCGTACCCCCTCCCCCCGACTTCGTGCCGGCGGGGAGCGCGCCGGCGCCCCCCGCCGGCCAGGGGTCGGCCGAGGCGATGGCGCCCCGCTCGGTGCTCCCCGTGGGCCGGCTGCCCACTGACCGGCGCCCCTCTCCGAGTCCCCCGCCCGACACCCAGGGCGGATCGTTCTCGTGACCGAACCGGCCGCTCCGTCCTCCGCCATCCGGGCCATGCTGGCGGCGGCGGGCGTGCCCACCGAAGACGTCGACGCCGCCGCCCGCACCGGCACCCTCGGCTACCTCGCCCTCGACGAGCTGGCCATGCCCGACCCCGCCGTCCTCGACCTCGACGAGGTGGCCGCCCACGCCGGCATGGGAGCCGACCAGATCGCCCTGCTGTGGCGATCCCTGGGCTTCCCCGACCCCGGTCACGGCGACCGGATCTTCACCGAGACCGACGCCGACATGCTCCGCACGGTGGCCCGGCTCATGGACGCGGGCGTCATCGAAGCAGACGTGGCCGTGCAGATGAGCCGGGTCATCGGCTCGTCGCTGGCCCGGGTGGCCTCGGCCATGATCGACGCCTTCGGGCGCGACGTCGAGCACGCCTCCGGCCAGGACGAGGACTTCGCCGTCTACGCCGACACCCTCCTGCCCACCATGCCGAGGGTGATGGAGTACGTCTGGCGCCGTCACCTCCAGGTGGCCGCTCGCCGGCGGGTGGCGAGGGAAGCCCAGCCCGGCGGGCACCCCGACCACAAGACGGTGGGCTTCGCCGACCTGGTCGGCTTCACCGCCCTCAGCCAGGAGCTGGACGAGCACGAGCTGGCCCGGGTGGTGGACCGCTTCGAGGCCATCGCCTACGACACCGTGGTCCGCCTCGGCGGCCGGGTGGTGAAGATGATCGGCGACGAGGTGATGTTCGTGGTCGACGACGTGCGGGCCGCCGCCGAGATCGCCCTCACCCTGGCCGAGGCCTACGCCGAGGACGACTCCCTCTCCGACGTCAGGGTGGGCCTGGCCACCGGTCCCGCCCTCGAGCGGGAGGCCGACTACTTCGGCCCGGTGGTCAACCTGGCCAGCCGCATCGTCAACATCGCTTTTCCGGGGTCGGTGGTCGTGTCCGACGACGTCCATGCCGTCCTCTCCGAGGACCCGACCTTCGCCTGGCGCGCCATCCGTCCCCGCCGCCTGAAGGACATCGGCCGGGTGCCGCTGTGGGCGTTGCGCCGGAGCGACGCCGCGCCGGTAGCCTGAGCCCATGCGCCGTCGGATCGTGGCCATCCAACTGCTGGCGGTGGCCGTGCTGGGGGTGGGCGTGTTCGGCGCCGCCAGCCTGCGCGATGCGCCGGTGCTGGGCTCGGTGCGGGTCAGCAGCGGGACGGCCGCTCCGCCCACGATGCGGGGCAAGTGGACGACAACGACAACGACGACGACGCCGCCGCCGACCACCCAGGCCCCCCCGACCACCCAGGCCCCCCCGACCACCCAGGCCCCCCCGACCACCCAGGCCCCCCCGACCACCCAGCCCCCTGCACCCGCCCACCCCACCTCGTTCGTCGTGGCCGACGCGGTCGTGGCATCGGTCCCGCTCTTCGACGCTCCCGACCAGCCCCGTGCCGACGGGAAGGTGATGGACAACCCCACCTGGGAGGGCCTGGCGGTGGTCTTCCTCGTGAAGGAGCAACGCCCGGGTTGGCTGCGGGTGCAGGTCTCCTCCCGCCCCAACGGCATGGAGGCGTGGGTGCGGGCGTCGGACGTGACCCTGCGCCAGGTGCCGAACTGGATCCGGGTGGAGCTGGGCGCCCGCCGGGCCACCGTGTTCCACGGCGACACGCCGCTCCTGCAGACCACGGTGGCGATCGGCCGGCCGTCGGCGCCCACCCCCACCGGGGCCTACTTCGTCGACGGCATCGTTCGCCTGGCCGGCAACGGCCCCTACGGCGTGGCCCAGATGAGCGTGAGCGCCTTCTCGGACGTCTACCAGCGCTTCGGCGGCGGCGTCGGCCAGATCGCCCTCCACGGCACCAACGCCCCCGGCCTCCTGGGCCAGGCGGTGAGCCACGGCTGCGTGCGCTTCGACAACGCCGCCATCACCCGCATGCTCGACCTCGCCCCCACCGGCACCCCCGTGGAGATCGTGCCGTAACACTGGCTCCTCCTCCGCTTCGCTCCCCCGGA
>JAUJNP010000001.1:30916-55364 GCA_030448105.1 Acidimicrobiales bacterium | reverse complement strand
GCGGCTTCGCCATCCGGGTGACATCGGTGGCGCGGCTCCGCCTGGCGGCTGCGCCGTAACACTGGCTCCTCCTCCGCTTCGCTCCCCCGGAGCGGCTTCGCCATCCGGGTGACATCGGTGGCGCGGCTCCGCCTGGCGGCTGCGCCACTGCCCCCCTTCAGATGTCGAGGACGGCGGTGGCGATGCCGTGGGGGCGGAGGGCGAAGGTCTCCTCGAAGGGTTCGATCGGTCGGGTGCGGAGGTCGACCAGCCAGCCCCGGCGACCTTCGAGGGTGACGGTGGTGGGGGCGTCGGTGGGGTTGAAGACCCGCACGGTGAGCCGTCCGTCGGTGCGGATCACCGCCGAGACCTCGGCGCCGGTGATGGTGAGCGCTGAGCCCTCGTCGGCGTCGGCCGGCCCGCCCCGGGGCCGGGCCACGAGCATGGGCAGGAAGGCGTCGTCGGCTACGGCATAGGGGTCGCGACCGCCCACGTGGAGCGCGTAACGCAGTTGCTGGCGACCGGGCATCTGGGCGGCGGGGGCGGCGATGGTGGGACCGGCCGGGACGGGCCGGGTGGCCATGGGCCCCCGGGAGATCACCCCGGTGCAGCGCAACAAGGTGAGGGCCAGGTGCCGCGCCGCGGGACGGTCCGATGTCGCGTCGACGTCGACCAGCTCGTACTCCAACAGCCCCTCGTGGGCGACGGTGAGGCCACCGGCGCTCACGAAGCGGCGAGACGGGAAGGTGGGGAGGCCCACCTCGGTGGGGCCGCCCTCGGCCACGAGCCCCCGCTCGGTGATCCCGAAGGCGCACTCGGCCCGGGACGCGGCCGCCGGCTCCGGCAGCGGGAACCAGGCTCGCAGCCGATGGTCGCGGCAAGGGTTGTCGAGGTCGTGGGTCACCCGGAGGAGGTCCTCGCCGGCCCGCAGCTCGAGCGTGGTGCGCACCTCCACCGACCGGGCGCCGGCGCGGTAGCCGTCGACCACCGCCTCGGGCCAGGTGAAGGCGGCTGTCACCCGGACTCGACCCCGGACGGGGCCGGACTCGAGCACCTCGACGGTGACGGCATCGGGACGTTCGACGACGGCACCGCCCTCCGGCGGGCACCAGTTGTAGGTGTCGCCGGCGTCGCCGTCGTCGACCAGGCGGCCGAAGCCCGGCCGGCCGTCGATCGACCAGGTGCCGTCGTCGGGGTCGACCTCGACGGTGAGGACCCCGTTGGTGAGGGCCCCGTCGACGTCGATCCGCACCGGCCCGTCGGCGACCGGTCCGGGCGCCCAGCGCCGCCACCCGAAGCCGGCCACCTCCCCGGTCCGGGCCAGCACGCGGACCGTCGGCCGGGTCCGCTTCTCCACCCGCACCTGGCCCTCGGGCGGGCCGGCCTCGGCCAGCGCCAGCAGCTCCGACCGGGGTCCGCCGACCAGCGCCGGCCGGGGACGGTCGGCGTCGGCGAGGAGGACCACCGTGATCTCGCCGTCGGGTCCCTCCTGCACCTCGGCGGCGTGCACCGAAGGGTCGATCACCATCTCCTGCACCACGACGGTGGCGGCCTCGGCCCGGGTGGTGGTGTGCAGGTGCCGGCGGGGTGGGGTGGCCTCCAGGAGCTGGGTGCCAGCGGGGGCGTCCTCGCCCGGGAGCACCAGCTCCACCGTGGCGCACCGGGGGCGGGCCGAGGGGTTCACCGCGACCGGACGGTCGCCGCCGGCGGCGTGGGCCACCGCCCGCAGCGCCCGGTCGGTGAGCCCATCGGCAACGGCCTGCGCCTCGTCGAAGCGGTGCAGCACCGCCGCGCCGACCTCGTCGATCGAGCAGGCGCAGATGGAGTCGTGGGCGGCGTTGCGCACCACCTCCAGCCACGCCTCGGCGAGGAAGGCGGCCGGCCAGCGATCGGCCGGGAGCCACAGGGCCGAGAGGGGTTCGGCCACCCGCTCGATGGACCGGGTGGTGCGGGCCTCGGCCTGGTGCACGTCGACCCGGTTGGAGGCCACGCCCATGAGCAGGTTGGCCCGGGCCCCCGAGCGCAGCTCTCCCCGCCAGGTGGGGAGGCCCTCGCTGCGGGCGGCCGCGAGGTGCGCGGGTAGCGACGTGACCTCGAGGTGGTAGTCGCCCTGGATGGCGTTGGCCTCGGCCACCACCCGGCCGAGGTGGGGCTGGGGCATGAGGTGGTCGAAGCCGTTCATCCACAGCACCGGGTCGCCGACCAGGCCGCCACCGTCGGCGCAGAACTCGTCGACCCGGGCCACCAGCTCCTTGGCGTCGTCGGGCACGACCGCCCCGTTGCTGTAGCCCACCGGCAGGTACTCGGCTCGCACCGCCGAGCCGTCGGGCGCCTCCCAACGGAACGCCTCTCGCTCTACGGCGGCGGGCACCCCTCGCCACACGACGGCGTGGGAGAAGCCGAACTGGGCCAGGAGCTGGGGCATCTGGGCGACGTGGCCGAACATGTCGGGCAGGTACCCGACCTCCATGGCACCCCCGAAGGCGGCGGCCCGGTCGAGCCCGAGCTGGAGGTCGCGCACCATGGTCTCCCCGGACACCAGGAACTCGTCCATGAGCACGTACCAGGGGCCCACGCTGATGCGCCCGGTCGACGCCAACCGGCGGATCGTGCCCGCGGCGTCGGGCCGCACGGCGAGGTAGTCGTCGACCACCGCCATCTGGCCGTCGAGCATGAAGTGGGCGTAGGAGGGGTCGGCGGCCAGGCGGGGGAGGAGCCCGTCGAGCAGGTCGACGAGGCGCATGCGGAACGACTGGAACGACCGGTACCACTCGCGGTCCCAGTGGGTGTGGGGCACGATGTGGACGGTGCGGGGCTCAGGTCCGCGGCCGCTGCGGTGGTCGTCGTCCTCGTTCGCCATCCGGTGAGCGTAGGGCCAGCCGGTCGGCTGGGATGCTCGCCTGGCCCCCACCGCCGAGCGCCCCGTCAGCGGCGCAGGGCGGCGAGGTCGAGAGGGGCGCGCAGGCTGCGCTTCAGCTCGGCGAAGCCTTCGATCCGGGCCAGGGTGCTGACCGCCTCCCACAGCGCGACGGCATCGTCGTCGCCGGGGACCCGGCTGATCACCGGGCCGAACAGCGACAGGCCGTCGGGCGGGTCGAAGGTGACGATGGGCGTGCCCACGTCCTTGCCGGTACGGGCCAGGGCCTGGTCGGTCTCGGAACGGATCACCTCGTCCCACGTGTCGTCACCGACGGCCCTGGCCAGCTCCACCGGCAGCTCGGCGTCGGCCAGCACCGGCTCCACCGACGCCAGATCCCCTCTCTGCCTCAGCCGCGCCTCCAGGCCTCCCGGCGCGTCCCAGATGGCGGCGCCGTACGCGCCGTAGAGCCGGCCGACGCCGTCGTTGCCGTGGCCGGCCCGGGTGGCGGCTGCCACCCGCAGCAGCTCGAGGCCGCGGGTGTGCCCGTCGACGTAGCCGGGCGGGAACTCCTTGTCGTAGTCGCGCTCGGCGTTGACGAGGCGCAGCGAGATGAACCGCCAGGCCACCTGCACGGAGCGCAGCTCGGCCACCCGGACGACCCAGCGCGAGGTGACCCACGCGAAGGGGCACACGGGATCGAAGTAGAAGTCCAGGTCGGCCATGCAGGGTGGAACCGGCGCCGGCCACCCATCCTTCCCGCCGCCGCGGTAAACCTGCCGGGGGGTGCAGGCGGTGTGTGAGTTGTGCACGCGATGGCCAGGCGGGACCCGCTGACCGGGCGGGTGCCCGAGCGGATGGTCCCGCCGAGCACCACCGTCCCCCCGCCGACTGGCAACGCCCCGCCCAGCACCACCATCGTCCAGCCGAACCCGAGCACGACTGCGACGCTGCCGCCCAACTGCTTCCCCTCGGTTCCGCCCGCCGTCTGCTTCCCGACCACGTTCCCGTAGCCCACCACGACCCGTCGGTGAGCGGGGGCCAGCCGGACGCTTAGCCCAACGTTCATCGGCGCCTCGCCCGGGCGTTGCGCGCCCGTTGCCCGGCCGGGGTTGAGTGCAGCCATGCCCACCGACGGGGCGCTCAGCCAGGGTCGCCCCGCCCGGGTCGGGACGGGTGGCGCCACCGCCCGGTTGGCCATCTTCGACCTCGACCGCACGCTGGGGCCAGGCTCGAGCCTGGCGGTGATGGCCCGGGCCCTCGTCGATGCTGGCCTGGTCGCCCGTCGCCGGCTGGCCGGCGCGGCGGTGGCCCAGGCCCGCTTCGCCCGCCACGGCGCAACCGACGCCCAGGTGGACCACGTGCGGGAACGGGTCCTGCGCATGGTGGCCGGCCTGGAGCACGAGCGGCTGCGGCGGTTGGCCGAAGCGGTGGCGGAGGAGCTGGTGGCCGAAGTGGGCCCCGTGGCCCGCTCGCTGGTGGAGCTGCACCGACGGGCGGGTGACGTCGTCGTGGTGCTGTCGGCCAGCCCCCAGGAGCTGGTGGAGGTGGTGACCGACGGCCTGGGCGTCCACCTCGGTATCGGCACCCGGGGCGAGGTGGTCGACGGTCGCCTCACCGGCCGCCTGGACGGGCCGTTCTGCCACGGGCCGGGCAAGCTGGCCCGCCTGCGCGACGTGCTCGGCACCGTAGATCTCCGCACCGCCTGGGCCTATGCCGACTCGGGCTCCGACTTGGCGCTGCTCCAGTCCTGCGGCCACCCGGTGGCGGTGAACCCCGACCGCCGCCTGCGGACCGTCGCCGCCGCCCGGGGCTGGCCGGTCATCCGCTTCTGACGGGTCCGGCGCCGGCTACTTCGCCAGCTCGCGTTCCAGGGGCGTGGGGAAGCGGGGGGTGAAGCGCACCGGCCACCGCCCGTGCCTTACCCTCCGGGGCGATGTGCGACCTGCTGTGCGCCCTGCCCCCGGCCACCGCCGAGGGAGTGACGCTGTTGGCCAAGAACAGCGACCGGCCGCCGGACGAGGCCCAGGTGCTCGAGTGGCACCCGCCCCACCGGGAGGTGCTCACCCGCACCACCTACCTGGAGATCCCGGGCCATGGGGGCGCCACCCTCGGCTTCCTCGGTTCCCGGCCGGAGTGGATGTGGGGGGTGGAGCAGGGCGTGAACGAGGCGGGGGTGACCGCCGGCAACGCCACCATCTACACCACCCTCGATCCCCGGCCCTTCCCCGACGCCCTCACCGGCATGGACCTCGTGCGCCTCGCGCTCGAGCGAGCCCCGTCGGCAGCCGAGGCGGTCGAGGTGCTGACGGCCCTGCTCGAACGCCACGGGCAGGGCGGGTCGGGCCATGCGGGCGAACGGCGCCCGTACTGGTCGTCGTTCCTCCTGGCCGACCCTGGTCGAGCCTTCGTGGTGGAGACATCGGGCACCACTTGGGCCTGTGAGGAGGTGACCTCCACCCGGGCCATCTCCAACCGCACCACCATCGCCTCCTTCGACGCCGGGCACCGCCACCCCCGCCAGCCCGTGGAGGTACTGGTCGACCCCCGGTTGGAGGCGGGACGGCGCTGCCTCGACGACCGACCGGTCACCACCGCCGGGCTGCGCCGCCACTTGCGCAGCCACGTGGGTGGGGACGACGGCTGGACGGTGTGCATGCACGTGGACGGCGTGGAGGCCACCACCGCATCGATGATCGTGTCGTTGCCCGAACCCTCGATGGGACCGCCGATGGCCTGGTGCCTGGTGGGCTCGCCGTGCGCCTCGATCTTCGTGCCCGTCGTCGTGGGCCAGCCGCTGGGCGAGGTGCCGGCGTGGGAGCGGTTCGCTGCCCTGGCCCCGGACGGGCGGCAGGCGCTCGACGCGCTGGAGGCGGAGCTCGATGCCGAAGCCACGGGCTCGACCGGCCCCGGCTGGAACGCCGAGGCATGGGCGCGGGTGGCGGCTGTCCTGCCGAGGACTCCTACTGGGCGAACGGGTCCTCGAGCGGGCACGGCCTCCTAGGGCGCTGGAGCCGGTACAGGATCAGGCGCCGGCGGGCGGCGACCTTGCAGAAGTTCGGGCTCCTCGCCACCCTGAAGACCGAGCGCGCTCGATGGCCATGGTTGGGCAACAGCCAGGTGTCGTGGTACTCGATCTCGAGCACGAGTTTCGGGTTCACGAGCACCCAGCCGATGTCGTGCCGGTCGAGCACCTCGATCACCTCCTCGTCCGACGGCCAGATGAGGTAGGTGGCGTACTCCTCTTCGGTCAGGAACTGGCCGCCGTAGGTCGGTACCTCGGAGGTGACGTTGAGGAGGGCGTGCGAGCGGGCGCCGATGACGCCCTTGCCGTCGTCGATCATGGCCACCAGCTCCCGGTAATGGGCGGCCTCGATCTTGCGGGCCTCGGCCTGGGTGCGCTCCGCCTGGCCCACGTAGCTGTGGGCGGCCACCGCGAGCAGGGCGCCGGTGATGGTCGTGGCGACGCCCGCCCGCAGCACCGGCCGCGCCGCCTGGCGCCGGCGCACCAGCTCGGCGACGAGCACGCCGGCCAGTAGGGCCATGCCCGGCCAGAGCGGCGAGAAGTAGCGGGGGAAGGGCGGCACCCGCTTGGCGGTGGTCGCCAGCACCATGAACGCCACGCACGATAGGGCGAAGATCCGCGCTCGCCCCCGCAGGCCGGCGATGGCCGCCAGCGCCAACCCGAGCACGACCCACCCGTACGGCCCGAGCGACCCGACGAAGCGCACGGGCAGCCGGGCGAGGTAGGTGGTGACCGGTTCTTCGACACCCACGTAGCCCGCGAACCGCTGGATGTCACGGATGTAGCCCTGGTTGATCCAGAAGTCGGTGCGGTTGCTGGCCAGCCGGGAGAACCCGCCCTCGGACAGGTTGACCACGAGGCGGGGGATGCAGAGCACGCCGGTGGCGCTGTAGACCTTCATCATCCCTCGCAGCCCCGAACGCAGGTCGGCGACGGTGACGAGGAGCAGGAGGGGCACGACCATGAAGAGCTGGCCGACGCTCTGGAACTCGAACGACAGCACGAGGCAGAGCGCGGCCAGCACCGGGTACTTCCAGCTCCGCCCATCGCTGACGGCCCGATGGGCGAGCCAGCCGCCGAGGTAGCCGAAGGCCAGCATGGCCGGGTACATCGGGACGTAGGAGGCCCGGGCGACCACCGCCGGCATGGCCCACAGGGCGAGCGCCGCCACCACCGCTGCCACCATCGACCCGGACAGTCGGCGGGCCAACAGCGCAGTGACGCCGCTGAGGATCTGGACGGTGAAGATGGTGACGAGCCGGACCGCCTCGATGCCCCCGAGGGCGACGGCGGGGCCGAGCAGCAGGTGGGGACCGAAGTTGTCCTGCGTGTCGATGAGGAACCCGAAGCCGTGGCGCTGCACGTAGCGGACGGCGGCGACGATCCGCACCGAATCGGCGTCGCCGAGCACCACCGGCGTGTACAGGCCGAGGAGCGGGATCGAGAGCACCACGCCGAGCGCGAAGACCGACCAGTCGCCGGCCGGGTCGCGCCACAGGTCGGTCAGTCGGGCCGGGACCTCCCACGGCCACGGACGGTGGCTCCACACGGCGGCGCCGATGCTCAGCACGGCCACGGCTCCCGTGCCCACGGTGGCGAACCGGAGGAACCTCAGCCGCTCGAGGCCTCCCGCGAGGTGGTCGACCGCGACCTCGGTGACGCACAGCATGAGGAACGTGAGCAGGGCCAGGCCGGCCACGTCCCAGAGGGACACCGCCCGGCGAACGCGACGGAACCCTCGCTCGGGTCGCCGGTGCCGGGGCCCGGCGCGGCGGTCGTCTTCGGCCGGCGCGATCGAGAGGGCAGGCGTGGTCATGGTGTTCCTCGGTGCGGCGCACGACACCGGGGACGTCACGCCCCCGCCGGCGCCGACCCTAATCCGCGCTGACGGGGTCGAGGGGTCGCGACACACCGGACCGAGGCCCTTCTCGAGTGGGCGGACTCGCCCAGCCGGGCACACTGGGGCCGTGCGCATCGCGTTCGGCACCGACGAGCGGACCCCGCTCACCGATGATGTCCGCGCCCGCCTGGTCGCAGGCGGGCACGAGCTGGTCGCGGTGGTGGAGGGCGACCCCTGGCCCGAGGTCGGTCGTCGGGTCGGGGAGGCGGTGGCGGCCGGCGAGGCCGAGCGGGGAGTGGTGTGCTGCTGGACCGGCACCGGCGTGTCGATCGCCGCCAACAAGGTGCCCGGGGTCCGGGCCGCCCTCTGTACCGACGCCGCCACCGCGGAGGGGGCCCGGCGCTGGAACGACGCCAACGTGCTCGCCGTCGGGCTGCGGCTCACTTCGGCGGAGGTGGCCGGCGAGCTCTTGGACGCGTTCCTCACCACCGAGGCCGACCCCGACGAGCAGGCCAACGTCGAGCGTCTCTCCTAGATTGCCGCCATGCCGAAGTACGTGATGCTGTCCACGTTGGGACCGGAGGGCTCCGCCCGCCTCAGGGAGAACCCCGAGCGGCTCAAGGAGGTCAACGCCGACGTGGAGGCCATGGGCGTGAAGGTGCTCGCCCAGTTCGCCCTGCTCGGCATGTACGACTTCCTCAACATCCTGGAGGCTCCCGACGAGGTCACGATGGCCAAGGTGGCCACCACCCTGGCGGCACGGGGCACCCTGAAGACGCTCACCCTCACCGCCATCGACGTTGACGAGTTCATCGCCCGGCTCGGCCCCGCGACGGCCTGACGGTCGGGCCGGGCCCGCTCGACCCGGCGGTTCAGAACCACCACATGGACCGGTTGCGCTCCCGGCGGACGTCGACGAAGGGGAAGACCGCGGGCAGGAGGGTGCCGTCGGAGGACCGCCGCAGCCGGTAGCCCTCCTCCTCCTGCGACTCGACCTCGAAGCCGCTCGCCCAGGAGCGGTCGAACACGGTGCGCACCTCCACCCGGGTGCCGGGCGCGAGGTTCCCCCGTCCCCCGCTGTCCGGCTCGAGCGCGTCGGCCATCGCCGCGGAGCCTACGCCCGACGGGTCGGTCGGCGACCGGGTCCTACGCTCCTTTCCCATGGAGACCACCGAGGTGCGCCTGACGGAGTGGACGGCCTGCGGGGGCTGTGCGGCCAAGTGGGGAGCGGCGCCCCTGGGTGACCTCGTGCGGGCCCTCGCCCGAGGTGGCGATCCGGCGTTGCTGGTGGGGCTGGCGCCCTTCGACGACGCCGCCGTGTACCGCCTGTCCGACGACCTGGCCATGGTGTCGACCACCGACTTCTTCCCGCCCCTCGTCGACGACCCCGCCGACTTCGGTGCCATCGCCGCCGCCAACGCCTGCAGCGACGTGTTCGCCATGGGCGGCCGGGTGGTCATGGCCCTCAACGTCGCCGCCTTCCCCGAACGGTTGCCGGCTGCCGCGGTGGCGGCCGTCCTCGCCGCCGCCGCCGAGGTGGTGGCCGAGGCCGGCGGCACCGTGGCCGGTGGCCACACCATCCGCAGCGAGGAGCCCATCTTCGGCTTGGCCGTGCAGGGGCTGGTGCACCCCGATCGGGTGCTGACCAAAGGGGGCGCCCGCCCGGGCGACGTGCTGGTGCTGTCCAAGCCCATCGGCACCGGGATCGTGCTGGCCGGCGGGGCGCCGGACGAGGTGGGGGCGGCCATCGCCCGCATGCGCGGGCTGAACCGGGCCGCCTCCGAGGCCCTGGTGGCGCTCGGCGGCGGCGTGCACGCCACCACCGACGTCACCGGGTTCGGCCTGGCCGGGCACGGCTGGGAGGTGGCGGAACGCTCAGGCGTCGGCGTGGTGGTGGACACCGGCGCCGTCCCCCTCTACGACGGCGCCCTCATGGCCGCCGAGGCCGGGGTGCGCACCGGCGGCGACGCCCGCAACCGTGACCACCTCGCCGGTCGCGTGTCGAGCCGCGCCCCCGAAGCCCTTGACGCCCTTGCCTACGACCCGCAGACCTCAGGCGGCTTGCTCGCCGCGGTCGACCCCGCCGCGTCCGGCGACGCCGAGGCCGCCGGTTTCACCGTGGTGGGCGAGGTCGCCGCTGGTGAGCCCCGGGTGGAGCTCGTGTAGCCCATCGCCACGTGCGGCCGCGATCAGGGTCGACCGGCGACGGCGGCCACCAGCGCGGCCACCGCGAGCGAGCCGGCCGCCCGCTCCACCCGCTTGGATCGCCGATCCTCGACGAGCGCGCCGACGGCCCCGCGGGAGAGGATCGTGCCGGCCGAGCCCACCGACAGGATCGACCCGGCGGACCCGATGGAGAGGATGGACCCGGCCGAGCCGATCGACAGGATGCAACCGGCCGACCCGATGGACAGGATGCAACCGGCCGAGGCGATCGACAGTCGGGCCCCGGCGGAAAGAAGCGAGAGGTCGCTGTTGACCGACAGGACAGACCGGCGCGAGTCGATCGAGCCCCACCCGGCGCCGGCGCTCATCGGGCAGGGACCTCGGCGTCAGCGCCTGCCTCCACCGCGGTGAGGTCCTCCACCCCGGCCACGGCGATGCCGGCGGCCCCGAAGCGCCGGCGCTGGCGCACCTCCAGTCGGCGAGCCACGCGGGAGAGGGCGTAGTTCACGGCGACGTAGACCATGCCGACCACAACGTACATCTGCAGGTTGTTGCCGAACTGGTTGCCGAGCCCATCGGCCCGACGGAGCAGCTCGTCGTAGAAGATGGCGGTGCCCAGGGCGGTGTCCTTGAGCAGGGTGATCAGCTGGCTGACGATGGCCGGCAGCATCCGTCGCACCGCCTGGGGCACGAGCACCAGGCCCATCGTCTGCCAGTAGGACAGGCCCAGCGACAGGGACGCCTCCCGCTGGCCACGGTCGAGGGACAGGATCCCGGCCCGGAAGATCTCGGCCAGGATGGCGCCGTTGTAGAGCATCAGGGCGATGGCCAGCGGCCAGAACGGCTCCACGTCCAAGCCGGCCAGCTTCAAGAACTTGGGCATGAAGAAGATGAGCAGCAGCAAGGGATAGGCCCGGAGGAGCTCGATGAGGGCGGTGGCCACCCAGCGCACCGGAGCGGTGAGCGACAGGCGGGCCAGGGCCAGCGCGCCACCGAACACCGCGGCCAGCGCGCCGGCCACCGCCGCCACCTTGAGGGTGTTCACCAGGGCCAGCCAGAGCGCCCGGATGGTGTCGAGCTCGGTGAACGGCTTCCACCGGGTGGCCGAGAACTGCCCCTTGGTGAACAAGCGCATGAAAGCCACGGCCAGGAGGCCCGCGATGACGGCGACGGCCACGGCGGTGGCCAGCTGCACCCGTCGCCGCCCCCGCGGGCCCAGCTCGTCGGCGATCACGGGCGCGGTCACCGGGCGGCCTCGATGGCCGCCGGGACCGCCGGCGGCCGTGGTAGCGCCAGCGGGCGGCCGCCCCTCGAGCGAGGCTTGCCGAGCGAGAGCAGGGGCACGGTCATCGATGGACGACCAGGCGTCGTTCGAGCACCGAGAACAGCCATCCCGTCGGCAGCAGCATCAGGACGTAGCCGATGCCCGCCGCCACCAGCAGGGTGATGGCCTCGGCTTCGGCCTCACCGATCTGGTTGGCCACGTAGGTGAGCTCGAACGCCCCGATGGTGGCGGCGATGGCGGTGTTCTTGACGTGGGCGCTGAAGAGGTTCCCGATCGGCTGCACCACCGTCCGCAAGGCCTGGGGGAGGATCACCAGGCCCAGCACCTGCAGGAAGGTCAGCCCGAGCGATCGGGCCGCCTCGGCCTGGCCGGTGGCCACCGAGTTGATGCCCGAACGGATCGTCTCGGCCATGTAGGCGCCGCTGTAGAGCGACATGCCGATCAGGCCCGACTGGAACGGGGAGAACAGCAGGTCCACCTTGGGCAGCCCGAAGTAGACCAGGTACAGCAGCACGACAAGGGGCACGTTGCGCATGGCCTCGGTAAACACCGTGGCCGCCCGCCGGAGCGGCCCGACGGGCCCCACCCGGCAGGCGGCCAGCACCACGCCCACGACGAAGGCCCCGGCGAAGCCGAGTAGCGACAGCTGCACCGTCAGCCAGAGCCCCTGGCGGAGCAGGTCGAGGTTGTCGAGGACGAGGTCCACCGGCGGTGGTGGGGACCGGGGTCAGGACTCGATGGCCGGGGGCTCCACCTTGCCGGGACGGATCTTGCCGACGGTGGCGGAGTAGGCCTTCTGCCATTCTCCGTTGTCCTGGATCTCCTCGAGGAACTGGTTGATCCGGTCGCGCAGCTCCTCGTCGCCCTTCTTCAGGCCGATGCCGTAAGGCTCTTCGGTGAAGGGATCGCCCAACACCTTGAACGCACCCTTGTCCTGGTCGGCCAGGCCGTAGAGGATCGAGTTGTCGGTGGTGACGGCGTCGACCCGTCCGTTCTTCAGCTCCTCGGCACACTTCGAGTAGGTGTCGAAGGGGCGGGAGATGTCGGCGTCGGGAGCCTCGTCCTTGATGTTGTCGATGGAGGTGGACCCGGTGACCGAGCAGACCTTCTTTCCGTTGAGGTCCTTCACCGACTGGATCTCGGTCTCGTCGGCCCGGACCATGATGTCCTGGCCGGCCTCGTAGTACGGCCCGGCGAAGGAGACCTTCTCCTTGCGCTCGTCGTTGATCGTGTAGGTGGCGATCACCACGTCGACGTCGCCCTCGATGATGGCGCTCTCGCGGATCTTGGACGGCGTCTCCTTGAACTCCACCTTCGATTCGTCGCCCACCAGCTCCTTGGCCAGGAGCCGGGCGATCTCCACGTCGAAGCCCTCGAAGTCACCTGAGGCGGTGCGCAGCCCGAACCCGGGCTGGTCGTACTTGATGCCCACCACCAGCTTGCCCCGATCCTTGATCTGCTCGAGGGTGGACTGCTCGCCGCCGCCGCCGCCGCCTCCGCCTCCGTCATCGTCGCCGCAGCCGGCGGCGAGCAGGGCGAGGGGCAGGAGCAGGGCGAGGAGGATGGATGCTGGTCGTCTGGTCATGGCAGGGCCTTCCGTTCGGTGGTCAGTGGGCGAGGATCTTCGACAGGAAGCTCTGGGCCCGGTCGGTCTCGGGGTCGGAGAAGAAGCGTTCGGGGGAAGCGGTCTCGACGATGGCGCCCTCGTCCATGAAGACGACCCGCCGGGCGGCTCCCTTGGCGAAGCCCATCTCGTGGGTGACCACGATCATGGTGGTGCCCGATCCGGCCAGGTCGATCATGACGTCGAGCACCTCCTTGATCATCTCGGGGTCGAGGGCGGAGGTGGGCTCGTCGAAGAGCATCACCTTGGGCTCCATGGCCAGGGCGCGGGCGATGGCCGCCCGCTGCTGCTGGCCACCGGAGAGCTCGGCGGGGTACTTGTCGGCCTGGGACGAGATGCCGACGCGGTCGAGCAGGGAGCGGGCCCGCTCGTCGGCATCCGGGCGCGACAGGCGACGGACCTTGACCGGCCCGAGGGTGATGTTCTCCAGCACCGTCTTGTGGGCGAACAGGTTGAACGACTGGAACACCATGCCGATGTCGGCCCGCAGTCGGGCCAGGGCCTTGCCCTCGACCGGGAGGGGCTGGCCGTCGACCAGGATCGTCCCCTGCTGGATGGGCTCCAGGCGGTTGATGCACCGGCAGAGGGTCGACTTGCCCGAACCCGAGGGGCCGATCACGACCACCACCTCACCGACCTCGACGTCGAGGTTGATGTCGTCGAGCACGTGCAGGTCGCCGAACCACTTGTCGACGTGCTGCATGGACACGAGCGGTCCCGGCGTCACCGCCGCAGCGTAGGGCCAGAGGTACGGTGGCCGCTCGTGTCCAGCGTGGCCACCGCCCCCCGCCTCCGCAAAGCGCTCAAGCGCGCCGCGCCCGGGCTCAGCGTCGAGCGCCAACTGTGGGACGCCGGCGACGACGTGGTGGTCGGCGTGGACGAGGTGGGCCGGGGATCGTGGGCCGGGCCCCTCACCATCGGCGCCGCTGTGCTGCCCCGGGATCGCCGCGTCAACAAGGTGCGCGACTCCAAGGCGCTCACCGAGGCCGAGCGCGAGGCCCTCTTCGACCGGGTCTCCACCTGGTGCCGGGCGTGGGCGGTGGGCCACGCCTCCGACGAGGAGTGCGACGAGCTCGGCATGTCCGAAGCGCAGCGGTTGGCCGCCCGCCGGGCCATCGAGGCCCTCGGCGTGCGCCCCGACCGGGTGCTCGTCGACGGAAACTGGGACTTCGTGGGCGGCGGCATCACCCGCCGGATCGTCCGGGGCGACGCCACCTGCCTGTCGATCTCGGCGGCGTCGATCCTTGCCAAGGTGAGCCGCGATCGCATCATGCGGGCCGAGGCCGACCACTACCCGGGCTACGACTTCGAGCTCAACAAGGGCTACCCGTGCCCCCGCCACAAGGTGGCCCTGCGCGGCATGGGCCCCACGGCCATCCACCGCCGAAGCTGGGTGTTCATGGACCACCTGCCCTGGACGGGTGTCGCCCGCCTGGTCGCACCCCCACCCCTCGACCCCCAGGGCGCCCTCTTTCCGCTCTGAGACCCTCAGCCCCAGCCCGGGGGGGTCTTGGGCGGCGGCCCCGAGGGAGGTGGGGCGGGGGGTGGCCCGTAGCCGGGCGGCGGCGCGTAGCCGGGCGGGGGGCCGTAGCCGGGACCGGGCCCCGAAGGTGCCCAAGGGGCCGGTGGCGACGACCGGCGACGCGACGACCGGGTGACCAGCACCACCACGAGGATGATCAGGCCGACGCAGAGGACACCTCCCACGGCCAGCCCCACGATCACCCCGACGCCCATCCGGCGGACGTCCTCGTCGAGCTTCTCCTCGTCGAGGTCGCGCTGGCGGGGACCGTAGAGCCGCTCGAGCTCGGCCCGCTCGTAGGTGCGCTCCTGGCCGTCGATGCGCACTCGCAGCCGTTCGAAGCGGCGGGGGAACTGCGTCCACGCGATCCGCGCCGCCCGCTGCTGCGCATCCTCGACCCCGCTGCCGGGCGGGGCGCCGGCCCGGATGAGCAAGGTGTCGCCCTCGGACCGGGAGTCGATGTTGACGTTGACCTCGGTGAAGCCCGCCTCCTGCAGCGCGGTGCCCAGGTCGACGAAGGCCGAGATGGTGCCGCACCCGGCCAGGACCAGCAGGGCCACCACCGCCCCGACGGCGACGCCGAGGGCTCGGAGCGGGCGCAGCGGGGTCACCACCGCCAGCTTCGCAGACCGGCGGCGGGATGGGGACGGGTCATGTGTTCCTGAGCGTCTCCCGGAACGGCTGCTTGGCGTTGTCGCCAGGCTCCTTGGGCAGGCCCAGCACCCGTTCGCCGACGATGTTGCGCATCACCTCGTCGGACCCGCCGGCGATGCGCATGCCCGGCGTGCCGAGCACGAACTGGGTCCAGGCGAAGGTGCCCCACTCCCCGCTGTCGGCGGTCAGGCGAGGGCCGAGCACCCGGCTGACGAACTGGGCGGTGGCGGTGAGGTTCTCGCTGAGGGCCAGCTTGGCGATGGACAGCTCGGGGCCGGGCAGCTGGCCGGCCTTGATCTTGTCCAGGGCCCGCTGGCTGGTGAACTTGGCCACCTGGAAGCTGCAGTGCAGGCGCATCAGCTCCTGGCGGTGGACCGGGTCGGCGGCCAGCCCGAAGTGGCGCAGCATCTCGGCCAGCCGGGTGACGTTGGCCACCCCGAAGCCCCCGCCGCCGCCCCCGCCGATGGAGGCCCGTTCGTTCATCAGCGTGGTGAGGGCGACGGTCCAGCCCTGGTTGACGTCTCCCAGCCGGTGGTCGTCGGGCACGCGGACGTCGTTGAAGAAGACCTCGTTGAACGAGGCCCCGCCGGTCATCTGGCGCAGCGGTCGCACCTCCACGCCCGGGGCCGCCATGTCGACCACGAAGCCGGTGAGGCCCCGGTGCTTGGGCTGGTCGGGGTCGCTGCGGCAGATCACCTCGCCGATGTCGCTGTACTGGGCACCCGAGGTCCACACCTTCTGACCGTTGAGCACCCACTGGTCGCCATCGCGCTCGGCGCGCATCTGCAGGCCGGCCAGGTCCGAGCCGGCGCCCGGCTCGCTGAACAGCTGGCAGCCGACCACGTCGCCCCGGTACATCCCCGGCAGGTAGGCCCGCTTCACGTCCTCGGTGGCGTGAGCGAGGATGGTGGGAGCGACCATGCCCAGTCCGATGCCGAAGTAGTTCTGCGGCGGCACCACGTACTTCGCCTCGAGCGCGGTGTAGAGCCGGTCATGGGCGGGGGAGAGGCCCCGGCCACCGAGCTCGGGGGGGCCGAAGATCCACCCGAGGCCGGCGTCGAAGCGCCGGGCCCGCCACGCCTTGGCTTCGCCCAGCATGCGCCGTTCCTCGGCCGGGTCGATCTCCTCGAACAGGGCGATGGAGTCGTCGCCCTCACCCCACACGAAGTCCCGGGCCGGGGGGCGACGCTCGGCGGAGGCGTCGAGGAACGCGGTGCACTCCTCGGCGAAGTCCTCGAGCGACGGTTCCGAGGCGACGTTCGTGGTCGCGCTGGTGGTGGCGGTCATGGACGCTCCCCGGCAACTTGACTGGCCGGTCAAGGTACCGGCCCGAGGGTTCGGCGTCCACGGCTCCGGGGTAGCGTCCGGTCCATGGGAGAGAAGTTCGACCCCGATGCCGCCCAGGAGCGCCTCGACGAGCTGGGCGACGACATCGAGCGCACCCGCGAGGCCACCGACGAGCGTGATCCCCTCGGCGACGGCGAGCGGTCCTTCGCTGACACCGACGACCCTCCTCAGGAGAACGACCAGGGCGTCGCGCCCCCCGCATGAGGGCCGGTCCGCCCGAGGGGGTGACCGGGCCCCTGCGGCTGGCCCCGGCGGCCCTCGTCGCCTGGACCATCCTGACGTGGGTCACGAGGGTTCCGCTCGCCTGGGGTGATCCCGCCCTCGACGCGACGGCGAAGGTCCTGGCCACCCTGCCGGTGGCGGTGTTCGTGGCCCTCTCGCTGGCCACCCTGGTGGCGTGGCGGCGAGCTGCTCCCGGCAGCACCACCCCGCGTCGCCTGGCGGCGGCGTTGGCCATCTGGTCGATCGCCTACTGGGCGGTGCGCCTGCCGCTCATCCTCGTGCACGACCACCCCGCCGCCTTCCTGGTGGTGCACGCCGTGCTGGCCACCGTGGCGGTGGCGCTCTCGGCGGCCGCGCTGGTGGCGCTCAGCCGGTGGTCACGCCCGACGGCTCCGGCGGACGCGCCGGTGACCGAGGCGGCCCTCCGAGGCTGACGTCGAGGGCCAGGGTGAGGCAACGGCACCCGCCGCCGGCCTTGAGGAACTCGGAGACGTCGCAGGTGACGACGTCGAACCCCCACGCCTCGAGCTGTCGGCCCACACGAGGCGGCGTGGTCGCCATGACCACCGTGGACCCCACCACCACCGAGTTGGCAGAGAAGGCCAAGGCCTCGTCGTCGGTGAGCCACAACGGCTCGGGCACGAGCGCCTCGACCACGGTGCGCCCGTAGCGGTCCCAGCCCATCGGGGCGGCCATGGCCCGTCGGTCGTCGAGCGGGCAGAACGTGAGATCGATGTGGTAGAGCCGCTCGTCGACCAGCTCCACCGCCCGCACGGCGGCACCGGTGAGGCGGGCCAGCTCGGCGGTGGCCGGCAGGTCCGACCGGAACCGGTAGCCCGACAGCAGCGAGCCCCGGAACGGGAGGGCGTCGCCCGCTCCCTCGTGGGCCAGGGCGACGGGCAGACGGTCCACGGTGAAGCCCTGCCCGGCGAACCAGCGGGCGAAGATCTCGGTCTCTGGTTGGCGCTCCGGGAACCGGAAGTGGGCGGGCACGAACTGGTGAGGGGCATCGGCCCGGCAGTTCACGATCCCGGCGTTGGCGGTGAAGACCATGTCGGGCACCGCGGGGTCCGGCTCGGCGACCACCACCTCGGCGCCCGCCCCCCGAAGGGTGGCGACCAGTCCCTTCCACTGCTCATGGGCCCGGTCGCGGTCGACCACCACCTCCTTGTGCATCCACGGGTTGATCTCGTAGAGCACCCCGAAGTGCACCGGCGGGCACATCAGGTAGCGCCGGCCCCAATTGATTGGGGGTTCGGGCGCCGTGTTGTCTGCTCCGCCTTTCGGCGGAGCCGGCTTTGCCGATCCGGGTGTCATCTCTCCGGCTGCTCCGCCTGGCGGCTGCGCAGCGTTGTCTGCTCCGCCTGGCGGCTGCGCAGCGTTGTCTGCTCCGCCTGGGACCTGCGCAGCGTTGTCTGCTTCGCCTGGCGGGTGTGCAGCGTTCATCTTTCCTCTAGCTCGGTGGCGAGCTGGTGGACGAAGAGGCCGACGTCGGTGACGATGCCGTGGGCCTGGTGGCTGCCGCGGTCGGCCAGCTTGGTGACCACCGCGGGGTTGATGTCGATGCAGAACGTCTCCACGGCCGCCGGGAGGATGTTGCCGGTCGCGATGGCGTGGAGGGTGGTGGCGGCCATGAGGGCCACGCCGACGCCGTCGATCAGTTCCCGCATGCGGTCGGCGGCGGCCACCACGTCGGTCACCACGTCGGGCAGGGGGCCGTCGTCACGGATGGAGCCACCGAGCAGGAACGGCACCTCGGCGCGCACGCACTCGTACATCACCCCGCCGGTGATCCACCCGGCGGCCACCGCGTCGGCGATCGAGCCGTGGCGGCGGACCTCGTTGACCACCCGCAGGTGGTTGCTGTGGCCGCCCTCGGTGGGTGCGCCCTCCACCACCGACACCCCGAGCGAGGTGCCGAGCACGTTCGACTCGATGTCGTGGGTGGCGAAGCCGTTGCCGGCGAACAGCACCTGGATCCAGCCCTCGCGGACCATGCGGGCAACGGCCGGTCCGCCGCCGGTGTGCACCACCGCCGGGCCGCACACCGCCAGCACCCTGGCGCCGTCGTGGCGAGCGGCGCGGACCCGGTCGGCCACGGTGCGCACGGCCAGGCCCTTGGGCTTCTCCGAGGACACCTCGGAGTCCATGAACTCGAACACCGACACCCCGCGGGGGACCTCCGGCGCCCGCACCCGCACGCCGGTGCCGCCGATCACCACCTGGTCGCCGGACCGCACCCGGTGCATGGGCACGGTGCGCACCGTGGGGGGATCCTCGCCGCTGACGACCAGGCCGCAGTCCATCTCCGGGTTGGCCACCGTCGCCCACCGGCCTGCTACCCGCACCTCGGTGGCCAGGTTGGTGGTCGAGTAGAAGCCGGCGGGCAGCACCCCGTCGAGGTCGGCCGCCGCCAGCACCGCGTCGCCCGAGGTGAGCGGGTTGGCCCCGTGGACCTGGAGCTGCTCGGCCAGGCGGACGAGGGCGTCGTCGTCGGCGGCGGTGACCTCGAACACCGCCCGGCTGGGGTCGGTGGAGGTCCGGCCGATCTGCACGTCCACCATCCGGTAGTCGGCCCCCGCCTCGAGGATGAGGTCGAGCACCTTGGCGAGGATCAACGAGTCGACGATGTGACCCTCCACGCCGAAGGTCTCCACCACCTCCATCAGTCGGCCTGGGACACCGGGGTGTGGTCCTCACCCAGGGTTGGTTCGGGCTTCAACCTGCCCCTCCGGTTGTCCCAGAGGTCGCGGACGATGACTTGCACCACCCCTCCCGCGGGGATGGCCAGGAGCGCACCGAGGAGGCCGAACAGCTCCACCCCGATGAGCACGCTCACCAGCACCGCCAACGGGTTGATGTTGACGGTCTTGGACATGATCGACACCTGTAGGACGTGGTTCTCGAACTGCTGGTAGAGGATGAAGAACACGATGCCGGCGATCCCCGCCGGGGTGGAGTGCAGGAACGCCAGGGCGATGGTGGGCACCGCGCCGAGGGTGGCGCCCACCAGCGGGATGAGATCGGCGAACGCGACCCAGAGGGCGAGCACCTCGGCGTAGGGGACCCCGGCGATCTTCAGGTAGACGTAGGCGGCGATGCCGGCGATGAGGCTGATGACCAGGTTGCCGGCCATGTAGCCGCTGACGGCCCGGCCGGCGTCGGCCGCCACCCGCCTCACCCGGCCCCGGTGGCGCGCGGGAATGAGGGCGAGGACACCCGCGCCGAGCATGGGCCCCTCCAGCAGCATCAAGAAGGTGAGCACGAGCACGGTGAGGGCGGCGAACACCCCGGAGAAGAGGCTCCGCACCACGCCGAGGGCGGGGGTGCCCAGGTTGCGGGCGTTGGCCTGGAGCTCTTCCTCGTTCCGGTCGACGTACTCGTCGAGGTCATAGCGCTTCACCAGCTTGCCGATCTGGCCCCGGCCGTCCCGGGCGTCCCTCACTGTCTGAGGTAGCTCGTCGGCGAACTCCTGGCCCTGGTCGACGAGGGGGCGCACGAAGGCGTAGCCCAATCCGCCGATGGCGGTGAAGCCGACCACGAAGACGATGGCGGCGGCCAGCCCGCGGCGCATGTGGCCCCGGTGCTGGAAGATGTCGACCGCGGGGGTGAGCACCACCGTGAAGAACAGGGCCACCATCAAGAGGGCGAGGATGCGCCCGAGGGCCATGACTGCGAAGACCCCGAACCCGAACAGCGACACGACGGCCAGGACGACCCCGGTGATCCCCGCGACCCGCCGCCACTCACCTGGTCGCAAGCCCGATGTCACGGGCGAACGCTACCGGCAACCGGTCGGTATCCTCGCCGCCCATGGGCCAGCCGATCGTCGTCGCCGAGACGCCTTCCACCAGCCACCGGGGGGTGGTGCGCTTCGAGACCAACCGGGTGCTGAGCGGCATGGGCCACGAGCGCTACTCGAGCCCGCCCGCGGCGGCGGCCACGCGGCCTCCCGACGAGCTCGCCCGCCGCCTGTTCGACCGCGGCGGGGTGCTCCGGGTGCACGTGAACGGCAACATCATCACCGTCGACCTCGAGAAGGGCCACACCAGCGAGGGCATGGCCCAGATCATCGAGGACCTCTACCGCTTCTACCGCGACCCGGCTGCCTGAGCGGAGCGCGGCGGCGTGCCTGGCCGGGCCCGTCCGGCGGTGCTGGGCGCGGTGGTGGCGCTCGCCGTGGGAGTTGCGGTCGTCGGCCTGGTGATGGCGCGATCCGGTTCCGCGCCGGACCCGCCCGGCTCCGCCCAGGTGGAGGTGGTGGTGGCCGACGCCGCCTTTCCCGTGGGTCTGGCCGCCCTGGCCGACGGCGGCTTCCGCTACGGCGAGCGGCGCACCGGGCGCGTGCGTGAGGTGACGGCCGAGGGAAGGCTGCTCGCCGACCCGGTGGCGGTGGTGGCGGTGCGGGCGTCGCCCGGCCAGCGCGGCCTGCTCGGGCTCGCCGTCGACCGCCGGGGCCGCACCTTCGCGGCGTGGACGCGGGCGGGCGACGGTCGCCTCGTGGTGGGGCAGGTGGCCCCGGGCCCGGTACGGCTGGTGTGGCGGGGGCCACCCAGCACCGACCTGGCCAACGGCGGCCACCTTGTGGCCGCGCCCGACGGCAGTCTGGTCCTCGGCGTCGGCGACCTCCAGGAGCCGTCGAGGCGGGACGATCCCGACGCCCCGAACGGCAAGCTCCTGGCCCTCGACCCCGACGGCCCGGCCGAGCAGCGCGCCCGCCCCCGCTCGAGCGGCTGGAACAACCCGTTCGCCTTCACCTTCCTGCCCGACGGGTCGCTGTGGGTGGCCGATAACGCGCCCGGCCGGCGACCGGAGCGGCTCGGCCGGGGTGACCGGGCCTGGCCGCGGGTGGAGCTCGAAGGGCGGCGGGCGCCGGCCGCGCTCGTCGCGCTGGGACCGGGGCGCCTCGGGGTGTGCGGGGTGCTCGATCCGGTGCTGCGCGCCGTCGAGGTGGGCGAGGCCGAGCGGGGCCGGCCGGCGCGGCCCGGCCGGCCCCTCGCCGCGCCGTGCTCGGTGGGGGCGGTGGTGCTGGCCGACGGGCGGGTGGTGCTGGCCACCGAGGACCGCCTGGGGGTGTGGTCGCCCGGCCGGTAGCCGCAGTTGCGGACGGGGAACACGAGTTCGATAATGGGCGGGATGGCCGACGTGCACGCCCTCGGTGACCGGGCCCGCCCGGTCACCCTCGCGGGGGAACGGACCCTGCCGGTGCTGCCCCCCCTCGAGGCGTTGGTGCCCGGCGGCGGCGGGTTGCGCCGGGGTTCGGTGGTGGTGGTGGCCGGGCAAGGCGCCACCTCGATGGCGATGGCGGTGTTGGCGGGGGCTTCCCGGGCCGGCTCCTGGACGGTGGCGGTGGGGGTGCCGACGCTGGGGCTGGCCGCCGCGGCCGAGCTGGGCCTCGACCTCGAACGGCTGGTGCTGGTGGCCCCGCCGCCGGCGAACCAGTGGTCCACGGTGGTGGCCGCCCTGGTGGACGCCTTCGAGCTGGTGCTCACCCGTCCCACCACCCGGGTGCGCCCGGGCGACGCCCGTCGCCTGGAGGCCCGGGTGCGCGAACGCGGCGGGGTGCTCTGCCACCTCCCCGGCCCCGGCTCGGGCCTGGCCCGGGACCGGGCCTGGCCCTCTGCCCCCGACCTCTGCCTCACCGTCACCACCACCGAGTGGCGAGGGGTGGAGCCGGGCCCCGTCGGTGCGGGCCGGCTCCGGTCCCGCCGGGTGGTGGTGGAGGTGACCGGCCGCCGGGAGGCGTCGCGTCCCCGCACCGCCGAGCTTTGGCTCCCTTCCCCCGACGGCACCGTCACCCTCGCCCGCCCCGCCCGCGCCACGTCCACCGCGGCGCCACCAGTGGAGCAAGCCGGATGAGCAACGCTGCGCAGTCCGCCAGGCGGAGCAGCCCCCCGCGTGGCACCCGGATGGGCGAAGCCCGCTCCGCCGGAGGCGGAGCAAAGCCAGCACAGTCCGCCAGGCGGAGCAGCTCCCCGCCTGAGACCCGGATCGGCGAAGCCCGCTCCGCCGAAGGCGGAGCCAAGCCAGCCCAGTCCGCCAGGCGGAGCAGCCTCCCCGCGTGAGACCCGGATGGGCGAAGCCCGCTCCGCCGGAGGCGGAGCCAAGCCAGCACGGCGGAGCAGCCCCCCGCGTGAGACCCGGATGGGCGAAGCCCGCTCCGCCGGAGGCGGAGCCAAGGGTGTTGGTGGCGTGGTGCCCGGACTGGTCGGTGGTGGCCGCGGGGAAGGCGCTCGACGAGCCCGTCCTGGTGCTGCACGCCAACCGGGTGGTGGCCCTCTCACCGGCGGCCCGCGGGGAGGGGGCCGTGGTGGGGTTGCGGCGGCGCGAGGCCCAGGCCCGCTGCCCGGACGCCGAGGTCCTGGCCCACGAGCCGGCCCGCGACGCCCGGGCATTCGAGCCGGTGGTGGCCGCCCTCGACGCCCTCTGCCCCCGGGTGGAGGTGGTGCACCCGGGCACTTGCGCGCTGGCCACCCGGGGACCGTCGCGGTACCACGGCGGCGACCAGCCGCTGGCCGAGCGGGTCGGAGAGGTGCTGGGGGATGCCCTGGGTGGCCGGGCCGACGTGCTGGTGGGGGTGGCCGACAGCGCCTTCGCCGCCGGCTGCGCCGCCCGCCGGGCCGGCCCCGGCACGCCCGTGGTGGTCGACCCCGGGACCAGTGCCGCCTTCCTCGCTCCCTGGCCGGTGGGGGTGCTCGACGAGCTCGAGGGGCTGGGCGGGTCTCCGGTGGGCACGGTCGACCGCCTCACCGACGTGCTGGTGCGGTTGGGGTTGCGCACTCTGGGGGACGTGGCCGGCCTGGCCGCCGCCGACGTTCTCGCCCGCTTCGGGCCCGACGGCGACCTGGTCCACCGCCTGGCCCGGGGCCTCGACGCCCGTCCCCTCGCCACCCGTGCACCGGCCCCCGACCTGGCCGTCACCACCGAGCTCGACCCCCCGGTGGAGCGGGTCGACACCGCCGCCTTCGTGGCCGTCTCCCTGGCCGACGAGCTCCACCGCCGGTTGGGCGAGCGGGGCCTGGCCTGCACCCGGGTGGCCATCGCCGTCGAGACCGAGCACGGCGAGCAGCTCGAGCGGTGCTGGCGCCACGAGGGCACGCTGGGGCCGGCGGCGGTGGCCGAACGGGTGCGGTGGCAGCTCGACGGCTGGCTGACGGCGCCGGCCGGGCGGGCCGCCGGCCCGGCGGGGGGCCGGCCCACGGCCGGACTCAGCCGCTTGACCCTCACGCCCCTCGAGGTGGTGCCGGCCCGGGGTCGCCAGCTCGGGTTCTGGGGCGGGGAGGCCCTCCTCGACGAGCGCGCGGCGCGTGCCCTGGCGCGGGTGGCCGGCCTGCTCGGCACCGAAGCCGTCACCGTGCCCGAGTGGCGGGGAGGGCGGGGCCCGGCCGAGCAGCTGGCCCTGGTGCCGGCGGGGGCGGTGGAGCTCACCGCCGCCCGGCCGGCGGCCTGCGCCGGCTGGGTCGCCGAGCCGTGGCCGGGGCGGTTGCCCGCCCCTTCGCCCGCGGTGGTCCACCCTGATCCTCCCGCCGTCGACCTGGTCGACGCCGATGGGGCCCCGGTCGGCGTCACCGGGCGGGGCGCCATCACCGCCCCGCCGGCGCGGGTGGCCGTGGGGGATGTCGCCCCCCGGCCGGTGGTGGCCTGGGCCGGTCCGTGGGCGGCCGACGAGCGCTGGTGGGACCCAGCCGCCCAGCGCCGCCGGGCCCGGGTGCAGGTGGTCGACGCCAGCGGCGCCGCCCACCTCCTCGCCCTCGAAGGCGGCCGCTGGTGGCTGGAAGCCACCTATGACTAGCTCCGCCTCCGGCGGAGCGGGCTTCGCCCATCCGGCTCTCATGCTCGGTGCTGCTCCGCCTGGCGGACTGTGCTGGCTTGGCTCCGCCTCCGGCGGAGCGGGCTTCGCCCATCCGGCTCTCATGCTCGGTGCTGC
>JAUJNP010000001.1:0-30816 GCA_030448105.1 Acidimicrobiales bacterium | reverse complement strand
TCCGCCTGGCGGACTGCGCAGCCTTGCCGGGATCCGGTCCGCTTCTTCGTGCCGCACGTTGAAGAGACGCCGTTCGGTCGGGCTCGCCCACGGCGACGCAGCGAACAATCGTTCGCTACACTGACCGGCCCCTATGGGGTTCAACAATCCCACCGTCTCGTGGTCGCAGCTGGAGCGCACGCTGTCGGGCCGGCGCGGCCCCGACCGTCCCGACGGTGCCAACGGCGGCGACAGCCCGGCATGGTCGTCGTATCGCCCGGCCTACCAGCCACCGGCCCGCCTGGAGCGCCCGGCCGCCACCGTCCCGTACGCCGAGCTGCACTGCCACTCCAACTTCAGCTTCCTGGACGGCGCTTCACACCCCGAGGAGCTGGCCGAGGAGGCGGCCCGCCTCGGCCTCGAGGCCCTCGCCCTCACCGACCACGACGGCTTCTACGGCGTGGTCCGCTTCGCCGAGGCCGCCGGCGAGATCGGCCTCCCCACCATCTTCGGCACCGAGCTCACCGTGGACGGTGCCGCCCGCACGCCGGCGGGCGAGCCCGACCCCCCCGGTACCCACCTGCTGGTCCTGGCCCGCGACCCTCAGGGCTACGCCTCCCTGGCCCGGGCCGTCAGCCGGGCCCAGATGGCCGGGGAGAAGGGCGCCCCCCGCCTCACCCTCACCGACCTGACCGGCCTGGCCCGCGACCACTGGCTGGTGCTCACCGGGTGCCGCAAAGGGGCGGTGCCGGCCGCCCTGGTGGCCGACGGTCCCGCCGCCGCCACCCGGGAGCTGGGCCGACTGGCCGAGGTGTTCGGCCGCCACAACCTGGCCGTGGAGCTGTGGGACCACGGCGACCCGCTCGACTCCGCCCGCAACGACGCCCTCGCAGCGGTGGCCATCCGGGCCGGGATCGACCCGGTGGCCACCAACAACGTGCACTACGCCACCCCCGCCCGCCGGCCCCTGGCCACCGCCCTGGCCGCGGTGCGGGCCCGGCGCAGCCTCGACGAGATGGACGGCTGGCTGCCGGCCGGGGCCGGAGCCCACCTGCGCTCGGGAGCCGAACAGGCCCGCCGCTTCGCCCGCTGGCCCGGGGTGGAGCGCGCCGCCGAGCTGGGCCGGGCCTGCACCTTCGACCTGCGCCTGGTGGCCCCGAACCTGCCGCCGTTCCCGTGCCCGCCCGGCCACGACGAGATGAGCTACCTGCGCCTCCTGGTGTCCGAGGGCGCCGCCCGCCCTGACCGCTACGGCCCCCGCGGCTGCGAACGGGTGCCGGGCGCCCACCGCCAGCTCGACCACGAGCTCGACCTCATCGAGGCCCTCGGCTTCCCCGGCTACTTCCTCATCGTCTGGGACATCGTGCGCTTCTGCCGGGAGCACGACATCTACTGCCAGGGGCGGGGATCGGCGGCCAACTCGGCCGCCTGCTACGCCCTCGACATCACCAAGGCCGACGCCGTGGCCCTGGGCCTGCTCTTCGAGCGGTTCCTCTCCCCGAGCGCGACGGCCCACCCGACATCGACCTCGACATCGAGAGCGACCGCCGCGAGGAGGTGATCCAGTACGTCTACGGCCGCTACGGCCGGGACAACGCGGCCCAGGTGGCCAACGTCATCACCTACCGGGCCAAGTCAGCCGTGCGGACATGGCCAAGGCCCTCGGGGCCGCCCCGGCCAGCAGGACGCCTGGTCGAAGCAGGTCGATGCGTGGGGCCCGGTGGCCCGCACCGCCGAGCAGCCCGAGCACGACATCCCCCCGCCGTCCTCGAGCTGGCCGCCGAGGTGGAGCACTTCCCCCGCCACCTGGCATCCACTCCGGCGGCATGGTCCTCTGCGACCGCCCGGTGGTGGAGGTGTGCCCGGTGGAGTGGGGGCGCATGGCCGACCGCAGCGTGCTCCAGTGGGACAAGGACGACTGCGCGGCGGTGGGCCTGGTGAAGTTCGACCTGCTCGGGCTGGGGATGCTGTCGGCGCTGCACTACGCCGTCGACCTGGTGGCCGAGCACCGGGGCTACCAGATCGACCTGGCCACCCTCCCCCAGGATCCCGAGGTCTACGAGATGCTGTGCCGGGCCGACTCGGTGGGCACCTTCCAGGTGGAGTCCCGGGCCCAGATGGCCACCCTGCCCCGGCTGCGACCCCGCACGTTCTACGACCTGGTGGTGGAGGTGGCCCTCATCCGCCCCGGTCCCATCCAGGGCGGGTCGGTGCACCCCTACATCCGTCGTCGCAACGGCCAGGAGCCGGTCACCTACCTGCATCCCCTGCTGGAGCCGGCGTTGCGCAAGACCCTCGGCGTGCCCCTGTTCCAGGAGCAGCTCATGCAGATGGCCATCGACATCGCCGGCTTCACCCCGGGCGAGGCCGACCAGCTCCGCCAGGCCATGGGCTCGAAGCGGTCCCGGGAGCGCATGGAGCGCTTGCGGTCCCGGCTGTACGACGGCATGGCCACCCGCGGCGTCACCGGGGCGGTGGCCACCGAGATCTGGGAGAAGCTGGCCGCCTTCGCCAACTACGGCTTCCCCGAGAGCCACTCGGTGAGCTTCGCCTACCTGGTCTACGCGTCGTCGTGGATCAAGCGCTACGAACCGGCCGCGTTCTGCGCCGCCCTGCTCAACGCCCAGCCCATGGGCTTCTACTCGCCCCACACCCTCGTCCAGGACGCCCGGCGCCACGGCGTGGAGGTGCGCACCCCCGACGTCAACGCGTCGGCCGCCAAGGCCATCCTCGAGCCCGGCGGCGAGCCGGGGAACCGGGCCGGTGCGCCACCGGGGGAGTGGGGCCGGGGGGGCCCGGTGGTGCGCCTCGGCATCGGCTCGGTGCGGGGGGTGGGCGAGGAGCTGGCCGAGCGCATCGCCGCCGGCCGGCCCTTTGCCGACATGGAGGACGTGGCCCGGCGCACCGGGGCGGGGCTCGACGTGCTGGAGGCGCTCGGCACCGCCGGGGCGTTCGGGTGCTTCGCCCTCGCCCGGCGAGAGGCGCTGTGGGCGGCGGGGGCGGTGGCCCAGTCCAGGCCCGACCGCCTGGCCGGTGTGGTCACCGGGGCCGACGCCCCCCGCCTCCCGGGTATGTCGCCGGCCGAGGAGTCCACCGCCGACCTGTGGGCCACCGGCGTGTCCCCCGAGGGCCACCCCACCCGCTTCGTGCGCGGCCACCTCACCGAGCTGGGCGTGGTCTGCGCCGCCGACCTGGCCACCCTCCCCATCGACGGCCGGGTGATGGTGGGCGGGGTGGTCACCCACCGCCAGCGTCCGGCCACCGCCGACGGCACCCTGTTCGTGAACCTGGAGGACGAGACCGGCCTCGTCAACGTGGTGGTGTCGAAGGGGTGCTGGGCCCGGTACCGCCGGGTGGTCCGCTCGGCTCCGGCCCTGCTGGTGCGGGGCCGCCTGGAGCGGGCCGAAGGCGTGGTGAACGTGGTGGCCGAGAGGATCGAGGCCCTGCCGCTGTCCGCCCCCACCCGGTCGCGGGACTTCCGGTGACGGGGGTCGGGATCGACCTGACGCGGCCGAGTCAGGTCGGGTAGTAGTGCTCGGCGCCGGTTCGCTCCACCTCCTCCAGCCAGCCGGTGCCGTAGGCCTCGGTGGGGGCTTGGATGAGGTCGGTGAGCTCGCCCTCGGCGGTGCTCTCCAGCGACCAGGCCTGGCGCTTGTAGGACCAGCTCGACGGGTCGAGCTCGTGGGCCCGGCGCCACCACCGCCGTGCGCCCTCCCGGTCGCCCCGACCCCATCGACGCTGGCCCAGCTCGAAGCAGGCAGCCGCCTCGGCTTCGGCCCGCCCCACCGGCCGGCTGGCGGCGGCGACCTCCTCGGGGGCGACCGCGAACGGTGAGTCGGGGCCACGGCGAGCCCAGTCCCGCACCTCCTCGGGGTAGTCGTCGCCCCGATCGGGGATGCGCTTCACCTGGCGCAGCATGCGGCTGATGCGGTCCTCGCCCTCGGGCTCGGGCAGGTCCCGCAACGGGCTGCGCTCCACGTGGGCGGCGTGGGCCGGCCGGGCGATGCGGCCTTCCTCGTCGATCCACACCGCCATCGGCACGTTCACGAAGCCGAGGTGCTCGACCGTCTCGTGGCCGGCGTCGACGAGGACGGGGAGGGTGAACCCCTCGGGTACGAACGGGGCCACCGCCTCGGAGCCGCCGGTGTCGAGGGCCACGGTCGCGATGGCCACGCCGAGGGGGTCGAGCTCAGCCGCCAGCGCCTGCCACCCGGGCAGGCTCGCACGGCACCCTCACCAGCTGGCCCAGGCGACCAGCAGCGCCTTGCGGCCGTGGAGGGCGGAGAGCCGGAAGGGGTTGCCGTCGAGGTCGGGCAGGACAAGGTCGGGCAGATCGGCGCCCTCCAGCGCGTGGCCGCCGGCGCGGGAGCCCAAGGCCCAGACGCCGTCGTCTTCGTCTTCCACCAGCGCCATGCCGGCGGCGGCAGCCACCATGGCCACGTCGACCTGGCCGCCCTCGGCGGCGCCCGCCGGTAGCGGCACGCAGGCGTCGCCCCGGCACAGCCCCCGGTCCTGCACGTGCCACCCGGTGCCCGCCTCGAAGTCCTCCACGGGCACGACCAGATGCTCCAGCAACATGGACGCACCGTATCCACTCCGCCGCCCGGAGGCGGCCGCCTCCCTGGCTCGGCTGCTGACACGGTGGGCAGGCCGCACCTGACACCGGCGTCAGGTAGCTTCCCGTGACAGACAGGAACCGTCCCATGAGCCCCCTTCCCACCCTCGAGGGATCCACCGTGCTCGTCACCGGCGCGTCGTCGGGCATCGGCGCGGTGCTGGCACCGATGCTGGCCGAGCGGGGCGCCACCGTCGGCATCGTCGCCCGCCGGGCCGACCGGCTGGCCGAGGTGCTCGAGCGCTGCTCGGCTCACGGCGACAGTCACCGGTCCTGGGCCGTCGACCTGTCCGACCCCGCCGCTGCCGCCGCCCTGGCCGTCGAGGCATGGGACCACTTCGGTCGCCTCGACGCACTGGTGAACAACGCGGCCATCCCCAAGCGCCGCCCGGTGCAACAGCTCGACCTCGACGAGGTGGCCACCGTGATGCGTACCAACTTCCATTCACCGGTCGCCATGAGCCTGGCCGTGCTGCCCCGCATGCTCGACCGCGACGCCGGCGTCATCGCCAACGTGTCGAGCCTGGCGGGTCGGCTCGGTGTCCCCGGCGAGGCGGCGTACTGCGCGTCGAAGTTCGCGTTGTGCGGGTGGTCGGAGGCCATGGCGGTCGATCTCTGGGACACCGGGGTGGAGGTCCGGCTCATCAACCCCGGCGCCATCGACACCGAGATCTGGGATCAGCCCGGCAACGACGCCCCCGCCTACGACGGTCCCCTCGAGCCGCCCGAGACCGTGGCCGCCGGGATCGCCGAAGCCCTCGTGTCCGACGGGTTCGAGCGCTACCTGCCCGACATGAAGGGCATCGTCGAGCTCAAGACCTCCGACATCGACTCCTTCATGGCCGGTGTGGTGGCCATGGTGGTGGACAAGGGGGGATCGCGGTGAAGGCCCTCCAGTTCCTCGCCGAACCCGAGCCGTGGCCGGAGCCGCTCACCGCCGACGACCCCCCGCTGCTCCACAACCTGGCGGCCAGCCCCGTGGCCCTGGTGGACCGCCCCGACCCCCCGCTCATCGCCGACGACTGGCTGGTGCTGCGCACCCGGGTCACCGGCATCTGCGGGTCGGACTCCAAGCAGATCCTCATGGACTTCGACAGCAGCGACGACAACCTGATGACGGCGTTCATCAGCTTCCCCCAGGTCCTGGGACACGAGGTGGTCGGCACCGTCGAGCGGCTGGGACCGCAGGTCACCGGGCTCGGCCCCGGCCAGCGGGTGGTGCTCTACCCCAACACCGGCTGCCGGCCCCGGGGCATCACGCCGCCGTGCCCGGCCTGCGCCGCCGGCAAGTACTCGATCTGCTGGAACTTCCACGAAGGCCGCTTGTCGCCCGGCATCCACACCGGCAACGCCACCGAGGCCACCGGCGGGTTCGCCGAGCTCCTCCCCGCTCACCGGTCGATGGCGTTTCCCGTGCCCGACGGGGTGACCGACGAGCTGGCCGTGCTGGCCGACCCCTGGTCGGTGTCGTTCCACGCCATCACCAACCACCCTCCGGCGCCGGGGTCGAACGTCGTCGTCTACGGCGCCGGCGCCCTCGGCACCACCGCCACCGCCATCCTCAACCAGCTCTACGACGTGAACGTGGCCACCGTCGCCCGCTGGCCGGCCCAGGCGGCACTGGCCGAACGGCTCGGCGCCACCGTGTTCCGTCCGGACGATCGGGCCGAGCTGGTGGAGCGGCTGGCCGACTGGTCCGGCGGCGTGCTGCGCCGGCCGTGGAACGGGCTGCCGGCGGCGTGGCCCGGCGGCGTCGACGTCGTCTACGACACCGTCGGTGCCCCGGACACGGTGGAGGTGGGCATCCGGCTGCTGCGTGAACAGGGCACGCTGGTGCAGCTCGGCGTGAGCTCGCCCGGCCGCTTCGAGTGGACGCCGTGGTACTTCAAGGAGCTGCGCCTGGTGGGCTCCAACGCCTTCGGCGACGAGACCTTCGAAGGTCGCCGCCGCCACGCCTACGAGCACTTCTTCGCGCTGATCAGCGACGGCCGGATCGACCTCTCGGGCATGCTCACCCACCGCTTCGCCCTCGACGACTGGCGCCAGGCCTTCACCACTCTCGTCAACCAGGGCGACACCGGCGCCATCAAGGTGGCCTTTGACTTCCGGTAGGCGGCCGCGCTCCGGAGCAGTCAACCGCTCGACTGGGCCTCCACGGCGGCGCCGGCCGGGATCGCGTCTGCGGTGGCCAGGTGGCAGGCCACGGTCGAGCCGCCGGGCGTGGTGACCGCCACCGGGTCGGCCGTCCGGCAGATGTCCATGACGTGCGGGCAGCGGGTATGGAAACGGCACCCCGGGGGCGGTTGCAGGGGACTCGGAGGGTCGCCCCGGAGCACGGTGCGGCGCCGGCGCCGCTGCGCCCCGGGATCGGGCAACGGGATGGCCGACAGCAGCGCCTGGGTGTAGGGGTGGGTCGGTCGCAGGTAGACCTCTTCGGCGTCGCCCACCTCGACGATGCGGCCGAGGTACATCACCGCGATCCGGTCGCTGATGTGGCGAACCACCGAGAGGTCGTGGGCAATGAACAGGTACGAGAGCCCAAGCTCGCGCTGGAGGCGCATCAGCAGGTTGATGACCTGCGACTGGGTCGACACGTCGAGCGAGCTGACCGGCTCGTCGCACACCACGAGCTGGGGTTCCAGGGCGAGGGCGCGGGCAACCGCGATGCGCTGGCGTTGGCCGCCGGAGAACTCGTGGGGGTAGCGGTCGAGGCAGTGGCGACCGAGACCCACCCGGCCGAGGAGCTCGATCACCCGTTCCTCTCGCTCGGCGCTCGACAGGTCCTCGTGCACGAGCAACGGCTCCGCGACGGTGGCGCCGACGGTGGCCCGGGGGTCGAGGGAGGAGTACGGGTCCTGGAACACGATCTGCATCTGCCGGCGGGCCTGGCGCAGGGGGGCGGCGGCAAGGCTGTGGATGGGCTGCCCGTTGAGCCGCACCGAGCCGGCGGACGGCTCGACGAGACGCAGGATCAAGCGGGCCACCGTCGACTTGCCCGAGCCGCTCTCGCCCACCAGTCCGAGCGTCTCGCCGGCGCCGATGTCGAGGTCGATGCCGTCGACGGCCTGGACTCGGCCCACCGTGCGCCGCAGCACACCTCGTTGGACCGGGAAGCTCTTGGACAGGCCACGGACCTCCAGCAGCGGCGCCCGGTGGGGTAGGTCGAGGGGCGACGGCCTCTGCCGCGGCGACCGGTCGTCCACCGTCGAGACCACTCCCCGCAGCGGGAGCTCGCCCACCCGGACACATCGCGAAGAAGCGGCGCCGGCGCGGTACAGGGGGACAAGGGCCGCTTCGCAGCGGGCCTGCACATGCGGGCATCGGGGGGCGAAGCGGCAGGCGGGTGGCTGGTCTTCCGGTCTCGGAACCTCGCCGGGGATGATGGCCAGTGGCCGCCCAGCCGGCGTGGCCTGGGGCATCGAGGCCAGCAGCCCGGCGGTGTAGGGGTGTGCCGGGGCCGAGAAGAGGTGGTCGACGCCGGCGTGCTCGACGACCTGGCCGGCGTACAGCACGGCCACGTCGTGGCAGATGTCGGCTACCACGCCGAGGTCGTGGGTCACGAAGACCATGGCCATGCCGAGCTCTTGTTGCAGGGACCGCATGAGGTCGAGGATCTCGGCCTGCACGGTCACGTCGAGCGCGGTCGTGGGCTCGTCGGCGATGAGAATCCGGGGCTCGTTGGCCAGGGCCATGGCGATCATCACCCGCTGGCGCATACCGCCCGAGAAGGCGTGCGGGTAGTCCCGGGCCCGGCCGGCGGCGTCGGGGATGCCCACCAGCTCCAGCACCTCCACCGCCCGCTTCCACGCGCTGCGGCGGTCGCTGCTGCGGTGGGCCTGGACCGTCTCGGCGATCTGGTTGCCCACCGTGTAAGCGGGGTTGAGGCTGGTCATCGGCTCCTGGAACACCATGGCCATGGCATCACCGCGCAGCTGGCGACGCTCGGCCCGGGACAGAGCGGTGAGGTCACGGCCGTCGAATCGGAGGCGGCGGGCCTGCACCCGGCTGGCTTTCGGCGGTAGGAGGCCCATGACGGCCAGCGCGGTGACGGTCTTACCGCACCCGCTCTCGCCCACCAGGCCGAGGGTCTTCCCGGCCTCGACGCTGAAGCCGACGTCGTCCACGACGGTCAGCGCGCCCCCGGACGAGCCGAACTGCACCCTGAGGCCTTCCACCTCCAGCAGCGGCGCGCTCATCGTTCGAGCCCCAGCGTCACCGTCTCGCGTCCGAGGGAGTCGCGCAGGCCGTCGCCGACCAGGTTGAAGACCAGGACGGCGATGACGATCGCCACCCCCGGTGGGATCAGCGGCCACGGTTCTTCGAGGATGAAGTCGTAGGCGCCCCGAAGCATGAGGCCCCAGCTCGTGTCGGGCGACTGCGCGCCCAGGCCGAGGAAGCTGAGGCCGGCCTCGGCCAGGAGGGCGTAGCCGAACCCGAGGGCGACCTGGACGATGAGCGGTGAGGCCACGTTGGGCAGCACGTGGCGAGCGATGATCCTGACCGGGCCGGTGCCGATCGACCGGGACGCCTCGATGAAGGTCTCTTCCCGGATGGCCAGCACCTGGGCCCGGATGACCCGGACGAAGCCGGGGACGAACACGACGGCGATGGCGAACGCGGCGTTGTTGAGGCTCGGGCCGAGCAGCGACGCCACCGCCAGCGCCAGGATGAGAGGTGGCACGGTGAACAGGGCGTCCATCACCCGCATGAGCACAGCATCGGCCCACCGGCCGAAGTACCCGGCCAACAGTCCCAGCGGCACGGCGGCCACCGTGGCCACCAGCACCACCTGCAAGGCCACCCGCATCGACACCCGCGTGCCGATCACGATGCGGCTGAGGATGTCGCGGCCGAGGTCGTCGGTGCCGAGCCAGAAGTCGCGGGAAGGTCCCTCGTTGATGCGGGTCAGGTGCTGCCGGCTGGGGTCCTCCGGCGTGAGCCACGGTGCCAGGATGGCCACCGCCACCAGCACCACGAGGAAGCCGAGGGCGATGAAGGCGCTGCGGTTGGCGAGGAAGCGCTGGCCGAACCGCCGAAACGGGGCCACCGACACCCCGCCCGGTTCGTAGGGGGCGATCGCCTCGATGGGAGGTGCCGCCGTCTCGCGGATCGAGGTCATCCCAGCCGCACCTTGGGGTTGAGGTAGGTGTAGAGGACGTCGACGACGAGGTTCAGCGTGATGAAGGTGAGCGCCACCACCACGACGACGCCACGGATCACCGGCAGGTCTCGGTTGACCAGCGCCACGAAGAAGTACTGGCCCACGCCGCCGAGGGAGAAGATCTGCTCGATGATCACCGTGCCTCCGAGCAGGTAGGCGAACTGGATGCCGAGCACGGTCAGGGGGGCGATGGCGGCGTTCTTGAGCGCGTGCTTGCCGATGATGCGACGAGGGGGCAAGCCCTTGGCGTCGGCGGTGCGGATGTAGTCCTGCTCCAGCACGTCGACGAGCGACCCCCGGACCTGGCGGGCCAGGGTGGCCGAGCCGCCCAGGCCCAGGGCGAACCACGGCAGGTACAGGTGGGTGGCCCAATCGACCGGGGAGTCGGTGAAGCGCACATAGCCGATCGCCGGCACCACCCTCCACGTCACCGCGAACAGCACGACCAGCACCATCGCCACCCAGAACGGCGGCAGGGCCAGGGAGAGGCTGGTGAACACGGTGATCAGCCGGTCGAGCAGCGAACCCGGTCGGGTCCCGGCGAGGATGCCGGCCGGCACGCCGATCAAGAGCATGACCGCGAGGGCGCCGACGGCCAGGCTCAACGTCACCGGCAAGCGGTCGCCGAGCTCTGTCACCACCGGTCGGTCCTGGAAGATCGACGATCCGAGATCACCGCGCACGGCCCCGCCCAGCCAGCGTCCGTACTGGACAAGTAGGGGCTCGTCCAGCTCGTACTGCTCCCGGATGGCGGTGACCTCGGCCTGGGGTGCGTCGATCCCCGCCAGTTGGCGGGCCGGGTCGCCGGGAATGAGCAACACGAGGGCGACGACCCCGAAGGAGATCAGGATGAGCAGGGGTGTCAGCAGGAGGAGACGTCGGACGAAGAAGGCCAGCATGAGCCGGGGTCAGGACTTCTTGACGAACACGTCGCTGAAGTCGTCGGCCTCGCAGAAGTCGAAGGGAGCCCGCACGGTGCCGCCCACCCGTTCCTTGTCGTAGGCCACCAGCTGGGGAACGAAGGCGATGGGCAGCTCGAGTGCCTGGTCGACGACGATCCTGCTGGCCTGGCGCACCAGGTCGATCATCTTGTCGGTGTCCTGGGTGGTGAGGGCCTGGCTCAAGATGTCGGAGATCTGGGGGTTCTCGGCGCCGTTGGAGATCGCCGCGAACTGGCCCTTGCCGAAGAAGGGGTTCAACATGATCGGCGGGTTGGCCTGGGCCGTGGCCGCCGCCACCAGCGCGTCGCCCTGCCGACCGATGTAGTAGATGCTGGCAAGCTCGCTGCCGAGCGCCTTGCGGATGGTGGCCCTGATGCCCACCTCCTTGAGCTGCTCCTGGATGATCACGCTCTGGCGCTCGGCCAGGGCCACGCCGCTCGGCACCACCATCTCGAAGTCGAAGCCGTCCTTGTGGCCGGCCTGGGCCAGGAGCTGGCGGGCCCGGTCGGGGTCGTAGGGGTAGCGGTCGGCCACCTCGGGGACGTAGGCGGGATGGCCCTTGGGGAACGTCTGGGAGGCCACCTCGCCCTCGCCGCCGAGGACCACCTCGTTGATCGCCTTGCGGTCGATGGCGTGGGCGATGGCCCGCCTCACCCGCACGTCGTCGAGCGGCTTGGAGGAGAGGCGGAACTGGACCTGCAGGTAGGCCCCGGACTTGCGGATCGCCGTCCCCAAACGGGGGTCTCGCCTGACCGCCCCCAACGACTCCGGGAGGAAGCGCACCAGGTCGACCGACTGCGACCGGATGGCGGTGACAGAGGGCGGCCCGGCGCCGACCTGGATGAACTCCACGCCGCCCAACTTGAAGCGGTCCGGTTGGAAGTACTTCGGGTTGCGGCGCAGCACGATGCGCGAGTTGGGGGCGTACCGCTCGAGCACGAACGGCCCGGCGCCGACCGGCTTGTCGCCCGCTGTCTCGAGGGCGGCGGGAGCGATGATCCAGGAGTCGGTGGAGGTGAAGCCGTAGAGGACGCGGAGGCCGCTGTTGTCGACGAGGTTCAGCCTCAGCTCCAGCGGACCCATCACGTCGATCGACTCCACCTTCTGGAGCGCGCCGAACAGCGGGTTGGTCTTGTTGTGAAGCAGTCCGGCCTTGACCGCTTCGGCGTCGTAGGCCTCGCCGTTCGAGAACTTCACGTTCGGCTTGAGCTGGATGGTGAGGGCGTTATCGCCGATCTCCCACGACTTGGCCAATCCGGGCACCAGCTGGTTGTCGGCGTCCCGGCGCACGAGGCGGTCGTAGATCAGATCCAGGATCGGCCGGTCGCAGCCGCGTACCTTGGCCGGGTCGAACGAGCCGGTGAAGGCGGCGGTGAGGTCGATGCCGTAGCGGAGGGTGGCGTCGGGGTCGGGCACGCCTTCGGAGCGCGACTCGCCGCTGTCGCCTCCCCGGGCCGAGGGCTCGTCGCCAGCGCCCGAGCACGCGCCCACCACAAGGGCGAAGATGGCCGCCACGGCCAATGTCCTGACAGTCCCTGTTCGCATCACCGGCGTCCCCCGAGCTAAGGGGCCGGGAGCATGGCATGGGGCTCTTCGGCCCGCAAGTCCCCCTCGCCCGGTTCGCGGTGAGGCCCGGTGCGGCGGTGCCTGGCGGCGTCAGCGGTTCGGGGGGACCTCGACGGTGGCCTGGTAGGAGCGGGCGCGGCGCAGCACGATGTCCACGTAGAGGCCGGAGTGGTTGTAGGCGAGGTAGGCCCGGCGCAGGCCGGCGTCGGAGAGCAGGTCGCCGGAGGCGGCGCAGAGGTAGCGGGCGGCGGCGAGGGCGGCGTCGTAGAGGTTCTGTGGGTCGGCCGTGCCGTCGCCGTCGCCGTCGGAGCCCCACCTGGCCCACGTGGAGGGGATGAACTGCATGGGCCCGACCGCCCGGTCGACGCCAGGGTCGCCGTCGAGGCGTCCGCCGTCGGTGTCGCCCACCCGGGCGGTGTCGTTCCCACCGTTGAGGGCGATGCCGATGATCGGGCGGGTCGTGCGGCCGATGGCGTCGAGGGCGCTGCCGCCGTGGGTGCCGTGACCGCTCTCGTTCCAGCCGACGCCGGCCAGCGCCCACCACTCTCCCGGGCAGGGGGCGGCCCGGGCCGCCTTCCAATAGGCGTCGAGGGCCACCAGCGGGAAGTCCGCCCCACTGACCTCCGAGAGCACCCTGGCGTCCAGTACGCCGAGGAGGGCGTGGTCGCGATCGACCGTGGCGGTGTTGACCCGGCCGGCCTGGCGGGCCTGTTCGTGCCGGGTGCCATCGATCCGAGCCGACACATCGGCCAGCGTGGCGGCCACGTCCCGGCGGTGCTCCTGGGCGCGGGCGAGCTGGTTCTCGGCATCGCCCACCCGCCCCTCGGCCGCCCGACGAGCGCGGACCGCTGCCGCCAGCTCGCCCTCGCGGCGCACGACGCGCGCCACCTTGTCGGCGGTGACCGCCGCCCCCAGCACCCGGCGCCGGCCGCGGCTGAGGCCGAGCCGTGCGTCGCCCTCGAAGAGCGTCGCCGCCGGGTCCTCCGAGCGGATGTAGCGGTCCACCGCGACCATGCGCAGATCGGCGCGGGCGCCGGCCAGGCGGTCCCGGGCGTCATGTTCGCCCGCCACCGCGCCGGCCAGTCGCTGGCGGGCGAGGGCCAGCGTCGACTCGGCGGCGGCCACCCCGGTGGTGGCGTCGGCCAGCTCCGCCTCCGTGCCGGCCCGCTCCGCGGCCAGGTCCTCCAGCACCCGCCCCAGGCGTTCGAGCTCCTCGATGGCGGCGTCGAGGCGGCCCTGGGCACGGTCGACGGCGCCCTCGGCGCGGCGCAGCTCGGCGCTGGCCACGGGCACGCCGTCCAGCGCCGGGTCGATGCGCTGACCGGCGCCGGCTGGCACCTCCAGGGGGGTGGCACCGGCGGCGTCCGGGGCGAGGGCGAGGGTCGGCCCCAACGCCAACACCGCGGCGAAGGCGACGGCCAGGGCGCGACCCGGCGCTGGGCGAGCTGCGTTCACCTCCCCCCATCGGCGTGACGCCGCCGGGGATCGAGCGATCGTGAGCGATCGGCCGACCCTGCGCAACGCCCTCGTCATCCCGACCATCGTGACCGCCCCGAGGGCCGACGGGAAACGCCCTGCTAGAACCGACCCATGGCCGTCGGTGTCGGTCCGCATCCGCGGCCATGGCCGGAGGACCCCCGCCTCGATCCCGCGCTGCTCGCTGCCGGCGACCGGCGCAACGTGGTCGACCGCTACCGCTACTGGCGCCACGACGCCATCGTCGCCGATCTCGACCATCGCCGGCACCCCTTCCACGTGGCCATCGAGAACTGGGAGGACGACCGCAACATCGGCACGGTCGTGCGCACCGCCAACGCCTTCCTCGCCGCCGAGGTGCACATCGTGGGCCGGCGGCGCTGGAACCGCCGGGGTGCGATGGTGACCGACCGCTCCCAGCACCTCCGCCACCACCCCTCGGTCGAGGATCTCGCCGACTGGGCGGCGACGGCCGACCTCACCGTCGTCGGCATCGACAACCTGCCCGGGGCGCAGCCGTTGGAGCGCACCGAGCTGCCGGAGCGGGCCGTGTTGGTGTTCGGCCAGGAAGGCCCGGGCCTGTCGGCGCCGGCGCGCCAGGCGGCGGCGGTGGTGTGCTCCATCGCCCAGTACGGCTCCACCCGTTCCCTCAATGCCGGTGTCGCCGCCGGGATCGCCATGCACGCGTGGATCCGCCGTCACGGCCGACCGTTAGCGTCGTCGACGTGACCGACAGGAACTCGGCCAAGCGCAGGCGCGCCGCCCAGAACCGCGCCGCCCGCGAGGCACTGGCTGCCCGGCGAGCCCGAGCCACCGGTGCCGGCGGCCAGGTCGAAACGGCCAAGCCTGCGGCCACCGGGGCCGGGTCCACCGGGGTGAAGCGACCATCCCGCCGGCCCCAGGTGGCACCGGTGTCGGAGCCGAGCAACCCGCTCGCTCGGCGGCTGGCACGGATCACGTCGGTGCCGGGAGGGCGGGCGGTGCTGTTCGGCTTCCTCTTCTCGCTCGTGGCCGCCGGCCTGCTGCTGGCGGTGCCGGTGGTGCCCCAGGCGGTGCTCGACGTGCCCGCGGCGGTGGTGGCCGACCTGCGGGCCGACGGCGACATCCCCGAGGCCACGGCCAAGGCCAAGGCCGACGATGATCCCGTCTACCGCTCCACCTACCTAACCGAGGTGGCCGGGCCGGGCGCCGCCATCGTGGCCGTGCCGGTGCTGATGGCCGGGGCCGCGCTGGTGTCGGCCCGACGCCCCAACCGCACACGGGCGTTCACCATCGGCGCCTTCGCCCTGGCCCTGTTCCTGGTGTTCATCCCGCCCCTCGGCATCTACTACCTGTTCAGCGCGGCGGGGGTGGGCATCGGCGCCTACCAGTCCCGGCGGGCCGACCGGGAGGCCGCCGCCGCCAAGGGTCCGGACGACGCGCCCGACGACGACGACTGAACCGTGATCGCCCTGCGGGTGGCCGCGGTCGTGGGCGGGGCCGTCGTGGTGGTGGCGGTAGCCCTCTCGGCGGTGCGCACGGTGGTGCTGCCCCGAGGGAGCCCGGTGTGGCTCTCGCGCCAGGTCTTCGTCTTCGCCCGCAAGCTGTTCGACCTCCGATTGCGGTGGGTCCGCACCTACGAGGGGCGCGACCGGGTGATGGCCATCTACGCGCCCCTCACCCTCGTGCTGCTCCCCGGGGTCTGGGTGGCGGGCGTCGCCGTGGGCTTCACCGCCATCTTCTGGGGGATCCAAGGAGGGGGCCCGCGGACGGCGGTGGTGGTGAGCGGCTCCTCGATCACGACCCTGGGCTTTGCCGCTCCCGACGACCTGCCCGCCTCCGTCGCCGCGGTGGTGGAGGCGGTGATCGGCCTGGGCCTCATCGCCCTCCTCATCAGCTACCTGCCGTCCATCTACGCCTCGTTCCAGCGCCGCGAGCTGCAGGTGGCCATGCTCGAGGTGCGCGCCGGCGACCCGCCGTCGGCCGCCGAGATGATCCGGCGCCACCACGCCATCGGCTGGCTGGACCGCAGCGACGCGCTCTTCGCCACATGGGAGGAGTGGTTCGCCGACATCGAGGAGACCCACACCTCCCAGCCCTCCCTGGTTTTCTTCCGCTCGCCGTTGCCCGGACGGTCCTGGATCACCTCGGCGGGGGCGGTGCTCGACGCCGCCGCCCTGATGGCCTCCACCGTCGACGCCGCGCCCATGCCCCAGGCCCAGCTCTGCCTCCGGGCCGGTTACCTCTCCTTGCGCCGCATCGCCGACTACTTCGCCATCCCCCATGACCCCAGCCCGGCGCCCACCGACCGGATCAGCATCGCCCGCGGCGAGTTCGACGAGGTGTGCGCCGGCCTGGCCACCGCCGGGGTGCCCCTGCGGGCCGACCTCGACCAGGCCTGGGCCGACTTCTCGGGCTGGCGGGTCAACTACGACCAGGTGCTGGTGACCCTCGCCGGGTTCACCATGGCGCCGTACGCGCCCTGGTCGTCGGACCGCTCGGTGCGCTTCCGGGTCGATCCGCTCCGCCGGACGAGGAACCGTCAGACATAGCCGCGCATGCGGGCGGCGTTGGCCACCCGCTCGATGCCGATGGCGTAGGCCGCCTGGCGCATGGAGCAACCGTGGCGCTCGGCGGTCTCCCGGGTGGCGGTGTAGGCGGCGGTCATGATGTCCTCCAGCTCCCGGTTGAAGCGCGACTCCTTCCAGGTGAACTGCTGGATGTTCTGGGTCCACTCGAAGTAGGAGCCCACCACCCCGCCGGCGTTGGCGAGGATGTCGGGGATCACGGCCACGCCCCCGTCGGCCAGCAGCTTGTCGGCTTCGGGGGTCACCGGCTGGTTGGCCGCCTCCAGCACCACTTCGGCCCTCACCGCGGCGGCATTGTCCTCGGTGATGACCTCGCCGAGGGCGGCGGGCACCAGCACGTCGCATTCGCACGCCAGCAGCTCGTCGTTGGTGAGGGCCACACCGCCCGGGATCTCCGAGAGCGGCCGCCCGGCGGCGGCCAGGTCACGCAGCGCGCCCACGTCGAGGCCGTCGGGGTCATGGACCCCGCCCTGGAGGTCGGAGGCCGCCACCACCCGGGCGCCGCGGCCGGCGACCTCGTGGGCGAACCAGGAGCCGACGTTGCCGAAGCCCTGCACCGCGACCCGGATGCCCTCGAGCGAACGACCGTGGTGCTCGGCCCAGGCGGCCAGCACGAACACGCATCCCCGGCCGGTGGCCGCCTCCCGACCGGGGGCGCCGCCCAGGTCGAGGGGCTTGCCGGTCACGCACGCCGGCGTGTACCCGGCCTTGGACGAGAAGGCGTCCATCATCCACGCCATCACCTGGGCGTTGGTGTTCATGTCAGGAGCCGGGATGTCGCGGTAGACGCCGAGCACGTGGCTGATGGCCATGGTGAACCGGCGGGTCATGCGCTCGAGCTCGGCGGCGCTCAACCCGCCCGGGTCGACCTCGATGCCGCCCTTGGCGCCACCGAAGGGGACGTTGACCAGGGCCGTCTTCCAGGTCATCAGCGACGCCAGCGCCCGCACCTCGTCGAGGTCGGCGTCGGGGTGGTAGCGGATCCCGCCCTTGTAGGGCCCGCGGGCGCCGTTGTGCTGCACCCGGTACCCCCGCACCACCAGCAGGTCACCGTCGTCGAGGCGCACCGGCACCTGCACCGCCAGCTCCCGGTAGGCGGAGGTGAGCACCGGGTAGAGCTCGGCGTCGAGGTCGAGGATGCGGGCCGCATCGGTGAAGTAGGAGTTCACCGCTTCGTGGGCCGATCGCTGGGGCATTCCGCTCCTCCCATCGGTCGCCCGGCGGCGACCCCGCCCTACTCTGCCCGCTGCCGCCGCACCGTGCCCGGGGGACGGGCGCCGTGCTTTTGGTGCGCTCGCCTTTCGGGCTCGCTCACCCCACCGGGCCGGCAGGAGGCACGGGCGGGAGCTCCCCGGGAGGGGCGGCGGGGGGCGCCGGTGGTGGCGCCGGGGCGACCGCGGCCGGCGAGGGTGGGGCGGGCACCGCCGGGGCCTCCGCCCGCCGACGCCCGGCCCGCTGCGCCCGCTCGCCCCGGCCGTCCTCGCCGCCGTCGGGCTCGTCGCCGCGGAACAGCTCGGCGATGCCGCCGATGGAGCCGAGCACGCCGCCCATGTCGGCGGGCACGAAGATCTTGGTGGCCTTGCCGTTGGCGATGCGGCCGAGCGCCTCGAGGTACTTGATGGCGATCAGGTCGGGGGAGGGCTCGCCCTCGTGGATGGCGCCGTAGACGGTGCGGATGGCCTCACCTTCACCGGCGGCCACGGTGAGCTGGCGGTACCGCTCCGCCTCGGCCCGCGCCCGGGTGGCCTCGGCCTCGCCCTGGGCGTTGAGGATCTGCTGCTCCCGGTTGCCCTCCGCCGAGAGGATGGCCGCCTGCTTCTCGCCCTCGGCGGTGGTGATGGCGGCCTCCCGCCGCCCCTGGGCCTCGGTGACCACCGCCCGCCGGGTGCGCTCGGCCCGCATCTGCTCGTGCATGGAGGCGATCACGTCGGGCGGCGGGTCGATGCGCTGGATCTCCACCCGCCCCACCCGCACGCCCCACTTGTCGGTGGCGTCGTCGAGGATCTGGCGCAGGGCCAGGTTGATCTTGTCGCGGCTGGTGAGGGCCTCGTCGAGCTGCATGTCGCCGATCACGTTGCGCAGGTTCGTCTGGGCCAGCTTGGTGATGGCGAGGATGAAGTTGGCCACGTTGTAGACGAGGCGCTGGGGATCGGTGGGCTCGTAGTAGATGACGGCGTCGACCGACACCACCACGTTGTCGGAGGTGATGACCTCCTGGGGCTGCACGTCGACCACCTGCTCGCGCATGTCGACCAGGCGGATGGTCTGCACGAAGGGGATGATCAGGCGCAGGCCGGGGTCGACGGTCTCCTGGTACTTGCCGAGCATCTCCTTCACCCCCCGCTGGAACGGCCGCACGATCCGCACCCCGGACACGACGTAGATGAAGAGCAGGACCCCCAGGACGATCAGCACGGCGAGCAGGGCGGTGGCCATGGGTCACTCCTCGATGGATCGGGGCAGGGGGTCGAGCGGTGCGACGATCACCCGGGTGCCCTGGACGTCGACCACCTTCACGCGGGTGCCGGCCGGGACCTCCCCACCACCGACCGCCTCGGCCCGCCACTCCTCCCGGTGCACCTGGACCAGGCCCAGGCGGTGGTCGGCGGGGATGGGCTCGAGCACGGTGGCGTGCTGGCCCAGGAGCCGCTTGGACCCGATGCCCTCCTGTGAGGGGCCGCGGTCCAGGCGGCGGGCCAGCGGTCGCATGGCGGCGAAGGCGGCGGCGGAGGTGGCCACGAAGGCCGCCCACTGCACCCACAGCGCGGTGCCGGCGAAGGCCAGCACGGTGGCCACGGCGGCCCCGACCGCGAAGGGTGCCAGGAAGAACGTTCCCGCGATCAGCATCTCGCCGCCGGCGAACACGGCGGTGGCGGCCAACCAGATCCATCGCCAGGTCTCGGCGTTCATCTTCACGGGGCCGCTCGAGCCATCGAGGGGGAGGCTACCCGTGGGGGAGGGCGTACCTTGAGTGCGATGTCCGACCAGTTCTGCCTGCTCGCGGTGCACGCCCATCCCGACGACGAGGCCTCCAAGGGAGCGGGCACGGTGCACCGCTACCACGCGGAGGGCGTGCACACCGTGCTCGTGTGCTGCACGGGGGGCGAGGCCGGCGACATCTTGAACCCGGCCATGGACCGCCCCGAGGTACGCGCCCGGCTGGGCGAGGTGCGGATGGAGGAGCTGGCCCGCTCGGCCGAGATCATCGGCTACGACGACATCGTCATGCTCGGCTACCGCGACTCGGGCATGCCCGACAGCCCCGAGAACGCCGACCCCGGGTGCTTCGCCCGGGCCCCGCTGGAGGAGGCGGTGGGGCGCCTGGTCGCGGTGCTGCGGCGTGAGCAGCCGCAGGTGGTCCTCACCTACGGCGACGACCAACAGGGCTACCCCCACCCCGACCACCTGCGGGTGCACGAGGTGACCATGGCGGCGGTGGACGCCGCCGCCGACCCCGACGCGTACCCGGAGGCGGGCCCGCCCTGGTGCGTGCAGAAGGTGTACTACTCGACCTGGTCGCAGGCCCGGATCCTGGCCCTGCACACCACGTTCCAGGAGTTGGGTCTCGAGTCCCCCTTCGACGAGAAGTGGTTGTCACGCCCGTCCCAGGACCACCGGATCACCACCCACGTCGACGTCACCGGCCTCTACGACGTCCGCGCCGGGGCGTTGCGGGCCCACGCCACCCAGATCGACCCGGAGTCGCCGTTCTGGTTCGGCATCCCCGACGACGTGGCCGCCACCGTGCACCCCCAGGAGGACTACATCCTCGCCCGCAGCGAGGTGCCCTCCGACGTGCCCGAGGACGACCTCTTCGCCGGACTGCGCTGACGCGCGCCACTACGCTCCGGATCCCGACCCACCCGAGATCTCCGGAGGCCCGCGATGGCGAAGTACCTCACCCAAGAGTGGCTCGACCTGCAGAAGGACCTGGCTCAGGAGTTCCCCGAGCGGCCCGGCGCCACCGCCCGCATGCAGTACGTCGTCACCGGCACGCCAGAGGGCGACGCCAAGTACTTCACGGTGATCGACAACGGCAAGATCATCGAGAACTCCCTGGGCGAGGACGACCAGGCCGAGTTCACCCTCACGTCCACCTACGACGACTCGGTGAAGGTGCTGAAGGGCGAGCTCGACCCGAACGCCGCGTTCATGCAGGGCAAGATGAAGGTCACCGGCAACATGGGCAAGCTGATGTCGCTCATGCCCCTCACCCAGAGCCCCGAGTACAAGGCCATCCAGGCCAAGCTCTCCGACCAGACCGAGTTCTGAACCTCCGGCCCTGGGGGCCCGAGCGCCTGGCCGCGCTGGCCGACCTGGCCGCCGCCGCCCTGCCCGACGAAGGTCTCACCGCCGGCGACCTGGGCGCCTGCTGCTGGGGCGATCCCGACGTCGCGGTGGTCATCGGCGACGAGTCGGGACGGGGTGCGGTGGCGGCCGTGGTCCGTCCGGCCGGTGGCCGCCCGGAGCATGGCCGGGCGGTGGGCCACGTCCGGTTCGTCGCCGTCCATCCCGACCACCGGCGCCGGGGTCTCGGGCGGGCCCTGCTGGGAGCGGCCGAGGAATGGGTCGACTCCCAGGGCGGGGGCGAGGTCCGGGCGGGAGGCGAAGCTCCGTTCTACCTGTGGCCGGGGGTGGACGTGGCCCGGACCGGCGCCCTCTGCCTGTTCGAGGCGGCCGGCTACCACGACGACGGGGCCGTGCTCAACCTGAGCTGCCCGTCGTCCTTCCGGGCCGACCCGCCCGAAGGGGTGGTGCTGCGGCGCGTACCCGACCGTGCCGCCAGCGCGGGGGTGGCCGAGCTGGTGGCCCGGCACTGGCCGCACTGGCGCCCCGAGCTGGAGCGAGCCGTCGACCGGGGCGGGTGCGTCGCCGCCGTGGCCGCCGAGGACGGGCGGGTCCTGGGGTTCGGTTGTCACTCGGTGAACCGGGCGGGTTGGGTCGGTCCCATCGGCACCGACCCGGAGGCGGGCGGCACCGGGGTGGGCTCGGCCGTGCTCGGGTCGCTCTGCGGTGAGCTCGAGGCCGCGGGCCATGCTCGGGCGGAGATCTCCTGGGTGGGCCCGATCGGCTTCTACGTCCGCGCCGCCGGCGCGTCGGTCAGCCGCGTGTTCCAGGGGCGCGTGCGGCGCTGACGCTGAGGGGCCTCGACTCAGGCGGCGCGCTGGAGGTCGCGCAGGGGCTTGTAGCCGATGCGGTGCACCCCGGCCCGCTCCAGGGTCACAGTCAGCTCGCTGTCGGCGGTGAGCAGGTGGTGGTCGTCGACCCGGCCCGGCCAGTCGGGGGCGAGGGCGCGGATCTCGGGCGTGTCGATGGCGGGGTGAACGTAGAGCTCGGTGACCCCGGGGCGCAGGTCGGTGACGGTGCGCTCGATCGCCTTGCGGCTCCCGACCCCGTCCCGCACGACCACGAAGTGGTCCGGGAACACCACGCCCACCTCGGCGGCCAGGCGCCGGAAGGGGAAGCCCACCACCCGCTCGGTGGAGGCGCCCGACAGCCGCATCGGCAGGGCGAACTCGGTGGCCAGGTCGAGGTACACGTCGAAGAACTCGGCCCGGAGCTGGAGCGTGCCCATGTGGGAGTCCAGGTGGGTGATGTCGAAGCCCCAGAGGATGGCCCGCTCCACCTGTGCCCTCAGCTCGCGGCGCACCTCCTCGAGGTCGGCGTGGTCCCAGACGTCCTCCACCGTGCGGGGGAAGCCGCCGTCGCCGTCGAGCAGCGAGGGGGCGACGGTGATCGGTCCCCAGCGGTAGAGGTCGTGTTCGGCGTTGAGGGTGAGGTGGACGCCGACGTCCTCCCCCCGGTAGCGGGCGGCCGCCTCCCGGGCCCAGGGGCAGGGCACCATGAGGGTGGCGCTGGTGGCCAGACCGTTGCGGAGGGCGTCGTACACACCGTCGTTGGCGGCGTGGCTCGAGCCGAGGTCGTCGCAGTTGATGATGAGGAGACGGGCGTCGGGGGCGTAACCGAGACGTTCGCCGAGGGTGGCCACGCCCAAAATCTACCGACCGGCGCCGTGGGCGCCGTCGCTCAGGGTGGTGGGTGGGGTCGGACGACCTTACCGGGCTAACGACCGGGTCCTGAGGGGCAGGCGGACCAGAGGCCACGCCCTTCGGCCCGGGCGTCGGCGGCGGCAGTGGCGAAGTCGCGCCGGTGGGCGAGGTTGGGGGCGATGTCGAGCGTGCGGGCGTAGCCGCCGGCCACCAGGTCCAGGTTGACGAAGCGGCGGTCGGAGGCCCGCCACAAGTAGACCAGCAAGCGACCGAAGTGGTCACGGGCCTCGGTGTCGCGGGCCAGGTCGACCGCGGTACCGGGCGCCAGGAGCTCCTTCAGGTGGTGGGAGGCCTCCGGGCCGAAGCACTGCACGGGCGTGTCGGGCTTGACCGTCTCGGGGGTGTCGATCCCGATGAGCCGGACCGTCTCGGTGACCTGGGCGACCCGGACGACCACGGTGTCGCCGTCGACCACCCGCACCACCACACCTTGGCCGGGCTGGCCCGAGCTCTGGCCGCCAAGCCGCCCGCAGGCGGCCAGGGGTAAGAGCAGCACGGCGGCGACGACGAAGGTGCGGCGCACCAGGGACCTCCCGGGAGGGGAGTCGGCGGGTCTGGGCGGCGAGAGCCGCGAGCGTTCAGCGAGCCCAGGCGGTGGCGAAGGCGAGGGCGGCGACGGTGAACACCGAGCCCAGCACCATCAACACCATCGAGCGGGTCTGGGCGGCGATGATCGCCGCGAAGTCGGTGCGCACCGCGCCGAAGCCCTCGTGCATCTCGGCGCGGAGCTGGTTGAAGCCGCTGTCCATGCGGAGCTCGAGCCGGCCGCTCTCGCTGCGCATCTCCTTGCGGATCTGATCGAAACCGGTCTCCATGTCCCGCCGCAGCAGATCCATGTCGCCTCGCACGTCGCGCCGAAGGAGGTCCATGTCGCCTTGACGGGCCACATCGCCCCAGCCCACCGGCGGCAGGTACTCCATCATCGTGGCCGCCACCCGAGGGCCGTGGGCGTCCTCGATGCTCCGGTAGAGCTCCAGCCGTCGTTCCTCACTGACCGCCATCTTCGCCTCCGCTGGCACGGCCGGCAACGGCCGGCCTCGCTCGTGGGGGAAGTGGGGGGAGCGCCTTCAGGCGAGGCGTTCGATGAGGGTGCCGGTGCCGAGGCCGCCACCGCAGCACATGGTGACCAACCCGTAGCGTCCGCCGGTGCGCTCGAGCTCGTGCAGGGCCTTGGTGAGGAGGATGGCGCCGGTGCCTCCGAGGGGGTGGCCGAGGGCGATGGCGCCCCCGTTGGGATTGACGACGTCCATGTCGGCGCCCAGCTCCTTGGCCCAGGCCAGCACGACCGAGGCGAAGGCCTCGTTGATCTCGATGGTGTCGAGGTCGGCCATGGTGAGCCCGGTGCGCTCGAGCAGGCGGGCGGTGGCGTCGATCGGGCCGGTGAGCATCAGCACGGGGTCGACTCCCACCAGGCAGGTGTCGACCACCCGGGCCCGGGCCCGGAGACCGAGGGCCTCGGCCCGCTCGGAGGTGGTCATGAGCACGGCGGCGGCGCCGTCGGAGATCTGCGACGAGGAGCCGGCGGTGTGCACGCCGTCCTCCCGGGCCACGGGCTTGAGCGTGGCCAGCTTCTCGAGCGACGTGTCCCGCAGGCCCTCGTCGCGATCCACTCGATGGTACGAGCCGGTGGGCTTGGCCTCATCGTCGAGGTCGGGAGCGTCGATCGCCACCAACTGGGCCCCGAAGCGGTCCTGTGCCCAGGCCTCGGCGGCGAGCTCCTGGGAGCGGAGGCCGAACCGGTCGGCGTCGTCGCGGGAGATGCCCCACTTCTCGGCGATGCGCTCGGCCCCCTCGAACTGGGAGGTGAACTCGTAACGGCCGAAGTAGGCCTTGGGGATGGGGCGGCCGTACTCGCCCCGGGAGTTCGACCCGATGGGCACCCGGCTCATGACCTCGACGCCGGCGGCGAGGGCGACCTCGACCACACCCGCGCCGACCAGGCTGGAGGCGACGTTGGTGGCCTGCTGGGACGAGCCGCACTGCGTGTCGACGGTGGTGGCCGCCACCGACTGGGGCAGCCCGGCGGCCAGCCAGGCGGTGCGGGCGACGTTGAAGGACTGCTCGCCCACCTGGCTCACGCAGCCGCCGACCACCTGCCCCACCGCCTCCGGGTCGACGTCGGACCGGTCGATCGCAGCTAGCTGCACGGTGGCCAGGAGGTCGGCAGGGTGCATGGTGGACAGCCCTCCCCCCCGGCGACCCACGGGCGAGCGGACGGCCTCGACGATCACGACGTCAGTCATGGCCGCACCCTACGGCGCGACGGACTCCGTCGGCCTCGGCGGCGGTCACCGGCACTCCGCGACCGACGCTCAGGCCGCCGACCGGTGTTGGGTCGGGGCGTTGTCGGGTGCGGGACGGGCGGCGGCCAGGGCGGCGCGGGCCTGGGCGATGCCCCGGCGGCCGATCTCGCGGGTTCGCTCGTCGATTCGCCATTCGGGCGTGGTCTCGATGAGGGCTAGCTGTCGTGCCATGGGTCCAGTATCCGCAGGGGGTGTGACAGTCTCGGCGGCAGGCCACCGTGGATGTACAGGCCTCCAAGGGTGAACAACGCTTCCGCGCCGCCCACCATTTCCCGTGCCGCATGTAGCGAACGTCACTCGGCTAGCTCATACTGCAGGCCGCGCATTGCTCGGGCACCGGCGCCGCCACCGACACCAACGGCTGCGACTCCGGGTCGCTGCCCCTCGGCACCAAGGTGGAGGTGGACGGGGCCAGCCAGCCGGGCACGCTCGTCTACAACTCGTGGCTCACCATTGCAGGCCGTCGGCGAGACCGATCCCGACGCCTGCCAGTACAACGACTTCGCGCTGGTGCGCCTCGACCCGGCCGATCACGCCAAGGTCAACCCCTCGATCCCGGTCTACGGCGGGCCCAACGGCATCGGCGGGCCCACCGCCCTCGGCGAGACCGTCTACAGCTACGGCAACTCCTCGCTCCGGGGAGGCGTGGCCGTGCTCAGCCCCAAGACCGGCGTGAGCCTCGGCACCGAGGGCAACGGCTGGACCCACCCCGTCTACACCCTCACGCCGGGCATCCCCGGCGACTCGGGCAGCGCCTTCGTCAACTCTCGGGGCCAGGCCATCGGGGTGCTCTCGACCCTGGCGATCGCACCGCTGGCCGGCAGCAACAACGTGTCCGATCTCGGCCACATGGTCACCTACATGCACCCCACACCAGCTTCGGCGGCGTGCAGCTGGTGAACGGCACCGAGGCCTTCCGCCCCAGCGTGGTCGGCCTCGTGCCCCTCGGTCGCTGGGCCAGACCTCGCGGCCCACGGGCCGTCTCCAGCGGCGAACCCTCCGGCGAGAACCGCCCGCCCTTCCTCCCGCCCGCGGTTCGTACGATCAGCGGGGTGACGGTCACGACGGGCTGGTACGAGAAGGACGTGGACGTCCAAGGTCATGCGGTCCCCTACGGTCGGGCGGCGGCCGACCTCCTGGCCGGCCAGGTCGCCGAGATCAAGGGCGGCGATGCGCTCGCCCCGGTGACGGTCCTGGTCGACTCGAACTACGCCGCGGTCGCCGCTCGTCGCGCGCTCGCCGCCCGTCCCGGCGGCGTGGCCAACGTCTCGTTCCTGACCCTTCACCGCTGGGCCGAACGACTCGGCGCGACCGCCCTCGCGGCCGCCGGCCGCCGACCGGTGTCGGCCCCGGTCATCGGCGCCGCGGTGCGGGCCGTGCTCGACGCCGAGCCGGGGATGTTCGCCCCCGTCGCCGATCACCCGGCCACCGAGCGTGCCCTGGTCGCCGCCCACCGGGAGCTGGCCGGCGTTCAGGACGAGGCGCTCGACGCGGTCGGGGCGCGGTCGTCGCGTGCCCGGGACGTGGTTCGGATCCATCGCGCCGTGGGAGGCCGCCTGGCCGGGGACTGGTACGGCGAACACGATCTGCTGGTCGCCGCCACCGAGGCGTGCGCCCGGGGCGCGGCGGCGCAGAGCGGCCCGGTCATCGCTCACCTGCTCCAGGAGATCCCCGCCGCGGGGGCTGAGCTGCTTCGCCTGCTTCGGCCGGTGCACGTCAACGTCGGCATCACCGGCGACGGCGACGCCGACGGCCCGATCCTCGCCGCCCACCGACGGGCGGGGGTCGAGGTCGACCTTCCGGCGATGGGACCCCCTTGCGCCACGCGCATCGTCAGCGCTAGCGATCCCGACGACGAGGTGCGGGCGGCGGTCCGCCTCGTCACCCGGTGGATGCACGAGGGGGTCAACCTCGGCCGGATCGCCCTCGTCTACGGCACGGCCGACCCCTATGCCCGCCTGGTGCACGAGCAGCTGGGCGCGGCCGGCATCCCCTGGAACGGCACGCCCGCGCGCCAGCTCGGCGACCTCCTGTTCGGACGGACCCTCCGGGCCCTCCTCGCCCTGCCCGACCGCGGCTACCGGCGCCCCGACGTGCTCGGCGTCCTGACCTCGGCGCCGCTGCTCGACGGCGACCGCCGGGTGCCGGGCCGGGCCTGGGAGCGGGTGTCGCGCGAGGCCGGCGTGGTCGGCGGCGAGGACTGGAGCGGCCGCTTGACCAACCTCGCCTGGCGGCAACGACGGGAGGCCGAGGTCATCGAGGCCGAGCAGGAGGGCGACTGGCGGGCCGACCGCAAGCGCCGCGACGCCGACGCGGCCGACGCCCTGGCCGTGTTCGTCGGCCGGCTGCGCGCCGACCTCGACCTCGGTGCGGGCGCCGACTCGTGGGCCGCGCTGGTCGGATGGGCCCAGGACCTCATCGCCACCTACCTCGGGGACGAACGGCGCCGCGCCGGTTGGCCCGACGAGGAGCGGCTGGCCGCCGAACGGGTGGAGGCGGCCCTCGAGCAGCTCGCCGGGCTCGACGCGCTGGAGGGCTCGGCGCCCACCGTCGGGGTGTTCCGGCGGGCCCTCGAGGGCGAGCTGGAGCTCGCCGGCCGCCGGGTGGGCCGGTTCGGCAACGGCGTCCTCGTCGGCCCGGCGTCGATCGCCTCGGGCCTGGTCCTCGACCGGGTCGTCGTGCTCGGCATGGCCGAGGGGGTGTTCCCCCCTAGTCGACTGGAGGACTCGCTGCTCCCCGACGTCGAGAGGGCGGCTGCGGGCGGGGCCCTGGCGCTCCGGGCCGCCCGGGTCCACGACGATCGCCGGCACCTCCTCGCGGCCATGGCCTCGGCCGAGCAGGCCGTGCTGTGCCAGCCCCGGGGCGACCTCCGGCGCTCCGGGGAGCGGCCCGCCTCGCGCTGGTTGGTGGCGGACGCCGCCCGGCTGTCGGGAGTGCCCGGGCTGCGGTCGGGCGGCATCGCCGACCATGCCGGTGCCCCCTGGCTGGACCACGTGCCGTCGTTCACGAGCGGCCTCGTCCGCCTCCACCACGCCGCATCGGAGCAGGAGCTCCGCCTCGCCGTCATCGCCCGCGGCGCGCACCACCATGCCGCCCTCACCGGCGACCGCCCCCTCGTCGCCGCCCTGCAGGTCGTGCGGGCCCGGCGCAGCGACCACTTCACCCGGTTCGACGGCAACCTGGCGGCCGTCGCCGCCGAGGTCGGCCGCCCGCCCAGGGCGTCGGCCACCCGCCTGCAGACGTGGGCCGAGTGCCCGCACCACTACCTGCTCCAGTACGTCCTCGGGGTCCAGCCGGTCGAGGAGCCCGAACGGCTGCTCGAGCTCAGCGCGCTCGACAAGGGCAGCATGATCCACGAGATCCTCGACCAGTTCGTCGGGGCGGCGCTCGCTGCCGAGCACCCCTTCGACCGCTGGACCCCGGCCGACCAGGCCGAGCTTCTCCTCGTGGCCGAGGAGCACTTCGCCCGCTACGAGGCCGATGGCCGCACCGGGCGTGCCCTCTTCTGGCGCCGAGACCGCAAGCAGATCCGGTCCGACCTCGTCCGGTTCCTCGAGCAGGACTCCGCGCGCCTGGCCGCGGGTTACCGCCCGCAGGGCACCGAGCACCCCTTCAACGACCTGCCGGTGAGGCTGCCCGGCGGCCATGGGCTGCTCGCCAGCGGCAAGGTCGACCGGGTTGACCGCCGCCCGGACGGCTCGCTGGCCGTCCTCGACTACAAGACGGGCGGGACCCAGAAGTACAAGGACCTCTCGGAGGCGAACCCGCACGGCGGCGGGCGGTGGCTCCAGCTCTACCTCTACGCCCTGGCCGCCGAGGCCGCGTTCGACACGGACCGGCCCGTGTGGTCGGCCTACTGGTTCAACACCAGCAAGGGTCGCTTCAAGCAGCTCGGGTACGAGGTCACCCCCGCGGTGGGCGCCGAGGTGGCCACAGCGATCGACACCATCGTCGAGGGCATCGCCGCCGGCGTCTTTCCCTCCCACCCGCCCGTGCCGACCAGCCGGGCCAACCACGTCGACTGCTGGTACTGCACGCCCGACGGTCTGAGCGCCGCCGACCGCTACCGGGAGTGGGTGCGCAAGCGGCGCGACCCGGTCATGGCCGGTTACGTCGGCCTGGCCGATCCGGAGGTGCTCGATGAGGACGCGTGACGACGAGGCACGCCGAGCCGTCGTCGAGGACCTCGACCGCACCCTCTTCCTGGAGGCGGGGGCGGGTTCGGGCAAGACCTCCTGCCTGGTCGCCCGCTACGTAGCCCTCGTGGAGCACGGCATCCCGGCCGATCACATCGCCGCCATCACCTTCACCGAGAAGGCGGCCGGTGAGCTCGTCGACCGCATCCGGGGCGAGCTCGAGGACCGGGCGCGTGCCGGCAACGCCGCCTGCGCCGAGGCGCTCGTGGTGATCGACCGCGCCGCCATCGGCACCCTCCACGCGTTCGCGCAACGCATCCTCAACGAGCACCCCGTCGAGGCGGGCCTCCCACCGCGCGTCCAGGTGCTCGACGAGATCGCCTCGCAGGTCGCGTTCGAGGCCCGCTGGGACGAGTACGTCGATGCGCTGCTCGACGACCCCGAGCTCGAGCACCCGTTGCGGTTGCTCCTGGCCAGCGGGGCCGGCCTGCGGCACCTCCACGACGTGGCCGTCGCCTTCGACGACAACTGGGACCTCGTGGAGGATCGCGCCGCCTGGCGGCCGCCAGCCGTGCCCTCGCTCGACGTCGCCGCCGTGGTCGCCCGGCTCGAGCACGTGTTGGCCCTTGCCGATCACTGCACCGCCCACGACGACAAGCTCCTACTCCACCTCCAAGGCACCATCACCGACTTCGCCCGGCAGCTCGCCGACGCCGTCGATGACGACACCCGTCTCTCCCTGCTGGGCCAGGAGCTCCGCTGCAGGAACGGCCGGGCGCCGAACTGGGTGAGCATCGGTGTGGACGTGGTGAGGAGCGAGCTGGCGGACATCGAAGCCGACTGCGCCCTGCTCCGGCAGTCGGTGCAGGAGGGCGCGCTCCAGGTGCTGGCCTCCTCCCTCGCCGGCTTCACCGTGCGGAGCGCACAGACCAGGCGGCGGGCCGGCGAGCTCGAGTTCCACGACCTCCTCGTGCTGGCCCGCGGCATGCTGCGCGACCCCGCCCGGGGGCCGGCGGTGCGGGCCGCACTGGCCGGGCGCTACCAGCGGTTGCTGCTCGACGAGTTCCAGGACACCGACCCCATCCAGATCGAGCTGGCCGTGCTCATCGGCTCCGACGACCCGGCCGACGGCGGCATCGAGTGGTGGCAGATCGAGATCGAGCCGGGCCGGCTCTTCTTCGTCGGCGACCCCAAGCAGTCGATCTACCGCTTCCGCCGCGCCGACATCGGCATGTTCCTGCAGGCCCGCGACGAGCTGGTCGGGAGCAGCGAACCGCTCACCAGGAACTTCCGCACCGGCCGGCCGATCGTGGAGTGGGTCAACCACACCTTCGGCCAGATCATCGAAGAGGTGCCCGACTCCCAACCAGCGTACCTGCCCCTCGACGCGGTGCGCCCTGCGCCCGCCGTCGGCCCGCCGGTCGCCTTCGTCGGCACCCTGCACGGCGCCAGGACGGTGGCGGGGGAGATGCGCGAGGCCGAGGCCCGCGACGTGGTGGCGGCGATCCGCACCGCCATGGCCGACCAGTGGTCGGTGGGCGAGCTCGAAGACGACGAGAGCGAGACGTGGCGCGCTCCGAGGTGGTCGGACATCGCCATCCTGCTCCCGGCCCGCACGTCGCTGCCGTTCCTCGAGCAGGCGCTCGAAGCGGCTGCGATCCCGTACCGCGCCGAGACCTCGTCACTCGTCTACGGCACCCGCGAGGTGCGGGACCTGCTGATGATCGCCCGGGCGGTCGAGGACCCGACCGATGCGCTCGCCGTCGTCGCCGCGCTGCGCACCCCCGGGCTCGCCTGCGGGGACGACGACCTGTTCACCTGGCGCAGGCGCCACGGCGGCCACTGGAACCACCAGGGCCCGGCGCCCGACGGCGCCCCGCCCGACCATCCCGTCGCCGCCGGCCTCGGCTGGCTCGGCGAACTGCACCGCGAGCGGCTGTGGTCGTCGCCCAGCCAGGTGCTGGAGCGCATCGTGCGCGACCGCCGCCTCATGGAGCTGGCCGTCGCCGAGCGGCGCCCCCG
>JAUJNP010000009.1:148804-154885 GCA_030448105.1 Acidimicrobiales bacterium | reverse complement strand
CACTCTGCCCCTACCCGCCGCTCTGCGTATCTGGGGTCGAGGGTGGCCCGCACGAAGGCGACCTCCCGCACCGACGCGAGCAGCACGCCCGGGAGCGAGTTGAGCATCCGACGGCCCACATAGGTCAGCATGGAATCTCCCCGCGGCGCCGCCGGCCCGCTCCGCCCGGGGGCGCGGGGGGGAGCGGGCCGACGGTTGGCCTAGCCGTGGGTCAGGACTTCACGCCCCACAAGTTCATGTTCCAGAACGGGCCGAGGATGGCGTTGTCGCCGATCGGACCGACCACCTCGTCGCTCCAGAGCAGGATGTTCGGCAGGGGGTCGATCGGGAGGACGGGCACCTCTTCGGCCATCAGCTTGTCGCCCTCCTTGCCGGCTTCCTTGCGCTCGTCCTCGTCGAGGCTGGTGTCGACCTTCTTGGCCAGCGGGTCGAGCTCGGGGATGTTCGTGCGGGTCCAGTTCTGGCCGGAGAACTCGTTCTCCTCGGTGGGAGCGTTCTCCGAGCAGAACTGGGTGCACTGGCTCGGCGTGATGCCGGTGAGCACGCTGGCGTAGATGGCGGCCTGGTAGTCACCCTTGGGCAGGATGTCGCCGAACAGGTCGCCGGCCTCGGCGTTCGAGATCTTCATCTCGATACCGGCTTCCTTGAGCTGCTGCTGCATGATCTGCTCGGTCAGCTCACGGCGTGCGTTGCCGGCGGTGGAGCGGACGGTGAAGCTCAGCCGCTCGCCGTCCTTGGCGTAGTAGGCACCCGACTTCTCGTAGCCGTCCTCGGTGAGGAGCTCGTCGACCTTGTCGAGGTCCTTCTCGTACTTGGCGAAGGCGTCGACGTCGCTGTACTCCGCCACCAGCGGGGCGTTGGCCACGTTCAACGGCTCCTCGAGGCCCAGCCCACCGAACAGGCGCTTGACCAGCGCGGTCCGGTCGAGGGAGTAGGCGACGGCTTTGCGGACGGCCTTGGAGTCGAACGGCGGCTTGGAGTTGTTGAACCACAACATCTCGAAGTTGCCGGTGACGGTGGAGATGATCTTCTGGGTGTTCGGGATGCCCTTGTTCACCTGCTCCACCACGTCGAGCTGTGGCTGCGGGTAGATCATCGACACCTGGTCGGACTTGAAGGCGCTGAACTCGGCCGAGGTGTCGGCCTGGATCCGGAAGACCACCTTGTCGAGCTTGGGCTTCTCCCCGTAGTACTTCTCGTTGGGCACCATGGTGATCTGGCTGCCCTTCTCCCACGCCTCGATCACCCACGGCCCGGCGGAGAAGTCGTAGCCGTTGGCCATCTCCTTGTTGCGGTCCTTGCCCTCGAGGATGTGGCTCGGGAAGATGCCGTAGCCACCACCGAACAGGCTGCGCCAGTCGGCGTAGTTGTTCTTGAAGGTGACCACCGCGACCTTGGGGTCGGAGTCGTCGACCGACTCGATCTCCTTGTAGCCGGTCTGGTCGTAGATGTCCGAGCCGTTGACGACCTGGTCCCACGTGTACTTGAAGTCGGTGGAGGTGATGGGCTCACCGTCGTTCCACACGGCGTCGTCGCTGATCTCGTAGGTGACCTTCTGCTCCGGGTCGGTCTCGAGCTTGGGCTCGTCCTTGAGCATGATGTTCGGCTCGTACTTGTAGCTCTCGCCGTCCTTCACCACGTCGAAGGTGCGGGGCATCGTGCCCACGTTCATCATCCAGTAGCCCCAGCTGGAGCCACCGCAGCTCCCCATCCAGTCGGCGCAGTCAGGCTCCTGCTCAGCACCGATGGCGAGCGTGCCGCCTTCGGGGACGTCCTCCGGAGCGACGGTGGATGGCGTGGAGTTGGTCTCGCCGCCTGGACCGGCGTTGTCGTTGTCGTCGCCTCCGCAGGCCGACGCGATGAGCGCCAGGCTGAAGAGCAGGACTAGGAGCTGCTTGCCCCTGGGACGGGATCTCACGGAGCGGACCTCCTGGAGGTGGACTGGACTTCGGTGAGGACGTTAGGGGATCGGCGGGAGTGCCCGGCGTCACAACGTCCATTTCCTGCGGTTCGGACGTCCAAGCGCCGGCCCCGGCATCGTTGCCGGAAGGTGACGGCGGGTTGAACGGGCGGGACCGTAGCGCACCTCGCGCCGCGAAGGGCCGGATGCAAGGAATTTTCACACACCCGTCGCATACTGCCCATCGAGGGAGCGTTCCCGACCGACAGGCTGACCAGGCCGACGCCAGTGCGGCTGGCGCCTGACGACCCGGTCAGGAGGCCCGGCGGTAGCGCACGATGGCGGCGAAGTCCTCGGGATCGAGGGATGCGCCCCCCACCAGGGCGCCGTCTATGTCGGCCTCGGCCATCAGCTCGGCCGCGTTGGCGGGCTTCACCGACCCGCCGTACTGCGCGCGGACCGCGCCGGCCGCCTCGGCTCCGGCCAGCTCGCCCACCGTGGAGCGCACCAGGGCGCACACCGCCTGGGCGTCGGCGGCCGACGCGGTGCGGCCCGTGCCGATGGCCCAGATGGGCTCGTAGGCGACCACCATGCCGGCTACGGCCTCGGCGCTGACCCCGGCCAGGCCCGCCCGCACCTGCCCGGCCACCTTGTCCTCGGTGCGCCCGGCCTCGCGCTCCTCCAGCGTCTCGCCGACGCAGAGGATCGGCGTCATGGCCTGGGCCAGGACCGCCTTCACCTTGCGGTTCACCTGGTCGTCGGTCTCGCCGAAGAGCTCACGTCGCTCGGAGTGCCCCACGATCACGTAGGCCACGTTGAGCTTGGCCAGCATCGGCGGCGCCACCTCGCCGGTGAAGGCGCCCTTCTCCTCCCAATGGCAGTGCTGGGCGCCGAGGATGATCTCCATCCGGTCGGTCTCGATGGCGGTCTGCACGGTGCGCAGGTCGGTGAAGGGAGGGTGCACCGACACGTCGACCGCGTCGTGGTCCTCCGAGTCGAGCAGGTAGGACAGCTTCTGCACCGTCTGCAGGGCCTCGAAGTGGTTGTGGTGCATCTTCCAGTTGCCGCTGATGAGCGGCTTGCGGGCCTCAGCCACGGCGGCCCTGCCTCAAGGCGGCGAGCCCCGGGAGGTCGCCCTGCTCGAGCAGCTCGAGGGAGGCACCTCCGCCGGTGGAGATGTGGTCGATCCGGTCGGCCAGGCCGAACTGAGCCAGGGCGGCGGCGCTGTCGCCCCCTCCGACCACGCTGAACCCCCGGGTGTCGGCCACGGCCTCGGCCACCGCGCGGGTGCCGGCGGCGAAGCGGGGGTCCTCGAACACGCCCATCGGCCCGTTCCAGAACACCGTCCCCGCGCCGGCGATGACATCGGAGAACTCCGCCGCCGTGCCGGGACCGATGTCGAGGCCCATCCACCCGTCGGGCACGGCCGCGCCGATCTGGCGCACCTCGCCCCCGACCGCCGGCTCGCCGATGCGCCCGCCGGGGCCGAGGGCGGTGATGTCCGACGGCAGGTGGATCGACCGCCCCGACGCCAGCAGCTCCCGGCAGGTCTCGACCTGGTCGGCCTCCAACAGGGAGGCACCGGTGGACCGTCCCTGGGCGGCGAGGAACGTGAAGCACATCCCCCCGCCGATCACCAGGGCGTCGACCACGTCGAGCAGGGCACGGATCACGCCGAGCTTGTCGCTCACCTTCGCTCCGCCCAGCAGGGCCACGAACGGGCGGCGGGGAGCGTCGCGCAGGCCGAGGAGGACCTCCACCTCCCGGGCCAGCAGGCGCCCGGCCGCGCTGGGCAGGAAGCGGGGCGGGCCCACCACCGAGGCGTGGGCCCGGTGGGAGGCGCCGAAGGCGTCGTTGACGTAGGCGTCGTGGCCCTCGACCAGGCCCCGCACGAAGGACGGGTCGCCCGCCGTCTCCCCCGGGTCGAAGCGCAGGTTCTCCATCAGCTCCACGCCGGGGGCCAGGTCGGCCAGGCGGGCCCGCACCGGGTCCATCGAGTAGCGCGGGTCGGGCTCGCCCTTGGGCCGACCGAGGTGACTGCAGGCGGTCACGGTGGCCCCCTCCGCCTGCAACCACGCCAGGGTGGGGGCGGCCGACCGGATGCGGAGGTCGTCGACGATCTCGCCGTCGTGCATCGGCACGTTGAAGTCGGTGCGGACCAACACCCGCTTCCCGTCGAGGTCACCGAGGTCCTCGAGCTGGGGCAGGCTCGCCTGCGGCTCGCTCACCGAGGCGTGGCGACGACCTGGACGAGGTCGACCAGGCGGTTGGAGTAGCCCCACTCGTTGTCGTACCAACCGAGCACCTTCACCATGCTCCCCAGGGCCATGGTGAGCTTGGAGTCGAACGTGCAGGACGCCGGGGAGCCGACGATGTCGGTCGACACCAGCGGCGCCTCGGAGTACTCGAGCACCTTGGCCAGCGGGCCGGAGTCGGCCGCCGCCCGGTAGGCCTCGTTCACCTCGTCGGCGGTGACCTCCCGCCGGAGCAGCCCGACGAAGTCGGTGATGGAGCCGTCGGGCACCGGCACGCGCAGGGCGGTGCCGTCGAGCCTGCCCTTCATGGCCTCGAGCACCAGACCGGTGGCCCGGGCGGCGCCGGTGGACGACGGGGTGATGTTGATGGCCGCGCCCCGAGCCCGGCGCAGGTCCGAGTGGGGACCGTCCACCAGCTGCTGGTCGCCGGTGTAGGCGTGCACGGTGGTCATCAGGCCCTTCTCCACCCCGAAGGCGTCGTCGAGGACCTTCACCATCGGCACGAAGCAGTTGGTGGTGCACGAGGCGTTGGAGACGACCTTGTGGGCCTCGGGGTCGAACGTGTCGTCGTTGACGCCGACCACGAAGGTGGCGTCGGCGTTGGTGGCGGGGGCCGACACGATCACGAACGGCGCGCCGGCATCGAGGTGGGCGGCCGCCTTGTCGCGATCGGTGAAGAAGCCGGTGGACTCGACCACCACGTCCACCCCCAGGTCGCCCCAGGGCAGCTGGCCCGGGTCGCGCTCGGCCAGGATCCGGATGGTGTCGCCGTCGACGAGGATGCCGTCGTCGGATGCCTTGACCTCGCCGGGGTACCGGCCGAGCACCGAGTCGTACTGGAGGAGGTGGGCCATCGTGGCCACCGAGCCGAGGTCGTTGGCCGCCACCACCTCGATGTCGGCCCCCGACTGCTTCACCGCCCGGAAGAAGTTGCGGCCGATCCGTCCGAACCCGTTGATGCCGACACGAATGGTCACCTCGACAGCCCTCTCTCTCGCTTGGCGCCCGGCGCAGCGGCCGGCGGCTCGGCCCATCCGATCAGATCGGCGGTGGCCCGAGCCAGTCGATGCTGGCGCTAGCGCTCGACGTCGCGGTGCTTCACCGACGCGGTGATGCCTCGGCGTTGGAGGCGGGTGGCCACCTCGCCGGCGATCACCACCGAGCGGTGCCGGCCGCCGGTGCAGCCGAAGGCGATGGTGAGGTACGCCTTGCCCTCGGCGACGTACTCTGGCAACAACAGGTCGAGCAGGGCGTCGAGGTGGTGCAGGAACGGGGCGGTGGTGTCCTGGCCCAGCACGTACTCCCGCACGGTGGCGTCGAGCCCGGTGAGCGGGCGCAGCTCGTCGACCCAGTAGGGGTTCGGCAGGAACCGGCAGTCGAGCACGAGATCGACGTCGGTGGGGACGCCGTGCTTGTAGCCGAAGGAGAGGATGGTGGTCTGCATGCCCGACTCCGGGCTGTCCGACCCGAACAGGTCGACGATGCGGGCCTTGAGCTGGTGGATGTTGAGGTCGGTGGTGTCGACGATGAGGTCGGCCTCCTCCTTCACCGCCTCCAGCAGCACCCGCTCCTCCTCCACCGCCGTCGCCAGGCGGTCGCCGGCGCCGCGGGGGTGGCGCCGGCGGGTGCTCTCGTAACGGCGCACCAGGGCGTCGGTGGACGCCTCGAGGAAGAGCATGCGCACCCGGCCGGGCGAGGACCGGAGCCGGTTCAGGGCGGGCAGGATGTCGTCCTCGTAGGCCCCGGAACCGACCACCAGGGCCACCCGGTCGATGCTCGACTCGGGCACGATGGCCAGCTCCGCCACCTTGGGGATGAGCGGTGTGGGCAGATTGTCGATCACGAACCAGCCGAGGTCCTCCAGGCTGTCGGCCACCGACGACCGCCCCGCCCCCGAAAGGCCCGCGATGACCACGAACTCGGTCA
>JAUJNP010000009.1:0-148704 GCA_030448105.1 Acidimicrobiales bacterium | reverse complement strand
ACCACCACCACCGACCACACCAGCGGGCTGCCCCGGTCGTCCAGGTAGCGGTCGTAGAGGGCGCCGCACGCCACCGCCAGCAGCACCGTGACCGCCACCAGGCGGGGCACCGAGGGCCGCACCCCGGCGAGTTGCTCGGCGCACAGCTCCACCACCGCCGGGAGGGGCAGGGCCCAGAGGAGCCAGACGTCGAGGCGGTGGGGCCACGTGACGCCGGCCGCGGCCAAGAGGGCCACCGCCGCCGCCAGCGGGTAGAGCACCAGGCAGCGGCGGCAGACGTGGCGACCGGCCAGGCGCACGCACCGGTCGTACTGCGAGGGCCAGTGGTGGCTCAGCCACAACGGCGTGTCGGCCACCGGCGGCGGCCTTCTCATCGGACCTTCCCGGCCAGCAGGACGAGCAGGCGGGGAATGGTGGCGGCCTCGGAGTACTCCGCCGCCCGGGCGAGGAAGCCGGGCGGCGGGGCCGGCTCCTCCATGCGCTGGACCAGCAGGCCGGCCTCGGCCATGGCGTTGACGTAGCGGCTCAGCGGTCGGTGGATGAACGGGATGAACACGTCCCTCTCCACCTCCTCGACCGACACGTCCTCCACCAGGTACGGGCCGACGCGCCAGTACTGCTCCGGCGGGTCCAGGACGTGGTCGTCGATCCACCCGCTGTTCGGCGTCTGCAGGAGGGGATGGTTCAGGAACAGGGCGAACCGGCCGCCGCCGCGCAGGACCCTGCCCACCTCGGCGATGGCGGCGTCCACGTCCGGTATGTGCTCGAACACGAGGCAGGCGATGACGGCGTCGAAGGCGGCGTCGGCCACCGGCAGGGCGCCGGCCTCGGCCCGCACGTAGAGCGGCCCGTCCCCGCGTCGGCGGGCTTCGTCGATCTGGGCCGACGTGGGATCCACGCCGACGACGGTGGTCGCTCCCCCGGCCACGGCCAAGCGGGCGATCTGGCCCTCACCGGTGCCCACGTCGAGCACCGAGCCGGCGCCGGCCACGGCGGCCGCCGCCATCGGCAGGATCTGCTCGGTGTACTCGGCGTCGGCGCCGCCGGTGAAGCCCTCCTGCCACCAGCCGGCGTGGGTTTCCCAGAGATCCGAGCCCGTGTCCACGCCGTCAGCGCCGGGACGGCGAGGGGCGGTGGATGTGCTCGTGGACCCCCTCCGCCACGGAGTCCGGCAGCCAGGTCAGGGCGGTGAGCTCCTCCAACGAGGCCCGCTTCACCGCCCGCATCCCGCCGAGCTCCTTGACCAGGCGGGCCCGGCGGGTCGGCCCCAGCCCGGGGATGCCGTCGAGCACGGAGGTGGTCATCCGCTTGTCCCGCAGCGAGCGGTGGTAGCCGATGGCGAAGCGGTGCGACTCGTCGCGGATGCGCTGCAGCAGGTAGAGCGCCTCGGACTGGCGGGGCAGGCGGACGGGATCGGCCTGGCCGGGGACGAACACCTCCTCGAAGCGCTTGGCCAGCGAGGCCACCGGTATCTCCTCGTCGAGGCCCAGCTCCTGCAGCACCCGGACGGCCACGCTGAGTTGGCCCTTGCCCCCGTCGACCAGCAGGAGCTGCGGCGGGTAGGCGAAGCGGCCCTCACGCTCGGACACCGGCTTGTGCCGCTCGGCCAGGTAGTTGGCCAGGCGGCGCCCGAGCACCTCCTCCATGGCGGCGAAGTCGTCGTTGCCGGGCACGCCCCGGATGCGGAACCGGCGGTACTCGGACTTCTTCGGCAGCCCGTCCTCCACCACCACCATGGAGCCCACGTAGTCGGTGCCCTGGAGGTGGCTCATGTCGTAGCACTCGATGCGCAGCGGGGCCTCGGGTAGGCCGAGCTGCTCCTGCAGCTCGTTGAGGGCGCGGGCCCGGCTGTTGTGGTCGGCCGCCCGGCGCAGCCGGTGGCGGGTGAACTCCTCCTTGGCATTGCGGGTGACTGTCTCCTGCAGCGTGCGCTTGTCGCCCCGGTGGGGCACCCGGATGGCCACCGCCGAGCCCCGCAGCTCGCCGAGCAGCTCGCAGAGCACGTCGAGGTCGGCCGGCTCGGTGGGCAGGAGGACCTGCTTGGGCACGGCGAGCGGCGGCGGGTCGCCGTAGAGGTCGAGCACGATCCGGCCCATCAGCTCGGCCTCGGAGACGTCCTCCACCTTGTCGAGCACGAAACCCTTGCGTCCCACCACCCGACCCCGGCGCACGTGGAACACCTGGACGGCCGCCTCCAGCTCGTCACCGGCCATGCCGACCACGTCGAGGTCCTCGTTGCGATCGGCCACCATCTGCTGGCGCTCGATGGCCTTGCGGACGCTGGTGAGGCGGTCGCGCAGACGGGCCGCCCGCTCGAACTCGAGCTCGCCGGCGGCGTCGCGCATCTCGATCTCGAGCCGCTTCACGATGGTGTCGGTGTCGCCGTCGAGGAACTGGATGAGCTCGTCGACCAGCTCGCGGTAGCCCTGGTGGTCGATCTCGCCGACGCAGGGGCCGGTGCACTTCTCGATGTGGAACAGCAGGCAGGGCCGGCCCAGCTTGCGGTGCCGGTCGAGCTTGACGTCCGAGCAGGTGCGCACCGGGAACGTGCGCAGCAGCAGGTCGAGGGTCTCGCGGATGGCGTAGGCGTGGGCGAAGGGGCCGAAGTAGCGGACGCCCTTGCGCTTGGCCCCCCGCATCACCATGGGCCGAGGCCACTCGTCGCCCACCGTGACCGCCAGGAATGGGTAGCTCTTGTCGTCGACCAGCCGGATGTTGAAGCGGGGCCGGTGGGCCTTGATCAGGCTGTACTCCAGCATGAACGCCTCGACGTCGTTGCGGACCTGTATCCACTCGACGGTCTCGGCGGTGGCCACCATCTGGGCGGTGCGGGGCGGCAGGCCGGCCGAGAAGTAGTTGGAGAGGCGCGACCGCAGCGACTTCGCCTTGCCCACGTAGATCACCCGCCCGTGGGCATCCTTGAACTGGTAGGAGCCGGGGGCGTCGGGGATGGAGCCGGCAGGCGGGCGTTGCACCACGGTCCCTAGGTTGCCGGATCCAGCGACCGGTGCGGTGGGAATGGACCGGCCCCCGGACCACGTTGGACCGGTCAGGAACGCCTAAGGTTCCTGCAACGGCCGGCCTGGCATCCGGCTCCATATCGGCTCCGAGGCCGACATCCCCGTGGCGAGGCGACCAGGCTGTCCCCACCGGCTGACAATCGGAGCCCGCACCGACCGGAGGGTCACCCACATGCTGAGGCTCCAGCCCCCGCTCCCCGAGCGCTACACCACCGCGACCGACGACCAGCTGGCCGAGTGGATCGGATCGGCCAAGGCCGCCCTGGGCGACCGGGTGTTCATCCTCGGCCATCACTACCAGCGCGACGAGGTGATGCGCTGGGCGGACGCCCGGGGCGACTCCTACCGGCTGTCGGTGCTGGCCCAGCAGCACCCCGAGGCCGAGTTCATCGTGTTCTGCGGCGTGCACTTCATGGCCGAGTCGGCCGACGTGCTCACCGACGACCACCAGCAGGTCATCCTCCCGGACCTCAACGCCGGCTGCTCGATGGCCGACATGGCCGACATCGACGAGGTGGAAGAGGCATGGGAGGCGCTGGCCGGGGTGATCGACATCTCCGAGCTCGTGCCCATCACCTACATGAACTCCTCGGCCGCCCTGAAGGCCTTCGTGGGCGAGCACGGCGGCGCCGTCTGCACCTCCACCAACGCCCGCCAGGTGCTCGACTGGGCCTTCACCCGCGGCTCCAAGGTCCTCTTCTTCCCGGACCAGCACCTGGGGCGCAACACCGGGCTGGCCATGGGCTACGGACACGACGACATGCGGGTGTGGAACCCGCGCTTCGAGCTCGGCGGGCTCACCGAGGCCGACGCCAGGAGGCCACCTTCCTGCTGTGGAAGGGGCACTGCTCGGTGCACCAGCGCTTCCGCCCCGAGCATGTCGCCGCCTTCCGGGCGGAGCACCCCGAGGGCATCGTCATCGCCCACCCCGAGTGCAGCCACGAGGTGTGCTCCATCGCCGACCAGGTCGGCTCCACCGACTTCATTATCCGGGCGGTGGAGGCGGCGCCACCCGGCTCCGCCATCGCGGTGGCCACCGAGATCCACCTCGTGCAGCGCCTGGCCGACGAGCACCCCGACCGCACGGTGGTGTCGCTCGACCCGCTGATCTGCCCCCTGCTCGACCATGTTCCGCATCGACGCCCCCACCTGGCCTGGGTGCTCGAGAACCTGGTGGAGGGCCGGGTGGTCAACCGGATCACCGTCGACCCCGACACCCAGGAGCAGGCCAGGGTCGCCCTCCAGCGCATGCTCGACATCACCGAGGCCGCCCCCGGGACTGACCGGCCGCGGTGCGGACCGCTCAGCCGGCGGCGGGCAGCAGCTTGGCCAGGAACCGGCCGGTGTGGCTCTCGGGGGTCTTGGCCACCAGCTCCGGCGGGCCCGACCACCACCGTGCCGCCGCCGCTCCCCTTCGGGGCCGAGGTCGATGAGCCAGTCGGCCGTCTTGATCACGTCGAGGTTGTGCTCGATGACGAGCACCGTGTTGCCCTGGTCGACCAGGCGGCCGAGCACGGTGAGCAGCTTGCGGATGTCCTCGAAGTGCAGGCCGGTGGTGGGCTCGTCGAGCATGTAGATGGTGTGCCCGGTCGAGCGCTTCGACAGCTCGGCCGACAGCTTGATCCGCTGGGCCTCTCCCCCGAGAGGGTGGGCGCCGGCTGGCCGAGCCGGACGTAGCCGAGGCCGACGTCGACCAGCGTCTGCATGTGCCGGGCGATGGCCGGCTGGTTGGCGAAGAAGGTGAGGGCGTCCTCGCAGGGCAGGTCGAGCACCTCGGCGATGTTCTTGTCCTTGAACGTGATGTCGAGGGTGTCGCGGTTGTAGCGGGCTCCTTGCACACCTCGCAGGGCACGTACACGTCGGGTAGGAAGTGCATCTCGATCTTGATGGTGCCGTCGCCGGCGCACGCCTCGCACCGGCCCCCTTCACGTTGAACGAGAAGCGCCCAGGCAGGTAGCCACGGACCTTGGCCTCCTGGGTCTGGCTGAACAGGCGGCGGATGTGGTCGAACACGCCGGTGTAGGTGGCCGGGTTGGAACGGGGGGTGCGGCCGATGGGCGACTGGTCGATGTTGATCACCTTGTCCAGGTGCTCGATGCCCTCCACCGAGCGGTGCCGCCCAGGTGGCGTCTTCGACCGGTAGATGCGCTGCATCAGGGTCCGCAGGAGGATGTCGTTGACGAGAGTGGACTTGCCCGAGCCGGACACCCCGGTGACGCACACGAAGCACCCGAGGGGTAGGTCGACGTCGACGTCGCGGAGGTTGTGCTCGCGGGCGCCCCGCACGGTGAGCCACGCCTCGCCGGGTGAGCGCCGCATGGCCGGCACCGGGATCGAGCGCTTGCCCGCCAGGTACTGCCCGGTGAGCGACGCCCTGTTGCGCAGCAGGCCTTTGACCGTGCCGCTGTGCACCACCGCGCCGCCGTGCTCGCCCGCCCCCGGGCCGATGTCGACCACGTGGTCTGCCACCTTGATCGTCTCCTCGTCGTGCTCGACCACGAGCACGGTGTTGCCCAGGTTGCGCAGGCGCAGGAGGGTGTCGATGAGGCGCCGGTTGTCGCGCTGGTGCAGCCCGATGGAGGGCTCGTCGAGGACGTAGAGCACGCCCACCAGGCCCGAGCCGATCTGGCTGGCCAGCCGGATGCGCTGGGCCTCGCCGCCGGCCAGCGTGGCCGCCGACCGGCTGAGCGACAGGTAGTCGAGGCCGACGTCGAGCAGGAACCCGAGGCGGGCCTTGACCTCCTTCTGCACCCGCTCGGCGATCATGCGGTCGCGTTCGGACAGCTCCAGCCCGGCCAGCGCGGCGGCGGCATCGCGGATCGACATGGAGCAGAGGTCGGCGATGGTGCGACCGTCGATGGTGACGCCGAGGGAGAAGGGCCGCAGGCGGGCGCCGTCGCACGCCGGGCAGGGCACCAGGCGCATGTAGCCCTCGAACTGCTCGCGCTGGGCCTCGCTGTCGGTGTCCTGGTGGCGGCGGGAGATCCACGGGACCACGCCCTCGTAGGTGGCGGTGTAGCTGCGAGTGCGGCCGTAGCGGTTCTGGTAGCGCACGTTCACCCGGCCCACGCCCTCGCCGGTGAGGAGCATGGTCCGCTGCCGGTCGGTGAGCTCGGCCCACGGCGTTGACGGGGATGCGGTTGCCCTCGCAGACCGCCTCGAGGAGGCGGCTGAAGTACTGGGTGTGGCCCCCGCCCAGGGGGAGATGGCGCCCTGGGCCACCGAGCGGTCGGGGTTGGTGACGATCAGCTCGGGATCGACCTCGAACCGGGTGCCGAGGCCATCGCAGTGCTCGCGCACGCCGTAGGGCGAGTTGAACGAGAAGTTGCGGGGGCCAGCTCGTCGTAGCTCCGCCCGCAGGTGGGGCAAGCCAGGTGCTGGCTGAAGGTGAAAGTCTGGGCTGTCTCATCTGCTTCGGCTCCGCCTTCCCGGGGCACGAGCTGGACCTCGGCAACGCCGTCGGCCAGGCGCAGGGCGGTCTCCAGGGAGTCGGTGAGGCGGCGCTCGATGCCGGTCCGCTTCACCAGGCGGTCGATCACCACCTCGATGGTGTGCTGCTCGTAGCGGGCCAGGTCGACCTTGTCGGTGAGCTCGTGGATCTCGCCGTCGATCCGGGCCCGGGCGTAGCCCTGGGCGGCCAGGTCGGCGAGGAGGCTCTCGTAGTTGCCCTTGCGACCCCGCACGACCGGGGCCAGCACCTGGAACCGGGTGCCGTCGGGCAGCTCGAGGACGCAGTCGACGATCTGCTGCGGCGTCTGGCGGGTGATGACCGAGCCGTCCTCGGGGCAGTGGGGCACGCCGATGCGGGCGTAGAGCAGGCGGAGGTAGTCGTAGACCTCGGTGATGGTGCCGACGGTCGAGCGCGGGTTGCGCGGCGCGCTCTTCTGGTCGATGGAGATGGCGGGCGACAGCCCCTCGATGAAGTCGACGTCGGGCTTGTCCATCTGCCCGAGGAACTGGCGGGCGTAGGCGGAGAGGGACTCGACGTAGCGACGCTGCCCCTCGGCGTAGATCGTGTCGAAGGCGAGGGACGACTTGCCGGATCCGGAGAGGCCGGTGAAGACGATGAGCCGGTCCCGTGGCAGGTCGAGGGAGATGTCGCGCAGGTTGTGCTCGCGGGCGCCCCGGATCACCAGCTGGTCGGCCATGGCGGGACAGGGTACCGGTCGGCCGTGACCGCGGGTGGGAACTCCCGTTCGTACCTGGCCCCTCCACTCTCACGCGGTGACGGTGCCGTCCGATGGGTACGGGTGCTGGCCGTCCGGGGGCGTGTCGACGCCGCGTCGCCGGATGAGCCCGGGGACGGCGGGCTGCCCCCACTGCCGTGGTCGAGTCTCCTGCGCTGGGCCGTGGCCGGCACCCTGGCCCTGCTCGCCGTGGTGCTGGTCGACGTCGCCCGCCACGGCGGGGGCAACCCGGTGAGCCTCATCCAACCCGGCACCAGGGGTCCGTCGATCGCCGCCGTGCGGGAGGACTTCCCGGGGGTTCAGCCGCCGGAGGGCCTCGGGCTCGACGGGCAGCAGTACTACGCCGTGGCCCGCGACCCGCTCCACCCGGACCGGGCGGCCCGCCACCTCGACCGTCCCCGCTACCGGCTGCAGCGCCCGCTGCTCCCGTGGCTGGCGGCGGCCGTGCACCCCAGCGGGGGCGGCGTCGGCCTCGTGTGGGCGCTCTTCGGGGTGGGGACGTTCCTGGTGCTGGCCGGGGCGGTGGCGACCGGAGCCCTGGGCGTCACCCTCGGCGGCCGGCCCTGGCTGGCGGCCGTCCTGCCCTTGCTGCCCGGGTCGTACTGGTCAATGCGGACGACGGCCGCCGACACGCCGGCTTTGGCGTTGGCCACGGTGGCGGTCGCCCTCTCCGCCCGGCGCCGCCCCTGGGTGGCGGTGGCGGTGGGCGTGCTCGCGGTGCTGGCCAAGGAGCCGGTCGTGCTCCTGCTGCTCGGGTGGGCGCTGTGGCGTCGCGACCGGGCCAGCGCCGCGCTGGCGGCCGTACCGGCGGCGGTGGCGGCCGGGTGGTGGGCGTGGCTGCGCGTCGCCCTGCCCGAGCCGGAGCGCTCCGTGTCCGAGCTGTCGCTGCCACCGTTCCGGGGGCTGGCCGAGGCGGCCGCCGATCGCTGGTGGCGGGGGCAGGAGCTGGTGGGCATGACCGCGTCGGTGGCGGCGCTCGCCCTCGCCCTGATCGTGCTGTGGCGCCGGCGGTCGTCGCCGCTGTGGCCCGCGGTGCTGCTCCTCGTAGGTTTCGCCGCGGTGATGAGTGCGGACGTGGTCGGCATGAACTTCGGCGGCACGCGGTCCACCCAGGCGCTGGCCGTCGTCGCCATCGTGGCCCTCGCGTCCGGCCGTCAGCCCGACCGGGTGCTCACCCGTGCGCCAGGGGCGCACCCTCCTCGACCATCGGGCACCCACGCCTCCCACGCCGGCCCCTCGGGGGCGGGGGACCAGCGTGGCGGCGGCTACCCGACCTCGCGCAGCTCCCGCTTCAGGTCCTTGATCTCGTCCCGGAGGCGGGCGGCGTACTCGAAGCGGAGGTCGCCCGAGGCCTCGTGCATCTCCTCCTCCAGGGTGTGGATGAGACGGGCCAGCTCCTCGCTCGGGAGATCGGCCAGGCCCGCCCGGCGGGCCACGTCGGCGGCCCGCTCGCGCCGGCGGTCCTTGCCCGGCACCGGGGCGGTCTCGCTCGGCCGCAGGTAGGCGAGGATGTCGGTGACGGCCTTGCGGATCGTCTGCGGATCGATGCCGTGGTCGGCGTTGTACGCCTGCTGGAGTCCACGTCGCCGGTTCGTCTCCGAGATGGCGCGCTGCATGGACGCCGTCACCTGGTCGGCGTACATGACCACCTGACCCTCCACGTTCCGGGCGGCCCGCCCGATGGTCTGGATCAACGACGTCTCGCTGCGCAGGAACCCCTCCTTGTCGGCGTCGAGGATGGCCACGAGGGAGACCTCGGGCAGGTCGAGGCCCTCCCGGAGGAGGTTGATGCCCACCAGCGCGTCGAACTCGCCTAGGCGCAGGTCGCGCAGGATCTCGATGCGCTGGACGGTGTCGACCTCGCTGTGCAGGTATCGGACCTTGACGCCCAGCTCGAGCAGGTAGTCGGTGAGGTCCTCGGCCATCTTCTTGGTGAGGGTGGTCACCAGCACGCGGGCCCCCGCCGTCACCCGGTCGTTGATCTGCTCCATGAGGTCGTCGATCTGGCCCTTGGTGGGCTTCACGACCACCTCGGGATCGACCAGGCCGGTGGGGCGCACGATCTGCTCCACCACCGAGCTGGACTGCTGCAGCTCGAAGTCGCTCGGCGTGGCCGACAGGAACACCACCTGGCCCACCCGCTCCATGAACTCCTCGAACCGCAGGGGCCGGTTGTCGGCCGCCGACGGCAGCCGGAAGCCGTGCTCGATGAGCGCCTCCTTGCGGGACCGGTCGCCCTCGTACTGGCCGTGCAGCTGGGGCACGGCGACGTGGCTCTCGTCGAGCACGCACAGGAAGTCCTTCGGGAAGAAGTCCAGCAGCGTGTTGGGCGGTTCGCCCGCGGAGCGGCCGTCGAGCGGCGCCGAGTAGTTCTCGATGCCGTTGCAGAACCCGACCTCCTGCATCATCTCGAGGTCGTACTGGGTGCGCATCCGCAGGCGCTGGGCCTCGAGCAGCTTGCCCTCCCGCTCGAAGAACGCCAGGCGCTCCTGGAGCTCGGCCTCGATGCGGGCGATGGCCGCCTTCATGCGCTCCTCGCCGGTGACGTAGTGGGTGGCCGGGAAGACGATCAGCTCCTCGAGGGTCTGGACCCGCTCGCCGGTGAGGGGGTCGACCACGACGATGGACTCGATCTCGTCGCCGAACAGCTCGATGCGCACCGCCGTCTCGTCGTAGGCGGGGTGGACCTCGATGGTGTCGCCCCGCACCCGGAACTTGCCCCGCACCAGGTTCATGTCGTTGCGCTCGTACTGCATGTCGACCAGCTTGCGGAGGATCGAGCGCTGATCGTGCTCCTCCCCCACCTTCACCACCAGGAGCTGGTCGCGGTACTCCTCGGGCGACCCCAGGCCGTAGATGCACGACACCGACGCCACCACGATGACGTCCCGCCGGGTCAGCAGGGCGGACGTGGCCGAGTGCCGGAGCCGGTCGATCTCGTCGTTCACCGACGAGTCCTTCTCGATGTAGGTGTCCGAGGAGGCCATGTAGGCCTCGGGTTGGTAGTAGTCGTAGTAGCTGACGAAGTACTCCACACGGTTGTTCGGGAAGAACTCCCGGAACTCGTTGGCCAGCTGGGCGGCCAGCGACTTGTTCGGGGCGATGACCAGCGTGGGCCGCTGCACCTGCTCGATCGTCCACGCGATGGTGGCGCTCTTGCCCGAGCCGGTGATGCCCAGCAGGGTCTGGAAGCGCTCCCCCCGGTGGATGCCGTCGGCCAGGCCCTCGATGGCCCTGGGCTGATCCCCGGCCGGCGAGAACTCCGACACCATCTCGAACTTGGGCATGTCCCGAGTGTACGAACGGCCCGTGACCGTCACATTGGCCCGCCTCCGTCGAGCCCCGCTTCGCGGATCCGGCATCCACGTCACCCGCTGCTCCGCCTGGCGGACTGTGCTGGTTTCAGCCGTCCGCTGGTTTCTATCCGGCATCCACGTCACCCGCTGCTCCGCCTGGCGGACTACGCAGCTGTGCTGGTTTCTAGCTCGTCGTGAGGGTCTGCCAGAGCGCTTCCACCTGGGTGTCGAGGTCGGCGAGGGTGCCGGAGTTGTCGACCACCACGTCGGCGCGGGCCAGGCGCTCCTCGCGCGACGCCTGATGGGCCATGCGGGCCCGGGCATCGGTCTCGGCCATCCCCCGGTGCTCGACCAGGCGACGCACCGCCACCTCGGGGTCGACGTCGACCACGACGAGGGTGCGCAGGGGCATCCCCCGGTAGCCGTCCTGGCCGGACTCCACCAGGAGGGGCACGTCGAGGACCACCACGTGGTCGGTCGGCGCCTCCGCCTCCAGGCGCCGGGCGATCTCGGCGCCGACCGCCGGGTGGACGATCCCCTGGAGGTCGGCGAGGGCGGCCGGATCGGAGAAGACGAGGCCGGCGACGGCGGCCCGGTCCAGGGAGCCGTCGGCGGTGAGGATGCCGGGCCCGAACCGCTCGACCATGGCCTCCAGCACCGGCTGGCCGGGCCGCTGGAGCTCCCGGGTGATGGCGTCGGCATCGACGACGACCGCGCCGTGCGCCGCCAGCCGGGCGGACACAGCCGACTTCCCCGAGCCGATGCCGCCGGTTAGGCCCACGAGGATCACGCCGGCGGCGACGGTAGCAGCCGCTCCCGTAGGCGAAGATGGACAGAACCGCTGGAGGGGGACCGCTGGTGCGTAGCCCGAGGATCCTGGTGCTGGACGACGGCAACCTGGCCGACCAGGTCCGCCAGGTCCTGAGCGCCGCCGGGGCGGCTCCCGAGGTGGTGGCTTGTCGCGACCGGTCCACCCTGCCCGAGGTGTTCCGCGAGGGCCGCACGTTCCATCTGGTGGTGGCCGGCCCGATCATGGCCGGCGGCGAAGGCGTCGCCCGCCTGCAGGTGATCGCCGAGGAGCTGCCCGAGGCGAGCATCGTGCTGGCCTTCGAGTCGCGACCGGACGTCGCCATCCGCGACCTCGTGCGGGTGGGCGCGGTGGACCTGTTGGTGGTCCCGGTGGAGGACAGCACCCTCGCCGACGCCCTGGTCCGAGCGCTCAGCCTCGCCCGCGAGCCGGCCAACGAGGAGCCGGAGACCGGCGTCGACCACCCGGTGATGCAGACGGTCCAGCCGCGCGACGACGCCAACGCCTCGCCACCGCCCACGCCGGTCCTCACCGTCGTGTCGGCCACCGGCGCGGCCGGGCGAACCACAGTGGCGGTCAACCTCGCCACCTACCTGGCCCAGCTCGGCCACCGGGTGGGGCTGTTGGACCTCGACCTCGTCTTCGGCGACACCGCCGCCCGGCTGGGTGTCGGCCCCGTCTCCTCGGTGTCGGCCGCCCTCGACGCGCCCGGCGGCCGCCTCCAGCTCCTCGATCACGCCGTCGAGGCACGACCCGGCCTCTGGCTGCTGGCTGCGCCGAGGGACCCCTCCGCCGTGGAAGCGGTCGATGGCGCCGCCGTGGACAGGCTCCTCGAAGCGGCTGCCGCGACGTGGGACGTCGTGGTGGTCGACACCACCCCGGCGCTGGCCGGGACCACGCTGGCGGCGGTGGACCGCAGCCAGCGCCTCGTCGTGGTGGCGCTCCCCGATCCGGCCGGCTTGCGGGACCTGCGATCGTTGCTTGACCGGCTCCGCCGCCAGCGGGTGCCCGCCGAGCGCATCCGGCTCATCCTGAACCGGACCGGGGAGGGTGACGGCGAGCCGGTGGACGGCGCCGTGAGCGTTCCCGAGAGCGCGGAAGTGGCAAAGGCAGAGGCTCGCCGCGAGCCAGTGCTGGTCGCCGCGCCCCGCGCGCCGGTCAGCCGAGCCCTCGGCGAAGCGTTCGCGCCGCTGGTCCCGGCGGCGCCGCCCGAGGTCCCGGCACCCCGGCGCACACCCCGGCTGCGGCGCCGCCGGCAGTAGCCTCCTGCGATGGCGCTCCCCGCGTCTTCCGCCGCCGACGCCGGCGACACCCCCTCCGGTCCGGCCGGCGCCGCCGGCGAGGTCTTCGGCGACACGGCGGAGCCGGCTGACCTGCTGGGCCGGGCGTCGGGGGCCCCGCATCATCCCCGCGACCACGTTGCCGCCTTTCGCCCGGCGATCCTCGGCGTCCGGGGCGGCACCACGGCGGTGGCCCTGGCCCTCTCCGCCGGGAGCTTCCGCAGCGGCGACACGTGGGTCGTGGCGTGGTGCTGCCTGATCGTCGGCTACAACGCCTTCCGGATCGTCCGGCCCGTCCGCTACTTCGATGACACCGCCAGCCTGCTGCGCATCCTCGGCGAGGTCGCCATCCACGTGGTGGCGGTGGTGGCCACCGGCTACTGGAGCTCGCCGTTCGTCTTCTCGCTGCTGACCGCGGTGATGGTGGCCGGCTTCGCCCGGGGCTTCGGCTTCGCGGTGCGCATCGGGGCGGCGTCGGCGCTGGCGGTGGCCCTACCCGACGCCACCCGCCCGGGCTACGGCACCGACGAGCTCCGCGCCACCCTGCAGTGGACCAGCGAGCTGCTCCTCGTGGCGCTCATCGCCGGCTACGCCCGCCGGGTCACCGGCGAGGTCGACCGCCAGCACTCGCTCGCCCTCGACCGCCTGGGCCGGCTGGCCGACGCCAACGCGCTGCTCTTCTCGCTGCACCGGGTGGCCCAGACCCTGCCCGCGTCGCTCGACCTCGACGAGGTGCTCGACTCCACCATGGGCCGTATGCGGGACCTGTTCCGCTTCGACGCCGCCGCCCTGCTGCTGTTCGACGAGACCAGTGGCGGGTGGCAGGTCGCCCGCTCCCACGGCCACCGGTTCCCCGTGCGCCTCGAAGACCACGACCTCACCCCCCCGATGCGGGCAGCCGTACGGGACCGGACACTGGTCACCGAGCCCGACCTGGCCCGGGGCGACGGGCCGGGGCTCGTGCCCACCAGCCGCTCGGGCCTCTACGGCGTGCTGCCCACCCGCCAGTCCATCGTGGGTCTCATCGCCATCGAGCACGCCAGCGCCGGTCACTTCACCGACCGCGAGGAGGAGCTGCTGGCCGGCTTCGTCGAGCCGGCCGCCCTCGCCATCGACAACGCCCGCTGGTTCGCCCGCCTGCGCACCGTGGGCGCCGACGAGGAGCGCACCCGCATCGCCCGGGACCTGCACGACCGCATCGGCCAGTCGCTCGCCTACCTGGCCTTCGAGCTCGACCGGATGGTGAAGGCCGACGCCAAGGGCGACAGGGTCACCGAGTCGATCGAGCGGTTGCGAGCTGACGTGCGAGGAGTGATCGGGGAGGTGCGCGACACCCTCTACGACCTTCGCACCGACGTCTCCGACACCCGGGACGTGCCGAGCACCCTGCGTTCGTTCCTCGACCGCGTGGCCGAGCGCCGGGGCCTCGAGGTCTCCTTCGACGCCCACGCCACCGGGCGGCTCCCCCTGCTGCAGGAGCGCGAGCTCTGGCGGATCGCCCAGGAGGCGGTCACCAACGTGGAGCGCCACGCCGACGCCACCCGGGTGTGGGTGCGCTGGTGGTGCGACGGCCGGTCCGCCGTCCTGGCGGTCCGCGACGACGGCAAGGGCTTCGGCCCCGGCCAGGGCGGCCGCCTCGACTCCTACGGGATCCTGGGCATGCGCGAGCGGGCGGCCTCGATCGGCGCCACCATCGACGTCACCTCCGAGGAGGGGGCGGGCACCACGGTGCGCTGCCTGCTCCTCGGCCCGGAGGGCTCGTGATCCGACTGTTGCTGGCCGATGACCATCGCATGCTGCGCGAGGGGCTCCGGCGATCGATGGAGGACGAGGGCTTCGACGTGGTGGGCGAGGCCGGCAACGGCGAGGAGGCAGTGGTGCTCGCCGGTCAGCTGGGGCCCGACGTGGTCCTGATGGACGTGACCATGCCCGAGATCGACGGCGTCGAGGCCACCCGCCAGATCCGGTCCCGGTGGCCCCACGTGCGGGTGGTGATGTTGACCATGCACGCCGACCGAGAGGTGATCGCGGACGCCATCCGGGCCGGTGCCGGCGGGTACCTGGTCAAGGACTGCTCGACCGATGAGATCGCCGAGACCGTCCGCCAGGCCGGCGACGAGGACGCCGCCCTGTCCCAGGGCCTGGCGGCGTCGATGCTGCACGAGGTGCGCCGGCTGCATCCACCGGCCACCGAGGACGCCGACCGGGTGGTCACCAAGCGCGAGGAGGAGGTGCTGCAGCTCATCGCCGACGGATGCTCCACCCCCGAGGTGGCCGCCCAGCTCTACATCAGCCAGAAGACGGTGAAGAACCACCTGGCGTCGATCTACGCCAAGCTCGACGCGCGCGACCGGACCCAGGCCGTGCTGCAGGCGGTCCGGATGGGGATCGTCCGGCTCGACTAGAGCGCACGGGGGTGCGCCCGTCCTGAGGTCGCTCCTAGGTCGGGACGAACACCACCCACTGGTCGTCGCCCCAGACCCGACGCCATTGCGACGAGGCGGAGAGGATGGTGGTGAGGGGTTCGTCGCGGGGCCACAGCACCACCCCCGCGTCATAGCGCTCGAGCCGAGCGCGCCACCCCGGTCGGCCCTCCAGCAGCGCGGCGGCGTCGGCGACGACCTGCTCGGGGTACATGTCGACCCGGTCGTCGACGAACACCTCGGCGCGGGCACCGTCGCGGGCCTCCAGGTAGTTGCCGACGTAGTCCGGTGCGATGACGTGATCGTCGAGCAGGCCCTTGGCATCGAGCCACGCCACGGCCCGGACGGGGTACGCGGTCAGCACGGTGTCGGGTCCGGCCAGCGACGTGGCCACCAGTGCCACCGCCACCAGCGCCGCAGTGGCGGTGGCGGCGAGAGTGGCCCGGCTGCGACGCTCGCCGGTGACCGTCCCGAGGCCGCGCAGCCCCTCGGCCATGGTCGGGACCAGCACGAGGCTGGCGGTGACCACGTTGCGGGCGCCCAGCAGCGCCAGCGCGGCGAAGACCGCCAGCGGCAGTGCGCGGCGCCAACGGGGACGGCGCACCAGCACCACCACGGCGACCAGCAACTGGGCCAGGAACAGCAGCTGCCACGGGTCGTCGAAGGTCGGGGGCCGCCACTCGACGATGGTGCGGAACGAGTCGGTGCGCCGCAACAGCTCGAGGGGGAAGGCCAACAGCCGGGGCCCGAGGGGATTGAGGGCGGCGGCGGCGATGCCCACCATCGTCCAGCCCAGGGCCCGCAGCTCACGGTCCGGGCGCTCTCCGTCCAGGCGCCGGCCGGCGGCCAGCGCGCCCAGGGCCACCACCGCCAGCGGGAAGGAGCCATGGGTGTTCACCCACACCCACATGCCGGGCACGAGCCACGCCGGGTGGAGCCCCCCCTCGGCCACCAGGAGGAGCAGGGCCATGCCGAGCAGGCCGAACAGGAGCGGGCGCTCCACCCACAGCCCGGTCCCCACAGCGACGGCCAGGCCCGTGACGACCAGGCGGCCGGGCAGCTCCACCGCAGGGCGGGCCAGCCGCCAGACGAGGGCGGCCAGGAGCGCTACCAACAGCCCGTTGACCAGGCGGACCCCACCGAGGCCGCCCACGCGCTCGACCCCGCCGTACATGGCCGAGGCCAGCCAGCTCTGCACCACCCACGGCGCGCCCCGGGCGGTGAAGGAGTACGGGTCCGCTCGGGGGATGCCGCCCCCGTCCCAGATGAGGCGACCGGTCGCCAGGTGGGTGAGGAAGCTGTTGTCGTGCAACGGCTGGAGCCCGACGGTGAGGCCCCAGAGGGCGAACCCGGCCCCGGCCACGGTCGACGTCGTCGGCCACCACCGGCGGGTTCCGGTCGGCGCCCCCACCACCGGGGAGGGGGCGCCGGGTCGGCGCCGGCGGCCGGTGCGGGGCGCGTCGGACCGCTCGAGGCGCACGGGCACGCTGACCATGATGCTCAGAAGTTCTTCATGATGTTGATGATCGCCGGTCCGAGGACGATCACGAGCAAGGCCGGGAAGACGCAGAACACCATCGGGATCAGCATCTTCACCGGCGCCTTCTGGGCCTGCTCCTGGGCGAGCTGGCGGCGCTTGATCCGCATCTCGTCGGCCTGCCCCCGCAGCACCCGGCCGATCGACACCCCGAACGTGTCGGCCTGCAGGATGGCCAGCACGAACGACCGCAGCTCGGCCACGTCGCAGCGTCCTTCCATGTTGCGCATGGCGTCGCCCCGCGAGGCGCCGGCCCGCACCTCGCCCAGCATGTGGCCGAACTCCTGGGTGAGGGGGCCCGGCACCGATGCCACGGTGCGGTCGAGGGCCTGCTCGAAGCCCAGCCCCGCTTCGACGCTGATCACGAGGAGGTCGAGCACGTCGGGGAGGCTGACCCGGATGGCGTGCTTGCGCTCCTCCACCCGCCGCTTCAGCACGGCGTCCGGGCCGAGGAACAGGGCGAGGGAGAGGAGCAGGAAGGCGGCGTGCTTGAGGAGCCCGGGCGGCTGTAGCACGAAGTAGACGAACAGGAAGTTCACCGGGATCAGGGCGACGGTGACGACCCGGATGGCGAGGAACCGGTCGACGGCGGCGGGGTCAAGGCGGCCGGAGGCGACGAACCGCTTGCGCACCTGGTCGATGTAGCCGACCGGCGTGAAGCGCCGGGCCAGCCCCACCAGCCCACCCATGATCGGGAGCACGGCCCGCTCCCGCATGGGCTTGAGCAGCTCCTGGTCGCGGACGTTCTCGATCTGGTAGCCGTCGAGCTGGCGCAGCGAGGCCCGCACGGCGGCCTTCTCGTCGGCCTGGCTGAGGACGGTCCAGATGGCGAGGGCGATTCCCAGGGCCAGGAGCACGAGTCCGATGGAGAGCACGGTGACCTCAGATCTCGATCGCGATGGTCTTCTTCATCCACGCGAAACCCACCAGCGCGGACACCACCCCGGCCACGAGGATGACCTTGCCCTTGATGTCGGTGAAGAGCACCTGCATGTACGCCGGGTTCACCACGTACATCACCGCGCCGATGGCCGGCGGCAGGATGCCGAGCACGATGGCGCTGATCTTGCCCTCGGCGGTGAGGGCGGCCACCTCGCGCCGGAGCCGTTCACGCTCGACCATGGTCTCGCCCACCGTCTGCAGCAGCTCGGCCAGGTTGCCGCCCACCTCGCGTTGGATGCGGACAGCCATCACCGCCCACTCGAAGTCGGCGCTCTCCATCCGTTGGCCGACGCCGTCGAGGGCGTCCTCCAGCTCCCGGCCCAGCCGGGCCTCGCTGCACACCCGGCGCAGCTCCTTGCCCATGGGCTCGCCCACCTCCTGGGACACCGCCTCCACGCCCTGGAGGAACGAGTAGCCCGCCCGCAGGGACCCGGCCAGGAGCTGCAGCATGTCGGGGAGCTGGGCGTTGAACTGCTTCTGGCGGCGGCGACCGAGGTGGTTGAGCACCGCGACCGGCACGAGGCCGGCCAGGAGCAGGCCCAGCACCATCCCCATCAGCCCCATCACCAGCAGGCCGAACACGGTGACGAGCACAACCGCGGCCAGGTAGACGACGAGGGCCTCGGCCGCCCGGAGGGGCAGGTTGGCCTTCTCCAGCTTGGCCTCCACCGTGCTGAGCAGGCCTCGGCGCTCGGCCAAGCCCTGGGTGATCTCGACCGCCCGCTGCATCAGCGCGGTCTGGGCGAGGGACCCGTCGGGCTCTGGCTCGGGCGTGTAGCCGTCGGTGTACGGCAGCAGGGCGTGGTCGAGGGCCGACTCCTGCTTGGTCACCAGGATGGCCACGGCGTACACCGCCAGCCCGACGGCGAGGAAGATGGCGCTCATGGCCAGGTATTTGCCGAGCCCCGTGGTGAGCACTTCGGGCCCGGTGGAGCGCCCGGCGGCGACGACCTCGAGGGCGGCGTCGCCCTGGGCCACCACACCGGGCACGAACGTCTTTTCGTCACGGGCGCCGGGAACGGCCAGCTCCAGGTCGGTGGCGCCCGAGGAGGCCGCCGAGGCGTACTCCACCACGTACTGGTTGTGGAGCGAGGTGCCCACGGTGGCCAGCGCCTGGCCGAGGGGTTCGGGGGCGGGGGTGGTGAACAGCCGCCCGCCCGCCGTCCTCACCATGCGTCCCAGCCCGTCGGTGTCGGCGGTGCCCTGCCCGCCGTAGGCCATGGCGAACATGGCGGCCCCCGCCCGGGCCACCTCGCCGCGAGCGCTGGCCTCCTTCGCCTGGGAGCGGTTGTCGTGCCCGTCGGTGATCACCACCATGTTCGGCTGGAGCGCCTCACCGCCATCGAACAGCGCCGCCCCCTGCTTCACGCCGTCCCACAGCGCCGTGGCCTCCACGGGCTCCGAGGCGATCCCGTCCACCGCCGACAGGGCCTCGGCCCGATCGGTGGTCAGCTTGGCGTAGACGGTGGGTTCCTCACCGAACCCGACGATCCCGATGGCGTCGCCCGGACCCTTCCGCCCGATCACCCTGCGCATGCTGGCCCGCGCCTGCCTGAGCCCGCTGTTGCGGCCCATCGACTTGGACGTGTCGACCACGAACACGATGGCGACATCGGTGCCGGCCTTGGAGAGCGGCACGGCCGGCGCCACCTTCACCTGCCGGCCGTCCTCGCGCAGTGTGAGGTCGGTCAGGTCCTTCAGGGCTCCGTTGAACATGAACGACACCCGCACGTGGGCGGCGTCGGTGCTGTCGACCCGGCGGATGGCGAGCCTCTGCAACCCGGTGTCGCCGGTGCCCTCGTCGGCGAGGGCGGCCGGCGCACCGACCAGGGCGAGGAGGGTCACCGCGAACGCCACCACCCCGGCGGCGCGCCGGTGGTGGCTCATCGAGGTCCGCCCCGGCGGGCCATCGGCTCGGGCTGGAACACCTCGGGGCCGAGCCGGATGCCGAGGTCGGCCAGCTTCTCGGCGAACTTGGGCCGCGTGCCGGTGGCCTTGAGGTGGCCCCGGAACCGGCCGTGCTCGTCGATGCCCATGCCGAAGTCGAAGACGAAGACGTCCTGCAGGGTGATGACGTCGCCCTCCATGCCCTGCACCTCGGTGACGTGGGTGATGCGGCGGGTGCCGTCCCGCAGGCGGGTGAGCTGCACGATGCCGTCGATGGCCGAGGCCATCTGCTCGCGGATGGCCCGCACCGGCAGGTCGAACCCGGCCATCAGCACGAGGGTCTCGAGCCGGGCCAGGGTGTCGCGGGGGCTGTTGGCGTGCACCGTGGTGAGGGAGCCGTCGTGGCCGGTGTTCATGGCTTGGAGCATGTCGAGGGCCTCGCCGGAGCGGCACTCACCGACCACGATGCGGTCGGGCCGCATGCGCAGGGCGTTCTTCACCAGGTCCCGGATGGTGATCTGGCCCTTGCCCTCGATGTTCGGGGGCCGGGCCTCGAGGGCGAGCACGTGGTCCTGGTGGAGCTGGAGCTCCTTGGCGTCCTCGACGGTGACGATGCGCTCGTCGCCGGGGATGAACGAGGACAACACGTTGAGGGTGGTCGTCTTCCCGGTGCCGGTCCCGCCGGCCACGATGATGTTCAGCTTGCCGACCACCATGGCCTGAAGGAACCGGGCGGACGCCGCGTTCAGGGTCCCGAACCGGATCAGGTCGTCGATCTGGTACGGGTCCTTGGCGAACTTGCGGATGGTGAGGAAGGGCCCGCCGATGGCGAGGGGGTGGATCACGGCGTTGACGCGTGAGCCGTCGGGGAGGCGGGCATCGCACAGCGGGGTGGCCTCGTCGATGCGCCGCCCCACCTGGCCGACGATCTTGTCGATGATGCGCCGCAGGTGGGTGTCGTCGACGAAGCCGGCCCCCACCTTCTCCACCTTGCCGTTGCGCTCGATGTAGACGCTGTCGGGGCCGTTCACCATCACCTCGGTGATGGTCTCGTCCTTCAGCAGCCGGTCGATGGGGCCGTACCCGAGGATGTCGTCGGACACGTCCTGGATCAGCTGGGCCTTGTCGGCCGCCGACAGCGGCGACCGCTCCTGGGCGAGGGCGGAATGGAGCTGCTCGTGCACCCGGCGGCGCAGGTCGTCCTCGGACAGGCGCTTGTCGTAGAGGATCGGCCCCAGCTCCTCGATGAGGTGGTGGTGGATCTTCTGGCGCAGCTCGTCGAGGATCGGGTCCCGTCGGGCGGTGACCGAGAGGCCGTTGCCGTTCGGGTGGACTTCGTTGAGACGCTTGTAGAGGGACATCGCTTCAACCATCGGTCGAGCCCGACGGAGTTGAAGGGAGCTGGGCCTTCTAGCGCCGCTTCTTCCTGCCGCTGACGGCGGCGGGGGCGAACCGGTCGGCCAGGGCTTCGAGCGCCCGCGCCACCCCCGACTTCGGGCTCTCCAGCACCACCGGGGTGCCTCGGTTCACCGACTGCGGCACGACCACGTCGCTCGGGATGAGCGATTCGGCCTTCACCTGGAGGGTCCGCTCGACCTCGCTCACATCGAGGCGCACCTTGGAGTTCGACCGGTTCAGCACGAGGTGCACCTTGGACATGGGGGTGCCGAGCAGGCGCATCGTCTGCAGGCCGATCTTCACGTTCTTGATGTTGGGGATGTCCATCCCCGCCACCAGCAGCAGGTCGTCGGTCTGGTCGATGATGCTGATGACCTTGTCGTCGAAGTACGACGGTGTGTCCACCACGACGAACGCGCAGAAGGTCCGCAGCACGCCGAGCACGGCCGTCAGGTCGGATGGGGTGATGCGGTCCGAGTAGGCCGGCTCCAGGGGGGCGGGCAGGACGCGCAGCCCCGACGGGGGGTGGGTGGCGAGGAGGTTCTGGACCATGCCGACGTCGAGGCGGTCGATGGCGCCCAGGGCGTCGACGATGGTGTGCTTCGGGGCCAGCTTGAGCATCACGGCCACGTCGCCGAACTGGAAGTCGGCGTCGACCAGCACCACCGGCTTCTCGCTGCGCAGGGCGAGGGACACGGCCAGGTTGGTGGCCACCGTCGACTTCCCCGCACCGCCCTTGGGAGAGAACACGGTGATCATGCGCCCGAGCTCGCCGTCGAGGGGCTCGACCGGGTCGGGCGCGGCGGGGGCGGCGGCGGCGCCGAGGGAGCTCGCCACCCGGTGGACGGCCTCGTTCAGCTGCGCGGTGTCCACCGGCGCCGCCAGCACGTCACGAACGCCGGTGCGGAGGGCCCGCTGGAACAGGTCGGTGGTGAGCTCCTCGGCGATGAGGATCGCCCCCACGTCCCGGCGCTGGTGGATCAGGTCCTCGCCGCCGCCCAGCCCCGGCGCGACGGCGCACGACGGGCCGAGCACCACCACCGTGGGTCGGCCGTCCAGCGAGGAGGAGGAGGAGGAGGAGGAGGAGAAGGCCTCCACCGAGCGGTAGTCGGCCACCTGGTCGCCCAGCTGCATGGCCAGCCGGCTGCGGGCGGCCGGGTCCGCCTCGACCACGGCGATCCTCGTGCTGGTGACGGTCATGCCTGCCAACGCTCCCTCGGCCGCTTCCCGGTGCTGGTGCTGGTCGACGCCCGGCTCAAGGTGACTGCTCACTAGTCGTCACTTCCCGGCCCATCGGGGCCGTAGGGCGTGAGCTGGTCGGGGTCCTCGCCGGGCAGCGGGTTGGTCGGGTCGTCGGAGACCTCGAGGTCGGGGACCGGGACGGGCTCGTAGTCACGGGGCACGAGTGCGAGGTAGATGGCCGACGGATCCAGCGAGGCGATGTACTGGGCGGCCTTGGCCGGCACGATGAGGGTGAGGAGCCCCCGGTTGGCGGTCTCCTCGCCGGCCGCCGGGTCCTCGCCCTCGCCCTCGGCCGACGCTGCCTGCACCTCGCCGGGCTGGGCCACGGGGGTCTCGTCGATGGCGAGGATCTGGGCCTTCTGGTAGATCATCCGGGCCCGCGCCGGCAGGTAGAGGTAGTCGGGCAGCGGGTCGCCCGGCCGTACGGCGACCTGGCTCCCGCCCTCGGGGGGGGTGGCGACGGTCGACATGACGTTGACGTAGTCCCCCGGTTGCAACAGGTTGGCCACTCCCCGGATGTTGTCCACCGAGATGCTGATGGCCGTCTGGTCCTTGCCCCGGATCTTCTCGAGCCGGCTGGCGAAGGTGCTCTCGACCGACGCCGGGTCGGCGAACATGTCCACGGTCACGATCTGGTTCACCGCCAGGTCGTTCACCGCGACCTTCTCGCCGATGTCGTCGTCGATGCTGCGGATGGCGTTGGCCGGGAGGAACTCCCGCGGCACCGACGCCTCACCGATCCAGGCCGCCGACTTCGCCTCCGAGCCGTAGGTGCCCTTCTTGATGGGCGCCTTGACCACGTAGACCCTCACCCGCGCCGCGTTGCCGTTGGCCCGGTCCTGGATCCCGCCCACTTAGCTCCACACCAGGAAGGCGGCGAGCGCGCCCATGGCGATGGCGGCGACGAGGATCAGCGTCCGTCGAGAACCCACTGTGAAACCCCTTTTCGGCTCTCCTGGGACCGCACCGGGAAGGAACGGTTGGCACGACGCTCCATCTGTCGGCCCAGCCGCCGGTGGCGCAAGGGTTTCGACGCCCGTTTCTGCCCCTGGGCGGGGGGGGCGGGGCTCAGGCGGGGTCGGTGGTGGCGGCGGCGGCATCCCCGTCGTCGGCCTGCCCGGCCGGCGCGGAGGGCTCCTCCGGCTCGGCCAGGCTGTCGGGCTCGGCGGACGGGGCGGGCTCGACAGGCGCGGCGGGCGCGACCGGCGGGGGGCCGGTGGGGGCGTGGGCCCCGCCCGGCACCTCCAGCCCGTGCTCGGCGTAGTACTCGGCCCACGCCTCCTCGGCACCGGTGTCGCCGCCGATGTAGTTGCCCTCGTCGTCGTAGGCGTGCTCGCCGAAGTGCTCCTGGTACTCGGAGGCGACGATGCCGCCCTCGGCCGCCTGCTTGATGGAGAGGCTGATGCGCCGGCGCTGGAGGTCGAGGTCGATGATCTTGACCCAGAGCTCCTCGCCGGGGGTGACCACCTGCTCGGGCAGGTCGACGTGGTGGGCGGACATTTCCGAGATGTGGACCAGGCCCTCGATGCCGTCGCCCACCTGCACGAAGGCGCCGAAGGGCACGAGCTTGGTGACCCGGCCGTAGACCAGCTCGCCCACCCGGTGGCCGGACGCGAACTCCTGCCACGGGTCCTGCTGGGTGGCCTTGAGGGAGAGGCTGATGCGCTCGCGGTCGAGGTCAACCTCGAGCACCTGCACGGTGATCTCGTCGCCGACGGCCACCACCGAACCGGGGTGGTCGACGTGCTTCCAGGACAGCTCGGACACGTGGACCAGGCCGTCCATGCCGCCGAGGTCTACGAAGGCGCCGAAGTTCACCACGCTCGACACCACGCCCTTGCGGACCTCGCCGGGCTTGAGGTTCTCGAGGAACTCCTCGCGCTGCTCCTTCTGGGTCTCTTCGAGGTAGGCCCGGCGCGACAGCACCACGTTGTTGCGGTTCTTGTCGAGCTCGATGATCTTGGCCGTGAGCTCCTTGCCCACGTAGGGCTGGAGGTCGCGGACCCGGCGCAGCTCCACGAGGGAGGCGGGCAGGAACCCGCGAAGGCCGATGTCGACGATCAGGCCCCCTTTACCACCTCGATCACGAAGCCGGAGACCTCGCCGTCGTTCTCCTTCTTGCGCTCGATGTCGCCCCAGGCCCGCTCGTACTGCGCCCGCTTCTTGGACAGGATCAGGCGTCCGTCCTTGTCCTCCTTCTGGAGGACGAGGGCCTCGATCTCCTCGCCCATGGCGACGATCTCGTTGGGGTCGACGTCGTTGCGGATCGACAGCTCGCGGCTGGGGATCACGCCCTCGGACTTGTAGCCGATGTCGAGCAGCACCTCGTCCTTGTCGACCTTGACCACCTTGCCGGCGACGATCTGGCCGTCGTCCACGTCGACCATCGAGGCGGTGATGGCGTCCTCGAAGCTGCCCTCCAGGTCATCGGCGGTGATCTGGCGGAAGACGTAGTCCTCGGCGGGCTCACCCTCGGCGGAGGTCGGGGTGTCAGGCGGGCCGGGGGGGACGACGGTGGCGGTCTGGTCGGACAAGGATGGCTGCTCTTCGTGGTCAGTGGGCGAGGATGGGGGCACGGCTCGGCGAGCCGGCGGAGCAGGCTAACCCACGGCGGGTTTGCGGGCGACCACGAGAAGTTCCGGGTGCTCGACGTCGGGAGGGTGGGCGCGGTACCGGCCCGGCTCCACCGACCAGATGTGCTCCACCGCCAGGCCGGCGGCCCCGCACAGCAGGCGCAGCTCGCGAGGGGTGAAGCACGTGGTCCACAGCTCGGCGGGCGCGTCGTGGCCGGCTTCATCCTTGATGGTGGTGCGCTCGTGGTTGACGCCGTGCTCGGCGTCGAAGGTCATGGTCTCGTCGAGCCAGCGCACCTGGAAGTAGGCCGAGAACGCGCTGAGGGCCAGCGCCCCGCCGGGGCGCAGGGCCCGGCCGATGCCCTCCAGCACCCGGCCGTCGCCGCCGTCGAGGCCCTGGAGGCCGAAGCCGCCCTGGCAGAGCGAGATGGCGGCGTCGAACTCGGCGTCGTAGGCCAGGGCACGGGCGTCGGCCCGCTCGAACGCGACCCCCGGCGGCGCGTCGATGCGCGCCAGGTCGACGAACCGCCGCGAGATGTCCACCCCGAGCACCCCGATCCCCCGGCGGCCGAGGGCGTGGGCGTGGCGCCCGGGCCCGCACCCCACGTCGAGCACCCGCATGCCGGGCTCGAGCTCGAGGGCGTCGACGAGGAAGGCCACCTCCTGGTCGGTGCCTCTCGTGAAGGAGTACCGGAGGTAGGCCGAGCCGAGGTGGTCGGCCACATCCTCGAACCAGTGGTCCCGTCCGGGCACCGCTCAGGCCTTGGCAGACGCCCAGCTGTCGCCGAAGGCCAGGTTCACCTCGAGGGGCACGTTGAGCTCGGCGGCCTGGCGCAGGGTGGCCACCGTGAGCTCGGCGGCGTGGTCGTGTTCGTCCGGGGGCACGTCGAGGATGACCTCGTCGTGGACCTGGAGGATGAGCCGGCTGGCCAGCCCCTCGGCCTGCAGGGCCCGGTCGAGCCGCAGCAGCGCCACCTTGAAGATGTCGGCGGCCAGGCCCTGGATGCCGGCGTTCATCGCCTGGCGCTCGCCGGCCTGGCGGATGCGGGGGTTGCTGGAGGCCAGCTCGGGGATCGGCCGGCGCCGCCCGAACAACGTCTCGGTGTAGCCCCGCTGGCGGGTCTCGGCCACGGTGCGGTCCATGTAGGCCTTCACCGCCGGGAAGGCCTCGAAGTAGGCGTCGAGGATGACCCTCGCCTCGTCCACCTCGATGTTCAGCCGCTGGGCCAGGCCGTAGGACTCCATGCCGTAGGCCAGGCCGTAGCTCACCATCTTGGCCTTGGCCCGCTGCGCGGGGGTGACCGCCGCGGGCTCGACCGCGAAGACCCGGGCGGCGGTGGTGGTGTGGATGTCGTCGCCGGCGGTGAACGCGGCCACCAGACCCGGATCCTCGGCCAGGTGGGCGATGCAACGCAGCTCGATCTGGTTGTAGTCGGCCACCAGCAGCTCGCAGCCCGGCGCGGGCACGAAGGCGGTGCGGAAGGACCGCCCCAGGTCGCTGCGCACCGGGATGTTGTGGAGGTTCGGCGCATCGGAGCTGAGCCGCCCGGTGCGGGCGACGGTCTGGTTGAAGGTGGCGTGGATCCGCCCGTCGGGGCCCACCTCCTGGAGGAGGCCGTCGCCGTAGGTGGACCGGAGCTTCTCCACCTCCCGGTAGGCCAGGAGGTGGTCGACGATCGGGTGCTGCCCGGCCAGCTTCTCGAGCGACTGGGCGTCGGTGGAGTAGCCGGTCTTGGTCTTCTTCTGGGGCGCCAGGCCGAGCTGGTCGAACAGCACGGTCCGCAACTGGGGGGTGGAGTTCACGTTGAACTCCTCGCCGGCGTCGTCCCAGATGGCCTGCTGCAGCTCGGCGCACTGGGTGATGAGGGTGTCGTTGATGGCCCGGAGGCGGTCGGAGTCGACGCCCACGCCCACCACTTCCATGCGGGCCAGCACGCCGACAAGCGGGACCTCGATCTCGTCGTGGAGCCGGCGCAAACCCTGGGCGTCGAGGGCGTCGAGCAGGCGGGGGGCGAGGCGGGCCACGGCCAGGGCCCGCCGGCCGGTCTTCAACGGCGTGTCGGCCAGGCCCTGCTCGGCCAGGTCGAGCTGGCCTTCGGGAGCAGCCGACGCCGTGGGCAGCTCCAGGTTGGCGTAGCGCAGGAGCAGGCTCTGGACCTGGTAGCGGGTGTCGGCCGGGTCGAGCAGGTAGGCGGCCAGGGCGGTGTCGATGGCCAGGCCCGTCTCGCCCCGCCCGGTCCGGAGTCGCCAGGCCAGCATCGGCTTGGCCTCGTGGGCGGCGATCGGCCGCCCGCCCGGTCCCATCAGCCGGTCGAAGGCGGCGGCCACGTCGGCGTGGGCGAGCAGCCCGCTCGGCAGCCATACCACCCCGGCCGTCTCCGGGTCGACCACCAGGGCGAGGCCCAACACCTCGGCCGCCCACCCGGGGGTGCCGTCGTAGGCCACCTCGACCGCCAGCAGCCCGTCGGCCTCGGCCGCCGCCTCCAGGACCGCCTGGGCCTCCGCGGCGTCGTCGAGCACGGTGACCTCGGCCTCCAGCACCTCGGTGGAGCTGGAGGGCGCGGCGCCGAGGTCGGCTTCGAGGGCCTCCGCCAAGCGGTCGGCCAAGGTGCGGAACTCGAGGAAGTCGAACAGCCGGCGCAGCTCGGTGACGTCGTAGGCCCCCATGTGCAGGTCGTCCAGGTCCACCTCCAGGTCGACGTCGCGGCGCAGCACCATCAGCTCGGCGTTCTGGCGGACCTGGGCCTCGTGGTCGGCCAGGTTCTGGCGCAACTTGGGCGTCTGGTCGGCGACGTGGGCGAACACCCCGTCGAGGTCTCCGTAGGTGTTGATCAGCTTGGCCGCCGTCTTCTCCCCCACGCCGGGCACGCCCGGGAGGTTGTCCGAGGGGTCGCCCCTCAGGGCGGCGTACTCGACGTAGCTGGTGGGGTGGACCCCGGTGCGCTCGGTGATGCCGGCCTCGTCGTAGAACGCGTAGTCGGACACGCCCCGCCGGTTGTAGAGCACCTTCACTAGGGGATCCTCGACCAGCTGGTAGCTGTCACGGTCGCCGGTGACGACGATGACCTCCATGCCGCGCTCACGGGCCCGGGTGGCCAGGGTGGCGATGATGTCGTCGGCCTCGATGCCGGGCTGCTCGAGGCTGGGGATGCGCAGCGTGTCGGCCACCTGGCGGACCAGGCCGATCTGCTGGCGCAGGATGTCGGGGGCCTCCTGGCGGGTGGCCTTGTACGTCGCCACCTGCTCGTGGCGGAAGGTGGGCTCGGGCCGGTCCCAGGCCACGGCTATGCCATCGGGACGGTGGTCGCGGAGCAGGTTGATCAGCATCGACGTGAACCCGAACACGGCATTGGTTACTTGCCCGGAAGCGGTGGCCATGTCGGTGGGGAGGGCGAAGAAGGCGCGGTACGTGAGCGAGTTCCCGTCGATCAGCATCAGCACGGGTGGGCGGTCGGGTGTCACAGGCCCGGGGTGAGCGATCCGTCGATCACCGCCTCGGCCACCGAGCGCATCGTGCGCCGCTCGCGCATGGCCGTCTTCTGGATGAACGAGAAGGCGGCCCCCTCGGACAGGCCGCCGTCGTCCATGAGCTTGCCCTTGGCCCGGTCGACCGTCTTGCGCGTCTCGAGCTGCTCCTCGAGGCTGGTGGCCTGGTCGTGCAGGGCCTTCATCTCCTTGAACCGGCCCAGCGCCACCTCCAGGGCCGGCAGCAGGTCCGCCTTCTGGAACGGCTTCACCAGGTAGGCCAGCGCGCCGGCGTCGCGGGCCCGCTCGATCAGGTCCCGCTGGCTGAAGGCGGTCAGGATGAGCACCGCCGCCCGCCGCTCACCGGCGATCTCCCGCGCCGCCGAGAGTCCGTCGAGGCCGGGCATCTTGATGTCGAGGATGGCGATGTCGGGTTGGTGCTCCTTCACCAGCCGCACCGCGTCGTCGCCGCGGCCGGTCTCGGCCACGACCTCGTAGCCCTCCTCTTCGAGGGTCTCCTTAAGGTCGAGGCGGATGATGGCCTCGTCCTCGGCGATCACCACGCGGGTCGGCAACGTCGGCTCCCCTCGTTGGATGCGGGCGGTGGGCGATGCAACGGTCGGTGGATCAGGCGCGGGGCGCCGTCATCCGGTCGAGCAGAGCGTCCTGTTCCCGCTCGAGCCGCGCGATCTCGGCCAGCACGTCGCCCCGGTGGCGGGCCATGGCCTCGGCGTGCTTGGCGGCCTCCCGATGCTCGTGCTCGGCCAGCGGCGTCTCCGATACCAGCGCCCGGATGCGGGCGTCGGCCGCCTCGTCGGCGAAGTGGGTGAGCTGCTCGTCCGCCACCAGCAGCTCCTCGCGCAGCCGCTTCACGCGCTCGGCCGCCTCGGTGAGACGCCGCTCCAGGAGGGACCGGGACATGGGGCGTCAGTCTAGGAGGGTCGTACCGGAGCGACCGCGGGCCAGAATGCCGGCGTGCGCCGCCTCCTCCTCCTCAGCTTCATCTGGGGGTGGTCGTTCCTCTTCATCAAGGTGGCGGTGGCAGGCATGACCCCCGTCACCGTGGCGTGGGCGCGGGTGAGCCTGGGCGCTGCCGTCCTGCTCGGCGTGCTCCGGGCCCGGGGCATCGCCTTGCCCCGCCACGGTCGCCTGTGGGGCCAGTTCGCGGTGGTGGGCTTGGTGGGCTCGGCCCTGCCGTTCACCATGCTGGCCTGGGGCGAGGAGCGCATCACCTCCGCGCTCACGTCGGTGCTCAACGCGTCCACCCCCCTGTTCACCGCGGTGCTGGCCGCCGCCATGCTCCGCGACCGGCTCCGATGGGTGCAGATCGGCGGGCTGCTGATCGGCGTGGGCGGGGTGGGCGTCGCCGCCGGCCTGGGCCGAGGCGACCTGGCCGGCTCATCGCTGGGCGGGTCGGTGGCCGCGGTGCTCGCCGGGCTCTGCTACGGCTTCAGCTTCACGTGGTCGAAGCGCCACCTGATGGGCGTGGTCCCGCTGGTGGCGGCCACCGGGCAGCTCCTGACCGCAACGATCATGCTCACGCCGTTCGCGGTGGTCACCAGCGCCGCCCACGGCGTGGTGCTCACCCCCGGCCGGGCGCTGGCGGTGCTGCTGCTGGGTGTGGTCGGCTCCGGGATCGCCTACGTGCTCAACTTCGGGATCATCGCCGACCTCGGCGCCACCCGGGCGTCGCTCGTCACCTACCTGATCCCCGTGGTGGCGGTGGCGGTGGGTGTGCTCGTGCTGGGCGAGCCGTTCCAGCTCCGGGTGCTGGCGGGAGGAGCGCTCATCGTCGCCGGCATCGCCCTGGTCAACCGGGGCCGCAGCCGGCGGCGCCCCGCGATGGCGGCGGTCGCCGCCCTCGTGCTGGGGCTGATGGTCGGGTGTGGCGGCGCCTCCGGCGGGGAGAGCGGTGCCTCCCGCGAGGACACGGGCACCCGCCCCGCCGGGCCGTCGCGCCGGCGCGACGCGTGCGGGGCCGTCGTCAGGGAGCCTCTCGACGAGCGGTACCTGGTGCATGCGCTGCCCGGCGCGCCCGAGCCCCGGTACATCACCGACCCTCCTACGTCCGGGCCCCACCAACCCTCGCCACCGCTCGACGGCGTGACCGCCGAGCCGCTCTCCCGCCCCCTCCAGGTGGGTCTGCTCGAGAGCGGGGCCGTGCTGATCCAGCACGGTGATCTCGCCGCCGGATCCGAGCGCGACGTCGAGGCCACCGCCGGACCGGGCGTGGTGGTGGCGCCCAACCGCGACCTGCCGGAGGGCGCGGCGGTGGTGGCGACCGCCTGGCGCACCAAGCTCGTGTGCCGGTCGGTGGACGCTGCACGGCTGCGGGCGTTCGCCCGCGCCCACCGCGGCCAGGGCCCCGACGAGCACGGCTCCTGAGGTGCCGAGCCAGCCGAGCGAGCCGGGGGTGCCGGGCCGCCTCGTCTACCTCTACCTCGGCTCCGGCGACGTGGCCGCCGACCTGGCGTGGTGGAACGAGGTGCTCGGCGCCGAGCTGCTCTGGCGCTACGCCGCCTTCGGCGCCGACGTGGCCGGGATCCGGCTCGGCGGAGACGCCTCCGGTGGCGCGGTGCCGGCCGGGCCCGTGGTGATCCTCGCCGACCATCGCCCCGTGCCCAGCTGCCTGCCCATCTGGGCGGTCGACGACCTCGACCTCACCATCGAGTGGCTGGCCGCCACCGGCTGGTCCCGCAGCGCGGTGCGGGTGGAGGTGCCCGACGGGCCCTGCCTGGTCCTCACCGACCCCAGCGGCAACCAGCTGGCCCTCCTCCGCCAAGACCGCCCGGACGTCCTGCTGAAGGGTTGATCCCCCTCGCGGGGTGACCTCAGGCGGATGGCGTCGGTGCCGGGCCGGGCAGGCGCGGGTCGAGGGCCAAGGCGGCAGCGGCGACGAGGACGTTGGCCAGCGCGTGCCCGGAGCGGGATTCGAACCCGCATGCCCTTGCGGACAATGGATTTTGAGTCCATCGCGTCTGCCTGTTCCGCCATCCGGGCCGCAGGTCGCAAAGCGTATCCTCGGTTCGTGCCCGTCTCCCGCAGCCCCCGCCGCCGCAAGCGCCTCCGCCGTGTCCTCGCCGCAGGGAGCGCGCTGACCGGGGTGGCCACCTACCGCAAGCGCGCCATCGACGCCTACGAGCAGGCCAACGCCGACAAGCTGGGACTCGACCCCGACCCGAAGCGCCGACCGCCGCCGGTCCGGTCGGCGTCGGTGGAGACGGTGGTCAAACGAGTAGAGCGCCCTCCAGCCTGAGCAGGGCCCGCTTGCGCTCCACCCCGCCGGCGTAGTTGCCGAGGGCGCCGCCCGCGGGTAGCACCCGGTGGCACGGCTGCACGATGGCGATCGGGTTGGTGCGCATGGCGGTGCCGACCGCCCGGGTGGCGCCGGGATTGCCGGCGCGACGGGCGAGGTCCCCGTAGCTGACGGTCGTGCCGTACCCGACCCGCCGGAGCTCCTCCAGCACCTCGAGACGGAACCCGACCGACAACGTCGGGTCGAGGGGGAGGTCGAAGTTCCGGCGCCCGGCGAAGTACTCGTCGAGTTGGCGGCGGACCGCGTCGAGGCGCGCGGGCAGCTCCAGCACACGGGGCGAGACCCGGTCGGCCAGCTCCACCAGCACCTCGTCGTCGACGCGGTAGGACAGCCGCACCAGACCGACCGGGGTGGTCGCCACCAGCAGGCGGCCCAACGGTGAGTCGGTGGTGGCCCAGGCCACATCGACCAGGCCCTCGGCGTCGGCGGCCGCCCTCACCTGGTCGAGCACGTCGGCGGGCACGCTCCCGGTGGCTCGAAGGCGGTTGGTGAGGTGGTCGTTCATGCGCTCCACTCCTTGCGGATCGTGGCCAGCCCGGCCCGCACGTTCTGGCGGGCGGCAGCCTCCGAGCACCCGATCAGCGGTCCGATGTCGGCGTAGGTCAGGTCGGCGACGAACCGGTGCAACACGGCGGCCTGCTGCTTGGTGGGCAGGCGCCGCACTGCGTCCCACAGGAGCTCGTCGGCGGGCTCCACCGGCGACCCGGCGGCGGGGTCCGGGGGAAACTCCGCCGTCTCCCGGCGGCGGGCCACGCGCCGGTGGTGGTCGATCGCCTTGTGGTGGGCGACGGTGAACAGCCAGCTCTTCAGGTTGTCGGCCCGGGTCAGCGACGGGTAGGTCCGCAGGGCCGCCAGCACCGCCTCCTGGTAGCAGTCAGCGGCGTCGGAAGGACCGACCGACGCCCGCACGAACCGCCACACGGCGGGGCCGTGCTCGTCGAGCAACGCCGAGAACGGGGGCAGGGCGGTCACTGGAGGTGGAACGCCACCCGCCGACGGGGCGTGAGATCAGCCGCTGCCCAAGGCGGTCAAGAGGTTGGCCGGGGTGTCCTTGGGGCTGACCTTGGGCCAGGCGTGGGAGATGCGGCCCGCCTCGTCGATGAGGAACGCCGAACGGATGACGCCCTGGTACTCCTTGCCGTACATGCGCTTGGTGCCCCACGCCCCGTAGGCCTCGGCGGTGACATGGTCGGGGTCGGACAACAGCGTGAAGCCGAGGCCGTACTTCTCGTCGAAGCGGGCCAACTTCGCAGGCTCGTCCGGGCTCACACCGAGGATCACCGTGTCGCCCACCTCGGCGGCGATGTCGCGCAGGCCGCACGCCTGGGTCGTGCAGCCCGGCGTGTCGGCCTTGGGGTAGAAGTACACGAGCACCTTGCGCCCCTTGAAGCTGGAGAGGCGAATCTGGTTGCCCGCCTGGTCCACCAGGTTGAACGCCGGTGCCCTTGCCCCTACCGTCGCCGAGGCGCCCTCTTGGTCTGTCGCTGCCATGCCTGCACTCTGCCAGAACGCGGACCGCCCCCGCCTAGAGGGCGGGGGCGGTCGATGGACTGACGCAGAGCGTCAGCTCGGGGGAGCTTCCTTGCCCGCGGCGATGGCCTTGAGCTTGGCGCCGGCCGTGACCTTCACGGTGTTGCTGGCGGCCACCTGGATGCTCTCACCGGTCTGGGGATTGCGGCCGGTGCGGGCGCCCCGGTGGCTCTGCTGGAAGGAGAGGAACCCCGGGAGGGTGATCTTCTCGTCCCCCTTGGCCACCGTGGTGGCCACCACCTCGAACAGGCCCCGCAGGGCGGCGTCGACGTCGTTCTTGGCCACGCCGGTGCGTCCTGCGATGGCGTCCACCAGTTCACTCTTGTTCATGCCCGAGTCCTCCTCGTTGGTTCTCGCGGTCCGCCAGAAGCTACGACCCCTGGACGCTCCGCGTGGTGATCCGGCTCCGGGGCGGGCTCGCCTGGGGACCTCAGACGGCCACCAGCGCCAGCGGCACGAGCAGCAGGCAGGCCGAGAAGGCGGCCAGTCGGACCTGGGAGGCGAGGATGCGCCGAGCCACGCCGAGGATCACCCGCCGCACCAGCGGGTAGGCGGTGGCAAGCAGCAGCAGGGTCCAGGCCGACACCGAGATGGTGACGGCGATGACCACCCGGACGGCGTCCTGGTTGCCGAGCACGATGGCCGCCACCAGGGTGTCGGCCAGGGTGGTGATGTTGGCGCCCATGATGTAGGGGATGGTGTTGGCCCGTCGCAGCAGGCCCTTGGCCACCAGGGGCACGAGCACGGTGAGCGACACCGCCACCGACAGGGTGAGCAGGGTCACTCCGCAGCCAGCGAGGAACATCGGCCACTTGCGGGTGTACCAGTTGTCCTCGCGGGACGAGAGCTGCTCGCTGCCCACCGTCGGCAGCACCCGGTCGAACACGCTGAACCCCAGGAGCAGCACGCCCAGCCCCACTGGGAAGAGGGCCCAGTCGGGGGCGACTGCCTTCACCAGGTCGACCGCCCACCCGAAGGCGGTGTCGGTAAGCGAGGTGAGCCGGGGCGAGGTGCCGATGTTGAAGCCGTCGAGCGCGCCCTTGCGCAACAGCACGTAGCCGACCACGGCGCCGGGCACGTACACCGTGGCCGTGGTGAGCAGCGACAGGATCCCGATCGACACCGGCCCGCGCCGGCCGGTCTGGTGGCGGTGGCGCACGGCGTAGATCGAGCCGACCACCAGCACCACGAAGGCAGCACCGAGACGGGAGCCGGTCAGCATCGTGAAGGACTGGGTGCGGTCGATGGCCCCGCCCTCGAGCAGGGAGAGGGAGGAGGCCGCCACCGGAGAGCCCGACAGCACGAGGCAGGCGCCCAGCCAGCCGAGGCCGAGGGTGCTCCACGGGTTGTCGGTGAAGAGCGAGCCGGCCAGTGAGGGGATGAGCTCCTTGGCGCCTTCCTTCATGAGGCCCAGGGCGGTGACGAACAGGGCGAGGCCCACCACCAGGTAGACGACCCGCAGGGCGAACGGCACGGGACGGCGCTCGGGGACCTTGATGTCCTCCGACGGCAGCTCGCGCCCTTCGACGTGGGCGAGCGGTCGCTCGTCCCCCTCACCCATGCCCCCGCCTGTCGGCACACCGCCCCCTCTGGTCAAGCGCCCGTGCGGCGCCGGCCGTGGCCGAAGAAGCCTCCGACCGGCCGGCCGTGGGCGTGGTAGTGGTCCGGGATGTTGCGCATGTTGTCGTCGACGTAGTGCTCGAAGTCGAAGTGCTCGGCCACCACCGCGGCGAGGCGGGTGTGCAGGGCGGCGCGCACCTCGTCGCTCGGCGCCCGCTCGTGCCACCGCAGGACCACCATCGGCGTGGCGCAGATCTCGCACTCGGCCACCCAGCAGAGGTCGTCCTCGTGGAACCAGGGCGTGATGCGGGCCGCCTCGCACAGGTCGCACCCCTCGGCCCGGCGGCCGCAGCGGTCAGGGACGGGGTCGGCGACGGGGTCGGGCACCGCCGCAGGATAGGTACGGTGCGGACCGTGGACGAGCAGGGCACGTGGACCGCAGGGAGCGGCTACCTGGTGGCGCCACGGGACGGGGCCGGCGGGCCAGGCGTGCTTGTCCTCCACGCCTGGTGGGGCCTGACGCCGTTCTTCCGGCACCTCTGCGACCGTCTGGCCGACGCCGGCTTCGTCGCCCTCGCCCCCGACCTGCACGGCGGGGACCGCACCGCCGACACCCCTGACGAGGCCGAGGCCCTCCTGGCCTCCACCGACCCGAACCGCACCGCCGACCTCGTCCTCTCCAGCGCCGCCACGTTGCGGGCGGTGGACCTCACCCCCGACGGGCCCATCGGCGTGGTCGGGTTCTCGATGGGCGCCTCGTGGGCCATGTGGCTGGCCACCCGGTCACCGGAGTCGGTGGCGGCCACCGCCATCTTCTACGGCAGCCAGGACATCGACTTCGAGCGAGCCCGCTCGTCTTTCCTGGGCCACTTCGCCGAGCACGACGAGTTCGTGTCCGACGACCAGCGGGCGGAGATGGAGGCCCACCTCAAGCTCCTCGAGAAGGACGTGACCTTCCACCACTACCCCGGCACCGGGCACTGGTTCTTCGAGGACGATCGCCCGGCGGCCTACTCCCCCGACGCCGCCGGCCTGGCCTGGGACCGCACCATACGGTTCCTGCACGACCGCCTCGACGCCTGAGGCCGGTAGGGTGCTGGAAAGCCGATCCATCCGCGGTCGCCGGGATCGTGGTGGGATCGGCGTGGTCACGGGTTCTACGTCGGGTCGGTCGCCCTCGGCGCCTACCGGGAACGTCGCAGCGGTGGACTCCGACCGTGCTCGACCGCGCTCGCCGCCCCGCTCGGCGATCCAGCACGTTCACTACCCTTCGCAGCGACCGTCGTGGTCGGTCACCCGCTGACCACCTGCAACGGCGCCTTCATCGGCGTCTGACCACGCCGGTGTGCGGGATCACGCCGGTCCACCACCAGTTCCGCATCCCGCCCGGGCCGGCGTGGAAGGTGCTGGCTGAGCGCCTTCCCCGATCCCCCGAGCCGTCGTCACTGCACCTGGCTCCACAACCCCGAGGTGCTCCGGTCGTGGAACCTCGAGAACTCCTGGCGACCGTGGGCGGGTCGAGCGATCCCACGGTTCCGCGCGGTGACAACGGCATAGGGGATGCTGGGGCCACCTCGCCTGCACCACACCATCGCCACCGGTGAGGTGGTCTCGAAGGAAGCCGCCGGGAGTACGCCCGCGAGGTGTTCGCGCGCGATGGCACCCGCTCATCACCGACGCTGGCCTTATTGGCGTGCGGGAGCCGAGGCGGCTTCTCCCCGAGCACCGGGGACGCTCACCGCCGAGTTCGTCCTCGAGGTCGTCGAGGAGCCGTACCGTCGGGCCCGTCCCCCGCCGGCCCCGGCTGGGCCCGGTAGGGTGCCCGCCGATGCGGGCCAGGGTGGCGGCCACGATCTTGGCGGCGGCGGCGCTCGCCGGCTGCGGGGGTCTCCTCGCCCCCGTTCCTCGGCGGATCGCTCGACGGCCACCACGACCACGACCACGACGACGGCGCCGCCGACGACCGCCTCCACCACCACCGTCCCGCCCGGGCCGACCCTCGCCTTCCCCGCCCGAGGCGATCGAGCACCTGGTCGGTGCCGAGGTGACCGGGCGGCCGCCCTGGCCGGCGCGGAGATCAAGGCCGTCGACGCCCTGTTCGCCCAGCCCGCCGACGGCTACGACGTCTACGGCTGTGACTCCGGGGAGTTCTCCACCAGCACTTGTACCGGAACCGGTCCACCGGCGGGTACGCCCAGATCACCGCCGAGCAGCGCCCGGCCGGATGGGTGGTCACCTCGGTGTTCGTCTCCACCGACGGCTGCCTGCTCGGCCGGTTCAGGCGGCGAGGTGGGTGGTGGTGATGGGGGTGCCGTCGGGCCGGTAGCAGCCGAACCCGGTGCGGTCGGGAGCCCGTTCGATCCGGTAGCCGCCTTCGTGGACGAGGTGGTGGTGATGCGAGCAGAGCAGGCCGAGCTGGTCGAGGTCGGTGTGCCCGCCCTGGTCCCACGGTTTGAGGTGATGGGCTTCACCCAGCCCGGTGGGGCGGTGCACCCGGTGAACACACAGCCCTGGTCGCGGATGACCAGGGCCCGGCGTTGGGCGGGGGTGACGGTGCGTTCCAGGCGGCCCAGGTCCAAGATCTCCGAGCGGCCCCGGCAGATGACCCGCCCGATCCGGCTGTCGCAGGCCAACCGCCGCGCCGTCTCCACCGCTGATCGGACCGGCCCCGACGATGTCGGCTTCGGCGTCGGGGTTGTGGCCGGTGAGGGCGTCGAGATCGATGATCACCGACACCACCGGCGCGGTGCGGGTGTCCACGCTGGCATCGAGCCCCGCGGCCCGGGTGACCAGATCGATCAACGCCCGGCCCATCCGCTGAGCGTAGTCGACTGCACCCCGTCGGGCGAGGCCGCCTCCCGGCGGTAGAGCCGCTCGGCGTGGGAGGCCAGGGCGGCGTGCAGCTGGGCGCCATCGGTGACCTCCAGGTCACCGTCGAGGTGCCAGCGGCCCCCGAAGGTCTGCCGCAGCCGCACCTCGGAGGGCTCCGCCACCCGGGGCTCAGCTCCATCAGCGTCGACCCGGCACACCCAGTGGCGCATCACCGTGGCCGTCTGGTCCACGCTCAGGTCCCGCACCGCTTCGAGGAGCATGGCCTCGTCCCGGTCGAACGCCTCGGCCACCCGGGGGTTCACGAACCGCAACATGGTCCGCACCTTGGTAGTCCCCAACGAGGCGCACGCCGCGTCGCTCGCCGGGTGCCAGCGCAGCATCCGCCCGTGGCGCACCAGCGCCGCCGCCTGCGAGCGGGACACATCGGCACGGGCCGCCAACCAAGACGGCGCCGAGGGCGCCCCGTCGGCCGCGTACACCACCCGGGCATCGAACACGGTCGCCGCCCGCAACTGCACCGCCTCCAACGCGGAACGAGCCCGATCCAACGCCAAGAGCCACTCACCCACCTCGCCGTCGCTCAGCGACCGGGCGTCGACCGTGAGCAACTCATCGATCGAGGATCTGTCTGCGTGACCCGAACACATATACGTAGCATACTGGCCCGAGCCGGGAAATGGAACCCTTCACCGGACAATATTTCCGGTCCCGTCGGTCACTACACGCGTCGAGCCAGCCCTCTCACCGGTCGCTCGGACGCGTATCGGCCAACCGGTTCGGGGGTGCACGTCTGTCCCGGCGCCGCGCCGCTCCTCGGTCCACGACGCTCATCACGGCTGGGACGAGGATCGCCGCGGGGACGACCGCGAACAGCAGCGGAATGGCGAACATGTTCGCGCCGCTGGTGCGTGACGTCCCTGCTCGCCACCCGAACAACACAGCCCAGACCACGCATCCGCCAGCGGTGAACGAGGAGCCCACTCCGCGGCGGGCGATCAGCAGGGACAGCACGACTCCGCCCACGATCACCATGACCAGGACCATGGCGATCGCGGGTGCATTCCGGTCGCCTCCAGACGGCAGCGTCCGCCCGCGCTCGTCGACCTCCGACAGGTCCCACGGCAGGAGGGCGAGCCATGCCGTCAGAGCCGAGGCGCCGCCGCTGACCGCGACCACCAACCGCAATGCGTGCGCGGACCTCCGCCTGCGGACAGGACCGGCCGCACTTCGGGACCCGCTGAGCTCCACTCCCTCCATGGTGGTGGAACACGCCGGCTTCGGTGGGTGAGGCCTCAGCCTCTGTCGAGGGCGGCGCGGAGGTCGGCGACGAAGGTGGCGGCCTCCTCGGGGCCGGCGCCGTCGAGGACCCGGCGCATGATGGCCGAAGCCACCACCACCCCGTCGGCGGGGGCGGCGATAGCGCGGGCCTGCTCGCCGTCGGACACGCCGAATCCCATGATCACCGGCGTGTCGGTGATGGCCTTGAGCCGCTTGGCCAGCACTCCTGCCGCGCCGCCGACCGAGGCCCGTTCGCCGGTGACGCCGAGCAGGTTCACGCCGTACACGAAGCCCTGCGACCGGTCACACAGCAGGGCCAGCCGCTCGTCGCTGCTGAGGGGGCTGGCCAGCAGCACCGTCTCCAGGCCGGCGGCCTGGCCGGCCGGTTCCCACTCCCCCAGCTCCTCCATCGGCACGTCGGGCAGGATCACGCCGGCAATGCCAGCCGCCACCGCTTCGGCCGCGAAGCGCTCCGGCCCGGCCCGGAAGACCAGGTTGAAGTAGGTCATCGCCACCAGCGGCACGTCGACGTCGGCGGCCACCGCCCGCAGGTCGGCGAGGATCGACGCCGGCGTCGTGCCTCGAGCCAGAGCCCGCAGCGACGCCTCCTGGATGGTGGGTCCGTCCATCACCGGGTCCGAGAACGGGATGCCAACCTCTACGGCATCGGCCCCCGCCGCCACCATGGCCCGCAGCAGCTCGGTCCAGCGTTCGTCGAGCCCGCCGGTGACGTAGGGCACGAGCAGCTTGCGCCCGCCCTCCCGCCGGCGTCGCAGGTGCGCCTCGAGCGGGCCCGGCCCTGCCGGTTCGGTCACCTCAGCCCGCGGGCGGCGCCGGCGTCGGGACCGAAGATGTCCGACACCTGGGCCACGTCCTTGTCGCCCCGTCCGCTCAGGTTCACCAGCACGGTGCGCCCGGCCAGCGCCTGGCGGTGGCGGATCACCATCGCCAGCGCGTGGGCCGACTCGAGGGCGGGGATGATGCCCTCGGTGCGCGCCAGGGTGGCGAAGGCGTCGAGCACCTCGTCGTCGGACACCGCCTCGTAGCGGGCCCGGCCGGTCTCGGCCAGGTGGGCGTGCTCGGGGCCGATGCCCGGGTAGTCGAGGCCGGCAGAGATCGAATCCGCCTCCAGCACCTGCCCCCACTCGTCCTGCATCAGGTACGACTTCATGCCGTGGACGATCCCCGGCACGCCCCGGTTCACCGCCGCCCCGCCGGCCGGCTCGGCGCCCCACAGCTCGGTGCCCGGCGAGCGGCCGAACCCGCTGAAGATGCCGGCGGCGTTCGAACCACCGCCCACGCACGCCACCACCACGTCGGGGTCGGCCCCGAGCAGGGTCCGGCACTGCTCCCGGGCCTCGTCGCCGATCACCCGGTGCAGCTCGCGCACCATCCAGGGGTAGGGGTGGGGGCCCATCACCGAGCCCAGGCAGTAGTGGGTGGTCTCCACCGACGACACCCAGTCGCGCATGGCCTCGTTGACCGCGTCCTTCAGGGTGCGGCTGCCGGTGCTGGCCGGGCGGACCTCGGCCCCGAGCAGGCGCATGCGGAAGACGTTGAGGGCCTGGCGCTCCATGTCGACGTCGCCCATGTAGACGACGCACTCCTGGCCCAGCAGCGCGGCGGCGGTGGCGGTGGCCACCCCGTGCTGGCCGGCGCCGGTCTCGGCGATCACCCGGGACTTGCCCATGCGCCGGGCCAGCAGGGCCTGGCCCAGCACGTTGTTGATCTTGTGGCTGCCCGTGTGGTTGAGGTCCTCCCGCTTGAGCAGGACCCGCACGCCCAGCCGCTCCGACAGCCGGGCGCAGTCGGTGACCGGGGACGGTCGGCCGGCGTAGTCGCGGAGCAACCCGTCGAGCTCGGCCCGGAAGCCCGGGTCGGCCCACGCGTCGCGGAACGCAGCCTCCAGCTCGACGCAGGCGGGCATGAGCGTCTCGGGCACGAACCGCCCCCCGAAGTCACCGAACCGGCCGTTCTCCGATGGGTCGGAGAACGGGTCCGCGACATTCGCTCCGCCTCCGGCGGAGCCGGCTTCGCCGATCCGGGTCACATCCTCCTCGCTGCTCCGCTTGGCGGACTCCGCAGCGGCGGTCACCCCTCGTCCTCCATCCAGTCGTAGGGCGCCTCGAAGGCGGACTCGTAATCGTCGGGGGCGGCGGCCTTGGCGTTGGCGATGAAGGCGCGGACCTTGCGGGCGTCCTTGCGGCCCGCTTCGCCCCCCTCGACCTCCACCCCGGTGGCCACGTCGACGCCCCAGGGGCCGATCCGTTCGATGGCGTCGGCCACGTTGTCGGGGGTGAGGCCGCCGGCCATCACCACCCGGCGCCCGGCCGGCGCGCCTTCGGCGAGCGACCAGTCGAACAGCTCGCCGGTGCCGGGGGTGGCGGAATCGATGAGGATGGCGTCGGCGCCGTAGTCGTCGGCCCGGTCCAGGTTGCGGTCGCCGGCAGTGAAGCCCTGCACCACGAACCGGACCCGGGCGCGGACCCAGCGGGAGACGTCGGGGGTCTCGTGGCCGTGGAGCTGGGCCGCCCGCAGGCCGGCGGTGTGCACTATGTCGACCACCCGCTGGGGCGCCTCGTCGCGGAACACGCCCACGGTGAGGATCTCGGGAGGGAGCCGGCGGACGATGTCGCGCACCAGCGTGGGAGCCACCTGGCGCTTGGACGGCGCGAAGATGAAGCCCACGGCGTCGGCGCCCATGGCCACGGCGAGGAGAGCGTCCTCCTCGCTGGTGATGCCGCAGATCTTCACGAACACCCGGGCATGCTACGCGTCGGCCAGGACCAGCTCCCGCAGGTGATCGAGCCCGACCGGTCCCGAGCCCAGCACCCGCTCGTGGAAGGCCTTGAGGTCGAAGTCGGCCCCGTCCCGGGCCCGGACCTCGTCGCGTAGGGCCAGGATGGCCCGCTCCCCGACCTTGTAGCTGATGGCCTGCCCGGGCCAGCCGAGGTAGCGGGTGATCTCCGAGCGGGCCACGGCCGGCGGCTCGAACGCGTAGTGCTCGAGCGCTTCCACGCCGAGGTCGTAGGTCCAGCGCTCGCCGGGATGGAAGGCCACGCCGGCGGGGATGGGCAGCTCGAGGTGGGACCCGATGTCGATCACCACCCGCACCGCCCGCAGGGCGCTGCTCGACAGCATGCCCAGCTCCAGCTCCGGACGGTCGAGGTAGCCCAGCTCGCGCATGAGCCGCTCGGCGTAGAGGGCCCAGCCCTCGCCGTAGCCCGGCAACCAGAACAGCAGCCGGTGCACCCGGCTGAGGCGGTCACCGAGGCAGACCTGCAGCCCGCACTGCAGGTGATGGCCCGGGAAGCCCTCGTGGTAGGCGGTGCTGACCTGGTTCCAGTAGGGCACCACCTCCTGGTCGCCCAGTGACCACCACGTCGTGCCCGGACGGCTGAAGTCCTCCGACGGCGGGGCGAAGTAGGCGCCCAGGGCCGCCCCCTTGGGGGCGAGGCGCACGTCGATGGTGCGGATCTGCTCGGGGATCTCGAAGTGGGTGTCGGTCAGCTCCTCCATGGCCCGCCGGATGCGTTCGAGCATGGCCGAGCGGAACTTCTCGGGCGACGCCGCCGACCGGGCCGGATCGGCATCGAGGCCGGCCACCACCCCGGCCAGATCCGTGGTGGGGTCGATGCGCCGTGCCAACTCCTCCATCTCCGAGCGGATCTCGGCGAGGTGGTCCCACCCCCAGCGGTAGGTGTCGGCCAGGTCGAGGTCGGTACCGAGGAAGGACCGGGCGTGGCGGGCGTAGCGCTCCTCGCCCACCCCGTCCCGGGTCGGCGCGCCGGGCAGGTACTCCTCCTCCAGCCAGACGGCCATCTCCTCGGTGGCCCGCCCGGCGGCGTCGAGGGCGTCACGCAGCCCGTCACCGAGGCCCTCGTCGGTGACGCCGGAGTCGGCGAAGCCGGCTACCAGCCCGGTGAACGCACCGTCGGGCGACACCGACGCCCTCAGCTGGCCGATGATGCTCTCGGCCTGGCGACGGCTGGCCCACAGACCACGCGCCATCCCCTCGCTCAGGCTCTCGCGCCAGCCGGCCAGGGGCTGGCCGATGGTCGACAACCGAGTTGCCACGGCCCGCCAGCCCTCCACCGATTCGGTGTCCATGAGGTCGAAGGTCTCCCGGAGCTCCGGGAAGAGGCTCTGGATGTGGCCGAGCTCGCGAAGGTGGTCGCCGTGCTCGAACGGCTCGAGCGCCAGCTCGATCTCCTCCGCGAGGATGCGCACGGCGAGGGCGGCCCAGCGGTCCTCGGTGGACGGGAGCCCGGCCAGGGTGCTGCGCTGTTCACGCAGGAACCCGGCGATGGCCTCCTGGCCCGCGGGGGAGGGGTCGTCCCACTCGTGGTCTTGACCGGCGAGGCCGAGGGCGGTCGCCAGCATCGGGCGCCGGGCGGCCAGGTCGTCGACGAACCGGTCGCTCAGGTCGAACACGGGGTGCCGACGGGCGTCGGTGGTCTGCGCAGAAGCGTCCATGGGCGCGAGTGTCACCCGTCGAGGCCGGTGGGACCAGCCGGTTGGCCACGTCGCCCGGCGGCGCCGCGCAGGGCAGCCACCGCCGCGCCTGGGTCCTCCGCCCTCACCAGCGCCTCGCCCACCAGCACCGCCCGGTAGCCCGCGGCGGCCAGGCGGCGGGCGTCGGCCGGGCCCCGCACGCCCGACTCCGCCACCGCGACGTTGCCCGCCGGCAGCAGGGGCGCCAGGCGGGCGGCGCGCTCGGTGTCGACCTGGAAGGTGACGAGGTCGCGCTGGTTCACGCCGATCAGGGTTGCGCCGGCTCGCAATGCCCGGGCCAGGTCGGCTTCGTCGTGCACCTCCACCAGGGCGTCGAGGCCGACGTCGGCGGCGAGGGCGCCGAGGTCGTCGAGCTCGCCGCCGGCGAGGGCGGCGGCGATGAGGAGCACGCAGTCGGCGCCCATCGTGCGGGCGTCGCACACGTCGCGGGGGTCGACGGTGAAGTCCTTGCGCAGCACCGGGAGGGAACAGCCGGCCCGGGCCGCGGCCAGGTCGGCGGGTGAGCCGGCGCACAACTGGCGGTCGGTGAGCACCGACTGGCAGGGGGCGCCGCCGGCGGCGTTGGTGCGGGCGGGGGCGGCCGGGGCGTGGCGGGGGGCCAGGGGCCCCCGGGACGGCGACCGGCGCTTCACCTCGGCGATGACGGCCAGCCCCTCGGCCCGGGCGAGGGCGGCCTGGAAGCCCCGGACCGGCGGACCGGCCCGGGCCTCCTCGACCAGATCGGCGAGGGGTCGGTCGTCCTCGGCCGCCGCCGCCCGGTGGGCGGCAAGGATCCGATCGAGGTAGGTGGCCACGGGGCCGGACCCTACCGACGGCCCGACCGACGCCCTGGACGACGCCCGAGCCGGCGCCGGAACCCAAGCCGGCGCCGTCGCGGTCGTCGTCGAGCCTCGGGGCGGCCCGCGCCCCGGGTCATCTCCACCATCGGCACTAGCACGAACAGGCCGGCGGAGAAGGCGACGCCGACGAACGCCACCGCCAGGAGCGGGCGCGACTGGAGCACCATGGCCACGGACCCCATGGCCACGGCGGCTGCGAACACGGCGACGGGGAGCATGGTGAGGATCCGTCGGCCCGGAGCGGGGGGCCGATCGGGAGCGACCAGGTCGTCGTCCTCGTGGCGCCACGCCTCGAAGTCATCCATCCAGGCGGTGTCGTCGGCGAGGGGCCGCCACGGCTTCCCGGCCGGGCCCCGCGGCCCCGCCGGCGCCGGGCGGACGGGTCCCTCGGCGGTGCCGGCGCGGACGGCGTCGTCGTAGCGGCGCCGGCTCCCTGGGTCCCCGAGGACCTCCCACGCGGCGTTGATGTCCTGCATGCGGCGCTGGGCGGCGGCCACCGCCTCCGCGCCTTCAGCCGATCGGCGGTCGGGGTGGTGGCGGCGGGCGAGGCGCACGTAGGCCCGGCGGATCTCGGCCGGATCGGCGCCCATCGGCACGCCCAGCACCTCGTAGTGGTTCACCCCGGGCGGCCCAGGAGCTCCCGCACCACTCGGGCGATCACGTCCGGGCGTTCCTCGGGCACGAGGTGGCCACAGAACCCGATGAGCTCCATCTCCCCCGCCCCCGGCAGCTCCCCGGCCAGGCGCATCCCCCATGACGGCGAGAAGAAGGCGTCGTCCGCGCCCCAGACCACCGCCGCCGGCCCGGCGAACGCTCGCAGGCCGGGGAGGCACTCGAGGGTGTAGCGGTGGTCGCCGGCCAGGAGGAACCGGCGGGCCCGCTCGCGGCCCTCCACCGTGGAGACGGGGCGCAGGTACTCCTCGACCACCTCGTCGGTCATGAGGGACCGGTCGTAGACGGCCCGGGCGAAGCCGAGCCGGGCGTTGTGGGCCAGCCGGCGGGGCAGATCCAGCGCGTAGGCCACCACGTCGACTCCAGGGGTGCGGGCCAGGCGCATGACCTGGGCCGCCAACGGGATGGGCCAGTTGTCGTGGGTCACCGAGTCGACCAGCACCAGGTGGCTGACCCGCTCGGGGTGGTTGGCCACGATCTGTTGAGCCACCGCTCCTCCCTGCTCATGGCCGACCAGCACGACCTGGTCGATGCCCCGGCGGTCGAGCCACTCCAGCAGCACCTCGGCCTGCATGGGCGGGCTGAAGTTCTGGTACGGCGACACGACCGTGTCGCCCAGGCCCAGCAGGTCGGGCGCCAGGCCGTGCACCACGCCGTCGAGCAGGCGCAGCACCTTGCGCCACAGGAAGCCGTGGGTCGGGAAGCCGTGCACGAACAGGGCGGTGGGCAGGCCCCGGTCCCCCATCTCGATGGCCGCCAGGTCGGCCGGGCCGACCCGCTCGTGGACCTTGAGGGGCAAGCCGTGGGCGACCGTGGTGGCAGGCACGGCGTCAGCGCTCGCGGTCGTACATGCGGGCCGAGAAGCGTCCGATGCGCTCGGCGCACGGCCCGGCGAACGCCTTGGCGAAGGTCCGCCCGTCCTCCTGCACGAACATGGTGAGGGTCACGTCGTCGGACACGGCCCGGATCGCCGGCCGGTCGACGCCCGAGGTCGGCCGGTACCGCTCCACCCGGTAGCCCTCCTCATCGAGGTGGCGGACGGCGGCGGCCAGCATGCGGTCCTGATCGACCTGGCCGCCTCGCAGGTCGGCGCCCCGCACGGCGTACCACCGGTCGTCGTCGGGGAGGTCGGCGCACACGTTGTCGGCCGAGTGGCGGGCGTAGGCGTCGAGGTACACCTGGTCGGCGTCCACGCCGGCGGCGGCGAAGATCCCTTCCAGGGCCTCGGTGACCGTCGCGCGGGTCTCGTCGTCGCCGCCGCCGCAACCCGCCACCGTCATGGCGATCACGGTACCGACGACGGCGAACCGTCGAAGCCGCCGCCTCGCGGTGCGCCCAGCCGCACCCCACCTCACGGTACGCCCAGCCGCACCCCGCTCTGGTCCTGGAGCCACCGCAGGTTCTCGAAGGAGGAGTCGATCGAACCGGTGTCGTAGAGGCTGGGGTCAGTGTGGGTCTGCTCGAACAGCCGGTGGATCGACCACATGCGCTCGTTGTAGTCGGTCCAGGTGGTGGCGGCGGTGCCCGGCAGGCGCCCGTCGACGTCGGCGTCGGGGTCGAGGTGCTCGGGAACGGGAGCCGCCCCGTACGGGGTGGCCACGTACCGGGTGCTCTCGCCGCCCTCGTCGTACCAGGTGTGGGTGTCGAGGTCGAAGCCCTCGATGCCGCTGATGGGCTGGAGGTCGACGGTGTCGACCGTTCCGGCCCCCTCGGAGGAGAAGCGGTTGCCGGCCGTGGAGAAGCTGGCGGGGCTCAGCCCGGCGGGGTCGAGGTCGAGGATGGGCTGGCCCACCAGCAGGTTGTTGGCCCCGCCCACCACGGACAGATCCTCGTTCACCTCGATGCGGTGGCTGCCCATCTGCACGTCGATGAACTCGGCCTCGATGTCGTCGGGCACGTAGCCGAGCCCCACCCCCTCCAGATAGGGCTGCGCCCCCGCCTGCTCATGGGTGGCCACCAGGGTGTTGCCCTGGAACATGAGGCGCTGGCGGCGCGTCGGATCGGTCTCCGCCATGGCGGCCGCGTAGGCCACGAACCCGTTGCGGATCTGGGCGTCGCCGTCGTCGAACGTCTGGCTGAAGAACGTCTCCAGATGGTCGGGCGACGGGTTGGGGTTGGCCTCGTACAGCTCCACGAAGGCGGCGTAGCGGGCGGTTATGTCGTTGAAGATCCACTGGTTGCCGTCGGCCGCCGCCTGGCGCTGGCCCATGCCGGGGTTGACGCCCCACACCGAGAAGTCGCCGGTGATGACGTCGTGCACGCCGTTGGAGGCCCACGGGGCGTAGATCAGCCAGTTGGCCCCGGGGTGTCCGGGCGCGGAGGGGTCGCCGGTGAGGTTGCCGGCGAAGACGCCGTCGGCCCGCTGGGCCAGCATGTCGTAGAACGCGGTGATGAGCTCGTTGCGCACGGCGCCGGTGCTCTCGGGGAGGTGGGCGATGACCGACTGCTGGTCGGTGAGATCGCCGTAGGTGTCGCGCAGGGCGGCGCCGGCCAGGGCCCGCACGCCGTCGTCGCTGCACAACCAGATGGGCAGCCCCTGGCCGCCGCCGTCGGCTACCGGCAGCGACTCGGCGAACCGGCGGGCGCCGGCCGGGTCGTCGCCGTAGGCCTGGCCGTCGACCAGCACCCCGATCAGGCTCAACCGTTCGAAGCCGCCGCCGTCCTCGATGAACCCGCCGCCGAGGCTGCCCGACAACGCCTTGGTGGCGGCGTAGCCGCCGAGGGTGCCGCGCGCCTCGTCGTGGTCGAGCAGCCAGCGGGCGGCGTCGCGCACCTCCTGGGGCAACGATGGATCAGCGGCGGCCGCTTCCAGGTCCTCGTCGGACACGTGGCCATCGGGGTCGCCGCCGTCGTGGGCCACGTCGAGGTCCTCGAAGTTGGCCTCCACCGTGCGGAGCTGGGCGTTGAGATCCAGCAGGGTGGCGATGCCGGAGGTGGTGAGGCGGTCGTCGTCGTCGCCCAGGTGGGCGGCCAGGTCGAACAGCGCGGGGCTGGCCAGCAGGTGGGATGCCGCGTCGCGCACGTACTGCGGCAGCGCCGTGTTCCCCGCCATGGCCTCGAGGTCGTCCCGGGACACCTTGCCGTCGAGGTCGCCGCCCTCGGCGGCGATGTCGGCGGTGTCGAAGTAGGCGAGCAGCAGCGTAAGCGAGGCCTCGCCGCTGACCCGGCCCTCGGGCCCGCCGGCCACGATGTAGCCGGCCAGGTCGGGATGGTCGGCCAGCAGCTCGAGCAGGCCTTGGTCGGCCCCCTCGAAGGCGGTGGCCACCGCCGAGGTGAACTCGCAGAGGTCGACCGACGCCGCCCGCAGCGGTGCCACCAGGGTGTCGACCACCGGGAGGTGCACGAGCTCAGCGGGGTCGATGGGCCGGGTGTCGGCGGTGGTCTCGGCGCCGACGATCTGGGGCGGCACCCCGGCGTCGAGCAGCTCCTGACGCTCGGCGGCGTTGAGGGGGCGGGGCTCGGTGACGGTGGCGGTGACGCCGTCGAGGTTCACCGTGGCCGCCAGGCCGGGCAGGCTGGCGTCCTGGGCGGTGGCGGCGGTGACGTAGCGCCGCAAGGCCGGCGGGTCGGCGCTCACCGTGCTCGACGGCGCCGGCGGGTTGACCGAAGCGGCGTCGTAGACGCTGTCGACGTATCGGGAGGTGCCCATCCCGCTGTACGGCGCGTCGGGGAACGAGCTGCAGACGTGGGCGGCGTTCCACAGCGCCAGCTTGAACGCCGCCAGCTTCGAGTTCACCGTGCCCAGCTGCTCGGCGAAGACCTCGCCATGGGGCCCCCGCCACTCGAGCAACGCCGCCTCTGCCGCCTCCACCCGGTCAGCGATCACGGAGTCCACCTGCCGTGATGCTCCGCTGATGGCCGCCGCCCGCGCGCCGAGGCCAGAGACCCGGTAGGTCCTTCCGCCCGAGTTGTAGGTCACCACGTCGGTCACGAGTCCTCCGAGCCGCTGATGCTATCTCAGTACCTTTCAAGCGGAGCCAACCCGGCAAGGGCTCTGCTGCTACCGGCCCGACGGCGTGCCCGACGGTGGCCGCCTGACCTACGGGACCTCGTGGAGCAGCACCTGGCTGCTGGAGCCGTCCTCGCCGCCGATCGTGGCCGTCACGGGGGGCACCACCGAGCGCTTCACGAGGGCGAGCCCCAGTGCGGACCCGTCCGGTGCCGTCGCCACGCTGGTGACCCGGCCGACCACGGCTCCGTCGATGACGAGGTCTCCCCCGGGCGCCGGCGCCAGCCCGTCGGCGGTGAAGCCCCGGAGGCGGCGGGGCACGTTGCCGCCGCGGCTGTCGATGCGGGCCACCAGCTCCTGGCCGGTGAAGCAGCCCTTGGTGAAGCTCACCGAGGCATCGACCACCCACTGCCCCAGCTCGGCCGGGATGGTGGCCTCGGTGATCTCCTGGCCCATGGCCGGTACGCCGCCGGCGATCCGGAGGGCGGCGTAGCCGGCGGCGTCGACCTCCACGGTGCCCGCCGGGAGACCGTCGTCAGAGGAAGGGCCGGCCGCGAGGACGTCGGATCCCTCGACGCCCGGCCACCCGCACGGCAGTCCGCCGGCGAGGGTCGCCCCTCGAAGGGCGAGCATCGGAACGTCCTCGGTGAGCCGCAGGTCGCATCGGGTCCGCAGCTTGAACCGTTCGAGCCGCGCCAGCAGCGGGGCGCCCCACCCGGCGTCGACGTCGAGGGCGACCTCTTCGTCGGCCCGCCGGTGCACGCGCACCCAGGCGTCGACCTTGCCGTCGGGGCGCAGCACGAACGACCAGGCCGCCGCCCCGGCGGCGAGGGCGGCCACGTCCTGGCTGAGCTGGCCCTGCAGGAATGTGAGCGTGTCGGGCCCGCTGGCCTCCACCACGTCGCGCCGGAGACGGGCGGCGGCGGGGAGCGCGATGGGCAGGGCAAGAGGCACGGCGCCCAGTGTGGCGGCCGTATCGTCACGCCGTGCACACCGCCCTCTTCCTCCCGATCTTCGGCGAGCTGGCCGAGCCCCGCGTCGTGGCCCGGCTGTCGGCCGCCGCCGAGGAGGCGGGCTGGGACGGCGTGTTCGTGTGGGACCACATGCTGTACCGGCCACCGGTGGAGGCCATCGCCGATCCCTGGGTGACCATGGCGGCCATGGCGTGTGCCACCGAGGCCATCCGGATGGGCCCGATGGTCACCCCCCTCCCCCGGCGGCGCCCCCAGAAGCTGGCCCGGGAGTGCGTCACCCTCGACCGGCTCTCTGGCGGTCGGCTGATCCTGGGGGCCGGGCTGGGCGGTGACCCGGGCGGCGAGCTCACCATCTTCGGTGAGGAGCTCGACCCGGTGGCGCGGGGTCGTCTCCTCGACGCCCACCTCGACCTCATCGTGCAGCTGTGGTCGGGGGAGGCGGTGGAGCACCCCACGGTGCGCTCCCCGCCGGAGGGTGTACGGATGCGGCCCACCCCCGTGCAGCAGCCCCGCATCCCGGTGTGGCTGGCCGCCCGCTACCCGAACCGGGCGCCGCTGCGCCGGGCGGCCCGGTTCGACGGCCTGTTCCCCATCGCCCTCGCCCACCCCGACCACCTCCGCGAGGTCCTCGCCGTCGTCGGTGAGCACCGCACGGACCCTTCACCGTTCGACGTCGCCGTCCAGGGCCTGCCCGACGCCGACCCGGCGCCGTGGGTCGACGCCGGCGCCACCTGGTGGATCGTGCGCTTCGACCCCTTCACCGTCACCGCCGACGAGGTCGCGGCGGTGGCCGCCGCCGGGCCCCCTCAGCGCTGAGCGGGCGGCCCTGGGTGCCGCTTGCCGACGGCCGAGGTCGTCGCGCTCGTCCTGCTCTGGGCCGAACCAGCGCGACAACCCGAACCAGCGCGACAGCCTCGGGCCGGGCTCAGCGGGGCGGGGTGGCGGCGGCCCGGCGAGCAGCGGTCATGCGGCGGGCGGCGGGCACCGCCGCCAGCAGGGCCCGGGCCTTGTTGTGGCACTCCAGGTCCTCGTGGGCGGCCACCGCGTCGGCCACGATGCCCGCCCCGGCCTGCACCGACGCCCGGCCGTCGGGCTGGCACACCATGGTGCGGATGGCGATGGCGGTGTCGATGTTCCCGCAGAAGTCGAGGTAGCCGACCACGCCGGCGTAGGGCCCCCTCTTGGTGGGCTCGAGGTCGTCGATGATCTCCATGGCCCGCACCTTGGGCGCGCCCGACACCGTGCCGGCGGGAAGGGTGGCCCGCAGCACGTCGATGGGCGTGCACCCCTCGACCAGCTCCCCCGACACCTGCGACGTGAGGTGCATGACGTGGCTGTAGCGCTCGAGGGTCATCATCTCGTCGACCCGCTCGGTGCCGAAGCGCACCACCCGGCCTACGTCGTTGCGGGCCAGGTCCACCAGCATCACGTGCTCCGCCACCTCCTTGGGGTGTTCGGCCAGCTCGGCGCCCAGGCGGCGGTCCTCGGCCTCGGTGCGGCCCCGGTAGCGGGTGCCGGCGATGGGCCGGGACACCACCCGGCCGTCGAGGAGCTGCACCATGGGCTCGGGAGACGAGCCCACCAGGGTCAGCTCCGGGTGGCGCACCAGGTACATGTAAGGACTGGGGTTCACCTGGCGCAGCACCCGGTAGAGGTCGAAGGGGTCGGCGTCGAGCTGCAGGTCGAAGCGCTGGGCCAGCACCACTTGGAAGATGTCGCCCGCCAGGATGTGCTCCCTGGCCGCCTCGACGGCCGCCGCGTAGCCCGCCGTGCCCATGGTGGAGGTGACCTCCGGCAGCGGGTCGTCGGGGTCGGGCGGGTCGAGCAGGGGCTCGTCGTGGGGACGGGCGCCGTCCCGGGTGAGCTGCTCGAGCCGGGCGAGGGCCTCGTCGTAGGCCCGGTCGAGGTCGGCCCCGGTGGGATGGGGAGGCACGAAGGCGTTGGCGATCAGGGTCACCCGCTGTCGCCAGTGGTCGAAGGCGGCCAGCTCACCGATGATCGACAGCACGGCGTCGGGCAGCCCGGTATCGTCGGAGGGCACCGCCGGAAGGTGCTCCACCTCGCGCACCACGTCGTAGCCCAGGTAGCCGACCAACCCACCGTGGAGGGGCGGCAGGTCGTCGAGGGCGGGCGAGCGGTAGCGCTCGAGCAGCGCCTCCACCGCCGCCAGCATCCCCTGGTCGACAGGGATGCCGGGGAGCCGGCCACCGGTGACCTTCACCTCGCCTCCGCGGCTGGCGAGGGTGGCGGCCGCCCGCCGGCCCACAAATGACCACCGGCCCCACCGCTCGCCGTGCTCGACCGACTCGAGCAGGAAACCCTCCTCGTCACCCGGGCAGAGGCGAGCGAAGGCCGCCACCGGCGTGACGAGATCGGCCAGCAGGTGCCTCCACACCGGGATAACGGTGTGCTCCCGGGCCAGGGCGCGGAACTCGTCCCGGCTGGGGCGGATCACCCGCCGAAGGAACGGAAGAAGCAGGAGCGCTGACCGGTGTGGCAGGCCCCCCGGCCCTCCTGTTCGACCACGAGGAGCAGCGTGTCCCCGTCGCAGTCGTAGTGCGCCTCGCGGATGAACTGGCGGTCGCCGGAGGTGTCGCCTTTGCGCCACACCTCCTGGCGGGACCGGCTCCAGAAGACGGTGCGCCCCTCGGCCAGGGACTGACGCAGCGTGTCGGCCGTCATCCACGCCATCATCAACACCTGTCCGCTGCCGTGCTCCTGCACGATGGCGGGCACCAGCCCGTCGGCGTTGTAGGCGACGGCGGCCAGGTCCTCGTCGCTCGCCGGGATCGGGGTGGCGGTGGGCATGGCCGCCCATGCTATGGCCCGCTCGCTCGGCCCCGGCCGGACTTCTCCACCGGGCTCAGAGGTAGGCGGCCTCAGAGGTAGAGGCCGGTGCTGCCCTCCTCCAGGCGCTCGGCGGCCACGGCGTGGACGTCACGCTCGCGAAGGATCACGTACTCCTCGCCCCGCACCTCCACCTCGTAGCGGTCCTCGGGGTTGATGAGGACCTGGTCGCCGATCTCGACGCTGCGCACGTTCGGCCCGGCCGCCACCACCTCGGCCCAGGCCAGGCGCTTGGCCATCTGGGCGGTGGCCGGGATGACGATGCCCCCCGAGGACCGGCGTTCGTCAGCGCCTTCCAGGCAGACGAGGAGGCGGTCGCTGAGCATCTTGATGGGGCGCTTGTCGGAGCCGGGACGGTCCGAGGGGTCCTTCACCGGCCCGACGGTACCGTTCGGCCGGCGGGCCGGTCAGGCCGGCCGGACAGCGATGCCCCGGGCGGCCATCGCCGCCTTCGCCTCGGCCACGGTGTGCTCGCCGAAGTGGAAGATCGACGCCGCCAGCACGGCGTCGGCCCCGCCCTCGAGCACACCGTCGGCGAGGTGGTCGAGGGAGCCCACCCCGCCGCTGGCGATCACGGGCACCTCGACGGCGTCGGTGACGGCGGCGGTGAGCTCCAGGTCGAAGCCGTCGCGCGTGCCGTCGCGGTCCATCGAGGTGAGCAGGATCTCGCCCGCCCCTCGGCGAGCGGCCTCGGCAGCCCACGCCACCGCTTCTCGCCCGGCGGGCGACCGCCCCCCGTGGGTCACCACCTCCCACCCCTCGCCGTCGCCGTCGGCGCGGCGACGGGCGTCGATGGCCACCACCACGCACTGGGCCCCGAACTCGGCGGCCACCTCACCGACCAGCTCCGGGCGCTCCACCGCCGCCGTGTTGAGGCCGACCTTGTCGGCCCCGGCGCGGAGCAGCCGGCGGGCGTCGTCGACCCGTCGCACCCCCCCACCGACGGTGAAGGGGATGAACACCTCGTCGGCGGTGCGGGCCACCACGTCGACGATGGTGTCGCGGGCGTCGGAGGAGGCGGTGATGTCGAGGAACACCAGCTCGTCGGCCCCCTCGGCGTCGTAGCGGGCGGCCAGCTCCACCGGGTCCCCGGCGTCGCGCAGACCGAGGAAGTTCACGCCCTTCACGACCCGCCCGGCATCCACGTCGAGGCAGGGGATCACCCGGGCAGTGCGCACCGGGGCACGGTATCCGGACCAGACTGCCCCGATGCCCGAGCACCCCCGCCACCGCGTCGTGCTCGTGCGTCACGCCGAGACGGAGTGGAGCGCCTCGGGGCGTCACACCGGCCGCACCGACGTGCCCCTCACCTCCGAAGGCGAGCGCCGGGCGGCCGCCCTCTCAGGACGCCTTCCGCTCGACCACCCGGTGGTCGTCCTGACCAGCCCGCTGCAGCGGGCGGTCGCCACCGCCCGGCTGGCCGGTCTGGCCGATGTGGCCGACGTCGAAGCCGACGACGACCTGCTCGAGTGGGACTACGGCGAGGAGGAGGGGCTCACCACCGCCGAGATCCGCGAGAAGCGCCCGGGCTGGGACGTCTGGACCGGCGAGATCCGTGGCGGGGAGACGCTGGCCGAGGTGGGCGACCGCGCCGACCGGGTCATCGCCCGCTGCCGGGCCCTCGACGGCGACGCCGTGCTCGTCGGCCACGGCCACCTGCTCCGCATCCTCGGTGCCCGGTGGCTCGGCCTGCCACCCGACCACGGTCGAGGGCTCCTGTTCGACGCCGCCCACTGGTCGGTGCTCGGCTGGGAGCGGGAGAACGCCGCCCTCGTCAGCTGGAACGCCGGCCCCTGACCGCGTCCAGCGCATCGTCGAGCCCGAAGGCGCCCTCGTAGAGGGCCTTGCCCACGATGGCCCCCGCCAGGCGGCGGCCCTCCACCTCGAGCTCGGCCAGGGCTGCCAGATGGGCGATGCTGCCCACCCCACCCGACGCCACCAGGTCGACGTCGGTGGCCGACAGCAGCGCGGCCAAGCCGTCCAGGTCGGGGCCGGCCATGGTGGCGTCCACCAGGATCTGGGTGACGACCAGGGCGGCGACGCCGGCGTCGGCGAAGCGGCCGACCACGTCCGCCGCCGCCTGGCCGGTGCCCGAGGCCCAGCCCCGCACCGCCACCTCGTCGCCCCGCACGTCGACGCCGACCGCCACCGCGCCGGGGTGGGCCGCCGCCAGCCGGGACACGAGCGCGGGGTCGTCCACCGCGGCGGTGCCGAGCACCACCCGGTCGATGCCGGCGTCGAGCAGCGCCTCCGCCGCCGCTGCGCTGCGCACGCCGCCCCCGGCCTGCACGCGGGTGCCGGAGCCGGCCAGGGCGGCGGCGATGGCGGCCACCACCGACCGGTTGGCGGGCTCGCCGGTACGGGCGCCGTCGAGGTCGACCACGTGCACCCAAGGGCTGCCGGCGGCGGCGAAAGCCCCGGCCCGGGCCACGGGATCGTCGTCGTAGACCGTCTCCCGGTCGAAGTCGCCCTGGTGGAGGCGTACGCACCGTCCGCCGCGCAGGTCGATGGCGGGGTACAGCTCCATCACCGGTCGCTCCCCGGGGTGGGCAGGCGTCACACCCGGCCGTTGCACGCGGCCACGAAGTTGGCCAGGACGGCGAGGCCGTTGGCGCCGGACTTCTCGGGGTGGAACTGGGTGGCCCACACCGGGCCGCGCTCCACCGCCGCCACCACCGGGCCGCCGTAGTCGCAGGTGGCCACGGCGTCGGCGGTGTCCTCGGCGGCGAAGGAGTGCACGAAGTACATCCAGGCCGGCTCGGGCAGGCCGGCGACGAGCGGCGAGGGGCGCACCACGTCGAGCGGGTTCCATTGCATCTGCGGGTGCTTCACCTTGGGCGGCAGGCGCCGCACCGGGCCGGGCAGCACACCGAGACCGGGCACGCCCGGGGCCTCCTCCGAACCGTCGTAGAGGAGCTGCATGCCGATGCAGATCCCGAGGAACGGTCGCCCGTCGGTGGCGGCCCGGTGGGCCACGCGGTCGAGGCCCGTGGCCCGCAGGGCGGCCATGCACGGTCCGAAGGCACCGACGCCCGGCAGCACCACGCCGGCGGCGCCCGCCACCACGCCCGAATCGTCGGTGAGGCGGGCGTCGGCACCCACCCGCTCGAGCGCCTTCTGGGCGGAGCGGAGGTTGCCGATCCCGTAGTCGAGCACTGCCAGGAGCGGCTGGGGAGGGGAGGTCACCTACAGCGAGCCCTTGGTCGAGGGTACGCCGCCGCCCTCTACCCGCACGGCGTCGCGCAGGCAGCGCGACACCCCCTTGAACGTGGCCTCGACCACGTGGTGGGTGTTGCGCCCGGCCCGCTTGGTGACGTGCAGGGTGATGCCGGCGGCGACGGCGAACGAGTGCCAGAAGTGCTCGGCCATCTCGGGGTTGAACGGGGGGTCGCCGAGGGGCAGGACCTCCCCGAACGGCACGTCATAGGCCACGTGCGGCCGGCCCGACAGGTCGAGTGCCACCTCCACGAGGGCCTCGTCGAGCGGGTAGAGACCGCTGGCGAAGCGTCGCACCCCGGCCTTGTCGCCCAGCGCCTCACGGAACGTCTCCCCCAGGAGGATGCCGACGTCCTCGACGGTGTGATGGGCGTCGACGTGGAGGTCGCCCTCGGCGCGGACGTCGAGGTCGAACCCACCGTGGCGGCCCACCTGGTCGAGCATGTGGTCGAAGAACGGCAGGCCGGTGGATGCCGCCACCGTGCCGGTGGGACCGTCCAGGTCGAGGGCGACCTCAACGGTGGTCTCCCGGGTGGCGCGCTGGCGGGCGGCGGACCTACTCAAGCGAGGACCTCCTGGAGGGCGGCGAGGAAGCGATCGTTCTCCTCGGTGGTCCCGATGGTGACGCGCAGGCAGCCCTCGAGTCGAGGCCAGCTGGCGCAGTTGCGCACCAGCACCGACCGGTCGAGCAGCGCCTGCCACACGTCGGCGCCGTCCACCGACCGGGGGCGGAACAGCACGAAGTTGGCACCGGAGGGCCACACGTCGACCTCCAGGTCGGCCAGCGCCGCGCTCAGGCGGCCGCGCTCCTCCACCAGTCCGGCCACCCGCGCCTCCATCTCGTCGCGGAAACGCAGGGCCACGCGCCCGGCGGCCTGCTTCACCGAGTCGAGGTGGTACGGCAGCACCACCTTGTCCAGGTCCTCGACCAGCCACGGCGGGCCGATCAGGTACCCGAGGCGGGCGGCGGCCATCGACCAGGTCTTCGAGTACGTCCGGGTGACCACGAGGGGGGCGTCGTCGTCCGCCAGGGCGAGGGCCGACCACGGCGCGAACTGACCGTAGGCCTCGTCCACCACCACTAGGCCGGGGGCCAGCTCGACCACCGCCCGCACCGCCGCCTCGGGCTCCACCAGCCCGGTGGGGTTGTTGGGCGAGCAGAGGAACGTGACCGCGGGCTCGTTGTCGCCCAGCACCCGGGCCACCTCGTCCAGGTCGAGGGCGAAGCCCTCGTCACGCTCGCCCACGGCCACGTCGGTGCCGCAGACGCGGGCGATGTGGGCGTGGAGGGCATAGGTCGGCTCGAAGACGGCGGCGGTGCGACCCGGCCCGCCGTAGGTGAGGCACAGGGTCTGGAGCACCTCGTTCGAGCCGTTGGCGGCGAACACCCGCTCCGGGCCGACGCCGTGCAGTTCTCCGATCGCCCGGCGCAGGTCGGCGGCGGCGCGGTCGGGGTAGCGGTGCCACGCCAGGTCGGCCAGCTCGGCGTCGAGGGCGGCGGCGAAGGCGGGCGGCGGCGGCACCGGAGACTCGTTGGTGTTGAGGCGCACGGCCACGTCGACCTGGGGCGAGTGGTAGCCCTCCATCAGGGCGACGTCGTCCCGGGGGCGGGGGCGGCCGCGGGCGCCGGTCACGGGCGCTCCCGGCGTCGGCGCACCGATTCGGCGTGGGCGGCCAGGCCCTCGGCGGTGGCGAGCGCCTCCACATGGGGGGCGACCTTCAGCAAGGCCTCGCGGTCGAGGGTGATGACGTGGACGTCCTTCTGGAAGTCGGCGACGGTGAGCGCCGAGGCGAAGCGGGCCGAGCCGTCGGTGGGCAGGACGTGGCTGGGACCGGCGAGGTAGTCCCCGACCGAGGCCGGGGCCCACGGGCCACAGAACACCGCTCCCGCGTGGCGGATCCCTGCCAGCAGGGCCCGGGGGTCGCCCACCAGGAGCTCGAGGTGCTCGGGCGCGATGAGGTTGGACACGTCGACGGCCTGGTCGGGGCCCTCCACCAGCACGACGTGGCCGCCTTCGGCGAAGGTGGACTCGATGTCGGCCCGGCGGGGCGAGCGGGCCACCTGGGCTTCGATCTCGGCGGCGACGGCATCGGCCACCGCCTCGTCCCAGGTGACGAGCCAGGCCAGGCCGCCCGGGCCGTGCTCGGCCTGCAGGATCACGTCGACGGCGGCGAGGTCGGCCGGCACGGTGGCGTCGGCCACCACCACGACCTCCGACGGACCGGCGAACGCCGACGGCACACCCACCCGCCCCTCCCCCGCCACCAGCCGCTTGGCCACCGCCACGTAGACGTTGCCGGGCCCGACGATCACGTCGACGGGACGGATCGACTCCGTCCCGTACGCCATCGCCGCCACCGCCTGCGCGCCCCCGATCCGGTACACCTCGTCGACGCCGGCGACGGCGGCGGCAGCCAACGTGACCGTGGGGACCGAGCCGGTGCGGTCCGGCGGCACGCACAGAGCGACCTCCGCCACTCCTGCCACGCGAGCGGGGATGGCGGTCATGAGCACGGTGCTGGGGTACCGGGCCCGCCCGCCGGGGACGTAGCAGCCGGCGCGGTCGACGGGCCGGCGGAGGCCCTCCACCACGATGCCGTCCCGCTCGTAGTTGGTGTCGCCCGAGCGCTGGTGCAGGTGGAAGTCCTCGATGCCCTCCGCGGCGGCGACGAGGGCGCTCCGCAGCGACGGGTCAAGACCGTCGAGGGCGGCGCCGAGGGCCGCCGCCGGCACCCGCAGGCCGTCGGGGCGCACGCCGTCGAAGCGCTCGGTGAGGTCCAGCAGCGCGCCGTCGCCACCGGCACGCACCTCGGTCAGGATCGCCTCGACCGCGGCCACGGGGCCGGGCCCGGGGCCGGCCGGTCGGGGCAGGCGGCTCGCTAGGTCGGCGCCGGCGCCCCGCACGTCGAGTCGTCGCAGCACCTAGAACATGGTACGGCCGGCGCCGCCGGCGCCGTCGCTCAGGGTGGTGGGTGGGGTCGGCGGACGTGGTACGGCCGGCGCCGCCGGCGCCCGTCGCCAATTGTCGGTGGGCCACACTTTCTCCCGTGCCCGATGACCGCTCCGAGCTCAGCTCGCTGGCCACCCAGGTGGAGGAGCTGACGGCGCGGGTCGCCGCCGCCGGCGAGCGCCTCGACCAGGAGCCCACCGCCGACGCCGCCGCCTCCCTGTTCGAGGTGGAGCGAGCCCTGCGCACCGCCGGTCGTGCCCTGGACCGCGCCGCCCGCCAACTGGGCTGAGCCGCGCGACGGGGGCGCCTCGTGAGGCGCCCCCGTCGGGCGACACCAGGCGGCGGATCCCGATGTCGCGGTGAACCAGGTGGCGGGTACCTGGTCGTCGCTCACCCTACCGAGGCGCCCGCCGATCCGGAGGCCGGTCCGGGCCTTTTCTTGGCGACTCAGACCCGCGACGACGGGCAGACTTCGGCCAGCACGCACTCACCGCAGCGAGGACGACGGGCCACGCACACCCGCCGGCCGTGGAGGATGAGCCGTAGGCTCAGATCGCCCCGCTCGCCGGCCGGCACCATCGGGTTGAGCTCCTGCTCCACCCGGACCGGGTCGCCCTCGGAGGTCAGGCCCAAGCGCAGGGCGAGGCGGCCCACGTGCGTGTCGACGGGGAGGCCGGGCAGGCCGAGGGCCACGCTGCGGACCACGTTGGCCGTCTTGCGCCCCACCCCCGGCAGCGCCACCAGCTCGGCCATGCTCCCGGGCACCTCGCCGTCGTGGCGGTCGACCAGGGCGGTGGCCATGCCGATGATGCTGCGGGCCTTGTTGCGGAAGAAACCGGTGGGCCGGATGAGCTCCTCGACCTCGGCGGGATCGGCGGCCGCCAGGTCGTGGGCGGTCGGGTAGCGGGCGAACAGGGCCGGCGTCACCGAGTTGACCCGCACGTCGGTGGTCTGGGCCGACAGGATGGTGGCCGTCAGCAGCTGGAAGGGGTCGGCGTGGTCGAGCTCGCAGCGCGCCTCCGGGTACTCCTCGGCCAGGCGGGCGTGCACCACCCGGGCCCGGCCCTTCGGGGTTCGCGGACGTGCCATCTCGGATCGCAGGGTACGGCCAGAGCGCGCCGGTAGGGTCGCCTGGGTGCCAGAGACGCAGGTCCTCCTCACCGCCGACGCCGCCTCGCTGACGGTCGTCGGTGGCGGCGAGGTGCTGGCCGAAGGCCGCCCGGTGCCGGGGCGCGACGGTTGGGAGCTCGTGGTGGACCCGGTCGAAGTGGCCGTGGCCGATCCCGACGCCACCGCCGCCCTGCTCGAAGCGCTCATGGCCATGGCCGGGCGCGCCGGCGGGGGGCACGTGCGCTGGCTGGTGAGCGCTCCCACCGAGGACCACGACCGTGCCGCGGACGCGGCCGGGCTCGACCGGCGTCGCGACCTCGTGCAACTTCGGAGACCGCTGCCGGTGGGCGAGCGGGAACGGGCCGAGGCCCCGGTGCTGGCCCTTCGCCCGTTCCGCCCCGGGATCGACGATGCCGCCTGGCTGGAGGTCAACAACCGGGCGTTCGCCCACCACCCCGACCAGGCCGGCCAGCGCCAGGAGGACCTCGACGCCCTCCTCGCCCAGCCCTGGTTCGATGCCGACGGATTCCTGGTCCTCGATTCCGCTCAGGACGGACCCCGGTCCGGCGCCCTCGACGGGTTCTGCTGGACAAAGGTCCACGCCGACCACGAACCCCCGCTCGGTGAGATCTTCGTCATCGGCGTCGACCCCGCGGCTGGCGGCCGCGGACTCGGCCGGGCCCTCACCCTCGCCGGCCTCGACCACCTCCACCGTCGCGGCATCGACGTGGGGATGCTCTACGTCGACGTGGACAACGGATCAGCGATGGCCCTCTACCGGCGGCTGGGCTTCACCCCCCACCACCTCGACCGGCTGTACCAGGGCTTCACCAAGCGGGTGCTCAGCTGACTCCCACGCCCACCAACGAGCCGACCAGCCAGGTGACGGTGGCCGCCACCGCGGCGATGAGGAGCTGGCGACCGGCCGAGCGCAACGCCGGTCGGCCGGTGAAGCGGGCCAGCGCCGTACCCACCGCCACCGCGCCGAGCGCTCCCAGGACGACCGACGCCACCACCGCAGCCGTACCGTGGGCGAAGAACCACGGCAGCAGCGGCAGCAGCGCACCCACGGCGAAGGAGCCGAACGACGAGGTGGCCGCTCCCACCGGGGAGCCCAGTTCGCGGGGGTTGATGCCCAGCTCCTCTCGGGCGTGGGCCTCGAGGGCACGGTCGGGGTCGCGCATGACGTCCTCGGCCATAGCCCTCGCCTGGTCGGGGGCAACGCCCCGGGACGCGTAGATCTGGCTCAGCTCCACCGTCTCCACCTGGGGGTTGCGGCGCAGCTCGATGCGCTCCATCTCCAGCTCCCGCTCGAGCAGCTCGGCCTGGGCCCGCATCGACACGTACTCGCCGGCGCCCATGGACACCGCGCCGGCCACCAGGCCGGCCAGGCCGGCCAAGCGCACCACCCCCGGGGCGGGGGCGGCCCCGGCCACACCCAGGATGAGCGAGACGTTGGAGACGAGACCGTCGGACACGCCGAACACGGCGGCACGCGCCGTGCCGGCCTGTACGTCGCGGTGGTGGTGTTCATGGGCGGGAGGGGACGGGACGGAATCCACCCCCGCGGGTTCAGCGGCCACGTGCTCACGCTACCGGCGGGACCGGAGGGCAACGGACCTGCACGGGTAGCGTGAAGCCCCCATGTCGGCGCCTGTTCGTTCCCGCTACGACCTCGAGCGGCCCGATCTGGCCGCCCTCCTCCAGGGTGAGCCCGCCTACCGAGTGGGACAGGTCTGGGACGGGCTGCACGCCCGCCTGGCCGAGCCCGCCGAGATGACCGACGTGCCCGCTCGCCTTCGTCGGGGCCTGGCCGACGCCCTGCCGGCGGCGCTCACGCCGGTCACCACGTCGACCAGCGCCGACGGGGGCACCGTCAAGTGGCTGTGGGCCCTGGCCGACGGGCACCGCGTCGAGACCGTGCTCATGCACTACGACCGGCGGTCCACGGTGTGCGTCAGCAGCCAGGCCGGATGCGCCATGGGGTGCGGGTTCTGCGCCACCGGCCAGGGCGGCTTCGACCGCAACCTCACCACCGGCGAGATCCTGGAGCAGGTGGTGAGGGCCGCCCGCCACGCTCGTGACGCCCCCGATGGTGCCCGCCGGGTGGGCAACGTCGTGTTCATGGGGATGGCGAGCCACTGGCCAACTACGACCGCACCTGGGCGGCGGTGCGACGGCTGCACGACGACCTCGGCCTCTCGGCCCGTCGCGTGACCGTCTCCACCGTCGGGATCGTCCCCGGCATCCGCCGGCTGGCCACCGAGGGGCTGCCCGTCAACCTGGCGGTCTCGCTCCACGCGGCCGACGACGCGCTGCGGGACACCCTGGTGCCGATCAACCGCCGCTACCCCCTCGACGAGCTGGCCGACGCCTGCCATGCCTGGGTCGCCGCCACCCGTCGACGCCTCTCCTTCGAATGGGCACTGATCGAAGGCGTGAACGACGGGCCCGACCAGGCCGCCCGCTTGGCGTCCTACGCCCGCCCGCTCCGGGCCCACGTGAACCTCATCCCCCTCAACCCCACGGCCGGCTACGCCACCCGGGGCACCGCCCCCGCCGGGGTGCGGGCGTTCTGCGACCGGCTCCGGGACCTCGGGGTCAACGCCACCGTGCGCCGAAACCGGGGCACCGACATCGACGCCGCCTGCGGCCAGCTCCGGGCGGCCAACGACGCAACGGTAACTCTGCGCCGCTGACCGCCGAGGGAACTGATCTGAGTAGCCGGCGGCATGCCCCACGGGCTTCAGGCGGTCCACGCAACGGGGGTTGAGCGTCCCCTGTTCTCGGATGCCGGGAGTCGATGTCATGGATCAGGGCAAGGAGCTCTCGTGGGCGGTCGGGCCCCTCACCCGCAGTTGCCGCTGCTCCCGTTGCGAAGGGCGGACTCCTTCACAAGAAGTTTAGAAGCGACCGGGGCGGCAGCGGGCAGGCCGTCCGGATACGCCTCGCACTAACCCACCGCGGTCAATGCCCCGGGCGTAGCGATCCACGAGCAAGCGACCAACCCGCTCGTATCCCAACCGCTCGGCGAGCCGCAGCAAGTCCGCCGGAAAGCCGAGCCCGGTGCCGCTGATCACGGCCGGGCGGAGTTCTCGCACGGAGCGCTCGTAGGAGTACTTGTTGTGACCAGGACGGAAGTCTCCTCCTTGGGGGGGTCTCATCCGGGCGATCACCCGATCCGACTTGCCGAGCAAGTCAACGCCCGGTCGATCAGAGAAGTAGATGATCTGGCCAGCGGCGTAGACGCCAACGCTGACATCGGCCCGGGTGCACGCACCGATCAGCAAGCCCTCACGGGCCCAGTGGGCATCGGTTGTGAAGTACCCGGGGCCCTGCCGGTGCCATCGCAGGGCGGCGTTGCCGTTGGCAGCGAGGATCACGGCCACGGTCAGCAGACCCACGGCGATGGCCCGACTTGTAGGTGTTCCGGAGCGCGGCAGCCGCCGCGGATCCCAAGGACCGAACCCGATGACGAAGCCGAGGACGATGAGGCCGACCCCGGTGGCGAGGAGCGGGCCGCGCCACGGGTTCCAATTCCCGGTGATGGCAACACTCAGGTCGTTGCGACCGGCCCAGGTGGCCTGGGCCAGGCACCCGAGGCCGGTGACCACGGCGACAGTGAGGGCGACGGCCCGGAATGGCGGACGGCGAGGGGTGACCAAGCTGCCCACGCCGACGCCGCCTAGGACGGCCAGGAGAGGGAGCACCGTGGCGAGGTACCGGTTGGCATAGCCGAGATCCTCCCAAGCGTCTCCGCCGACCCAAACGTCGTAGGCGACCTGAGCCACCACCAAGGCGCCGGGCAGGGCGACAAGTCCGGCTCGGCGACGGGCCACGGCCCAGGTCACTCCTCCAGCGGCGATGGCCAAAGGAGCGACTAGCGACACGAGGGTGACCCCACCCAGGGTCCCGGCCCCCCGACTAATTCGCGTCGCGAGCGGCACGCCCGTCGCTTTGAGGTAATAGGTGTTGGGGAGCAAGTCATCGTAGTAGGCCAGCCGCACGGCCGTCATCGCCGCCACGCCGCCGAGCACCCACAGGCCCAGCACCACGACAGCGCGGCGCCGCTGGTGCCCCGGCCGCGCCATGCGCATGCACCAGGCCCCCAGCGGGAGGACGAGGACGGCTGCATCGAGACGGATAGCAATCATGGCCACAGCCAGAGCACCGATGGCATGCAGCAATGGCTTGCGATCATCCGGTGCGTTCGCCCAGTCGAAAGCCAAAGCGACTGACCCGAGAGCGGCGGCAGCCACGGCGCCGACCTCCATCCCTCGCAGCGACCAATAGGCCAGCGGGTACGCCGCGGCGGTTAGCGCGGCCGCCACCGGCGGCGCGAACTGCATTCCGGGCGCCAAGCGTCGGGCAACGCCGGCAGCCAGCACAACGCTGCTCAACAACAGGAGCGAGCTGGTGATCATCACACCAAGACCCGCCACGGCGCGGGGAAGTCCGATCAAATGCAGCACGGCCATCCACACCGTCCACAGCGGGTTGGTGATCCCCTCGACCGCCGGTTCCCCTGGGTTCCATAACAAGCCGTGGCCCTTGGCTAGATTCTCGGCATACCGCATCGATATCGCTGCGTCGTCGAACAGCAGAAAGCGGCGTTCGCCATTGATCACCTGCGAGCTGCTGATGATGAAGGCGGCGTGAAACCCCGCGGTCACCGCGAGCAGAGGCAGCGTCCATCGCTGACGCCCCCAGGAACGCACAAGCGACGCAGTCTGGGAGATCATGAGTCTCGATCCGATCGTCGGGCTCGGTCGCCAGCCGACACGGTGTCACGAGCCTCGGCCACCAGTCCGTCCCGACGGCCTTGGGGCCGGCGACCACCACGCTGGGCGTGGGGGGACACACCTATCCCGCTGTGGCTCTCAAAGCGGAGGCACCTCGCCGGTACTCGGCGGCCCGCCTCGATGCCCACCAAGCGAGTTCTCCGATTCCGGCAGCGGACTGGTGGTGAACCACGGTGCTCACGAGACCGCGGGCGCACTCGTCGATATTGGTGCGGCTGCGGTCACCGATGGCGGAACCTTAGGCCGGCATCCAGCCCGCTGAGAGCGACACGCGGGCTGACGCCACTGGCGTCAGCCCGAATGAAGACAGAACGTACGCGCACGCCTTAACGGTTGGGAGTCCGAGGCCACACTGCCGAGCAGGCCAGCCGGGCCCGGGTGGTGTCATCGAGGTCGGCGGTCCGCGGCACGGCACGTCCCCTCGCCCGCCGCTCCTCTGAGTCGGCGTCGTCCTCGAGGGCAGCGCACCGGGGGGCTCCACGGCATGCCACCATCAGCCGCGCTCGCCGCCCTCATTTCGCCCACCGGTTCAGACCGCCCCAACAAGTGCGACCGGTTCGGTCGGGCTAACCGGTCGGCTACCGGATGAGCACGGTGAGGTGCTCGGCTCGCACGGCGTCGACCAGGTGCTCGCCCGGTGCCACCACCGAGCCGGGCCACACCACCGAGCGCTCCACCACCGCTCCGGGCCCCACCACCGCCCCGGGCCCCAGCACGGCGGTGCCGGCGGAGGCGGCGAGGTTGGCGGCCAGGTAGTCGGCCGGACTGCCGCAGTCGATGAAGGGGCCGTGGTGGCGCACCAGGTCGAGGGTCCCGGCGGCCCAGCGCTCCGCCCAGCTCACCTCGTAGAGCCCCGAGGGCACCGGCTGCAGGTCCCGCACCGCCGGCCACGGCAGCAGCGCGGCCCCGCAGTAGCGGTCGGCGCCGAAGTCGCCCCGGTTCGGATCGAGCACGGTGAGCAGCCTCACCCGTTCCCGGTCCCAACCCTCGAACAGCACGCCGAGGTCCGCCGGCAACCAGGCGTCGGCGTTGGTGACGAGCACCGGCCGCCCGTCCAGCCAGTCCCGGAGGTGACCCAACGCCCCGGCTGTGCCCAGCGCTTCTCGCGCTTCGATCGAGAGGTGGACCCGGCCGGCGAGGTGGGCCTCGAGCAGGGCGCGGCCATGGTGCACGTTGACGGCCACGTCCCCTGTGTGGGGCCGCAACCGGTAGAGGGCGTGGTCGACGAGGGGCTGTGAGCCCACCGGGCAGAGGGGCTTGGGCCGCAGCCGGGTGAGCGGCCGCAGGCGCCGGCCGGACCCGGCGGCGAGGACCACGCCGGCCACACCGTCAGGCACACTGTCAGGCATGCGCTTCACCCGCTGGACCAACCCGTCGCTGCCCCAGACGCTGCAGATCGGGATGTTCCTGCTCTACATCGACGCCGTGTTCGGCCTGCTCTTCGGGCGCGTGTTCCTCTTCCCCCTCGGCACGGCGATCGTCATCGGATCGGCACTGGCCGGCCTCGGCATCGCCAACGAGCTGAAGTGGGGCTGGCAACTGGGCGTGGCGGTCTCCGCCCTGGCCCTCCTGCCGTTCGTGCTCCTGGTGCTGAGCGACGGCATCGGTGCCCTGCTGGCCTTCGAGGTGCTGCTCAGCCTCCTCTTCCCGGTGGCCCAGTTCGCCTTGCTCGTGCACCCCCAGAGTCGTGACCACCAGCGCATCTGGTTCTCCTGACCCGGCCCGGCGGCGCACCACCGCACCATCCTGGGACACAATGCGCCCATGACGACGACCATCGCGGGCATCAGCGGGCTCAAGGAGCGGGTGGGCGACCACCTCGGTTACTCCGACTACGTGGAGATCACCCAGGAGCAGGTGAACACGTTCGCCGACGCCACCGGCGACCACCAGTGGATCCACGTCGACCCGGAGCGGGCCAAGGCCGAGAGTCCCTTCGGGGGGCCCATCGCCCACGGCTACCTCACCCTCTCCCTGGGGCCGATGCTGGCCCCGCAGATCATGCGGGTGGAGGGCATCAAGATGGGCGTCAACTACGGGTGCGAGAAGGTGCGGTTCCCGGCCCCCGTGCCGGTCGGGTCCAAGGTCCGCCTCGGCGCCGAGCTCACCGGCGTGGACGACATCCCCGGCGGCGCCCAGGTGGCGATGACCTTCACCTTCGAGGTGGAGGGCGCTCCCAAGCCGAGCTGCGTGGCCAGCATCCTCTTCCGCTACTACGAGTAGGCCGCACCACGGACCAATCGGCTCACGCCCGGGTGCAGAGCATCTGGGAGCCGGCCGAGGCGAGCAGGGTGCCGTCCTCGGACCACGCCCTTCCCTCCGACCCCAGCAGCCCGGCGGTCGCCACCGGCGCCTCCACCCGGGTGAACAGGTGGGCGCTGGCCGGGGCGAAGCGGTGGAAGCGCACGTGAAGGTCGAGGCTGGGAGCCACCCACGCCGGCGCACCGTCGGCTGGCCACGCCCAGGCGTGGGCGCGGGTGGCCGCCGGCCAGCCCATGGTGTCGAGCACGATCACCAGGCGACCGGCGTCCACCAGCGGGTCGTCGAAGCAGGCCCGCGGGCGGAACCGGAACCACGTGTCGGCCACCGGCGGCAACGGGCCCGGCGGGGGCCAGTCGGCCCGCCAGTCCGTGGGCCGGTGCTCGAGGTTCTCCCAGAAGCGGAACGGGGGCGGCGCCAGGCCGTGCTCGGCCCGGAGCTGGTCGAAGGTGGCCAGCCCGTCGGGCCCCTCGACCTCGGGCATGGGGGCCACGTCGTGCTCGAGGCCGTCGAGGCCGTCGTCGACCAACCACGCCAGCGCCTCGGCCACCGGTCGGCCGTCCTGGCTCATGGTCACCGCCACCGCCTCGGCCCGCCGCGTGCGCCGCAGGGTGCGGGTCGTGAGGGCGACCGGCTCGAACCCGGCCCGACCGAGGAACTGCACGGCGAGCGACGCCGGACGGCGCAGACCGGCGTGGGCGCCGGCGGCCCGCAGGAGGATGGCCCCCAGGTAGCCACCGTTCGGTCCCCAGATGCCCCAGTCCTCCCGCAGGACGGCCTCGTAGTGGCCGTCGCCCCCGCTGAGCGACGTGTCCCGCTCGAGATCTCCCATCAGGTGGCGGCGAGCAGGGCCTCGGTCTCGTCCCACAGCCGCCGGCGGAGTCCTTGATCGCGAACCGCGGGGATCGATGGCAGCAGGCCGGCGAGGGGCGTCGAGGAGATGAACTCGCCGGTGCGGGTGGCGAACTCGGGCTCGGTCGCCAGCCGGACGATCACCTCAGCGCCCTGCTCGGGCCGGCGCACGAGCGGCGTGCTCGACAGCGCCCGTGCCGTCCGGTCGAACGGGCTGTCGGCGCCGGCCAACCCGGTGGCGACCAGCCCCGGGCAGCAGCAGTTGGCGGTGACCCCGGTGCCTTCAAGGCGCTCGGCCAGCTCGAGGGCGAACAGCACGTCGAGCAGCTTCGACTTCCCGTAGGCGGCCAGCCCGCCGGCCCTCCCGAACGGGGAGGTGTCGGTGAGGATGGTGTCGGGGTCGATCGTCCAACCGATCCTGTGGGCCTCGGACGCGGTCACGACCACCCGCGCCGGTGACGACGCCTCCAACCGGTCGCGCAACAGCGACGTGAGCAACCACGGGGCGAGGTAGTTGACCGCGATCATCTCGGGCCGGCCCTCCCTCGTGGCCCGCTGTTCGGGCAGCTGGATCCCGGCGTTGTTCACCAGCACGTGGATGTGCTCGAACCGATCCAGGATCTCGGCCGCCACCCTGCGCACGTCGGCCATGAGCGCCAGGTCCCCGATGAACACGTCGACCTCGGCGCCGGGCGCGGCCGCACGGATCCGCCCGACGGTGGCGGCCGCCTTCTGGGGACTGCGGCCGACGATGCCGACCCGGGCGCCGCGCCGGGCCAGCTCCACGGCCGCCGCCTGACCGATTCCGTTGGTCGCCCCGGTGACGATGACCTGCTGGCCCACGAGTGACGTGCTAGCCCGATCCGACCGCTCACCACAAGCGGCTGTGGTAGCACGGCCGGGATGGAGTTCAACCTGGCTGCGGTGCACGAGGCGGTGGCCGCCGCCAACCCCGATCGGGAGTGCATCGTGTGGCGCGACCTGCGCCTCACCTACGCCCAGGTAACCGAGCGCAGCCGCCGCCTGGCCAACGTCCTGTCGGGCGCCGGGCTGGGTGTGCGGGCCGAGCGGTCCGCCTTGGCCGGCCACCAGTCCGGCCAGGACCACGTGGGCCTCTACCTCTACAACGGCAACGAGTACCTCGAGGGCATGCTCGGGGCGTTCAAGGCCCGAACGGCGCCGTTCAACGTCAACTACCGCTACGTCGCCGAGGAGTTGCGCTACCTGCTGGCCGACGCCGACGCCCGGGCCGTGATCTACCACGCGGCCTTCGCCCCGGTCCTCGAGGAGGTGCGCGGCGACCTTCCCCGCCTCGATCTGCTGCTGCAGGTGGCCGACGAATCCGGTCACCCGTTGCTCGAGGGCGCCGTCGACTACGAGGCGGCGCTGGCTTACGCCTCACCGGATGGCCCCGACCTCGAGTGGTCTCCCGACGACCTGTACATCCTCTACACCGGGGGCACCACGGGCATGCCCAAGGGCGTGCTGTGGCGCCAGCACGACATCTTCGTGGCCGCCATGGGCGGGCGCTCGTTCGGTTCGGCCGTGGAGTTCGAGTCGCTGGAGGCGGTGGTGGAGGCCTCCCGCGGTGGTGGAGGTCGCAGCCTGGCCACCCCGCCGCTGATGCACGGCGCCGCCCAGTGGTCAGCCTTCACCGCCTTCGCCGGAGGGCACACCGTGGTGATCCAGGACGACACCACCCGCCTCGACCCGGCCGACGTGTGGCGAACCGTGGCCCGCGAGCGGGTCATGCTCATCCAGATCGTCGGCGACGCCTTCGGACGGCCCCTCATCGAGGAGCTGGAGCAGGGGTCCTACGACACGTCGTCGCTGTTCATCGTCGTAAATGGTGGCGCCCCGCTGAACGCCACCTTGAAGGAGCGCTTCCTGGAGCAGCTCCCCAACGCCATGCTCCTCGACGCCGTCGGATCCTCCGAGACCGGCGCCCAGATGGGCCACACGTCCACCAGGGGCCAGGCCCGCACCGGGGAGTTCACGCCCGGCCCGGGCACCGTGGTGGTCGACGAGGACCTCGCCTCCGTCCTCGCCCCGGGCCACGAGGGCGTCGGGTGGCTGGCCCAGCAGGGCCACGTGCCCCTCGGCTACCTCGGCGACGCCGAGAAGACGGCCCGCACGTTCCCCGTGATCGACGGCACCCGCTACGCCGTCCCCGGCGACCGCGCCGTGTGGCGAGCGGACGGCGTGATCGAGCTGCTGGGCCGGGACTCGGTCACCATCAACTCGGGCGGCGAGAAGATCTTCGCCGAGGAGGTGGAGCAGGCCATCGCCTCGCACCCCGCGGTCTACGACGTGGTGGTGTGCGGACGGCCCAGCGAGCGGTGGGGTCACGAAGTGGTGGCGCTGGTGCAGCTCAAGGACGGTGAGTCCGCCGATGAGGCCGACCTGCTGGAGGAGTGCAGCCGGCGCCTCGCCCGCTTCAAGCTCCCCAAGGCCATCGTGTTCCTCGATCACCTCCAACGCTCCCCCGCCGGCAAGGCTGACTACCGCTGGGCCAAGCAGAGAGCCCTCGACCACGCCGCCGCCCACCCCTGACGAAATTGGCGCGATCAACCCCGAGAACGAGGGGTATTCGCGCCAAGAAACGTAGGGGAGGAGCCAGACCTGCAACGCTGCGAAGTCCGCCAGGCGTAGCAGCTCCCAAGGTGAGAACCAGATGGGCGAAGCCCGCTCCGGGGGAGCGAAGCGGAGGACGAGCCAAAGCAGCACAGCTGCGAAGTCCGCCAGGCGTAGCAGCCCCCAGCATGACAACCGGATGGGCGAAGCCCGCTCCGGGGGAGCGAAGCGGAGGAGGAGCCAAAGCAGCACGGAGCCAATCAGACCGGCAGGTTGCCCGTCGCGGTGCCGACCGAGCCGGTGTCCTTGTAGGCGCCGATGGTGCGCTGGGCGATCCGCATCTGGTGGATCTCGTCGGCGCCGTCGGCGAAGCGGGCCCAACGGGCCTGCTTCAACATGTCGCCGAGCGGGGTGTCCGAGGAGTAGCCGAGGGCGCCGTGGACCTGGATGGCCCGGTCGATGATGCGCCACAGCGAGTTGGCCACGAAGTGCTTGGCCATCGACACCTCGCTGCGGAAGTCGACCACGCTCGGGTCGTTGCCGGCGGCGTCGATGAGGTAGGCGGCGTGCAGCACCATGAGCTTGCACTGGTACAGCTCCATGGTGGAGTCGGCGATGAGCCACTGGATGCCCTGCTTCTCGGCCAGCAGGGACCCGTGGCTGTAGCGGTCGAGGGAGCGGTCGACCATCATCTCCAGCGCCGTCTGGGCCTGGCCGATCCATCGCATGCAGTGGGCCAGGCGGGCCGGCCCCAGCCGGTACTGGCCGAGCAGGTGGCCCTGGCCGCGGCCGCCGAGCATCTGGTCGGTGTGGATCCGCAGGTCGGTGATGCGGATCTCGCAGTGGTTGTGGCTGCCCGACATGGTCTCGATGTCGCGCACCACCTCCCAGCCCTCGCTGGGGATGTCGACCAGGAAGGCGGAGTTGGCCGCCTGGGGCAGGTCGGGGTCGTCCTCGGTGCGGGCGATGAGGATGGCGAACTTGGCGCCGCGGGCCCCGGAGATGAACCACTTGTGCCCGTTGATGACCCACTCGTCGCCGTCGGGCACGGCGGTGGTGCGGATGAGGGTGGGGTCCGAGCCGGCCACCTCGGGCTCGGTCATGGCGAAGCACGAGCGGGCGTAGCCCTCGCACAGCGGCTTGAGGTACTTGTCCTTCTGCTCGGGCGTGCCCCAGTGCAGGAGGGTGTGCATGTTGCCCTCGTCGGGCGCCTGGGCGTTGAGGGCGAAGGGGCCCATCCGGGTGCGGGCGGCCTCGGCCGACACGCTGGCCATGGCCACGTGGCCGAGGCCCATGCCGCCCCACTCGGCCGGCATGTGGGGCAGCCACAGACTCCGCTGCTTGGCCTCCTTGCGCATGTCGACTATGCCCTTGATCCAGGCGTCGCGGTCCCAGTGCTCCCGGTCGGCCCGCTGCTCGACCGGCCGGACCACCTCGTCGACGAAGGTGCGGACCTTTAGGCGGATCTCGTCGATCTCGGGCGGGAACGTGAAGTCGATCATCGGGCGAGCGTAGCCACGAGCTTGACCGCCGGGTCAGGAGCCGGAATCGGCGTTGGACGGCGAACCGGGGCGCCGAGAGGACGGGCCCGTTGGCCGGGGGCAGACTGCCCCGATGGAGACCCGGCGCCTCGGGCGCACCGAACACCGCAGCAGCGTGGCCATCCTCGGCGGCGCGGCCTTCTGGGAAGCCACCGAGGATGAGGCCGGCGCCGCCCTGGCCCTGGCGCTCGAGCGGGGGGTGAACCACCTCGACGTCGCCCCGCAGTACGGCGCGGCCGAGGACGTGATCGGCCCCCACCTCCCCGCCGTCCGCCACCGGATGTTCGTCGGCGCCAAGACGCTGCGTCGCAACCCCGACGGCGTGCGGGCCCAGCTGGAGGCCACCCTCACCAAGTTGGGCACCGACCAGCTCGACCTCTACCAGCTCCACGCCGTCACCACCGTCGACGAGCTCGACCAACGGTCCGCCGCCATGGCCGTGATCGAGGCCGCCCGCGACGAAGGCCTCACCCGCTTCGTGGGCATCACCGGCCACGATCTCACCGCGCCGGCCACCTTCCGCGAGGCCCTCCGACGCCACGACCTCGACACGGTGATGTTCCCCGTCTACCCCCGCCTGTGGGCCGACCCGGTCTACCGGGCCGACGCCGAGGCCCTGCTGGCCACGTGCGCCGAGCGCGACATCGGGGTGATGGCCATCAAGGCGGTGGCCCGTCGCCCCTGGACCGGCGCCCACCCCACCTCGCCCTGGTACGAGCCCCAGACCGACCCCGCCGGCATCGAACGGGGCGTGGCCTTCGCCCTGGGCACACCCGGGGTGCACGCCTTCTGCACCCCGGGCGACCTCGGACTCCTGCCGGCCGTGCTCGACGCCGCCGAGCGGGCCGCACCGGCCGACACTGAGCAGCGCCGGGCGGCGGTGGCGGCCATGGCCGGCGAGCCGTCGATCTTCCCCATCGCCGAGAACGGGTGACGTGAGCCGCGCTCCCCTGGTCCACGGTGGGATGCCGGACGCCGACCACCTGCCCGAGGGCGAGGCCAAGGTGCGGGCGGTGCGGTCGATGTTCGACGCCATCGCCCCCCGCTACGACCTGGTGAACCGGATCATGACGTTCCGGCTCGACGTGCGCTGGCGCCGCCGCGCCGTCACCCGCCTCGACCTGGCGGCGGGCGCCACCGTGCTCGACCTGGCCTGCGGCACCGGTGACCTGTGCCGCGAGCTGACCCGCGCCGGCCACCTTCCCCTGGGGGTGGACCTGTCGTTCGGCATGCTGGCCGCCGCCCGCACGTCGGCCCCCCTCGTGCACGCCGACGTGCTGCGCCTCCCGATGCCCGACGCCTCGGTGGACGGCGCCACGTGCGGGTTCGCCCTGCGCAACCTGGTCGAGCTGGGCCCCTTCCTCGCCGAGCTCTCCCGCGTGCTGCGCCCGGGCGGGCGGATCGCGCTGCTGGAGGTGGCCGAGCCGCCGAACCCGGTGCTGCGCTGGGGCCACGCCATGTACTTCGGCGCGGTGGTGCCCCGCCTCGGTGGCCTGCTGTCCGATCCCGCCGCCTACCGGTACCTGCCCCGCTCGGTGGCCTACCTCCCGGACCCCAAGCACATGCTGGCCATGTTGGGGGCGGCGGGGTTCGCCGACGCCGCTCGGGAGCTCCTCTCGGGCGGGGTGGCCCAGCTCCTCACCGGCACTCGTGGCTGACCTCGTCGCCACCACCCGGCGCTGCGACCAGCCCGCCGACCTCCTCCACTTCGCCGGCCACGACGGCCTGCTCTTCACCCGGGCCGGGGTGGGCTTCGCCGGTCGCGGCGTGGCCATCCGCGGCCCGGTCGAGGAGGTGACCGCCGCCCTTGGCGCCATGAAGGTCGACGACCCCCTGGACCGGCCGGGATCAGGACCGTTGGCGTTCGGCACGATCCCCTTCCTCCCCGGCGCGGCCGGTGAGCTGGTGGTGCCCCGGTGCGTGCTGGCCCGGGCCGAGGACGGCACGGCGTGGCTCACGACCATCGACGGCCCCGGCGACGGCACCTCCACGTGCGGCCCCGGTGGCGACGATCCCGAGCACACCCTCCCCTCCCGGTACGACGTGATCTCCAGCCGTCCGCCGGCCGACTGGTGCGACGCCGTGGCCACGGCCACCGCCCGCATCCGGGCCGGTGTCCTCGACAAGGTCGTGCTGGCGCGGGAGGTGGTGGTCACCGCCGACGCTCCCATCCCCGTGGGCGCCGTCCTCGCCCGCCTGCGGGCCTCCTATGCCGGGTGCTTCGTGTTCGCCGTCGACGGGTTCGTGGGAGCGAGCCCCGAGTTGCTCGTGGGCCGCGCCGGCGACCAGGTGCGGGCCCAGCCCATGGCCGGCACCACCGCCCGCCGAGGCGACCCGGAGGCCGACGCCCGGGCCGCCGCCGCCCTGTTCGCCTCCCCCACCTACCGCCACGAGCACCAGGTGACCATCGACATGGTGCACGACACGTTGCTCGCCTTCAGCTCCTACCTCGACGACGAGCCGGAACCGTCGGTGGTGACCCTGGCCAACGTGGCCCACCTGGCGACCACCGTGGTGGGTCGCCTCTCTCACCCACCGGCCTCGGTGCTGGAGCTGGTGGCGGCCCTGCACCCCACCCCGGCGGTCTGCGGGCGGCCCCGGGCGGCCGCCTTGGATCTGATCGCCGAGCTGGAGGCCCTCGACCGGGGCCGCTACGCGGGGACGGTGGGGTGGGTCGACGGTCAGGGCAACGGCCAGTGGGCGGTGAGCATCCGTTGCGCCCAGGTGGAGGGTGCGACGGCCCGGGTCTTCGCCGGTAATGGCATCGTGGGCGACTCGGACCCCTCCACCGAACTGGCCGAGACGCGGGCCAAGCTCCAAGCCCTCCTGGGAGCCATCGTGCGCCCCTGAGGCCTTTGCCCCGCTCGGCCCTTTCATCCGCCTCCGACCACGTCTAGTGTCCTGACCAGCGCACTACGCGGTCGAAGCCGGAAGGGGGCGGGCCGCCATGGCTGTCGAGGAGGCCCGGCACCAGCCGGGGGGAGCGGGGCCGACGACCGCGGAGCTGAGGGAACGGGTGCGATCGGGCACCGCGCTCGCCCACCGGCTCGCCTTCGCCGAGGTGGCCCTGGCCCGGGATGCGGCCGAGGCGGCCTACGAGGCCCTGCAGGCGATCGATCCCGCCGCCTGGGACAGCACCGCCGTCGACTGCCTCCACGCCCTCGGGGAGGCCCGGCACCGGGCCGGCGCCCCGCACGAGGCCACCGGGCCCCTGCTCGACGCCCTCGAGGTGTTCGAACGCACCGGCGGCCCGGCCCGCGAGCCCTTCGGCGCCCACCGGCTCCACGCCAGCCTGAGCATCGCCTACTGCTCGCTCGGACTGCACGCCCAGGCCCTGTCGGAGGCCTTCCGGGCCCTCGCCCTGGCCGAGGAGGCCGACGATCCCACCGCGCTGTGCTGGACGTGGGGCGACCTGGCGTGGATCCACGTGCACCTGGACGACGCCGAGCAGGGCGCCGAGGCGGTGGAACGGGCCGTCATCGCCGGTCGGCGGGCCGGAGCGGACCGCATGCGGCTGGCCATCGCCCACGTGCACGGCGTGATCACGGGCGCCCGCCTGGGCCGCCTCGAGGCCGCCGACGGCCACGCCGCCGCCGCACGCCAGCTCGCCGATGCGCTGGGCCCGGCCGACCGGGCCGGGCTCGAGGTGGCGGTGGGCGAGCTGGAGCTGCTGCGCTCGGACCTCGGCGCCGCCCAGGCCGGCTTCACCCACGCCCTCGACGTGGCCCTGCCCGGGGGTGCCCGCTACCAGGCCTTCGCCGCCCTGGCCGGGCTGGCCACGGCCCAACTGGCCGACCACGACCCCGAAGCCGCGCTCGCCTCGGTGGAGCAGGCCCTGGCCCTCGGCGAACGCTCGGGGGGCCTGACCGCCCGGTGCGAACGCCTCGCCGCCCGCGCCCACGAGGCGCTGGGCGACCCCGCCTCCGCCCTCGAGTGGTACAAGCGCTACCAGCGCACCGAGCGCCGCACGTCGCGCTCCTCCTCGTCCGAGCGCCTGCAGGCGGTGGTGGCCAGCCAGCACAGTGCCGCCGTGGAGCGCCAGGCGGCGGTCGACCGGGTGCGCGCCGAGCGCTACCGGGCCATGATCGAAGGGGCGGCCGACCTGGTCTGCGTCATGGACCGCGACGCCACCGTCCGCTGGGTCAGCGGTGCCCTCGAACCGATGCTCGGCGTGCCCGCCGACGAGCTGATCGGCCGGATCCCCCTCACCGTGATCCCCCACGAGGACGAGTCCGTGGCCGCCGCCGCCTTCGCCCAGGCCACCGAGCAACCGGGCATCCCCTCCACGCCGGTGGAGTACCGGGTGCGCCACCGCAACGGCACGTGGCGACACATCTCCGCGGTGATCACCGACCTGCGCCACGACTCCAGCGTCGACGGCCTGCTCTACGTCGCCACCGACGTCACCCAAGCACGCTGGAACGAGACCCTGATCGCCTCCCAGGCGGTGGTGCTCGACCAGATCACCCGGTCGGTGCCCCTCGCCGCCACGCTGGCCCGCCTGGTGGCGACGGTGGACGACCTGTGCAGCTCCGCGGTGACCTGCCGCGTCGTCGATCCGGGCGACGAGGCCGTCCCGGCGGCGGGACCGCTTCCCGGCGGGGGCGAGCGCCGGGTCCACCGTCTCGATGTCACCGCCGAGGGCCCCGTCGCCGCACTGGTGGTGGACGTGGCCGCCGGCCACGCGGTCACCCCCGAGGAGGTGCAGGCCCTCGACCAGGTCGTGGCCCTGGCCCGCATCGCGGTCGAACGCTCCAGCGCCCACCAGCTGATGACCCACCAGGCCAACCACGACTTCCTGACCGGCCTCCCCAACCGGTTCCGCTTCGAGCAGCTCACCGGCGAAGCCCTCGGTCGGCGTAGCCCCGGCGACCGCCCGCTGGCGATGCTGTTCCTCGACCTCGACCGCTTCAAGCTGGTCAACGACAGCCTGGGCCACGGCGTCGGCGACCAGCTGCTCACCCAGGTCACCGGGCGTCTCCGAGGTTGCCTCGCACCCGGCGACGTGGCTGCCCGCTTCGGTGGGGACGAGTTCACCGTCCTGCGTCCCCGCGTGGAGAGCGCCGGCGAGCTCGTCGCCCTGGCCAACCGGTTGATCGATGCGATCCGCGCGCCGTTCACGGTGGGCACCGTCGAGCTGTGCCTCAGCGTCAGCATCGGGATCACGGTGTGCCAGCGGACCGACGCTGACCCTGCCCTGCTCATCCGCGAGGCCGACTCGGCCATGTTCCGCGCCAAGCAACGGGGCCGGGACCGGGCCGAGGTCTACGACGACGGCATGCGCACCGACGCCGAGGAGGGGCTGCGGATGGGCTCGGCCCTGCGGCGAGCCCGGGCCCGGGACGAGCTGGCCCTCGCCTACCAGCCGGTGGTGGACCTGCACACCGGCCGGGTCCTCGGCCACGAAGCCCTGCTGCGCTGGCGCAGCGCCGAGCTCGGCCCGGTGGCGCCCAGCCGGTTCATATCACTCGCCGAGGAGACCGGCCAGATCGTCCCGCTCGGAGCGTGGGCCATCCGCACGGCATGCCAGACGCTCGCCGAACAGGGCGAGCCCACTCCGGTGTGGATCAACCTCTCCACCGCTCAGCTCATGCACCCGTCGCTGCCGGGCACGGTGGCGGCGGCGGTGGCCGACGCCGGCGTCGACCCCGCCCTGGTCTGCTTCGAGATCACCGAGAGCGCGTTCGGCACCGACCTGCCCACCGCCGTCAGGTGCCTCGCCGAGTTGCGGGACATGGGTGCCCGCATCGCCATCGACGACTTCGGCACCGGGTTCTCGTCGCTCGACCGGCTCCAGTCTCTGCCGGTGGACGTGTTGAAGATCGACCGCTCCTTCGTGGCCGGGGTCGACCGCTCCCAACCCCGCCAGGCGCTCCTGCGGGCCATCCTCGGGCTGGCCAACTCCCTCGGCATGACCTCGGTGGCCGAGGGGGTCGAGACCAGCGGGGAGCTGGCCTGCCTCCTGCACGCCGAGTGCGACGCCGCCCCGGGCTTCCTGTTCGAGCGACCCGTGCCGGTGCTCGGCCGGCGCGGCTCCTACAACCTCCTCGACCTGCTGTCCTCGGCCCCCGCGCCGGACTGAAGGTCCGGGGCCGCCTCGTCGAGGCCCTCCAGGGCGGCGCCGACGGCGGTGGTGATCTCGGCGTGCACGGCCACGTTGGCGTCGCGGTCCGTGCGGACCAGCACCACCCGGGCGCCGCCGGCGGCCATGGCCGCCGCCACGGCCGGGCCGACCTCGGCGCTGGTGGCGGGCTCGTCCACCGCCACCCCGTGCACCGAGGCCAGGGCGGCCAGGTCGACGCCGTGGGGTGTGGCGAAGAGCTGCTCGAAGCGTTCCTCGCCCAGTTGGGCCCGCTGGGCCAGGAACGAGAAGATCCCGCCCCCGTCGTTGTCGATGACCACGAGGGTGAGGTCGGCGCCCCTGCGGGCCAGGCCGAGCATCCCGTTGGTGTCGTGGAGGAAGGCGACATCACCGATCAGCGCCGCGGTCGGAGCGTCGGACCCGAGCGCCACCCCGACGGCGGTGGAGGTGACCCCGTCTATGCCGTTGGCACCGCGGTTCGACAGCACCCGCAGGCCCTCCCGGGGCGAGCCGAACCACTCCACGTCGCGCACCGGCATCGACGACGAGACGACCAGGGTCGAACCCGGCGGGGAGGCGGCCACCACGCTGCGGGCGACGCCGGGCTCGGTGGGCTCGGGGTGGCCGGCCAGCACGGCTTCGATGGCGCCCTGGGCGGCCGACTCCCGGCGGGTCCAGGCCCCCAGCCAGGCCCGGTCCTCCCCGGGGCGGCGACCCGCCGACTCCGCCAGCGCCGCACAGCAGGCGGCGGGGTCGGCGGCCACGATCCGGGCCAGCGTGTGGTCGGGGTCGATCCAGGCGCCGAAGCGGTGCACGAGCACCGACGTGGCGTCGCTGCCGGCCAGCCAACCGGCCAGCACCTTCGAGGCGGGCGGATCGCCGAGGCGGAGCACCACGTCGGGCCGCAGGCGGCGGGCGGAACCGGCGTGGCGCAAGATGGCGTCGGCGGCGGCCACCGTGGCCGGGCCCGGGCGGCGGGCACCCGAGCGGGGGTCGGCCAGCAGCGGCCAGCCCAGGGTCTCGGCCAGGCCATGGAGGGCGTCGGGGTCCCCTGATCCGGCGCCGGCCACGATCACCCCTCGCTCCGTCCCGGCGAGGGCGGCCAGCTCGGCCATGGTGTCGGCGTCGGCGGGGAAGGCACCCGCCGGCCAGGCCACCCCGGCAGTAGGCCGCGGTCGACCGCCTGCGGGTGTCGACGTTGACGTCGTCGCCGTCGCTTCGGCGTCACCAACGAGCGGTTCCCGGAAGGCGAGGTTGAGGTGCACCGGCCCGGGCACCGGGGCAAGGGCCGCCGTCACCGCCCGAGCGGCGAGATGGGCCCAGGTGTGGCGGGTGACGGCGTCGGGCACGCCGGGCGAGGCGTGCCAGCGCACTGCGTCGCCGAAGAGGTGGGACTGGTCGATGGTCTGCGGGGCGCCCACGTCGAGCAACTCGGGGGGCCGGTCAGCGGTGACGGCAAGGAGCGGCACCCGGGCGTGGTGGGCCTCGACCACCGCCGGGTGCAGCTCCACCGCGGCGGTGCCGCTGGTGGTGAGCACCACCGCCGGGCGGCCGGTGGCCAGGCCCAGCCCGAGGGCGAGGAAGCCGGCCGAGCGCTCGTCGTGGTGCACGTGCACCCGCACACCCGGCGCGCCGGCAACCGCCAGTGCGAGGGGCGTCGATCGGGACCCCGGCGAGAGGACCACATCGGTCACACCGGCGCGCTGCCACTCCTCGACCAGGGTGGCGCAGAAAGTGGCCGCCACGTCGGCCGGTCCGTTCACGACGGCAGCGTAGGGACCGCCCGGCCCGCCGATGGAAATTGGCGCGATCTCCCCCCGAAACCGGGGGCAAATCGCGCCAAGAACGTGGGGTGGCCCCGGGCGGCTGGCCACCCCGGCACGCGATGCTGTTGCCGTGTTGCACGCCGTGACCGAGGGATCGGGCCGGAGGGTCGTGCTCGTCCACGGCTTCACCCAGACGGGCCGGTCGTGGGAACCGGTGGCCGCCGGCCTGGCCGCGCAGCACGAGGTGGTCCTCGTCGATGCGCCGGGCCACGGCCGGTCCGCCGCGGTGCGAACCGGCCTATGGGACGGCGCCGCCCTGCTCGGGGAGGTGGGCGGCCGGGCGGCCTACGTGGGGTACTCGATGGGCGCTCGGCTCGCCCTCCACCTGGCGCTGGCCGACCCCCAGCGGGTCGAGCGGCTGGTGCTGCTGGGCGCCACCGCGGGCATCGACGACGCCGCCGAGCGCGCCGCCCGCCGCTGCGCCGACGAGGCCCTGGCCGCCCGGATCGAGGCCGACGGCGTGGACGCCTTCCTGCGGGCGTGGCTGGCCCAGCCCCTCTTCAGCGGCCTGGCGCCCGAGGTCGCCGGCCTCGAGGCCCGACTGGCCAACACCGCCGAGGGTCTGGCGTCGAGCCTCCGCCTGGCGGGCACCGGCACCGTCGACCCACCCCTGTGGGACCGCCTCGGTGAGCTGGCCATGCCGGTGCTGGTGCTGGCCGGTGAGCACGACCCCAAGTTCGCCGCCCTCGGCCAGCGGCTGGCCGACGGCACCGGCACCAACGCTTCCTTCGTCACCGTCCCCGGCACCGGCCACGCCGCCCACCTCGAGCGCCCTGACGCCTTCCTCAACCTGGTCGAGCCATTCCTGGATGGGTAGCTGTTCAGGCCGACAGAGCCAGGCCCAGGGCGAAGAGGGCGCCGAAGGCGAGCTGCACCTGTCCGGTGGCACCGAGCACCGGGACGAGGGCTGGGCCGCGGGCGCCGCCGAGCACGGCGACCACCGGGCGCTGGGCCAGTAGGACGGCGGCCAGGGCGATGGCGCCGAGCGGCCGCCCGCCCAGTCCGGCCACCAAGGGCACGGCCAGGAACGCCGCCACCAGTAGGGCCACGTAGAGGGCCCGGGTGCGGCGGTCGCCCAGGCGGACGGCGAGGGTGCGCTTGCCCACGCCGGTGTCGCCGGGGATGTCGCGCAGGTTGTTGACCACCAGCAGGGCGGTGGCGAGGAACCCCACCGGCACGGCGGCGGCCAGCGACAGGCCGGTGACGTGACCGGTCTGGACGTAGGTCGACCCGGTGGTGGCGACGAGGCCGAAGAACACGAAGACGAAGACCTCCCCCAGGCCAGCGTAGCCGTAAGGGCGGGGACCGCCGGTGTAGAACCAGCCGGCCAGGAACGACGCCGCTCCCACCACCAGCAGCTCGGGCCCGACCGCCACCGCCAGGGCCAGGCCGGCGACACCGGCCACGGCGAAGGCCCCGAACGCGGCCCGCTTCACCGCCGAGGGTGCGGCCAGGCCCTGGCCGACCAGGCGGATCGGGCCGACGCGCCGCTCGTCGGCGTCGGTGCCGCGGATGCCGTCGCTGTAGTCGTTGGCGTAGTTGGTGGCCACCTGGATGGCCAGCGCCACCACCAGCGCGCACGCCGCCCGCCACCAGATGAGCCCGCCGGGCACCTCACCGACCGCGCAAGCCGTGCCCACCGCCACCGGCACAACGGCCGCCGGCAGCGTGCGGGGCCGGGCGCCCGCCACCCACGGGTTCACCGCCCCCTCACGGGCGCTTGGGGAACTTCTCGAACTCCGGCCGGCGCTTGGCCCGGTAGGCGTCGCGGCCCTCCTGGGCCTCGTCGGTGCCGTAGAAGAGCAGGTTGGTGTCGTGGGCCAGCTGCTGGATCCCGGCCAGCCCGTCCTCCTCGGCGTGGAAGCTGGCCTTGAGCAGGCGCAGGGCGAACGGCGACAACCGCAACATCTCCCGGCACCAGGCGACCGTCTCCTCCTCCAGGCGCTCGAGCGGGACGACGGTGTTGACCAGCCCCATGGTGAGAGCCTCGCCGGCGTCGTACTGGCGGCAGAGGAACCAGATCTCCTTGGCCTTCTTGACGCCGACGTGGCGGGCCAGCACCGAGGCACCGAAGCCGCCGTCGAACGAGCCGACGCGGGGTCCGGTCTGGCCGAAGCGGGCGTTGTCGGCGGCGATGGTGAGGTCGCACAGCACGTGCAGCACGTGGCCGCCACCGATGGCGTAGCCGGCCACCATGGCCACCACCGGCTTGGGCAGCCGGCGGATCTGCACGTGCACGTCGGTGATGAGGAACCGGCCCAGTCCCCGCTGGCCGATCTGGTCGTCGCCCACGTAGCCCGAGTCGCCCCGGGCCCGCTGGTCCCCGCCCGAACAGAACGCGAGTGGGCCCTCGCCGGTGAGGATCACGACCCCCACCTCCGGATCCTCCTGGGCGGTGTCGAAGGCGGATGCCAGCTCCTCGACGGTGCGGGGCCGGAAGGCGTTGCGCACCTCGGGCCGGGCGATGGTGATCTTGGCGATCCGACCGCCGCCCTCGCCTTCGGGCCCGTCCACCCCTGCGAAGGGGTCGGCCGTCTCGTAGCGGATGTCGTCGTAGCCCGGGTCGCCGGCCGGCTCCCAGGCGGCGCCGGGGCGGATGGCGGGCGGCGCAGGGTCGGCGGTCATCGAAGCCCAGTCTGGCGCTGGCCCTGGGCGAGGAGCCAGGTGGCCGGCACCCGGCAGGTGCCGTCGGTGGCCTCGTTGGATGCCGCGAAGGCGCCGGCCAGTGCCACCGCCGCCTCCGTGTCGCGGCCGAGGGCGGCCAGGGTCTCGAACATGGTCATGAACGGCCCGGAGGCGGTGAGGAGGAAGTCGACCGCGTCCGTCACCGTCGGGAACTCCCAGGCGAACGGCAGCACCTCGGCCTTCGCCTCCACGCCGGCCGCAGCCAGGCGGGCGACGGCGGTGTCGGGGTCGCCCCACTGGTCGGGGCGGGGCGCCCCCGGTGGAGGCGGCGGCAGCAGGTGCTGCACCTCGGCCGCGAACCGGGCCGACCACCCCCCGCCGGTCCACGCCGTGATGGCGACGGTGCCACCGGGCCGGCACACCCGGCCCAGCTCCGCCGTCGCCCGCTCGTGGTCGGGGGCGAAGATCATCCCGAACACGCTGACCACCACGTCGAAGGCACCGTCGGCGAAGGGCAGGTCCTCGGCGTCGGCCTCCCGCAGGTCGACCTCCACCCCCTCGGCCGCGCACCGGGCCCTGGCCCGTTCTAGCTGGGCGGGCGTCAGGTCCACGCCGGTGACGGCGGCGCCCCGGCGGGCGGCCACGATGGCGGTGTTGCCGTCGCCCACCCCCACGTCGAGCACCCGGTGGCCGCCTTCGATCCCGGCCCGCTCGGCGACGGTCTCGCTGATGGGTAGGAGGCGCCGGGCTACCGCCGGGTAGTCACCGATCGTCCAGATCCGCTGCTGCGCGTTGACGGCGTCGTCCATCGTCGCAGTTTCCCCCGTCCCGGCACCCGACCCGTGCGACCACCCCCGCCGGGCGACTCAGGCGGTCGGGAGCTGGTAGCCCTCGAAGCGGGCCCGCAGGTCCTTCTTGGAGAACTTCCCCACCGAGGTCTTGGGCACCTCTTCGATGAAGACCACGTCGTCGGGCAGCCACCACTTGGCCACCTTGCCCTCGAGGAAGTCGAGGAGCTCCTCCTTGGTGAGGTCCTGGCCGGCCTTGGGCACCACACACGCCAGCGGGCGCTCGCCCCATTTGGGGTGGGGCACGCCGATCACCGCGGCCTCCGCCACCTTGGGGTGGCCCATGAGCTCGTTCTCCAGCTCCACCGTGCTGATCCACTCACCCCCGGACTTCACCACGTCCTTGGTGCGATCGACGATGCGCATGTAGCCCTCGCCGTCGACGCTGGCCACGTCGCCGGTCTTCAACCACCCGTCGGCGGTGAAGGACTGGGGTGAGCGCTCGTCGTCGTAATACTCCCGGGCGATCCACGGGCCGCGCACCTGCAGCTCGCCGGACGCCTCGCCGTCGTGGGCCACGGGCTCCAGGTTCTCGGGGTCGACCACCCGGGCCTCCACGCCGACCATGGGCAGCCCGATGGCCGAGCGCAGGTCGGCCAGCTCCTCGTCGGAACGGTCCGCCAGGGTGGACTTGATGTGGCCGACCGAGGCCACCGGGCTGGTCTCCGTCATGCCCCACGCCTGGAGGATGGGCATGCCGGTCTTGGCCCGGTAGGCCTCCGACAGCGCCTTGGGCACGGCCGAGCCTCCGCACGGGATGGCCCTCAGGCTCGAGGTGTCACGCCCGTCGAGCTCGCCGAGCACGCCCATCCAGATGGTGGGCACGCCGGCGGCCACCGTGACCCGCTCGCTCTCGATCAGCTCGGCGATGGCCCTGGGCGACAGGTCGGGGCCGGGCATCACCAGCGACGCGCCGGCGGCCACCCCGGCGTGGGCCAGGCCCCAGGCGTTGGCGTGGAACATGGGCACCACCGGCAGGATCACGTCACGCTCGGAGGCGGCCAGGCTGTCGGCGGTCATGACCGCCAGGGTGTGCAGCCAGGTGGAGCGGTGGCTGTACACCACCCCCTTGGGGTTGCCGGTGGTGCCGCTCGTGTAGCACATGGACGCGGCCCGGTCCTCGTCGTCCACCTCGAAGCCCACGGGTGAAGCCGCCGCCAGCAGCTCCTCGTAGTCGTGCAGCTCGCGGCCGGCGCCGGCGTCGGCGGGCTGGTCGCCGGCGCCGTCGTCCATCACCACGACGTGGCGCACGGTCTTGAACGTGTCGAGCAGGGGCCACAGCAGCTTGGTGAGCGACCGGTCGACGAAGATGACCTCGTCCTCGGCGTGGTTGACGATGTAGGTGAGCTGCTCCGGGAACAGTCGGATGTTCAGGGTGTGGAGCACCCGCCCCGAGCAGGGGGCGGCGAAGTACAGCTCGAGGTGACGGGCCGTGTTCCAAGCGAAGGTGCCGACCCGACCGTCGGCGGTGATCCCGAGCGTGTCGAGCACCCCGCCCAGCCGCCGGGTGCGATCGGCCCATTCGCCGTAGGTGACCCGATCCCGGCCGGAGGCGGTGGCGGTGGCCACCTCCTTGGCGGGGAAGAGGTTCTCGGCCCGGTCGAAGAAGTGGGTCAGCGTGAGCGGATGGTGCTGCATCAAGCCCTGCATCCCGGCCCCCTGTGCGGTCGTCGACGACGGACAGCGGGAGCGTAGAACCTGGCTCGGGCCCCAGCCCGACGGGCGCTCCCTACCCTGGCCCCGTGGCCGAGCTCGTCGCCCTCGATGTCCCCGGCGGGCCGGCTTTCGTGGACGCCCTGCGGCGGGTGTGGGACGCGGGCGACGCCGCCTTTCCGGTGGACCAGCGCCTGCCACCGGCCGCCCGATCGGCGGTGCTGGCCGCCGTGCGACCGGCACGCGTCATCGACGGCGACGGTGAACGCGCCTGGGAGGGTGAGACCGAGCCGGTAGCCGGCGGCGACGCCCTGGTGGTGGCCACCAGCGGCACCACGGGGAGACCCCGGGGGGTGGTGCTCACCCACGCCGCGGTGGCCACCCACGCGGAAGCGGTGCACCAGCGCCTGGAGGTGGACCCGTCCACCGACCGCTGGCTGGCCTGCCTCCCGCTCTCCCACGTCGGCGGCCTCGGCGTGGTGGCGCGGGCGCTGGTAGCCGGGGTGGGCCTCGACGTCGTCGCCGGGTTCGACCCCGCGACGGTGGCGGCCGCACCGGGGGCGCGGGGAACCACGCTGGTGTCGCTTGTGCCCACCGCTCTCGACCGGGTCGACGCCGCGGGGTTCCGATGGGTCGTGCTGGGCGGTGCCGGTGACGACCGGGAGCGCCCCGCCAACGTGGCGCACACCTACGGCCTGACCGAGACCGGAGGGGGGGTCGTCTACGAGGGCCGCCCACTGGAGGGCGTGGAGCTCCGCGTCGTCGCCGGCGAGGTGCAGGTCCGGGGGCCCACCCTCCTGCGGTGCTACCGCGACGGCACCGACCCCCGCACCCCCGACGGCTGGCTACCCACCGGCGACCTCGGGCGCCTCGACGGTGACCGGCTCCACGTGGAGGGTCGCCGAGGCGACCTCATCGTCACCGGCGGCGAGAACGTGTGGCCGGCCGCCGTGGAGGCGGTGCTGGTAGGCCACCCGTCGGTGGCCGCCGTGGCCGTGGCCGGACGGCCCGACCCGGAGTGGGGCGAGGTGGTGGTGGCCTACGTCGTGCCCCGGCCGGGCACGGCGCCGCCGGACCTGGCGTCGCTGCGGGCCCGCGCCAAGGAGCAGCTGCCCGGCTACGCCGCCCCTCGCCGCCTGGTGCTGGTCGCCGCCCTGCCCCGGACGCCGCTGGGCAAGGTGCGGCGACACGCGCTCGAGCCCTGATCGTTCTTGGCGCGAATCACCCCCTGAAGCGGGGGGAATCGCGCCAATTTCCGTTATGGGGGATGCTCAGCGGCCGTGCTCGATGTACTCGTGGAGGACCTGGGCCTCGGTCTCGAGGTCCTTGAGGCGGTCCTTCACCACGTCGCCGATGCTGACGATGCCGGTGAGGGCGCCGTCGGCCACGACCGGCACGTGGCGGATGCGGTGCTCGGTCATCAGCTCCATGAGCTGCTCCACGGTGGTGCCCCGCCCGCACGTGAAGACCTCCCTCGTCATGATCGCTTCCACCGGTTCCTCGAGGGCGGCGCCGCCGCGGTCGGCGAGCGCCCGCACGATGTCGCGCTCCGACACCACACCCTCGATCCCCCGGCCGTCACCCGACACGACCACGGCACCGATGCGACGCTCGGCGAGCAGGGCCGCCACCTCGGCCACGGTGGCGGCGGCGGCGGCGGTGACCACCTCGGAGCCCTTCGTGTCGAGCAGTCCGCTCACCAGCATGGGTCCCTCCCGTCTCGATCGCCCATGGTCGCAGAATCGCGGCCGGCGCGCTCCGTCAGCCGGCCGGTGAGCTGACCGACACCAGGGCGCCGCCATCGACCACCAGGGTGTGACCCGTCACCCAGCCGGCGAGGTCGCTGGCGAGGAAGAGGGCGGCGTGGGCGATGTCGGCGGGCTCGCCCAGGCGGGCCAGCGGGAGGCGGCGGGCAATGGCCGCCTCGTGCTCCTCCCACAAGGTCCGGGCCATGTCCGTCTTGACCAGCCCGGGGGCCACGGCGTTGACCCGCACCCCCGGGCCCAGCTCGGAGGCCTGCACCTTGGTGAGGTGGATCACCGCCGCCTTGGTGGTGTTGTAGACGCCGATGCCCGCCTCGGTGGACATGCCCCCGATCGACGCCACGTTCACCACCACCCCGCCCCGTTCGGCCATCGACGCCCGCCACGCCTCCGCCGTCCACACGTGGATCCCGCGCAGGTTCACCGAGAACGTCTTGTCCCACCGGGGCAGGTCGATGTCGACCGCGGGCCCGAAGTACGGGTTGGTGGCGGCGTTGTTGACGAGGATGTCGAGCGCACCGAAGCGTCCGACGGTGGCGGCCACGCAGGCGGCGGCGGCCTCCGGGTCCCCGGCGTTGGCGGCGAACACATCCACCTCGCCGTCCATCCCCGCCGCCGCCTGCCGGAGGGCGTCCTCCTTGCGCGACGACAGCATCACCTTGGCCCCCGACGCCGCGTAGCAAGCGGCGATGGCCCGCCCGATGCCCCTCGACGCGCCGGTGACGAGGGCGACCTTCCCGGCCAGGCGCAGCTCCATGTTTCGAAACTACCGGTCGGCGCCAGGGGCGCCGTCGGTGCGGGGCGGGGTGGGTCGGCGGATGTCCTGGCCACCGCCTCTACGGTGAGGTGATGAACCGGCTCGCCGAGGAGACCAGCCCCTACCTGCGCCAGCACGCCGACAACCCGGTGGACTGGCACCCGTGGGGGCCCGAGGCCTTCGAGCGGGCCCGGGAGGAGGACAAGCCGATCCTGCTGTCGGTCGGCTACTCCGCCTGCCACTGGTGCCACGTGATGGCCCACGAGTCCTTCGAGGACGCGGAGGTGGCGGCGGTGATGAACGACCTGTTCGTCAACGTCAAGGTCGACCGGGAGGAGCGTCCCGACGTCGACGCCGTCTACATGGAGGCCACCCAGGCCATGACCGGCTCGGGCGGCTGGCCCATGACCGTGTTCATGACCCCGGACGGGCAGCCCTTCTTCTGCGGCACCTACTTCCCCAAGCGGTCACTACCGGGGCGGCCCGGGTTCGTGGACCTGTGCCGGGCCATCGACGACGCCTGGCGGGGGCGCCGCGCCGACCTGCTCCACCAGGCCGGCCGGCTGACCGAGCACCTCCGCCGGGAGGTCGTCGCCGGCGGCGCCGGCCAGGCCGGTTCGGCGCGCCCCGGGCCCGACGTGCTGACCGCCGCCCTCACCCTCCTGAAGGAGCAGCACGACGACACCTGGGGCGGCTTCGGGCGGGCCCCGAAGTTCCCGCAGACGATGAGCCTCGAGCTGCTCCTGCGGGCCCACGCCCGCACCGCCAGCCCCGACGCACTGGCCTGCGTCACCACCTCGCTCGACGCCATGGCCGCCGGCGGCATCTACGACCACCTGGGAGGTGGCTTCGCCCGCTACTCGGTCGACGAGCGCTGGCTGGTGCCCCACTTCGAGAAGATGCTCTACGACCAGGCCCTGCTGGCCCGGGTCTACCTCCACGCCTGGCAGGTCACCGGCGAGGCCCGGTACCGCCAGGTGCTCGACGAGACGATCGGCTACGTGCTCCGCGACCTGCGCCACCCCGACGGTGGCTTCTACTCGGCCGAGGACGCCGACAGCGAAGGGGTGGAGGGCAAGTTCTACGTCTGGACCCCCGCCCAGGTGCGAGAGGTGCAGGGCGACGACGCCGAGGCGGCCATGGCCTGGTGGGGGATCACCCCCGAAGGCAACTTCGAAGGCGCCACCATCCTCAACCGCATGCACGCCCGGGGTGACCTGGAACGGCCACCCGAGATCGAGGACGCTCGGCGCCGGCTGTTCGACGCCCGCGAGCAGCGGGTGCGGCCCGGCCTCGACGACAAGGTCCTCACCGAGTGGAACGGGCTCATGTTGGCCACCCTGGCCGAGGCGGCCGCCGCCACCGCCAACGAGGAGTGGCTCGACGCCGCCGTCACCACCGGCGACTTCCTCCTCACCGCCCTCAAGCGCGACGACGGGCGCTGGCTCCGCTCCTGGCAGGCCGACGGGGGCGCCCGCCACCTCGCCTTCGCCGCCGACCACGCCGCCCTGATCGACGGCTTCACCCGCCTGGCCGAGGCCACCGGCCAGGCCCGCTGGGTCGAGGCCGCCAGGACCACCGCCGACGCCCTGCTCGAGCTGTTCTGGGATCCCGACGGCGGCGGCGTGTTCACCACCGGCCACGACGGCGAGCAGCTCATCGCCCGCAACAAGGACCTCCTCGACAACGCCACGCCCGGCGCCAACAGCCTCACCGCCGTCGGCCTCCTCCGGCTGGGCGCCCTCACCGGCGACGAGCGCTACCGCCAGCACGCGGAGGCGGTGCTGGCCCTGCTCGGCCCGGTGGTGGGCCAGCACCCCACCGCCTTCGCCCACCTCCTCGGGGCGGTCGACATGGCCGACGCCGGGCTGACCGAGGTGGCCGTGGTCGGCGACCGGGCCGACCTGGTGACTGTGGTCCAGCGAGGGTACCGACCCAACACCGTGCTGGCCTGGGGCGAGCCCTACCCGTCCCCGTTGTGGGAGGGCCGGGAGCCCGGTCTGGCCTACGTGTGCCGGGACTACGCCTGCCAGGCGCCGGTCGACTCCGCCGACGCGCTGGCCGCCCAACTCGGGTGACCCCCCGGTCCTCCTTCGCCGAGCTGCTCGCCCTCCCCGGGGTGGAGGAAGACCTCGAGCTGCGGAGCCGCTTCGGCTTCCTGGCCTTCCACGGCGGCAACCTCGAGGCGGGCACGGACGTGGTGGCGGCGCAGGCGGCGGAGACGGCGGGCGCTTCCTGCTACGCCGTGCGCCAACCGCCGGACCTGCGCTGGCACATCCCCTCGGCCCGTGTTTGCCGCACCGCCTCACCGGCACTGGACGCGTTCCTGGCCCACGTGGAGGTGGCGGTGGCCGTCCACGGTTACGGCCGGGCGGGGCGCTGGACCACGTTGCTCCTCGGGGGAGCCAATCGCCGGCTGGCCGGTCACGTGGCCGGCCACCTCCGCACCGCCCTGCCCGGCTACGAGGTGGTGGACGACCTGGCCGCCATCCCCGCCGCTCTGCGGGGCCTGCACCCCGCCAACCCGGTGAACGTGCCTACCGGGGGCGGAGCCCAGCTCGAGCTGCCCCCGAGGGTGCGGGGCTGCGGGCCGTTCTGGGAGGGCCACCCGTCGCGGCGCGAGGCCCGCCTCTGTCCCGACGCCGAGGCCCTGGTAGCCGGGCTGGCCGCCGCCGCCCGAGCGTGGACGTCGGCCGAGTCGGGCCGGCCCCGCGTCTGACCGGCGGCTCCGGGAGCCGAGCCGACAGCGTCACCATCGGCCGCGGTGGACCACCTCTGCGGGCGTCCGTCGAGCTCGCCCGGCGGAGCGGCCCGGACGGTCGGCGGCGGCATGGCCGAGGGCCACGGTGCCGACCCCTCGCCAGCCCTCGGGCACGCCGAGGGCTCCGAGCACGGCGGCCTCGTGGGCGAACAGCCCGAAGAAGCAGGCTCCCAGACCAGCGTCCACCGCGCCGAGCAACAGGGTCTGCACCGCCATCCCGGCGTCGACGTACCAGTACGGCGTAGGCCACTCCACCGGGCCGGCGCCGAGACCCGTGCCCGCCTTGTCGGCCTCGGCGTAGCGCTCGACGTAGGCCGCCGGCGAGCAGACCACCACCACCAGCACCGGCGCCCGCAGCAGGCCCGGGAAGGCGAACGTCGCCCGGCCCGCCGCCGGCAGGGTGGTGTCCCAGTACCGCCGGGTGGCGTCGGCCTCCAGCACCACGAACGCCGTGCCCTGGGTGTTGCCCGCCGAGGGCGCCCGCCGGGCGCCGTCGAGCAGGCGGTCGAGCACGGCGGGAGCGACCGGCTCGCCCGTGAACGACCGCACCATCCGCCGGCGGGCGATGACGTCGGTCAGCTCCATGCCCGCTTCTGCCCTGCATCGTCGGGCCAGCGCCCGAAGGGCGCCCGCCGAGCGGCTAGGCCAACTTCACCAGGTCGTCGGCGAGGGCCCAGCCGAAGGCGATCAGCGAGTCGCCCCGGGCGGCGTCGACGGCGGCGAAGATCGTCCCCAGCTCGGGATCGAGCTTGTCCGGCTTGAGGCTGTCGTGGTCGAAGGCCAGCGGGTAGGACTCGTCGCCCTTCACCACGAAGGTGCGCTCGTCGTAGGTGCCGTTCTCGATGCCGAACCGCTTGGCCAGGCGACGGCCCCACGCCCGCTCCTCGCCGGTGGCCACGTAGCCCGGGCGGGGCACGACGTCGGTGAGGGCCCGGTAGGCCTCGTAGCCGGCGGCGGTGACGAGGCGGGTGCCGACGAGCACGTCCTCGTCGGGGAAGGCCAGCACCGCCCGGCGGAGCTGATCGGTCATCATCGCCTTCAGCACCGGGTCACGGCGGGCGGTGCGCTTCACCGACGCCAGCCCGAGGATCACCGCCGGCGTCCCACCGATGCGCTCCAGGGTGCTGAAGCAGAAGCCCTTCAGGCGCTCGTTCTCGCGGACCAGGGTTATGAGGACCCAGGACTCCGCCTGCTTGGAGAGCAGCCCGGCCTCGTAACGGCTGGGGCCGTCGGCGCACAGGTCGGCCATCTCGGCCAGCTCCGCGTCACCCAACGCAGTGCAGTCCTTGGTCTCGACCTCGATCGTCATCGGTCCCTCGATCCCCCGGTTGAGCCGTCTGTGGAGGCCTCTAGTCCAGCGGGAGACGGCCCAGCGTGCAACTCGGCCCCGTGGGTCAAAGGATGGCGGCCGAGCCGAGGAGGACCCGCAACTCGGCCAGCAACCCCGACCCGACCTCCGCGCACCAGGAGTCGGGCAGGCGCAGCACCCGCTGGTCGCCGACGTGCAGGAACACCGGGGAGCTGCCCGGGAACCGGCGCAGGAGGCCTTGCAGGGTGGCGACCAGCTCGTCGGTGAGGGCGTTGGGGGGGAGCTTGAGCCGCAGCGGCGGGGCGCCGTCGAGCACCGGCTCGAACCGGTCGACCTCCAGGGCGATCAGCTTGGGCTGGTCCTCCCTGGTGTCGAGCCGCCCCTTCACGCACACCACGGCGTCGTCGACCAGCTTGTGGCCGACCTCGCTCATCGTGCGGGGGAACACCATCACCTCGATCGACCCCTGCAGGTCCTCGAGGGTGAACACGGCCATGAGGTCGCCCTTGCGGGTCCACTTGCGCTGCAGGCAGGTGACCACGCCGCCGCACACCTTGACCGTGCTGTCCTCGGCGTCGGCCAGGTCGGAGATGCTGCAGTCGGTGCGCCGGGCGAGGGCCGCCTCGGCGCCCATCAGGGGGTGGTCGCTCACGTAGAGGCCGAGCATCTCCTTCTCGTAGCGGAGCTTGTCGGCCTTGTCGAAGTCGAGGGCGGGGATCGGGGGCCGATCCTCGTAGCCGGCCCCGCCCTTGTCGTCCACCAGGTCGCCGAAGAGGGTCATCACCCCCATGTCGGCTTCGCGGCGACGGGCCACGGTGCGGTCGACGATGCCCTCGAAGGAAGCGAGCAGCCCCCGGCGCGGGTGGCCGAGGGAGTCGAACGCCCCTGCCTTGATGAGCGACTCCAACGTCTTCTTGTTGAGCACCCCCAACGGCACCCGGTCGCAGAAGTCGTAGAAGTGGGTGTAGGGACCGGCCGCGTCGCGCTCGGTCACGATCTGGGCGACGAGACCGGTCCCCACGTTGCGCACCGCGGAGAGGCCGAAGGGGATGACCTCGGCGCCGTCGTCGAGGCGGGCGGGCACGAAGTCCGACTGCGAGCGGTTGATGTCGGGCACCAGCACCGGCACGCCCATCTGGCGGCACTCGTTGAGGTAGACCGCCGCCTTCTCCTGGCTGGCCTTCACACTGGTGAGCAGGGCGGCCAGGTACTCCACCGGGTGGTGGGCCTTGAGGTAGGCGGTCTGGTAGGCGACCAGGCCGTAGCCGTAGGCGTGGCTCTTGGTGAAGGCGTAGTCGGCGAAGGCCTCGATCATGTCGAACACCTCCTTGCCCAGCTTGCGGCCGTACCCGGTGCGCTCGCAGCCGTCCTCGAACCGGGCCCGCTCGGCCGCCATGAGGTCGCGCTTCTTCTTGCCGCACGCCTTGCGCAGGTTGTCCGCCTCGGCCAGCGTGAACCCGGCGAAGCGCTGGGCCAGGCGCATCATCTGCTCCTGGTAGATGCAGAGCCCCCAGGTGTCGGCCAGGGCCTCGTCGGCGTCGGGGTGGAACGTGGTGACGGGCTTGCGGCCGTTCTTGCGGTCGGCGTAGTCGTTGTGCATGTTGGCCGCCATCGGGCCCGGCCGGTAGAGGGCCACCAGGGCGGCGACGTCGTCGAAGCTGGTGGGGGCGAGCGAGCGCATCAGCGCCCGCATCGGGGCACCCTCGAGCTGGAAGACGCCGATCGACTCGCCCCGGCGGAGCAGGGCCAGGGTGGCGTCGTCGTCGAGGGCGACGGCGTCGATGTCGAGCTCGACCCCCCGGAACGACCGGATCAGCTCGACGGTGTCGGTGATGACGTCGAGGTTGCGCAGGCCGAGGAAGTCCATCTTGAGGAGGCCGAGCTCCTCCACCCCGCCCATCTCGTACTGGGTGACGACCGGCGCCTCCTCGGGCGCCTGACCGGCCTCGGGCTTGCGCTGGATGGGGAGGTACTCGGTGAGGGTGTCCTTGGTGATGACCACGGCGGCGGCGTGGATCCCGGCCTGGCGGCGCAACCCCTCCAGCCCCTTGGCCACGTCGATCACCCGTTGGGCGTCGGGGTCCTCGTGGTACATCTGGCGCAGGTCGGTGGCCACCCGGTAGCCGTCGAGGTACTTCTCGTCCTGGGTGAGGCAGGCGTAGAGCGGGGTGTCGCGGCCCATCACCAGGGGCGGCATCGCCTTGGCCACCTTGTCGCCGAGGGCGTAGGGATAGCCGAGCACGCGTGCTGCGTCGCGCACCGCGGCCCTGGCCTTGATGGTGGAGAAGGTGACGATCTGAGCGACGTGGTCGCGCCCGTAGCGCTCGGCCGCGTAGCGGATCATCTCGTCGCGATAGCGGGAGTCGAAGTCCATGTCGATGTCGGGCATGGAGATGCGGCTCGGGTTGAGGAAGCGCTCGAAGAGCAGGTCGTAGCGGATGGGGTCGAGGTCGGTGATGCGCAGGGAGTAGGCCACCGCGCAGCCCGCCGCCGACCCGCGGCCCGGCCCCACCCGGATGCCGTTCTCGCGGGCGTGGCGGATGAGGTCCCAGACGATGAGGAAGTAGGACGCGAAGCCCATGTCGGCGATGAGCGACAGCTCGAAGGCCAGACGTTCCACCACCGCGTCGGGCAGCGACTCGCCCCAGCGCTCCCTGGCCCCGGCGAAGGTGAGCTCGCGCAGGTAGGCGCCGGCGTCGGTGGAGCCGGGCGGCAACGGGAAGTCCGGGAGCAGGGGCTGGCCGAACTCGATCTCCACGTTGGCCCGCTCGGCGATCCACAGCGTGTTGTCGCACGCCTCGGGAACCTCGCGGAAGAGGCGGCGCATCTCCTCCGCGGTCTTCAGGTAGTGGTCGTTACCGGAGAACTTGAAGCGGCCCTCGTCGGCCATCAACGAACCGGTCTGCACGCACAGCAGGGCGTCGTGGGCCTCGGCGTCGTGGCGGGCCGTGTAGTGGCTGTCGTTGGTGGCCAGCAGCGGCGCTCCCAGCTTGCGGGCGATCTCGCCCAGGAGCGGGTTGGTGCGGCGCTGCTCGGGGAGGCCGTGGTCCTGGAGCTCGACGAACAGGTTGTCGCGTCCGAAGATGTCCTGGAGGCGACCGGCCTTCTTCAGGGCGGCGTCGAAGCTCTCGTCGGCGTTGCGGTCGGGTCGCTGCAGCTCCTGGAGGACGTGGCCGCCGAGGCAGCCGGTGGTGGCGATGATGCCGTCGCTGTGGGCGTCGAGCAGCTCCCAGTCCACCTTGGGCTGGCGGTAGTAGCCCTCCAGGAAGGCCCGGCTGGAGAGCTGAATGAGGTTCTGGTAGCCGGTGTAGCTCTCGGCCAGCGCGGTGAGGTGGTAGTAGGGCTTGCGGCCGCCCTCGCCCTCCCCGCCGGTGTCGTCGATCCGGCCCCGCACGTTGATCCGCTCGCTGCGGTGCTCGTAGGCTTGGTAGAGCTCGCTGCCGATGATGGGCTTGATGCCGGCTGCCTTGGCCGCCTTGTAGAACGGCAGGACGCCGTACATGTTGCCGTGGTCGGTGATGCCGATGGCGGGCTGACCGTCGGCCGCCGCCGCCTCCACCACCTCGTGCACCCGGGCGGCCCCGTCGAGCATGGAGTACTCGGTGTGGACGTGCAGGTGGGAGTAGGTATCGCCCATGCGAGCTCCGGTTCGGCGGCTTCCACAGCCGTTCCACAGGGGTTGTCCCCCGCCTGTGGACGAATGACACGGCTGTGATTCGGACGGTAGCAGAGGGGGTGCACCCCTGCCGGTGCCCGCGCTCGACGGCCCGCGCTGGGCGGCCGCGCGAGGTGGCCGCGCGGCGCGGCCGCGCTAGAGGTAGGTGCCGCCGCGCTCGGGGTCGGCCCCCACCTGGGCTCCGGGAGCCTGGCCGGCCGGCAGCTGGCGGCGCATGTCCTCCAGCTGGGCCCGGGCTGCCATCTGCTGGGCGAAGAGCGCGGCCTGGAGGCCGTGGAAGAGGCCTTCCAGCCACCCCACGAGCTGGGCCTGGACCACTCTCAGCTCGGCGCCGGACGGGGAGTCGCCGTCGGCGAACGGGCTGGTCACACGGTCCAGCTCGTCGCGCAGGTCCGGTGACAGCGCCTGGCCCAGCTCGGCGATCGACGTCTCGTAGATCTCCTTGAGGCGACCCCGGGCCGGCTCGTCGAGCTCGGCCCCCCGGACCTCTTCGAGCAACTGCTTGATCATGGACCCGATCCGCATCACCTTGGCCGGCTCCTCGACCGCCTCCCGGCGCTCGCCGGTGTCCTCGGGGGCGCCACCGGGGACGTCGGCGGGATCGGTGACCAGCTCGGCGTGGGCTATGGGCCCTTCGGTGGAGGGCGTAGCCTGGGGGTCGCTCATGGGCCGCACTCTGTCACCCTCAGGCCGTGCCCACCAGCAGCGGCACCCGCATCTCGGCCGAGGTCAGCGACCCGTGCCGGCCGACCAGGTGGAACGGACCGGTGTCGGTGGGGTCGACGAAGGCGATGTCGTCACGGGCCACGATGGCCACATCGCCGAGCCGGGCGCGGGCCGCCGGGCTCACGGTGGGACCCCACCAGCCCTCGTGGACGGTCTCGTCCAGGGTGCGCACCCAAGCGCAGTCGGCGTGGTGGGCCATGGCGGCGTCGTGGAGGGCGGCGGCCCGTCCCGGACGGGCGTGCAGCCAGCGGAAGCGCCCCTCCCCCGACTGGTAGGACACCGAGCTCAGGACCTCGGGGTGCAGTTCGACCACCCGGTCACCCACCTCCACCTGGCCGTGGTCGGCGGTCACGACCAGGGCGGCGCCGGGCGGCAGGGCCGCCGCGATGTCGGCCACCAGGCGGTCGGCGGCGACCAGCTCGGCGTCGAAGAACTCCCCCAGGCCGTACTCGTGGGCCACCTTGTCGATCCCGTCGTAGTAGGCGTAGACGAAGGGCTCACCGGCGCCGAGCTGGCGGCGCAGCTCGGTGACGAGCGACGACGGCACGCGGTAGCCGTGGAAGCGGACCTCCGACAGGTGGGCGCCGCTGAAGCCCGACCGGACGAACTCGGCCTTGGTGACGATCGGCGGCCGCTGACCGCAGAACGCCGGGTGCGGCTGGAAGGCGTCGGGATCGATCCGGCGCCGGGCATCGCCGGCCGGCGTGGACCACCGCAGCACGTTCAGGACCTCGCCGTCGACGGCCAGGCGGTAGCCCACCACCCCGTGCTCCCCCGGGGCCATGCCGGTGGCGATCGACGTGAGGGCGGTGGCGGTGGTGGAGGGCACGACGCTCGAGATGGCACCGCCCGTCATGGCGGCCAGGGTGGGCGCCAGGTGGCGACGCTCACCGAGCTGGTCCCAGCCCAGGCCGTCGAGGACGAGGAGCACGACCTGGTCGGCCTCGGCCGCCTCGGCCGGCAACCACCCAGGCACGGAGTCGGCCGGCTCGAGCAGGGCAGGCACGATGTTGGCGATGCATGCGCCGCCATAGTCTGGGAGCAACGGGTGGTCTCCCATGCCATCCTCCTCTCGCCGCCGGCACCGCCGGCCTCGACGCGGCGTCGATCGGTGAACCTATCGGCTGGTCTCACCCGAACTGCAGTCGCCGGTCGGCCGACCTCCCGGCCGTACGATGGCGCCATGAAGGTGTCCACCCGCGGCGACTACGCCTGCCGGGCGCTGCTGTCGCTCGCGCTGCACCCGGGTGAGGCACCGACGTCGGTCCGAGACATCGCCGAGCGCACCGGCCTCCCCCAGCCCTACCTCGAGCAGATCCTCCTCGCCCTCAAGGGGGCCGGGCTGGTCCGCTCGAAGCGCGGGGTGGGCGGCGGCTACGTGCTCGCCGCCCCGCCGGCGGCCATCACCCTCGCCCAGATCGTCAGCGCGGTGGACGGGCCCATCGCCGTGGGTGACTTCGGGGAGCCGCACCAGGACGGCGCCTGCGACCACGAAGGCCAGTGCGTGCTCCTCGCCATCTGGGCCGACGTGGGCGACGCCATGCGCCGACTCCTCGAGGGCTCCACCCTCGCCGACGTTGCCGCCATCGCCCGCGGCGAGGCCCCCTGGCCCTGCTAGCGGGCGAGCGCCTTCGGCGCTCGCGTGCCGGCTGCTCGCGTAACGCTCGCGACGCCGGCGGGGCCGGACCCGATTCCTTCCCCACCGGACCTTCTTCGTGCGGGACGCGCCCTCCGAGGGCGCGATCGACACGCTGAACCGAGCAGGCGGGGTCAGGTCTCGCGGGTCAGGGCGGCGAGGACTGATGTGAGGTCGGCGGGCAGCGGTGAGGTGAACTCGAGGGGTTCCTCGGTGACGGGGTGGGTGAAGCTGAGGCGGGCGGCGTGGAGGAACGGGCGGGGCACGGGCAGGCCCTGGCGGTGCCCGCCGTAGCGGCGGTCGCCGACCACGGGGTGGCCGATGGCGGCCAGGTGCACCCGGATCTGGTGGGTGCGGCCGGTCTCCAGGCGACACCGCAGGAGGCTCACCTCCTCCGGGCCTGAGTAAGCCCGCTCCACCTGGTAGCGGGTGCGAGCCTCACGGCCCCGCGCCGAGACCGCCATGCGGGTCGGTTCGCGGGTGGACCGGCCGATGGGGGCGTCGACCATGCCGGCCGGCGCTTCGGGCCGGCCCCACACCAGGGCCAGGTACTCACGCCCCACCTGCCGGGCGGCCAGCTGGGCCACGAGCCCGTCGTAGCCGGCGGTTGAGCGGGCCACGGCCAGAAGACCCGACGTCTGCTTGTCGAGCCGGTGGACGATGCCGGGACGACCGGGTTGGCCGACCGCGGCCACCTCGGGGTAGCGGGCCAGCAGGCCGGCGGCGAGGGTGCCCTCGGTGTTCCCGGCGCCGGGGTGCACCACCAGCCCGGCCGGCTTGTCGACCACCACCACGTCGGTGTCGGCGTGGACCACCACCACCGCCACCGCCGGGTCGGCGGCCGGTCCGGCGGTGGCGGGCGCGTCGCTGAGCTCGACCTCCACGGTGGCCCCGGCTTCCAGGCGGCCGGCCCGCCCGGCCGCCACCTCGCCGTCGACGCGCACGGCGCCCGCCGCCACCAACCCGGCCGCGGCTGAGCGGCTCACCCCCGTCACCATGGCCACCACCCGGTCGAGGCGCTCGCCCGCCATGGCCGAGGGCACCACCTCCCGGACCGCGGTCACGCCGGGTCGGAAGGAGGGCTGCGCAGGCCCAGGACCACCAGGCCGATCGCGCCGCCCACGATGGCGGCGTCTGCTACGTTGAACACCGGCCACCACTGGAGGTCGACGAAGTCGATCACGTGGCCACCGAGGAACCCACCGCCGGCCCGGACGGCGCGATCCACCACGTTCCCCAGCGCCCCCCCGGCCACCAGGCCGGCTGCCAGCGCGCCCAGACGGGTCCGGGTGGTCTGCCCGTGGAACACGAGCACGACCACCACGACGAGGGCGAGGACGGCGATGAGGGGGCCGAGGTTGGCGCCGCTGCCGAGGCTGAACGCGCTCCCGGAGTTCGAGGTGAGCCGCAGCCGCAGCGAGCCGACCAGATTATCGGTGTGACCGTCGGCGAGGTGGCTGACGGCCCAGCTCTTGGTGAGCTGGTCGGCCACGAGCACCACCGTCCCGGCCAACGCCACCGTCCGGAGGCGCCGACCGGGGCGGGGCTCAGCGGCGACCGAGCCCGCCGGTCTTGTACTCGACGCGCTCACGGGCCCAGGGGATGGCTTCGAGGCGCTCGACCGGGATCGGCTCGCCGGAGATCTCGCAGATGCCGTAGGTGCCGAGGTCGAACTTGGCCAGGGCGTGGTCGATCTCCTCCACCGCCTGGCGGGCCTGGGCCGACAGCGCCAGGTCGCGTTCCCGCTCGATGTTGAGGGTGTCGCCCTCGCCGGACTCCTCGTCGAACTGCACGTCACCCGGCTCGAAGTCGGCCACCAGGGCGTCGGCCTCGGCCTTGAGGCTGTCGGCCTGGCGGGTGTAGCTGGCCCGCTCGTTGAGCAACGCCTTCTGTTGGGCGGTGAGCCAGCGGGCCGGGAATGAGGCCTTCTTGCGTGACGGCGCCTTCTCCGCCGCCTGCTCCGGCGCCCTGTTGGCGGTGCCGGCCTTGGCACCCTTGGTTGGGTTCGAGGGTGCCTTCGCCGCCTTGGTGGCGGTCTTGGTCGGCGCCGCCTTGGTGGCGGCCTTGGTCGCCGCCTTGGCGGGAGGAGCCTTGGCGCCGGCGCTGGGCGCCTTTTTCGCCTTCGTCGCCGTCGCCTTCGCCGGCTTGGCCGTCTTGGCCGCTTTGGCGGGCGCCGACGCCTTCTTGGATCCGGCGGGGGTCGAACGGGGCATCGGCTGAACCTCTCAGAGGCCGCAGAAAGGGAGCCGGATTCTAGGCACAGCCGACCCGCCGTCCACGAAACCACCCGGAGGTGGGCCACGAACCCGGCCCGGGGCGAGGGAGGGCCGCCGTAGTCTGAGCCGATGCCCTTCGGGACCGTCGACCCCCAGCTGGACCTGGTCGCCCTCGAGGAGCGGGTGCTGGCCCGGTGGCGCGCCGAGGACCTGCCGGGCCAGGTGGCCCAGGCCCGCAAGGACGGCCGTCCGTGGATCTTCTACGAGGGGCCGCCGACCGCCAACGGGCGTCCCGGTCTGCACCACGTCTGGGCCCGGGTGTTCAAGGACCTGTTCCCCCGGTTCCAGACCATGCGCGGCCGCCGGGTGCCCCGCAAGGGGGGATGGGACTGCCACGGGCTCCCGGTGGAGCTCGAGGTCGAGAAGGAGCTGGGCCTCCACGACAAGGGCGACATCGAGGCGTACGGGGTTGCCGAGTTCAACGCCCGCTGCCGCCAGTCGGTGCAGCGCTACGTGGAGGACTGGACCTCCCTCACCGCCCGCTCGGGCACCTGGATCGATACCAAGGACGCCTACTGGACCCTCACCGACGGCTACATCGAGTCGGTCTGGTGGCTCGTGCGCCAGATGTGGGACAAGGGCCTGCTCTACGAAGGCCACCGGGTGGTGCCGTACTGCGGGCGCTGCGGCACCGCCCTCTCCTCCCACGAGGTGGCCCAGGGCTACCGCGACGTGACCGACCCCTCGATCTACGTGCGCTTCCCGGTGGCGTCGGGGCCGGCCGCGGCGGTGGGCGCCGACCTGCTGGTGTGGACGACCACGCCGTGGACCCTCGTGTCCAACGTGGCCGCCGCCGTCGGCCCCGACGTCACCTACGTGCGGGTGGTGGTCGACGAGGGACCCGACCTGGTGATGGCCCAGCCGGCCCGCCATCGCCTCTTCCCGGACGCCGAGGTGGTCGCCACCATCCCCGGCGCCGAGCTGGTCGGGGCCCGCTACTCCAGACCGTTCGGGGTGCTCGACGTGGACGACACCGCCCAGCGGGTGGTCGGGGCCGGGTTCGTGAGCGTCGACGACGGCTCGGGCATCGTGCACCTGGCCCCCGCCTTCGGTGAGGACGACGCCGAGGTGGGCCGGGCCGAGGGCCTCCCGGTGCTGAACCCGGTGGACTCCGACGCCGCCTTCGACCACACGGTGCCCGCCTTCACCGGGCGCTTCGTGAAGGACGCCGACCGCGACATCATCGCCGACCTCGCCGGCCGGGGGCTGCTCGTGGCCGAGGCGCCCTACGCCCACAGCTACCCCCACTGCTGGCGCTGCGGCACCCCCCTCATCTACTGGGCCAAGACCTCGTGGTTCGCCCGCACGTCGGCCTGCCGCGACGCCCTGCTGCGCGAGAACGACAGGATCGGCTGGCACCCGGAGCACCTCAAGCACGGCCGGTTCGGCAAGTGGCTGGAGTCCAACGTCGACTGGGCCCTCTCCCGCGACCGCTACTGGGGCACCCCGCTGCCCGTCTGGCGCTGCGGTGACTGCGGCGACGACACGTGCATCGGGTCGGTGGCCGAGCTGTCCGAGCGAGCCGGCCGGGACCTGTCCGACCTCGACCTGCACCGGCCCTACGTCGACGACGTCACCTTCGCCTGCCCCACCGGCTGCGGCGGGACCGCCCGGCGGCTGCCTCCGGTGCTCGACGCCTGGTTCGACTCGGGGTCGATGCCCTCGGCGCAGCGCCATCACCCCTTCGAGGGTGGCGACGCATTCGAGGAAGCGTTCCCCGCCGACTTCATCTGTGAGGCCATCGACCAGACCCGCGGCTGGTTCTACTCGCTGCTGGCGGTCAACACGCTGGTGTTCGACGTCTCCCCGTTCCGCAACGTGGTGTGCCTGGGCCACATCGTGGACGAGGACGGGCAGAAGATGTCGAAGTCCAAGGGCAACGTCATCGACCCGTGGGAGATCTTCTCCGGGTTCGGGGCCGACGCGCTGCGCTGGTACTTCTTCTCCTCGGGCGCTCCGTGGACGTCGCGCCGGGTCTCCACCGAGGCCATCCGCGAGAGCACCCGCCAGACGCTGCTCACCCTCTGGAACGTGTTCGCCTTCGCCACCACCTACGCCGACCTCGACGGCTGGGAACCCACCCCCGACGCCCCCGATGCCGCGTCGGTGCTCGACCGCTGGGTGCTCGGCGAGCTCGACGACACGGTGGCCACCGTGACCGCCGCCCTCGAGGGCTTCGACGCACTGGACGGCGCCACCCGCCTCGCCCGCTTCGTCGACGACCTCTCCAACTGGCACGTGCGCCGCAGCCGTCCCCGCTTCTGGAAGAGCGAGGACCCCGCCGCCCACGCCACCCTCCACGAGTGCCTCGTCACCACCGCCACCCTGCTCGCCCCGTTCTGCCCGTTCCTCGCCGAGGAGCTGTTCACCACCCTCACCGGTGAGGCATCGGTGCACCTGGCCGACTGGCCCGTCGACCGCGGCCGGCACGATGCCGTCGCCGCCGCCCGCATGGCCGCCGCCCGCCGCCTCGTCGCCCTCGGCCGCTCGGCCCGCACCGACGCCAAGGTGAGGGTTCGCCAACCGCTGTCCCGGGCGCTGCTCCTGCACCCAGGGGCGAGGCTCGATGACGCGGTGCGGGCCGAGATCGCCTCCGAGCTCAACGTCAAGGAGCTCGAGGACGTCGACACCCTCTCGGAGCTGATGACCTGGCAGGTGGTGCCGAACTTCCGCTCCCTCGGTCCCCGCCTCGGCCCCCGGGTCAACCAGGTGAAGGCGGCTCTCGCCGGGGCCGACGGGACCGAGCTGCAGCGCGGGCTCGAGCGCGACGGCTTCATCGAGGTGGCCGGCGAGCGGCTCGAGGCGGCCGACGTCGAGCTCCGGGCCCGGCGCCATGACGCCTTCGCCCTGGCCGAGGACCAGGGTTGGGCGGTGGCCCTCGACCTCGAGGTCGACGACGAGCTGCGCACCGAGGGCCTGGCGCGGGAGCTGGTGCGGGCGATCAACGACCTGCGCAAGGCCCAAGGGCTCGCCCTCGCCGACCGGATCGTGCTCACGGTGGGCGGCGACGACGCCGTGGGGGCCGCGTTCGACCGCCACCGCGACTGGATCGCCGGCGAGGTGCTGGCCAGCGAGGTGCGCTGGGGTGAGGGAGACGACGCCGTCGAGCTCGACGGCCATCCGGTCAGCGTGTCGATCCGCCGCCGCTGAGGCTGCCGCTGGGCGGGCCCCGGCCGACGGCTCAGGAGGGCCGGTCGGGTGCCTTCTTGGTAGGCGCCTTCTTGACTGGCGCGTTCTTGACCGGTGCCTTCTTGGTGCCCGCCTCCTTGGCCGCGGCCTTCTTGGCCGACGTCGACCCGCTGGCCGTCTTTTTGGCCGGAGCCGCCCGCTTGGCCGGCGCCTTCTCGCCGGCGGGCGCCTTCGAGACGGCGGGCGCCTTGGAGACGGCGGGCGCCGCCTTCTTCACCGGGGCCGGGGTCGGCGCGGCGGGGGCGGGCGCCGGCGCGGCACGGTCGGCCTCGGGGGCCGGGGTCGGCGCGGCGGGGGCGGCCTCGGGGTCCGGGGTCGGCGCGGCGGCGTCGGGGGCCGACGCGGCCCTCCTGGCGGTGCGGGCGGAACGGGCGGACCCCTTGCTGGCCGCGGAGGCGGGAGCCACCTCCGCCGACGGGCGGGCCGACTTCTTGGCGGGAGCGGTCTTCTTGGCGCCCTTCTTGGCCGGCGCACCCGCCTTCTTGGCCGCCGACGTGGCCTTGGCCGTGGCCGCGGCCTCGGGGGCGGCACCCGGGGCGACCGTCGCGGGCGGGATCGAGCCGTCCTCGGGCGCCGACGGGGCAGCCGGCGCGGCGTCAGCCGGGGCCGGCGCCTGGTCAGCCGGGGCCGGCGCCTCGTCAGCCGCCGCCGCGTCAGCCGGCGGCGGCGGCGTGGCAGAGGGGCCAGGGGTGGCGCCGATGGATGCCATCTGGCGGTCGATGGCGTCGAGCAGCCGGCGCCGGTTGCGGCCGGCCACCTCCCGATCGCGCACCTGCCGGAGCTCGACGTCGTCGAGCTGGTCGAGCACCGAGCCGATCTCGGCCGCGGTGAGCTCGTCGTAGTCCTCGATGGGGAAGAAGTCGGGGTCGTCGTCCCAGGCGTCCCAACCGTCGGCGGAGCCCGGCGCCGGTTCGGACGGTGCGTCGGCGGCGGGCACGGCGTCGGCGGCGGGCACGGCGTCGGGCGCGGTCGACGGCTCCGACACGACCACCTGGGGGGCACCCGAGTCTTCCCCGTCGAAGCGCCGGGCAGCCAGTGCCTCGAGGACTTCGGGGCGCTGCTGGCCAGCCCGCTCCCGGGCCTCCACCAGCGGCACCTCGTCCTCGTAGAGCTCGGGCACCAGCGGCACGATCTCGTCGGCCGACAGGGCGTCGTAGTCGGCGATCGGGAACCAGTCGTCGTCCTCGTCGTGCTCGCCGGTGGCGGCCGGCGCGGCCGGCGGCGGCGTGGACGCGGCCTCCGAGGGCGGTGCGGCGACCGGCTCCGGCTCCCGTGCCGCCTCGGGCTCGGGCTCGGGCTCGGGCGGGAGCACCGGTTCGGTCGCCGGCCGTGGCCCGGGCTCGCTCACTGCCGGAGCGGGCGCGGCCTCGGGTGGGCCCCACGCCTGGCGATCCTCGCCGCCGCTGGTGGCGGGAGCGCTCGGCGGGGAGGGTGGGGCGGGCGAGGTGGCCACCTCGGCACGGGGCGGGGAGGGCGGCGCCCCGGCGTAGGCCGGACCCTGCCCCGCGGGCCCGAAGGCGGGCAGCCCGCTTGGGGCCCCGCCGGAGGCCCGTCCTTCGGAGGCAGGTCCGCCGGAGGGCGCCTTGGACGTGCGGACGGCGACGAAGAGCAGGACCAAGGCGCCGACGCACAGCGCCATCCCCGCATAGGTCAGGCCGACGGTGCCGCTGACGAGGCCGATGACGATGAGGATGGCCGCCACCACGACCATTGCGAAGCTCAACAGGACCAGCACGGGCATACCCTCCAAGGGTGGTCGGTCAGGCGGGGAGTTCGCCCTGGCCAGGCGCGAACCCTCCCCGGGGGATCAGCGACGCCGGCCGAAGCGGGGACGGGGCCGGGCGGCGTCGGCGTCGGTCTCGTCAGCACCACGATCGGGATGAGGCTCCTCGGGGGCATTGCGGGGTCCGAGCGGTTCGTCGTCGGTCATCGCCTTGCGCAGCTCGGCGAGGAAGGCATCCTCGGTGTCGGCCGCCGGCTCGCCGTCGTCGCCGGCGCCGGGGTCGTCTTCGGGCGGGGCCGAACCGGCGTCGGGCGAACCGTCGACGGGGGCGGTGGCCGGCGCCGCGTCCACCACCACCGGCTCGGGCCCCGCCGGGGCCACATCGTCGGCCGGCGAGCCGCCGGGCCCGTCGTCGGGCGCCGGCTGAGGCGGCTCGGGCGCAGAGGCCGCCGGCGGTCGGGCGGGCACGTCGACCTCGGAGAGACCTTCGGGCGGGGGCGTCTGAAACAGGGACGGATCGTCGAGCAGGCGCTGGAGCTCGGCCACCGAGGCGCGCAGTTGCACCCGCTGCTCCGAGAGGTGGCGCTCGAGGATGACCACGTCGTTGCGCAGGGCCTCCCGCACCGAGCCGAGCGCCTCGATCTCCTGCCCCAGGGCCTCGTGGGCCTCCTCGGAGCGCCGACGGGCCTCTTCCTCGGCGTCGATGACGAGCCGGGCCGCCGCCACCTTGGACTCTGACGTGAGCCGGGCCGCCTCCTCCCGGGCCTCGCGCAGCGCGGCGTCGGCCGTGCGTTGCGCCATCACGAGGGTGCGCTGGATCTCCTCGACCCCGGCCTGTTCCTCGGGGGCCGGGGGGGGCGGTGACTCCGCCCGGCGCGCCTCGGCGTCCGCCGCCCGGGCGCGGGCCTCGGCCAACTGGCGCTGGAGCTGGTCGACCGCGCCCGCCACCCGCTCGAGGAAGTCGTCGACCTCGTTCGGGTCGTAGCCCCGGCGGACCTCGCGGAACTCGACGTCGTCGGTCAGCAACCTCGGCGTCAGATCCATGGCCCGCAGCGTAGTCGGGGGGCTCCGGCCCCTCCCGACCTGTCCCCGCCGGTCAGCACAGGATCCCCTGCAGGATCCGGATGGCGATGAGCACCAGGATGGGCGAGAGGTCGAGGGCCAGGCCGCCGAGCTGGAGAGCGGGGATGGTGCGCCGCAGCGGGCCCAGCACCGGCTCGGTGACCCGCCACAGCACCGATTGCACCGAGGCCAGCCCCGAGCCGGGCTGCGTCGGGAACCAGCTCAGGACGATCCGCCCGAAGAGGGCGATCTGGTAGAGGGTCAGGGCGAGGCAGACGAGTCTGGTGAGGAACACGGCAGGTAGGTCGAACGCCGACGCTCAGGTGTCGTAGCCGTGCTCGTGGAGGCGACGGCGCTCCTCGGCCGACACCTCCACGTTGGTGGGGGTGAGGAGGTACACCTGGTTGGCGACCTTCTCCATCTGGCCGCCGAGGCCGTAGCAGAGGCCACTGGCGAAGTCGATGAGCCGGCGGGCCAGGTCGCGGTCGGCCGCCTGCAGGTTGACGATCACCGGCTGGCTGCCCTTGAACTTGTCCGCCACCTCTTGGGCCTGGTTGAACGACGTGGGCGCCACCAGGTGGGGCTTGGCGTTGGGGGTCACGGGGATGGGGCGCACCACCTGCGGTCGGGGCCGGGGCATGGCCGGGGCGATCTGGCCGAGCCCGGAGTCGGCCCGCCCGTCCCCCCGGCCGTGGATGGGGCGCACGGCCCCGATGGCCGAAGGCTCGTCGGGCGGTCCCGCAGGCGAGGTGGACGGGTAGGTCTGGGGCCCGTACGCGCTGGAAGAGCCGGTGGCCGCCGGGCGCTGGCGGGCGGAGGTGGAACCCGACGACGTGGCCGGCGGGTCGTCGTAGCCCGGGTCGTAGTCGTCGTACTCCTCATCGGGCCCCAGCCCGAGGTAGAGCATCAGTGTGCGCCACGCTGCCATGGTTCCTCCTGGGAGGTTGGGAGCCTAGTTTCTCCGCGCCGCGGGGCCGGCACGAGGACCGAACAGGGCGGTGCCGACCCGTACCATGGTTGTGCCCTCCGCCACGGCCGCCTCGACGTCGCCGCTCATGCCCATGGAGCGCTCGGCCAGCCCGAGGCGATCGGCCAGGACCCGGAGGCTGCGGAACCCCGGGCGGGCGGCGTCGTTGCCGCCCGGGGCGCCGACCGCCATGAGCCCCCGCACGTCGAGCCCCTCGGCCCGCAGCGCCGACACCAGCCCGTGGGCGTCGCTCGGGCGACATCCGCCCTTCTGGGGCTCCTGTGAGACGTTCACCTGCACCAGGACGGCGGCGCCGGGAGCGCGGCGGGCGATCTCGACGCCGAGCTCCGGGCGGTCGACGCTCTGCCACAGCGCCACCCACGGGGCCAGGGTGCGGACCTTGTTGCGCTGCAGCCGGCCGAGGAAGTGCCAGCGGACCACGTCCGGGCCGGCCTTGGCCATCAGCTCCTGGGCGTAGTTCTCCCCCAGGTCCACCAGGCCGGCCCCGGTGGCGGCGGCCACCGCCGAGGCGTCGAAGCCCTTGGTGACGGCCACCACCGCAGTGGCAGCCGGGTCCCCGCCGGCCGCCTCGATCCGTCGCCGGAGGGCCTCGGCGCGGGCCGCCACCTCGGCAGGGCCGGCGGCGCAGGCCATCACCGCTCGAGCCAAGCGAAGGTCGCCTGTCGGCCGGCGTCGCCCCGGGCCCGGTGGCTGAAGAGCTCGGCCGCCCACTGGGCGGTGCACCACGGCACGGGCTCGTCCACCGGCCCCACGCCGGCGCCGGCCAGCGCCGCCCGCACCCCGGCCCGCAGGTCCAGGGCGGGGGTGCCCCAGTCGGTGCGGCCCCGCACGGCCGGCCCGTAGCGGGCGGCGACGGCGTCGAGGTCGTCGGCGGCGAACTCGTAGCGGGCCGCCGAGATGCACGGGCCGATGGCGGCGCGGAGAGGGCCCGGGTCGATGCACCGGAGGGCCTCGACCGCGGCTTCCACGACGCCCGCCATCAGGCCTCGCCACCCGGCGTGGGCCACGCCCACCGCCACGTCGCCCCGCACCACGACCGGCGCGCAGTCGGCGGTGCGCACCAGGAGGGCGCAGCCCGGGACGGCGGTGACGGCGGCGTCGGCCTCGGCGCCCGCATGCTCGCCGGGGTGGCCCACCGTGACCACCTGACCGCCGTGCACCTGGCGCAGCCAGGTCCACGGAGGGGCCGGCACCTGGTGTGCGATGGCCACCGCCGATCCGCGCTCGAGGGCGACGGGGTCGGCGAAGTCACCGTCCCGGCGCAGCGAGAACCAGGCGCGGGCGTCCAGGACTACTTGAGGAACGAGGGGACGTCGAACTCGTCGTCGCTGGCGAGGTCGTCCTCGCCCTCGACGTCGGCGAAGAGGTCGGTGACCGGGCCGCGCTCACCACCGGCGTCGTCGGCCGACGCCGAGGTGGAACCCCGGCTCTTGCTCTCGTCCCAGCGGTCGAAGCCGGCGGCGATGACGGTTACCCGCACCTCGTCGCCCATCTCGTCGTCGATGACGGCACCGAAGATGATGTTGGCGTCGGGGTGGGCCACGCCGTGAATCACCTCGGCCGCCTCGTTCACCTCGAACAGGCCCAGGTCGCTGCCGCCCGAGATGCTGAGCAGGATGCCGCGCGCCCCCTCGATGCTGGCCTCCAGCAGCGGGCTGGAGATGGCGTTGCGGGCGGCCTGGAGGGCCCGACCCTCGCCGGAGGCGTGGCCGATGCCCATCAGCGCCGAGCCGGCGTTGCTCATGATCATCTTCACGTCGGCGAAGTCGGTGTTGATGAGCCCGGGCGTGGTGATGAGCTCGGTGATCCCCTGCACGCCCTGCAGCAGCACCTCGTCGGCCATCTTGAAGGCGTTGAGCACCGAGGTCTTCTCGTTGGACACGGTGAGCAGCCGGTCGTTGGGGATGACGATCTGGGTGTCGACCTTGTCCCGCAGGTGCTGGATCCCGGTCTCGGCCTGCACCGAGCGGCGCCGGCCCTCGAACGAGAACGGCCGGGTGACCACGCCGATGGTGAGGGCGCCGATGGACTTGGCGATCTCGGCCACCACCGGGGCGCCACCGGTGCCGGTGCCGCCACCCTTGCCCGCGGTGATGAAGACCATGTCGGCGCCCTTGAGCACCTCCTCGATCTCCTCGCGGTGGGCTTCGGCTGCCTCGCGCCCCACCTCCGGGTCGCTGCCGGCGCCGAGGCCCCGGGTCAGCTCCCGGCCGATGTCGAGCTTGACGTCGGCGTCGCTCATGAGCAGGGCCTGGGCGTCGGTGTTGACCGCGATGAACTCCACGCCCTTGAGCCCGGCGTCGATCATGCGGTTGACGGCGTTGACGCCACCGCCGCCGATGCCGACCACCTTGATCACCGCCAGGTAGTTCTGTGGGTTACCGGACATGCCTGCTCGTACCTCCCACGGGTGGGGCTCCCGCCTGACCCTCAACTGGAGGTCGAGGGTTATGTAAAGCTATAGTGACGGTTGACAATTTACGCACAAGCCGGTCGGCGGGTCAAGACCGGTGCGCTCGGCACCCGCACGTCGATGGTGGCGACGCAGCGGCGGTCGACGCTGGTGACCATGGCATCGAGGGCCACCAGCTTGGCCGCCACCTCCGAGGGCGGGCCGAAGCGCACCACCACCAGGTCGGCGAGGACCAGCGCGAGGGTGGTGCCCCCGCCCACCCGGGCGGTGCGCACCGCCACCACGGCGGCGCGGACGCGGGACGAGAACGCGCTCGCCACCGTGAGGGCTGGTGTCGCCCCCCGGCCGAGCGACGAACCGGGCGGGCCCGGCGGGCCGGGCACGGAGCCTTCGAGGGCCACCAGGCCGGCGGCGGGCTCGTCGCGGTGCTCGAGCACCCGGCCGGTGCGGTCGACCAGCGCCCATCGACCCCCGGGGAGCGCCACCTGGGCCGCCACCGAGCGCTCCCACAGCCGCACCCGGACCGTGGCCGGCCACCGCCGCTGCACCGAGACCCGGCCGACCCACGGAAGCCGGCGCCGCAGTCGCTCCCTGACCGCCTCCCCGTCGACGTCGACCATGGCGTCGCCGGTGTGCACGCCGCTGGCGGCCAGCACCTCGGCGCGCGGGGTGCGAAGGGCGCCCACCACCGAGATGCGGTCCACGTCGAGGACCGGCGACCGGGTGAGGCCGGCCCCTGCGAGCACCAGCGCCAGCACGACGCCGAGGATGGCGACGAGGTGGAGCCGCCGCCGGCCTTCGTCCCGGCGGACCCCGATGCGCCGGGCCCGGATGCGGGGGTGAGGCTCCTCGGTCGGCGGCGGCGGCGCGCGGTGGGCGGTGGGGCGAGGGGGCCTCGGCGGGCTCGACACGGTCATCGCGCCACCATCCCTTCCGCCGGCCCCTCCCCCGCCGGCCCCTTCCCCGCCCGTTCCTTCCCCGCCCGGTGGAAGCCGACGAGGCGGGTCTCGGGCACGAGGTCGACGCCGGTGTGGGCCCGCACCCGGCGCCGCACCTCGGACATGAGGGCGAGCACGTCGTCGGCCGACCCCCCGTCATCGGCTTGGATGAAGTTGGCGTGGCGGGGCGACACCTCGGCACTGCCGATCCTCAGGCCCCGCCCACCGGCCGCGTCGATGAGGCGCCCGGCCGAGTCGCCGGGGGGGTTGGTGAACACCGACCCGGCGTTCTGGCCGCCCGGCTGGTGGGCGCGGCGCCAGCGCACGACCTCGGCCACCGCCGCCTCGGCCGAGCTCCGGTCGCCGGCGGTCAGGCCGAGCTCGGCGGACACCACGACCTGGGTGGCGGTCACGGCCGACCGCCGGTAGCCGAAGGCGAGGGCGCTGGCCGGCACCATCCCATCCTCGCCGCCGGCGACGTCGACGACGCGGACCCTCTCGACCACCGCCGCCATGTCCGACCCGTGCCCGCCGGCGTTCATGCGCACCGCGCCGCCGATCGACCCGGGCACGCCGACCGCCCACTCGAAGCCGATGAGCCCGGCGCCGGCGGTGCGCCGGGCCACCACCGGGAGGCTGGCGGCGCCGCCCGCCCGCACAGTGGAGCCGGCCAGCTCCACCCCGGCGAAGGCGTCGCCCAGGCGGAAGGCCAGCCCGTCGAACCCGGCGTCGGCCACCAGCAGGTTCGAGCCCTTCCCCACCACCAGGGTCGGGACCCCCGACACGGTGACCGCCGAGGCCAGAACGGCGAGGTCGTCCTCATCCTCGACCGTGACGAACAGGGCGGCCGGGCCGCCGACGCGGTAGGTGGTGAGGGGCCCGAGGGCCACACCCTTTAGGGCCCGGTGACCGAGCCGCTCGGCGGCCAGGGCAACCGCGCCGCCGTTCTCGGTCACGAGGCGCCCACGGCGTGCTCGCGGTGGGTCACGTCGGCGCCTGGGCGGCGGGCCAGCGCCGGGAGGAGCTCGTCGGCCAGGGAGGTGATGTCGCCGGCTCCCAGGGTGAGACAGAGGTCGCCGGGGCGCAGCTCGCGGGCCAGGAACGGCACGATGGTGGCCCGCTGGGGAAGCCACACCACCCGGGAGCGGGGACGGTGGTCGAGCACGGCGTTGACCAGCAGGCGGCCGGTCACGCCGGGGCGGGGCGCCTCGCCGGCGCCGTAGACGTCGGTGAGCACGACCACATCGGCATCGGCGAAGGCGTCGCCGAACTCCTGGGCCAGGTCCTCGGTGCGGGAGTACCGGTGCGGTTGGAACACCGCCACCACCCGCCGCCAGCCGCCGGCCGCCGCCGCCGCCAGCACCGCCCGCACCTTGCCCGGGTTGTGGGCGTAGTCGTCCACCACCGTCACCCCGGCCACCTCGCCCCGGTACTGGAACCGGCGGGCCACCCCTGCGTACCGGGCCAGCGCGTCGCGGCCGGCCTCGAAGGGGGCTCCCAGGGCGAGGCCAGCGGTGATGGCAGCGGCCGCGTTTCGGGCGTTGTGCAGCCCGGGCACGGGGAGGTGAACCTCACCCAGCACCTCGTCCTGGCGCGCCAGCTTGAAGGTCACCCCCGCCCGCGCCGGGCGAGGGTCGAGGATGCGCACGTCGGCCGAATCCGAGGTGCCGTAGGTGAGGGCGCCGTGGGCCCGGCCCAGCCGGGCGGCCACTGGGTCGTCGGCACACACCACGGTGGGGCCCGGGGCGGCGGCCAGGAAGCGGTCGAAGGCGGCCTCGATGGCGGCCATGTCGCCGTAGAAGTCGAGGTGGTCGGCCTCGACGTTGGTGACCACCGCGATCTCCGCCGCCAACTCGGTGAAGGTCCCGTCGCTCTCGTCGGCCTCGACCACGAACCACTCGCCGCGGTCCCACACCGCGCCACTGCCGATCTCGTTGAGCTCGCCCCCCACCAGGAACGAGGGGCGCATCCCCGCCGCCACCAGCACCAGGGCCAGCATCGATGACGCGGTGGTCTTGCCGTGGGTCCCCGAGACGGCCACGGTGCGGCGGGTGGCGGCGATGGCGGCGAGGATGTCGGCGCGGCGCAGCACGGGGATGCCCCGGGCCCGGGCCGCCCGCACCTCGGCGTTGCGCTCCGGCACGGCGGTGGACACGGCCACGGCGTCGACGTCGCCGACGTGGGCGGCGTCGTGACCCACGTGCACGGTCACCCCCTGGGCCCGCAGCCGCTCGAGACCGGCCGAGGCCTTGAGGTCCGAGCCAGACACGGTGTGGCCCATGGCGGCCAGGATCGAGGCGATGGCGCTCATGCCGGCCCCGCCGACACCGACCACGTGCACCCCCACCGGCGCCGACAGGTCTATTACCTCTGCTCCGCCTCCGGCGGAGCCGGCTTCGCCGATCCGGGTGTCATCGCCGGCTTGGCCGGGGCTCACCGGTCCTCCCGGGCCGACGCCTCCACCAGCTCGGCCACCCGGTCGGCGGCGTCGAGGCGGGCGGTGGAGCGCATGGCTGCGGCCATGGCCGCCCTCCGGTCGGGATGGTCGAGGAGCGCGGTGAGCTCGCGCTGCAACCGGTCGACGTCGAGCTCGTCGTCGGGCACCACCACCGCCCCGCCGCTCGCCTCGACGGCGCGGGCGTTGGCCATCTGGTGGTCGCGGGGGGCGATCGGGAGAGGCACGAGCACGGCGGGAACGCCGAAGGCGGCCAGCTCGGCCACCGTGCCGCCCGCCCGGGTGACGGCCACGTCGGCCGCGGGGAGGAGCAGGTCCATGCGGTCCTCGTACTCGACCGCCTGGTAGGCGAGCCCCCCGGGCGGGAGCACCGGGGGGCCGCTGGCGTGCTCGGCCCAGTCCCGCCGGCCCACGACGTGGCGCACGGCCAGGTCGGAGCGCGGCGCCCACCGCTCCACCAGGCCGCGCACCGCGGTGTTGATCCGGCGCGAGCCGAGGGAGCCGCTGAACACGGCCACCACGGTGCGGTCAGCGGGTAGGCCGAGTGCCGCCCGGGCGGCACCGGGGTCGGGCCGGGCCGCCGCCTCCCGCAGCTCCGGCCGCAGGGGGTTGCCGGTGACGACCGCCCGGGGTAGGTCGGTGCCCGGGAACGACACCGCGCTGGCGGTGGCGAAGCGGCGCAGCACCCGGTTGACCGCGCCCGCCCTCACGTTCTGCTCGAGCAGGACCAGAGGGGTGCGGGCCAGCGCCGCGCCCACCCCGCAGGCGAAGCTGGCGTGCCCGCCGAGCACCACCACCACCGCCGGGCGGCGCCGGCGGACGATGGCGATGCCGAGCGAGGTGCCCCGCAACAGGCCCCACGCGGCGACCAGGTTGGCCGGCGTGAGCCGCCGCTGGATGCCCCGGCCGGGCAGCTCGTCGAGGGTGAACCCGGCGGCGGGCACGAGCGTGGCCTCCACGCCCCGATCGCTCCCCACGAAGTGGATGGTGCCCGGGTCGTGGCCGCGGGCCACCAGGGCGTCGGCCACGGCCAGCCCGGGGAGCAGGTGCCCGGCGGTCCCGCCTCCGGCCACCAGCGCCCAGGTGGCGGCCTTGCCCTCGCTCATGCCGGCGTGGTCGCCCGCCGCGCCGCTGACCGGCGCGCCAGGTCCGGCCCGGTTCGGGGCCGGGGGTGGCGGGCGATGTTGAGCAGGAGGCCCGCACCCGACATGGTGACGAGCAGCGAGGACCCGCCGAAGGAGATGAACGGTAGGGGCACGCCGGTGATGGGCAGCAGGCCGATCACCATGCCGATGTTCAAGAACGCCTGCACCATCAGCCAGGCGGTGATGCCGACGGCCACCAGCATGCTGTAGCGGTCGGCGGCCGCCATCGCCACCCGCACGCCGAGCACCCCGAGGACCACGAAGAGGGCGACCACCAGCACCGCCCCCACCAGCCCGAGCTCCTCTCCGACGATGGCGAAGATGAAGTCGGTCTGGGCGAAGGGCAGGTAGTCCCACTTGGCCCGCGACGCGCCGAGGCCCACTCCGAACAGCCCGCCCGAGCCGAGGGCCACCAGCGCCTGCAGGTTCTGGTAGCCGCTCCTGGAGGGGTCGGCCCACGGGTTGAGGAAGGCGAAGAAGCGGGCCCGCCGAAACGGCGTGGTCAGCACGACGGCACCAGCGGCGGCGGTGGCCACCAGGCTGACCGCCCCCAGGCGGCCGACCGACGTGCCGGCCACGTAGAGCAGCACGAGCACGATGGCCGCCATCACCAGCGTGGTGCCGAGGTTGGGCTGAGCCATGACGAGGGCGGCGACCAGCGCCAACGCCGACACCGCCGGCCAGAACGTGCGCTTCGGGTCACCCATCTCCCGGGCCCGGCGGGCGAGGAGGTCGGCCACCAGGAGCAGCAGGGCCAGCTTGGCCAGCTCCGACGGCTGGAGCTGCACCGGCCCGAGGGCGATCCAGCGGCTGGCGCCGTTGACGCTCACGCCCACCCCAGGGATGAGCACGGCCACGAGCAGGGCCACTGCCGCCCCGTAAGCCAGCTTGGCCGTCGCCCGCCACACCCGGCGGTCGAGGTACAGGCAGGCCATCAGCCCGCCTGTGCCCAGCACCGCCCACGCGCTCTGGCGCACGAAGTAGGACCAGGTGGAGCCGGTCTCTTGCAGGGCCACCACCGAGGACGCCGACAGGATCATCACCAGGCCGAACAGGTTGAGCACCACGATCACCGCCAGCAGCAGCCAGAACGCAGGCGTCGCCTCCCCGCCGGGCACGAACCGACCGGCCGACCGCCTCATGCCACCACCCCCAGGGCGGCGCGCACGGCGCGGGCGAAGTCATCGCCCCGTTCCCCGTAGGAGCGGTAGCGGTCGTAGGACGCGCAGCCCGGCGAGAGCAGGACGGCGTCGCCCGGCCGGGCCAGGGCGCGCGCTTCGGCGACGGCGTCGTCCATCGACGTCGCGGCGCGCACCGGGCGCACGCCGGCGAAGGCCGCCTCCACCTCGGCGGCGGCCTCTCCGATGGCCACCACCGCTCGCACCTTGGGGGCGGCGGAGGCCAGGACATCGAGGTCGAGCCCCTTGTTTCGCCCGCCGGCGATGAGCACCACCGAGTCGAAGGCGGCCACCGCCGCCAACGTGGCGTGCGGCGCGGTCGCCTTGGAGTCGTCGTACCAAGCCACGCCGTCAGCTTCGCCCACCAGCGCCACCCGGTGGGGGAGGCCGCGGAACGAGCGCAGGGCGGCCGCCGCGCCGTCGAGCGACGCGCCGGCGGCCATGGCGGTGGCTGCCGCCGCCAAGCCGTTGGCCAGGTCGTGGGGGAAGGCCCGGTGCAGCTCAGCGGTGTGCAGCAGGGCATGGCCGTCGGGGGTGCGAAGGGCGCCGCCCGCCACGTGCCAGCGGGGTCGTCCGGCGAGGGGGCCGTCCCCGGGCCCCAAGCCGAACGCCTCCACCCGGGCCAGGCCAGCGGCGTGGGCCGCCACCACCGGGTCGTCGTCGTTGGCCACGGCCAGCTGCTCGGCGGTGTGCCGGGCCCACACGTTGGCCTTGGCCGCCTCGTAGGCGGCCAGGGAGCGGTGCACGTCCTGGTGGTCCGGGGCGAAGTTCAACCAGGTGCCCACGAGGGGCCGGAACCGGCGCAACGGTGCGAGTCGGAACGAGGAGGCCTCGACCACGAACACGGCCGGGCCGGGGTCGTCGATGGCCGCCACCAGCGGCACCTCGGTGTTGCCAGCGTCGACGGCCGCCACCCCGGACGCCTGCAGCATCCGGGTCACCAGGGTGGTGACCGTCGTCTTGCCGTCCGTGCCGGTGATGGCCAGGCACGGTCGGGTGTCCCAGGCCGCCGCCAGGTCGAGCTCGCCGACCACGGGTACCCCGGCGGCGGCCGCCACTCGGAACACCGGGTGGTGCTCCGGCACCCCCGGGCTCGGGATCACGCCGGCCACGCCGGCGACGAGGGCGCGGAGCGCGGCCTCGTCGGGCGCCTCGTGGAGGGCCAGGCCGAGCTCGTCGGCGGCGGCGCGGGCGGCGAGGTCGGGCCGATCGTCGACCACCACCGCACCGATCCCCCGCCGGGTCAAAGCGCCGGCCACCGCCCGTCCGGTGACGCCGAGGCCGAGCACGAGCCCGGGACCGTCGAGCACGACGTCGGCCTCGACGTCGGCGCGGGGCGCGGTCACTGGCCCGACAGGTGCACGAAGTCGGCGTAGTAGATACCGAGGGCCACCGCGGTGCAGAGGCCGGCGAGGATCCAGAACCGGATGATCACCGTGGTCTCGGGCCACCCGGCCAGCTCGTAGTGGTGGTGGATGGGCGCCATCCGGAAGATCCGGCGGTGGAACAACCGGAAGCTGCCCACCTGGAGGATCACCGACAGGGTCTCGAACACGAACAGGCCGCCGATGAGGGGCAGCAGCAGCTGGGTGTTGGTGGTGAGGGCCAGACCGGCCAGACCGGCCCCGATGGCCAGCGAACCGGTGTCGCCCATGATGATCTGCGCGGGGGCGGCGTTGAACCACAGGAACCCGGCCACGGCGCCGAGCATGGCCGCCGCCACCACCGCAAGGTCGAGGGCGTGGGGCACCTGGTAGCCGGGGTTCCGGAACGCCCAGAAGCCGATCACGGTGTAGGCGATGAAGGCGTAGACCGAGGAGCCCGCGGCCAGGCCGTCGAGCCCGTCGGTGAGGTTCACTGCGTTGGTGGTGGCGAGGATCAGGAGCACCGCCCACAGCACCCATCCGGCGGTCTGGAGATCGACGTCGAAGGAGTCGAAGCGGGTGAACGACAAGCGGGTGTGGACGCCGGTGAAGTTCACGGTGAGCAGAGCGAAGGCGACCGCGGTCGACACCAGGCCCAGCACCTTGGCCCGCTTCGAGAGGCCCAGGTTGCGCTCGGCCCGCACCTTGATCCAGTCGTCGAGGCCGCCGACCACGCCCGCCCCGACGATGAGGGCAAGGACGAGCAGCCCGGAGCGGGTGAACACCAGGCCGCTGCGGATGTGGGCCACGGCGTAACCGGCGACGGCGGCGACCACGATGCCGATCCCCCCCATGGTCGGCTTTCCCGCCTTCACCTGGTGGCCCTCGGGTACGTCCTCGTGGATGGGCTGGCCCACCTGGTGGCGGCGCAGCCAGTCGATGAGGAAGCGGGTGGCGAGCATGGAGGCGGCGAGGCCGATGCCCCCGGCCAAGAGGAGGGCGATCACCGGCTGAGCAGCTCCCGGGCCACGACCCGGTCGTCGAAGGGCGCACACGACACCCCGATGACCTGGGTGGTCTCGTGGCCCTTGCCGGCGATCACGACCACGTCGCCGGCGACCGCTCGCTCCAACGCCAGGGCGATGGCAGCGCGGCGATCGGGCTCGATGATGGGTCGGGCGTCGTGGGGGATGCCGGCGCGCACGGACGCGATGATCGCGTGTGGGTCCTCGGACCGGGGGTTGTCGGAGGTGACCACGACCACGTCGGCTCCGGCGGCGGCAGAGGCTCCCATGGCCGGGCGCTTGGCCCGGTCGCGGTCGCCCCCGCACCCGAAGACCACCAACACCCTGCCGCCGGGGCCGGTCAGCTCGCGGGCGGCCACCAGCACCTGGGCCATGCCGTCGGGCGTGTGCGCGTAGTCGACCACCACGGCGAAGGGTTGGCCGGCGTCGACCAGCTCGAAGCGGCCCGGCACGGCACGGGCGGCGGCCAGGCCATGGGCCACGGCCTCGACGTCCACGCCGAGCTCGGTGGCGGCGGTGGCGGCGGCCAGGGCGTTGGCCAGGTTGAAGCGACCGGCCAGCGGTGTGCGCACCTGCGAGCCCCGCCAGCAGAACCGGCTGCCCTGAGCGCCCAGCTCGACCTCGGTGGCGTCGGCCAGGGAGAAACCGGTGGTGGGGATGGTGGCGGCGTCGTGCAGGAGCCGACCGTAGGGGTCGTCGAGGTTCACCACCGCCCGAGCGCTGCGACCGGGCTCGAAGAGGCGGGCCTTGGCCCGGAAGTAGGCCTCCATCGTCCCGTGGTAGTCGAGGTGGTCCTGGCTCAGGTTGGTGAAGACGGCGACGGCGAAGGTGGTGGCGTCGACGCGGTGCTGCTCGAGGGCGTGGGAGGACACCTCCATGGCCACCGCCCGGCGGCCCTCGGCCACGAAGCCCGCCAGGCGGGCTTGGAGCTCGGGGGCCTCGGGCGTGGTGCGAGCGCCGGTGAGGGTGCCGATCACCCCGCAGGGGCGGCCGGCGGCGTCGAGGATGGCCGCCAGGAGGTGGGTGGTCGTGGTCTTGCCGTTGGTGCCGGTGACGCCCACCACCTCGAGCTGGGTCGACGGGTCACCGTGCACGGCGGCCGCCACCGGGCCCATGGCCGCCCGCACCGACCGCACCCGGAGCTCTGGCACCCCGAGGCCGAGTGGACGTTCGCACAGCAGGGCGACGGCGCCGGCGGTGACGGCCGCCGGCGCGAGGTCGTGGCCGTCGACCTGGGACCCGGGGATGCAGCAGAACAACGCGCCCGGGCCCACCGACCGGGAGTCGTGGGTCACGGCCGTGACCTCGACTTCGGCCGACCGGCTCGGTCCTGCCCCCGTGTCGAGCTCGAAGCGTTCGAGCCGCCCGGCCACGGCGGCGAGGAGGTCGTCGAGGCGCACGGCGCTCAGGGTCGGCCGGCGGGGGCGCTGGTCGGCGGCGGGCTGGTGGGAGGCGGGCTGGTGGGAGGCGGACTGGTGGGCGGCGGGCTGGTGGACGGCAGCGGCGGGGGCGTCGCCGGGAGGGGGTCGTCCTCGATGGCCTGGGCGGAGGCGCTGATCTGGGGCACCCCGTCGGCGGCGGCGGCCACCGCGGCGGGCGGGATGGCGTAGCGGCGCAGGGCGTAGCGGGCCAGCTCGGAGAAGGCGGGGGCGGCCACGTCGCTGGCGTAGATGGAGCTGGTGGGCTCGTCGAGGACGACGATCACCGACAGCTCCGGCTTCTCGGCCGGGAGGAAGCCGGCAAAGGTGGCGACGTAGTGGTAGGCGCCGTCCCGGTCCATGTAGCCGTTGCCGGGCATGTGGTCGGCGAGCGGCTTGCGGGCCGTGCCGGTCTTGCCCGCCACCGAGTAACCGGGCACCGCTGCCTTCTCGCCCGTGCCCCGCTCGACCACCTGGGCCATCATCCCCCGCACGGCCGCCGCCGTGGGCGCGGACACCACCCGGCGCCGGGCCGATGGCGGCAGCCGGCGCCGGCCGGTGGGCGTGCCGGTGGCGTCCACCAGCCGGGGGGCGACGAGGACGCCGTCGTTGGCGATGACGTTGTAGGCGTTGAGCATCTGGAGGGCCGTCACCGAGAGCCCCTGGCCGATGGGGATGGCACCGATCGAGGTGCCCGACCAGTCGGCCGGGTCGAGCAGCTGGGCGGACGCCTCGTTGGGGAACTCGAGCCCGCTGGTCTCGCCGAACCCGAACTGGCGCAGGTAGGCGTCGATCCGGTCCCGTCCCAGCTGCTGGGCGACCATGATCGTGCCGACGTTCGACGAGGTGGCCAGGATGTCGGTGGTCGTCCAGTTCGTCACCGGGTGGGGGTCGTGGTCGGTGAAGAGGTGGTCGGCCACCTGGATCCGGTCGGGAACGGCGATGCTGCTGTCGGGTCGCACCACCCCCTCCTCGATGGCGCCGGCCAGGGTGATCACCTTGTTCACCGACCCGGGCTCGTAGACCGTGGTGAGGGCCAGGTTGTTGCTGGTGGGGCGGACCGCGCCCGGATCGCCGGGGACCGCCGCCGGGTCGGTGGCCACGTTGGCCATGGCCAGCACCTCACCCGTGTCGGGGCGCATCACGATGGCCATGCCTCCCTTGGCCCGGGCGGCGGCCACGTGGCGGGCCAGAACCTGTTCGGCCTCGAACTGCATGGCCCGGTCGAGGGTGAGCACGACGTCGCGCCCGGGACGAGCCGGCACCACCCGTTGCCGGCCGCCGGCGATGGTGCGATCAGCGTCGCCGCCGGACCGCTCGTAGGTCACCCGGCCCGAGCGCCCACCGAGCACCGGCTCGAACTGGGCCTCCAGCCCCGAGTAGCCCCGGCTGCCGTCGGCGCTGACCCGACCGAGCAGCGAGCGGGCCACGTCCCCGCTCGGCTGGTAGCGCTTGAACTCGTCGAACATGGCGATACCAGGCACGGCCAGGTCCGCGACCTCGGCCGCCACCGCGTCGGGCACGGTGTGGGCCAGCACCACGTAGCGACCGGGACCGGTCAGCCGGCGCACCAGCTCGGCCCGGTCGATGCCCAGCAGCGGCGCCAGCCGCCGGGCGGCGGCGGGGGCATTACGCACGAGGCCCGGGTCGGCGAAGACCGTCTTCTGGGGGATGGAGAGGGCGAGCTCGGTGCCGTTGCGGTCGAGGATCGACCCCCGCCCGGCGGGGATCACGTTCGACACGAACCGCTGGCGTTGGCCCTGGCTGACGTAGCGGTCGGGGTTGAGCACCTGGACGTCGGCCAGCTTCACCACCACCGCGCCGAACATCACGCAGAACGCCACCGCCAGCACGCCGAGGCGCCGCTTGGCCAACGCCGGGGGAAGGGTGGCGCCGGCGGGATCGAGGTGGAGGTGGCGGTGGCGGTGGGCTCGGCGCGGCGGTGCTGCCGGCACCGGACGACGGGCCGGAGCCGGCGTCGCCCGGCGGGCAGGACGAGGGGCCCGACCGGCGCGGCGTGAGCGCTGGGCCCGGTAGGCGTCGAAGGCGCCGTCAGGGCCGGCGCGGCGCGGGGCGCGGGGGCGCGCCGGGCCCGGAGCCGGCCGGGTCCGGCTCGTCACCGGCCCTCGGGATCACCGGTGCCGGCCGCCTGCTCGGCGAGGTCTTCGCCGGCGGCGGGGAGCGACGGGGTGGGCCGCCGGGAGGTGGAGCCGATGGCTGACCCGTCGGGCCGGGCACTCAGCCAGTGGGTCTGATCGGGTACCACCATGCCGGCACGGGAGGCGGCGGCCACGATGCGGTTGGGGGACTCCAGCCCGGCGACCTCGAGCCGAAGCCGCTGGTTCCGCTGTTGGGACGCCTCCACCTCGCGGTTGAGCGAGTCGAGCTGTTGCTGGCCCGACACCAGCACGGTGTGGCACACCGCGTTGAGGAAGAGGGCGAGGAACACCACCACCAGGGTGACCGCCGCCCGCAGCCCCGCCCGGCTGCGGCGGGGCGCCGGCGCCACCACCGTGAGGTGGGGCCGGTGGGGGGCCTCCGGCCGGGTCGCCGGCGCGGACGATCGGCGCGCGGGGCGCTCCGGGGCGCGGACGGGCGCGGTCATGGCCGCTGATCCCCCGGTGGTGCCAGCTTCTCGATGGCGCGGAGGCGGGCGCTGGTGGCGCGGGGGTTGGTCGCCTGCTCCCCGGCGGAGGGCGTGGAGCCGCCGCGGGTGAGGAGGCGGGCAACGGGCACCGCCCCGCACGCGCAGGGAAGGCCGGGTGGGCAGGTGCAGCCACCGTCGGCCGCGGCCCGGAACCGGGCCTTGACCAGCCGGTCCTCGCCGGACTGGTAGGAGAGCACCACCGCCCTACCGCCGGGCACGAGGGTGTCGACCACCTGGTCGAGGGTGTCGGCGAGAACGGCCAACTCGTCGTTGACCGCGATGCGGATGGCCTGGAACGTCCGCTTGGCGGGGTGCCCGCCCCGCCGCCGGGCGGGAGCCGGGATGGCGTCGCCCACCAGCGCGGCCAGCTCGGCGGTGGTCCGCACCGGGCGGGCGGCGGCGATGGCGGCGGCGATGCGCCGGGCGAAGCGCTCGTCGCCGTGGTCGCGCAGGATGCGGGCCAGCTCGCCCTCGTCGAGGGAGTTGAGCAGGTCGGCGGCGGTGGGCCCGGTGCTGGGGTCCATGCGCATGTCGAGCGGTCCGTCCAGGTCGCCTCGATAGCTGAACCCACGCTCGGGCTGGTCGACCTGCGCGGACGACACCCCGAGGTCGGCGAGCACGGCGACGACGTCGTCGCGCCCCTCCTCGGCGAGGATGGCGGCCAGGGCATCGGAGCGGGCATGGCGCAGCACCACCCGGTCGCCGTATCGAGCCAGCCGGCGGGCGGAGGCCTCGACCGCGGCCGGGTCGCGGTCCATCCCGATGAGGCGGAGGCCCGGGTGGGCGTCGAGGAGCCGGGCGGCGTGGCCGCCCCCGCCGACGGTGAGATCGACCGCGGTGCCGGGTGCGACGGTGGCCAGCAGGTCCACCACGCGGTCGGCCATCACCGGGGTGTGGGCGAAGTTCGGCGGCGGTGCAGGCACGAGGTCTCCTCGGCCGGGTGCGGCCCGGTGGGCGAGACGGGGTCGATCGATCGTTGGCAGCCCCCCGGCGGCCCGGCGCCGCCCGGGATTTCTCCCCGGGTCGGCTAGAGGGGTCAGCGGGCGGAGTTGGAGTAGGGGCTGAAGCCTCCTGGTCCGCCGGGGGACTGCGAACGGCCGATCGCCCCGCCCCGAACAGGGGCCGAGACGGGCGGTGGGTGGGTGGGTGGACGGGTGGGTGCTCACGCTTCGACCTCGGGGAGGTCGTAGGTGGATTGGAGGAAGCTGATGTTCTGCTCCAGCTCGTCGAGGTCCCGGCCGTAGGTGGCCGGGTCCCAGAGCTCGACGCGGTCGCCGACGCCGACCACCGTGACCTCCCGGTCGATGCCGGCGGCCTCCCGGAAGCGGTCGGGCAGCACGAAGCGGCCCTGGAGGTCGGGTCGGAACGGGGCCGAGCGGGCGTGGGCGTAGCGGACGTGGGCGGCGGGGTCGTCGAAGCCCGAGGTGGCCAGCTGGGCCCGGATCCGCTCGACCCAGGCGGAGAACGCCGCCGGCGGAAAAGCGGCCACGCACGGCCCCACCCACACGGTGAGGAACCCGCCGTCGGCGAAGGCGGGGCGTACGGCGGCCGGCAGCACGGCGCGCGACTTGGCATCGAGCCCGTGGCGCACGGCGTCGGTGAGCCGGCCCGACCGAGCCTCGGCGGAAGGCAGGGCGTATGTGGCCTCAGACTTCGGATGCAGGGACGGCGTGGGAAGTGGTTCCACTGCGTGCCACCATAAACCCGCGGCGTGGTCGAAGCAAGACCCTTCGCATCAGCCGTGGGGGCAGGTCAGGCGGCGAGGCGGGTGATGGTGATGGGGGTGCCGTCGGGCCGGTAGCAGCAGAAGCCTTGCCCGTCGTGGCGGCGTTGGATGCGGTAGCGGCCTTCGTGGACGAGGTGGTGGTGATGCGAGCAGAGGAGGCCGAGCTGGTCGAGGTTGGTGTGCCCGCCGTGGTCCCACGGTTTGAGGTGATGGGCCTGGCACCAGCCCGGTGGGGCCGTGCACCCGGTGAACACACAGCCCTGGTCGCGGATGACCAGGGCCCGGCGTTGGGCGGGGGTGACGGTGCGTTCCAGGCGGCCCAGGTCCAAGATCTCCGAGCGGCCCCGGCAGATGACCCGCCCGATCCGGCTGTCACAGGCCAACCGCCGCGCCGTCTCCACCGCGATGGGCCCGGCCCCGACGATGTCGGCTTCGGCGTCGGGGTCGTGGCCGGTGAGGGCGTCGAGATCGATGATCACCGACACCACCGGCGCGGTGCGGGTGTCCACGCTGGCATCGAGCCCCGCGGCCCGGGCCACCAGGTCGACCAGGGCCCGGCCCATCCGCTGCGCGGCGGTCGACTGGACCCCGTCCGCCGAGGCGGCCTCCCGGCGGTAGAGCCGCTCGGCGTGCGAGGCCAGGGCGGCGTGCAGCTGGGCACCGTCGGCCACCTCGAGGTCACCGTCGAGGTGCCAACGCCCACCGAAGGTCTGGCGCAACCGCACCTCGCTGGGCTCAGGCGCTTTGGGTTCGGCGCCGTCAGCGTCGACCCGGCACACCCAGTGGCGCATCACCGTGGCCGTCTGGTCCACGCTCAGCAGGGCGACGGCCTCCAACAGCATGGCCTCGTCCCGGTCGAACGCCTCGGCCACCCGGGGGTTCACGAACCGCAACACCGTCCGCACCTTCGTCGTGCCCAACGAGGCGCACGCCGCTTCGCTCAACGGATGAGAACGCAACATCCGACCGTGGCGCACCAGAGCCGCCGCCTGGGACCGGGACACATCAGCCCGGGCCGCCAACCACGACGGCGCCGACGGCGCCCCATCAGCGGCGTAGGCCACCCGCGCATCGAACGCCGCCGCCGCCCGCAACTCCGTCGCCTCCAAAGCGGAACGGGCCCGGTCCAACGCCAACACCCACTCCCCCAGCTCGGAATCGTTCAGTGAGCCGGCCTCGAGCTGCAGCAAGTCATCCACCGCCAGCTCGCCGACCTCATCCGAACGCATATTCGTAGTATAGTGAACCGCAACGTCATGGATCAAGCGATTAGTCGTTGAGTTTCAGGTTCCGAGAGCAGGCCCCGCCGAGGACCGCCGCGGGGTGAGCCGGCGACTCATGACTCCGGAGGCGGCTGCGGCTCGTATCCGCCAATCACCCAGAGGCTGTCCTCGGGGTCGTCGACCTTGAACGGATGACCGCCGATCATCCGACTTGAGACATGTCGCAGTTCTAGCTAGCCAACCGGTGAAGAGACGGCTTCTTTTTGTTCCACGTCGCGCCGAATATGGGGAGCACGACACCTCGCCGGGAGCTACCAACCGTCTCGGAACCCTCCGTTTCGGCGTGACGTGGAACAGAGGAACTGTTGCGGGAGGTGGTAGCCCACTTCACCGGCCACCACGGTGGCGCGCTATGCCGCGTACGGTCACTTCGGCCGCTCGCCGCCGCATGCGGGCTTCGCAGCGACGGCGCCGCGCCCGATGCCGTCCACCACGAGCGGCGGCCAACTCCAGTTCTCGCCGCTGGTCGCCGGCGTTCCGGACTCGGCGACCTCGAAAGCCGTCAAGTTCGCAGAGCCCTGTGCCGCGCCAGGGATCCCGCATCCCGCTCCTCTCCGAAGCGCCCATGAACATTCGGCGCGACGTGGAATAGAACCAAGGGGTCCTCGTTTCGTCTACGAACGACGATCCGGTCGTGACCCGCCGCTTCGTCGCCCAGCCCAACCTCGACCGGCAACACCGGGACTGCCCGCACGAGGTGCGCTCACTCGGCCGCGATCAGGGCGGGAGGTGGGCCAGGAAGGCCTCGACCAGGTCGGGCGAGGCGGCGGGCACGGCTGCCGCCGCGGTGGCCAGCTCGGCCGCGGCGCGGCCCCGGGTGGCGTCGTCCATGGCCAGCAGAGCGAGGAGGCGCTCGGGTGCCCACGCCAGCAGGGCGGCACACTGGAACCGGGCCGCCTCACGGGTGCGGCGCTGAGCCAGGCCCACCACCTTGGCGCCCCCCAGGGTCACCTCTCCTGGACCGAGCCCGCCGAAGCACACCAGGCGAGACCAGGTGGTGGTGCACAGCCCGCCCTCGTGGACCACCGCGGCCAGGCCGAGCGCGCCCAGCGCGCCCGCCCACGCCTCGCCCAACCAGGCGAAGGCGAGGCCGACGTCGTCGCTCCACAGCTCGTCGCCGGCGGGGACGACCACATCGACCCACAACGCGGCGGCCGGCTCGAGCAGCACCGCTCCCCCGCCGCTGCGCCGGCGCACCACCTCAACTCCGCCCGCCCTAGCCGCCACCGCGTCGACCACGTCGTCGGCCTGGGTGCTGCCGAGCACGAGGGCGGGACGGTCGACCTCGAACACGGCGACCTCGCGCCGAGCCGGCCGCGGGAGCGGGCGGGCGTGGAAAGTGCCCGCCGACCCGACCTCACGGCGCACCGGCCAGCCCGGCGGGTCCGTCATCGGCGCCCCACCCACCGGTCACGGGTGGCCGCTTCCAGGCGGCCGGGGTCGGGAGCGGGGCCGATCCCGGGGCCGGTGGGGATGGCCAGTGAGGCGTCGGTGCCCTCCTCCACCGGGTCGGTGAGGTCGGCGGAGAAGTAGCGGGCCGACGGGCCGAGATCGGTGGGCAGGGTGCAGCCCGCCAGCCCCGCCACCGCCAGCGCGGCCCGCCGGCCGACGCCGGTCTCCAGCATGCCGCCGACGAAGGCGTCGATGCCCGCCTCGGCGGCCAGGGCGACGGCCGCCGCCGCCACCTCCACCCCGCCCAGCCGCGCCGGCTTCACGTTGAGCACCGCCATCGCCTCGAGGTCGACGGCGGCGCGCACGGCGTCGAGGGAGTCGGCCGCCTCGTCCACGCAGACGGGGGTGGACAGCGCCCGGGCGGCGACGGCGGCACCGGCCAGGCCGGGGCATGGCTGTTCCAGGTAGGCCAGGCCGAGGGCGTCGACGGCGGTCAGCCGGTCGATCTGGTCGGCGGCGAAGCTCCCGTTGGCGTCGGCCGCCAGCCACCGCTCGGGCCAGCAGGCTCGCACCGCGGCCAACGGCTCGAGGTCGAAGCCCGGCTCGATCTTCACCTTCACGCCGCCGGGGGCGCCCGCCACCACCTCGAGCACCTCGGCCACCGAGCCGACCCGGGCCACCACCGTGGTCGTCGACACGCGGCGGGCGGTGACGCCGAGGTGCGCGGCCAGCGACCGGCCGCGGGTGCGAAGCCGGGCGTCGAGGAGGGCGTCGGCGACCGCCGCCTTCGCCATCGGGTGCCCCACCACGGACGCGGGCCGGCCGGCCAGCACCGCCGGCACCAGCTCGTCGCGCAGCACCAGCCACGCTCCGGCGGCGTGCTCGGACGAGTAGGTCGGCAGGGAGAGGGTGGGGCACTCCCCCCATCCTTCGGTGCCGTCCTCCAACACGACCCGCACGAGGACGATGTCGCGCTCGGCCTCGATCCCGCCGGCTGAGGCATGGGGCTGGCGCAGGGCCAGGACCACCCGGTGCAGCTCCACCTCCACCACCGGCGGCCCCGGGGCCGTCGGGGCGTTCACGCCGCCTGCAGGTACGGCTCCCACGCCTCTGGCACCCGGCCCACCGAGGTGATCACCCACGTGAACCGCCGCGCCGGGGTCGGCCGGCGGCGCAGGGCCATGGTGGTCTCGGAGAGGAGGCGATCGCCCTTGCGCAGGTTGCAGCGACGGCAGGCCGCCACCACGTTGTCCCAGGTGTGCCCGCCGCCGCGGCTGCGGGCCAGCACGTGGTCGATCGTCTCGGCCGGGCCGCCGCAGTACTGGCACTCGTGGCCGTCGCGGACGAAGACCGCCCGGCGGCTGAGGGGAACGTGGCGCTCGAAGGGCACTCGCACGAGCTGGCGCAGCCGGATGACCGACGGCACGGGCACGTCAAGGCGCTCCGAGCGCAGCGCCAACCCAGAGGGGTGGACGAGGTCGGCCTTGTCCGCCAGCACCAGCACCGCGGCCCGCCGCCCCGCCACGACGCTGAGCGGCTCGTAGGTGATGTTCAGCACCAGGGCCCTACTCATGGCGCCGCACCCTATCGGCGCGGACGGCGCCGACGGCGGCGAACGGGGCCACGTCGCGCCGCACCAGCGAGGCGCGATGCCGACGCCCGCGGCTACCGGACGGCCCCGACGCCGGCCGATTCGAAGGTGGCCATGTCGGCCAGGACCCGGGCCGCCGCTTCCAGGATCCCGACCGACAGGCACGCCCCCGTGCCCTCGCCCAGTCGCAGGCCGAGGTCGAGGACGGGCTCGAGGTCGAGCGCCTCCAGGACGGCCGACGCGCCGGGTTCGGGGGAGCGGTGCCCGGCGACCACGTACGGCACGACCGGGGGGCACATCCTGGCCGCGACGAGGAGGGCGGCGCAGGTGATCACACCGTCGAGGACGACGGGAACGCGCAAGGAGGCGCCGGCGACGATGAAGCCGGCCAAGGCCGCGATCTCCAGCCCACCGACCTCGGCCAGCACGGCCTCCGGCGGGGCATCGGGGGCCATCCGGCGCAGCGCGTGCTCGATCAGGTCGACCTTGTGCCGGAGGGTGGAGTCGTCGATGCCCGTCCCCCGACCGGTGACGGCAACCGGTGGGCGACCGGTGCACGCCGCGATCACGGCGGCGGCGGCGGTGGTGTTGCCGATGCCCATCTCACCGGTGACGAGCGCCCTGGCTCCCGAGCCGACGAGCCGCACGGCGAGGTCGGCGCCGACATCGAGCGCCGCCCGGACCTCCTCGGGGGTCATGGCCGGGCCTTTGGCCAGGTTCCACGTGCCCGCCCGGACACGGCGGCGCTCGAGTGTGGTCGGCGCCCCGACACCGGCGTCGATCAGGTCGGTGGCCACCCCGACGTCGACGACGGTCACGGAGGCACCGGCCTGGCGGGCCAACACGTTGATGGCCGCACCACCGGCCACGAAGTTGGCCACCATCTGGGCGGTCACTTCCTGGGGCCAGGGGGTGACCCCTTCGGTGGCGACGCCGTGGTCGGCGGCGAACACCGCCACCGCCGCCGGCGCCGGCACGGGTGGGGGCTCGCAGCCGGCGATGCCGGCGAGCTGGATCCCGAGCGCCTCCAGCCGGCCGAGCGACCCCCGCGGCTTGGTGAGACGATCGTGGTGCACACGAGCGCGATCCGCGGCGCCGTCGTCGACGGGACCCACGAGCGCAGCCGCCGCCGTGAAGGCGCCGTCGACCTCCGTGAGCGCACGCCGCACCGCGTCGGCGAGGTCGTGATCGCCGCCCACCCGCGCGAACCTCACCCCGGCGGCGCGGGCGGCCGCTTCGTCACGGTCGCTGTCACCGACCAACAGGGTCTCCGCAGCCCCGGCGTCGAGGGCGGCGAGGGCGGCGTGGACACCGCGCGAGTCGGGCTTGGCGGCACCGATCTCGCTCGAGGTGATGATCACCTCGAGGAGCCCGTCGAGCCCGGTGCCGCCGAGGGCGGTGCGCACGTCGGCGCTGGTCATCACGGACGTGTCGGTGACCGCGCCGAGCCGGTAGCTCCCGGCCAGGGCGCGCAGCGTGCGCACGACGCCGTCGAATGGCTCGGCCACGAGGTCGCCGACCGCGGTTGCCGGCGGGGCGGCGCGAACCAGGGTGTCGCCGATATCGAACAGGACGGTGGTGATCAACGGTCCAGCACCGCTTCGAGGCGGGCCAGGCCACGCTCGTCGGGCACGGCGACGCGGACGTGCCCGGGCAACCCGAAGCTGGCGCAGTCGCGCACCACGATCCCCCGAACAGCGAGGTGGTCTCGCAGCCCCGGTGCCTCCACGAGCAGCCAGGGCGCGTCGGCGGCGCGAGGCTCGAAGCCCCGCTCCTCCAGCAGGGCAGCGAGGGCGGCGCGCCGGTGGCGCGTGGCGTCCCGCCAGGCGGTGAGGTCGGCCAGGGAGAGGAGCTCGGGGAGCACCGCCAGGGCGAGGGAGTTGACCGGCCAGGCCGGCTGCCGGGACACGAGGCGCGCGGCGTCGTCGGCGAGGATGTAGCCGAGGCGCAGCCCGGGACAGGCGAAGAGCTTGGTCAGCGACCCGACCACGATGGCGTGGTCGCCGCGGGTCCAATGGCCGGTGGCGAGGGGGAAGAAGGCCTCGTCCCACACGTCGGCCTGCTCGGCGGCGCCGGCGAGGCGACCCGTGGGATTGTGCGGGTTGCTCCTCCACAACGGGCCACCGGGCCCGCGGGGGTGGAGTGAGAACTCCGGCTCGCGGTCCACCGAGCCGCCGATGGCGCCTGCGACCAGCGCGATCGCCTCGCTCCCGCCGTTGGTGAGCACCAACCGGTCACGATCGACGCCCATGGCGTCGGCCAGCGCAGCGGTGGCCGCGGACCGGTCGGGGTAGCGGCTGAGGGAGTCGAGGTGCCGAGCGGCGATGGCCGCCACATCGGGCGCGAACGGGTTCAGCGACATCGAAAGGTCGATCATGTCGGCGGGGTCGCGCCCGAGGGCGGCCGCCACCCGGGGGCCGTCACCACCGTGGGGCCCCGGCGGCGGGATCACCTGAGGACCTGCGCGGAAAGGAGCCGTCGTCGAGGCGAGCCGTGCGGCTGCGCCGCAACAGGCGCTGTGCTGGCTGGGTCGCCTCGCCTATCGGCTCGGCTCCCAATCCTCGAGGCGAGGGCGAGCACGCCGGCCAACGCCAGGCCCACGTCGCCGCTGAGGCGCACGGCGCGGGCGACATCAGCCTGCTCGGGATGGCGCCCGCGGCCGAGCGCGGGCCGCACCTCGACCCGATCGCCGTACCGGTTCGGACCGCCGAGCTGGAGGCCGAGGGCGGCGGCGAAGGCGGCTTCGGCCACCCCGCTGTTGGGCGAGGGGTGGGCGGCCGCGTCCCGGCGGACGGTGCCCCAGACGCTGGTGGCCGACCGCGGCCGGCAGGCGGCGACGAGGACGGCCGTGGCCCGGGCCGGGACCCAGGCGGCAGCATCGTCGAGACGGGCGGCGGCCCACCCGAAGCGACGGTAGCGGTCGTCGCGGTGGCCGACCATCGCGTCCATGGTGTTGACGGCGCGGTGGGCCAGCACACCCGGCGCGCCGGCCACCGAGGCCCACAGCGCCGGAGCCACGACGGCGTCCACCGTGTTCTCGGCGACGGACTCGATCACGGCCCGGCAGATCTCATCGGTGTCGAGCCCGGACGGGTCGCGCCCCACGAGGCTCGGCAGCAGCCGGCGGGCGTGGTCGACGTCACCCACGGCCAGGGCGTGGCCGACCGCGGTGGCGGCGTCGGCCAGGCTCCGGCCGGCGACGGCCACGTAGGTGGCCAGCGCGGTGGACCTGGTCGCCGACCCGGCCGCCAACCCGATGGTGGTCCCGACGGCGGCGTAGCCGACCCCCGGGCCGCGCCGGTCGGCGTAGGTGTGCTGCTCGAGAGCGTCCATGACTCGGCCGAAGCGGGCGACCGGATGCACCCGGGATGGCGGTTCGCCGAGGAACCGGTCGGTGACGATCCCCACCGCCGCTCCCAGGGGCCGGCTCACCACCGGGCCAACTCCGCCGCCGCCGCCACCAGGCTCGCGGTCTCGCCCACCACGCCGGCCGCCCCCAGCACGTCGCCGGTGAAGCCGCCGATGCGCCGCTTCGCCATCGCCACCACCGCGGCGCTGGCGCCGAGTCCGACGGCCACCGCCACCGCCCCCCGAACCCCGGCGGCGGCCGCCCCAAACGCCATCGCCATCACGCCCCCGTACGCCCCTACGGCGCGCCAGTCGCCGCCCAGGAACGGGCGGGCCAGCCCGCCTTCGGTTCGGGCGTACGGCAAAGCCCGAGCGGCGACGGCCATGGCGGTGCGCGACGCACACCACGCTCCCGCCACCAGCAGCGGTGTCGGGTTCAGCGACGCGAAGGCGGCGAACCTCATCACCAGGACCGTCGCGGCCGCGATGACGCCGAAGGCGCCCACCGTCGGCTCGGCCATCACCTCGAGACGCCGCTCGGCGGGCAGGTGGGGCAGGAGCCCGTCGGCCGAGTCGATGAGGCCGTCCATGTGCAGCATGCCAGTCAACGCCAGGTCGGCGGCGACGACGAGCACGGCCGCCACCGGGGCCGCCCAGACTTGCTCTGCCCCCCACCACAACCCGCCGACGGCGAGACCCAGCAGCGCGCCGACCACGGGGAACCAGGTGAGGCTGGCGGGGTCGGGCTCCCGAGCGGCGCCGAAGGGGGCGAGGGTGAGGAAGGCCATGGCGCGTCGCATGGTCACTCCAAGCGCAGGGCGCGGCCGGCCACCACCAGCAGGACGGTGTCGGCGACGTCGGCCACGGCCAGGTTCACGGTGCCGAGCGTGTCCCGGAACCGGCGCCCTGCCTCCGACGAGGGGTGGACGCCGAGGCCCACCTCCTCGGAGACCACGATGGTGTCGCCCGCCCGCGCCTCGAGCGCGGCCAGCAGCGCGGTCACGTCCACCGCGGCGTCGTCGTGGGCGGCGACCCAGGTGCCGAGGGAGTCGACCAGCACCGAGCCGGCCGCAGCCCCCAACGCGCCGGCCAGGTCGGCTCCCGCTTCGCGTGTGGTCCAGGCGGGGTCGCGCCGGTCCCGGTGCGCTCGGATGCGGGCGGCGTGGTCGGCGTCGTCGGGGTCGGGCAGCGCGGTGGCGATGTAGGTGACCGGCCCGGGCAGGCCGCCGGCGAGCTGTTCGGCGAAGGCCGACTTACCCGACCGGGCGCCGCCGAGGACCAGTGTGATCACCTCAGCGCTTCGCCAGGTCGTTGGCGGCACCGGCGGCGACCGCGCGATGGACGGCCCGGGCCAGCCGGGACCCCCATCGCGACCGCGGACCCGCGTAGGCCTCGGTCCCACCGGGTGGGCAGCACACGACGACCGCGTCCGATGCCGTCCCCGTAGCCGGGACACCCGCCTCCAGGAGTGCCTGAGCCTTGGCCTCGGTGGCGGTCGACACCGCGTTGACGAGGGCGCCGTCGCCGAGCGGTGCGGGCACCCAGCAGACGAGGTTGATGGTGCCGGGTCGCCATCGCGACCACGCCCCGTCGGCGTCGGCCGCCCACGTGGGTGTGGACAGCCCGACGGTGGCGTCGCACCTCGTGCCGGCGTCCGCCGCCGTCACCAGGCCCAGGACGGCGGCGGCGGTCAGCAGCCCGACGCCGCCGTCGCCGTCGAGGCCGAGGGCCTGGCCGATGGCGGCCACGTGGGCAGCAGGGTCGTGGTGGTGGTAGTCGCTGCTGACCTCGGCGTTGACGATCCAGGACCGCTCCCCCAGCCCGCCCCCGAGCACGGCGGTGGAGACGGCGCGGACGGGAGCGGGGAAGCGCCACGCCAGCACCGGGCCGGGTCGGCCCTCGCCGTCGTCGCCGTGGACGGCCCGTTCGGGCTCGACCATCAGTAGTCGATGCCCTTCTTGGCCATCACCCCGGTGTCGTAGGCGTGCTTGACCTTGCGCATCTCGGTCACGGTGTCGGCCACCGCCACCAGCTCGCTCGGCGCGTCACGGCCCGTGCAGACCACGTTCACGCCGGCGGGACGCTCGGCCAGCGCGGCGACGACCTCGCCGGAGTCGATCCACCCCCAGTTCATCGGGTAGGTGATCTCGTCCAGCACCACCAGCCGGTGGGCGCCGTCACCGATCAGCTGGCGGGCATGGTCCCAGGCCGCCCTGGCGACGGCCTCGTCGCGAGACAGGTCATCGGAGTCCCAGCTGAAGCCCTCGCCGAGCGCCCACCACTCCACGCCGAGCCGGTCCCGGCACACCTGCTCCTCGCCGACGCGCCAGTTCCCCGACTTGATGAACTGCACGACGCCCACCCGCCACCCCCGGGCGACGCCGCGGACGACGATCCCGAACGCCGCCGTCGACTTCCCCTTCCCGTCACCGGTGTTCACGATGACCACGCTCTCGACGTGGCGACGCGCAGGATCGGTGTGCTCGGTCGGGATGGTCACGTCGGCACCGCTCTCACAGGGATGACCACGGGCCGGCCGCCGTCGTCGACCACCCGCACGCGGGCGTCGTAGTAGCGGGCCAGGTTCTCCTCGGTCAGCACGTCGGAGGCTCGGCCGTCCACCACGATGCGCCCCTGGTGGAGCAACACGAGGCGCTCCGCGTACTGGCCGGCGAGGGTCAGGTCGTGGGTGGTGGTGACCACGGTGAGCTCCGCCGTGCGCCGCAGGTCGTCGATGAGCTCGAGCACCTGCTGTTGGTGACCGACGTCGAGGGCGGTGGTGGGCTCGTCGAGCAGGATCAGGGGTGAGCCCTGGGCGAGGGCGCGGGCGATCAGCACCCGCTGCCGCTCGCCGCCGGACAAGCTGGCGACCTCCCGCTCGGCCAACTCGACCAGCTCCAGGCGGGCGAGGGCGTCGTGCACCGCCGCGATGTCCCTGGGACCTTCCACGCCCAGGGGGCGGATGTGGGGGGTGCGGCCCAGCAGCACGTAGTCGAGCACCCGGGCGCCGTCGGGGATGATCGGCACCTGGGGGACGTAGGCGATGAGCTGGGCCCGCTCCCGTCGACCGAGCGTCCCGGCCCGACGGCCGTCCAGGTGAAGCTCACCGGAGCCGGGCACCAGCCCCGCCATGTAACGCAGGAGCGTCGACTTCCCGGCTCCGTTCGGCCCCACGATGGACAGCCAGCCTCCCCGCTGGAGCTCCACGTCGAGCCGGTCGAGCACCAGCCGATCACCCAGGTGGACCGACACGTCGCGGCAGCAGATCACGTCGTCCTGCCCGCTCGGCTCGACGACCGCAGCACGAGGATGAAGAACGGTGCACCGAAGAACGCGGTGATCACTCCGATCGGTATCTCGGCCGGCGATGACAACGTGCGGGCCAGCAGGTCGGCGAGGCACAGGAAGGCCCCACCGAACATCAGCGACAACGGCAGCACCACGCGATGGCTGCGCCCGGCCAGCAGGCGGACGGTGTGGGGGACGATGATGCCGACGAAGGCGATCAACCCCGACACCGACACCGCCGCCGCGGTTCCGAGGGACGCCACCACGATCACGATCAGGCGGCTGCGACGGGCGTGGACCCCGAGGGTCGATGCCTCGTCGTCGCCGACCGCGAGCACATCCAGGATGCGCCGGTGCACGAGCAGCACGACCCACGTGAACACCGCATACGGGAGGAGCAGGAGCACCTCGTGCCAGCCCGCGGTGGACAGCCGCCCGAGGATCCACGAGTACACCTGGCGGATCGTGTCCTGGTTGCGCTGCTGGACGTAGGTCTGGAGGGCGGTGAAGAAGCTGGCCACGGCCACGCCGGCCAGGATCAGGGACGCGGTCGACGACCGCGCCCCTCCGGCCCGGCCGAGGACGAACGCCAGCGCCACCGCCACGAGGGCCCCGACGAAGGCGGCGAGGGGGGCCAGGGCGGGAGTGGTGGCCCCCTCGGCCGCCCCCACGATCACGATGGTGACGCCGAGCCCCGCTCCTGCGGCCGCACCGAGCAGATACGGGTCCGCCAACGGGTTGCGGAACACCCCCTGGTAGCTGGCTCCGCAGAGCGAGAGGGTGGACCCCACGAGCAGTCCCAGCACCACGCGGGGGAGGCGGATCTGGTCCACGATGGCGGCCTGTTGCGGCTCGAGGCTCGAGCGGAGCCCGCCGACGTGGCGGAGCACGGCGACCGGCGACAGCGCCACCGGGCCCATCACCAGCCCCGCCAACGCGGCGGCGGCCACGGCCGCCATCCCCGCCGCCACCCAGACCGGCGACAGCCGGGCGGCGCGCAGGGCCGGCTCGGGACGGGTGGCCGTCACCGCGGCCACCGTCATCTCTCGGGGACCGTCCTCACCAACTTGACGATGGTCTCCAGGAACACCGTGACCCGCGGGCCCCACCGGCTGGCGATGTCGTCGTCCAGCCCGATGACACGGTCGTTGCGGACCGCCTTGAGCCGGGCGAAACCGGGGCGGGCGGCAAAGGTGGTGGGCGTCTGCTGGCAGCACTTCGTGTCGGCGAGGAACACGAGGTCGGGATCGGCGTCCACCAGGTACTCGGCCGAGAGCTGCGGGTACCCCCCGGCCTGGCCGTCGGCATCGGCGGCATCGGCCACGTTGCGCAGGCCGGCCAGGGAGTAGAGCTGGCCGATGAAGGTCTTCGACGTAGCCGAGAACAGCGTGGTGTCGAGCTCGTGGTAGTAGGTCAGGGGCGTGGCCCGCTTCGGGACCTTGGCCACGATCTCGGCGATCTTCGCCTTTATCGACGAGACCACGCGTGCGGCCTCGCGCCGATGGCCCGTCTTCGCGCCAAGGGTGGCCAGCTGCTGGTAGGTGTCGTCCAGCGTCTCCGCCGCCGGTGCCACCACCACCTCGACACCGAGCTTGGTCAGGCTCGCCTTCAGCCCCTTCGTGTCGTCCGAGATCACCACCAGGTCGGGCTCGTACTCTGTGATGGCCTCCACGTTCGGCTCGAAGGCCGACAACTTGGTCTTCGGCACGCCCTTCGGGAAGTTGGATTGATCGTCGACCGCGACCACCTGGTCGTCGGCGCCGATGGCGAAGAGCATCTCGGTGGCGGTCGGCGACATCGAGACGATCCGATCAGGAACGTCGACCGGGCGGGACCCACTGGTGGTACTGGTGGTGGCGGCGCGTTGGGAGCCCGAGTCGCCGCAACCGGCGAGCAGGGCGAGCGCGGCCACCAGGGCGGCAAGTAGACGGTTCACTGGTCGTGCGTCTCCTCCTGTCGGTCGAGGTACGGGAAACGCTCGACGCCAGGAGGACCTGGTGGCGAACCGGGCCCTTTCCTCGAGGCTGGTTCGTCGAGCTCACCGACAGGCGACCTGGCTCGCCTCCCCTACGGGAGGACCACAGTTGCGGGACAGCGCCGGGTTCGCACCGGCTTCGCTCTCGCTGAGCAGACGCCAGGCACCGTAGGAGAGCCCACGTCACCCCGTCAACGAGAGGCACGGGGCCACGCCCGGCACCATCGCAGGTAGCTGATCACGTCGCCCGGCGGCGGGCCGCGCTCGGGGTCGCCGTAGGCGGTCTGGACCCGGAAGCGCAGGTACTCCTCGTCCGGGAGGGGCAGGTACGGGCGCCGTCGCCACCAGCCCGGCGACGCCAACCGCCCCACCTGGGCCACCGCCACGGCCCACAGCGACGGGCGGCGGGCCACCGCCAACGCCGCCCGCAGGACCCAGCGCCCCGTGCCCTCGGGCTGGTTCACGCCGCCGGCGCGGCGGCCGCCTTCTGGTCGTCACGCCAGCTCTGGCTGGGCGCGCGCGGCTCCTTGGGCAGGCCCAGGACCAGCTCGCCGATGATGTTGCGCTGCACCTGGGAGGTGCCGGCGTAGATCGTCCCGGCCCGGGCGTTGTAGAAGGTGCCGACCCAGGATGCCGGGTCGTTGGGGGCGCCGGGGAGGTCGGCCTGGAACGAGCTCGCCGGCCAGCGCCCCTCGGGCACCAGCGCGGCCGGGCCGAGGATGTCGATGGCCAGCTCGGTGACGACCTGGTGGTACTCGCTCCAGTACAGCTTGGAGATGGCACCGTCGGGGCCGGGGTGCTCGCCCTTCACGTACCGGGTGAGGGCCCGCATCCCGAGGTAGCGCATGATCTCGACCTTCGAGTGGCACCAGGCCAGGCGCTGGCGCACCAGGGGATCGTCGGCCCGCCCCTGCTCGCGGGCCAGCTCCAACAGCCGATCGAGCTCGGTGCGGAACATGATCGGCATGGTGGCCGCCGCCTCCCCCCGCTCGTAGCCGAGCAGGGTCATGGCCACCGCCCAGCCGCCGTGCACCTCGCCGACCACGTTGGCCGCCGGGGTGCGGGCGCCGGTGAAGAACACCTCGTTGAACTCCGACTCGCCCGAGATCATGGCGATGGGGCGGACCTCGACGCCGGGCTGGTCCATCGGGACCAGGAGGAAGGTGATGCCCTTGTGCCGGGAGGCGTCGGGGTCGGTGCGGGCCAGCACGAAGATCCAGTTGGCGAGGTGGCCGGCCGAGGTCCAGATCTTCTGGCCGTCGATCACCCACTCGTCGCCGTCGAGCACCGCTCGACAGCCGAGGTTGGCCAGGTCGGAGCCGGCGTTGGGCTCGGAGTAACCCTGGCACCACACGTCCTCGCCGGAGAGGATGCGGGGCAGGAAGTGGGCCTTCTGCTCGGGGGTGCCCCACGCCAGGATGGTGTTGCCGACCATCTGGATCCCGAAGACGTCGTTGCCGGTGCCCACCGGTACGCCCGCCTTGGCGAACTCCTCGGCCATCACCACCTGCTCGAGCGGGCTGAGACCGCCGCCGCCGACCTCGGCCGGCCAGGACGCCGCCAGCAGGCCGTGCTCGGAGAGGATCTTGCGCCACTGCTGGGCGAAGGCCTGGACCTCCTCACGGGGGAGGGCCCCGATGCCGGCCCACCCTTCGGGCAGCTGCTGGGTGAGGAAGGCGCGGATCCGGTCTCGGTAGGCCTCGCCCTCGGCCGGGTAGGTGGGATCCATTCCAGCGAGGCTACTGCGGCCCCGCCAGGCGGCCCAGGCTGCGCCAGCCGACGGCAGCCGCCCCCACCAGCGGCCCGGCCGCGCCCAGCCCGCCGGGCACGATCCGGCGCCGCGGGAGAACGAGAGGCGGGCCGACGCCTCGAGCTCGGCGGACGCGGCCGCGAAGAAGGGCGCCCCGAAGCCGAGGGCGACCGACCCGGCCACGCAGGCCAGGCGCAGGTCGAGGAGGTTGGCCACCGACGCCACGCCGCGACCCACCAGTCGACCGGTGCGGGCGACCACCTCAGGAGAGGCGTCCGCCGCCGGTCGGCCGGTGACGGCGGCGATGGCAGGCCCCGACGCCTCGGCCTCCAGGCAACCCCTCCCACCGCAGGCACAGGCCCGGCCCTCGGGCTCGACGATGACGTGGCCGATGTGGCCGGCGTTGCCGTCGGCACCGTCGAGCAGGCGGCCGTCGAGCACGATCCCGCCGCCCACGCCGGTGGACACCACCATGGCGAGGAAGTTCGACCACCCGGCGGCGGCGCCCACCCAGCCCTCGCCGAGAGCAAGCGCCTTGGCATCGTTGTCGAGGGCGACGGCGAGACCGGTGCGCTCGGCCAGACGGTCCCGGAGCGGGAAGTCCCGCCACGCGGGGATGTTGAGCGGGCTCACCCGCGATCCCCCGGCCCGCATCGGCCCTCCGCAGCCCACCCCGCACACCGCCAGCCGGGGTCGGCCGGCCTCCTCGCGCACCCGCTCGACCAGGCCGGCGAGCGTCTCGAACAGCGCCTCGCCGTCGGCGGCCGCCGCCGTCGGTGTCGACGCCGAGGCCTCCACCGACCCGTCGTCGCCCACCACCGCGGCCGCCAGCTTGGTGCCGCCGACGTCCACGGCCAGCGCCCGGTCCACCCACGCAGTGTTGTCGGCCTAGCGCCCGCCTGGGCGCCTCCTCACCCGCCTAACCTGACCGGACCGAACCCCCGGAGGTGGTCCTCGCGTGTCCAGCCAGCAGACGGCGGAGCGGACCCAGAGCTTCGCCGACCTCTTCGGGAGGATCGCGGACAACATCGGCCGGATCATCCAGGGCAAGGACGACGTGATCGAGCTGGTGCTCCTCTGCCTGGTGGCCGAGGGCCACCTGCTGGTAGAGGACGTGCCGGGGGTCGGCAAGACCAGCCTGGCCAAGGCGCTGGCGGCGTCGATCGACGGCTCGTTCGGGCGCATGCAGTTCACCCCTGACCTCCTGCCCTCCGACGTGGTGGGGGTCAGCGTGTACGACCGGTCCTCCAACCAGTTCGAGTTCCGCCCGGGGCCGGTGTTCGCCAACGTGGTGCTCGCCGACGAGATAAACCGGGCGTCACCCAAGACCCAGTCGGCCCTGCTCGAGTCCATGGCCGAGGGCCAGGTCACGGTGGACGGCAGCACCCACCTGCTGGCCCCACCGTTCCTCGTGATCGCCACCCAGAACCCGATCGAGCACGAGGGCACCTACCCGCTGCCCGAGAGCCAGCTCGACCGGTTCCTCATGCGGGTGGAGATGGGCTACCCCAGCCGCCAGGCCGAGCTGGAGATCCTCACCGCCCACGCCGACGACGACGCCCTCGAGGCCCTGCGCCCGGTGGTCTCGGCCGCCCAGGTGCACGCCATGGCCGACGCCGTCAAGGGCGTCCACGTCGCCCCCGGCCTCCACGCCTACCTGGTGGACCTGGCCGAGGCCACCCGCCGCCACCCCGCCCTTGCCCTCGGCATGTCGCCCCGCGCCACCCTCAGCCTCCAGCGGGTGGCCCGGGCCCGGGCGGCGGCGTCGGACCGCGGCTACGTCACCCCCGACGACGTCAAGGCGCTCGCCCACCCCGTGCTCGCCCACCGCCTCCTGGTCACGCCCGAGGCCCAGCTGCAAGGGCGCACGAGCGTCGAGGCGCTCGACGAGGTGCTGCAGAGCGTGCCCATCCCCCGCAGCGGAGGCGCGGTGACCTCGGGCCGGGGCCCCGCCTAGGGTGCGCAGGAGCGGCGCGCCGCTGGTGCTCACCCGGGCCGGGGTCCTCGTGGCCTCCGGCTCGCTGGTGCTGGTCGTCAGTGGCCGGGTGCTGGGCATCCCCGAGCTGTTCGTGCTCGGCGCCGCCGGCCTCCTGCTCGTGGCGGTGGCGGTCGTGCTTGTGCTGCGGGGCCGGTCGGAGCTGGCGGTGGTCCGCACCGTACGCCCGGCCCGGGTGCACGCCGGCACCCCCAGCCGGGTGGAGCTGGCCATCTCCAACCGGGCGCGGGGCACCGGGGTCGCCCGCGGGACCGGCCAGGCCGGAGGGCGTTCGCCGGTCGTGTCGCTCCACGATCCGGTGTCGGGCACGGCGGGCGCCACCCTCCTGGTGGCGCCCCTGACCCCCGGGGAGGAGGTGGTGGCCGCGTACCGGCTCCCCACCGACCGGCGGGGCATCGTCCGCATGGGCCCGCTCGAACGCTCGGCCGGCGACCCCTTCGGCCTGGCCCGGCGGCGGCGACTCGACGGCCCCGGCACCGAGCTGACCGTCCTCCCGCGGGTCGACACCATCGTCCCCCTCCCCTTCACCATGGGCACCGATCCGCTGGCCGGGGCCGAGCACCCCAACGCCCTCGGCCGCATGGGCGAGGACTTCTACGCGCTGCGCCCCTACGTGGTCGGCGACGACATGCGCCGGGTGCACTGGCCGTCCACCGCCCGCTCCGGTGACCTGCTCGTGCGCCAGGACGAGCAACCCTGGCAGGGACGGGTCACCGTGCTCCTCGACGTGCGGCAGGGAGCGGCCGACCCGGCCAACTTCGAGCGGTTGGTGTCGGCGGTGGCCAGCGTGGTCACCGCCTGCCGGCGCCGGGGGGACCTCGTCCGCCTGGTGAGCACGGCGGGGGCCGACACCGGCTTCGTTTCGGGTCACGCCCAGCTCGATGCCCTCATGGAGTACCTGGCCGTGGTGGAGCCCTCGCCGGCGGGCACGCTGGCGCGGACGCTGGCATCGCTCGACGCCGGTGGTGGCACGCTAGTGGCGGTGATCGGCCCGGTTCCCGCAGGCGACCTCGACGCCATCGTCGCCACCCGCACCCGCTTCGGCGGCCTCACCGTCGTGCACTTCCCGGGCCCGGGCCCGGCGGCGACGATCGGCGGGGCGGCGGTGCGGCGCGGCCACGTGCGGGTGGTCGTGGTCGGCCCCGAGGACCGCTTCGACGAGTGCTGGAACAAGATGGTGCCGGCCAAGCCGGGGCGGGCCTGGTGACGGCCACCGTCACCGGGGCGCCGGCTGGCCCCCCGGCACCGGGTCCGCCGATCCCGGCGGGACCGCCGCGCCCCAACCGGCCCTCGCCCACCACCGGTGCACCGCCGTTGCGACCCTGGACCGCCGAGGTGGCCCTGGGCGTGGTCACCCTGGCGGCGGTGGTGGGCTTTGCCCGCCTGTTCGCCCAGGGGTCGTTCTTCCTCCCCCTCGCGGCAGTGGCCCTCGCCGCCCACCTGGCTGCCGCCGGGCTGCGCCGCACCCGCCTGCCCGCCGTTGCCATCGTGGCCATCGCCGCTTGCGGGGGAGCAGTGGTGCTGGCCTGGGTGCTGTACCCGTCCACCACCGGCCTCGGCCTCCCCACGTTCCACACGCTGGCCACGGCCCGATCCGACCTGGGCGACGCGTGGACGCAGTTCGGGCGCACCGTGGCCCCGGCACCGGTCACGCCCGGCTTCCTGCTCGCCTCGGCGGTGGCGGTGTGGGCGGTGGCGTGGTTCTCGGACTGGGCCGCCTTCCGGGTGGGCACCGCGGTGGAAGCCATCCTGCCCACGGGCACCCTCTTCCTCTTCGGCGCCCTCCTGGGCGGTGAGCGCCATCGCACCGCCACCGCCGCCGTCTTCGCCGCCGCCGTGCTCTCCTTCGTCCTCCTCCACCGGGTCAGCCGCCAGGCGTCGGGCTCGGTGTGGGTGGGACGGGGCGCGGCCGCCGGCAGCCGCGCCCTGCTCGTCGTCGGGGCCAGCGTGGTCGCCGTCGCCGTCATCGGTGGCGCAGCCGTCGGCCCCCGCCTCCCCGGCGCCCGTTCACCGGCCCTGGTCGACTGGCGTGAGCACGCCGATGGTCCCGGCACCCGGGTGACGGTGAGCCCCCTCGTCGACATCCGCAAGCGGCTCGTGCAGCAGTCCGACCAGGAGGTGTTCAGCGTCCGCAGCTCCCAGCGCTCGTACTGGCGCCTCACCGCCCTCGGCACCTTCGACGGCACGGTGTGGTCGTCGGGTGGCCGGTTCGGCCGGGCCCAGGGGGACCTGCCCGAGGTGAGCGCGCCCCGACCGTCGCTCGCGGTGGTGCAGGACTTCCGGATCTCGGGCCTGGCCGCCATCTGGCTGCCCGCCGCCTTCCATCCCACCGCGGTCCGCGCCCGAGACACCCAGGTCCGCTGGGATGGCGAGTCCGCCACCCTCATCATCGACACCGATGCCGAGACGTCCGACGGGATCGAGTACCGGGTCGAGTCAGCTGTCCCGCGGCTCTCGCGTGAAGACCTCGACCGCCCGGGCGGGCGGCTGCCGTCGCGCATCACCGACCGGTACCTCGACCTGCCGGCCAGCTTCCCCACCGAAGTGGCCAACCTGGCCGCCACCGTCACCGGGTCGGGCACGCCCTACCAGCGGGCGCTGCGCCTCCAGGACTACTTCCGGGACAACTTCACCTACGACCTCTCCGGTACCGGCGCCGGCCACAGCGACCAGGCCATCGAGGAGTTCCTGGACGCCAAGCGTGGCTACTGCGAGCAGTTCGCCGGCACCTACGCGGCCATGGCCCGCGCCGTCGGGCTACCGGCTCGGGTGGCGGTGGGCTTCACCCCCGGCGACCTCGGCCCTTCTGGCCGCTACGTCGTGCGGGGCAAGCACGCCCACGCCTGGCCCGAGATCTACTTCGACGGCGTCGGCTGGGTGCCCTTCGAGCCGACCCCCGGCCGGGGCAACCCCGGGGCCGAGGCGTTCACCGGTGTGCCCGAGCAACAGGAGGGGGGTGTGCCCGGCACCGGCACCACCACCACCGCGCCGGCCACCACCGCGCCAGTCGCCACCGGCGCCACCCTCCAGACGAGACCGTTCAACGAGCTCGAGACCCGGCCCGGCGCCGCCGCCCCCGCCGACTCCGGCCCGTCGGTGTGGCCGGGCCGGCTGGTGCGGGCGGTGGGCGCCACCGCTCTCGCCGCCCTGCTGTGGGTGGTCGGGTTGGCCGCGACCCGCCGGACCCGCCACTGGCTCCGACGGCGGGCGGCTCGCACTCCGGCTCAACGCATCACCGTGGCCTGGGCCGAAGGGGCCGAGGCGGTCGCCGCCTCCGGTTCGTCGGCGCAGCCTTCGGAGACCCACCGGGAGTTCGCCGGCCGGGCGGCCCCGCACCTGGGTGCCACCGCCGCTCCCCTCCAGCGCCTGGCCGAGCTGGCCGGCGTGGCGGCATGGTCCGCCGAGGACCCGGACCCCGAGATGGCCGAGGAGGCCGACGACCTCAGCGGAGAGGTGGCCCGAGGCGTGCGCCGACGCCTGGGTCTCCGTCAACGGCTACGCACCGTCGTCGACCCCCGGTACTGATTCGATTGGGCGTCAGCGGCGGCTTCGCCTTGCCGAGCCGGGCTTCGCCCATCCGGGTCTCACACCGACCGCGGCTCCGCCTGGCGGCTACGCCGCGCTCCCTAAGCGCCAGCGGCGGCTGCGCCTTGCCGGTTACTCGTCGGACTTGCGGAAGCGGTCGCGCATGCGCTGGCCGGTGGAGCCGAGGTAGTCGCGCACGCCGTTGGCGCGCATGGATTCGGCCAGCTGCTGCATCCCCGCCCGCCCGAGCTTGCGCAGGTTGTGCTCGAACCACAGGGCCGAGGCGAGCATGACGACGAAGCCGGCGAAGGCCAGCAGGAACGTCTTCTCGGTGGCCAGGGCGGCCACCAGCACGACCACGCCGAGCACGAAGGTGAACGCCGCCCACTTCATCCGCCGCAGGTGGTGGACGTAGAGGTTGTGCTTGCCGAGCTCGCCCGCGAAGCCAGGGTCGCTCTCGTAGAACTGTTGCTCGATCTGCTGCAGGATCCGCTGTTCGTCCTCGGAAAGCGGCACGGCGCCTCCCCTTCAGCCCTCGCCAACCACTGGCCCGCGCGCAGTCTCGCACAGGCCCTCGCGCTCGACAACGCGGACCCGGCCCCTCATCGGGGCTCTCTCGGCGGCGCTCCCGCGTCCGGGCCCCACTGCTGGTCACCGCCCCGCTTGACCCTCGGCCCGCCGGGCCCGAAGGCCGACCCGGGGGCCACCGCGTCGTCGCCGAAGCGGGCCCTTATGGAGTCGATGGCCTCGCTGGCGTCGTCCCAGTTGCCGCCGGCGGCCTCGGAGAAGCTCAGCTGATGGGCGGCGCCGTGGGCCAGCTGGCGGACGCTGACCCCGACCAGGCGAACCCCTGGAGCCGGGTCGACCGTCTCGAGCAGCTCCTTGGCCACCCGGGCGATGGCCGGGCCCGACGACACCGGGGTGGGCAACGTGCGGGAGCGGGTGATGGTGCGGAAGTCGCCGAAACGAACCTTGAGCGTGACGGTTCGCCCCGAGAGCTCGTGCCGGCGCAGCCGCGCCGCGGTCGAGTCGGCCAGGCGGACCAGCTCACGGCGCAGCGTGGCTCGGGTGTGGTGGTCGCGGGCGAAGGTCTCTTCGTGGCCGACCGACTTGGGCTCCACGTGCGGTTCGACCCGGCGCTCGTCGACGCCGTGGGCCAGACGGTGCAGGTGGCGGCCGTTGGCCTCGCCGACGGCGGCGGCGACGGTGTCTGCCGGCAGGGCGGCCAGGTCGCCGACGGTGCGCACGGCCAGACGGTCGAGGCGGGCCAGCGTCGCCGGTCCCACCCCCCACAGTGCCTGCACCGGGAGCGGATGGAGGAACTTGAGCTCCCGGCCGGGCTCGACCACGGTGACGCCTTCGCCGGGTTCGGTGCCCTGCAGCGACGCTCGGGGCTTGGCCGCCTCCGACGCCAGCTTGGCCAGGAACTTGTTGGCCGCCACCCCCACCGAGCAGGTGAGCCCCTCGGCGTCGAGCACGGCGCGCCGGATGGCCTCGGCGATGGCCGGCGCCGGGCCGTGGAGGCGCCGGGCCCCGCCCACGTCGAGGAAGGCCTCGTCGAGCGAGAGCGGCTCCACCAGCGGGGTGAACGACGTGAGGACGGCCATCACCCGCCGGCTCACCTCGGCGTAGTGGTGGTGGTCGCCCGGCAGGAAGATGGCCGCCGGGCAGAGGCGCCGGGCCCGGCTCGAGGGCATGGCCGAATGGATCCCATGGGCGCGGGCTTCGTAGGACGCGGCGGCCACCACCCCCCGGTCGCCGGTGCCGCCGACCACCACGGGCCGGCCTCGCAGCTCGGGCCGGCGCTGGAGCTCGACCGACACGAAGAAGGCGTCCATGTCCACGTGCAGGATGCTGTGCTCGGCCACGTCGTCACACCCGAGTGACGCTGAGCGAGGACCGGTCGGTGCCGTCCACCCGGTAGGCGTAGGGGCGGGTGCCCTCCCATGGCCCGCCGAGCCAGTCGCCGACGGGCTCGCGCACCCACCGGGGCGCGTCGGCCAGCAGCGGTCCGCAGCTGTCGGCGGCGGCGAAGCGGGCGTCCACCACGATCCCGTCGGGGTCGGCGACGGTCAGCTCGCCGGCAAAGGCCACCGCCCGGTGCACCTCCACCCGCAGGCGCCATCCCAGGCCGGGCGCCTCGGCCACCACCTCGTACACCGGGCCGGTCCACGCCGTCACCGTGAGCCCGGTCTCCTCCTCCACCTCGCGGGTGAGGCCACCGAGGAGGGTCTCGCCCGGGTCGATCACCCCACCCGGAGGGGACCAGTCCACCCGGCCGTCGCGCCGACGGTTCTGCACGAGCAGCACCCCGCCCGGTCCCTCGATCACGCCCCCACCGACCAGCCACTCCCGCACCACCCCCAGTGTGCCGGACGCTCTAGTCGACGCCCTGCCAGAGGCGGCGCTCCTCGGCCATGGGGTCGTCGACCACCTCGACACCCCCGCCGGCATCGCTCTCGGCGTCGATCCAGAGGGTGGCGCGGCGCTCGAGGTCGTAGGCCGGCCACTCCGGCAGCCCGTCCGCCGAGGGCACCCCGTCGCGGGCGAAGGCCACCCAGGCGTCGGCCAGCCGACCGGCCAGGACGCGCGTGGCCTCGGTGGGCTCCCCCGCGAAGAGGGCGGCGCCGCGGGCGTCGAGGTTGTCCCAGACGAAGGGGATCTCGAGGGCGTGGCAGGCGCCGAGGGCACCCCCGAACGCGGGACTCCGGTAGGCGAACAGGTACATCCAGACCCCCGCGTGCCAGGCCAGCTGGGCCTCGGCCAGGCGAAGGGCCGGCACGCGGAAGGTGTGGTCGGTGAGCATGGCGGTCCACACATCGGCGTCGGGCGCGTCGGGGCGGGTGCGCCGGTAGGTGGCGAGGGCCTCGCCCGGGGCCCGGCCGGCCCGGCGGAAGAGGGCATCGCTGCGGGCGCGGATGGCGGCCTCGTCGAGGGAGGCGAGCGTGGGGTCGCTGACGAGGAACATCTTCATCTCCTCGAGGGTGGTGCCGAGCAGCACGTCGACCCCCGCGGCGTGGCCGGCGGCCACCCGGGCGGTGGGACGGTCGGGCAGCACCGTGCCGTCCACCACCGGCTGGAGGGGCAGGCCAGCCTCGAAGGGCACGGTGCGGGTGAGGCGCTGCTGGGCGTCGAGGAGCTCGCCCACCGGCAGCTCCCGGAGCCGGTCGGCCTCGGCCGGGTCCACGCCGACCTCGGCCAGGAACTTGCGGGCGGTGGCGGTGGCGGTGGCGGCGTCGTGCACGTGGGCGCCGGCGCCGCTCTGGAGGATGGCCCGGCGGAACAGCCCGGCGGCGGCGGGCACGCCGAGCAGGGTGGCCACGCTCATGGCACCGGCCGACTCGCCGAAGACGGTCACGTTGCCGGGGTCTCCGCCAAAGGCGGCGACGTTGTCCCGCACCCAGCCGAGAGCGGCGACCTGGTCGAGGATGCCGGCGTTGCCGGATCCTTCGAACCCGTCGGCCACCTCGGACAGGTGGAGGAAGCCGAACACGCCGAGGCGGTAGTTGATGGTCACCACCACCACGCCCCGCCGAGCCAGGTTCGTGCCGTCGTACCAGGGGATCCCGCCCGTGCCGGTGAGGAAGCCACCCCCGTGGATCCAGACCATTACCGGGCGGGCACCGTCGTCACAGGCGGGGGTGAACACGTTGAGCTGCAGGCAGTCCTCGTCGATGGCCGGGTCCTCCCCGCCGAGCATTTGCTCGAGCAGCGAGGGGTGCTGGGGGGCGGTGGGCCCGAAGCGGTCGGCGGCGCGGACGCCGTCCCAGGGTTCGACCGGCGCCGGAGGGGCGAACCGCCGCGTCCCCACCGGCGGTGCGGCGAAGGGGACGCCCAGGAACCGCACCACGCCCTTGGCGGGACCGCCCCGCACCACGCCGCCGGTGGTGCGGACGTCGACTACGCCCTCCTCGGGCGGGGAGCTGGACACGTTCACGGGCCCTCCTCGACTCACGCTGGCCGTCGGCGACGCAGGACACGGTCGCGGAAGGCCCACCAGGCCACCACCCAGATGGCCTCGCCGACGATCCGCAGCGACATCTTGGAGGTTCCCCGCACCCGGTCCCGGAAGGTGATGGGAACCTCCACCACCGTCCCGCCGAGCTGGATGATGGCGTAGGCCATCTCGATCTGGAAGCCATAGCCATAGGTGGTGATGGAGTCGAGGTCGAGCTTGCGCAGGACGTCGGCCCGGTAGGCCCGGAACCCGGCGGTGGCGTCGCGCACCCCGATGCCGAGCATGGTGGACGTGTACCAGTTGCCGGCGTGGCTGAGGGCCAGGCGATGGCGGGGCCAGCCCGGCACGGAGCCGCCCGGCACGTAGCGGCTCCCGATGGCCAGGTGGGCGCCGGCCTCGACCGCCGCCAGCAGCTCCGGGAGGGCGGCCGGGTCATGGGACAGGTCGGCGTCCATCTCGACGATCACGTCGTACCCGCGCTCGAGCCCGACGGCGAACCCAGCTCGATAGGCCGGTCCGAGCCCCTCCTTGCGGGGCCGGCGCAGCACCTCCACCCCGCCGAGCTCGCGGCCGATGGCCTCGGCCAGCTCGTCGGTGCCGTCGGGGCTGGCGTCGTCAACCACCAGGACCTCGGCGCCGGGGACCGCCGCCCGCACGCGGCCGAGCACGTCGGTGATGTTCTCCGCCTCCTGATAGGTCGGCATCACGACCAGGGTCCGCACGGCGACCAACAGTACGGCGGCCTCGTACGCTCGCGGGGATGCCCGACGACGGCCGTCCCGGCTCGAGCCCCCGCCCGCGGTCCGGGACACGTGCCGCCGCCGGGCCGGCCGCCGGGCCGGGCGGCGGCGACGGGGTGGCATCTTCCCTGCCGTCGACCGGCGCCCGGGTCCTCGCCCTGATGGCCATCCTCGTGGCCGGGCTGTGCGGCGGGCTCATCGGCTACGCCATCGCCGACCTCCAGTGCACCGACGGCTGCGGTGGCACCGCAGCCGGCGTGGGCGCTCTCGTGGGAGCGGTGCTGGCCGCCGGTGGAGTGGCCGTCGTCGCCGTGCTGGTCCTGCGGGCCATGGCCGAGTGGAAGGCGCGCTGACCGGCCCCTCCGCCGCGCCGCTGCGCGGCGCCGAACCCGTCAGTCGGGCGCCGACCGGAGCGCCTCGAGCGCCCTGGCGAGGGCCTCATCGTCGACGTCGACGTGGGTCATCAGGCGCACCACGCCCGGCGCGATGGTGCCGGCGCGCACGCCGCAGCTGGCCAGATGGGACAGCACGGCCTCGGGGTCGGGGGGGCGGAAGAGCACCACGTTGGTGGCGACGGCGCCCGGATCGGGACCGGCGCCGGGCCACCGCTCGCTGACGGCGAGGGCCAGGCGGCGGGCCCGATCGTGGTCCTCGTCGAGTCGCTCCACCATCGAGCGCAACGCGACCAGGCCGGCGGCGGCGATCACCCCGGCCTGGCGCATGGCGCCCCCCAGCCGCTTGCGCTCGCCCCGGCCGGCCGCGATGAGGTCGACGGGGCCGGCCAGGAGCGATCCCACCGGAGCGGCGAGGCCCGTGGAGAGGCAGCACATCACGGGGGTGGCGGGCACCGCCCGTTCGGCGGCGTCGACCCCGCTGGCCCGCGCCGCGGTGTACAGCCGCGCCCCGTAGAGGTGGGCGGGGCGGGCGGGCGCCCCCTCCCCCACCCCCTCGCCCCGCCGGGCCGGGCCGGGCAC
>JAUJNP010000023.1:1918-19811 GCA_030448105.1 Acidimicrobiales bacterium | reverse complement strand
ACCTTCCTCGCCCTCGTCGCCCTGGCCGTGCCGCCCCTCGTCACCAACGCCTACGTCGGCATGGCCGAGGTGCCCGACGACGTCCGGGAGTCGGCCCGGGGCATGGGGTTCTCCGAGGGCCAGAGCCTGCTGCGCGTCGAGCTGCCGATGGCCATGCCGCTGATCATGGCGGGGGTGCGCACCTCCGCCGTCCAGGTGGTGGCCACCGCTACCATCGCCGCCGTGGTCGGCGCCGGCGGCCTCGGGCGCTACATCATCGACGGCTTCGCCGTGCAGGACACGGTGCAGGTGTTCGCCGGCGCCGTGCTCGTCGCCCTGCTCTCACTGCTCACCGAGGTGACGCTCTCCCTGGTGCAGCGCGTGGTCACCCCACGCGGCCTGCGCCGGGAGGCGACCCTCGGCCCCGCCTCGGACGTGACCCTCGCCCACCCATGAAAGGGAACCCACCGTGATCAAGACCCGAACCGCATTCGTGGCCCTGCTGGCCGCCGTGGCACTCTTCGCCGCGGCCTGCTCCGACAGCGACAAGGACAACGTCGAGACGGGCGGAGGCGGCGGCGGAGGAGGCAAGGCCACGTTCACGTTCAAGCCCCTCGACGCGGGCGGCAAGCTCACCAAGGACGCGCTCGACAACGGCAGCATCGACATCGGTGTGCTGTTCTCGAGCGACGGTGCCATCGCCGCCAACGACTGGGTCGCCCTCGAGGACGACAAGGACCTCCAGCCGGTCGACAACTTCATCCCCGCCATCCGCCAGGACGCCACCAACCCCGAGATCGAGGAGGTGCTGAACGCGGTGATGGGCGAGCTGTCGGTCGACGACATGCAGAAGATGGTGGCCAAGGTGGGCATCGACGGCGAGGACCCGCAGGCGGTGGCCGAGGCCTTCCTCGACGACAAGGACCTGCCGGGCGACAAGGAGGCCAGCGGCGACATCACCGTGGGCAGCGCCAACTTCCCCGAGTCCACCATCACCGCCGAGCTGTTCGCCGGTGCCCTGGAGCGGGCGGGCGTGAACGTCGACAAGAAGCTCGACATTGGCGCCCGCGAGGTCTACCTGCCGGCCCTCGAGCGGGGTGACATCGACCTCATCCCCGAGTTCGTGGGCACCCTGCTCACCGTGCTGAAGGGCACCGCCACCACCGACCTCGACGAGACCACCGAGGCGGCCCGCACCGCGGCCGAGAAGCAGGGCTTCACCCTGCTCGAGCCGTCCGAGGCCGACAGCGTGAACACCTTCGTGGTCACCAAGGAGACCGCCGAGGAGTACGACCTGAAGACGGTGTCGGACCTGGCCGACGTGGAGGACCCCCTGACCCTGGGGGGCCCGCCCGAGTGCCCGAAGCGCGAGCCGTGCCTGCTCGGCCTGGAGGAGACCTACGGCCTGAAGTTCAAGAAGTAGTGAGCAGCGCCACCGCCACGAACGGCGGGTAGAGGGCGAGGCAGGCGAGGCCGGCACGGCGGTCGAGCCGCCCCGCCCGCCAGCCGAGCGCGGTGACGATGCCGAGCAACGCCACCATGGCCACCCACGGCCCGTGCAGACGGCCGCCGTCGACCAGCCGCAGCGGCCCGGCGAGCGCCCCGGCGCCGAGGGTCATGGTGGCGTTGTAGGCGAAGGACCCGACCACGCCGGCCACCACCGCCTCGGTCGCCCCCCGGCGGGCGGCGGACCACGCCAGCACCACCAGCTCGAAGGCGGTGGCGAAGCCAACCACGGTCAGGGCCAGGCGGGTCTGAGTCTCCTCGATCCCCGACAGCCGACGGATGCCCTCGACGAGGGCGGTGGCGCCGGCGGCCATGGCCACCACCCCGGCCACCACCAGCATGAGGTCGAGGCCCACCCGTCCACCGGGCGATCGTTCCTCGGCCAGCTCGCCCGTCTCACCCAGCGCCGGCGGGGTGCGCTCGCGCCACCAGATGACGCCGACGTAGGCCACGTAGGCCGCCACCAGGACCGCGCCCTCGGGGCGGGTGACCACGCCGTCCCAGGCCAGGGCGGCGGCCAGGATCCCGGCGGGCACGCCCAGCACGGCGTAGCGGCGGACCCGGGGCCCGAACGACAGCGGCGCCAGCACCGCGCCCACTCCCAGGGCGACCGTGCAGGCCGCGGCGTTGGCGCCGATGACGTCGCCCAGGGCGATGGCGGGCGCGCCCCGGAGCGAGGCGGCCACGGCGGTGGCCAGCTCCTCGGGCTCGGCCCCGGCCAGCAGGATGGCGAGAGCGAAGGCGCTCACCCGCAGGCGCACGGCGGCGGCGGCCAGGTGCTCGGCGAAAGTCTCGGCGCCCCACACGATGGCGACCACGCCGGCGACCGCCAGCGCCCCCTCCCCGACCGCGCCCACGGGCGGCGAGGTTAGGGCGACCGGCGCGAGACTCCCGGCGTGGCCACCAGCCCCGACACCGTCACCGAAGCCATCCTGCACCTCGGCGCCGAGGGCTACGACGTCCCCGTGCACATGCTCGACGGAGGCGTCCTGCGCTTCAGCGGGGCGGAGCGACCGTGCCCGATCGACGAGGTGGAGGTGGAGCAGGTGTTCCGCTTCGAGGGCGACAGCGACCCCGGTGACGAGATGATCGTGTTCGGTGTGCGCTACCCGCAGTGCGACCTGCGGGGCACCCTCGTGTCGGCCTACGGGCCGGCCGCCGACCCCGACATGCTGGAGCACCTCACCTTCCTCACGCAGCGCTTCGAGCGCCGTTGACCGACCGCGACGACGAGCTGGCCCACCTCCGCGAGGTCTACGGCGACCGGGGCCTGCGCCGGGCCGACCTGGCGCCGGACCCCTTAACCCAGTTCCGCCGCTGGTTCGCCGACTGGACCGCCACCGACCCCTACGACGCCAACGCCGTGGCCCTGGCCACCGCCGACGCCGAGGGCCGCCCGTCGGTCCGGTTCGTGCTGATGAAGGGGCTCGACACCGGCTTCGTGTTCTTCACCAACACCCGGAGCCGCAAGGGCGCCGACCTGGCCGCCAACCCGTGGGCCGCGTTGTGCTTCGCCTGGATCACCCTCGAGCGCCAGGTGCGGGTGACCGGCCCGGTGGAGGCGGTGAGCGGGGAGGAGGCCGACGCCTACTTCGCCAGCCGGCCCCGGGGCAGCCAGGTGGGGGCGTGGGCGTCGGACCAGACCACGGTCGTGGCCGACAGGGCCGAGCTCGAACGCCGGTGGGCCGACGCCGGCCACCGCTTCCCGGACGAGGTGCCCCGGCCGCCGCACTGGGGCGGCTATCGCGTCCTCCCCGAGGAGGTGGAGCTCTGGCAGGGGCGGCCCAACCGCATGCACGATCGCCTCCGTTACCGGCGCAGCGACGACGGCGGCTGGCTGATCGAGCGACTGGCCCCCTGAGCGACTCCGGCGCCGGCTGTCAGACCCTGTGCATAGGGTGCGGGAGTGCCCGTTCCCGGACCTTCGGCCCTCGGGCGGGGCGTGGTGGTCAGCGCCGGCCAGGCAGTGCCCGGGCCGTGGGCGGGGGCGCCGGTGGCCTGCATCGACGACGCCGTGCTGGCCGCGCCGGCCGCCACCGTGGCCAGCCTCCACGGCGCCTGGTCGGCCCGCCGACCGATGGTGGTGGAGCTGGCCGTCGACCCCAGCCGCTTCCGCGAGCCGCAGAGCTGGGCGGTGGAGCCCTGGACCCTCGATCCCGCCTTCGACGCCGCCCTCGACCGGCTGCACTTCCTGGTGTGGGCCAACACCTACGACGCCCGATCCGGGGATCCGAAGTGGTGGTGGGCGGTGAAGGCGGCCCGCCTCGGCGCGGCGGCCACCGCCGAGGTCGACGGTGCCGGCGACGTCCGTCTGCCCGACGGCACTCCGGCCTGGATCGACGGCGGGCCGCGGGGTCCGGTCGAGGGCCTAACCGTCGTCCACGCCGAGTCGGTGGAGCTGGGGCGTCTCACGCTGGCGCCGGCCGACGTGGGCCCGACGGCGGCGCTCGCCCCCGACCAGCTGGCGGCGGTGGCCCACGGCGCCGGGCCGGCCCGGGTGATCGCCCCCGCCGGCTCGGGCAAGACCCGCGTGCTCACCGAGCGCCTGCGCCACCTGCGGGTCGACCGCCACCTCGAACGGGAGGCGGTGCTGGCCGTCGCCTACAACGTCAAGGCGCGCGACGAGATGGTGGAGCGCTGCGCCGACTTCGCCCCCCGCGTGCAGACCCTCAACGGCCTCGCCTACGGGCTCCTGGCCGACCACCGCGGCCAGGCCCCCCGGGTCCTCGACGAGCGCGAGGTCCGCCGCATCCTCGACCGGCTCGCCCCCAAGCGCCGGCCCCGCGCCAACACCGACCCCCTCGGCCCCTACCTCGAGGCCCTCACCACCGTGCGCCTCGGCCTGCGCGACCCCGACGACGTGGAGGCCGAGCGGGGCGACGTGCCCGGTTTCGCCGGCATGGTCGGGCCCTACCGGGCCGACCTGGCCCGGGCCGGCGCCGTCGATTTCGACGAGCAGGTCTACGCGGCGGTGGAGGCGTTGCTCGGCGACGGCCCGTTCCGGCGCCGGGCCCAGGCCGCCCACCGCCACCTGCTGGTCGACGAGCTCCAGGACCTCACTCCCGCCCACGTGCTGCTGGTGCGTCTGCTGGCCACGCCCGCCCTCGACGTGTTCGGGGTGGGCGACGACGACCAGGTGATCTACCAGCACGCCGGCGCCGACCCCCGCTTCCTCATCCACTTCGACCGGTTCTTCCCGGGCGCCGCCGACCACCCGCTCCGGGTGAACTACCGCTGCCCCACGGCGGTGGTGGGCGCCGCCGTCCACCTGCTGTCCTACAACCACCGGCGGGTGGCCAAGGAGATCCACCCGGGGCCCCACGCCGATCCCAGCCCGGAGGCCCTCCGCACCCGGCTGGACCCACCGGAGGCGGGCGCCGCCGCGGTGGTGCAGGAGGTGACGGGCTGGCTCGACGACCCCGGCGTGGCCCCCGCCGAAGTGGCCGTCCTGGCGAGGGTGAACTCGCTGCTGCTCGCCCCCCACGTGGCCTTGGCCGACGCCGGCGTGCCCCTCGCCTCGGCGTTGTCGCCCGACGTGCTCTCCCGCACCGGCATCCGGGCCGCCCTCGCCTACCTGCGCCTGGCCACCTGCCCCGACGACCTCGCCCCCGACGATCTGGCCGAGGTGCACCGCCGGCCCAGCCGGGGCCTGCCCAACTGGATCACCAAGTGGTTCCGGCCCGGGCTCGACCTCGACCGGCTGCGGGCCATCGCCGACCGCATCGACGACGCCAAGGTGGGCGCCAAGGTGGAGCGCCTGGCCGACGACCTGGCGGTGGTGATCGCCGCCGCCCGCCAGGGCACCACCCGCGACGTGCTGAGGGCGGTGAAGGACGACGTCGGCCTGGGGGAGGCCATGGAGCTGCTCGACCGGTCCAAGGGCGGCGAGGGCAGCAGCCAGCTCGACGACCTCGAGGGCCTGCTACAGGTGGCCGATCTGCACCCCGACCCCGCCGGCTTCGAGCCGTGGCTGCGGTCGGTGTTCCGCCGCGAGCACGCCCCGGGCGGGGTCACCCTCTCCACCGTGCACCGGGTGAAGGGGCGCGAGTGGGACCGCGTGGCCGTGTTCGGGGTGACCGCCGGGGTCCTGCCCCACCGCCTGGCCGCCGATGTCGAGGAGGAGCGCCGGGTGCTGCACGTGGCCATCACCCGGGCCCGCCACCGAGTGGTCGTGCTCGGCGACGCCACCCGCCCCTCGCCGCTGCTGGCCGAGCTCGACGGCAGTGCCCCGCACCGTCCCCCCGGCGCCGATGCACCGACGAGCCGCCGTCCACCGCCGGGCGCAGCGGCGGGGCGGGTCGCACCCGACGCCCTCACCGGGACGGCGGCCACGGTGGAAGCGGCCCTGCGGGAGTGGCGCACCGCCCGGTCCAAGGCCGACGAGGTGCCGGCCTACGTGGTGGCCAGCAACGCCGTGGTGCGTGCCGTCGCCGAGGCCCGGCCCGGCTCGCTGGCGGCGCTGGCCCGCATCCCGGGCATCGGCCCGGCCAAGCTCGACCTCTACGGCGAGGAGCTGCTCGAGCTGCTGTCGCGCTTCGATGCCGACGACGCGTAGGTGACGGCCAGGGCGGCTCCCACGAGGAGGGCGCCCACCAGCCCGAGGCGCAGGGCGCCGATGTCCTGCACGAGGTTGGCGATGGTGGAGGACCAGCCCGTCACCCGGTCCACGGCGGCATCGGCCCCCGCCGCCCGGTCGGCGGAGCGGATCTCGTACCCGCCGTACCAGGCGACGTAGGCGCCGGTGACCACGAGGAGGGCGCCGGCCACCCGGTTCACGTAGCGGACCGCCCGCCGCACCGCCGCCACCAGCGACTGGCGGGCCAGGGCCACCGCCACCGAGAGCACGACGAGGACCACCGCCATGCCCAGCGTGAAGGTGAGGAACACGCCGACCCCCGACGCGAAGCTGCGGCCGAACGTGTTCGACACCTGGGCCACGAACACCGGCAGGGTGCACGACACCGACGCCACCGCGTACGACACGCCGAACAGGAACATCGACCGCAGGCCCCGCCCCGAGGTGCCCCGCTCGAGCTTGGGGAGGGCGACGGTCGGTTGCCAACCGGCGACCAGGGCGATGCCCACCGCCACCAGGCCCAGCCCGATCACCACCGTCACCCACGGCGTCACCGAGTACAGCGACACCGAGAACCAGCTGAGCAACGCCCCCGCGGTGCCGAACACGGCCACGAACCCCGACGCCACCACCGTCGCCACCACCACCGCCCGCAGCACCGTGGCGGTCGTGGCCGGCCGAGGGGCGCCGGCGCCGTCACCGTCGCTGTCGCCGGAGATGAACCACCCCAGGTAGGCGGGCAGCATGGCGAACCCGCACGGGTTCACCGTGGCCACCATCCCGGCGGCAAAGGCCAGGGCGAACCTGCCCCCACCCACCGTCAGCCCCCGCCGAGCAGGGTGGCGCTGATCTTGGCCCGCAGCTGGCGGGCGGTGAGCGCCCCGGTGTGGAGATCGAGGAGGGTGCCGTCGGTATCGACGAAGGCGGTGGCGGGCAGGAGGGTGGCGCCGAACCGGTTGAACAGGGTGCCGTTGGGGTCGCGACCGATGTCGTAGGTGACGCCGGTCTGGCGGACCATGGCCCGGCCCGCCTCGGGGGTGTCCTGTACATCGATGCCCAGCACGGTGATCTCGTCGCCGGCCTCGCGCTGCACCTGCTCGAGGGCCGGCATCTCCCGCTTGCACGGCACGCAGGTGGAGCTGAAGAAGTTCACCACCAGCTTCTGGCCCCGGTAGTCCGCCACCGATCCGGTGGAGCCGTCGAAGCGGCCGAAGGAGAGCGTGGGAGCGGGGCGGCTGCGCTCCAGTCCGGCGGTGGCCTCGCCGCCGTCGCCGACGGCCCCCGCCACCAGCACCGCGCTGAGCGCGGCGGCCACGGCGGCGACGGCCACGCAGACGGCGATGGTGCGCCGGTCGAGCCGGGCGCGACGCGAGCGGGCGCGGGTGGTGGTGGTGGAGGAGGGGGCCATACCGGCTCTCGACGGTACCGCCCCCTCCTCCTTGCCGGCCGGTCGCGCCGGTTACGCGGTGCGGAGGTGCTCGGGGATGGGGATGTCGGGCAACTCGTCCTCGGGCCGGGGCACCTTGGGCGGGCGGCCCCGCCGGCGCTTGCTGGCGAGGATCTTCCCGTTGAGGAAGAGCTGACCGCCCCACACCCCCCACGGCTCACGCCGGTCGAGGGCGCCCTCCAGGCACGGCACCAGGGCCGGGCACTTGGCGCAGATGGCCTTGGCCATGGCGATGTCCTGCAGCTCCTCGGAGAAGAACAGGCCGGCCATGGTGGCGGCGCCGTCGTTGCAGCGGGCTTCGGCCCACCAGCTGCAGTCGTCGGGCTCGGTCGTTCGGTCGTCGCTTCGGGCGAACATCGGGGTCCCCTTCCCGGTGTCTTGGTGCTCGGTTGTCGGTCGGCGGGCTTGCGTGAGGGGTGCGGTGCCGTCGGGACCCCGAAAAACCAGAAAGGCCGTCGGGATGTCCCGACGGCCTCCGGAGGTTCTGGGTGCTTCGCTCGTCAGAGCGGAGCCTCCTCGGGCCATCGGTTGGTGGGGTCGGCGAAGTGGTTGGCCACGGTGTTGGCCGCCATGCAGGTGGCGAGCACGGTGGTCCGCGGCTTGGCGGCGGCCTGCACCTCGGTGCCGAGGGACCACGGCGTGGTGGTCGAACGACGACCCTCGCCCCGGCGCGCGGCACCGGCAGCGATGAGGCGCTGCTGCTGCGGGGTGCCGTAGGTCATCGGGGCTGTCCTCGGGGCGGGGCGGGCGGGGGATCGGCCGGGCAGGACCGGCGTCGCTTGCATGGGACCACGACTTCGGCGATCCGTCAACCGGAATTACTCGCAGCTGTGCTGCTTTGGCTCCTCCTCGGGCTTCGCCTCCTCCGGAGCGGCTTCGCCATCCGGGTGGCACCGGTCCTGCTGCTCCGCCTGGCGACTGCGCAGCTGTGCTGCTTTGGCTCCTCCTCCGGCTTCGCCTCCTCCGGAGCGGCTTCGCCATCCGGGTGGCACCGGTCTGCTGCTCCGCCTAGCGGCTGCGCAGCTGTGCTGCTTTGGCTCCTCCTCCGGCTTCACCTCCTCCGGAGCGGCTTCGCCATCCGGGTGGCACCGGTCCTGCTGCTCCGCCTGGCGGCTGCGCAGCGTCAGGCCACGGTGTAGCGGAGGGTGCCGGCCGTCTCGGCGCGGGTGGCGTGGCCGGCCAGGCGCAGGTGCTCGAGGTGGGCGTAGGTCTCGCTCTCGGCCATCGGGCCCCACGCCCGGGGCGAGAAGAGCTCCCTCGACAGCTCAGCCACGGTGGCCGGCCCCAGTCCGGCCGACGCGGCGCGCAGGGTGGCCAGGCGCTCGTCGTGGTGGCGGCGGATGGCGTCGGCCCGTTCCCCCAGGTCGGCGAACGGGTGGCCGTGGGCGGGGAGCACGGTGCGCACGCCCTCGAGCGTGTGCATCCGTTCCAGCGACGCGAAGAACCCGGCCAAGGGGTCGGGCCCGGCGCCCACCCCGGAGATGTGCGGGGTGATGGTGGGTAGCACGTGGTCTCCGGACAGGAGCACGCCCTCGGCGGGGTCGAACAGGCAGAGGTGGTCGGGGGTGTGCCCAGGGGTGTGGACCGCCACCCAGTCCCGGCCGGCGAGACGCAGGACCTCGGCCTCCTCCACGCGCACGGTGGGCTGCGGCGGCATGAACCGGCGGCGGGCGACGGTGCGCATGGCCAGGGCCCGGGTCCGCATGCTGCGCGGGAGCCGAACCCGCTCCCCGCCCCAGGGGGTGGTGCCGTCGAACACCGACCGGCCAGGGGCTCCGTCGGTGGTGTCGACGCCGTCGCGATCCACGGGGTCGGCGGGGTCGAGCTCGGCGTCGTCGCCGGGATCCCACCAGTTGCGGAACAGGCGGTGGGTGACGATCTCCGCGCCGGACTCGCGGCGCAGCCGGTTGGCCCCGCCGAAGTGGTCGGGGTGCGAGTGGGTCACCACCACGGTGTGGACGTGGCCGACCGAGAACCCGGCGGCCGCCAGGCGACCGAGCAGCGCCTTCTCCGATGCCGGCCCGGGCAGACCCGGGTCGACGACGGCCACGCCGCGGTCGTCCTCCAGCGCGTAGCAGTTCACGTGGCCGAGACCGGGAAGCGAGATGGGGAGCTGGAGGCGCAGCACCCCCGGAGCCACCTCGGTGATGGTGTCGCTGGCCGGCTCCTGCTCCTGCTTGGCGGGGCGGGCGGGGGCGACCACGTTCGAGACCCTACCTTGACCCGCCGGTCAAGGCTTACCGTTCACGCGGTGTCGGCGTTCGAGGTGGGGTGGCTGGCGGTGCGGCTGGCCCTCGGCTTGTGGCTGCTGTGGCGCCTCGCCGGGCCGCCCGACGCCACGGGCCGCCGACGGCCGCCCTGCACGGTGGTCGTGCCCGCCCGGAACGAGGCCGGCGCCCTACCCACCACCCTCGCCGCCGTCGCCGGCCAACTGGGCGCGGGCGACGAGCTGGTGGTGGTGGACGACCACTCAACCGATGCCACCGCCGCGGTGGCCGCCCAGGCCGGGGCCCGGGTGATCGCCGCTCCTGACCTGCCCGCCGGCTGGACCGGCAAGGCCTGGGCCTGCGCCACCGGTGCCGCCGCCGCCACGGGCGAGACGCTCTGCTTCCTCGACGCCGACACCGCCTTGGCTCCGGGTGCCCTCGACCGGTTGGTGGCCGACCAGGCCGAGGGCGGCGGGATGGTGTCGGCCGCTCCGTACCACCGAGTGGTCGGCGCCGGCGAGCGCCTCAGCGCCATCTTCAACGCGGTGGCGCTCATGGGCACCGACGCCCACACCCCCCTCGGCTCCCGCCGCCGCCCCAACGGCGCGTACGGGCCGGTGATGGTGGTCGGAGTGAGCGACTACGTCGAGCTCGGCGGCCACGCCTCCGTCGCCGGCGAGGTGCTCGACGACGTGCGCCTCGGCCAGCGCTGGCGGCGGTGCGGACGCCCGGTGCGCCTCTACGCCGGTCAGGACGTGGCCACCTACCGGATGTACCCGGGCGGGATCGGCGCCCTGGTGGAGGGCTGGACCAAGAACTTCGCCGCCGGGGCCGGCACCGCCCGCCTCTCCACCGTCGTGCTCATCGCCGCCTGGCTCAGCCTTCCGCTCGAGGCGGTGTGGCGGGTCGCCCGCCTCGCCATGGGTGGCCCCGACACCGGGGGCGTCGCCCTCGCCGCCGCCGTCTACGCCCTCGCGGCCGCGCAGCTCTGGTGGATGCTGCGCCGAGCGGGGAGCTTCGGCCCGGGCACCGCCCTGCTGTTCCCCTTGCCCCTGCTCACCTTCCTCGTCGTGTTCGTCCGCTCGGTCGTGCTGACCCTCGCCCGCCGGCCGGTCCGGTGGAAGGGGCGACCGGTGGCGCCGCGCCGCCAGCTGCTCGGGCGTCAGGCGTCGGCGGGGCGGAAGAGCCGTTCCCGGTAGAAACGCAGCTCGGCCACGCTCTCGCGGATGTCGTCCAGGGCACGGTGGGCGGTGTCCTTGCGGGGCGCCTCGGCCAGGGCCGCCGGGTACCACCGTCGGGCCAGCTCCTTCAGGGTGGACACGTCGACCGACCGGTAGTGCAGGTGCTCCTCGATCGCGGGCAGGTACACGGCGAGGAACCGCCGATCGGTGCCGATGGAGTTCCCGCACAAGGGAACGGTGCGGGGCTCGGGGACGTGCTCCCGGACGAAGGTGAGAGTCCGCTCGCCCGCCTCTTCCAGGGTGACCGTCGACGAGGTGATGGCCTCCAGCAGCCCGCTCTTGGTGTGCATCTCACGCACCACGTCCTCCATGGCGGCGAGCGCCTCCGCCGGCTGGTTCACCACCAGGTCGGGCCCCTCGGCCACCACCTCCAGGTCGTCGTCGGTGACGAGGGTGGCGATCTCGACGATGACGTGGCGGGCCGGGTCGAGGCCGGTCATCTCCAGGTCCATCCAGACGAGCACGGCGGCCGAGCATAGGGTCGGGCCCCGTGGTCGAGATCCCGGTGGTCGTGCTCGATCCCGATCTGGCCCTGCCCTCCTACGCCCGGGCGGGCGACGCCGGCGCCGACCTGGTGGCCCGGGAGGAGGCGGTGCTCGCACCCGGCGGGGGCCGGGCGCTCGTGCCCACCGGCATCGCCCTCGCCGTACCCGAGGGTCACGCCGCCCTGGTCGTGCCCCGCAGCGGCCTGGCCCTGCGCCACGGCGTCACCTGCCTGAACACCCCGGGGCTGGTCGACCCCGGCTACCGCGGCGAGCTGGCCGTGCTGCTGGTCAACACCGACCCGGCGGACGCCTACCGGGTGCAGCGGGGCGACCGCATCGCCCAGCTCGTGATCACGCGCGTCGAGCACGCCGCCTTCCGCCCCGTCGAGGCACTGGAGCCCTCCGAGCGGGGCGAGGGCGGCTTCGGCCACAGCGGGGTTTGAGAGGGCTGGTCCGGCGGGTGGCGCCGGTCCGTATTCTCCGGCGATGGCCCGGCACCGGTTGCGCAACGAGGCGTGGGGCTTCGACTCCAACTGCTTCGTGTGTGAGCCGCGCAACGCCGCCGGGCTGCGCATCCCCTTCGATCACGACGACGAGGCGGGCACGGTGGTCGCCGAGTTCACCCTCGGCTCGGAGTTCTCCGGAGCGCCCAGCTACGTGCACGGCGGAGTCACCCTCGCCGTGCTGGACGAGGCCCAGGCGTGGGCCACCATCGCGGTGGCGGGCAAGTTCGCGGTGACGGTGGAGACCACCACCCGGTTCGAGCAGGCCGTCCTGGTGGGCAAGCCCTACTCGGTCGAGGCCCGGGTCATCGAGCGCGACGCGGACCGCATCACCACCGAGGCCGAGGTCCGGCGGGCCAACGGCACGGTGTGCGCCCACAGCTCGGCCACCTTCGCGGTCCTCTCGGCCGCCACCGCGGTCGACGCCATCGGGGTCGACGTGTCCGACCAGCACGGCGACTACCTCAAGGGCTAGCCGTCGGCGTGCTCCACCCGGTCCCGGAGCTGGCCGAGGCTCTTGGCCAGCAGGCGGGACACGTGCATCTGGCTGATCCCCAGCCGGTCGGCGATCTGGCTCTGGGTCATCCCCTCGAAGAACCGCAGCCGGAGCATCAGCTGCTCGCGCTTGGGGAGGGTGGTCAGCAGGTCGGCGATGAGCAGGCGGTTCTCGGCCTCGAACAGGTTGACGTCCTCGTCGCCGAGCTGGGCGGCCAACCCCCGGGTGTCGTCGTCCCCCCCGCCGGTCGGTGCGTCGATCGACGCCGAGCGGTAGGCCTGGGCCGCCTCCATGGCCTCGAGCACCTCCTCCTCGGAGGTGCTCGCCATGCCGGCCAGCTCGGCGATGGTGGGGGAGCGGCCCAGGCGTTGGGTGAGCTCGCCCACGAGGGTGTTGATCTCCACGTGCAGCTCCTGCACCCGTCGGGGCACCCGCACCGACCAGCCCTTGTCGCGGAAGGGGCGCTTGAGCTCACCGACGATCGTGGGTGTGGCGAAGGTCGAGAACTCGAGGCCCCGGTCGGGGTCGAAGCGCTCGACCGCCTTGACCAGACCCAGGGAGGCCACCTGGACGAGGTCGTCGAGCGCGACCCCCCGGTTCGAGAACCGCCGGGCCAGGTGCTCGGCCAGCCGGAGATGGGCCTCGATGAGCTCGTCGCGCACGGACCGTTCGCCGGTGCGCCCGTACTCCTTGAACTTGGCCCGCAGGACCTGGCGCTCGGCGTCGTCGAGGCTCATGACGCGCGAACGCCGTCGGCTCGACGCTTGCGCAGGAACACTGCGCCGCGGGCCAGGTGGAACTCGTCGACCACCGCGTCGAGGATCTGGGCCGACATCGCCGGATCGGCGGTGTCGCCGTCGGAGGGCCCGGCCGCGCCCGACGCCTTGGCCTCGATCCGTACCTCGTTGGCGCCCAGCCGGAAGACCAACGACACCGAGCCGGCGCGGCCGCCGGTACCGATCAGGTGCGAACACGCCTCGCCGACCGCGATGCGCAGGTCCTCCACCTCGTCGTAGGTGAAGCCCACCCGGTTGGCCAGGCCCGCCGCCGTCAACCGGGCAAGGCGGACAAACTCTGGCGAAGCGGGCACGGCCAGCCGGATCTCGTCTTCGGTCAAAGGGATCCCACCTCGCGGGCTGCGGCCGTGCCGATTCTGGCACGCCCGGCCCCACCGATCCCTGGGACGGTCTCCCTAGGCGCTCAGCGCGAACCAGACCTGCTTGCCCCCGCCCTCGGGGGCCATCCCCCAGGCGTCGCTCAGCCGGTCCACCATGTGCAGGCCCCGACCGCTCATGGAGTTGGAACCGAGTGGGCGGGGCGCGGCCACCAGCGGGCTCAGGTCGTGGACCTCCACCCGGATGGAACGGTCGACCGTGGCCAGCACCAGCCGCAGAGGTGTGCGGGCGTGCAGCACGGCGTTGGCCACCAGCTCGCTGGTGAGGAGGCAGGCCACCTCGACCGCCTCGGGCAACCCCCACGCGGCGAGGGTGGTGGCCACGAAGCGCCGGGCCGCGCCCGCGCTGTGGGGCTCGGGGGCGAACGCCGCCGTCACCGTCGCTGGACCGGCCACGTCGCCCGCGTTACCCACGGTTACAGCCGAGCAAACAGTCGTGTCATGTTTCAGGGCTCGCGCACCACGCGGGTGGGATCGGCGTCGATGCGCTGACCGAGGTACGACGGGTGGCGAAGGCGGCCCTCGGAGGTCCACTCGGCGAACTCCACCTCGACCACGACCTTGGGCCTCACCCAGTGGGCGGTGCGGGCCACCGGCCGGGGCACCGGCGTGGCGAACGGGGGGTCGGGGACGGTCAAGGGGTCGAGCACCCGCTGCACCCGGTCCAGCTCGGCGTGGTTGAAGCCGGTCCCCACCGCGCCGGCGAAGACGAGGCCGCCCTCGTCGTGGAACCCGACCAGGAGCGCGCCGAGGTGGCCCGCACGGCCCCCTTCGCCGGGCGTCCACCCGCCCACCACGAGCTCCTGGCGATGGCGCACCTTCACCTTGCGCCACGCCGGCGAGCGCTTCCCCGGCTCGTAGCGGCTGGCCACCCGCTTGGCCATCAGCCCCTCGAGGTGGCGGTCGCGGGCGGCGTCGAGCAGCGACCGCCCGTCGCCTTCGCGGTGGGCGGGCACCGAGATGGTGGCGCTCGGCTCCACCAGGTCGGTGAGCAGCCGACGACGGTCGAGGTAGGGCAGGGCGGTGGTGTCGTTCCCGTCGAGCTGCAGCAGGTCGAAGACCACGTAGACCACCGGGGTGGTGGCGGCCCGCCGGTGGGCCTCGGCCCGACCGGCCACGTGCATGCGCTGCTGAAGGCGGGAGAAGTCGGTGCGGTCTCCGGCGAAGGCCACGACCTCGCCGTCGACCACCACGGGCTGGCCCTGCACCGCCCCCGCCAGCGCCTCCAGCTCCGGGAAGCGGGGGGCCACGTCGAGGCGGCGGGTGCTGACCGCCTGCAACCCGTCGGCGTCGACGCCGGCGATCACCCGCATGCCGTCCCACTTGATCTCGTAGGCCCAGCCGTCGTCGTCGGAGGGCAGGTCGCCCGTCACCGCCTTCATGGGGGCGGGCAGGTTGATCACGGGGAGGGGAGGCGGCGGGAGAGCACGCCGTCGGCTTCGAGCCGGTCGATGGCGTCGTCGTCGAGGTCGAGCAGATCGGCCAGGACCTCCCGGTTGTCCTCGCCCCGGTAGGCGGGGCGTCCCCGGGCCCCGGCCGGGGTGGACGAGAACCGCCAGGGCGCGTTCGGCACCCGGACCGTGCCGCCGCCGCGGTCGTCGACCTGGGCCACCGCCCCCCGGGCCTCCGCCCACGGGGTGGCCGCCAGCTCCGCCACCGTGCGCACCACGCCCATGGCCAGGCCGGCGTCGGCCAGGGTGCGCTCCAGGGCGGCCACGTCGTGCTGGGCCCGCACCCAGTCGCGCACGATCCCGAACAGCTCCTCCCGGCGGGCGAGGCGGTCGGCCTCGGTGCCGAAGCGGGGGTCGTCGCGCAGGTCGGGACGGGCCATGGCCCGGCAGTACAGCTCGAAGGTGCCGGTGGCGCAGGGGTGGCCGACGATGGTGACGGTGGTGCCGTCGGCCAGCCGACACAGGGGCGAGTCACCCGGGGCCAGGGACAGGACCCGGCCGGGGGCGTCGACCTCGGCCAGCTCGAGCTGGGCGTGCTCGTTGACGAAGAGCATGGCCTGGGCCATGGCCACGTCGATGTGCTGGCCCTCACCGGTGCGGTCGCGGTGGCGGAGGGCGGCGAGGATGGCGCTGAGGGCGAGGAGGCCGGCGTAGACGTCGGCGTGGGAGTACGGCTCGTTTACGGGGTCGCCGGGCGCCCCCTGGCGGGCCCGGTGGGCGAGGCTGCCGGCGGTGATGCCCGCCTCGGCCTGCACGCTGACCGCGTAGGCGCGCCGCCCGGCCCAGGGTCCGTCCTGGCCGTAGCCGCTGATCGACGCGTAGACGAGCCGGGGATTAACCGCCGACAGCTCGGGCCAGCCCAGGCCCATGCGGTCCATGACACCGGCCCGGAAGTTCTCCAGCACCACGTCGCATCGCCCGGCGAGCCGGCGCAGGAGGTCGACGGCTTCGGGCCGGCGCAGGTCGAGGGAGAGGTTGCGCTTCCCGACGTTCTGCTGGGTGAAGTACAGCGCCAGGGAGTTGACCTTGGGGTGGGCGAAGCGGGTGAGGTCACCCGCCGGCGGCTCGACCTTGACCACCTCGGCGCCGAGGTCGACCAGCGCCCGCCCGCAGATCGGCCCGGACAGCACCCGTGAGAAGTCGAGCACACGCACGCCGGCGAGGGGCCCCGGCCCGAGGTCGGTCATGGCCAGGATCGTACGGTCGCGACGCCGGCGGCCGCGAGCCGACGTAGCGTCGGCGCCGTGCCCGAACCCCTCACCCGCCGACGCTTCCTCACCGGGGTGGTGGCCAGCGCGCTGGCGGCCGCCTGCACCGGCGGTGACGACGACGGCGACAGCACCGACGGCGCCGCGCCCCGGCGCCCCGCCGAGACCACCACCACCGGCGCGGTCCCGGACCTGCCGGCCGACCTCTTCGCCCTGGGCGTGGCCTCGGGCGACCCGCGGCCCGACTCGGTGATCCTCTGGACCCGCCTCGCCCCCCGCCCGCTCGATGGTGGCGGCATGCCGTCGGGCGACGTGCCCGTCCGCTGGGAGGTCGCCACCGACGAAGGGTTCGGCCGGGTCGTGGCCGAAGGCGTGGAGACGGCCCCCGCCGCCCTGGCCCACTCCGTGCACGCCGAGGCCGGCGGGCTCGACCCCGCGCGCCGGTACTTCTACCGGTTCACCGCCGGCGCCGAGACCAGTCCCGTCGGGCGCACCCGCACCGCTCCCGCCGACGGCGCCGAGGTGGACCGCCTGCGGTTCGTGTTCGCGTCGTGCCAGAACTGGAAGGACGGGTACTGGCCGGCGTGGCGCCACGCCGCCGAGGAGGACCCTGACCTGGTGGTGTTCCTCGGCGACTACATCTACGAGACCGGGATCACCGGCGGGAACGGCGTTCGCCGGCACAACAGCGAGGAGGTGCGCACCCTCGAGGGGTACCGGAACCGTTACGGCCTCTACAAGGGCGACCCGAACCTCCAGGCGGCGCACGCGGCGGCGCCGTGGCTGTCCATCTGGGACGACCACGAGGTGGAGAACGACTACGCCGGCGACCAACCCGACAAGGTGGCCGACGCCCCCGGCTTCGCCGAGCGGCGGATCGCCGCCTACCAGGTGTACTACGAGCACCAGCCGCTCCGGATCGCCCGCCCCGGTGACGAGCCTGCGGAGCTGTACCGCACCCTCGACTGGGGCCGGCTGGCCCGCTTCCACCTGCTCGACGGCCGTCAGTTCCGCTCCGACCAGCCCTGCGACACCGGCGGGGATGTGTCCGAGGACTGCCCCGAGCGCACCGTCTCCGATGCCACGATGCTGGGAGGAGAGCAGGAGGCGTGGTTGGAGAAGCGCTTCTCCGGGTCCGAGGCGACGTGGAACGTGCTGGCCAACCAGGTGGTGATGACCCCGCTGCCGTTCGGGCCGTTCTTCAACATGGACCAGTGGGACGGCTACCCAGCGGCCCGGACCCGGCTGCTCGACTCGATCTCCAGCACGGGGGTGTCCAACCCGGTGGTGATCACCGGCGACATCCACGCCAGCGGGGTGGGCGACGTCTCGACCGGGGAGCCCGGCGCGCCGGTGGTGGCGGCCGAGTTCGTGGGGACGTCGATCAGCTCCGACTTCCCCCCCGAGGTCGCGGCGGCGGCAGAGGCCCTCGTCGGTGGCCTGCCTCAGGTGAAGTGGTTCAACGTCCGGGAGCGGGGCTACGTGGCGTGCGAGGTGACCCCCGACGCCTTCACCGCCCGCTTCCGGGTGGTCTCGACCACCCGCCGCCCCGAGGCGGACGTGGCCACCCGCAGCACCTGGGTGGTCGACGCCGGCACCCCCGGCGCCCGGGAGGGCTGA
>JAUJNP010000023.1:0-1818 GCA_030448105.1 Acidimicrobiales bacterium | reverse complement strand
CTGCTCCGCCTGGCGGCTGCGCAGCGTCACGGTTCGTGTTCTGACGGGGTGCGAAGGCGGCGGGCGGCGAGGTGCAGGCCGGCGCCGGCGGCGCCGAGGTCGACGGCCAGGCCCAGCGCCCACAAGGGCACGATCCGTCCCCGGGGGCGGTCGCTGCGGTGGGCCACCGTGCGGAGACCGTCGAGGGGAGTGTCTACCGACACCCCGCCACTGCGGTCGGCGGCCACGTCGGCCACGATCACCAGCGGGTTCGGCGCGAGCAGCGCTCCGGGGAGGGGCGCCGGGTCGCGGCCGACCTCCCCGTCGGCGATGGCGTAGGCGCCAGCCACCGCGAAGGTGGCCACGGTGAGGACGCCCACCACCCCGAAGGCGAGGGCGGCGGCGCCCTGGACCTCCCGCGCCAAGGTCGAGGCGGTGATGGTCAGCCCGGCCAGAGCCACGGCCACCGCGGCCAGCGCCAGCGCGGTGGCCACCACCCGGGCCAGGCTCACCCCGCCGATGACGGTGGGCACCACGAGGAGCGGCAGCGCTACGGCCACCAGCACCAGGCTGGTGGCCACGGCGGTGGCCAGCTTGGCGGCGAGGATCGGCCGGGGCGCCAGGCCCGTCAGCAGCAACGGCACCAGGGTGCGGCGCTCGCGCTCGCCTGCCACCGCGCCCGCCGTCACCGCCGGCACGAAGAACAGGAGCAGCAGGGTGAGGGCGAACACCAGCCACTGGAACAGGCTGCGGCCGAGGGCAGCGGCATCGGTGGTGGTGGGAGCGCTGGTCAGCCCGGCGCCGGCCGTCTGGGCCTGGTACGTCAGCACCAGCACGGCGGCCAGCAGCACCAGCTCGACGGTGGTGAGCACCGCCAGCCGGCCTCGCTGCGCCCGCCGCCGGGCCTCGAAGGCGAACACGGGGCTGGTGATCACGTCGGAGCTCCGCCTGGCGGCTGCGCCGTCACATTGGAGCTCCGGCGCTTCGCTTCTGCGCTCCGGCTTCGCCATCCGGGTCTCATCAGCGTGCGGCTCCGCCTGGCGGCTGCGCCGCGTCACCGTCTGTGAGGCGGAGGAAGAGGTCCTCCAGGCCGCCGTCCACGCGGGCGAACTCCACCACGGGGAGGCCCTCGTCGACCGCCAGCCGGCGCAGGAGCGCGGCCTGGGCCGCCTCGTCGGCGGCGTGCACGACCCGTTCGGCGCCGCCGGCCAGGCGCACGCGCACGGCGCGGGGCCCGTCGCCGGCGTCGCGGATCCGCCGTGGTGGCCCGGCCACGACCACCCGGCCGCGGTCGACGATGGCCACCTCGTCGCAGAGGTCCTCCAGCTCGGAGAGGATGTGGGAGCTGACCACCACGGTCCGGCCCTGGTCGCGCAGGGCGCCGAGCAGGTTCCGGAGCTGGGCGCGAGCCCCCGGGTCGAGCCCGTTGGCCGGTTCGTCGAGGACCACCAGCTCGGGCTCGTGCACGAGGGCCCGGCCGAGGGCCAGGCGCTGGCGCAGGCCCCGGCTGAGGGTGCGGCAGTCGGCGTCACGGTGCTCGACCATTCCGATGGCGGGTAGGAGGGCCTCGACCCGCTCGGACACCACGGCGGCCGAGGCGCCGTGGGCGGCGCCGAAGAAGGCGAGGTCCTCGGCCACCCGCATCCCGTCGTAGGTGCCGGGGTCGTCGGGCATGTAGCCGAGTGCGGCCCGCACGTCGCGGGGGCGGCGCGCCGGGTCCACGCCGAGCACCCGCAGGTGACCGGCGGTGGGCGCGAGGATGGTGGCCACCATGGCGAGGGTGGTGGTCTTGCCCGCCCCGTTGCGGCCGATCAGGCCGACCGCCTCGCCGGGCGCGAC
>JAUJNP010000049.1 GCA_030448105.1 Acidimicrobiales bacterium | reverse complement strand
GCCGGGTGGCCGTGCAGGCCGAGGGCCACGGTGACGAGGGCGGCGGAGCGGCCCGAGCCCTGCGGCCCCACGACGAGGGAGGTGGCCGCGGCGGAGATCGGCCGCGACCGGGTCGAGAGCGATGGAGAGCGGCGGGCGGGCTCGTTGCATCACGGTGGTGACGGGCAGGGCGATGACGGTGGGGGCAGCGATGGTGATGACGTCTGCTTGGACAATGAGGACGGGGGTGCGTCGGACTGTTCCGACGGCTCGGCTGACGCCTACCGTCCCCGGGGTGGACGAGGTCGTCGAGCGGGTGCGGGCCGTGGCAGAGGGGGTGCTGTTCCCTTCGGCCCAGGAGACCGACGCAGCGGAGCGGGTGCCGGAGGGGCACCTCGAGGCGCTGGGCGCCGCTGGGGCGTTCGGGATCCTGGGTTCGGCCGCACCCCTCGAGCCGGCAGAGCGGCGTCAGGTCCACCGGATCCTCGGGGGCGCGTGCGGGGCCACCTACTTCGTGTGGGCGCAGCACGAAGGGCCGGTGCGCCTCCTGGCTGCCTGCGAGAACGAGGCCCTCAAGGCTCTCTGGCTCGATCGGCTGCTGGCCGGCGACGTGATCGGTGGCACCGCCTTCGCCCACCTGCGCCGGCCGGGTCCACCGCTGGTGCGGGCCGAACCGGACGGCTCGGGATGGCGGCTGCACGGCGAGGCGCCGTGGGCCACCGGGTGGGGCATGGCCGGGGTGTACTCAGTCGCCGCCACCACCCCGTCGGGGACGGTGCTCTGGGTACTGCTGGAGGCCGATCGGCTGACGCCCACCCGCCCACTGGAGCTCGCCGTGTTGCAGGCCACCGCCACCGTCCGCCTCCGCTTCGACGGCGCGCCGGTTGCGGCGGACGACGTGGTGCTCGAGCTGGACAGGTCGTTCTGGGACCTCCTGGACGACTCGATCGGCAACCGCGGCAACCCGGCGGCGCAGGGCGTAGCCCTTCGCTCGCTGGATCTGCTGGAGGCGACCGGGGCCGCCGGAGCCGAGCTCGCAGGGGTCATGCGCCTGGCCCTGGACCCGGTGATCGCCGTGAACGAGGCGCTGGCCGACGCCGCCGACCTGGGTGAGGTGGACGTGCCCGCCATGGCCGAAGCCCGGGCCATGGGGATCGATCTGGCCCAGCGGGCCGCGCTGGCCCTGCTGGCGGCTGTGGGGGGGCGGGGCCTCGAGCGCAGCCACCCTGCCCAGCGCCTCGTCCGCGAAGCAGCCTTCTACGCCATCCAAGCCCAAACCTCGGAAGGCCGTTCCGCGGCCCTCTCCCTGGCCCGGCAAGCCGTCGCACCACCTGAAGTCCGCTGAGCCACAGGTCAGGAGGGAGGGGCTTCGGCCCGCCCTCCTGCCACGGCGCAGGCGTCAGCGAAGCGCTCCACCGTCGCGTCGATGATGTCGTCGTCGTGGGCCAGGCTGGGGAACAGCACCTCGTACGGGCCGGGGGCCAGCGCCACCCCGCGCTCGAGGAGGGCCCGGAAGAGCCGGGCGTACAGCCCTGTCCCTGCGGCTGCCTTGGCCCCCGGCCATGCCGTGACCGGTGCTTCGGCCCCGGCGAAGAGGCCGACCAGCGTGTGGTGGCGGGGCACCTGCACGGGGAGCCCCGCGGTGGCCACAGCATCCTGAAGGCCGGCCTGGAGGCGCGTGGCCGCGGCCTCGAGCCGTTGGTAGGTGGCGGAGTCGAGGCACTCGAGGGCGGCCAGACCGGCGGCGGTGGCCAGAGGGTTCCCGCTCAGGGTGCCGCCCTGGTACACCGGTCCCAGCGGGGCGACGTTGGCCATCACATCCGGGCTGGCACCGAACATGCCCACCGGCAGGCCACCGCCGATCACCTTTCCGAAGCACCACAGGTCGGGCACCACACCCGAGGTCTCGGTCGCGCCGCCGACGGCTACCCGAAAGCCGGTGATGACCTCGTCGAACAGCAGAAGAGCTCCCGCGCGATCGCAGGCTCGTCGCAGGCCCTCGAGGAACCCGGGCGCCGGTGGGACGAGCCCCATGTTGGCGGCCA
>JAUJNP010000048.1 GCA_030448105.1 Acidimicrobiales bacterium | reverse complement strand
GCTGAAGGCGGCCGAGGTCATGTCGTCACCTCGCTGTCCCTCCCTCACGCCCGCACCCAGGCGGGAGCGTCCTTGGACACCCACCGCATCGTCCCCACCCCTTGGATCGCCCGAGGCCAGGAGTGACGGCGCAGCGCCCGGTAGGGGCGCACGGAGCCCTTCCCCAACCAGCCGGTCTCCCACCGGCCCACCAGGTCGCCGTGGGGCCCGCGCACGGTGACGGCCTGCACGCCGGCCCGTCCGTACTCCTCGAGCACGATGACGCCGACCTCGGCTCGCGGCACACAGTCGACCACCTGGCCGCCGCGCTCGAAGCCGATGTCGTCGGCCCCGACCAGGATCGTGAGCGGGTCGGTCGGATCGGACCGGGCCATCCGGCGCAGCAGCTCCGCGACGGCGAGCACCACCGCACCGGCCATCACCAGGGCGACCCCGCCGGCCGGGTTGTCCCAGATGGTGACGATCCCGGCGACGACGAGGAAGGCGGCGAGCAGCGCGACGAGCCCGGCGCAGGCCAGCACCGTGACCCGGGCGACATGCGGCGGCCCGACCCGCGTCGGTGGTCGTGCGGCGCCCGATGTCACGGGATGGGCTGGGCCAGGACGGAACCACTACCCGCCGCGGCCTGGTGGCCCTCGTCGACGACGGTTTTGGCCTCCCCGGCGATGCCGTGGGCGACCCCCGCCCCGTCCAGGGCGTGCGCCGTCCTCTCGGCCGCCGCCTGGGTCATCTCCCTGGTTGCCTGCACCGATCTCACCGCCCGCTCCGCTCGTGCTGCTGCCGTCAGCGCCTGCTCCGACCTGGCCAGGCTGCTGGTGGCCACCGTACCCAGGTTGCCGGTGCCGAGCACGCGGCCGCCGACAGCGGCGACCACCCGGCGCACCGGGCCTCCGGTGGTGGCCCCAACGGCGAGCTCCCGGTAGGCGACGGCGCGCGTCGCCCGCCCGGTGGCCCCGGGCCGCGACCTGCGTGGCCACCCTCGCGTCGGCGGTCGCTGCCCGGGCCGCGGCCGCGGTCCTCCCGGCCCTGAGCCCAGCGCCACCCACCACCACCCCAGGGCGACCATGCCCATGGTGAGGGCGAAGTCCTTCCAGGTGAAGGTCCCCTGGAAGGCCTTGTTGGCCTGCAGGACGAGGTCGATGACCAGCGTGAGCCCGGCGGCGACCAGGGAGACGACCTGGAGGGCTGCGGCAAGCGGCTGCAGGAACGGTACGAAGGCGAGCACGGCGGCGAGGATGCCGACCACCAGGGAGATCTTGGCGAGGACGCCGGCGAGCGCCTCGAGGTGGAGGTGCTCGGAGGCCCAGTCGAGGCCCTTCCCGATGGCGTGCCAGAAGCCGGAGTCGTTCTTCAGGTCGTCCTTGTTGGCGTGGTCGATCGAGGAGGCGGCGGTTCGGGAGGCGTCGCGGAACCGGTTGACGGCAGCATCGACCCTGGCCTTGGCGGCGTCCACGGCCTGGTTGGCCGACCCGAGCACGGCGTTAGTCGGGGCCGGGCCACGGCTGCGGGATGGACGGCGCCGTGCCGGGCGCTCCGGTGGCGTTCGCCTGATTGGCCGCGGCGCGGGCGGCGGCGTCGTGGTCCTGCATGTTCCGCACGCCGTGAGCGGCGGCGGCGGCGTCCGCGCTGGCGCGGTGCGCGTCGGCGTAGCCCCGGGCGACCTCGGCCTTGCACGCCCGCAGCGTGATGGTGAACGCCTCCATGGCGCGCGCCACGGTGGCGTAGCGGGTCTCGAGCGTGCGGAGGTCCGTGGGCAGCTTCTTCACGACCTCCCGGAAACCCTCGGCGGCGTCGCTGTCCCACTTCAGGCCGTCGACGCTCCCGTCGGTCGGCATGCGCTCCAGCTGGGCGGAGACCGTGTTCGCCACGTTCCGCGGGTGCTGCACCTGCTGGGGCCACCACCCCGGGGTCGTCGCTGATCGGGTCCGACGAGTAGCCCACCACCTCCCAACCCATCCGGGCCCCGCTTCCGAGAAGGCCGCCGCCCCGGACGAGTCGGCCGCCGCGTAGGTCTCGGCGGCCGCCGTGGCGAACT
>JAUJNP010000022.1 GCA_030448105.1 Acidimicrobiales bacterium | reverse complement strand
CGTCACCCGCTGGCGCCAGTGGTCGAACACCGCCAGCTGGCCGATCACGCTCAGCAGGGAGTCGGGCAGATCCTGGTCGTCGGGGGGCACGTCGGGCAGCTGCTCGACCTCTCGCACGACGTCGTAGCCGAGGTAGCCCACGATGCCGCCGTGCAGGGGGGGGAGCTCGGACAGCGACGGGGAGCGGTAGGCGGCGAGGATCTGCTCCACGGCGGTGAGCACCCCGGCGCCGAGGGGGACCGAGGCGGCCAGGCTGCCCTCGACCTCGATGTGACCGGAACGGGCCACCAGGGTGGCCAGGGGGTTGCGCCCCACGAAGGAGAACCGGGACCAGCGGGTGCCCTGCTCCACCGACTCGAGCAGGAACCCGGGGCCGTCGCCCACCACCCGGGCGAACGCCGCCACCGGGGTGATCAGGTCGCCGAGCACCTCCCGCCACACCGGCACCACGGTGTGGGTCCGGGCGAGGGCCTTGAACTCGTCCCGGCTCGGTCGCAGCACGGCCTCGGCGTTCAGCTCCCGCCGAAGCGGCGGGTGAAGCACGTGCGGTCGCCGGTGTGGCAGGCGCCGCGTCCCTCCTGTTCGACCACGAACAACAGCGTGTCGCCGTCGCAGTCGTAGTAGGCCCGGCGGATCCACTGGCGGTCTCCCGAGGTCTCGCCCTTGGCCCACTCCTCCTGGCGGGACCGGCTCCAGAAGATGGTCCGTCCCGTCTCCAGGCTCCGGCGCAGCGTGGTGGCGTTCATCCACGCCAGCATCAGCACCTCGCCCGAGGCGCTGTCCTGCACGATGGCCGGAACCAGGCCCTTGGCGTCGTAGCGGACGGCGGCGAGGTCCGTGTCGCTGGCGGAGATGGGCGTGGCCACGGGCATCGCAGGCATGGTACCGACCACCGGGCGGCCCCCGAGGGCAGTTCTGGCCGGGCCGGCGCTAGGAGACGGGACGGACGGCCACGCCCGCAGCCGCCAGCGCCGCCTTGGCCTCGGCCACCGTGTGCTCGCCGAAGTGGAAGATCGACGCCGCCAGCACGGCGTCGGCCCCGCCCACGGTGACCCCGTCGACGAGGTGGTGGAGGTTGCCGACACCGCCGCTGGCGATCACCGGGACGCCGCAGGCATCGGTCACCTGGCGGGTCAGGGCCAGGTCGAAGCCGTCGCGGGTGCCGTCGCGGTCCATGGAGGTGAGCAGGATCTCGCCGGCGCCGAGACGCTCGACCTCGACCGCCCAAGACAGCGCGTCGAGCCCGGTGGGCTTGCGGCCTCCGTGGGTGTACACCTCGTAGCCCCCCGGCGAGCGCCTGGCGTCGATGGCCACCACCACGCACTGGCTGCCGAACTCGCCGGCCAGCTCGCCCACCAGCTCGGGCCGGCTCACCGCCGCGGTGTTCACGCCGACCTTGTCGGCCCCGGCCCGCAGCAGCCGCCGGGCGTCGTCGACGGAACGGACGCCTCCGCCGACGGTGAGGGGGATGAACACCTTCTCGGCGGTGCGGGCGACGACGTCGGCCATGGTCTGGCGGTTGCCGGACGAGGCGGTGATGTCGAGGAACACCACCTCGTCGGCGCCCTGGTCGTCGTAGCGGGCAGCCAGGTCCACTGGGTCGCCGGCGTCTCGGAGCCCGACGAAGTTGACGCCCTTGACCACCCGCCCCTCCGCCCCCACGGCGCCGGCGTCGACGTCGAGACAGGGGATGACCCGGGCGGTGCGCACTGCCCGACCTTACGCCGAGTCGAATGGTGGAGCGCCCACCTCGAGCAGGGCCCCGGGCCTCGACGATTTCCGGCGGCGACGAGCTACGCCATCGACACCAGGTCGAGGAGATCGTCGCTCCAGTGGTCGAGGGTCCCCTCGGGCATGAGCAGCACGCGCTGCGGCTGCAGCTCGCGCACGAAGTCGGGGTCGTGGCTGACCAGCACCATCGCCCCGCCCCAGCCGCCGAGGGCAGCGGCGACGGCGCTGCGAGACGGCGGGTCGAGGTTGTTGGTGGGCTCGTCGAGCAGCAGCAGGTTGTGGCGGCCGGCGGTGAGCTGGGCCAGGGCGAGCTTGGTCTTCTCCCCTCCGGAGAGGGTGCCGGCGTCCTGGAAGGCCATCTCTCCGGGGAGGCCGAACATCCCGAGCAGCGCCCGCAGCTCGCCGAGGGGCAGGTCGGCCTGCTCCCGCACGTGGGTCAGCAGGTCCTTGCCTCCCACGATCCCCTCGTGCTCCTGGGCGTAGTAGCCCACCGACACCCCGAGGCCCAGCCGCCAGGACCCGGCGTCGGCCTCGGCCTCGCCGGCGAGGACGCGCAACAGGGTGGTCTTGCCGGCGCCGTTCAGGCCCATCACCATGAGCCGCTCGCCGCGGCCGAGATCGAACGACACGTCGCTGAACACCGGTGGGCCGCCGTAGCCCTTGGCCAGGGCCTCCACCTCCAGCACCGTCCGTCCGGCCCGGGGCGGCGGGGGCAGGCGCAGGTCGAGGTTTCGCTCGCGCTGGGGGCCGCTGATCGCCGCGTCCCGCAGCCGGGCGACGCGGATGTCGATCGACTTGGCGGTGCGGGCCCGGCGCTGGGTCTGGCCGCGCATGGAGTCGGCGAGGCTGGACAGCCGCTTGATCTCCCCGGCCTGGGCGGAGGCCACCTTGGCTCGGCGGGCCTCGTCGGCCTCCAGCGAGCGCCGGTACTGCGAGTACGTGCCCTTGTACTCGCTGAGCCGGCCGTCGTTGAGGTGCAGCACCCGGGTGATGGCCTCGTCGAGCAGGTTGAGGTCGTGGCTGACCACCAACAGCGCCCCCCGGTAGGACGCGAGGAAGCCCATCAGCCACACCTTGGCGTCGGTGTCGAGGTGGTTGGTGGGCTCGTCGAGGAGCAACAGATCGCTGCCGGCGAACAGGATGCGGGCCAGGTCGACCCGGCGGCGCTCACCGCCCGACAGCACCCGCAGGGGCTGGTCGAGCCGGTCACCGGGCAGGCCGAGGCCGGCGGCGATCCGTCGGACCTCGGCGTCGGCCGCCCAGCCCCCGGCCAGCTCGAAGGCGTCGACCGCCCGGGCATGGCGAGCCACGTTGGCCTCCGAGGGATCCTCCTCGAGGGCCAGGCGCCGCTTCTCGATGGTGACGGCCAGCTGATCGAGGCCTCGACCGGACAGGACGTGGTCGAGGGCGCTGAGGCCCTCGGCGGTGGTGGCTGCCGCGGTGCGGGGGTCCTGCGACAGGTAGCCGAGAGCACCGCGGCGGACCACGTCGCCACCGTGGGCCTTGGTGTGGCCGGCCAGCACGGCCAGCATGCTGGTCTTGCCCGCCCCGTTGCGCCCGACCAGGCCGACCTTGTCGCCGGGGGCGACGGTGAAGGAGGCGTCGACCAGGGTGAGCCGTCCACCGACCTCCACCGAGAGCGAGCGGGCCTGGAGCATTCCGTCAAGGGTGCCAGGGATCGGACGTGGTGACGACCGACGCCGGTTCCGGGCGACGGAGGGCGCCGGGCGCTCCGCTCACCAGCAGGACGAGGTGGCGATCAGACTCCGATGAGGGCGGCCATCGCCTCCTCGACGGTGAACGAACCTTCGTAGATCGCCTTGCCGACAATGGCACCGGCGAGACGACGGCCACCGACGTCGAGATCGGCCAGCGCCGACAGGTGCTCGACCGTGCCCACCCCACCGCTGGCCACCACCTCGACGGTGGTGATGGCCATCACCTCGGCCAGACCGTCCAGGTCGGGGCCCTCGAGCGTGCCGTCCCGATGGATATCGGTGACGACGAGGGCGGAGACGCCGGCATCGTCGAAGCGACGGACGGCCTCGAGCAACGCCACGCCGGCACCTTCGGTCCAGCCCCGAACCGCCACCTCGCCGCCCCGGGCGTCCAGGCCCACGGCGATGGCGCTCGGGTGGCGGGCGGCCATGCGGGTGACCAGGGCGGGGTCGTGCATCGCCGCGGTCCCGAGGACCACCCGGGCGACACCGGCCTCCAGGAGCTCCTCCACGGCCGCCTCGTCGCGCACTCCCCCGCCCGCTTGCACCCTGGCCCCGACCGAGGTCGCCACCGCGGTCACCAGGGGCCGATTCACCGGCTCACCGGTGCGGGCGGCGTCGAGGTCCACCAGGTGGATCCACGGCGCTCCGGCGTCGGCGAAGCGGCGAGCGACGGCGACGGGATCGCCGCCGTAGACCGTCTCCGCGTCGTAGTCGCCCTGGCGCAGGCGCACGCAGCGCCCGCCCCGCAGGTCGATGGCCGGAAACAGCTCCACCCCGGAAGTATCTCAGGGGTGGCCGGCCGGCGCGACCAAACCCGCTCCTGGGTGGAAGCGGGCCTTCTGACCGTGGAGGGTCAGAAGGCCCGGTGAAGCGCGGTCAGGCGGCGGAGGCGTTGGTCTCGATGGCCTGGGCCGAGCGCCCGCCGGAGCTCACCTCGACCTTGCGCGGCTTGGCCTGCTCGGCCACCGGGACCCGGAGGGTCAGCACGCCGTCGGCGCAGGAGGCGTCGATCCGCTCGGCGTCGAGGGACTCTCCCAGGAAGACCTGGCGGCTGAAGCGGCCCTGGGGCCGCTCGGAGACAACCACCTCGTCGCCCTCCTGAGGCTGCCAGGTGCGCTCGGCCGACACGGTCAGCACGTTCTTCTCGATGGTGAGGTCGATCGACGAGGGGTCGATGCCGGGTACGTCGAAGTGGACCACGAACTGGTCGCCGCGGCGGTAGGCGTCCATGGGAATGGCGGGTGACCGCCCACCCGCGCCCACCGCCTGGCTGGTGAGGCGATCGAGCTCACGGAAGGGATCGAACCGCATGAGCATGACTTCCTCCTCTTCGAGTTGCGGGTCGGTTGGTGCCTGGGCGGATGCTTCCCGCCTCGGTCGGACTTGACACCTGCCGAAGCAACTTTTTCCCTTGTGGAGGCAGTCAGCGGCCGAGGTCGGCGACGAAGTTGGCGAGCAGCGCCAGCCCCGTCGCTCCGGACTTCTCGGGGTGGAACTGCGTGGCCCACAGCCGTCCCCGCTCCACCGCCGCCACCACCGGCCCGCCGTAGTCGCACGTGGCCACCACGTGCTCCCCTCCCTCGGGGGCGTACGAGTGCACGAAGTAGGCCCAGGTGGGACGGGGGAGCCCGGCCACCATGGCCGGCTCCCCCACCACGTCGAGGACGTTCCACTGCATCTGCGGGCGCTTGACCCCCTCGGGCAGGCGCCGCACCACCCCGGCCAGCACCTCGAGACCGGCGACCCCGGGGCTCTCCTCGGAGCCCTGGTACAGCAGCTGCATCCCTACGCAGATGGCGAGGAACGGCACGCCGGAGTCGAGCGCGGCCAGGGCAACGTCGTCGAGCCCCTCGTCTCGCAGCGCGGCCATGCAGCGGCCGAACGCGCCGACACCGGGCAGGACAACCCCGGCGGCCTCGGCGACGAGCCCGGCATCGGCGGTGAGGCGGGCGTCGGCGCCGACTCGCACCAGCGCCTTCTGCGCCGAGGCGAGGTTCCCGATGCCGTAGTCGAGCACGGCCACGAGCGGCGCCTCGCCGCCGGCAGCGGTCACAGCGACCCCTTGGTGGAGGGGACAGCGCTCCCCTCCACCCGCACCGCGTCTCGCAGGCACCGGGCCACCCCCTTGGCGGTGGCCTCGAGGATGTGGTGGGTGTTGCGTCCGGCCCGCATGCGCACGTGCAGGGTGATGCCGGCATTGGTGGCGAACGACTCCCAGAAGTGCTCCGCCAGCTGCGGGTCGAAGGGTGGGGTGCCGAGCGCCAGCACCTCGCCGATGGGCACGTCGTAGACCACGAAGGGGCGCCCGGACAGATCGAGGGCCACCTCGATCAGGGCCTCGTCGAGGGGGAACAGGCCGCTGGCGAAGCGGCGGACGCCGGCCTTGTCGCCGAGCGCCTCGGCGAACGCCTCGCCGAGGGCGATGCCGACGTCCTCGACCGTGTGGTGCCCGTCCACCTCGAGGTCGCCCTCGGCGTCGATGGTGAGGTCGAACCCCCCGTGGCGACCGAGTTGGGCCAGCAGGTGGTCGAAGAAGGGCAGCCCGGTGCCCACCGACACCTCTCCGCCTCCTGCCGGGTCGAGCTCGACGGTGAGCTCGATGCGGGTCTCCCGGGTCGACCGGGACCGGGTGGACCGCCGGCTCACGTCAGCACCTCGCCGAGGGCGCCGAGGAAGGCGTCGTCCTCCTCGGGGGTGCCGACGGTGACCCGCAAGCACCCGTCGAGACCCGGCCATGACGAGCAGTCGCGCACCAGCACCCCCCGCTCGACCAGGCCCTGCCACACCGTCGACCCGTCGGCGTCGACGGGGCGGAACAGCACGAAGTTGGCGGCGGACGGCCACTGCCTGACGGCCAGGGTGCCGAGCCCGGCGACGAGGCGGGCGCGCTCGGCCACCACCGCCGAGACACGGCGGCGCATGTCGTCCTCGAAGCGCAACGCCAGGCGCCCGGCCGCCTGCTTGAACGCGTCGAGGTGGTACGGCAGGGTGACGGCGCTGAGGTCCTCGACCACCCACGCCGGCCCCACCAGGTACCCGAGTCGGGCCCCCGCCATCGACCACGTCTTCGAGAACGTGCGGGTGACGACCAGGGCCCGGTCGTCGTCGACCAGCTCGAGCGCCGACCACGGGCTGAACTCGGCGTAGGCCTCGTCGACGACCACGAGGCCGGCCGAGGTTGCCGCCACCTCGGCGACCGCCTCGGGGGGGTCGAGCATCCCCGTCGGGTTGTTGGGCGAGCACAGGAACGTGAGCGCGGGCTCGACCTCGGCCACGACCCGGCGCACCTCGTCGAGATCGAGGGACAGCTCGGCGCTCCGGGCGCCGGTGGCCACCGAGGTGCCGGTGATCGAGGGGATGTGGGAGTGCAGGCGGTAGGTGGGCTCGAACACCCCGACGGCCCGACCACGTCCGCCGTAGGCCAGGCACAGCGCCTGGATCACCTCGTTGGAGCCGTTGGCCACGTAGACCTGCTCGGGGGCGACGCCGTGGAGCTCGGCGAGAGCGCTGCGCAACCGCCGCGCCTGGCGATCGGGGTAGCGGTGCCACTCGACGCCGGCCACCTCCTCGGCCACGGCCTCGGCCCAGGCCGCGGGCGGGGGGTAGGGCGACTCGTTGGTGTTGAGCCGCACGGCGACGTCCACCTGGGGCGAGTGGTAGCCCTCGAGGGCGACCAGGTCGGGTCGGCGCCTCGGCCTCGGGTCGAGAGGTGGCGCGGGCAGGCTCACCCGCCGGCCCGCATCCGCACCGAGGCGGCGTGGGCGGCCAGGCCCTCGGCCTCGGCCAGCGCCGCCACGTGAGGAGCGGCCCGCACGAGAGCCTCGCGGTCGAGGGAGACGACGTGGACGTGCTTGACGAAGTCGTCGACCCGCAGCGCGCTGGAGAACCGGGCCGAGCCGAAGGTGGGCAGGACGTGGCTCGGCCCGGCGAGGTAGTCGCCCACCGAGGCCGGAGCCCAGGGGCCCAGGAAGACGGCGCCGGCGTTGCCCACGAGCGGGAGCAGCGCCTCGGGGTCGGCGGTCATGAGCTGCAGGTGCTCGGGGGCGATCACGTTGGCCACGGCCATGGCCTGCTCGGGTCCGTCGCAGACCACCGCGTAGCCGCCCTCGCTCAGGGTCGACTCGATGTGGCTCCGACGGGGAGACGCCTCCACCTGGGCGGTGACCTCCTTGGTGACGGCGTCGGCCACCGCGTCGTCCCAGGTGACCAGCCACGCCAGCCCATCGGGGCCGTGCTCGGCCTGGACGACCACGTCGATGGCGGCCCACGCCGCCGGAGTGGAGGCGTCGGCCACCACCACCACCTCGGAAGGGCCGGCGAAGGCCGAGGGCACCCCCACCACACCCGCCGACGCCACCTCCCGCTTGGCCTGCGCCACCCGGGCGCTACCGGGTCCGACGATGACATCGACCGACCTGATCGTCTCGGTGCCGTAGGCCATGGCGCCGATCGCCTGGGCGCCACCGATGCGGTAGACCTCGTCGACCCCGGCCAGCGCCGCCGCCGCGAGGATTCCCGGCGCCACGGTGCCGTCGGGTCCGGGCGGGGAGCACAGCGCCAGCTCGCCGACGCCCGCCACCTTTGCCGGCACCGCGGTCATGAGCACGGTCGACACCAACGGGGCCAGGGCGCTCGGCACGTACAGCCCCGCCCGCGCCACCGGTCGGCGCAGCTCGGAGATCTCGATGCCGTTGCGGCGGTGGTCGACGGCGGGGCCGACCGTGGCCCGGTGGTAGGCGAGGATGCTGTCGCGCGCCTGCTCGAGGGCGTCTCGCAGCGGCGCCTCGATGGCGCCCAGAGCGGCGTCGACGTCGGCTCTGGGCACGGCCAGCTCGTCGATGGTCACCCGGTCGAATCGTTCGCTGAAGCTGCGAAGAGCGGCGTCGCCGTGCTCGCGCACCTCGGCGAGGATGGACTGCACCTCGGCGATCGGGGGCTCGGACACCGCCGGGGGACGAGGCAGACGACGTCGCAGATCGCCGTGGAAGCCGCGCAGGTCGAGGCGCCGAAGCATAGGGACGGCGAGCCTACCGGGCCCTCCGCCCGCCACTGAGGCGTTTCCTGACCCCGGCCGGGGGCGACTTCTCGGGGTGTTCGCGGCTAGACCGGGGCGATGGACCCAGGCATGGGGCTACCGGGGCCGACAGGGCGGGGCACGGTCGGCCCCCAGCTGTCCTCGGTGGCCACCGCGCTGGCCGAGCTGACGACCCGGCTCAGCCAGATCGCCGAGGCGTTGGCCAGCACCTCGAGCGACGACCTGGCCAACGAGCTGTTCGAGGTCGAGCGGTCCCTCCTCGCCGCCACCCGCCGCCTCGACAAGCTGGTGGACGACCTCTCCACCTCCTAGGCGCTGGGGGGCCGCAGCGGCGGCGCCGCGAAGCGCCGCCGCTGGGAACAGCCGGACGGCGGACCGGCTGCCGATCATCGGGCTGTCGCCCGTGATCGCCTCCCCCTCGTGGTTCTCGGAGGAACCGGCGCTCCGGTTGAGCGCGTTCTCGTCAGTCCGGCGCTCGCTCGGCCAGCCACGCGGTGATCAGCTCCTGGGCCTCGATCGAGAACCGGGGGCCGAACGCCGAGAACAGGTGGTCGGTGGAGATGACGTAGCCCACCTCGAGCATGATCCTCGCCGCCCACGTCGCCCGGTCGGCCTCGACCCGCAGCGGCACGCCGAGCTGCGCCTCCAGCGCGGCCACCACCCGAGGCACGAGCTCGTCGGCGTCTCTCTGCTCCAGCTCGTCGAGCCACGCCTGCTCGGCGCCGGTCAGCAACGGGTAGAACACCCGAGCTCGCACCCACGCCGGGGCGTACTGGAGGGCGTCGAGCAGCTCGGGCCCGAAGTGGGGCGCGTCGACCACGACGAGGGAGGGCTCGCCGCCGGTGATGCACGCCGTCACACCGGCCAGGTCGGCGAGGGCCACCGAGCCCTCGCTGTCGTCCAGAGGGTCGGTGCCGGCGAGCACGGCGGCGGTGACGATGCGCCAGGAGTAGGTCCGGCCATCGTCGCCCTCGGCGAAGCCGTCGAGCGAGGTCCACGGCGGAGGCGCCTTCCCGGGGCTCGACGCCTCCCCGGGGCCGTTCGACGCCCCCACGCCACAGCCGTCGACGAGCTGCATCTGACGGATCGACACGAGCCGGCCCACCCCGGCACGCTACACCTCGGCGTGCACGCCTCGCCGTAAGTTCTTGTCCTCTCTATAGGCAGACGGACAGTAGTCGGCGAGAACGCAGCGAGCGCACCGGGGCCGCCGGGCGACGCACACCGCCCGGCCGTGGTGGATGAGCCGCAGGCTCAACGCTCCTCGCTGGCCCGCCGGCACCATGGGATCGAGGTCGCGCTCGATCTTGACGGGGTCGGTCTCGGCGGTGAGGCCCAGGCGCCGAGCCAGCCGGCCGACGTGGGTGTCGACGGCCAGGCCGGGCAGGCCGAGACCCACGCTGCGGATCACGTTGGCGGTCTTGCGCCCCACGCCGGGTAGGGCGGTCAGCTCCGCCATCGACGACGGGACCTCCCCCTCATGGCGCTCGACCAGGGCGGCTGCCATCCCGAGCAGGCTCCTGGTCTTCTGCCGGAAGAACCCGGTGGGATGGATGATCGCCTCCACGTCGCCAGGGTCGGCGGCCGCCAGGTCATGGGCGGTGGGGTAGCGGGCAAAGAGGGCGGGGGTGACCGAGTTGACCCGCTCGTCGGTGGTCTGGGCCGACAGGATGGTGGCCACGAGCAGCTGGAAGGAGCTCTCGTGGCGGAGCGCGCACAGCTCGGTGGCCGTCCCCGGGTACTCGTCGCGGAGGCGCCGTAGCGTCTCCAGGGCCCGGCCCTTCGGGCTGCGCGGTCGCCCTGCCACCCATCGAGCCTAGGACGGCGGCCGGGACCTTCTCGCTAATCTGCGCGCTTGCGCACGCTCACCGTCAAGCGCCAGCTCGACACCGACGACGTCGCCGCCGTGCACGAGCTGCTCGCCATCGCCGAGCGGGTCGACGGCCACCGTGCCGTCGACGAGCACCGCTGGCTCGACATGGCCCAGGGTGGGCGCCAGAGCTTCGCCGGGCTGGTCGCCTGGCAGGACGGCCACGACCACCCCGTCGGCTACGCCCAGGTCAGCAGAGGCCGCCACAGCTGGGCGCTCGACATGGTGATCGATCCGCACCACCGCTCCGAGGCGTTGTCGATCGGGCCCGAGATGCTCCGAGCCGCCCTCGAGGTCATCCGGAGCGAGGGCGGAGGCCACGTCCACCTCTGGGTCTACCAACCGAGCCCCGTGCACGACGAGATCAGCGCCAGGGTCGGCCTCCGGCGCGGCCGCGACCTCCTGCAGATGCGCCGGCCACTCCCCCTCGACGCCCCCCCGCCCGGCCTGGAGGTTCGGGCGTTCCGCCCGGGGGAGGACGACGCCCGGTGGCTGGAGGTCAACAACCGGGCGTTCGCCCAGCACCCCGAACAGGGGGGCTGGGACCTCGACACCCTTGCCGATCACCTCCGCGAGCCCTGGTTCGACCCCGCCGGCTTCCTGCTCCACGAGCGCGAGGGGCGCCTCGCCGGGTTCTGTTGGACCAAGGTCCACGCCGACCACGACCCTCCCCTCGGCGAGCTCTACGTCGTGGCCGTCGACCCCGACTTCCAAGGCCAGGGCCTCGGCCGTCGGCTCGCGCTGGCCGGGCTGCACTGGCTGCACGACGAGCGGGAGCTCACCTCGGTCATGCTCTACGTCGACGCCGCCAACCGTCGGGCGGTGGCGGTGTACGAGGACCTGGGCTTCGTGGTGAACCACACCGATCGGGCCTACGTCGGCGACGTCGACCCCGGATGAGCTCGGGTCGAGACGACCAGTGACGCTCAGGTCACGCCGACGCCGACGAGCGCTCCGATCGCATAGGTGAGGGCGGCGGGAACGAGGGTGAAGACCACCTGGCGGGCCACCGTCCGCAGCGGTGGTCGACCGGTGAAGCGGCCGATGGCGCCGCCGACGGCGACGGCGAGGGCCACGGCGAGGACCAGGGACGCCAGCATGGCTCCTGTCCCCGAGCCGACGAACCACGGGACCAGAGGGACCAGGGCTCCGAAGGAGAACGAGGCGAACGACCAGGCGGCGGCTCCCAGCGGGGAGCCCAGCTGGGCGGGGTCGACGCCGAGCTCCTCTCGGGCGTGGGTCTCGAGCGCCACCTCGGGGTCGCGCATCACCGTCTCGGCCAGCGATCGCGCCTGCTCGGAAGGCATGCCCCGGGACTCGTAGACCTCGGCCAGCTCTGCCGTCTCGTACTCCGGGTTCCGCCGCAGCTCGAGCCGCTCCAGCTCCAGCTCCCGCTCGAGCAGCTCGGTCTGGACCCGCATGGAGTTGTACTCGCCGGCGGCCATGGAGATGGCGCCCGCAACCAGGCCGGCCAGACCCGCCAGCCGGACGACGCTCGGCGCCGGGTCGGCTCCGGCGACGCCGAGGATCAGCCCCACGTTGGACACCAGGCCGTCGCTCACCCCGAACACCGCCGCCCGGGCGGTGCCGCCCTGCACGTCTCGATGGTGGTGGTCGTCGGGAGCGAGGCCCCGGTCGGCGCCCGCCGGGGACGCGTCGGTTCCCTGGGTCCCGACATCGGGCTCGGTCACGGCTCCACGGTACCCAGCGAGCCTGCGCCGGCTGCGGCTGGAGCCGTCACCGGGGTGCCTAACCTGGAACCGTGACGAGCCGCTACGACGCCGACGCCTCCGCCGTCGCCGAGCTGCTCGCCGACCAGCCTGCGTACCGGGCCCGTCAGGTCTGGGAGGGCCTGTACCGCCGGCTGATCGATCCCGCCGAGATGACCGATCTGCCGCTGGCCCTGCGCCGTCGTCTCGATGGCGCGCTCCCCGTCGCGCTGCGACCAGCAGCGGAGGCGGTGAGCGACGGAGGAGACACGGTGAAGTGGCTGTGGCACCTCGCCGACGGGGCCGGGGTCGAGACCGTGCTCATGCGCTACGGCGACCGCACCACGGTGTGCGTGTCGTCCCAGGCGGGGTGCGCCATGGGCTGCACCTTCTGCGCCACCGGCCAGGGCGGGTTCGAGCGCAACCTGAGCGCCGGCGAGATCGTCGAGCAGGTGGTGCGGGCAGCCCGGCGGGCGCGGCCTCGGCGCCTGTCGAACGTGGTGTTCATGGGCATGGGTGAGCCCCTGGCCAACTTCGAGCGGGTGTGGGCCGCCATCGGGCGGCTCCACGACGACGTCGGTCTGTCGGCCCGGCACCTCACCGTGTCGACCATCGGCGTGGTGCCCGGCATCGACCGCCTGGCCGGCGCCGAGCTTCCCGTCAACCTGGCCGTGTCGCTCCACGCCGCCAACGACGCCCTGCGGGACCGCCTCGTCCCCCTGAACCGGCGCTACCCCCTGGAGGCGCTCAGCGCCGCTTGCGGCCGCTACGTGGCCGCCACCCGCCGCCGGCTGTCGTTCGAGTGGGCCCTCATCGACGCCACCAACGACCGCCCCTCCGACGCCTCGGAGCTGGCCGAGCTGGCCCGCCCGCTGCGGGCGCACGTCAACCTCATCCCCCTCAACCCCACCCCGGGCTATGCCACTCCGGGGACGCCGGCGGCGGGGGTGGCGGCGTTCTGCCGGCGGCTCCGGGCGCTCGGCGTGACCACCACCGTGCGCAAGAACCGGGGGACCGGCATCGATGCCGCCTGCGGTCAGCTGGCGGCGACGACGCCCGGCGCTCAGCGGGGCCGCACGGTGAGGCTCTCCCCCACCCGGATGGCGTCGACCAGCACCTCGCCCCGGCGGACCACGCCACCGGGCCACACCACCGAACGCACCAGCTCGCCCTCGACCACGGCACCCGGGCCCACCACCGAGGCGCCACCGGAGGCGGCCAGGTTGGCCGCCAGGTAGTTCCCGGGGGTCCCGCAGTCGATCGTCGGTCCCGCGTCCGAGACCACGTCGAGGCTCCCGTCGGACAGCCGATGGCGCCAGGAGGCCTCCCACAGCCCGGAAGGCTCGTGGGCGAGGCCCGCCACCTCCTTCCAGGGCAGCACCGACCCCACGACAGGGCTTCTCGGCCCGAACCGCGCTCCCGAGGGAGCCGCCATCATCACCCGGACCCGCTCGCCGTCCCAGCTCCGCACCAGGCCTCGGAGGTCGATGCGGTGCCAGGTGTCGGCGTTGACCACGACCACCGGACGTCCGTCGAGCCACGGCCGCAGGTGGGCGACGGCGCCGGCGGTGCCGAGCGCCTCGGGCTCGTCCTCGACCGAGACGTGCACCCGACCGGCGAGATGAGCTTCCAGCTGCTCGCGGCGATGGTGGACGTTGACCGCCACCGACGCCGGCCCGGCGCCGACCAGGGGGACCAGATGGTCGATGGCCAGGTCGACGAGGGCGACGTTCGCCACCGGGCACAACGCCTTGGGCCGGATCAGCGTGAGCGGGCGCAGCCTCTCGCCCTTGCCGGCGGCCAGGACCAGGGCTGCCAGACTGTCAGCCATGGAGACCCGCCGCTGGACCAACCCCAGCCATCCCCAGACGCTGCAGATCGCCGTGTTCCTGCTGTACGCCAACGCCGTGTTCGGGCTGTTGTTCCGAGCGCCCTTCGTGCTGTTCGGCGTCACGCTCGGGTTCTTGGTGGTGGCCGCCTACGCCGCCGGTGGCTTCGGGCTGGCCAACGACCAGAACTGGGGCTACGGGGTGAGCGTCGCCGTATCGGCCCTCGTGCTGGTGGCCTCGGTGGTCCGCTTCGGCGTGCTGGGCCCCAACGTGGTGAGCCTGATGTTCGACGTGGCCCTGCTGGTGCTCCTCCTGCACCCGCAGAGCCGCAGCTACCAGCAGATCTGGTTCAAGTGAGCGCTCCACGTCTAGTGCTCGCCCCGCCCCCGGGACGGGAGTCGGCCGCTCACGGTTGGTAGGGAGGGGCGAGTGGCTCCTCGTGGCGGGCTGCTGCGGCCAGCTCGTCGGGCAGGGGCCAGGGGTTGGGGAGGCAGCCGTCGAGCTCGGTGCTCTGCTGGGCCATGACCGGGGCGGGCCGGCCCGGCGCCGGGCACTGCGGGTCGGGCGGGTGGTGCTGGCCGAGCAGGTGGCCCACCTCGTGGTTGACCAACATCTGGCGGTAGGTGGCCAGGTCGCCCGTCCACTGGGCGGTGGCCACCCGCCAACGGTCGGCGTTGATCGCCACCACCGGGCCGTTCTGGCAGGAGAACCGCCCGCCGGTGCGGTACGGGAAGCACAACCGGTCGACCTCGTCGCCCTCGGCGAGCACGACGACGAGCCCGGCGGTGGCGTCTTCCGCCATCCGGAAGCCGGCGCCGGCCCAGCCGCGGGGATCAGCCAGCGTGGCCCGCACCACGTCGGCGAACTCCGCCGTCGCCGCGTCACCCACCCTGCGCTCGATGCGTTAGCGCACCGCGACGACGACCTCCGTCGACGACGTCGTCGACGGAGGCGGCGGGACCCGCGACACCCCGACCTCGTCGCCCGACGGTCCCTGGCAGGCCACCAGCGTCGACGCCACCGCCAGCGCCAGCCGAGTCGCCCCGCCCCTCATCCCGCCAGTGTGGCCCGCCCCACCGCCACACTGAGGGCGTGGGCGCGGTGGTCCGGGACGTGGCCGAGCTGCTGGTCGTGGTGGCCCTCGGGGGCATGGTGGTCACCGTGGTCCGGCGCCTGCTCGCCGGCCAGCTCCGGGTCTACCGGTGCGCGGTGTGCGCCCGTCCCACCTCTCGGGGCTACCCCCGTTGCCGCCACTGCGGCTGCGAGCAGCCGGATGCCCTGTAGGGGCACGGGCGGTGCCGGCGGCGACGACGGGGCGTCCTCCTACAGTGAGCGGCGTGGAGCTGCCGGTCGGCGAGGAGAAGGCCGCCGCCGTGCGCCGGATGTTCGACGCCATCGCCCCCCGCTACGACCTGGTGAACCGGGTGATGACCTTCGGACTCGACGGCCGTTGGCGACGTCGGGCGGCGGATGCTCTCGGTCTGGCCCCGGGCTCGGTGGTGCTCGACCTGGCCTCGGGCACCGGTGACTTCTGCCGGCTGTTGCACCGCCACGGCTACCGGCCGGTGGGCGTCGACTTCTCGGCGGGGATGCTCTCCGCCGCCCGCACCGCCGCCCCGCGGGTGCAGGCCGACATCCTGCGCCTGCCGGTGGCCGACGGCGCCGCCGACGGAGCCACCTGCGGGTTCGCCCTGCGCAACCTCGTCGACCTCGCCACCTTCTTCGCCGAGCTGGCGCGGGCCCTGCGCCCCGGAGGTCGGATCGCCCTGCTCGAGGTGGCCACCCCGCCCAACCCGGTGATGCGGGTGGGCCACGCCGTGTACTTCGGTCGGGTGGTGCCGGTGATCGGCGGCGTGCTGTCCGATCCCGGGGCCTATCGCTACCTCCCCCGCTCGGTGGCCTACCTGCCCGAGCCGTCCCGCCTGGTCGCCATGGTCGCCCAGGCCGGGTTCTCCGACGCCACCCGCACCCTGCTCAGCGGGGGGATCAGCCAGCTCCTGGTGGCGACCCGCGATCGCCCGTGAGCCTCCCCAGGACCGCGCTCGTCGCCCACACCCGACGCATCGCCGACGACGTCGACCTCCTCCAGGTGGCCGGCCCTGGGGGATTCGCCCTCGTGCAGGAGGGCAACGGGCTGGCCGGTCGAGGAACGGCGCTGCGCATCCCGCTGGAGCACGGACCGGGCCGGCTCGCCGCCGCCGCCGATCAGGTGGCCGTGGCGCTGGGCACCATCGAGCGCCACGACGAGGTGGGCCTGCCCGGCTGCGGGCCGGTGGCCTTCGCCGCCCTGCCCTTCGCCGAGGCCCGTCCGGCGTCGGCGGTCGTGCCCGCCCTGGTCGTGGGCCGGGCGGCCGACGGCACCCGGTGGTCGACCACCGTCGGCCCCCCGGGGGCCCCGGTCCCGGCGCTGGTCGGCGGCGGCAGCGCCTCCACCACCTCGCCGACGTCGTTCGAGGTCCACGCCTCACGCCCACCCGAGCAGTGGTGCGAAGCGGTGGCCCGCGCGGTGGGGGCCATGCAGGCCGGCCGCCTGGTCAAGGTGGTGCTGGCCCGGGAGGTGGTGGTCGAGACCGACCGACCGGTGGTCGCCGGCGACGTCGCCGGCCGCCTCCGGGCGGCCACGCCGTCGGCCCTGGTCTACTGCGTCGACGGGCTGGTGGGGGCCAGCCCCGAGCTGCTGGTGTCGCGCTCGGGCGACGTGGTCCGCTCGCAGCCCATGGCCGGCACCGCGCCTCGCAGCGGCGACCCCAACGTCGACACCCGGCTGGCGGCGTCGTTGCTGGCCTCGACCAAGGACCGTGCGGAGCACCAGATCACCATCGACATGGTGCTCGACACCGTGCTCCCGTTCTGCTCCTACGTCGACTCCGAACCGGTGCCCCAGGTCGTCCCCGCCGGCGCGGTGCAGCACCTCGCCAGCCTGGTCGAGGGCCGGCTGTCGTCGCCTCCCGCCTCGGTGCTGTCCCTGGTGGCCGCGCTGCACCCCACCCCGGCGGTGTGCGGATGGCCCCGGGCGGAGGCCCTCGCCCTGATCGAGGAGCTCGAGGAGCTCGACCGGGGCCGCTACACCGGGGCGGTGGGCTGGGTCGACGCCGACGGCAACGGGCGCTTCGCGGTGGCCATCCGCGGCGTGGAGCTCGACGGGTGCCGTGCCCGGGTCCTCGCCGGCAACGGCATCGTCGCCGACTCCGACCCCGCCACCGAGCTGGCCGAGACCCGCTCCAAGCTCCAAACGGTGCTCTCGGCGCTCATCCGACCCTGAACTCGTTGTTCCGGGGGCGCCACCGGAGACCGGACGTCACGGGCGAGACGAGGGGAGGGCGGCGGCCACCTCGGCGTGGATCTCCCGGTGGAGAGCGGCGTTCGACGAGCGATCGGTGGTGACCACCACCATCCTGGCGCCACCCCCGCCCGGGGCCACCGCCGCCCCCAGACCGTGGGCATCGTCGACCCGGGTGGCGGCGATCCCGTACGCCCGGGCCACCGCCACGAGGTCGAGCCCGTGGGGGGTCCCGAAGAGCTGCTCGAAGCGATGGGGCGCCACCTGCTCCGCCTGGGGCAGCAGGGAGAAGATGCCGCCCCCGTCGTTGTCGAGCACCACGATGGCGAGATCGAGCCCTGCGCCGGCCAGCCCGAGGAGGCCGTTCACGTCGTAGAGGAAGGCGAGGTCGCCCACCAGCAGCGCCGTCGCGCCTCCCGTACCGGCGGCCACGCCCGCCGCGGTGGAGACCACGCCGTCGATCCCGTTGGCCCCGCGGTTGGCCAGCACCCGCAGCCCGGAGCGGACCCCCCCGTACCACTCGAGGTCGCGCACCGGCATCGACGACGACACCACCAGGGTGGTCCCCGGGTCGAGCGCCACCGACAGCGCCCGCGCCGCTCCCGGCTCGGTGAGGCCGGGGTGCCGATCGAGCACGGCGTCGATGGCCAGCTGGGCGCCGGTCTCGGCCTCGGTCCACCCCTGCGACCAGGACGCCTCGATCGGCGCCGCGCCGGTGGCGGCGAGCGCCTGGCACCACGGGCCCGGGTCGGTCACCACGGTGAGGGCCGCGCCCCGGCCCGGGTCGAGCCAGGAGCGGTGGGGGTCGACCAGCACCTCGGTGGCGCCGGTGCTCGCCAGCCACTCGCCCAGCACCCTCGACGCCGGAGGCGCCCCGAGGCGCACGACGACCTCCGGGCGGTGGTGCTCGGCGAAGGGACGGTGGCGCAGCACGGCGTCGAAGGCGGCCACCGTCGCCGGTCTCGGCAGCCGGGCGCCCGAGGGCGGGTCGGCGAGCACCGGCCACCGCAGGGCTGCGGCCAGGGCGTGCACCGCCTCGGGATCACCGGCTCCGGCGCCGGCCACCACCACCCCCCGGCGGGCGGCCACCACCTCGGCCACCTCGTCGAGGGCGCCGTCGAGCGGGGCTCGAGGCAGGCTGCGTCGGTGCCACGGGTGCCCGTCGTCCCGCCCCGGGGGGAGCGGTCCGGGCTCGGCCACCAGCGGCTCCCGGAAGGCCAGGTTCAGGTGGACAGGCCCCGGCGGCGGTCCGAGCGCCTCGGCGACGGCGCGCGAGGCCGTCGAGCGCCAGCTCGATGCGGCCAGCTCCTCGGGAGGGCCCGGCTCGAAGAACCACCGGACCGCCCTGCCGTACAGGTGGGCCTGGTCGATGCTCTGGGGGGCGCCCACGCCGTGCAGCTCGGGGGGCCGGTCGGCGGTGCACACGATCAGTGGCACCCGGGCGTAGGAGGCTTCCACCACCGCCGGGTGCAGCTCCACCGCGGCGGTGCCGCTGGTGGTGAGGACCACGGCGGGAACCTCGGTCGCCTTGGCGATGCCGAGGGCGAGGAACCCAGCGGATCGCTCGTCGAGGCGGACGTGCACCTGCAGCCGGTGCTCGGCGGCCAGGGCCAGGGCCAACGGAGCCGAGCGCGACCCAGGAGCGACCACGGCGTGGGCCACGCCGGCGCGGACCCACTCGTCGACCAGGACGGCGGCGAAGCTGGCCTGCACCCGGGCCGCCTCGGAGGTGCTCATCGTGACACCATCGCCCGGTGCTCGACGCCGCCCGGGAAGGACATGGTCCCCGGCTGGTGCTGGTCCACGGCTTCACCCAGACCCGCGATTGCTGGGGTTCGCTGGGTGCCGATCTGGCCGCTGACCACGAGGTGGTGCGGGTGGACGCGCCCGGCCACGGGAGCTCGTCGGATGTGGCCGTGGACCTGTGGCGGGGCGCCGAGCTGGTGGCCGAGGCCGGAGGTCGGGCGACCTACGTGGGCTACTCGATGGGCGGGCGACTGGTGCTGCACCTGGCACTGGCCAGACCCGAGGTGGTGCGAGGTCTGGTCGTGGTGAGCGCCACCGCCGGCATCGACGACCCCGAGGAGCGGTCCCGGCGTGCCGACGAGGACGAGGCCCGGGCTCGCCTGCTCGAGGAGCGCGGGGTCGACGCCTTCCTGGAGCGCTGGCTGGCCCAGCCGTTGCTCGCCGGCGTCCCCGAGGAGCACCGCTGCCTCGACGCCCGCCGGTCGAACACCGCCCGGGGCCTCGCCTCCAGCCTGCGCCTGGCCGGCGCCGGGGTCCAAGAGCCGTTGTGGTCCCGGTTGGGAGCCCTCGCCATGCCCGTGCTGGTGGTGGCCGGAGCGACCGACGCCGCCTACGTGGGGCACGCCCGGCGGCTGGTGCGCTCGATCGGCGCCGACGCCACCCTCGCGGTGGTGCCCGGCGCCGGCCATGCCGTCCACCTCGAAGCGCCGGGGCCATGCGCCACCGTCGTTCGGCGGTGGCTCGCGGCCCACCAGGTCGGCCCATCGGCGGCGCCCTGACCTGCCCGGCATGACGCCCTCGCCGGGGATGACGGTCATGCCGAGGCGGCGAGGCCGAGGGCGAGCAGCACCCCGTAGCCGAGCTGCAAGCGCCCGGTCTGGGCCAGCGCCGGCAGCAGCCGGGCCCCCACCGCTTCGGAGGCCACCACCCGGAGCGGTCGCAGGGCCAACGGAGCCGAAAGGGCGGCGAGCAGGGCCCCAGGACGTGACAGGGCGAGCACCGGCAGCGCCACGAAGGCCCCGGCCACCAGGGCCACGTACAGCGCCCGGGTCGGGGGCGAGCCGAGGCGCACGGCCAGCGTTCGCTTGCCCGAGGCGGCGTCGGTGGGGATGTCGCGCAGGTTGTTGACCACGAGCAGGGCGGTGGCCAGCAGGCCGACGGGCACCGAAGCGGCGAGGGCGAGGAGGTCGATCCGTTCGAGGTGCACGTAGGCCGAGCCCACGGTGGCCACGACCCCGAAGAACACGAACACGAAGACCTCGCCCAGCCCGGCGTAGCCGTAGGGGCGAGGGCCGGCGGTGTAGAAGAACCCGGCGGCGAGGCTCACCGCTCCCACCACCACGAGCTCGGGTCCGACGGCGACGGCGAGGGCCAGCCCGGCGACAGCGGCGGTGGTGGCGGCAGCCAGGGCCGCACGCTTCAGCTCTCCGGGAGTGGCCAGCCCCGACGCCACCAACCGGGTGGGGCCCAACCGCTCGGCGGTGTCGGCGCCCCGCTCGGCGTCGGCGTAGTCGTTGACGTAGTTGGTGGCCACCTGGATGGCAACGGCCACCACCAGGGCGGCGACCGCCCGCCACCACACCACCGCCGCCCCGTCGGCGCCGGTGGCGGCGGCGGTGCCCACGAGCACCGGGACCACCGCCGCCGGCAGGGTCCTCGGCCGGGCTCCCGCCAGCCACCGGTTCACGGCCGGCGGGGGAACCGGGAGAAGTCGGGCGGGCGCTTCTGCACGAAGGCGTCCCGTCCCTCCTGGGCCTCCTCGCTCAGGTAGAACAGCAGGGTGGCGTCGCCGGCCAGCTGCTGGATGCCGGCAAGCCCGTCGTCGGCGGCGTTCATCGACGCCTTGAGCAGGCGCAGCGCCAATGGCGACAGCGCCAGCATCTCCCGGCACCACGCCACCGTCTCCTCCTCGAGGCGCTCGAGGGGCACCACGGCGTTGACCAGACCCATCTCCAGCGCCTGCTCGGCGTCGTACTGGCGGCACAGGAACCAGATCTCCCGGGCCTTCTTC
>JAUJNP010000047.1 GCA_030448105.1 Acidimicrobiales bacterium | reverse complement strand
GACCACCGGCTCGGCGACGTCGCGCCCGAAGCTGGCCCGGTGGGCGTCGAGCAGCTCACCTCGCAGGTCGGCCACGTGGTCGCCGATGACGAGCTGGTGAGGGTTGGCGCGCCCGTCGGGCCGCACCGCCACCGCTTCACCACCCCACACCAACCCGGCTCCGCTCTCCCCGAAGCGTCGCCACCGGCGGCGCACGAGATCGGTGGGTCGGCCGTCCTCGGTGGCGTCCCACCCCTCCATCGGCAACACCGCGAACCGGTTGGCCATGGCGCCGATGCCGTCACCCGCCACCCCGGCGGCGATCGGCGCCGCCAGTGGACCGCCGGCCTCGACGGCGGCGTCGAAGGGAAGGTCCGCGCCCAGCTCACGCAGGTGGGCGAGGAAGGCGTCAGCCGTGGCCAGCCGCCGCACCTGCACCATCGGCTCGTTCACCGGTGCTCCCTTCGGTCTCGCCCCTGCCCGCTCCGGTCTCGCCCCGGCACACCGAGGCGCTGGGCGATGGTGGCCAGCACGGCCACGTCGCTCTCGGGCCGCCGGGTGGCCGCCGGGTGGGCGGCGTCGGGGCCGACCCAGCCTCGAAGGTGGAGGAACTGGGCGGCACTGTGCTTGTAGGCGGGGACCGGGGAGCGGAAGGCGAAGGCTCCGAGGAACTGGAGGTCGTCGTTCAGCTCGGCGAACCCGGCATCGCCAGCGGCCCACAGCCGGTCCCGCTCGGCGAAGCAGTCGGGGGCGAAGGTGGCCAAGCCGAGCAGGTAGTCGCTGCCGTACATGACCATGTCGATGGCCAGGTCATTGCCGGTGAACACCGCGAAGTCGGGCCGCACCTCGTCCCGCAACCGCAGGCGGCGCCACTCCTGGGCCCGGCTGAGCGACGAGTGCTTGGCCCCGATGCAGGCGGGGATGTCGAGCAGGCCGTGCCAGGCGTCCAGGGAGTAGATGCGCCCGAAGGGCACGAACACTTCACCCAGCTCGAAGGCGATGAACGACGAGCAGTCCTCGCCGAGCGCGGCGTGGGCGGCGACCGCCGCCGCCTCGTCGAGGGAGCGCAGCCCGTGGGACGGGAACACCACGGGTGTGGCACCGGCCTCGGCCACCGCCCCCACGGCGGCGGCGACCGCACCGGGGTCGTAGGCGTCGCCCGGACCGTCGCCCACGAACGCCCCGGCCACGAACGGGGCACCGGCCAGCACACCGGCCGCCCTGGCCAGCACGGCGGCCCGAGTTGGGGCGTCGAGCAGGTCGACGAAGCCGGTGTCCATGTTGACCGCCGGTACGAGCCCCGCTTCGGCCGTGCGGGTGAGGTGGGCGTCGAAGGCATCCCAATCGACGGCCCCGTCGGCGAAGGGCAGGAAGACCGCCGCCATCCCGTGGATACGACGGCGGGGGCGGAGCAGCGCGATGGGATCGATCGCCTCGTCGGACACCGCGGCGGAGCCTACGAGCACGCCGGGGAGTCCCTGGCCGCCTTCGCGCCGCCCGGCTCGCGCTGCGCCACACCCGCCCGTGAACGGTCGATGGGACAGACTGCGGTGATGAGCACCATCGATCCCCAGGCCGTCGAGGCCCTCCTGGCCCGTGCCCGACGCGAGGTCGACGAGGGGGTGCTCCCGTCGTGCGAGCTCGCGCTGGCCCTCGACGGCGACATCGTCGTGGAGGAGGCCTTCGGGGAGGCGACGACCGATACCCGCTACGTGGCCTTCTCGTGCACCAAGGCGTTCGTGGCCGGCGTGATCTGGCAGCTCATGGCCGAGGACGCGGTGGACATCGCGGAGCCGGTCGCCACCTGGGTGCCCGAGTTCGCCACGAACGGCAAGGATGGCGTCACCCTCGAGCAGGTGCTGCTGCACACCGGCGGCTTCCCCACCGCACCGATGGGCCCGCCGGCGTGGACCACGAGCGCTGGGCGGCGGGCCCAGTTCGCCAAGTGGCGGCTGAACTTCGAGCCGGGCACGCGCTACGTGTACCACCCGACCGCGGGGCTCTGGGTGCTGGCCGAGGGCATCTCTGCGGTCACGGGCGTCTACCACCGAGCCTCGCTCGAGGAGGTACTCGCCGTCCCGAGCGGAGTGCGACTGGGGCTGTGGCTCGCATCGGTGTAAAGTCTGT
>JAUJNP010000046.1 GCA_030448105.1 Acidimicrobiales bacterium | reverse complement strand
GTGGCCGACGGAGTAGGTCTTGGCGTTCTGGCCGGCGGTGGTGTTCTCCGCGACGTCGACCTCCTGGTCGCCGAACTCCACCTCGTCCAACCAGGTGGAGATGTCGACCGGCGTGCCGGCCGCGTTGTCGAGGAGCACGACGAAGTTCTTGCCGTGAATCTTGCCCATGTCAGTGTGCCTTTCTCGGGTTGTGGTGGCCTACGCCACGACTTCGATGTCGAACTCAGCGCCGATGTAGTCCACGCCGGCGAACGTGTAGGCGCCCACGTTGCTGACTCGCGTCACTCGGGCGGTGTCCACCGCACCGCCCAGGTCGCCGTCGAGGGTCTCCTTGATGCTGGTGGGGCCGGCGGCGTCGAGGTACTTGGCGAGGTTCAGGTGCGCCGCCCTGGCGTCGGCCTTGGCCGCCAGCAGGAGCACGACCAGGTTGTAGGTGTCGCCACCGCGGCCCGCCGTCAGGTCGAAGTCGATGTCCTTGGGGAGCTGGACCACAGCGGCCGGGGGCTCGAGGGCGCTGGGCACGTGGTCGAACACACGCAGCCCGGTGATGGTGTCGAGCCGTGCGGCCACGGCGTTGAGGATGTCGACCAGCTCGTCGGCGGCGAGGGCGGGGAGCACAGGCATGGCTACGGCGTCCCGAACTCGACCTCAGCCCGGCGCAGCGACGGGTCGGCCACGCCGTCGCCGTAGACCATGACCCGGATGGTCAGGTCTTCGACCTGTGCGGCCGCTGGCAACTCCGTCCAGGGGGAGCGCCCCACAGCGTTGCCGGCGCCGGCGTCGAGCAGGGTGTTCCAGGTTGCGCCGACATCTGTCGAGTATTCGAACCGGACCCCGTTGGCGGCCACGGCGGCGGTCAGGACGTGCCAGGTGCGGAAGTGGGTGGCTCGACGGGCGTCCATCCGGGCCCGGCCAACCCAGTCGCTCCCGCCAATCCCTGCCGTGGGCTCCACACCGCCAGCGGGGGCGTTGGTGGCTACATATCCCACTGCGGCCCACAGGGTCACGTGCGTCCGCAGCACCTTCTCGGCGTCCAGCTCGGCCTGCGTAGCCACGTCGGCGGCGACCTTGGCGGCCGTGACGGACCCGTCGGCCAGGTCGGTGGTGCCGATGGGGGCGGACTCCAGCCGGTAGCCCGGATGCGGGTCGGCCGCCGCCTCGTGCGCCGGCACGGGGTCCGACACGGTGACCACGGTCTTGGCGTTGGTGGCGTCGTCGGTGGCGGCCACGTTCGGGCCCTTGATGTCGAGCACCGCCCGCTGGGTGAGCGCCACGCCCTCGTCCTGCACGGTGGTGTAGGCGGCCTGGGCCGGGTGGGTGTGTCCCTCCGTCGCTGCGCCGATGGCAGTCGGGGTCACCGGGTCGGAGCCGGCGTTGGCGTGGCTGGCGGCGTGAGCGGTGGGTGTGCGGGCGTTGGTGTGTGAGGCGTCGGCGGCGTGGGCGTCCAGCTCGGCCTGCGTGGTCAGACCCAGGGTGTCGTGGTCGGCCAGGCTGGGGTGGGTTCCACTGCCGCCGCCCGGCACCTCGACCAGTAGGCGCAGGCCGCGCACCTCGTACTCGTACAGGCCCGGGTCGGCGTAGACCGCCGGCAGGTTGCCGAAGTCGTCGGTGGTGACGGGGTTGGGCGTCGGGGTGGTGCCGGCAGCGTCGGAGAACAGGGCCGCCAGCGTCGACGTACCCGGCAGGTAGAACGGAATGGCCGTGTTGGTCAGGAGCTTGCGGTTGGCGTCCTCGAACGGGGCGAGCTGGATGAGGCCGGCCATTACGCCACCACCCACAGGCGCCGCAGGTGGCGCAGCAGGTTCTCAACGTCGGGGTCGAGGCGGGACAGCAGGCGCATCTCGCCACCAACCTCGGGCGATCCGGTGACGCCGAAGGGAGCGTGCCGGCGCTTGACGAGGCGCACGGACTGGATGAGGGCGGCCTGCTTGACGACGGCGGGCACCGCGAGCCAGCCGAACGTGGCGGTCACCTTCACGGCGCCGATGCCGGTCGGCCAGGCGGTGCCGCTCAGGTAGGTGAATGGCAGGCCGTGGAGCTCGTTGTTGAGCGGGTGGAGCCGGTAGTCGTCCGGCGTGGTGAGCGTGCGGCCGTCGGCCTCGACCACCAGGCCGGTGGCCGTGGCGATGTC
>JAUJNP010000045.1 GCA_030448105.1 Acidimicrobiales bacterium | reverse complement strand
CGCGGGGGCGGCGGTGGACGTGCTAGCAGTTGATGTGGCTGTGGGTGTGGGTGTGGCCGGGTTGGATGCTGTTGGGCTGGGCGAGGATGATGATCTGGATCTCCGTTGCGGGGGCTCCGACGTTGTCGTGCTGGTCGGGCAGGAGCATGGTGTTGTCGTTTCCGTGCTCGGCGACGGGCCCGAGCAGGTCCACGCACAGCTCGTAGATGTCCATGTTGACCTCGGCGAACATCAGCTTGGCGATGGAGCCCTCGGGGCCCGGGTTGCCGGCCTTGCGGTTCTGGGACGCCCGCACGTTGGTGAGCCGCAGCACCTCGGCATCGATCCACGTGCGCATGAGGCGTTCGCGCAGGGCGGGCTGGTGGTCGGCGACCTCCTCGTGCCAGATGCGCACCGCCTCGGCGATTGCTCCCGAGCCGCGGGTCGGCATGCCGCCGCCCCCGCCGATGGTGGTGCGCTCGTTGGACAGGGTGGTCATCGACACCCGCCAGCCCTCGCCCACGTCGCCGACGCGGTCGGCGTCGGGCACCCGCACCTCGGTGAGGTACACCTCGTTGAACTCGGCCTCGCCGGTCATCTGGCGGAGCGGGCGCACCTCCACGCCGGGGGCGTGCATGTCGAGGGCGAAGTAGGTGAGGCCCTTGTGCTTGCGGGCGTCGAGATCGGTGCGGGCCACGAGCATGCCCCGGTCGGCGATGTGGGCCAGGGTCGTCCACACCTTCTGGCCGGTGACCACCCACTCGTCGCCGTCGCGCACGGCCCGGCAGGACAGGCCAGCCAGGTCCGAGCCGGCGCCGGGCTCGCTGAAGAGCTGGCACCAGGCGTCCTCGCCGGTGAACATGCGCCGCAGCAACCGGGCGACCAGCTCCTCGCTGCCGTGGGTGACGACGGTGGGCCCGGCCATGGTGAGCCCGAAGAAGTGGCGCGACCCGATGGCTCCGGCGCCCGCCTGGCGGAGGCGGTCGTCGACCACCCGCTGCACGTCGGGCGGCAGGCCGAGCCCGCCCCGGCCCTCCGGGAAGTGGACCCACGCCAACCCCAGGTCGTACTGGCGGCCACGCAGCTCTTCGAGGCTGGTGGCCCGGGGGTCGACCTCGTCGAGCAGCTGGTCGAGGCGTTCCTTGACGACGGCGGTGGGCTCGATCATCGCCCCATGCTGGCCGCCCCACGTCGCTCCGACCAGTCGAGATCAGTCCCCGTCCGACGGGCCCAGCAGGTCGACGCTGGCGGCCAGGGCCGTGGCCACGCCCGCCGCCCGTTCCACCACGGCCACGAGGTAGTGCTCGGCCACCGCCCCCTGCCCTTGCAGCGGCGGCTGGCCGAGCGAGCGCAGCAGCATGCCGGGATCCTCGGCGACCACGATCGGCTGGGGCGGCTCGAGACGGGGCACGGGGCGCCAGAGGTCGACCGGCTCGGCCTTGGGGCCCTTGCGGCGGCGGCCCGACTGCCGGCGCCGCGGAGGCGCGCTCATTGGTGCACCACCCACGTCGGTGGACCACCAGCATCCTCAGGGCTTGCAGCGCACCAATGAGCGCCGCCGCTGCGCGGCGGACAAGCGCCGTGCTGACGGTTCGCTCGCCCTTCGGGCTCGCTCACGAGTCCTCCTCGGTGAGCAGCGTTTCCGGCCGTAAGCCCAGGGCCAGGCGCAACTGGTCCGGGTCGAGGTCGGACAGGGAGCTGGACTTGGGCAGCACGAGGTCGGCGATGTGGCGCTTGCCCGCCACCACCTCCTCCACTCGCTCGTCGACGGTGCCCGGGCACACCAGCCGGTGCGACACCACCGTGCGGGTCTGGCCGATGCGCCACGCCCGGTCCCGGGCCTGGTCCTCCACCGCTGGGTTCCACCAACGGTCATAGAGCACCACGTGGCTGGCGGCGGTGAGGTTGAGGCCGGTCCCACCCGCCTTGAGCGAGAGCACCAGGGCACCGGGGCCTTTGCCCTCCTGGAACTCGCTGACGAGGCGGTCGCGGGCGCCCCGGGCCAGCCCGCCGTGGTAGCAGACGATGGGCACGCCGCTCACCTCGCTGAGGTGATCGGCCAGCTGCTTGCCCCACTCGGCGAAGTGGGTGAACACGAGGATCCGCTCCCCGGCGGCGAACACCGAGTCCACGATCTCCTCGAGGCGGGTGAGCTTGCCGGAGCGGCCGGCGAGGGGCCGCCCGTCGTCCTGGTAG
>JAUJNP010000044.1 GCA_030448105.1 Acidimicrobiales bacterium | reverse complement strand
ACGACCTTGCCGCATGGCTGGCCACCCAGGGTGGCGACGGCTATGCCGGCGCCCCCGATGGTGCGGGCGGTGACGGCGATGGCGCCGAGGCCCCCATGGCCGACGTGGTCGACCTGCCGAGGGAGGGCTCCGCCTAGCCCGCTCGTCTCGCCTTCTGGCCCCGGGAGCGGTGGTGCCCGCCACCGAACCAGGGGCCGGAGCTGGTGAGGATCGGGCGGCGGGCCGACGGTGCCGCCATGGAACGACCTCCCACCCACCAGGTGCCGGCGGGCAGCAGCGCGGCGTCCAGCGCGTCCTCTGAGGAGCCCACACCGCCGGGCGCCCCGGAGCCGTCCCACGCCGAGCGGGCCCGCACCCTGGTGACGGGTCGTAACCGGGGCACCCTGTCCACGCTGGCGACCGACCCGGCGGGCTACCCCTTCGGCTCGGTCGCCACCTACGCCCTCGACGACGGCGGGGCGCCGCTGCTCTTCGTCAGCCTCATGGCCGAGCACACCCACAACGCCGAGCGTGACCCCCGGGCGAGCCTGCTGGTGGCGGAGCCGGTGGCGGAGGGCCACGACCCGCTGGCCGCCGGCCGGGTCACCCTGGTGGGGGACCTCGCCCCCGTCCCGGGTGAGGCGAGGGCATCGGTGCGTGACCGCTACCTCGCCGCCAACCCCAGCGCCGGGTACTACATCGACTTCGGCGACTTCGCCTTCTACCGGCTGGCGCCGCGGGCGGTCCGCTACGTCGGCGGGTACGGCCGCATGAGCTGGGTGGACGCCGGCGACTACGCCGGCGCCGAGGCCGACCCCCTGGCCGGTGTCGTCGGCGCCGTCGTCACCCACATGAACGCCGATCACGCCGACGCCCTCGCCCTGGTCTGTCGGCACCAGGGGGCCCGTCCCGACACCACCGAGGCCACCATGTGCGGCGTCGACCGCTACGGGTTCGAGGTGGTGGCGTCGACTCCGGCCGGGCCTCGCCCGCTGCGACTCGGGTTCCCCCGTCGACTCGCCACCTCCGAGGAGGTGCGCGCCGCCCTGGTCGCCATGGTCCGCGAGGCCCGTTCCGCCGCCGGATAGGGCTCCGAGCCGGTGATCGAGCTGCGGTCGCACCGTCCTGCCGGGCCGGGTGCTTTGCCGGTCCTTCGTGGCGACCGCTAGAATCGATGGTTCGTGCCTACCATCCAGCAGTTGGTCCGCAAGGGCCGAGCGACCAAGCCCGAGAAGGGCAAGACCGCCGCCCTCAAGGGCGCCCCGCAGCGTCGGGGCGTGTGCACCCGCGTCTACACCAACACCCCCAAGAAGCCGAACTCGGCGCTGCGCAAGGTCGCCCGGGTGCGCCTGTCGAGCGGGATGGAGGTCACCGCCTACATCCCCGGCGAGGGCCACAACCTCCAGGAGCACTCCATGGTGCTCGTGCGCGGCGGTCGGGTGAAGGACCTCCCCGGCGTGCGCTACAAGGTGATCCGTGGCGCCCTCGACGCCGCCGGTGTGCGCGACCGCAAGCAGGCCCGTAGTCGCTACGGCGCCAAGAAGGCCTAGGAACGATGCCCCGCAAAGGGCCGGCGCCCCGCCGGCAGCTCATGCCCGACCCGATCTACCGGTCGCTGCTGGTGACCCAGATCGTCAACAAGGTGCTCCAGCGGGGAAAGCGCTCCACCGCCGAGCGCATCGTCTACGACGCCCTCGACATCATCAAGGAGAAGACCGGCGCGGAGCCGGTGGGCACCCTCAAGCGGGCCATGGACAACGTCAAGCCGGCCCTCGAGGTGAAGAGCCGTCGGGTCGGTGGAGCCACCTATCAGGTGCCCGTCGAGGTTCCTCCCCGCCGAGCCAACACCTTGTCGATCCGCTGGGTGGTGGGCTACGCCCGCCAGCGCCGCGAGAAGACCATGGCCGAGCGCATGGCCAACGAGCTGCTCGATGCGTCCAACGGCATCGGGGCCAGCATGAAGCGCAAAGAAGACCTGCAGAAGATGGCAGAGTCGAACAAGGCCTTCGCCCACTACCGCTGGTGAGGCATTCCTCCCGTCCCCGGTAGAGTTGCCGAGGCCGCGCCGGTGCCGCCGGCCACCGGTCCTCTCCCGAAGTCCCCCGAACGTCCCTGAAGTCGCAGTGGGCCCACGCGTCCGCCGCGAAGGAGCCCTCCATGAGCGCAACCCGCCAGACGCCTCTCGGCCGTGTCCGCAACATCGGGATCATGGCCCACATCGAC
>JAUJNP010000008.1:124523-177401 GCA_030448105.1 Acidimicrobiales bacterium | reverse complement strand
AGGTACGTGACCCGGTAGAAGGGCACGTCGGGCTCGGGGAAGTAGATCCAGTTCTTGGTGCTGTTGGCCGGCCGGTCGATCCCGACGCCCACGATGTGGCTTCCGCTCCACACCAGGTCCTCGCCGGCCCGGCGCACGGCGGCGGGCACGCCCGGCATGGTGCCCAGCAGGTGGTTGAGGGGCATGGTCGACAGCAACACGTCGTAGGGCCACACCCGCCCGTCGGCGGTGCGGACCTCCTTGGCCTCTGGGTCCACCGACACCACCGGCGTCTCCAGCTCGAGGTGGTCCTCGATCTGGCGCCGCATCCCCTCGTAGAGGTAGCCGGTGCCGCCCCGCAACGGGTAGCGGAAGGTGTTGTTCGGTCCCCACGACACCTGCGCCTCGCCGAGGAGCACGTTGCGCAGGATGGTCTCGACATCGACTACCGAGACCCGCTCGCCGATCCACACGTAGTTCATGAGCTCGGCCGGGGTGGCCCACACCTTGAAGTTGTAAGGCAGCATGAAGTGCTTGGCGATGCCCTCGCCGAACACGGCGTCGACCCACTGGCGGAAGTTCGTGACCTCGTGCTCCTCGCGCTGGGCGCGGATGAGGCCGGTGACGCAGTCGTACACCGTCTGGGGCTCGAGCCCACCGATGTTGTTCTGGAAGGGGTAGGGGATGAACCGGCCCTCGGTCCACACCCACGCCTCGCGCTGGAGCTCGGTGAAGTCGCCGCCCATGAGCTTCTCGACCAGGCGGTCGTAGTACTCGTAGTGGCTGAACATGACGTGGCCGCCGATGTCGTAGGTGAACCCCGCCTCGTCGGTGAACGACGTGGCCAGGCCACCGACGTGGTCGTCGGCCTCCAGCACCACCCAGTCGGTGTAGCCCAGCTCCTCGAGGCGCCAGCCGGCGCCAAGGCCGGTGGGTCCCGCGCCGATGACCACGATGCGGGGCTCGGACACCACCGCGCTTGCTCCAGGATCGGTCATGTGGAGATCTTCTTCAGCCTTCCGGGTGGCGGGCCGAGGCCCCCTTACTGGCGACCCACGTCGTTGAAGGCCGGGTGGTTTCTACCCATTCTGCTCGGCTGCGAGACCGCCCGTCCCCGGCCGAGTCCCTGGCTGGCACCGCGGGAGCCTTGCCGCGACAATCGTCGAGGAACCACGGGGCGAACAGAAGGGGTGCTGATGCAGCTGACGCTCAAGCCCATCGCCGAACAGGTCGCCGTCGTCATGGGGGCCTCCAGTGGCATCGGCCGCAAGACGGCCCAGGAGCTCGCCGCCCAGGGCGCCAAGGTGGTGGTGTCGGCGAGAAGCATCCCCGGGCTCGACAGCCTGGTGGAGGAGATCTCCGGAGCCGGGGGCCGGGCCGTGGCTCAGCCCGCCGATGTCTCGGACTTCGATCAGGTCGCGGCGGTGGCCCAGCGGGCGGTCGACGAGTTCGGCGGCCTCGACACCTGGGTCCATGCCGCGGCGGTGACGATCTACGCACCCTTCGACCAGCTCACGCCGGAGGAGCTGCGGCGGGTGATCGACGTCGATCTGATCGGCCAGGGCTACGGGGCGCTGGCGGCGGTGCCCCACCTCAAGGAGCGAGGTGGGGGTGCGCTCATCCACATCTCCTCGATGCTGGCCGAGCGCTCGTACCCGCTGCAGGCGCCGTACTGCGCAGCCAAACACGGCATCAAGGGTCTGGTCGACTCGATGCGGATCGACTTCGCCCACCAGGAGATCCCGATCAGCGTGACCAACATCATGCCGGCATCGACCGACACGCCCCTGTTCGACAAGGCTCGATCGAAGCTCGGGGTGGTGCCCACCGCGCCGCCTCCCGTGTACGACGCCGCCGTCGTGGCCCGAGCCATCCTCGACGCCGCCGAGCACCCGCAGCGGCAGATCGTCGTCGGCGGTGCCGGGAAGGCTCAGCTGTTGATCGAGAAGCTGTCGCCCAGAGCCATGGACGTGCAGACCGCCGTCGGAGGCAGTGCCATGCAGCGCACGGACGAGCCCACGGGTGCGCTGAGGCCGGGCAACCTGTTCGAGCCGGTGACGGGGCTCGACACCGTGGAGGGACACTTCGGTGCCACCCGCAGCCACAGCTCCTGGACCTGGGTGGACCGGTACCGCGGCCGCCTGGCCGAACCGGTGGGGCGAGCGGCCACCGGCCTGGCCGCCCGGGCCGGGCGGCTGATCAGCCGTGAGGGCCGCGGCAACGGGCACGAACCCGAGAGCGGCACCGGTCCGAGCGAGCCGGCGGCGGGTGCGCCCACGGCATCATCCTGAGCGGCTCCGTGCTCCGCCGCCCGGGCGGAACCCACGCCCACTAGTGCGCCACGCGATCTACCTGCCGCCATTCGGGTCCTTCGGCGACGTCCACCAGCTCGTCGAGCTGGCGGTAGCGGCCGAGGGCGCCGGTTGGGACGGCTTCTTCCTGTGGGACCACATCCGGTACGAGGTACCCGTGCCCTTGGCCGACGCATGGGTGACCCTGGCGGCGATCGCCTCGTCGACCTCGACGATTCGCCTCGGCCCGCTCGTCACTCCCCTCCCGCGTCGCCGGCCGTGGAAGGTGGCGCGTGAGGCCGTCACCCTCGACCACCTCAGCGGGGGCCGTCTCGTGCTCGGCGTAGGCCTGGGGATCGACTACTGGGGCGAGTTCAGCTCGTTCGCGGCGGAGCCCGGGGATGACGCTGAACGGGCGAGGCTGCTCGATGACGGGATCGAGATCGTCTCCCGCCTGTGGTCGGGCCAGCGCACGAGCTACCGGGGCGACCGCCTGTGGGTCGAGGACGCACAGTTCCTCCCCCGTCCGGTGCAGCGACCGAGCATCCCGATCTGGTCAGCGGCGCTGTGGCCGGCGGCCCGCCCCGGCCCAGTCAGGCGGGCGGCGCGCTGCGACGGGATGATGCCGTTCACCGGTGCGCCGATGTCTCCCGCCCAGGCAGGCGACGTCCGCCACGCCGTCGCGCGCCAGCGCGACACGGGCGAGCCGTTCGACCTGTGCGTGTGGGGGTCTGCGGATCATGTGTCCGCCTACGAAGACGCCGGGGTCACCTGGCTCCTCCAGGCCGCGGGACCGGAGGACCCGCTCGTCGATGTGCGCCGGACCATCAGCGCCGGTCCTCCGCGGCACTGACGAGCACAGTCGGTGCGCCCGTACGATGGCTGCTGGCCGTGCCCGGGTAGCTCAGCTGGTCAGAGCAACCGCCTTGTAAGCGGTAGGTCGTGGGTTCGACTCCCACCTCGGGCTCCAGCGAACGCCCTTATCAAGCCGGCTTTCCGAGTTGCCGACGGCGACGATCTGGCGTCTCGTTCACCGTTTCGCGCGACATGCGCGCGACATCTCTGACGTCGGACCGCTCCCTGGCGTCGGTGTAGGCGGCCTCAAGCCGCCCGGTCAGCGCCGACTCGAGGGACGGATACAGGTGGCCATAACGGTCGGCCGTGACCGCGATCGAGGAGTGGCCCAAACGTTCCTTGACAACCAGGAGGTGGGCGCCCTCGGCGATCATCATGGCGGCCGCGGTGTGGCGCAGGTCGTGAAATCGCGTGCGCGGATCGAGACAAGCTCGAGCAACCGCCGCCTTGTAGTGGCGACGGTAGAAGTTCATGTACCGGAGCGGGCCACCCGCGGGCGCTGTGAAGACGAGCGACCCTGCGTCCCGAGTCCTGCGCCCGATGTGCTCCGACAGCTCCTCAGCGAGACTGGCTGGGAGCTCGACGCGACGCCGCCACCCAACCTAAACCTGAGGGGCCCCAACTAATCCATATGAACGGAATCCATAGTAACCAAAGTCCGTCATTGTCACCTCGATCGGCGAACAATAATGTGGCGACGGTAGGGGACAAAACAAAGACGGTTGGTCCGATGGCTAGGCCAAGGTCCGATTTCCATCCGAGCACCATGGATATGGCCAGGATGCCTGGATAGCACGCCCACCACCATGCATTGCTAGCAAATATGCCCGTCTATCCAGGGACGTGAATAGACCCGCAAACAACCCCACCACCTATACCGGCGAGTGCAACCCATAAGACGCCCACAGCTCGCATCATCGCTGGGAAGGAACACCGATTTCACACCGTCTGTCCGCCACCGCCCCGACGGATCGCCGCCGCAGCTCCAGTGAGGCGTCATCTGAGAGGCTCAACTCGTCACTTGAAAGGCTCAACTTATCCCCGATCTTGTGGCGCCCCACTCAAACGCCGTGGGGCCGCGACTCCTCCAAGTGGTTCTAGATAATGCTATCCAGATCACTCGCTGACAGGAACGTTCCACCTCCCGGTGCCTCGGCCGCGTTGGCGCTGCCACCGCCAGGCGAGAATGGAAATCCAGAGCGCGACGGGGCTACTGGCGAGAAGCCCCACCCCACCTGCCGGTACTCCCACTCGAACCCACCACTCTCGGGCAGTCTCCACCCCCGCCGGCATCCCCCAGAAGCCACGGACGGCTACTGCAAGACTCATGGCGCCGAAGAGGACAATAAGTCCGGCGAGAGCTGACAATGCCACTTCGCCCAGATCCCACTTAGTTGACGCTTTCATGGCCCCGAGCAAATGCCTGTACAGTGGCCTCTCCCTACGCCAAAGTTCCAACCTCGGCCGAAGCTACTTCGACCAATGCATCCAAAGTATCCAAGGGACCAGGAAGCGGTCGGGTACCTGCCTGGTCGCCCTGAGAAACTCAGCCCATGGTTCGGACCTCCACGCACCTGATCGGCATCGTGGTCGTCTTGGCCGTCGTCTTCCCAGAAGCAGACGGGGCAGATCTCGTCACCGCCTCGCTCAGTGAGCGTCATGTTGCCGCAGCACGGGCAGGCGTACGGACTTCCCGACGCTGGCCGCACAACATTCTCGAACGGCGCCACCGCGGAGAGGCTGCCACATGGGCGGCGCCACACTGTTCAGGCCCGACCAACCAGCCAACCCGTAGCAACCCCTGAGTGGCGGGTGAGGATCGACGCCGAGGTGGCGGTCATCGCCCCGGGGTCAGTCAGGTCGGCTGGCCGGGGATCTGAGCTCGGCACGGGGTAGCCGATCGTCGTCTCCAACGGCGTCTGGTCGCCCGGGTTGAGCCCGTTGACGACCTTCTGCTGGTGGACCTCGACCCACCGGCTCAGGGCCAGGGCCTGGAGTATCGCCGGTTGTCGGTCACCATACGCCGGGATGCCGGGGCTTCAGAGTTAGCCGTCAGCGGCATCTATGGGTCCGAGAGGGCCCGCTGGTACCGCACCTCGAGCACCTTCGCTCCGAGGACCTCGGCGTCGCGATTGGTTCCGTCAGTTGCCCATCCCTCGGATTCGTAGAGGTTTCGGGCACGCTCGTTGGCGGGGGTGACCCATAGGACGGCAGCGGTGTAGCCGGAATCAGCCAGCCCGCTCGTCACCTCGCGCAGGAGCGCTCGGCCGAGTCCCTTGCCCCACCAGCGCGGGTCGAGATTGATCGCGTAGAGCTCGCCGGCGGTCTCGCGGGCGAGGTCTCCGGCCTCGGGACCGGACACCGCGAAGCCAGCGACAGCGTCGTCCACGACGACCACCCGCAGCCGCTGGCGGGGGCGTGGTTCCTCGATCGCCCGCTGCCACAGGACGGCCCGGTCCTCGACGCGAAGGGCATCCAGATAGCCGTCCGGCATCACCCCGCGGTAGGCGGCCTGCCACGCGCGAACGTGGATGAGACCAATCGCTTCGGAGTCTTCAGGACGCGCGCCGCGTATGACGTGGTCCATGGAGGAAGGCCCTTCACCGAGCGTGCTCACACGCGGAACGTTGCCTCAGCCGTTCGGCACCGGGAAGTCAGTTGAGGTTTCCACGGGGATCCCCAGGGTCCTGTCAGACAGTACGAGGGGGGTGAGGAAGCGTACGGTCTACGGGCCACGGCGCGCCCATCGTGCCGGCCGGGTGGAGTCGGCTGCCACCTCCCGCAACAGTCCTGCGTTCCACGTCGCGCCGAAACGGGAGCTGCCGAGGCGGTGGTAGCTCCCGGCCAGGTGTCGTGCTCCCCGCATTCGGCGCGACGTGGAACAGAAGACAAGCCTTCTCCCCCATCTGCGACACCGACGATCCGGTCCCGGACCGCCGCTTCGTCGCCTCCATACCATCCCGCGAGAAACGTTCCGCCGGCGAGTGACCTCGCTCTCGCCCGGGCGAACGGCCGACGCCTGTCGGACCCTGCAAGCGGCGACAGGTTGCTGACCCGGCGATCGGGCCGCCAAGGGGTGGCCGCCGGTCAGCGCTTCTCGACGCGCACCACGGCGTTGTAGTCGGGCACCTTGCTGGCGGGCTCGCGGTGCTCGGGGCCGGAGGGGATCAGGGCGTTGCCCTCGGGCCAGTGCACCTGCACGGTGCGGGCCGGGAGGCGCACGAGCTTGGCGGTGCCGTCCATGGCCCCCACCTCGGAGGTGAGGCGCAGCGGGTCGCCGTCGGCGATCCCGAGGGCGGCAGCATCAGCGGAGTCGAGGTAGACGGCGTCGCGGGCGGCGCCGGTTAGGGGATCGGCACCGGCGAAGACCATGGAGTTGAACTGCTTCCCCCGCCGGGTGCTGGCCAGGAACGTGCCGGCGGGAAGATCGGCGGGGGTCAGGTCGACCACCGTGAAGCGGCCCCGGCCCGATGGCGTCGCGAACTGGCCGCCGGCGCAGAGGTGCCGGCCGCCCCACTGGATGGCATCACCGGTGCGCTCGAGGGTCTCGATCCCGGCGTAGGCGGGCACCACCCGGGCAATCTCGGCCCGTAGCGCCCGCCCGTCGGGCCAGGCGAAGGCGGCGGCTACGTCGGGGCGCACCCGCTGCGCGACCTCGGCGAAGATGCGCCACTCGCTGCGGGCCTCGCCGACCTGGCGGGGGATCTCGGGGCTGAAGGCGACCCGCCGTTCGGTGGTGGTCTCGGTGCCACCGCCCTCCTGCTCGTAACGGGTGGCCGCCGGCAGGAGGATCACGTCGTCGCCGGGCACGAGCATCTGGGACGACACGACGATGTCCTGGTGCACCCGGAGGGGCACCCGCTCGAGGGCGCGGCGCACGCGGGCGGAGTTGGGCAGCACGTCGAGGAAGTTGCCGCCGTCGATCCAGAGCACGTCGAGCTGGCCGGCCTCGGCCGCCTCCACCTGCTCGGGCGCGGTGAGCCCGGCGTGGTCGGGCACGGCGAACCCCCACTGGGCGGCGAGGGCGGCGGCGTGCTCGGGGTCAACCGGGTCGCCGCCCGGCAGGGCGGTGGCGTAGGCGCCCATCTCGGCACCGCCCTGCACGCCCGAGTGGCCCCGGATGGGCATGAGGCCGGCGCCGTCGCGGCCGACGTTGCCCCGGGCGAGGGCTACGTTGACGATGGCGTGCACCCCCGCCACCGCGTCGCGGTGCTGGGTGATCCCCATGCTCCACACCAGCACCGCGGCCGGCGCACCGGCGTAGAGGTCGGCGAAGCGATCGACGGTGGCGGCGTCGACGCCGGCCGTGTCCAGGAGCGCGGCGTCGTCCATGGCGGCGAGGGCACCGACCAGCTCCGCCCACCCGTCGGTGTGAGCCTCCACGAAGGCGGTGTCGACCGCGCCTCGTGCCACCAGGCGCTTCAGGACGGCGTTGGCCAGAGCGACGTCGCCGCCGGGGCGCACCGGCACGTGCAGGTCGCACAACCGGGTGCCGAACAGGGCTGACTCCACGTTGGAGGGCACCCAGTACTTCTCCAGGCCGGGCTCGAGGTAGGGGTTCACCACCACCACCCGGGCGCCCCGCGCCTTGGCCAGGTAGAGGTACTTCATGAACACGGGCTGGTTGTTGGCCACGTTCGTGCCCCACAGCACGATCAGGTCGGACTCGATCACGTCCTGGAGCGAGCAGGTGGAGGCACCCACGCCGATGGTGGCCTTGAGGCCGGTGGTGGAGGGAGCGTGGCAGACGCGAGCGGCGGAGTCGACGTTGGCCACGCCCATCGCCCGGGCCGCCTTGCCGGCCACGTAGTAGGTCTCGTTGGTAACACCCCGGCTGGTGAGGTAGACGGCGGTGCGCTCCGGCCCGGCCGACCGCACACCGTCGGCCAGCGCCCCCAGCGCCTCGTCCCAGCTGATGCGACGGAACCCGGCCTCGCCCCGGCGACGGCGCATCGGGTGGGCCAGCCGCCCGAGGGCCCGCAGCTCGGCCCCGCTGTGCCCCTCGAGCGCGCCCACGTCGGCCAGCACCGTTGGATCTGCAGCACGGGCGGTGTTCACCTCGAGGAGCCGAAGGCGGGTGGTGCACAGGTGGACGCCGTCGATGGTCCAGTCGTGGAAGCCGGCCACCCCTAGGGCGCAACCGTCGCACACCCCCTTGGAGAGCACCTTCCAGGCGTATGGCAGGTTGCGCCGGTTGGCCAAGGCCACCTTGGCCATCTCCCGGTAGTGCTTGGGCTTCTGCTGTCCGGCCCCGTTGGGGGCGAGGCCGGCCCACTGCTTCGGGTTCCACCGGCCGCCCACCCGCTTCAGGTCGCTCATGGGCACTCCAAGGTCATGTCCGGCTCATGCCGGGGCGTAGGTGTTCAGGCTGTCCTCGCGGGCGAAGCCGACGAGGGTGAGGCCGGCGGCCCGGGCCGCCTCGACCGCCAGCGACGTGGGGGCACTGACCGCGACCACCGCAGCGAAGCCGGCCGCCCACGCCTTCTGCACGATCTCGAAGCTTGCCCGCCCGCTGACGAACAGGCCGAGGTCCCGCGCCGGCAGGCGTCCGGCCAGCAGCAGGTGGCCGACGACCTTGTCGACGGCGTTGTGACGGCCGACGTCTTCGCGCAGCACCACCGGATCGCCCTCGGTGGTGAAGGCCATGGCCGCGTGGGCGGCACCGGTGGTCTGGAAGAGGCCCTGGGCGGCTCGGGCCCGATCCGGCACGCCGGCCAGCACGCCGGGCTCGATGGGGACGGGGGCCGGCAGCGGGTCGAGCCGGTCCCGGAGGTCGTCGAGCGACGCCGACCCGCACAGCCCGCAGGACGACGTGGTGGAGGTGAGGCGGGGCCGGGGCACCGGCGCTCGGCCACCGGTCTCGACGGTCACCAGGTTGAACTCGGTGCTGGCCGCCGGTCCGGTGGCGCAGTAGCGGACCCGCCGCACCGGCGCGCCGGCCAGGTGGCCGTCGGTGAAGAGGAACCCGGCGGCCAACTCGTAGTCGTGGCCGGGCGTGCGCATGGTGGTGGTCACGAGGTGGTCGTCGAGGCGGATCTCCATGGGCTCTTCGACGACGAGCTCGTCGGGCTCCCGGCGCTCGGCCCCGGACCGGAGCCGGCGGATGAGGACCCGGACGGTGCGTCCGCGGATGGCCGTGGGCCGGCCCTCGGGCATGGCCGCCACGCTACCGCGCCGCCCGCTCCACACTTGTCACTACCTGTGAAATACAAGCTACAGACAGGTGGTTGGGCGAGGTACCCGAACCGGAGCAGACACCATGCCCACCCCAACCCCCACCCGCCATCCCGTCGCCATCGTCACCGGATCATCCCGGGGACTCGGCCGGGCGCTGGCCGAGGGCCTCGCCTCCAAGGGCTGGCCCCTCGTCCTCGACGCCCGCCACGGCGACGACCTCGCACCCGTAGCCGCCGAGCTGGCCGCCCTCACCACCGTCGTGGCCCTGGCCGGCGACGTGACCGACCCGGATCACCGTCGGGCCCTCGCCGCCGCCGCCCACGACCTCGGCGGAGCCGCCCTCCTCGTGAACAACGCCAGCCGCCTGGGGCCGAGCCCGTTGCCACCACTGGCCACCCACCCCATCGACGAGCTCGGCGCCGTCTTCGCCACCAACGTGGTGGCCCCGGTTGCCCTCACCCAGCTCGTCCTGCCCCAGCTCGAAGCCAGGGACGGTGCGGTGGTGAACGTCACCTCCGACGCCGCCGTCGAGGCCTACCCCGGGTGGGGCGGGTACGGCTCCTCGAAGGCGGCCCTCGAGCAGGTCTCGGCCGTGCTCGCCGCCGAGCACCCCGCGTTGCGGGTGTGGTGGGTGGACCCCGGCGACCTCCGGACCCAGATGCACCAGGACGCCTTCCCCGGAGAGGACATCACCGACCGCCCACTTCCCGAGACGGTCATCCCCGCCTTCCTCCGCCTGGTCGACCAGCGCCCCCCCAGCGGGCGGGTGCGGGCCTTGGACCTGCTGGCCGGACAGGAGGCCCGGCCATGACCACCGTCCTCGACCATCCCGACCCGCCGGCACCCTCCACCGGCGCTCTCGACTTCGTTCTCCCACCCGAGCTCGAGGCCCACGCACCACCCGAGGCCGAAGGGCGCCGCCGCGACGACGTTCGACTCCTGGTGGCATCGGCCGACGAGCCCTCGGTGGCCCACCTCCTGTTCGACCAGCTGCCCGAGGTGTTGGACGCGGGGGACCTGCTGGTCGTGAACACGTCGGCCACGGTGGCGGCCGCCGTCGCCGGCCAGCGCGGTGACGGGACGCCTGTCCTCGTGCACTTCGCCACCCCGGTGCCCGGGGGCACGTGGGTGGTGGAGCTGCGCCAGCCGGTGCCCGGCGGGAACCGCCCCCTCCACCACGCCACCGCCGGCGAGGAGGTGACGCTGCCCGCCGGCGGCCGCCTCCGGCTCCTCACCCCGTGGGCCGAGCTGGCTGGGGGCGGCGCACGGCTGTGGCTGGCCGCTCCCCGCCTCGACCGGCCGGTGGAGGCCTGGCTGGCCCGGCACGGCCAGCCCGTCCGCTACAGCCACCAGCGCCAGGCCTGGCCGCTCTCGGCCTACCAGACCGTCTACGCCACCGAGCCGGGTTCGGCGGAGATGCCGAGCGCCGGCCGGCCCCTCAGCCCCGAGCTGCTGACCCGCCTCATGGCGGTGGGGGTGACCATCGCGCCGCTCGTGCTCCACGCCGGTCTGTCATCGCTCGAAGAGGGCGAGGCTCCCACCGTGGAGCGCTACTCGGTGCCCTCCAGCACCGCCGCCCTCGTGAACCTCACCCGCCAGCGCGGTCGCCGGGTGGTGGCGGTGGGCACCACCGTGGTGCGGGCGCTCGAGACCGTCGCCGACGACACCGGTGTGGCCCATCCCGGGAAGGGCTGGACCGACCTGGTGCTGGGACCGGAGCGCCCAGTGCGGGTGATCGACGGACTCCTCACCGGCTGGCACGAGCCCCGCTCGTCGCACCTGCGCCTACTGGAGGCGGTCGCCGGCCGGGCCGTGCTGGAGCACTCCTACCGGGCGGCGCTGGCCCAGCGCTACCGCTGGCACGAGTTCGGCGACCTGCACCTGCTACTGGGCGAGCGGCTCCGCCGCTCGCTTGGCTGAGTGGAGCCGGTGTCAGGCGACGGCGAGCTCGGCGCGCTCGGCGGCGACGTCGGCGAGGGCTTCGGAGTCGAGGTGCTCGTCGAGCTTGCGCTTGATGCGCTGGAGGGCGTTGTCGATGGACTTGACGTGACGCCCGAGGTGCTCGCCGATCTCGGAGTACGAGTTGCCGGCGACGTAGAGGCGCAGCACCTCGATCTCCAACCCCGAGAGGCGCTCGGCCATCATCGCCCGCATCGAGGTGATCCGCTCGTTGGAAACGACCGCCTCGAGCGGGTCACCGTCGACGTCGGCCTGGATCAGGTCGGCGAGCGAGCGCTCGTCGCCATTGTCGCCGGTGCGGACTCCGGTGACCGACAGGTACTGGTTGAGGGGCTGGTGCTTCTGGCGGGTGGCGGTCTTGATGGCGGTGATGATCTGGCGGGTGATGCACAGCTCGGCGAAGGCACGGAACGAAGCGAGGTGCTCAGGTCGGAAGTCCCGAGCGGCCTTGTAGAGCCCGATCAGTGCTTCCTGCTCGACATCGTCGGCATCGCCTCCCACGAGGAAGTAGCCCCGGCCCTTGGCCCGAGCGAAGCGGCGATAGCGGTCGAGCAGAACCTCGAGGGCCCGCTGGTCACCGCCCTGGAAGCGGGCCGCCAACTCGGCGTCGGATGCGGTGCTGAGGGCGGGGCTGCGCATGTCCGTTGGGTCCTCTGGGGCGACGGGGAGTTCGATCGGTAGGGCGACGTAGCCCGTATGGGCTGGCCCATGGTGACTATGGCGAGCAGGGGGTGTCAACGGTCACGTCGACATTCCTCGCAGTTTTCCTGCAACAACCCGCCCGAAACCCGGACAAACCCACCGCCCGGGATCAACGCTGGCGCCGGCGGGCCACCTCGAAACACGCCAGCGCCCCCGCGGCTGCCACGTTTAGCGACGCCAGCCGGCCCCGGGCGGGGATGGACACGACGTGATCGCAGCGTTGGCGGGTCAGCCGGCCCAGGCCGGCACCCTCGGCCCCCAGCACCACCACCACCGCCTCGTCGGCCACTGGAAGGTCCCACAGGGGACGATCGGCGGAGGCGTCGAGGCCGACCACCCAGAGGCCGAGCTCGCCCAGGCCGGCGAGGGCGGAGGGCAGCCCCCCCACCAGGGCCATGGGCAGGTGCTCGACTGCCCCCGCCGCCGCCTTCGTGACGGCCGGGGTGACGTGGACGGCCCGGTGACGGGGCAGCACGACGCCCGACACGCCGGCGCCGTCGGCGCTGCGCAGCAGGGCACCGACGTTGCCAGGATCGGTCACGCCGTCGAGGGCGAGCAGGAACGGTGCCTGGCCGCCCGGTCGCCGCCGAGCCAGTTCGTCGAGGTCGACCTCGGGCAGCGGCGCGGCCAGGGCGATGACGCCTTGGGGGGCCTCGGTGCGAGCCTGACCCTCGAGGCGGGAGCGCGACACCGGCCGCACCGGCACCTTGGCGTCGGCCGCCAGCTCCTGGATGTCTTCCATGATGGGGGCCGGGTCGAGGTCGCGTGCGACCAACACCTCGTGCACCCGCCGCCGGCCGGCGAGCAGCAGCTCCCGAACCGCCTGGCGGCCCTCCACCTGCTCCCCGCCCAGACCCCTCGGCGCACTGCGCCGGGTCCCGTCGGCGCGCGCGCTCGCTGCTTTCGGGGGAGGCGAGGGGTCCGCGCCTCGGCGAGGACGACGGGGGCTCGAGGCGGCCGGGGCGGGGCGGCCCCGGCCCGCACGCCCGCCCTGTCCTGATCGGCCCGGCCGCCCGCCCCGCCGGTCCCCTCCCGGCCGGCCCTTGCCCTGGCGGGGCGGCGTCACCGTCGGCTCACCACGGCCACGGCCCAGCAAGCCACCCCCTCGCCCCGGCCCAGGGCGCCGAGGCCCTCGGGGCGGCGGCCCTTGACCGTCACCGGCGCGCCGACCGCGCCGCTGAGGCGCTCCTGCATCTCCTGGCGGCGGGGTGCGACCCTGGGCGTGTCGGTCACCAGGGCGCAGTCGACGTTGCCCGGCGCCCAGCCCACCTCGGTGACCCGCCGAGTGGCCTCGGCCAGGAGGACCATGCTGTCGGCTCCCTCCCAGGCCGGGTCGGTGTCGGGAAAGTGCTCGCCGATGTCGCCCAAGCCGGCGGCGCCGAGGAGGGCGTCGGCGACGGCATGGGCCACCACGTCGGCATCGCTGTGGCCCACCAGGCCCGGAGCGCCTGGAAACGACACCCCGCCGAGCACCAGCGCCCGGCCCGGATCGGCGCTGAAGCGGTGCACGTCGAAGCCCATCCCCACCCTCACGTCGGTCACGCCGACTCCCCCCGCTCGCGTCCGCGCAGGACGTGCTCGGCGGCAGCCACGTCGCCCGGGTCGGTGAGCTTGCGGTTGTGGGGATCGCCGTCCACCACCACCACCCTGCCACCCGCCGCCTCGACCAGGGTGGCGTCGTCGGTGGCCTCGGACCCCTCGGCGTGCGCGCCGCGCAGGGCGCCGGCCCGGAACGCCTGAGGCGTCTGCACCGCCACCAGGGCGTCGCGGTCCACCGCCCCGCCGTCGCGCCACCGCACGGTGTCGACCACCGCCACCCCCGGGACGGCGGCATCGGCGCCGGCCCGCACGGCTGCCACCACCGCGGCGAAGACCTCGGGACCGGCGAGGGGTCGGGCCGCGTCGTGGACGACCACCACCGCCGCCTCGACGGGCACGGCGGCCAGGCCCGCCCGCACCGAGTCCGAGCGGGTGGCGCCGCCGGCGACGACAACGTCGGCCCCCGGCTCGGGGACGCCGGCCCGGTCGGCGGGGACGACCAGGACCACCCCGGCCGCCTGCGATCGAGCTGCCTCCAGGGACCAGTCGAGCACCCGACGCCGGGCCAGCGGGGCGTACTGCTTGGCCATGCCGAACCGCTCTCCCCGCCCGGCGGCCACCACCACCGCCCACACCGGGCCGGGCAGGGCGCCGCCCTGGGGATCGGTGGTGGGCACGGGCTCACGGTAGGCCCCGGCCCGAGCGGTGACCGATGTCTCGCGTATCCTCGGCCGATGGCCGACACCTCGCTGCTCAACGACGTCGCCCTCTTCGCCGAGCTGACCACCGACGAGATGGCCCGGCTGTCGGCGGCCGCCTCGGTGCGAGAGCTGCAGCGGGGCGACGTGGTGTTCGCCGAGAACGACGAGCCCAACGCCCTCTACGTCGTGGAGAGGGGTCGTATCGCCATCGCCAAGCGCTCGATCGACGGCCGGGAGTCGATGTTCGCCCTCATGGAGCGGGGCGACCTGTTCGGCGACATGGGCCTGTTCGACGGCCTGGGCCGCTCGGCCGAGGCCCGGGCGCTCGAGCCCTCCGAGGTGCTGTCCATCCCGTTCGCACCGCTGCGCGACGTCTACGAGCAGCGGCCGACGCTGCTGTGGGGGGTGGTGAAGCTGCTGGCCGGCCGCCTGCGCAACACCGACATCGCCCTGGCCGACTCGGTGTTCCTCGACGTCACCGGGCGCACCGCCAAGCGCCTGCTCGAACTGGCCGGCGACGCCGACGATTTCGTCCTGCCGATCACCCAGGAGGAGCTGGCGGGGATGGTCGGCGCGTCCCGCGAGCGGGTCAACAAGGCCATCTCCAGCTTCATCCGCCTCGGATGGCTCGAGCAGAACGAGCGCCGCTACTCCTTCACGAACCGCGAGGAGCTCGAGCGCCGGGCACGGTGAGGAAGGCGACCGCCCGGGCCCAGGCGTCGGCGGCGTCGGCGGGCCGGTAGGCCGGCCGGTCGGGGTCGTGGGCGAAGCCGTGCTCGGCGTCGGCGTAGCGGACCACGGTGGCGCCGGTGGCTTCCAAGGCGTCGAGGTCGGCGGCCGGCACCCAGGGGTCGGCCGTGCCGCACAGGTGCAGCACCGGGGCGGCCGCTGCCCCCTCCGCGGTGAGGGCGTCGAGCGGCTCCGGTCGCCCGGCGGTCCTCCAGTGCTCGGGCGTCCGGACCATCCCGTAGAACGACACCGCCCGGTCGAAGCGCCCGGTGGCGGCGGCGTGGAGGGCGAACATGCCCCCCATGCAGAAGCCCAGGACACCCACGGGCTCGGCGCCGGCGGCCTCGGCGGCCGCCTGGCAGTCGGCGAGGTAGGCGTCGGGGTCGATGTCGGCCACCGAGGCCAGGCGCTCCTCGAGGCCCATCGACTCACGACCCGGCCAGGGCTCGGGCGCCACGACCGCCCAGCCGTGCTCGCGGGCGAGGCGGGCGCACAGCTCGTCGAAGAGCGGCCGTAGCCCACCGATGTCGGGCAGCAGCACGAGGCCCCGCACCGGCGGCCCCGGGGGGCGGGCAAGCTCGGCGGGCGTGCCCGAGGGCAGTTCGATGCGCATCCCGCGAGTCCAGGTCCGCCGACGCTCAGGCGTACCGGTCGAGGATGCTCGCCTCGGTGAGGCGGGACAGGCCGTCCTTGATGGCCCGGGCCCGGGTGGCGCCCACTCCGCCCACCTCGTCGAGCTCGTCGGTGCTTGCCCGCAGGATCTTCTGGAGGCTGCCGAAGCGCTCCACGATCGCCTCCACCACCGGGTCGGGCAGGCGCGGGATGCGGGCCAGCAGCCGGTAGCCCCGGGGTGACATGGAACTGTCGAGGTCGGCCACGCCACCGGCCAGGTGCAGCGTGGCCGCCACCCGCCGCAGATCGAGCAGGTCGTCGTTGCTGAGGGCGGCCAGGGCGTCGAGCGCCTGGGGCAGCTTCCAGCCGGGCTCCTCCCGGAAGTAGTCGCGCACCACCAGCCGGCGGTCGTCGCCGATGCCGCCCAACAGCTCCTCGAGCTGTAGGCGCACGAGGCGGCCATCGTCGCCCAGCTCGACGATGTAGCCCTCGATCTCGCTGGCGATGCGGGCCACCATCTCCGAGCGCTGCAACAGCCCGACCACGTCGCGCAGGGTGACGAGGTCCTCGATCTCGAGGGCCGACAGCGTGACGGTGACCTCGTCGAGGCGGGTGCGGTAGCGCTCGAGGGTCTGCACCGCCTGGTTGGCGCGGTTGACGACTTGGGGCACGGGTTCGATCTGGTGACGCTCGTCGCCGACGTAGATGCTGATGACGTTCATGCGCTGTGACACCGAGATCACCGGGACCCGGATGGAGCGGGCCACCCGCTCGGCGGTGCGGTGGCGGGTGCCGGTCTCGGAGGTGGGCACGTTGGGGTTGGGCACGAGGTGCACGTTGGAGCGGGCGATGCGGCTGGCGTCGCCGGCGAGGATGGTGGCACCGTCCATCTTGGCCAGCTCGGACAACCGCTGAGGGCTGTAGGCGGCATCGAGCAGGAAACCCCCGGAGCAGATGTTGAGCACCTCCGCCCCGTCGCCCACCACGATGAGGGCCCCCATGCCGGCCTGCAGCACCCGGTCGAGCCCGTCGCGTAGCGGGCGGCCGGGGGCGACCATGGCCAGCGCCGCCAACAACTGACCGCTGCGCCGGGGGGTCATGGCCAGATGGTACTTGGAGGCCCGGTGGGACGACCCGGGAACGGGGCCGGCGTTCAGCCCTCGTCGGCGCCCACTAGGGCCACCGCTTCGGCCAAGGTGGCGGCCCGCAACACCTCCACGCCGGCCGGGGGCAGCGGCGCCGAGAACGGGACCACCGCACGGCGGAACCCGAGCCGGGCGGCCTCGGTGAGGCGGCGCTCGGTGGCGGCCACCTGGCGCAGCTCGCCGCCGAGGCCGACCTCGCCGCAGGCCACCAGGTCGGCGGGCAGGACGGCACCGGTGACGGCGGTGGCCACCGCCAGCGCGAGGGCCAGGTCGGCCCCGGGCTCGGCCACCCGGACCCCGCCGACGGCGAGGGCGTAGACGTCGCGGTTGCCGATCTGGATCCCCACCCGCTGGTCGAGGACGGCGAGGAGCATGGACAGGCGCCCGGCGTCGAGGCCCTGAGCGGAGCGCCGGGGGGTGGGGATCGGCGTGGGCACGACCAGTGCCTGCAGCTCGACCAGCAACGGGCGGTGGCCCTCGATGGTGGGCACCACCACCGACCCCGGCACCCCCGGCCGGCGGTCAGCGAGGAAGAGCCCGGAGGCATCCGGCACGGCCGCCAGCCCTTCCTCGCCCATCTCGAACAAGCCGAGGTCGGCGGTCGACCCGAAGCGGTGCTTCACCGCCCGCAACAGGCGCAGGGCGTGGTGGCGGTCACCCTCGAAGGCGAGCACGGTGTCGACCACGTGCTCGAGCACCCGGGGCCCGGCCAGGGCGCCGTCCTTGGTGACGTGGCCGACCAGCACGGTGGCCATACCCCGGGCCTTGGCCTCCTGGGCCAGGCGGTGCGACGCCTCGCGGACCTGGGCGACGGTGCCCGGCGCGGAGGAGAGATCCGGGTCGTGGACGGCCTGGATGGAGTCCACCACCAGCAGGTCGGGGCCGACCTCGGCCACGTGGGCGAGCACGGCGGGCACCGAGGTCTCCGACACGACCAGCAACCGAGGGCGCAGCGCGGCCAGGCGCTCGGCCCGCAGCCGGACCTGCTGGCGGGACTCCTCGGCGGACACGTAGAGCACGGTGGCGCCCGACCCGGCGACCGACGACGCCGCCTGGAGCAGCAGGGTGGACTTCCCGATGCCCGGCTCGCCGCCCAGGAGGGTGACCGATCCCGGCACGAGACCGCCGCCGAGCACCCGGTCGAGCTCGCTGATGCCGGTGGGGCGGGCGGCCCACTCGTGCACGTCGACCTCGGCGATGGGCACCGGACGCTCCCGCGGCGCCGACCGCGTCACCCCTCCTGCGCCCACCCGTTCCAGCTCCTCGACCAGGGTGTTCCACCCCTCACAGCCCGGGCAGCGCCCGGTCCACTTGGGCGACGAGGTGCCGCACTCGCCGCAACGGAACACCGCCCTCACCTTGGCCACCACCGGACCCTACGCAGGGGGTCTGACAGTGCTGGTCTGGCCCGCCTCCGGCGGGCCCCGCTTCGCGGATCCGGGTTTCAACGTCCCCGCTGCTCCGCCTGGCGGACTGCGCAGCCCTGCTGCTCGGGCCCACCTCCGGCGGGCCCGCTCGCGTAACGGGATGGGCGAGGGTCGCCCCTAGGTTGGACGAGCCATGGACGCTCCCCCCGCCGTCGAGGCGCGCCCCCGCCTCGTGACGGGGCCATTCGTGCTCGTGACCGCGGCCACCTTCGCCTACTTCTGCACTCTCGGGATGCTGATCCCGGTGATCCCGCGGTATGTCGAGGACGACCTCGGTGGCGGGGGCCTCGAGGTGGGCCTGGCCGTCGGCGCCTTCGCCGCCTCGGCGGCGCTGTGCCGGCCCCTCGTGGGCCGCCTCGGCGACCTTCGGGGCCGGCGCCTCCTCGTCGTCGGTGGCGCCCTGGTCGTCGGCCTCTCCGTCGCCGGTTACGCGCTGGCCTCCACCCTGGCCCTCCTGGTCGTGCTGCGGCTGGTGTCGGGGGTGGGCGAGGCGGCCATGTTCGTGGGGGCGGCCACCTCCATCCAGGACATGGCGCCCGACGATCGCCGGGGCGAGGCCGCCTCGTACTTCTCCATCGCCCTCTACGGCGGCCTGGCCCTCGGCCCGCCCGTCGGGGAGATCCTCTACACCCACTACGGGCCGGACCTCGTCTGGCTGCTGGCCGGCGGGGCGGCGCTGGTCGCCGCCGCCCTCGGCTCCCGGACACCGGTCGGCGAGCTCGTGGCCGGCACCGGGGAGAAGCGCCCGTTCCTGCAACCCGATGCGGTCCTGCCCGGCGTCGTGCTCTTCCTCGGCCTGGTCGGCTTCGCCGGCTTCTCCGCGTTCGTGCCCCTGTACGTCGACGAGATCGGTCTCGACGGCGCCGGCCCGGTGTTCGCCCTCTACGCCGGGCTCATCCTCGCCATCCGGCTGTTCGGGGCCCGCCTGCCGGACCGCTTCGGCACCATCCCCACCGCCACCCTGGCCCTCCTCGCCGTCGCCAGCGGGCTCGGGCTCATCGGCCTGTGGGCGGCGCCGGTGGGTCTCTACGCCGGGACGGCTGTGTTCTCGGTGGGCATGGCGCTGCTGTTCCCCGCCATGTTCTCGGCGGTGATGAGCGCCGCCCCTGACGAGGAGCGCAGCCACGCGGTGGGAACCTTCTCGCTGTTCTTCGACTTGGCCCAGGGCCTCGGCGCGGTGATCCTGGGCGGGGTGGTGGTGCTCAGCGGTGAGCGGGGGGCCTTCGTCGCCGGCGCGCTGGTGGCGGCGAGCGGGCTGGCCGTGCTGCGCCGCCGAGTCCCGGCCCCCGCCACCGTGGCCGACTGAGGCCGCAGGGGCACAGCCCGTCAGAGGTCGTCCCACGGGCGGCGGGCACCGCCGGGGCGGTGGACGTAGGTCGGGGCCCGGTGCACCCGGTTGTAGCGGACGATCAGCACCAGCGTCACGAGGAAGGTCACCGCCGCCAGCCCGGCGGCCGACGCGAACAGCCACGCCCGGGGAGCCCGGCTGGCGCTGGTGGCCTCCACCTCGGTGGCCGGTCGACCGAGCACCGGCCGCCACTCCTGGGTGCCCCCGCCGGGCAGGTGGGCCCGGACCGTGAACCGCACCGCCTCCGCCAAGGGGGCGCCGGCCTCCCGCTCGAGCTCCGCTACCGGCCGGCCGAACATCTCGCCGCCGAGCAGCAGGCGCAGCTCGGGATCACCGAACGCCTCCAGGCCGCCGCTCAGGTCCACCGTGCCCGTCAGGCGGTACGTCGTCTTGGCGAAGGAGTGCGAGCGGACGAGCGAGAACCGCCGGAACGGGCCGTCGGTGCCGCTCACCTGGGACATCACCGCGCCCAGATCCTCGGGGCGGGCGAAGCGCTTCGCCACCCGCATCTGAACCCCGCCTCCCCGTTGCGGTGTGGGGCCGGTCACCTTCCAACCCGTCGCCCGCAGGTCCTTCACCAGCAGGCTCTGGTCGAGGTCGGGCACCCGCGCCGCCGCCGCCCGGTCGAGGCGCACCGTCACCGTGACCGTCCCGCTGCCGTTGGGGTTGACGGCCACGTCCACCCCGGTGTCGACCCGGCACCCCGCGCCCAAGAGCACCGCGAGGGCCACGCCCAGCAGGGCGCGCCGGGGCGACCGGATGGCGGCCACGACTCGGTGGGCCGGGACTACTCGGTCGGTCCGGCCTCGGCCAGCTCCATGGGCGGGGGCTCGAAGCCCTCCACCGAGCGGAAGACGATCAGGCGCTCGCCCTTGGGCGACTCCGGGTCGTCCTCGGCGTCGACGATGACGATCTCACCGGCCCGGAACTTCTTGTAGAGGAGCTGCTCGGAGAGCGGGTCCTCCACCAGGCGCTGCAGGGCCCGGCGCAGCGGCCGGGCGCCGAGGGTGGCGTCGTAGCCGCGGTCGACCAGGAGGGCCTTGGCCGCGTCGGTGAGCTCGATACCGATGCCCTGGGCCTCCAGCTGCACGCTCGTGCGCCGCACCATGAGGTCGACGATCTGGGTGATCTCGGGCTTGGACAGCTCGTGGAACACGATCGTCTCGTCGATGCGGTTCAGGAACTCGGGCCGGAAGTGCTGCTTCAGGGCGTCGTTGACCTTCTCCTTCATCTTCTCGTAGGAGACGGCCTCGTCGGACTTGCCGAAGCCCACGTTGGCCTTGCGCAGGTCGGCGGTGCCGAGGTTGGAGGTCATGATGAGCACGGTGTTGCGGAAGTCCACCGAGCGGCCCTGGCTGTCGGTGAGGCGGCCCTCCTCCAGGATCTGCAGCAGCGTGTTGAACACGTCGGGGTGGGCCTTCTCGATCTCGTCGAAGAGGACCACGCTGAACGGCTTGCGCCGCACCGCCTCGGTGAGCTGGCCGCCCTCCTCGTAGCCGACGTAGCCCGGGGGCGACCCGACGAGGCGGCTGACGGTGTGCTTCTCCATGTACTCGGACATGTCGAGGCTGATCAGGCTGGCCTCGTCGCCGAAGAGGAACTCGGTGAGGGTCTTGGCCAGCTCGGTCTTGCCCACGCCGGAGGGGCCCAGGAAGATGAACGAGCCGCTGGGGCGCTTCGGGTCCTTGAGGCCGGCCCGGGTGCGGCGGATGGCCTGGCTGACCGACCGTATGGCCTGCTCCTGGCCGATGACCCGCTTGTGGAGCTCGTCCTCCATGCGGAGGAGCTTCTGGGTCTCCTCCTCGGTGAGCTTGTAGACGGGGATGCCGGTCCAGATGGAGAGGACCTCGGCGATGGACTCCTCGTCGACCTCGTCGAACAGGTCGACGCCGGAGGCCTTGATCTCGGCCTCCTTGGCGTCCTTCTCGCCGAGCAGCTCCTTCTCCTGGTCGCGCAGGCGGCCGGCGTCCTCGAACTGCTGGGCCTCCACCGCGTCCTTCTTCTTGCGGACGACCTCGGCGATCTTGTTCTCGATCTCCTTGTAGTCCGGCGGGGACTCCATGCGCTTGATGCGCAGGCGCGAGCCGGCCTCGTCGATGAGGTCGATGGCCTTGTCGGGCAGGTGGCGGTCGGAGATGTAGCGGTCGGCCAGGTTGGCCGCCGCCACCAGGGCCTGGTCGGTGATGGTGACCCGGTGGTGGCTCTCGTAGCGGTCGCGGAGGCCCTTCAGGATCTCGATGGTGTGGGCGACGGTGGGCTCGTCCACCTTCACCGGCTGGAAGCGGCGCTCGAGGGCGGCGTCCTTCTCGAGGTGCTTGCGGTACTCGTCGAGGGTGGTGGCGCCGATGGTCTGCAGCTCGCCCCGGGCCAGCATGGGCTTGAGGATCGAGGCGGCGTCGATGGCGCCCTCGGCCGCCCCCGCTCCCACCAGGGTGTGGAGCTCGTCGATGAAGAGGATGATGTCGCCCCGGGTGCGGATCTCCTTGAGCACCTTCTTCAGGCGCTCCTCGAAGTCGCCGCGGTAGCGGCTGCCGGCCACGAGGGCGCCGAGGTCGAGGGTGTAGAGCTGCTTGCCGGTGAGGGTCTCGGGGACGGTGTCGGCCGCGATGGCCTGGGCGAGGCCCTCGACGATGGCGGTCTTGCCGACGCCGGGCTCGCCGATGAGCACCGGGTTGTTCTTGGTGCGCCGGGACAGGACCTGCATGACCCGCTCGGTCTCGCGCACCCGGCCGATGACCGGGTCGAGCTTCTTGTCGCGGGCGAGCTGGGTGAGGTTGCGGCCGAACTGGTCGAGGACGAGGGACCCCGACGGGGTGGCCCTCACCCGAGCCGCCAGGGGTGGAGCCCGCCTTCTCCCCACCGGACTGGCCGGGGCCGCTGTAGCCGGAGAGGAGCTGGATGACCTGCTGGCGGACGCGGAGAGATCAGCGCCCAGCTTGACCAGCACCTGGGCGGCGACGCCCTCGCCCTCGCGGATGAGGCCGAGGAGGATGTGCTCGGTGCCGATGTAGTTGTGCCCGAGCTGGAGGGCTCGCGGAGCGACAGCTCCAGGACCTTCTTGGCCCGGGGGTGAAGGGGATGGGCCGCTCGGCGACGAGCCACCCTGGCCGATGATCTCCTCGACCTGGCTGCGCACGGCCTCGAGGGAGATGCCGAGGGACTCGAGGCCCTTGGCGGCGACGCCTTCGCCCTCGTGGATCAGCCCGAGCAGGATGTGCTCGGTGCCGATGTAGTTGTGGTTGAGGAGCCGGGCCTCTTCCTGGGCGAGGACCACGACCCGCCGGGCACGGTCGGTGAAGCGTTCGAACAACTTTCCTCCCAAGACGGGGGATTCGTGTTGCGAGTGTATCGGTCGCCCACACCAACCCTCGGTCGCTGAGCCCCCACCGTGGCCTCCTACGGTTGGGGATCGGCGCAAACAGTCCCCTAGCGTCGACCCGGCATGGAGACCCACCCCCTGTTCGAGCTCCCTCCCATGCTGGACGACCTGGCCCGGGTGGAGCACGAGCTGCGGGCGGCGGTGGAGACCGACGAACCGGCCCTCACAGAGATGGCCAGCCACCTCATCCTGGCCGGCGGGAAGCGCATCCGCCCGCTGCTGGCGGTGGCCGCGGCTGCCTGCGCCGAGGGCCACGAGGGCCCGGCCTCCCTCGACGTGATCCGGGGCGGGGTGGCCGTGGAGCTGGTGCACCTCGGGTCGCTGCACCACGACGACGTGATCGACGAGGCCGTCACCCGCCGCACCGTCGAGAGCGTGAACGCCAAGTGGGGGAACCTGCGGGCCATCCTGTCGGGCGACTTCCTCCTGGCGCGCGTCGGAGATCGCCGCCACGCTCGGCACCGAGGTCGCCGGCCTGCTGGCCGCCACCATCGGCCGGCTCTGCGCCGGCGAGGTCGCCGAGCTCGGCACCGCCTACCAGCTCGACCGCAGCGAGGAGGCCTACCTGCGCTCCATCGAGGCGAAGACGGCCGCTCTGTTCTCCACCGCCGCCCGCATCGGTGCCATCGTCGCCGGCCTGCCCCGGGAGCACGTCGAGCGCCTCACCGACTTCGGCACCGCCTACGGCATGGCCTTCCAGCTGATCGACGACGTGCTGGACCTGATCGCCACCGACGAGCAGCTCGGCAAGCCCGCCGGCCACGACCTCGTCGAGGGCGTCTACACCCTGCCGGTGCTGCGGGCGCTCGACATGCCCGAAGGCGAGGAGCTGCGCACCCTGCTCGGGCGCCCCGTGGAGGGCGCCGAGTGGGAGCGGGCCCGGGCCGTGGTGCGGTCGAGCGAAGGGATCGATGAGGCGGTGGCCGAGGCCCGCGCCTACACGGCTCGGGCGGCGGAGTGCCTCACCCCCCTGGGCCACCGGCCGGCGGCCGAGGCCCTGTCCGCCGCCGCCGACCACCTACTGGGCAGTGTCGAGGTCGTGTTGTTGGATTCGTGACATTGGCTCCGCCTCCGGCGGAGCGGCTTCGCCATCCGGCTCCCACCCCTAGCGCTGCTCCGCCTGGCGGACTCCGCAGCGGCGCCGCGCGCCGAACGCTTGCTTTTACAGCAGCTCCGTGTGGGTGTCTGAGGCGTCGGGGAGGGGGTCGAGGTCGATCCACTTGCCGACGTCCGGGCGCTGCCAGCGGGTGAAGGCCTCGAGCACATCGGCCGGGGTGGTGGCGTAGATCACCGAGGCGCGCACATCGCGGCGGAGGAAGCCGTCGTCCACGGCCCGGTCGAGCAGGGCCAGCACCGGCGCCCAGAAGTCGCCCACGTCGAGCAGCGCGACGGGCTTGTCGTGCACGCCGAGCTGGGTCCACGTGAGCGCCTCGAACAGCTCCTCGAAGGTGCCGATGCCACCGGGGAGGGCCACGAAGGCGTCGGCCAGGTCGGCCATGAGCGCCTTCCGGTCGTGCATCGACCCCACCACCCGGAGGTCGTCGACCCCGCCATGGGCCACCTCCCGGCGGTGCAGGAAGCCGGGGATCACCCCCGTCACCTCGCCGCCGGCGGCCAGCACGGCGTCGGCCACCACGCCCATCAGGCCGACGCTGCCACCGCCGTACACGAGTCCGATCCCCCGCCGCGCCAGCTCCGAGCCCATCTGGGCGGCGGCCTCGGCATAGCGCGGGTCGGTGCCGCTGCTCGACCCGCAGAACACGCAGACGCGCGCGAGGACGGGGGTGGATGCGGGGGGCATCGTGCCAGGGTGTCGGAAGGGCGGCGGTCCGGCAACCCCGGTGCGCCGCCGTCAGCGGCCAAGCTGGGGAGCGTGCTCCCCCATGGCGCCCCCGCCCCTGCCCTCCCCGGGCCGCCGGCCCGCCGGGTGTCGGGCTGGGTCATCTTCGGCCGCGTGATCGGCGGCCTGGTGGCGGCCGTGGTGGTGTGGGCAGTCGGCATGGCCGTGCTCCACCCCGCCGGCCTGCGCCTCTCGCCCGTGGCCGTCGCCGTGGTGTTCGCCGTGCTCGGGCCGGCGGCCGCCGCCCTGGTGGCCGGGCCCGGCCGCGGTGCCCGCATCGGCACCGCCGTGCCGTTGGTGGTGCTCGGCCTCTGGTTCTCGTCGATGGCGATGTCGAAGACCTGGTCGATCGACGAGCGCTACGAGCGTGACCTCGACCGGATCGACCTCACCGACTCCGGCTTCACCGAGGGCAGCCGGAGCCGCACCGGCAACAACATCTGCGTCGACGTGTGCACCGTCATCACCGACTACTACAGCATCGACGGAGACCTGGCCGAGGCCGAGGCCGCCCTGCGGAAGGCGGCGCGGGCCGCGGGGTTGCGCGTGCGGGCCACCGACCGAGGGGACACCTCGGCGCGGTTCGAGATCACCGGGGCCGACCATCCGCTGAGGGTGTTCGTGTACGAGCGGGCGGGGCTCGCCTCCGCCTCCGTGAGCGCCGGCGAGCAGGGCTGAACCCGTGGCATGGGGCCGGCCCATCCCCAACCCGGCCGAAGCCCGCCTCGAACGCAGCGTGCTCGGTGGGGTGGCCGCCTTCCGCTGGGCGGCCCTCGCGTGGCTGGCCACCGTGCTGGTGGTGTCCCGGTCCGAGCTCGTACGGCCGTGGGCGGCGTTGGCGCTGGCCGGCCTGGCGCTGGCCTTCACCGCCGCCGCCACCATGCTGCTCCGGAGCCAGTCCCGGTGGCTGCTGCGGGCCCCCACGGCCGTGGCCGAGCTGGTGGTGGGCTTCGCCCTCTTGAGCGCCGACGGCTGGGTCTACGAGGGGGAGCATCCGCAGTCCCTGGGCTCGGCCTGGCCACTGGCCGGGGCGTTGTCGTTAGGGATCGTCGTGGGCCCCACCGGCGGCCTCGTGGCCGGGGTCGTGCTCGGACTCGGCCGGGTGCTCGGCACGAGCCTCGACGACCTGCCGCAACCCTCCACCCTCTCGCTCCTCTCCACCGGCGTGCTCTACGCGCTGGCTGGTTCGGTGGCCGGCTTCGCCATGCGTCGGCTACGGGCCGCCGAGATGGAGATCTCGGCGGCCAGGGCCCGCGAGGAGGTGGCCCGCACCCTGCACGACGGCGTGCTCCAGACGCTCGCCGTGGTGCAGCGCCGGGCCACCGACGCCGAGCTGGCCGGCCTGGCGAGGGAGCAGGAGCGGGCGCTGCGGGACTTCCTGTTCGGCGTGAAGGCGTCGGCCGGTGACCTGGTGACCGAGCTGCGGGCCGCCGCCGGGCGGGCCGAACGGCGCGACGGCCTCCGGGTGGAGGTGACCGCGGTGGATGAGCCCTCTGATCTCAGCCCCGCTGCGGTGCAGGCCCTCACCGGTGCGGTGGGCGAAGCTCTCACCAACGCCGCCAAGCACGGGGACGCCCACCGGGCGGTGGTCTACGTGGAGCCCGGCGATGGGGAGGTGTTCGTGTCGGTGAAGGACGACGGCAGCGGCTTCGACCCGGCCACCGTCACCGAGGGCGTGGGCCTGCGTCGCTCCATCCGCGGCCGCCTGGAGGACGTGGGCGGCCGGGTCGAGCTCGACTCCCGCCCCGGGCGAGGCACCGAGGTCCGCCTCTGGGTGCCGTGTTGATGGCGTGACACCCGGATGGCGAAGCCGCTCCGCCGGAGGTGACGCTGCGCAGTCCGCTAGGCGGAGCAGCGCCGGGGGTGGGAGCCGGATGGCGGAGCCGCTCCGCCGGAGGCGGAGCCAGTGTTACGGCGCTCGCTCGGCGGCTGCTCGCAACGCCGCCTGCTGATGGCAACGCTGCGCAGCCGCCAGGCGGAGCAGCCGAAGGCGTGACACCCAGATGGCGAAGCCGCTCCGGGGGAGCGCAGCGGAGGAGGAGCCAAAGCAACGCGGCGAAGCCGCCCCCCTGATGGCAACGCTGCGCAGTCCGCCAGGCGGAGCAGCGCCGGGGATGGGAGCCGGATGGCGAAGCCGCTCCGCCGGAGCGCGGAGCTAACTAGAAACAGGGTGGGCGTCGACGCCGGCGGGGTCGGAGGGGGCGAAGGGGGCGGCTCCGACGGGGCCGGCGGCGGGGGTGAACATCACCGGCAGGCTGGCCGGGTGGGTCCGGTACCGAAGGGGCGAGCGCAGGGTGGTGACCTCGCCGTCGAGGGCCACCTCGACCCGGTGACCATGGGCGTCGACGGTGATCTCGTCGGAGCACTGCTCGTCGAGGTCGGGGACCTTGGTCGCACCCATGAGCACGGCGGTGGCGGCCATGCGCAGCAGCTTCCACCGGGACGCCGCTCGGGCGACGTAGAGGCACAGCTCGCCGCCGGTGACCGAGGTCCGCTCTCCCACCCCTGAGGGCCCGATCTCGTAGCGGTTGTTCCCCACGAACACGAACGGGGTGCGCGAGCGGCACCGGTAGGAGCCGGCCACGACGGTGAGGCGCCGAAGCGGGAAGCGGCGCACCACGTGCCAGAGCGCTCCGGGGGCGGCCCGCACCTTGCCCCAGCCGCGACGTTCACGGATCTCGTCGCGGTGGGCCACCAGGATCGGGTACAGCCCGATCGACGAGTTGTTGACGAAGCACCGGCCGTTCACCTCGGCCACGTCGACGCGGCGGACCTCACCGGCCACGATGGCCGCCGCCGCCTCGCCGACGTCGAGGGGCATGCCGAGGTCCTTGGCGAAGTGGTTGAACGTGCCGAGGGGCAGGATGCCGAGGGGCACGTCTCCGTCGCGCAGCACGGCGGCGGCGGTGCCGAGGGTGCCGTCGCCGCCGGCCACGACCACTGCGTCGGGGTGGGCGGCGATCGCTTCGGTGAGGGCCCGGTCTATGTCGTGCCCGGGCACGAAGGCGACGTCGGCGCCCGCGCCGGCGGCGCTGAAGGCCTCGGTGATCTCGGAGCGTTGGGAGGCGATCTCCTCCCCTTCGACCGAGCCCGCCCCGCAGTTCACCACCACCCTGAGGAGCACGCTGCGCACGCTACCGGGTGGGAGACTGGCCGCCATGGGTGACCTGACGGCGGTGAGGGTGGTGGTGGCCGACGACCACCAGATCTGGCGGTCGGGGCTGCGTCGCGACCTCGGCGAGAACTTCCACGTGGTGGGCGAGGCAGGCGATGCCGACGAAGCTGTCAGCGTCATCCGCCGCACCCGGCCCGACCTGGTGGTGTGCGACCTGCACATGCCCGGAGGCGGGGGCATCAAGGTGGCCCGCGAGTGCGGCGAGGACGTGGCCATCGTCATGCTCACCGTCTCGGAGGCCGAACGCGACCTCCTCGACGCGGTGGCCGCCGGCGCTCTCGGCTACCTGGTCAAGTCGACCTCCTCGGAGGAGCTGCGCCTCCAGCTCTGGAAGGCGGCCCACGGTGAGCCGGTCTTTTCCCCCAGCCTGGCCGCCCTCCTGCTGGGCGAGTTCCGCCGGATCTCCAAGCAGGGGGGTGCCACCTCGGCCCTCTCCGAGCGCGAGCGGGAGGTGCTCCAGTACGTGGCCCGCGGCCACACCTACCGGGAGATCGGCGAGCAGCTCTTCATCGCCGAGAAGACGGTGGAGAACCACGTCCGCAACATCCTCACCAAGCTGCACCTCAACCGGAAACAGGAGCTGATCCGTTACGCCCTCGAGCACGGCATCGAGTGACCCTCCCTACGACCCGGCCTCCGGGCGCAGGGTGGGGAACAAGATGACGTCGCGGATGGTGGCCACGTCGGCCAGGATCATCACCAGGCGGTCGATGCCGATGCCGAGGCCGCCGGTCGGCGGCAGGCCGTACTCGAGGGCGCGGAGGTAGTCGTCGTCCACCGCCATCGCCTCCTCGTCGCCGGCGGCCTTGCGCCGGGCCTGGGCCTCGAAGGTGGCCCGCTGCTCGACCGGGTCCTGTAGCTCGCTGAAGGCGTTGCCGATCTCGCGCCCGGCGATGATGGGCTCGAAGCGCTCCACGTAGCCCGCCCGCTCCCGATGGGCCCGGGCCAGGGGGGACACCTCGGCGGGGTAGTCGGTGACGAACACCGGCCCCCACAGCTCGGCCTCGGTGGTCTTCTCGTAGAGCTCCAGCAGCAGCACGCCGGGCCCGTCGCCCGCCGTCCACGGCACCTCGAACTCGTCGCACGCCTGGCGCAGGTCGTCGAGCGGGGTGGTGAGGTCCAGGCGCCGGCCGGTGCGCTCCTCGATCAGCTCGGTCATCGATGCCCGCCGCCACGGTGGGGTGAGGTCCAGGGGGCGGCCGCCGTAGGTGAGACGGGTGGCGCCCCTCAGCTCGGTGGCGAGGTGGGCCACGAGCTGCTCGGTGAGGTCCATCATGTCGCCGTAGTCGGCGTAGGCCTCGTACAGCTCCAGCATGGTGAACTCCGGGTTCCACCGGTAGCCGAGGCCCTCGTTGCGGAACACCCGGCCGATCTCGAACACCTTCTCGAACCCGCCGACCACCAGCCGCTTGAGGTGCAGCTCCAGGGCGATGCGCAGGTAGAGGTCCATGTCGAGGGCGTTGTGGTGGGTGACGAACGGCTTGGCGTGGCCGCCGCCGGCGATGGTGTGGAACACCGGTGTCTCCACCTCCACGAAACCCCGGTCCTCCAGCCACCGGCGGGTGAGCGACAGCAGTCGGCTGCGCAGGAGGAACGTGCGACGGGCGTCGTCGTTCACCCACAGGTCGACGTAGCGCTGGCGGTAGCGGGTGTCGGTGTCGGTGAGGCCGTGCCACTTGTCGGGGAAGGCGCGGCGGGCCTCGGCCAGCAGGGCCCATTCGTCCACCCGCACCGACAGCTCACCCCGCCGGGTCTTCATCACCTCGCCCCGCACCCCGATCCAGTCCCCGAGAGACAGGGAGCAGAACCCGTCGAAGTCCGGGGTGGTGCCGGCCGGGGCGAACAGCTGGATGCGGCCGTCGGCGCCGGGCCCGGAGTTGTCCTGGAGGGTGGCGAAGGCCAGCTTGCCCTGCACCCGGCGCAGCATCAGCCGCCCGGCCACCGTGGCCGTGGTGCCCGACTCGGCGCCGTCGTCGAGGGCGCCGAACCGCTCGACCAGGTCGGCGGCGGTGGCGTCGGGCTCGAAGCGGTACGGGATGCGCCGAGCCCGCCCATCGGGCTCGCTCACCGTTCGCCGATGTTCTTCTCGAAGATGAGACGGAGGCCGTGGAGGGTCAGCCACGGCTCGAGGTGCTGGATGCTCGACGTGTACGGCGAGATGGTCGCCGCCAGCCCGCCGGTGGCCAGGATCGTGCTCGGACCGAGGTCGTCGAGCATGCGGGCGCAGATGCCGTCCACCTGCCCGGCGAACCCGTAGACGGCGCCGGACTGCAGCGCGTCCACGGTGGTGCGGCCGATCACGTTCCGGGGCTCGAGCAGCTCGACCCGGCGCAGGGCGTCGGCCCGCTGGTAGAGCGCGTCGAGGCTGATGTCGACCCCGGGGGCGATGGCGCAGCCGAGCAGCTCGCCACGGGCGGAGATGGCGTCGTAGGTGGTGGCGGTCCCGAAGTCGATGACGATGGCGGGGCCGCCGTACACGTCGATGGCGCCCACCGCGTTGGCGATGCGGTCGGCGCCCACTTCGCGGGGGTTGTCGGTGAGGACGGGCATGCCCGTCTTCACCCCCGGTTCGAGCACCACCGGCCGGAAGCCGAAGTACCGCTCGGTCATCTCCCGGAAGGCGGCAGTGGCGCGGGGCACCACCGACGAGATGGCGATGCCGTCGACGTCGTCGTCGAAGGAGAACCCGTGGAAGCCGAGGAACTCCTGCACCATGAGGGCGTGCTCGTCGGCGGTCCGGTCGGCGTTGGTGGCCACCCGCCAGTGGTCGAGCAGGCCCTCCTCGCAGCGGCTGCGGGCCGCAGGAGCAGGCCCGTCGCCATCGCCGAGGTCGCTCTCCTCGCCCTCGTCGCCGAAGAGGCCGATCACCGTCTGCGTGTTGCCGATGTCGATGGCGAGCAGCACGGCGACAACCTAGAGGGAGCCCTCGCGGCGGTACGAAACGCCGCCCGTCAGGCGACGGCGATGTCGAGGCCGATGTCGAGCACCGGCGCCGAGTTGGTGATGGAGCCGCTCGACACCCGGTCGGCGCCGACATCGCCGTAGCGCCGGACCGTCTCGAGGGTGATGCCGCCCGAGACCTCCACGAGCGGTCGTCGGCGGGCGGCGGCGGCGGCGTGCTCGTCGGCCAGTTGCACGCACTGCCGGACCTGCTCGGGATCCATGTTGTCGAGCAGGACGGCGTCGGCGCCGGCGGCCAGGGCGGCGAGCAGGGTCTCGGCGGTGTCGCACTCCACCTGCACGGTGCGGCCCGGGTACCAGGCCCGCGCCCGCGCCACCGCTTCGGCGACGCCGAGGACGCTGAGATGATTGTCCTTCAGCATCACCCACTCCGAGAGGTTCCCGCGGTGGTTGGCCGCCCCCCCGGCCCGCACCGCCGCCTTCTCCAGGGCGCGCAACCCGGGCGTGGTCTTGCGGGTGTCCCACACCCCGATGCCGGGCCCGGCGGCATCGACGAAGCGGCGGGCGAGGGTGGCCACGCCCGAGAGGTGGGACAAGAAGTTGAGGGCGGTGCGCTCGGCGGTGAGGACCGAGCCCAGGCGCCCGGCCACCTCGCCCAGGTCCTGGCCGGCCGACACCTGGTCGCCGTCGGCGGCCGCCCACCGGCACGTCACCGACGGGTCGACCTGGGCGAAGGCCTCGACCGCGCACGCCGTCCCGGCCAGCACGCCGTCGCCGCGCGCCACGAAGTGCGCGGTCGCCCGGGCGTCGGTCGGCAGGAGGGCCGAGGTGATGTCGCCTAGCGGGGTTAGGTCCTCCTCCAGGGCCCGCGCCACCGCGGCGCGCACCGCGGTCACGGGAGGGTCGAACGGCGAGGGCGCCCGCTCGCTGGTCACCGGTCCTGGGGTCACCGGGCCTCGTCCACCGGGACCGGGTCCTGCACCAGGAGGGCCGAGGATCCGAGGAGGGCGGCCAGGGCGAGGGAGCGCAGCGGCTCCTCGAGTGGCCGCAGCAGCTCCACCAGGTGGGTGTCGGGCTCGGGGTGGTGGGTGGCCGACAGCACCTCCCACGTGCGCGACACCCGGGCCACCGCCGCGCCGGTGTGGTCGGTGACGGTGACGTTCGGGTCGGTGGGACCGTCGCCCTCCACCGCTCCCACCACCCGGTCGCCGGCGTCGAGGTCGAACCGCAGCCGGGTGAGCACCTGCCGGGGTACGAGCTCGCCCACCGGCGTCCCGGCTCCATCGGACACGAGGACCCGGGGCTTGAGCAGCCGGGCCGGCCGGCGCAGGACGAGCAGGGTGGCGCCGGTCTCGTCGAGCACGTCGACGCGTGCCACCTCCCGGGTGGTGTCGGAGGTGACGAGGCGCAGGGCGCGGCGGCCGGGGCCCTCGCGGGCGATCCGCACCGTCCCCACCCGGCGACCACGATGGTCGCGGACCGTGCAGTCCAGGCCGGCCGGCCCGGACCTGCCCCGGGGAGCCTCGTCCACCACCAGCACCCGAGCGCCGAGCAGGCGGGCGGGGGCGGCGTCGAGCTCGGGCAGCACCCGGGCCCGCTCCCTGGCACCTTCGGGCGGGGCGCCGCCGCCGATGCTCAGCTCGGGCGGCCGGGACCACGGCTGGCCGGCCCCGGCGATGGGCTCAGTGTCGATGGCCGGCACCCCGCGGTCGGCCACGTGCTCGGTCCAGATCGCCCCATCGTGGAAGCGCAGCTCGTGGCGGGCGAACGGGTCGGCGTGCCAACCGCTCGAAGCTGCCGGGCCCACGGTCACGGCCCGGAAGTTATCGGCCGGCGCCTCGGCGCCCTCCCTCGGGGGGCGGGGGGTGGGGTCGGCGGACTTTACCGGCCGGCGCCTCGGCGCCGTCCTCGGGGCGGGGGTGGGGTCGGCGGACGTTACTGGCCGGCGCCTCGGCGCCGTCCCTGCGGCGGGGGGGTGGGTCAGCGGAGGACGATGCGGCGGCGCTGGCGGCCGTCGGTGTGTGGGAAGTCCCGTCGGGTGTGGGCGCCGCGGCTCTCGGTGCGCAGTAGGGCGGCGGCCACCAGCGCCCGTGCCACCTCGGCCAGATTGCGCAGCTCACAGGGGGCGGGCCCGAGGCCGCCGGTCCGGGCGGCGACGGCGTCGGCCGTGGCCCCGGCGGCGGCGAGGGAGTCGGCGTCGCGGAGCACCCCGGCACCTGCGGTCATGGCCCGCTGGAGCTCGGCCCGGTCGACGGCGGTGTCCGAGGCCTCGGCACCGGACACCGGCGCCGGCGCCGCGCTGAGGGCCTGGGACTGGCCGCCGATCAACCCCGTAGCCGGCGCCCTCGTCGAACACGGCTCGCATGGCGCCGGTCGGGGCGGGGCCGACCACACCGCCTTCGATGGCCTCGACCGCCCGCGGGCCGAACACCATGCCCTCCAGCAGGGAGTTGGACGCCAGCCGGTTGGCGCCGTGCACCCCGGTGTCGGCCGCTTCACCGGCGGCCCACAGCCCCGGGAGCGATGTGGCCCCGTTGAGGTCGGTGACCACGCCCCCGCAGGTGTAGTGGGCGGCGGGGGCCACCGGCAGCCAGTCGCGGTTCGGGTCGAGGTCGAGCTCGGCGAGGGCGGCGGCGATGGTGGGGAACCGCAGGTCGAACTCCTCCAGGCCGGTGGCGTCGAGCCACACGTGGTCCACGCCCTGGCTCTGCATCACCGCCGTCTCCGCCCGGGAGACGACGTCGCGGGGCTCGAGCTCGTCCACGAAGCGCTCCCCGCGGGCGTCGCGGAGGAGCGCCCCGTGGCCCCGCAGCGCCTCGGAGAGGAGGGGCCGGGGCATGGCCTCGTGGTGCAGGGCGGTGGGGTGGAACTGGATGAACTCGATGTCGGCCACCGCCACGCCCGCCCGCAGCCCCATGGCGATGCCATCGCCGGTGGCCTCCACCGGGTTGGTGGTGACGGCATAGAGCTGGCCGGCGCCGCCGGTGGTGACGAGCACGTGGTCGGCCCGCACTCCGATGTCGGCACCGTCGGGGCCGAGGGCCACCACGCCCCGGCAGCGGTCGCCTTCCACCACCAGGTCGAGGGCGAAGTGGTGCTCGTAGACGGCGGCCGCGGTGCGCTGCACCGCTGCCACCAGCGCCCGCTCCACCTCCGCCCCGGTGGCGGCGCCGCCCGCGTGCACCACCCGGGGCAGGGTGTGGCCGCCTTCGCGGGCGAGCTCGAGGCGGCCCTCGGTGTCCCGGTCGAAGATGGCGCCCAGGGCGATGAGCTCCTGCACCCGGGCCGGCCCTTCGTCGACCAGGATCCGCACGGCGTCGACGTCGCACAGCCCGGCTCCGGCGGCCAGGGTGTCGGCCAGGTGCAGGTCGGCCGAGTCGGGGTCGGAGTGCAGCACCGCCGCCACCCCGCCCTGGGCCCACCGGGTGGTCGACTGCGGCAGCTCGCCCTTGGTGAGCACCCCCACCCGCATGTTGTGGGCCTCGGCCGCCCGCACCGCCGCCGACAGGCCAGCTACGCCCGAGCCCAGCACCAGCAGGTCGAGGTCAGTGGCCACGCTGGGGTTTCTAGCCCCGCCCCACGCTCGGCGGGGCGGTTCAGCCGGCGGGGACCTCGACGTAGCGGCGGGGGGCGGGGCGCTCGAGGGCGGCGAGGGCCTGGGCGGTGGCCTCGTCGACGGGATGGTTGGCGGTGTCGACGTGCACCACCCGTGGGGCGTAGCGCGCCAGCTCGGCGTCGTCGTAGTCGGCGTAGCTGATCACGATGACACGGTCGCCGGGCGACACCAGCCGGGCGGCCGCACCGTTGAGGCAGACGTCGCCGCCACCGGGCTCACCGGCGATGACGTAGGTCTCGAGGCGGGCGCCGTTGTCGATGTCGACCACCGCGACCTGCTCGTGCTCGAGGAGGTCGGCCGCGTCCATGAGCTGGCGATCCAGGGTGATGGACCCGACGTAGTGCAGGTCGGCGTCGGTGACCGTGGCCCGGTGGATCTTGGACTTCATCATGCGACGGCGCATGGCAGCCGCTCCTTCCTGGTGGACGCCGGCCGGGCCGGTCGCCCCCTGTGGGGACCTTCTGTGCTCCCTAGTGTGCCAGGACGGCGACGTTGTCGATCAACCGGGCCCGGCCGAAGCGGGCGGCGGCCAGGATGCGCAGCTCGCCCGCCAGGGGTTCGACAGAGGCGAGCGTGGCGGCGTCGACCACCTCGGCGTAGTCCAAGTCGGCCAGCGGCTCGGCGGCGATGAGGTCGCCGACGAGACCGCGGACGGCGGCTGGGTGGCGCTCACCGGCCGCCACCGCAGCGGCGCCCACCACCAGCGCCCAGTGCAGCACCGGGGCCGCCGCCCGCTCGGCCGGCGACAGGTAGGCGTTGCGGCTGGACAGGGCCAGGCCGTCGGGTTCGCGCACCGTGGGGCACCCGACCACCTCCACCGGGAAGGACAGGTCGAGGGCCATGCGGCGCACCACGGCGAGCTGCTGGAAGTCCTTCTCCCCGAAGTAGGCCCGGCACGGACCGGCGATGTTGAACAGCTTGGCCACCGCCGTGGCCACGCCCCGGAGGTGGGTGGGCCGGGTGATGCCTTCGAGGTGAGCCGCCAGCTCGGCCACGTCGACCGTGGTGAGGGTCGGCTCGGCGTACATCTCCTCGATGGGCGGCACGAACAGGAGATCGGCGCCGCAGCCCTCGGCCAGGGCGGCGTCTCCTGCGAGGTCCCGGGGGTAGGCGTCCAGGTCCTCGCCGGGGGCGAACTGGAGGGGGTTCACGAAGATGGTCACCGCCGTCACGTCGCACTCGGCCGCCGCCCGCTCGATCAGCGACGCGTGCCCGGGATGGAGGTAGCCCATGGTGGGGACCAGCCCGACGGTGCCACCTTCCGCCCGTGCGTGGTCGAGCGCCTGGCGGGTGGCGGCGACGGTGGACGTTCGCTGCATCAAGGGGCCGAGGCGCCCTTGCGGCGGGCCAGGACGGCCATGGCCTCGTAGGCGGGCCGGTCGGAGGGGTCGAGGGCGGCGAGGTGCCGTTCGAGGGTGGCGGTGTCGCCCCGGGCGGCCGGGCCGGTGAGGGCGGCGGCGGGCCCGAGGACAGCCACGTTCTCGAGGGTGTCCCGGGCAAGGGCCACGTAGGCGGGAAGGGGCACGCCGGTGCCAGCGGCCACCCGCTCCACCTGTGCCATCAGGGCCACCAGGTGGTTGGAGGCGATGCAGGCGGCGGCGTGGTACGCGGCCCGGTCGCCGTCGGCGACGGTGACGGGCCGGCCGCCGAGGTCGGACACCACCTGGCTGGCCAGCGGGTCGCCGGCCACCGCGAACCAGGCGCCGGCGGCCAGGCGGGCGGCGCCGATGGCGGCGGTCGGCAGCGAGACGAGGGGGTGGATGCCGGCCCGGCGGGGGTGGGGGGCGAGCGCGTCGAGGCCGCGTGAACCGGCCAGGTGGGCGACCACGGTGGCCTCGACGGGGGTGACGGCGGCGGCCACCTCGGCGATGGCGTCGTCGGGCGTGGCGATCACCAGCAGGTCGACGCCCGAGGCCGCCGCGGTCACAGTGTCGTGGCGCCCGAGCAGCCCGGCCACGTCCCATCCGGCCCGCCCGAGGGCCTCGGCCATGGCCGTCCCCGCCCTTCCCGGGCCGATGACCCGCAGCGTCCGACGCTTCCTCATGCGCCGGCCACGAGCCGACGACCCCACCCGAGCACCGGGCGGGCGAGCACGCAGGTGACGGCGTGTCCCGCCCACACCGCCGCGAACATCACCAGCAGCGCCACCGGCGCCCACCGCCACGACAGGGTGGCCGCCACCCGCTCCAGGGTGCCCACCGGGGCCGTCACCGTGTCCCAGCTGTTGAGGCGGGCCACCCTTCCGAGCACTATGCCCGCCGCGCACAGCAGGTGGGCGGCCGGTGCCACCACGGAGGCGGGCACCGCCGGGTAGGCGCGGGACACGTACGGCACGAAGCGGTCAAGGGCGAAGGCGTAGGCGGCCAGGCCGGCGGCCACGAAGGCGGCGTAGACGGGCAGGATCCCCGCCGCCACCACGGTGTTGGAGCGGGTGGCGGCCACATCGCCCCGCAGGTGGATGAGGTCGGTGATCACGTACGGCGCGTTGGGCAGGAACAACACGAAGGCGACCACACCGCACCACCAGAGCGGGCTCCGGCGGGCCCGCACCCGGAAGAGGACCACCGCCAGCACGGCGGGCACGGCTGCCAGCAGCATGTTCCACGCCATCCACCGCCGGTTGTCGCCCACCACCGCCACCAGCTCGGCCACGAACCAGCGCAGGGATCCCACCACCGGATCTTCCCACCCGCCGCCGTCCGGCCGGCGCGGTCGGGCTTTACAGCACGCCGACGCGGTGCACCCGGCCGGTGGCGCCGTCCTCCCAGCCCGGGGGCACCAGCTCCGGGGCCAGCTCGGCCAGCGGAGCCAGCACGAAGGCCCGCTCCCACATCCGGGGGTGGGGCACGGTGAGGTCGGCGGCGTCGCTCTCCACCCCGTCGATCCAGAGGATGTCGACATCCAGCGTCCGTGGGCCCCAACGCTCGGCACGCACCCGCCCTGCCGCCGCTTCCAGGCGCTGGCACAGCCCGAGCAGCTGGCGAGGCTCCAGGTCGGTGTCGAGCTCGACCACCAGGTTCAGGTACGGGCCCTGGGCTGGCCCGCCCACCGGCTCGGTCTCGTAGACCCCCGAGACCCGGCGCACCGTCGAGCCCAACGTGGCCACCGCCTCCCGCAGCGTCTCCTCACGATCGCCGAGGTTGGACCCGAGGCCGAGGAAGGCCCGGGTCACCGGCGCTCGGCGCCGGGGCGCTCGGCCCGGCGCCGCACGATGCGGACCCCCGAGGTGGTCAGCTGCTGAGGCACCGGGGGGCGCAGCTTGCGGACCGCCACCGTGACGGCATCGACCCGGTCGTCGGCCAGCACCACCTCGGCCACCCTCGCCGCCAGCCGCTCGAGCAGGGCGAAGCGCTCGGCGCTCACCACCCGTTCGACCACCGAGCACAGGGCGCCGTAGTCGACGGTGTCCTCCAAGCGGTCCGACGCACCGGCGGTGGCGAGGTCGGCCTCGACGTCGAGGTCCACCTCGAGCGGTTGCGGGCGAGCCTGCTCCTCGGGGAGCACCCCGCAGATGCCGAGGGTCCGCAGGCCCCGCAGCTCGATCCGGTCACTCATCGGCACGCGCTCTCCATCCGGCTCAACCGGGCTCGAGCTCCAGGGCGACGGCCACCAGCTCGCGCCCGACGGGGCCGATCTGGCGGTGGACGATGCGCTCCACCAGGGACGTGGCCTCGGGCCCGCTCGGCACCATCCCGGTCCACACGAGGTAGCCGGCGATGATGCCCGAGATCCGGTCGCCGAGCTCGTCGCCGTGCAGGAGCACCTTGCCCCCCTCGGCCACCAACGTGCGCAGCTCGGCGAACAGCTCGCCCAGGACCTCACGGGGATCGTCGTGGACGCTGAAGGGACGGTGGCGCCAGGTCACGTCGAGCTCGGAGTAGTTGTGCAGGTTGTGGGGCGAGGGGATAACCGAGACCACGCAGGTGAAGCCCTGCTCCCTGATCCAGATGATCTCCTCCTGGCGACGCACCCGCCGGTGGTTGGCGCCGTACCCGCCGGGCCGCTCGCACACCGCCAGGCGGTCCTTCATCACCCACGCGAAGTTCCGGGGCCGGATGCCCTGGGCCCACTTGCCCTTCATGCCCATGGCCCGGCCCCCGCCGTCATTCCCATCGCCGGGCTCTCGCCGTCATCCCGCCACCACCCGTGCGGCCTGCACGGTGGGGGTCACATCGTGGGCCCGCACCATGGCCGCCCCCTCGGCCATGGCCCAGGTGGCCGTGGCCAGGGACCCCTCCAAGCGGTCGTCGGTGGGCACGTCGTCGACGCCGTCGCTGGCGGCCAGCAGCGTGCCGAGGAAGCGCTTGCGGCTGGTGCCGACCACCACCGGTATGCCGGTGGCCACCAGCTCGCCGAGGTGGGCGAGCAGCGCCAGGTTGTGCCGGGTGATCTTGCCGAACCCGATCCCCGGGTCGATCCAGACCTCGTCGACCCCGGCCTCCCTCGCCCGTTCGGCCCGGCCGACCAGGTGGCTCCGCACCTCGCCCACCACGTCGTCATAGCGCGGGTGGTGCTGCATGGTGCCCGGTTCGCCCTGCATGTGCATGGCCACCCACCCCACGCCGTGGGCCGCCGCCACCTCGTGCAGCGACGCGGACACGTCGTTCACCAGGGTGGCCCCGGCGACGATGGCCGCCTCCGCCACCACCGCCTTGCGGGTGTCGACCGAGACCCGCACGTGGGGGGCCAGCGCCTCGATCACCGGGACCACCCGGCGGCGCTCCTCCTCGGGCGGCACGGGCGCCGCGCCGGGGCGGGTCGACTCCCCGCCCACGTCGACCACGTCGGCCCCGGCGGCGACCATGGCCAGGCCGTGGGCCACGGCGGCGTCATGGTCCCAGAAGCGGCCGCCGTCGGAGAACGAGTCCGGGGTGACGTTGAGGACACCCATAACCAGTGGCAGCACGGGGCGGGATCCTACGGTGCCCGCCGGCCCCCCCGGGGGAGGGCGGGCGCAGCCCCCTCACCGGCCCTGGATGAAGCGCATGGCCTCCTCGCGGGTGGCCACGCTGGTGCGGAACAGGCCCCGCACCGCGGAGGTGACGGTGCTGGCGCCCGGCTTGCGGATGCCCCGCATCGACATGCACAGGTGCTCGGCCTCGAGCACCACCATGACGCCCTGGGGTTCGAGGGTTTTTTGGAGGGCGTCGGCCACCTGAGCGGTGAGCCGCTCCTGCACCTGGGGCCTTCGCGAGTAGCCGTCGACCAGGCGGGCGAGCTTGGACAGGCCCACGACCCGTCCGTCCTCGTTGGGGATGTAGGCGACGTGGGCCCGACCGAAGAACGGGATGAAGTGGTGCTCGCACGCCGAGTACAGCGGGATGTCCCTCACCATCACCATCTCGTCGTGGTCGGCCTCGAAGGCAGCCACGATGTGGTCGGCGGGGTCGTCGTGGAGACCGGCGAAGATCTCGGCGTACATGCGGGCCACCCGCGCCGGCGTCTCGACCAGCCCGTCGCGATCGGGGTCCTCGCCGATGGCCAGCAGGACCTCGCGCATGGCCTTCTCGATGCGGGCCTGGTCGACCTCCGACGGCTGTTCCACGGGGCGCACGCTACCGGCGGGGAGGCTCAGGTTCCCTCGTAGGCGCAGATGTAGGGCAGGTTGCGGTAGTGCTCGGCCACGTCGAGCCCGTAGCCGACCACGAACGCCGGCGGGATCCGGAACCCCACGTAGCGCAGGTCGAGGTCGTCCTGCTGGAGGCCGTCCCGCACGAGCAGGGCGCACACCTCCACGTCGGCCGGGTGGCGGGCCAGCAGGTTGCGGCGCAGGTACTGGAGGGTGAGGCCGCTGTCGACGATGTCCTCCACGATGATCACGTGGCGGTCCGACAGGTCGAGGTCGAGGTCCTTCACGATGCGCACCACGCCGCTGGTCTTGGTGGCGCTGCCGTAGGAGGAGACCGCCATGAAGTCGAACTCGACCGGCAGGGTGATGGCCCGGGCCAGGTCGGACATGAACACGAACGCGCCCTTCAGCACCCCCACCAGCAGGGGCGTCCGCCCTGCGTAGTCGGCGCTGATCTGCGCTCCCAGCTCGGCCACCCGTGCCCGCAGGGCGTCCTCGGCCACCACCACCGACCCCAGCGCCGGGTCGTCCCGCCGACCAGTGACCTCCACCCTCAACTCCCGATGGACATGGGCAGGACGTGGGGGAACTCCATGGCGGGCTGGCCGTCGCGCGCCTCGCAGACGGCGTCCATCTCCCGCCAGATGGCGGCCACCTCGGGGTGGTCGTGGGCGGAGCGGGCGGCGTCGGCGTCGTGCCAGGTGAAGATGTGCACGTAGTAGGGACGGCCTTCGTCGTCCTCACCCCGGACCAGCTGGGGGGAGATGTCGGTGACCAGCCCGGCTCCGTGCAACGCGGCCCACTCCCGGCGGAGCAGGGCCACGAGGTCCTCTTCGTGGCCGGTACGCACCCGGAAGGTGCACATCACGGTGGTGGGGGTGGCAGGCATGGGCCATGCCTACCCAGCGGGCAACGGCCCACCCTCGCCCGCCTCCAACCGGAGCCGTCCGGCGGACCGGCGGACCCGCCAGCCGTGGCCCACCTCGGTGGCCACGGCCTCGCCCCGGGCCACGGCGAGGACCCGCTCCACGGTGGCGGCGCCGGGCGGCTGGCCGCCCCCGGTGGCGCGCAACCACCTACGCACCGCCACCCGGGCGAGGGCCACCGGTCGCGCTGCCAGGTCGCGGACATCGGTGGGGTCGACGTCGGCGGCCAGCCTGGCCAGCAGGTCGGACTCCTCGGCCAGCAGGAGGGCCTGGCGGGCGAGGACGGCGGCGACGTCGCGCTCGGCGATGGCGTCGAGGAGGGGCAGCAGCTCGTGGCGCACCCGGTTGCGCCGGTGGACGGGGTCGAAGTTGCTCGGGTCCCGCACGGGCTCGAGGCCGAGCTCGGCGCAGAGGGCGACCGTCTCGGCGCGGCGCAGACCGAGGAGCGGCCGTCGGCCGTCGTCGCGGATGCCGGCCAGGCCTTCGAGCCCCGCGCCCCGCATCAGGTTGAGCAGCACGGTCTCGGCCTGGTCGTCGGCGGTGTGTCCGGTGAGCACGTTCGGCGGCAGCACCGCGTAGCGGGCGGCGCGGGCACGGGCCTCCAGGTTCGGGCCGGGAGCGACGGGGGCCCGCTCGGCCCGGAAGGCGGCGCCGAAGCGGCTACTGGCCGCCGCCACCACGTCGGCCTCGCCGGCCGAGCCCGACCGGAGCCCGTGGTCGACGTGCACGGCGGTGACACAGCACCCCGCCGCGGTGGCCAACACCAGGAGGGCCAGGGAGTCGGGACCTCCGGACACGGCCAGGGTGACGGGCGTTCCCGGCTCCGGGAACCGGCCGCGCTCGAGCAACCGGGCCACCTGGCTCATGGCCCAACGCTACGACGGGTCAGCGGCACCCCCAGCGCGACAGCTTTGGCCCGGCCGCCCCTCAGGCGGCGGGGCGGATGCGGGCGATCCACACCTGCGGGTCGCGGATCTCGCCGATGGTGGGGAGGTTCTCGGCCCGCTCCCACGCCCGGTCCAGCAGCTCGGGCCCACCCACCTTCTCCACCGCTTCGATGAAGCGCTCGCCCTGCTCGTACTGCTTCAGCTTGGCTTCGAGCCCGATCACCTTCTGGAGCAGCTTGGCCGCCGAGCTGCCCTGCTGGCGGCGCTGGCGCAGCACCTGCCCGAAGCGCACGGCGTTGGGGATGCGGTCGGCCCCGGCGCGGTCCATGGTGACATCGCCGTGGCCTTCGAGCAGGCTCATCAACCCGCTCACCTGCTCGAGGATGCGGCGCTGCTCGGGTGAGGAGAACAGCACCGCCAGCCCGCCCTCGTCGAGGGGGTTGCGGCCCTTGCGGACCTCCATGGCCGCCCGGGTGAGCGAGTCCAGGAGCTGCTTGGGGTCGGTGTCGACTGCTTCGACGGTGGACTCGACCAGCCCGAGGAAGTGCTCGCGCATCCAGGGGATGCCGGTGAACTGGGCCCGGTGGGTGACCTCGTGCAAGGCCAGCCACAGCCGGAACTCCCGCGGTGGGAACCCGAAGCGCTTCTCGAGCGAGAGCACGTTGGGGCCCACGTAGTAGACGATGTCCTGGTCGTCGGGGTTCTCGTCCTCGATCACCAGCAGGTCGTACTGACCGAGCACCCGGCCCGACATCCACCCCAGCAGCACCCCCACCTCGGCGCCCGCCACCCGTCGGGCCACCGGCGCGAACGGCGAGGCCGAGACCTTCTCGCCCAGGCGCTCGGTGATGGGCCGGAGCAGCCGCTGGAAGGAGGCGATGTTGGCCGACACCCACCCCGCCCGGTCGGTGACCCGGGCCCGGGCCGGTCCCGCCAGCGACACCAGGCCGGTGGCCTCGCCCACCTGCTCCTCGGCCAGTGCGGTGAGCTCGGTGAAGTCGGGGGCGAGGGAGTCGTAGTGGTAGGACGCGGCGAACGGGTCCTTGGGGAGGGAGCGGACGGCGACCCGCTCGGCGAGGGCCCAGTCGACGGCCGCGGCCATTAGGGCCGGCGGGCCGAGCGGGGCGGGTACTTGGGCCGGACCACCTTGTTGAGGTAGCCGGCGATGGTCGCCAGGGTGGCGGTGACCACGAGACCGGTGATGGCCACCGCCATCCAGAAGTGCCACACCTTGGCCGCCAGGACGAACATGGGTCGATCCTAGGGGTGGATTTGCCCGGTGGCGGGGTCGAGCCCTATGGCCCGCGCCACCTTGTCCTTCAGCTCCTGGGGCGCCTCGTCGCGGCACTTCTGGGCGATCACGAGGCGGATCTCGGCCTGGAAGTCGAAGGCCTCCAGGCAGGGGCTGCAGTCGTTGAGGTGGGCCGAGATGTGGCGGCGCCGATCGGCGGTCAGCTCGCCGTCGAGGTAGGTGTAGAGCTCTTGCAGCGCTTCGTTGCAGTCGGTCATGGGTCCTAGCTCTCGACGCCCCGGACGGGCGTGGCCGGCGTGGCGGCGACCTCGGGTTCGGGGTCGGCCAGGCCGCGTGACACGGCGAAGTCGTACAACCGCTTCTGCAGGCCGGTTCTTCCCCGGTGCAGGCGGCTCATCACCGTCCCGATCGGGATGTCGAGGATCTCGGCGATCTCCTTGTAGGAGAAGCCCTCCACGTCGGCCAGCAGGACGGCCATGCGGAACTGCTCGGGGAGGTCTTCGAGGGCCTCCTTCACCTCGATCTCGGTGAACCAGTCCATGAGCTCGTCCTCGGCGCTGCGGCCCATGGTGGCCGCCTCCAGGCCGCCGAGGCGGCGGTAGAGGTAGAGGTCCTCCACCTCGTCGAGCTCGGTCTCGTCGGGCCGGCGCTTCTTGGCCCGGTAGGTGTTGATGAAGGTGTTGGTGAGGATCCGGTACAGCCACGCCTTGAGGTTCGTGCCCTCCGAGAAGCCAGCGAAGCCCCGGTAGGCCTTGAGGTAGGTCTCCTGCACCAGATCCTCGGCATCGGCCGGGTTCCGCGTCATCCGCAGCGCGGCGGAGTAGAGCGAGCCCATCAGCGGCATGGCCTGGTCGGCGAAGGTGGCCTGATCCGCCATGGAGAGACCCTACCGAGCGGCTCCCCACCCGCTGGTTCAGAGGGCGAAGTCCTCGCGTAGGCCCTCGACGAAGCGGTGGAAGGCGATGTGGTCGGAGTGGAAGGTGCGGCTCTCACCGTCCTTGGTGACCACCACGGTGTCGCCGTCCACTGAATCCTCCACCGAGGTGGGCTCCCAGCCCTCCTCGTAGACCAGCGTGCGCAGCTCAGCGAGCGTCGGGTCATCGCCCCATCCGGCCATGAGTGCCTCCTTCGTCAGGCGGTCAGGCGGTCAGGCGGTGCGGCCAACCGCCACCTCGTCGCAGCGGTCCCCCCGACCCTGCACCACGCGGGCCCGGCCGTCCTGGTTGCCGGTGCGGTCCTCTCGGTCGGCGGGGAGGGCGCCGCGCTCGGGCACGGTGCCGAAGTAGTACACGACGCCGGTGCCCGGGTCGTACAGGGCCGGGCTCTCGGCTCCGTCGCAGTCCCAGTCGCCCATCAGCAGGTCGCCGTGGCGCTGGCGCCGCAGCTGACGCTTGAAGTCGTATCGGCGGGGCAACGCGTCGCCGCTCGACAGGCGGAGCTGCATCACCTGCCCGTCCCACACCACCTGCACCGGGCATCCGTCGCCCTTGAGGTCGGCCCGGAGCTCGCGGGCACCGGCCGGCACGGGGATGGGCGGAAGGGAGGGACAGGGCCGGCTGCGGTCGCGGGTCACGGCCACGGTGGCCGACGCCGCCGGCTCCTTGGATCCGTAACGGTCGCGGGCCACCACCGCGGCGACCAGCAGCAGGGCCACGACCGCCAGCACTGACACCGCCGCCAGCCGGTGGTCGGAGCGCTCGTCGGCCGGCTCGGGGCGCGGCGGCCGGGGCCCGAAGAGGCGGGTGCGGTGCCCGTCGTCGCCGCCCGAACCGCCCGAACCGCCCGAACCCGGAGCGCCGCCACCGACGTAGGCCCCGGCGGCGCCGTCGTCGGGCAGGGGGTGAGCGGAGCGATCGTCGCCGACCGGCGCCAGGGCGGTCCCGGGCAACCCGACCACCGTCGGCGGCAGCGCCGCCCGCAGCTGGCCCGCCAACGCCTCCGCGGTCGGCGGCCGCTCCTCGGGCAGCCGGGCCAGCGCCGACTCCACCACCTCGGCCAGCGCGCTGGGCACCGACCGGTCGTCGAGGAGGGAGTGGTGGTCGCCGGCATCGGCCGCGGCCAGGATGTCGTCCGCGCTCGCCCCGGTGTGGGGCAGGCGGCCGGTGAGGGCGAGATAGGCCACCACGCCGACCGCGTACACGTCGTTGCGGGCGTCGGGGCGACCGGTGGTGAGCAGCTCGGGGTCGAGGTAGGCGGCCGTGCCCGCCACCTCCTGGGACGGGTCGGCCGCCGCCACCAGGCTGCGGGCCACGCCGAAGTCCGAGAGCAGCGGCTCGCCGTCGGAGGTGAACAAGATGTTGGCCGGCTTCACGTCACCGTGGAACACGCCGCGGCGGTGAGCCGATCCGAGGGCGGCCGCCACCGGCGCCAGCACGGCCACCACCTGTCCGGGGGTGAGCGACCCCCGCTCGGCGAGCAGGTCGCGGAGGGACCCACCGCGGGCGAGGGGCATGACGATGGCCACGTCGTCGCCGTCGTCGATCACGTCGAGCACCCGCATGATGTGGGGGTGGTCGAGCTCGGCGAGCACGGCCGCCTCGTCGCGGAGCCGGGAGGCGGCGACGGTGCCGGCGGTGATGCGGGCCCGCTTGACCGCCACGACCTGGGCCACCGGCCCGGGGCGGATGGCCCGCCAGACCGTCCCGGCGGTGCCTCGACCGAGTAGCTCGGTGAGCTCGTACCCGCCGACGGACTCCATCCGGCCTGCGGTACCCGACCCCCCGGATGGGGAAACCAGCGGGCAGGCGGCCTACCGTGGCGGGCGACAGAAGGAGCCGATGTGGAACGCGCGACCTATGAGGTGCGGGGCATGACCTGTGAGCACTGCCGTGAGGCGGTCACCAACGGGCTGAGCCACCTCCCCGGCGTCCGGTCGGTGACGGTGGACCTCGACGCGGGAACGGCCGAGGTCGGTAGCGACGCGCCCCTCGATCCCGAGGCCGTGGGCCACGCCCTCGACGAAGCCGGCTACGAGCTGGCGGGCAGCACGGGGAGCCCGGGCGCCGCGGACTCCTGAGCTGCGCCTCACCGACCCGTCCCTGCCGCGGCACTACCTGTTGTCCGGGCCCCTGGTGCCGTGCCTCGTGGGTCCCTACCGTCCGCTCACACCACGCTCAGAACCAAGCGCCCGCATTCGGTCGGGGCCGCTCGGCGCGTACCCTCAGCCTCGGCACCCGCGGTTTGCTGGGGCCAGATCCCTTCTGGGAGAGGGCGTTCCAACCGGGATACCCTACGTTTCCGCCGCGGTCAATTGGCCCCTCGGCGAGCGAATCAAGGCGCTGCGCAACGACGCCGGCTGGTCCCGAGGCGAGCTCGCCGAGCTGGGTCGGCACCGACGCCCGCGAGATCGGCCGCTACGAGAACCGTCGCATCACCCCCAGCCTCGACGTGCTCGCCCGAATCGCCCAAGTCCTCGACGTCAGCCTCGACCACCTCGTCTTTGACGACATCGCCCGCCGACCCCTCCATGCGAACCAGGACGTGCTCGGCGACCGCCTCAACGCCATCGCCGAGCTCGATTCCGAAGCCCTCGCCGCTCTCACCAACATCATCGATGCTCTCATCACCAAGAGCCGGCTCCGTGCCATCACCGGCGGAAACGAGAGTTGATTCGGCCAGGGTCGTCCAGCGCTACTCGCCGTCCCGCTCACGCGGCGGTGGAGCCAGCCGCCGCATGAGCCTGGTGTCAAACAGACGATCCTGCGCCGCTGCGAGCTTCCCTGGCCGATAGCTGCTCAGGCCCCGCGGACTGAGCATCCACGCGATCGTTCCGAACAGCGCGACGAGTGGCAAGCCGATGATCGAGATCTCTGGTCGACCAGCGATCGGACCGACGACGGAAAGGCACGCACCCGCAGCCGCGAGCAGGCTCAAGTACAAGACCAGGCCGCGCTGCGGGTTGGCTGAGTTGCGGCGAGCAGCGCCGGCCATCAGCAGTAGGCGCCTTCGTAGGAGTCGCCGCCGGGGAAGAACGACGAGAGCAGTCCGACGATCCCTGATGCACCGTTCGTGAGGCCTCCGATCACTCCCGCCTGGCGCCATAGGTACGTATCGCGCGCGTAGCTGTTGAACACGCCATACAGAGCGCTCGCAGCACGTCGCTGTGCAATGGCGCCTGCCCCGGTGGCGGCCACGCTGAAGCCCAGCGAGACCACCGCGCCCGAACAGTTACCCCCGCCGTCGAAGCAGGCGCGATAGGCGTTCACACCACTGAAACCGTGGAGGTGGCTGACAGCGCGAGCCCCACTCCGCAACCCACGCCGGCGCTTACGGCACAGAAGGCGTACGCGCCGGTGGCCGCAAACGACGCCACCGTCGACAGTGTCCCCGCGTTCTCGTAGACGAAGTTGCCGACACTTCGCCCCGCATCAACGACGTCGTCGACGCGGTCGCCGACCAAATCGGTGACGGCATCCCAAGGCACGAGCCCAAGGGGGTCCGTGTAGTTCAGAGGGTTGTTGCCGGCGTAGGCGTAGGGCTGGCCCGTGATCCTGACCAGGGGGTCGCGATTGAGGAATTGTGCTGTCTTCGAGTCGTAGTAGCGGGCGCGGAGGTACTGGTAGCCAGTTTCGGGGTCGGTGTACTGGCCGGCATACCCGAGCACTGGCGTGGATGAAGCCGGTGGCGCAGTGGTCCCGGCTGGTGCGCCGTAGGGACGGTAGGTGCTGGTACCGGTGGTGGTGCCCGCGTTGTTGGTGGTTTGGCGGGTGGAGCCGAGTTGGTCGTGGTGGTACCAGGTGACGGTGTTACCGGGGTTGATTTGTTCGATGGGTTGTCCGTCGGGTCCGTAGATGAGGTAGGTGGTGCCTGCGTTGTCGTGTTGGGCTAGGAGGAGCGGGAGGCCCCCGGATCGGTCCCAGGTGAAGTCGATGGTGTCGTTGGCGTTGCTGGTCTTGGTGGTGCGGAGGTCGTCGGCGTCGTAGCTGTAGGTCCAGGATGGGATGTTGGGGTTGGGAATGAGCTTGCTGGCGGCGAAGCTGGCACGGGTGGTGGTGTTCCACCAGATCGTGTCGGCGGCGGTGCCGGGGGCGTACCAGAAGATGTCGTCGATCCCGTCGCCGTCGAAGTCGCCGGTGAAGGGCTCGTAGGTGCCGTACACGCTGGGGCTGGTGGAGGTGAACGCGGCGCTGGTGTCGACGTTGGCGTTGCCGCACCAGGATCGGAGCGCGGGCAGGTCCCGAAGGCCGCTACTGACCTGGCGTTTCACGAGCCCGAGAGGAGAATCGAACTCCTGACCTGCTCATTACGAGTGAGCCGCTCTGCCGACTGAGCTACTCGGGCGCACCGCGACCCTACCGGCCCGCTGGCGCTCGCTGTCCCCCGATCCGGTTGCCCGCCAGAATGGTGGCGATCGCCCGGCGGTGAGGCGAGGGAGGGAGCTCGATGGCAGACCCGGTGGCGCCCGGTGGCGCCGGTGAGGAGCTGGTGGCCGAGGCCAACGCTCGCGCCTTCCAGCACGCGTCCACCGGGATGGCCGTGTTCGACCTGGAGGGCCGCCTGCTGCAGGTGAACCCGGCGCTGTGCGCCATGGTGGGCATGCCCGCCGAGGACCTGGTCGGTAACACGCTGTCGGGCTACGCCCGGCCTGCGCACCTCGCTCCCCTCGAGCGCTGGCTGGAGGCGGCCCGGGCGGGCGGGGTCGGGCCGGCGCAGGCCGAGGCCTGGTACACGCGGGTGGACGGCTCGCGGGTCTGGCTGGTGACCGAAGCGGTGGCGGTGGGGGCGGGCGGGCCCGGCAGCACCTACGGCCTGGTGATGGTGCACGATCGCACCGCCGCCAAGGTCTTGGAGGAGGCTCTGCGCCGGTCGGGCGAGATGCTCGACGCCCTCGTCACCAGCGCGCCGGTGGCGATCTACCAGGTCGACCCCGAGGGGACGGTGCTGCTCTGGAACCCGGCCGCCGAGGCCACGTTCGGGTGGACGGCGGAGGAAGCGGTGGGCCGCCCGCTCCCGATCGTGCCCCCCGATTCGACCGCCGAGTTCGCCGAGCTGCGGAGACGGATCCTGGGCGGCGAGGTCCTGGTCGGCGCCGAGGTCGTGCGCCGGCGGCGGGACGGCACCGAGATCGACCTCAGCCTCTGGACCGCGCCCGTGCACGACGAGCACGGCCGCCCGGTGGCCATCATGGCGGTGGCCCTCGACGTCACCGAGGCCAAGCGGGCCGACGCCGCCCTCCGGAGCACCATCATCGACCTGAAGCGGTCCCAGCTGCTGGTGGCCGCCCATGCCCGGGTGCTGGAGCTGATCGCTCGCAGCGCCCCGCTGGAGGAGGTCCTCGCCGCCGTCACCGACCTGGTGACCGAACACGTCGAGGGCGCCCGTGTCGGCGTGTTCCTGGTAGAGGACGGCCGCCTCGTCGCCCGGGGGCCCCGGCAGCTGCCGAGCGAGCTCGTGATGGCGGTGGCCGCACCTCCCGTGCCCGGCCCGGCCACTCCGTGGGGGGCGGCGGTGGCCGAGGGGCGGCCGGTGACGGTGCTCGATGTTGCCTCGGACCCGAGCGTGGCCCGCGTGCGCGAAGCACTGGTCGGCGGCGGCATCGCCGCGGTGTGGGCCACGCCGATAGTCGACCAGGGGACCGATCGCACCCTCGGGGCCCTCGTCGTCTTCCACCGCGAGGCCCGAGCGCCGGCCGAGCACGAGCGGGACACGCTGGCCCAGGCGGGCAACCTGACCGCCATCGCCGTGGATCGCTTCGAGACCGAGACCCGCCTCGCCCACCAGGCGCTCCACGACACCCTCACCGGGCTGCCCAACCGGACCTTGCTGCTCGACCGGCTCGGCCACGCCCTGGCCCGGGCCAGCCAGGTGGACGAGGAGCTGGCCGTGCTCTTCGTCGACATCGACCGGTTCAAGGTGGTCAACGACGGGCTCGGCCACGGCGCCGGCGACCAGATCCTCGTCGGCTTCGCCGAGCGGCTCCGCTCGATCGTGCGCCCCGACGACACCATCGCCCGCTTCGGGGGCGATGAGTTCGTGGTGCTCTCGGAGCAACCCGACGGATCCCGCACCATCCTCGCCATCGCCGACCGCCTCGAGGACGCGCTGAGCACGCCGTTCACCATCGACGACGGCCGGGAGGTGTTCCTGACCGTCAGCATGGGCCTGGCCATCGGGCGGGGGCCGACCCCCGAGGTGCTCCTGCGCAGCGCCGACGCCGCCATGTACCGGGCCAAGGAGCGCGGCCGCAACCGCCTCGAGGTCTTCGACGACGCCATGCGGGCCGACGCCGTCGCCCGCCTCACCCTGGGCAACGACCTGCGCCGCGCCATGACCCGCCACGAGTTCACCGTGCTGCACCAGCCGGTGGTGGAGGTGGCCACCGGTGAGCTGGTCGGCGCCGAGGCGCTCGTGCGCTGGCGTCACCCCACCCGCGGCCTGCTCACGCCGGACTCGTTCATCCCCGTCACCGAGGAGACGGGCATGGTGGTGGCCCTCGGTGGGTGGGTGCTCGACACCGCCCTCGGCCACGCCCGGCAGTGGGCCGACGAGCGCGACCGCCCCCGGTTCACCCTCTCGGTGAACGTGTCGGCTCGCCAGCTCACCGCTCCCGGGCTGGTCGACCAGGTGGCCCACCTGCTGCAGACCCACCGCTGGCCGGCCGACCGCCTCTGCCTCGAGCTCACCGAGACCGTCCTCATGGACGACCTCGACCTGCTCGAAGGCGAGCTCACGCAGCTGAAGGCCCTGGGCGTGCACCTGGCCATCGACGACTTCGGCACCGGGTACTCGTCGCTCACCTACCTGCAGCGCCTCCCGGTGGACCTGGTGAAGATCGACCGGTCCTTCGTAGCCGGGCTCGCCGACCCTGCCCGGCGCCCCGACGACGACCGCGGCACCATCGTCCGGGCCGTGGTGAGCATGGCCCACGCCCTTGGCCTGCAGGTCGCCGCCGAGGGCGTGGACCGCCCGGAGCAGCTCGACATGTTGGCCGGGCTGGGGTGCGACTTCGCGCAGGGCTTCCTCTTCTCCCGCCCCCTAGACGCCGAGGACTTCGCCGCCGCGCTGGCCGAAGGCGGCTGGCCGACGGCGTCCGAGCGCGCCGACCACCGCTGATCCACCCCGTCACCGCAGCGGCGGGAGGCGCACGAACAGGGCGTGGAGGAGCAGCTCCTCGGACGGGAACCGCACGAGCCCCTCGGTGGCCCGGTGGACCGCGCCCAGGGCGTCGAGCACCTCGCCCGGCGGCGACCCGCCCGCCAGGGCGTCGCGGTAGCGCCGGGCCAGCTCGGTGAGTCCCAGCCGCAGCTCGTCGGCGCGCAGTCGACGGAGCTCGCGCCTGTGCCGCGCCGCCAGCTCACCGGCACCCGAGCCCCGCCCGCCGTAGCGCGCGATGCGATCGTCGAGCTCGGCCACCTCGCGGTCATGGCGCCGGGCCAGGGGGGCGGCGGCATCGTCGATGCCGGCCCGCACCTCGTCGACCAACACAGCCGCTGTGTGCCCGGTCCCGTCCAGGCGGCTCGGCACGTCCCGCCAGAGGGCCAGGCGCAGGGCCAGACGCTCGTCGGTGGCGAGGAGACGGGCGCGGTCGAGGTCACCGTGGGCGACCTCGGCCACCTCGGCGGCACGATCGCCGGGCACGCCCTCGGCCACGAGGGCATCGCGGACCACCGACGGGGCAAGGGCCGGGAAGTCGACGCGCGCGCAGCGCGAAGCCAGGGTGACGAGCTCGGGAGGCACCTCCTCGGCGAGGACGATGAAGAAGGTGCCCGGCGGCGGCTCCTCCACCACCTTGAGCAGCTTGGCCGCCGCCGGGCCGACCACCAGGTGGAACTCCTCGAGCACGATCACCTTCCGCGCCCCCTCCACCGGGCTGCGGCTGGCCCGGTGCACGATGGCCTCGGCCTGCTCGACCGCGATCTGGGCGCCGACCCGCTCCACCCGGGTCACGTCGGGGTGCTGGCCGGCCAGGGCCAACCGGCGGTGGCGCTCAGCCGTGCCCGCATCGGCGCCGGCGGCGAGCAGCTCGGCGGCAAAGGCCCGAGCGGCGGCCGAGGTGCCACTGCCGGGCGGTCCTACGAACAGCCAGGCGTGCACCGGACGCTCGACCGCGGCCCGCAGCCGAGCCACCGCCTCCGGCTGGCCCACCACCGAGGCCCAAGCGTCGATGGTGGCCGGATCCACCGGCGGGCCCACCGGGGCGTCGGCCACGGCTCAGTCCCCCCACCGGTCGGCCAACGCCATGCGCACCCGCCGGGCCACGTCGGCCACCGTCCCCTCACCGTCGACCACCACCCACCGCCCGGGGTCGGCGGCGGCCAGCGCCCGGAAGCCGTCGGCCACGGCCCGGTGGAAGGCGTCGCCGGCCGCCTCCATGCGGTCGGGCTCGGTGCCGAGCCGGGCCGCCGCCACCGCTGGCGCCACGTCGAGCAGCACCACCAGGTCGGGTTGGAGGCCCACCGTCGCCCATAGCGACAGCTCGAGGACCTCCTCGGGGGGCAGGCCCCGCCCGTAGCCCTGGTAGGCCACCGAGGAGGCGATGAAGCGGTCGGTGACCACGTCGGTTCCCGCTCGCAGGGCCGGTTCGATCACCTCGGCCACGTGCTGGGCGCGGGCGGCGGCGAGGAGCAGCGCCTCCGCCCGGTCGCTCAGACCGTCGCTGCTGCGATCGAGCACCAGGTCGCGGATGCGCTCGCCGAGGGCGGTGCCTCCCGGCTCGCGGGTCAGCACCGCGCCGAGGGCATCGGCCACCAGGCGGGCCTGGGTGGACTTCCCCGCGCCCTCACCCCCTTCGAAGGCCACCAACCGGCCGCGCCGCCCGGGGCGTCGGTCGCTCACCCCGCCTTCTTGGCCGCCGCCTTCTTGGCCGCCGCCTTCTTCGGTGTGCCCCCCGCCGCCTTGCGGGCGCCGGCCTTCTTGGCGCCGGCCTTCTT
>JAUJNP010000008.1:40509-124423 GCA_030448105.1 Acidimicrobiales bacterium | reverse complement strand
TCCCCGTCGGTGACGTAGGGGCCGAAGCGCCCCTCCTTGACCACCATCGGCTTGCCGCTCACAGGATCGGCGCCGAGCTCCCTCAGCGGCGCCTTGGGGGCGCTCTGGCCCCGGCGGCGCTTCGGCTCGGCGTAGATCCGCAGGGCATCGTCCAGGGTGACGGTGAAGAGCTGCTCCTCGCTCTCCAGGTTGCGGCTGTCGGTGCCCTTCTTGAGGTAGGGCCCGTACTTGCCGTTCTGGGCGGTGATCTCCTCGCCGGTGGCGGGGTCGGTCCCCACCACCCGGGGCAGGGTGAGCAGGCGCAGGGCACCGTCGAGGTCGACGGTGTCGAGGGTCATGTCCTTGAACAGCGAGGCCGTCCTCGGCTTGTCCCTGGCCCCGTCGACCAGCTCCCCGAGCTGCACGTAAGGGCCGTAGCGGCCGGGCTTGGCGAACACGGTGAGGCCGGTGGCGGGGTCGGTGCCGAGCTCCCGCTCCGCGCTCGGCGCCGCCAACAGCTCCAGAGCCCGGTCCACGGTGAGCTCGTCGGGCGCGAGGTCCTCGGGCACCGAGGCGGTGTCTTCGCCCCGCTTGAGGTACGGCCCGAAGCGCCCCGGGCGGACCACGATCTCGGTGCCCTCGGCGTCGCGCCCGATGGGGATGGCGTTGATGGCAGCGGCGTCTATCTCGTCGAGGCCGCGGTCCACCAACGTCTTGAGCCCGGGCGTGCCGTTGCCGAACCAGAAGCGGCTGAGCCACGGCTCCCGCTCCGTGCGGCGCGCCGCGATCTCGTCGAGCTCGTCCTCCATGCGGGCGGTGTAGGAGTAGTCGACGAGGTCGGCGAAGTGGTGCTCGAGCAGGCCGACCACCGCGAACGCCACCCAGGTGGGGACCAGGGCGTTGCCCTTCTTCCACACGTAACCCCGGTCCTGGACCGTCTGCATGATGGACGCGTAGGTGGACGGCCGCCCGATGCCCAGCTCCTCGAGCCGTTTCACCAGCGACGCCTCGGTGTAGCGAGCCGGTGGGGTGGTGGCGTGGTCCCGGGCCTCGAGGTCTGGGGCGGGCAGCCCGTCGCCCTCGGACATGGCCGGCAGGATGGACTCGCGGTCCTCCAGCTCGGCGGCCGGGTCGTCGGCGCCCTCGACGTAGGCCCGCAGGTAGCCCGGGAAGGTGATGGTGCGCCCCGAGGCGGACCACTCGGTGTCGGTGCCGTCGCTCGTCGGCGCGCCGATGCGCACGGCCACGCTCCGGCCGCGGGCGTCGGCCATCTGGGAGGCGACGGTCCGCTTCCAGATGAGCTCGTAGAGGCGCAGGTCGTCGCCCCGCAGCTCGGTGCTCAACGAGTCAGGGGTGCGGAAGCGCTCGCCCGCCGGGCGGATGGCCTCGTGGGCCTCCTGGGCGTTCTTCACCTTGCGGTTGTAGAGCCGGGGCGAGTCCGGCAGGTACTGGGCGCCGTAGAGCTCGCGGACCTGGCTGCGGGCGGCGGTCAACGCCGTCTCCGACAGGTTGAACGAGTCGGTGCGCATGTAGGTGATGTAGCCCCGCTCGTAGAGCCCCTGGGCCACCCGCATCACCTGGGCGGCCGACAGCCGCAGCTTGCGCCCGCCCTCCTGCTGCAGCGTCGAGGTCATGAACGGCGCCTTGGGCGAGCTGCGGAACGGCTTCTCCTCCACGCTGCGCACGGTGAAGCGGGCGCCGTCGAGGGCGGCCTGCAGGCCCCGGGCGGCGGCCTCGTCGAGCACGGCGATGTCGGCGCGCCGGGGCCGGCCCTGGTCGTCGAAGTCCTTGCCGGTGGCGACCTTCGCGCCGTCCACGCCCACGAGGGTGGCGGTGAACCCAGGGTCGGTCGGGAAGGCGGCGGCCAGGTCCCAGTAGCCGGCCGCCACGAAGCGCATCCGCTCGCGCTCGCGCTCGACCACCAGTCGGACCGCCGGGCTCTGCACGCGGCCGGCGGAGAGGCCACCGTTCACCTTGCGCCACAGCACCCCCGAAACCGGGTAGCCGAACAGGCGGTCGACGATGCGGCGGGCCTCCTGGGCGTCGACCAGGCCGTAGTCGATGTCGCGCCAGTTGGCCACGGCGTGGTCGATGGCGGCCGGGGTGATCTCGTGGAAGACCATCCGCTTGACCGGCACCCGGGGCTTCAGCTCCTCCAGCAGGTGCCAGGAGATGGCCTCGCCCTCACGGTCCTCGTCGGTGGCGAGCAGCAGCTCGTCGGCGTCGCGCAGGGCCGCCTTGAGCCGGCGGAGCACGTCCTTCTTCTGGTCGTAGACCACATAGGTGGGCTTGAAGCCGTTCTCCACGTCGACGCCGAGCCCCTTGGGCTCCAGGTCGCGGATGTGGCCGACGGAGGATTCGACCACGTAGTCCCCGCCGAGGAACCCCGCGATGGTGCGCGCCTTGGCCGGGGACTCCACGATCACCAGGGGCTTGGCCACGCGGCATAGGTAAAGAGCATCCGCGCCTACCTGTCAAACACCCGTCCGCTCGGCGCTAGGTGTCGGCCACCTCATCGCCGGCGTAGCCAATGAGGCTGAAGGTGGCGCCCTGGGGGTCGGTGATCGTCGCCTGGCGGCCGTAAGGGGAGTCCATCGGCTCGCGGTCGATGGTGGCGCCGAGCGCCCGCGCCTGGTCGACGACCGCGTCGGTGTCGGCCACCGCGAAGTACAGACCCCAGTGGGGCGCCACCTCGGGGGAGGGCAGGCCGGTCATGCCGCCCAGCTCGTGGTCGCCGAGCTTGAACATGCGGTAGTCCATGTCCTCGCCGCCCATCGGCGGGGCTTCGTAGACGTAGCCGAAGACCTTCTCGTAGAAGGCGCAGGCGGCGTCGAGGTCGGGCGCGAGCAGCTCGCTCCACACCAGGGACACGGGCTCGTTGGCCAGCTCGGCGCCGTGGTGGCGCCCGGCCTGCCAGAGCCCGAAGGCGGCGCCGCCCGGGTCGAGGGCGATCGCCATGCGCCCCTGGTCGGAGATGTCCATGGGCGGCATCATCACCGTGCCGCCGGCCTCGGTGATGCGGGCGGCGGAGGCGTCGACGTCGTCGGTGGCCAGGTAGGTCGTCCACGCCAGGGGCATGCCCGGCTGGGGCGCGCCCCCGATGCCGGCCACCGCCTTGCCCCGCACGCGGGCCATGCCGTAGTGGCCCATGTCCTCGCCCTGCACCTCGACCTCCCAGCCGAACAGGTCCTCGTAGAAGGAGCGGGCCGCGGCCGGGTCGCTCGGCATGAGGTCCACCCATGACGGGGTGCCGGCGGGGTAGGAGGTGAACTCGCTCATGGCCATGAAGTTACCGGTCGGCGACGAAGGCGCCGTCGGTCAGGGCGGGGGGTGGGTCAGCGGACGTCGTAGCGATCGGGGCGTCGCCGTCCGGCGAGGCTCAGGACGGTCGCGCCGAGGGCGGCGGCGAGGACCGACGCCACCAGGATGCCGACCTTGGCCTCGTCGCGGACGTCGCCGGGGTCGTCGAAGGCCAGCCCGGCCACGAACAGCGACACGGTGAAGCCGATGCCGGCGAGCGCCGCCACCCCGAGCAGCTGGCTCCACCGCACCCCGGGCGGGAGCTGGGCCACCCCGAACCGGGTGGCCAGCCAGGCGGCGCCGGCGACGCCGAGGGTCTTGCCGGCGACCAGGCCGACCACCACCCCCAGCGCCACCGGGCCCGGCGAGGTCAGCGCCTGGCCGTCGAGGCGCACCCCGGCGTTGGCCAGGGCGAACAGCGGCACGACGAGGTAGCTGGTCCAGGGGTGCAGCCCGGACTCGAGCTGCTCGGTCAGGGGCACCGAGGCTCGGATGAGGAACGACACCCGCCGCACGTCGTCCGCGGACAGCTCGGCCTGGCCCTCGAGGGTGTCCACGATCTCCTCGGCCTCGAGCTCGGCCTGGAACGGCGTGGCCGGGGTGAGCAGGCCCATCACCACCCCGGCGATGGTGGCGTGCACGCCCGACTCGAACACGCACAGCCACAGGCCCACCCCCAGCCCCACGTACACGGCGTGGTTGGTCACGTGGACCCGGCGCAGCACCATCACCGCGGCCACGGCCGCCACCGCCCCGGCCAGCCAGCCGAGGGCGATGGCGCCGGAGTACACGACCGCGATCACGACGATGGCCCCGATGTCGTCGACGATGGCCAGCGTGAGGAGGAACAGCTTGAGGCTGGCCGGCACCCGCCGGCCGAGGACGGCCACCACGCCGAGGGCGAAGGCGATGTCGGTGGCCATGGGGATCCCCCAGCCGTCGGCCCCGTCGCCGCCGGCGTTCACCGCCAGGTAGAGCAGGGCGGGAACGGCCATCCCGCCCACGGCGGCGACCACCGGCAGGGCGGCCGCCCTCCGGTCGCGCAGCTCCCCGGCCACCCACTCCCGCTTGATCTCCAGGCCGACCACGAAGAAGAACAGCGCCATCAGGGCGTCGTTGATCCAGTGGGTGATGTCCTCCTGCAGGCGGAAGGTGCCGATCGAGAGGCCGATGCGGGTGGTGAACAGCGCCTCGTACCCCGCCCGCCACGGCGAGTTGGCCCACGCCAGGGCCACCACCGTCGCCGCCAGCAGCAGGATGCCGCCCGCCGCCTCGGTGTCGAGGAACCGTTGGACGGGGCGGGCGAACAGCCGGGCCAGACGGCGGTCGCTGTCGAGCCAGGTGTGCCGGCCGGTGCCTGCGGGCGAGGACATGAGGGTGCTCCGTTCGGGATCGGCGAGGTCGCTCGCCGACCAGGCTTCCCGGCACACCGTTCGTCTCAGTTGCCCTGCGGTGACCGAGGCTACCCGGCCCGGCGGTACCGTCGGACCGGTGGCCGGGCGGGCGGTGAAGGGTGGGACGGTGACGGGCGGGGCGATCCGGCGGGTGTCGGTCACCGGCAACTCGGGTTCGGGGAAATCCACCTTCGGGCGCCGGCTGGCCGGGCGCCTCGGCGTGCCGTGGGTCGAGCTCGACGCCCTCTTCCACCTGCCCGCCTGGACCGAACTGCCCACCGAGGACTTCCGGGCGACCGTGGCCGAGGTGGTCGCCGGCGACAGCTGGGTGGTCGACGGCAACTACCGGGCGGTGCGCGACCTGGTGTGGGCCCGAGCCGACACCGTGGTGGTGCTCGACTACTCCCGCTGGAGGGTGATGGCCCGGATCACCCGGCGCAGCCTCGGCCGGGTGCTTCGCCGCACCGAGCTCTGGAACGGGAACCGGGAGTCGTGGCGCAACCTCCTGTCACGGGACCCGCAGCGCTCGATCATCCGCTGGGCGTGGACGAACCACGCCAAGCACCGTGAGCGCTACCTGGCCGCCGCCGCCGACCCGGCCCTGTCGTCGCTCCGCTTCGTCCGCCTCCGCACCCCTCGCGAGGCCGACGTCTGGCTCGCCGCCGTCGGCGTCCCGCAGCCGAGGCTGCCCTGAGGAGCGGGTGCGCTTCGAGGTTCAGATGGAGACGGCGTGGAGGACCATGCGGACCATGGTGCCTTGGGGGGAGGGGCGGAACTCCACCTCGTCGGTGAGGATGCGGATGAGGGGGATGCCCAGGCCCCGCTCGAAGTCGAGCCGGGCGGGGTCGGTCACGGGTGGGTGGGCGGCGAGGGCGCCGGGGTCGAACCCGCCGCCGTGGTCGGTGACCTCCACCGCCACCCGCTCGGTGTCGAGCAGGCAACGGATGCGGATGCTGTCGGCCCCCTCGTCCGCCGGCTCCTCCACCGCCGCTGCGGTGTGGGCCTCGATGGCGTTGGTGCACGCCTCGGACACCGACAGGCGTAGATCGTCGAGGCGGTCCTCGGGGAAGAGCGGATCGTGGGCGGCCGCCGCGGTCACGAGCAGGCGGGCCAACGAGAGGAACTCCGGCCGAGCCGGGATCTCTAGCTCGACGACCTCGGACACGGCCCTGGTCAGACGGCCGCGACGGCCTCGTCGACGGACCGGTGCATCGGGAACACCTTGGTGAGGCCGGTGATCTCGAACACCTTCAGGATGCGCGACTCGGTGCAGACCAGCGCCAGCTCACCGTCATAGGTGCGCACCCGCTTCAGCGCACCCACCAGGACGCCGAGGCCCGTGGAGTCGAGGAACTCGACCGCCTCGAGGTCGACCACGATCCGGTACTGGCCTTCATTCACCAGCTCGATGAGCTGCTCCCGCAACCGGGGGGCGGTGGCCACGTCGACCTCCCCGGCGACGGAGAGGACCGCCCAGCCGTCCCGATCAGACCGTTCGAGACCGAGGTCGATCAACGTGACGCGCTCCTGGGCAGGGGATTCCCGCGTAAAAGGTACACCTTCACCTCGCGGGGCTGGTGATCCGCCCCGTCTCACACGGCGGTAATTACGCCGGCGGAACTAGGCTCACAACCGCGAGTCGCCTCTCGCTGCCTGGGACCGCCATGACCATCACCACCGACGCCCCGCTCGACTCGCTGCTCGGCGCCCTCGACTCCGCCACCGGCGACGCCGGCCTCGTCCACCTCGAGCGCCTCCCCGCCCGCCCGTCCCGCACCGCCGAGCTGGGCGCACCGCTGCCGCCCGCAGTGGCCGCCCGCCTGGCGCTACCCCCGCTGTGGACCCACCAGGCCACCGCCATCGACCTGGCCCGGGCGGGCCGCTCGGTGGCGGTGGCCAGCGGCACGGCGTCGGGCAAGTCCCTGTGCTTCCAGGTGCCGATCGCCGAGGCGGTGGCCGACCCGGTGCGCCCCGGCACCGCCCTGTGCGTTTTCCCCACCAAGGCCCTGGCCCGCGACCAACTCCGAGGCCTGGGCGCCCTGGACCTGCCCGGCCTGGTGGCCGCCGCCTACGACGGCGACGCCGGCCCCGAGGAGCGCACGTGGGCCCGCCGGCACGCCACCGTGGTGCTCACCAACCCGGAGATGCTCCACTGCGGGATCCTCCCCCACCACGAGCGGTGGGCCACCTTCCTCATGCGGCTCCGCTACGTCGTGCTCGACGAGCTGCACACTCTGCGGGGCATCTTCGGCAGCCACGTCGCCCACCTGCTGCGCCGGCTCCGGCGGCTGTGCGCCCATTACGGCTCGTCCCCCACCTTCGTGTTCGCCTCCGCCACCATCGGCGAGCCCGGCCGGCTGGCCTCCGCGCTCTGCGGGCTGCCGGTGGAGGAGGTCATCGACGACGGTTCCCCCCGCGGCGAGCGCATGGTGGCGCTCTGGAACCCGCCCCTGGTCGACGCCGGCTCGGGAGCGCGGGTGTCAGCCAACCGGGTCACCGCCCGCCTCATGGCCGGGCTGGTGGCGGCCGACCACCGCACCATCGCCTTCTGCCGTAGCCGGCGGGGCACCGAGGTGGTCGCCGCCGAGGTCCGCCGCCTCCTGCCCGACGCCCTGGCGGGGGCGGTGGCGCCGTACCGGGGCGGCTACCTGGCCGACGAGCGGCGCCAGATCGAAGCCGAGCTGTCCGCCGGCACCCTCCGGGGGGTGGTGGCCACCTCGGCGCTCGAGCTGGGCGTCGACATCGGGGGCCTCGACGCCTGCGTGCTGGACGGCTTCCCCGGCACCATCGCCTCCCTGTGGCAGCAGGCGGGGCGGGCGGGCCGGGAGCAGCAGCGCTCTCTGGCGGTGCTGGTGGCCGGCGACGACGCCCTCGACCAGTACCTCATCGCCCACCCCTCCGAGGTGTTCACCCGCCCGCCCGAGCCGGCGGTGGTCAACCCGTCCAACCCGTTCGTGCTCGACGCCCACCTGGCCTGCGCCGCCTTCGAGTCACCGCTGACCCCCCACGACGACGCCTGGTGGGACCACGCCGACCTGGCCGACGGGGTGCGCCGACTGGTGGTCGACGACCGCCTCAAGCTCCGGGTGCGACCCTCCCCGCGGGGCCACGACGTCAAGGCGGTGTGGGCGGCCCGGGGGTTCCCGTCCCACGGCGTGGGGCTGCGCAGCGGGTCGTCGTGCGAGTACCGCATCGCCCTGCCCGACGGCACCCTGGTCGGCACTGTCGAGGAGAGCCGCGCCCCTTCCCTCGTGCATCCGGGGGCGGTCTACCTCCACCAGGGGCGGGCCTACCGGGTGGAGACTCTCGACGTCGAGGACCGGGCCGCCATCGTGGTGCCCACCGCCGCCGACGAGTACACCCAGACCCGCACCACCACCACCATCGCCGTGCTCGACGACGAGGTGAGCCGGCCGGTCGGTCGGGCCGAGCTGCACCTCGGCACGGTGGAGGTCACCGCCCGGGTCACCGGCTACCAGCGCCATGACGCGTTCAGCGGCGAGGCGCTCGGCCTGGTCGACCTCGACCTGCCGCCGAGCTGCCTCGTCACCCGCTCGTTCTGGTACGTGATCGACCCCGCCCTGTTGGTAGCGGCCGGTGTGGCCTCTGCCGCCGTGCCCGGCACGCTGCACGCCGGGGAGCACGCCGCCATCGGGATCCTGCCCCTCTTCGCCATCTGCGACCGCTGGGACGTGGGCGGAGTCTCGATCCCGTGGCTCGACGACACCGGCGGGCCCACTGTCTTCATCCACGACGGCTACCCGGGCGGGGCAGGCGTGTCCGAGCTCGGCTACGCCGCCGCCGACCGCCACCTCGCCGCCACCCTCGAGGTGCTGCGGAGCTGCGGGTGCGACCACGGCTGCCCCTCGTGCGTGCAGTCCCCCAAGTGCGGCAACCTCAACGAGCCCCTCGACAAGGCCGGCGCCGCCGCCCTCCTCGCCACCATCCTCGGCTGAACGCCCAGCCGGTCAGCGCCGGCCGAGGGCGGGATCGACGGCGTCGAGATCCTCCATCCACCGGTCGTAGGTCGGTCCAGGTACCGGCGCGGGTGCGGGCGCAGAGGCGACCGGCGGCGCGGGGCCGGGCTCGGAGACGGCCAGCCCCTCGACGGCCGTCGCCGGCGCCGGCTGGGCCGCCTGGTGGATCAGGTAGCGGATGTGGGCCGCCATTGAGAACAGCAGGAGGGCGATGGCCATGGGGACGACCAGCCCGGGCCGGGGGGCCTCGTCGTAGCGCTGGACCACCCGGCCCTTGGGGAGGGGCTCGGCTTCCACCGCTTCCTCTTCACCGGGCTCGGGATCGTACGGCAGGGTCGACTGGAACCCGCGGTCGACGGTCGTGGCCGTGCCGGGGCGCCGTAACGGGCTGGGCAGGGGGAAGCGGCGACCGGGCAGCGTCAACGAGGTGACCGGTCCAGGGGCGGGTCGGGCCGGCGGCGATGGCCGGGAGGGCACCAGACCGGGACCGGGGCTCGGGCTCGTGCTAGGGCTCGGGCTCGGGCTCGGCAGGCCGCCCGGGTTGCGGCTCGGGCTCGGGTCGCCCGTGGGCGGGGTGGTGCCGGCCGGGGGCCGGGGGCCAGGCGACACGGTGACGGTGGGCGAGGCCGCCGAAGGGGGCGACGCCACCACCGTCAGAGAGCCGGGCCCGCCGGCGCCCCAGCGCAGCACCTGCAGGCGGTAGGTGTAGTCGCCGGGAGCGGCCCGGTCGCGGAACGAGGTCACCGTGGGTCCGAAGGTCCATGCCTTCGGTTCGGCCCCCCCGGCGCCGTCGCGCTGCAGCCGGTAGCCCACCAGGTCGGGCAGGCGGCTGGCGTCCCAGGTGAGGGCCACGCCGTCGTCGACCTCGGTGAAGTCGGGCGGAGGCGGCGCCGGTGCCGGCACCGCCAGCTTCACGTCCACCGAGTCGGTGGCGGGCTCGCCCACCTCGGGTTCGGGCTGCCCGCTGACCAGCACGGTGTAGGGACCGTTGCACGCGACGACCGGCTCGAAGGAGAACGCTGTCTCCTCGGCGGCGGTGGGCTCGGCCTTGATCTCCGTGCTCAACAGCTCGGGCTCCGGGCACCGCACGAGGAGCTCAGGGGCCGGACCGGGGTCGCTGTGGCTAAGCGTGAGGGTGACGGTGCCGGTGCCCGTGCCCGGGGGGTGCGTCACTTTGCCGGTGATCTCCGGAGCCACGCTGAACACCTGGTCGGGGTCGACGTCGAGGGTGACGGTCCACACCGACGGTTCGGGGGGCTCCTGGGCGCTCACCCCCGGCGCCAGGGCGATGCCGGCGGCGACGAGCGCGGCCAGCGTGGCGATGAGGCGGCCGGTCACGCTCCCTCGATGGTGGAGCTCACCCGGTCGGCCTGGACGATCAGCCGCTCGCGCGCCGATCCCTTCGGGTGGCAGGTGGTGAGGGTGAGCTGGGAGATGTCGGTGGGGGCGATCACGTAGGTGGCCTCCGGCTCCACCACGAAGGGCTTGCCCTTCATGCGGTACGTGCACTTCCCCACCGGGGTCTCGAGGATGACGACGTCACCCTCGTGCAGCTCGTCGAGGTGGTTGAACGGGCGGCCGTAGGTGGTGCGGTGCCCGGCGATGCCGACGTTGCCGTCAGCGCAGGGCAGCGAGGTGGCCGGGTAGTGACCGGCTCCCGCCCGCAGCGCGCTCTGGGTGGTGCCCTCCACCACCACCACATCGACGCCGATGGCGGGGATCTTGAGGCGGGTGAGGCTGTCACCGGTCTTGACCCGGCCCGTCCGGTAGGCCCGCTCCAGGGAGGGACTGGCGAGCTGGCGCTCGAGGCGGACCTGGAGCCGGTCCTGGTACACGTCGGTCCAGAAGGGATACGTCAAGACGCCCACCGCCACCAGGGCCATCACCACGGCCACGCCGCTCAGCGCCCGCCGGGCCCATGGACGCCGGCGCAACACGTCGACCAGGGCATCGACCGGGTTGACCCCCGCCACCGCCACCAGCGCCACCACGGTGACGGCCAGGAGCCCGAGGGCGATGGCGATCAGCACGACAAGCCCGGGGCGCGGGCAGCGGGGTGCATGCGAGGGACCTCTTCGCCGGGCGGACGGGCGGAACGTTCAACCTTCGACCCGCATGGTAGCGGCGGCGGCCAGGGTGACCTCCGGCACCAACGGGCCCACCAGGGGCACGTCGGTGGGGGCACGGTAGGTGACCTCCACCACCACCCGGCTCCCCGGCCCGCCCCGGCCGCTCACCGCCACGCGGGTGCGGTCGGCGGCGAGACCGGCGCTGTCGAGGGCGGCGCCGCGGGCGGCGCCAGCGCGGCTGTCGACGGCGGCCGCCCGGGCCCCCTCGCGGGCCGCCTGCACCACCCGCACCTGGTCGCGCACCACCAGCCCGACCTGCACGATCAGCAGCGCCACGGTGAAGACGAGAGGCAGGGCCAGGGCCAGCTCGACGCTGGCCTGGCCCCCCTCGCGCCGCTGGCCCCGCTGGTGGGCGGACCGGGCGGACCCGACCGACCGGGTGAGGCTCATCGCACCTTGCCCGACAGCGAGTCGAACACGGCGTCGAACAGCCGGCCGATGGCACCGGACTTGGTGGCCCAGGCCAGCAACATGAGGGCCACGGTGGCCGCGCCCAGCAGCACCAGGGCGTACTCGGAGGTCGCCTGGCCAGCCTGGCGGTCGAGGGGGCCGGGGGGCCGCCGGGTGGCGAGGAAGGACGATACGGCGCAGAACACGACGAGCATCAGAGGATCCGTTCACGGGTGTGGGGTTCAGAGGCGCAGGGAACCGAGGGCGCTGATGAGCAGCGGCACCACGGTGAGCAGCGCGAACGCGGGGAGGGTGCACAAGACGAGGGGGAAGAGGAGCTTCACCGGTACCTGGCGGGCGGCTTCCTCGGCCTCCCGGCGGGCCTGCAGCCGAGCGTCGGTCGCCACACCCTCCAGCGGACCGGCCAGCGGCGCGCCGTAGCGCTCGGCCGCCACCAGGACGGCCACGAGGGGTCGGACGGCGTCGGAGGTGTCGGCCAGCACCGCCTCGATCGCATCGGCCGGGAGCTGGCCGAGGGCGATGCGCCGCGCCGCGCCTGCGAAGGCCGCTCCCACCGGCCCGGAGCAGCGGGTGGCGACGGCGCCCACCGCAAGGGGCACGGTGAGCCCGCCCCCCGTCGCCAGCACGAAGAGGTCGACCACCTGGGGAAGCTCGCGGCCGATGGCGGCCTCGGTGCCACGAGCGGCGGCCCGTCGCCGGATCGGGGGCACGGCGAGGCCGGCGAGGGCAGGGAGAGGGGCAAGGGGAAGGGCGACGATCGCCAACGTCGCGGTGGCGAGGGCGAGGGCCCCGGCGAGCGCGTCGGCACCGGGGTCGGGGACTCGGCCGGCGAGGGCGCGGAGGGGCCGGCCGAGCACGGTGGCGAACCGAACGGCCCGCCCATGGATGGGCGAGCCCCGGGACGCGACCGCCGCCGGCTCGGGAGCAGCGGCCGGCACCGCCAGGCGCCGGCGGGGACGGCGGCGCCACCCACCGGCGACGATCAGCAGCGGCCACGCCACCACCAGGGCCGATGCCAGCGGAGTCACGCTGCGGTCCCGGTGATCCGCAGCATCCAAAGCGCGGCGACGGCATCGAGGGCCATGCCGCCGGCCAGGCAGGCCAGCCCGGCAGGGGTGGCGACCAGGACGTGGCCCACCCGCGGGTCGGTGGCGACGGCCAGGCCGGCGAACACCAACGGGGTGAAGCCCATCACCGCCGCCGACGCCCGGGCCTGGGCCGCCAACGCGGTCGCCTCCCGCCGCACTGCGGCCCGGTCGCGCAGGGTGGCGGCCACCGCGTCGAGGGCCCGGGCCTGCGGGCCGCCGGTGGCCACCCCCAGGGTGAGGGCGGCGACGACGAGGGCGACCGCCGGGCGGGGGCGGCGCTCGGCCCAGGCCTCGAGCTCGGTGATGAGCATCGCCCCCTGCTCGACGGCGGCCACCACCTCGGCCAGGTCGACGGTGGGATCGCCGCGACGGTGCCGGTGGACGGTGGCAACCGGTGCGGCCGCACCGGCCAGCGCCTGGGGCAGTGACGATCCCGTGCGGAGGCGGCGAGCAATGTCCTCGACCAGGTCGGGCAGGACGGTTTCCGCCTGGTTGGCTCCCCTGTCCCGCAGCGCGTGCAACAGCCCGAGTGGGACACCGGCGATCACGATCAGGGCCAGCCCGGCGAGCCAAGGACCACCGATGACGGCGGCCGCTACCGTCGACCCGGAACCGATGAGCAGCCACGCCTGCCAGGCTCGGGCCACCTGGTCGGTGGGCACCCCGGCCCGGTCCATGGCCGCCTCCACCCCCGGCGGCGGAGCCCACCCCGGCCACCCCCCTGCCTCGACGGCGCGGCGAGTGGCGCCGCCGCCGGCCAGGCGACGGCGGGCCCGATCGCCCGCCGCCGACCGCCGGGCCCGGCCGAAGGCGGCCACCGTGGCCGCCACCAACCCCGCCGCCAGCGCCGCCCTCACGGGGCCAGCCCCTCCGCGTCGAGCGGGGGTACGCCGGGGTGGCGGGGCGGCCGGGTGGGCAGGGCCCGCACCTCGTCGCCGGTGGCCAGGAGCCGGGTGCGCCCCGGTGGGCCGCCGGTGGAGCGGTCGGGCCCAGCGCCGGGAACCGGGCCGGTGGAGAGCACCTCGGCCACGGCGGCCACCCGCCGCCGGCCATCCGGGCGCCGGACGACGTGCACGATCAGGTCGACGGCCGACGCCAGTTGCTCGCGCACGGCCGCCAGGGGCAGGGCGATCTCCCCCGTGAGCACCATGGTCTCCAGGCGACGGAGGGCGTCGTCGGGGCCGTTGGCGTGACAGGTGGACAGCGAACCCTCGTGGCCGGTGTTCATGGCCTGCAACATGTCGAGCGCCTCGGGGCCTCGCACCTCGCCCACGAGGATGCGGTCGGGTCGCATGCGCAGGGCGTTGCGCACCAGGTCGCGGATGGAGACGGCGCCGGTGCCCTCCACGGTCGGCGGGCGGGCCTCGAGGCGGACCACGTGATCACCGGGCAGGCGCAGCTCGGCGGCGTCTTCCACCGTGACCACCCGCTCCCCGGGCCCGATGGCGGCGGCCAGGGCGTTGAGCACGGTGGTCTTGCCCGCGCCGGTGCCCCCCGAGACCACCACGTTGGCGTGGGCCAGGACCGCCCAGCGCAACAAGGCGACGACCGGCGCTGCGGCCATGGCCTCGAGGGGGATGGCGCGGGCGCCGAACCGGCGGATGGTGAGGCACGGGCCGTCGATGGCCAGGGGCGGCACGATGGCGTTGACTCGAGAGCCGTCGGGCAGGCGGGCGTCGACCAGCGGCGAGGAGCGGTCGACCCGCAGGCCGAGGGGCGCCACGATGCGGGCGATCAGCAGCTCGATGGCGGGTGTGTCGAGCACGACCTCGGTGCGGGACAGTTGGCCGTGGCGCTCGACCCACACCGGCCCCGGGCCGTTCACCATCACCTCGCTCACTGCCGGGTCGGCCAGCACCGGCTCCAGTGGCCCGAGCCCGCCGGTGCGGGCCAGCACCCGGAGCACGACGGCGTCGACGTCGGGCCGGCCGAGCAACGGCGCGGTGTCGCGCACCAGGCGGGCCACCTCGCCGGCGCTCACCGGCGCGCCGGCGGCCCGACCCGTGGCCAGCACCCTGCGGTGGACGGCGTCCTCCACCGAGGACAACGTGGCGATCACGCCGCCCGCGCCACGACGACGGGACGCAGGGCCCGGTCGAGGGCCCGAGGCAGGCGGGAGGCCAGCATCCCGGCGTCGACCGCCCTGGCCACCGCCGGGTCCACGGCCACCTCGGCCCGCACGGGCGCGCCGACCACCGTCTCCACGTCGTCCCGGCCGAGGGCGCGCCCCGCCTCGCTCACCAGCACCACGCCCGAGGGTCGCACCGGCGCGGTGGCCGCCCGCCGCAGACCGAGGTAGCAGGCCCGGGTGATGAGGAGCGACTGGGTGGCGGCGCCGGCCACGGCCAGCGCCGGGGCGTCGGCATCGAGCACCCCGCAGTCCGCCACCACCGGGCGGGGGTCGCCGGCGAGGAGTCCGGCCAGCACCTCCACCCGCTCGCCGCCCGACAGCGGCCCGGTGCCCCGGGGGAGCAGCGACACGCCGGCTCCGGCGTCGAGCTCGAGGCGGGCGAGGGCGTCAGCGGGCACGGACGGCCCGGCGGCCAGCCAGGCGGTGAGGCCGGGGTCGCGGGGGTCGGCCACGCCGAGGGCGGCGGGCACGTCGCCGGCGAGGTCGGCCACGAGGACGCCGCCGGGATGGGAGCGGGCGAGGACGAGGGCGAGCGACACCGACACGACGGTGGTGCCGGAGCCGCCCTTGACGGACCAGCAGGCGATGAGCAAGGGAGCCTCCCCGGGCGCGGAACAGCGGGCCGGGGGAAGCGGTCCCGTCACCCTGGCACGCCGAGCGCGCCCGGGCAAGGGTCGGCTGGAGATTCCACGAAGACGGCCCTGCCTAGGGTGGCCACCATGGAGGCGGCCTTCTTCGACCTCGACAAGACCGTCATCGCGCGGGCCTCGATGGTGGCTTTCGGCCGTCCGCTCTACCGGGCGGGGCTGGTCTCGCGCTGGCTCGTGCTACGGGCCCTCTACGGCCAGGTCGTGTACCTCTACCTCGGCGCCGACGACGCGCGCATGGCCCGCATGCGGGACTCGGTGCTGGCCGTCACCAAGGGATGGGAGCAGGCCAAGGTCGGCGAGGTGGTGCGCGAGGCCCTGGCGGAGGTGATCGAGCCCATCGTGTTCGACGAGGCCCTCGACCTCCTGGCCGCCCACCGCGACGCCGGCCGCCGGGTGTTCCTGATCTCGGCCTCACCCGCAGAGATCGTGACGCCCCTGGCCGAGTTCCTCGGCGTGGACGACGCCATCGCCACCCGGGCCGAGATCGACGCCGACGGGCGCTACACCGGCGCGGTCGACTTCTACTCCTACGGACCGTTCAAGGCCGACGCCATGCGCGAGGTGGCCGGCCGCGACGGGATCGACCTGGCCGCGTCATGGGCGTACTCCGACTCCATCACCGACCTGCCGATGCTGGAGGCGGTGGGCCACCCGGTGGCGGTCAACCCCGATCGGGAGCTGGCCCGGACCGCCGCCGAACGGGGCTGGGAGGTGCGCCAGTTCCGCCACAAGGTCCGCCTCCGGGACCGGGTGCGGATGCCCCCGCCCGGCCCCACGGCGGTGGCCGGGGGCGGCGTGGCCGCGGCTGCCGCCGCCGCCGTGGTGACGTGGTGGTGGCTGCGCCGTGAGCCGCCGCCTCCACCGTCGAGGGCTCAGACGGCGCGGACCTTCTTGGCGGCGATGGCGGCGAGGGCGGCGAGCACGACCAGGAGCAGGAGCTTCTTCATGCGCGCACCCTAGGCCGGCCGGTGACGGCACGTTCGGCTCCTCAACCGAATGGTTGACAACGACCGGGCCTCCGGCGTACGTTGTCCTCAACCATTCAGTTGACAAGGAGGTCGTTGTGGCGGCCGACCAGTTGTCCCGAGTCTTCGCCGCTCTCGCCGACCCGACGAGGCGCGACATGGTGGCCCGCCTCGCCGTGGGCGACGCCACCGTTGGGGAGCTGGCCGATCCGTACGACGTCTCCGTCCAGGCGGTGTCCAAGCACGTCAAGGTGCTGACCGACGCCGGCCTGGTGAGCCAGACCAAGGACGCCCAGCGGCGGCCGTGCCATCTGGAGGCGGAGGTCTTCGACCTGATGACGAAGTGGATCGAGCGGTACCGCCAACAGGCCCAAGAGCGCTACGACCGCCTCGACGCCGTCCTGGCCGAGATGCGCGACGACGAACGACCCACCAAGCACCGGAACCGCAAGCAAGGAGCAGCGTCATGAACGCCACCAGCCACCGCTACCAGGTCTCGATCGAGGCCGACGCCACCGTGCCGATCATCCGCATCACCCGTGACTTCGACGCCACCCCGGCGCAGTTGATGCGAGCCCACACCGATCCCGAGCTGTTCGCCCGCTGGGTCGGTCCGAACGGGATGGACACCAAGATCCTCGACTGGGACGCCACTACCGGCGGCCGCTGGCGCTACGTCGCCGGGCGCGACGGCGAGGAGTACGGCTTCCACGGAAGCTTTCACGAGGTCGGTGAGAGCCACATCGTGCAGACCTTCACGTTCGACGGTCAGCCCGACAGCGTCGCCCTCGAGACGCTGCGGTTCGAGGACCTCGCCGACGGCCGCACCCGGTTGCACGCGCAATCGCTGGTGGACAGCTTCGAAGGCCGCGACCAGTGGTTGGCCAGCGGCATGGAGACCGGCGTCAACGAGGGATACGCCAAGCTCGACGCCCTCGTCACCCAGATCCGATGAGCAGCCCGGCCGAGGAGCACCGGCGCGTCGCCGATGCATTCACGACGACCGTGGAAGGCGTTGTTCCTGAGGCGTGGGAACAGCCGGCGCCACCGGACGGCTGGGTCGCTCGCGACGTCGTCCGCCACCTCGTCGAGTGGCTTCCGGCCTTCCTCCAAGGAGCGGCGGGGATCACGCTGCCGGCGGGTCCGTCGGTCGACGACGACCCCGTCGGCGCCTGGCGTACCCAGACCGACGCCGTGCAGACACTCCTCGACGATGCGGACACTGCCGACCGCGAGCACGATCTCCCTCACATCGGCCGTATGCCGCTCGGGCAGGCGATCGACATGATCTACACCAGTGACGTGTTCCTTCACCGGTGGGATCTCGCCCGAGCCACCGGCCAGGACGAGACGCTGGACCCGGACAAGTGCGCCGCGATGCTCGAAGGCATGCTGCCAATGGACGAGGTGCTGCGTCAGAGCGGCGAGTACGGGGCGCGTGTTGACGTCCCCGATGACGCCGACGTCCAGACCAAGCTGCTGGCGTTCATCGGCCGCACCCCATAGACCCCCGAGGCGCCGGCACCTCGCTGGCCAGGTAGCTTCCGCCGCGGAGGTGTCAGCTGACCTGGTGGCAGCCCCCGCCTTCAAAGCGGGTGGCACGGGCGATCCTCGTGCGGCGGGTTCGATTCCCGTCCACCTCCGCCACCGCTCTGCCGACTGGCAGAGAGCCGGGTCAGACGGCGAGGAGGTCGCGCGCGCCGGTGTCGCTCGACGGGTGGCGGAGCTTCGACATGGCCCGGGCCTCGATCTGGCGGATCCGCTCCCGGGTGAGGTTGAAGTGCTCCCCCACCTCCTCCAGGGTGCGGGGCTCGCCCCGGTCGAGGCCGAAGCGCAGCTTGAGGATCTCCCGTTCCCGCTCGTCGAGGGGAGCGAGCAGCCGGCTGATCTCCTCGGGGAGCAACGCCGTGGCGGCCACCTCGAATGGCGACTCGGCCGAGCGGTCCTCGACCACGTCGCCCAGCTCGGCGTCGCCGTCCTCCCGCAGGGGCTCGGACAGCGAGAGTGGCTCGGCCGCGAAGCGGAGCGCCTCGGTGACCTTGTCCTCGGGCATCTCCACCTCGGCCGACAGCTCGGCGAGGGTGGCGGGACGGCCCATCTTCAGCTCGAGGCGGGCACGGGCCTTCTGGAGGCGGGCGAGGGTGTCGCCGGCGTGCACCGGCAGGCGGATGGTGCGCCCGGTGTTGGCGATGCCCCGGGTGATGGCCTGGCGGATCCACCAGGTGGCGTAGGTGGAGAACTTGAAGCCCTTGCGCCAGTCGAACTTCTCGACGGCGTGCATCAGGCCCAGGTTGCCCTCCTGGATCAGGTCGAGGAGGGGCAGGCCCGACGCCTGGTACTTCTTGGCGATGGAGACGACCAGGCGCAGGTTGGACTGCACGAACGTGCGCTCGGCGTCCTCGCCGAGCTTGGCCATCCGGCGCAACTCCCGGCGCCGGGCGGCGGTGACCTCCCGGCCGCCCCCGTCGAGCTCGCCCCGGGCGGTGTTGCCGGTCTCGATGGCCTGCGCGAGGCGCACCTCGTCGTCCTTGGTCAGCAGCGGGTACTGGCCGATGTCGGTGAGGTAGAGGCGGACCAGGTCCTCCTCATCACGCTCGACACGCTCTTTGGGCAACGGACGACCTTCTTGGTTGAGGGGTCGGGAATGGGGCGCCGCCGGTGCCCCGACGGGGGCTCGGCCTCGACAGACGGGGCCCGGGGCCCAAGGCTTCGCTGACTACGATACCGATCCGGTCAAGGTCGCCAACCCGGGCGACGTCGGTGGCCGGGGGGACCGGCCATGGCGGCGGAGGTGCAGACGACCATCGTGACCATGGAGTTCGACGCCGCCGACCCGAGTTCCCTCCTCGCCGTGCTGGCAAAGTACGTGGTCCTGGCCCGGGGTCACGAGGGATGCCGCAACATCGACCTGTGCGCCTCGGCGGCCACCCCCGGCCGGATGGTCGTGATCTCCAAGTGGGCCTCGCCCGCCGCCCAGCAGGCCCATTTCGACTCGCCCGACATGGTGGAGATGGCCACGGCGTGCACCGGGCTGCTCACCAGGCCGCCCCGAATCGACCTCCTGGAGGGCATCTCCGCCCACGATCTGGCCTGACCGGGGAAAGCGCGGGCGGTGGGCTACACCCGGAGGGCGGCGGCCTCGTCGGAGATGGCGGTCAGCTCCGGCCAGGTGAGGCGCTCGGCGGCCCAGAGTCGCTCGAAGGCGGCGTCGCCGACGTCGGTGAAGCCGTGCCGGTTGCGGAACTGGTACAGCCGGCGCTGGCGCTGGCCCGGGTACCCGAGCCGCTCCAGCCGGCCGACGGCGAACACATCCCAGGCCACCTGATGGGCCAGGGCCACCGGCTCGCCGAGGCCGGGAGCGCCGAAGGCCGGGTCGAGCCGGTCGCGGGCTTGGAACAGGTGCATCCCGAGCACGTCGGCGGTGCGGGCCTCGCTCAGCTGGCGGATGCGCTTCGGGTCCTCCAGGGCCCCGCCCTCCACGGTCAGCTCGAGGGGCTCCAGCGACGTGAGCGTCACCTTCGCCAGCGGGGTCGCCTCCTCGACGGTGATGACCACGGGCAGGTCGGCGGGGAGGCCCACCTCACCGGCCAGGCGCTCGGCGACCGCCGCGATGCGGGCGGGGTCGAAGTCCACCATGGCGAACGTGTCGGGGGTGACGGTGAGGGGCACGGCTACGTCGAGCTTCACGAAGCCGCGTCAGCGACATCGCCGCCGCGGGCGTAGGCGTCACCGATGGAGCCCGGTCCGGCGATGCCTCCGGCCGCCACCATCAACTCCTCCAGGCGGGCGGCGTGGTCGGCGGCCCGTCGGACCTCCTCCGGGGAGCCGATCAGGGACTGGATGAGCATCTCGCCGTCACGCCAATCCTCGAACTCGTCCTGGAGAGCGAACTTCAGCGAGCGGATGGTCGGCGCGTCGGTGATGGTCGACGTGTTGTTGAGGTGGTAGGTGTACGCCGCGATCTTGTGCGGGATCAGCACCCGGTAGACGCCGACCAGCTTCTCGATCGTCAGCTCGGGGGCCTCCGGCTCGGTCATGGCCGCCACGAACGCCACCAGCTCGTCGTTGGCCGGCCCGGTCAGGCGCTCGGGGTTCATCTCCCGCAGCTCCGGGAGGCGCTTGTGCCACAGCTCGGCGTGCCAGGCGTGGTGGTAGGTGTGGGTTCCGAGGCGCATCTTCACGTCGAGCTCGGGCACGGTGGCCACCCAACCGCCCAGCACCTCGAACACCTTCATCTCGATCCACTTGTAGTTGCCCACCCGGCGGGCCGACTCCTCCACCGTGAACGCCCCGGGGAGCTCCCGGCGGTCCCAGGGTGCAAAGGGCGCTCGGGGCGCCCGCGGATCGGCCATGACCACTCCCCTCGCCCGGGGCACGGGCGGCTGACGACGTCGGCGCCAGCGTGCCCGCCCTTGACCAGGCGGTCAAGCAGCCGGTCCGGCGCTAGACGTCAGCGTGGCGGGGGCCGACGGGCCGGCCCCGCCACGCCGGCAGCAGCTCGGTGAGCAGTACGGCGGCCAGGATGAGGCTCGCCCCGAGCACGCCGCGGGCGCCGAGACGGTCACCGGCGAGGTAGCCGAGGACGGCGGCGAACACCGGCTCGAGCAGCAGCAGCAGGGCAGCGCGGGCCGGGGGCACGACCCGCTGGGCCCACACCATGCACAGCACCGCGACCGCGGTGGGGCCCACCCCGGTGAAGGCAGCCGCCGCCCACGCCGGCGCCCCGAACCCGTAGCCGCCCAGGAAGAACCCGGGCACCAGGCAGCCGAGGCCCACCGTCAGCACCTGCCAGAACGTGAGGCGCAGCGAGTCGTGGCGGGCGGTGGTGCGGTCGAGGATCACGATGTGCAGGGCGAAGAAGAAGGCGCACCCGAGGGTGAGCAGCTCCCCCTTCCCCAGGGCGGACACCCCGCCGGAGAGCAGCACGAGCCCGGTGACGGCCAGGGCAACCCCCACCGCCGTCACCCACCCGGGCGGCTCACGGCCGGCGGCGGCGTTGATCAGGGGCACGAAGACGACGAGGAGGTAGGTGATGAAGGCCGACGACGACGCCGTCGTGTACTGCAGCCCGACGGTCTGGAACACGAAGCCGGCGAGGAAGGCCGAGCCGGCCAGCACCCCGTGGGCGACCTCCCGGGGGGTGGCGGCCCGGCGCCGGGCGAGGGGCCACAGGACCAGGGCGCCGACGAGGAAGCGGACAGCGAGGAACGGCACCACGTCGGCGTCGGTGATGGCGTCCTTCACCACCAGGAAGGTGGAGCCGAACAGGAACGCCGCCAGCACCAGGGCCAGCGAGGCCCGCCGCCGGTCGGCGCCGACCGGCTCGCCGACGGCGGTGCTCACCCCCAGCGTCAGCCGCGGTAGGCGTTGGTGATGGGCAGCCGCCGGTCCTTGCCGAACGCCTTGGCCGTCACCCGCGGCCCGGGCGGGCTCTGGCGACGCTTGTACTCGGAGAGGTCGACCAGGCGGGCGATGCGGCGCACGAGCTCGGCGTCGAGCCCCGACGCGATGATCTCCGCCGCCGTGCGGTCCTCCTCTACGTACTGGCGCAGCACGGCGTCGAGCACGTCGTAGGGCGGCAGGCTCTGGTCGTCGCGCTGGTCGGGCCGCAGCTCGGCCGACGGCGGCTTGGTGATCACCGCCTCGGGGATCAGCTCGCTGCCGGCCCTCCGGTTGCGCATGCGGCACAGCTCGTACACCCGCGTCTTGAGCACGTCCTTGAGCAGCCCGTAGCCGCCGCAGGTGTCGCCGTAGAGGGTGGCGTAGCCCACCGCCACCTCGCTCTTGTTGCCGGTGGTGAGCACCAGCCAGCCGAACTTGTTGGAGAGGGCCATGAGGAGTTGGCCGCGGATGCGGGACTGGAGGTTCTCCTCGGTGAGGTCGGGGTCGCGCCCGGCGAAGGACGGCGCCAGCATTTCGAGCAGGGCGGCGTGGGCCGGCTCGATGGCGATGGTGCGGAAGTCGATCCCGAGGTTGGAGGCCAGCTTGGCGGCGTCGCTGCGGGAGTGGTCCGAGGAGTAGCGCGAGGGCATCGACACCCCGTGCACGCGGTCGGCGCCGAGGGCGTCGACCGCGATCACGGCGACGAGGGTGGAGTCGATGCCGCCGGAGAGGGCGACCACCACGTCGGCGAAGCCGTTCTTCTCGACGTAGTCGCGGGTGCCGAGCACGAGGGCCTCGTAGACCTCCTCGTCCGGGGAGAGGGCCTCGGCCACCTTGCCGGCGCCGCGACCGGTGCCCGTGCCGGCACTGCGGTCGGCGTCGCCGGTGGTGGTGTCGGTGACCTCCGTGAGGTGGGCGAACTGCACCAGCGGGAGCGCCTCGTCGGAGGGCCGGCCCCGCGGGTCGAGGAGGCGCTTGCGGTAGACGGGTGGCACCTCGAGGTCCACCACCATCACCGCTTCTACGAACTGCGGGGCCCGGGCCACGAGGCTGCCGTCGGCCGCGAACGCCAGCGAGGCGCCGTCGAAGACGAGCTCGTCCTGGCCGCCCACCTGGTTGACGTAGACGAGGGCGCACGACGAGTCGGCGGCCCGGGTGGCCAGCATGCGCTGGCGGGCGGCCAGCTTGCCCTCGGCGTAGGGGGAGGCGTTGAGGTTGACGATGAGGTCGGCGCCGCTGTCGGCCTGGTCGGCGATGGGGCCGGCCGGGTTCCACGCGTCCTCGCAGATCGACACCCCGACCCGCACGCCGCCGATGCGGTAGAGCTGGTCGGGCTGGTGGCCCCGGGCGAAGTAGCGCAGCTCGTCGAACACCGCGTAGTTCGGCAGCTCGCACTTGTGGTAGGTGCCCCGGACCTCGCCCCCGGAGCACACCGCGGCCGCGTTGTACAGGTCACGGTCGAGGTCCACGAAGCCCACCACCGCCACGCACCGCCCGGTGGTGGCGGCGGCGATGCGGTCGCGCGCCGCCAGGTTCTCGGCGATGAACCCGGGCTTGAGGAGCAGGTCTTCGGGGGGGTAGCCGGTGACGGCCAGCTCCGGGAAGACGGCCAGGTCGCAGCCGGCGGACTCCGCCTGCTCGAGGGCGGCGATGATCCGGGCGGTGTTGCCCTCGAGGTCGCCCACCCGTGTGTTGAGCTGGCAGGCGGCGATGCGGACACGGGGCACCCGTCCAGCGTACCGATGCCCTTCGCGGCGCCCTGTCGCCGGCCCACGGGCCGTAGCGTCGGCCGAGATGGCGGCTCGAGGCCTGCAGGCGCTGATCGAGCGGTCGGCCGCCCCTGCCGCGGTGGCCACGGCCGTGGCGCGATGGCAGGACACGTGCCCCGGGGTGACCAGCCGCCTGGCCGCCGACCCGGCCCTGGCCCGGGCGGTGGTGGCGGTGCTCGGGGCCAGCCGGGCCGCCGCCCGGCTGCTGGAGCGGGATCCCCTCGCCGTCGAGGTCCTCGCCGACCTGGAGCGCCGACCAGCCGCCGAGCGCTCGTCGCCGGAGGCGCTGGCCGCCTGGAAGGGCCGCGAGCAGCTCCGGGTGGCGGCCCGGGACCTGCTCGGGCTGGAGGGGTTCGAAGGCACCGTCTCCGCCATCAGCGCGCTGGCCAACGACGTGCTCGCGGTCGCGGTCGAGCTGGCCGGCGCGGGCGGCGTGGCGGTGGTGGCCATGGGCAAGCTCGGCGGCGGCGAGCTCAACTACGCATCCGACATCGACGTGGTGTTCGTCGCCGACGACGCCGGGCCGCACGTGCAGCGGGCGGCCCGCCAGGTGATGGCGGTGGCCGGGCGGTGCTACCGGGTCGACACCGCGCTGCGGCCCGAGGGTCGGGACGGGCCGCTGGTGCGCACCGTCGACGCCTTCGAGGCGCACTGGCGGCGCTGGGCCGAGCCGTGGGAGCGTCAGGCGCTGCTCAAGGCCCGACCGGCCGCCGGCGACCCCGAGGTCGGCCGCCGGTTCGCCGCCGCCCGGGCGGCCTGGCTCTGGAACCATCCGTTCGGGGCCGAGGACCTGCGCTCGGTTCGGGCCATGAAGGACCGCACCGAGGGCGTCGCCGCCCGGGAGCCGGGCGGCGGGCGTGACGTGAAGCGCAGCCCCGGCGGCATCCGCGACATCGAGTTCTCGGCCCAGCTCCTCCAGCTCGTCCACGGCCCCCACGACGCCCACCTGCGGGTGCGGGCCACGCTCCCTGCCCTCACCGCCCTGGCTGACGGGGGCTACGTCGACCGCCACGACGCCGACTGGTTGCGCTCGGCCTACCGCTTCCTCCGCCGGGTCGAGCACGCCCTGCAGCTCCTCGACGACCGCCCCGTGCGCCATGTCCCCGACGACGAGGCGAGCCGGCAGCGCCTGGCCCGGGTGCTCGGCTTCCGGGACCGGCCCGCCCAGCGGGCGGTGGACACCTTCGACGAGGAGCTGGCCGCCTGCCGGGCGGCGGTGCGCCAGATCCACGAGCGGCTCTACTTCCGGCCCCTGCTGGAGGCGTTCGCCGGGGTGGACGTGGCGCTGGCCGGCGATGCCGCGGCCGCCCGCCTGGCCGCCTTCGGCTTCACCGACGCCGACCGGACCCGGCAGGCGGTGACCGAGCTCACCCGCGGCCTGACCCGGTCGTCCCGGCTCATGCAGCAGCTGATGCCGCTGCTGCTCGACTGGCTGTCGGCCTCACCCGATCCCGACGAGGGCCTGCTCGGCCTGCGTCGGCTGGCCGCCGGCGGGGATCGAACGACGGCGCTGGCGGCCGCCTTTCGAGACTCGCCCGAGACGGCCCGCCGGCTGTGCACCGTGCTCGGCACCAGCCGCCATCTGGCCACGCGGCTGCGCCGCAACCCGGACCTCATCGACTCCGTCGGCCGGGTCGATGTGCCTCCGCCGGCCTCGGCGGACGAGCTGGCCGAGCGGGCGAGGGCGGCCCTCGCCCTGCGAACCGACGGTGCCGGCCGCCAGCGGGCGCTGCACCGCTTCGCCGACCGCGAGGGCCTGCTCATCGGGTGTCGCGACGTGCTCGACCTCGTGGCCCCCGACGAGGTCGGCCGGGCCCTCAGCGCGCTGGCCCAGGCAGTGGTGGGGGCCGCCCTCGAGCAACTGCAGCCGGCGGTGCCGTTCGCGGTGGTGGCCCTCGGTCGCTTCGGGGGCGGTGAGCTGAGCTACGCCAGCGACCTCGACCTCGTGTTCGTCCACGACGGCGAGGGCGATGGCGCCCGCTCCGAGGCCGAACGGGTGGCCGAGGGCGTCACCCGCTGGCTGCGGGGGGACACGCCGGTCGACCGGATCTACGCCGTGGACCTGGACCTGCGGCCGGAAGGCCGTTCCGGCCCGCTCGTGCGCAGCCTCGACGGGTACCGGGCGCACGTGGAGCGGTGGGCGGCGATCTGGGAGCGCCAGGTGCTCGTCCGGGCCCGGCCGGTGGCGGGCGACGCCGACCTCGGTGCCCGGTTCCTCGCCACGCTGGAGCCGCTCGTCTGGCGACCAGTCGGCGAGGACGACCGCCGGGAGGTGCGCCGGATGAAGGCCCGCATCGAAGCGGAGCGGGTGCCGGCGGGGGAGGACCCGAGCTTCCACCTGAAGTTGGGGCCCGGAGCGTTGGTCGACGTCGAGTTCTGCGCTCAGCTCCTCCAGCTCACCCACCGGGTCCCGGGCGCCGCCACCCTTCCCACCCTCGACCGCCTGGCCGCGCTGGGCCACCTCGAGCCACCCGACGCCGGGGTGTTGGCCGACGCCTACCGGTTCTGCGAGCGCACCCGCAACCGGTGGTTCCTCGTGCGGGGCGCCAAGTCCGACGCCCTGCCCTCGGGCGACGGTCTCACCCGCCTGGCCCGGTCGTTGGGCACCACCGCTCCCGCCCTCCGCGACGAGTACCGCCGCGTCACCCGCCGGGCCCGCCGGGTGGTCGAGCGCACCTTCTACGAGCGACCCTGACCCGTCCTCGCTGGGCCTGGCCTAGTCCCGGTGGTGCTCGACGATGCGCTTGGCCATCTCGGGCAGTCGCTGCTTGATCTTGGCCGCCTTCTCGGGCTTCAGGCGGCCGGCCACGACCGCGGCGTCGACCCGAGCCGTCCCCGCCTTGACCAGCGCGTCCACCACCTTTGTCGGGTCGACGCCGTTGGCCCGGGCGACGTCGGCGATCGACTTCCCGTCCCGGAGGGCGGTCGCCAGCTCCTTGGCGTCGATGCCGATGGCTTTGGCCGCAACGACCACGGCCTGGCGGCGATCCGGGCGCCGATCGTGCCCGCGGCCTCGGCCTCGACCCCTTCCGGGGTGATCAGCGGCCTTGTCCTCGACCGCGGCCAGGACGGCGTCGGCCTGGGCACGGGTGATGGTGCCCTTGGCCACCAGCTCGTCCAGCGTGGTCGAGAGCACCTCTCCCCGCCCGTGTCCCCGCCCGTGACCCCTGCGCCCGTCGGGGCCCTTGGGAGCGCCGGTCGGTGGCTGCTCCTCGGCACCGGCCCCGGTGAAGGGGTTGACGGCGGCCACGGCGAGGCCGCCGGCCCCGAGGGTGACAACGGCGACGGTCGAGGCGATGAGCTTCCTGGTCTCCATGGACGGCTCCCGGCGGTACATCGTGGACGTGGTCAGCATGCCCGGCGATGTGAGCGAAGTGGGAGCGCCCGGCCATGGATCTCTGTCCCGAGAGACGGCGCCAACCCCGTCGGGCGACCGGCCAGGGGTCTCAGGGGGCGAGCCTTCTCGCCGCCGCCTGGAGGTCCGGCCGGTCGACGGACTCCTGCACGCAGCGGGCGAAGAGCCAGTAGTGGAGCCGGTCACCGTCGAGGTCGCACAGCTCGGCCATGCGCTCAGCCAAGCCTTCAGGATCGGCGGCGAGGCGGTCGGGGCAGTTCAGGATGTGCTGGAGAAGGTCGTAGGTGGGGTCACCCACGTAGGGCTTCGGGTCGATGACCAGCCAGGGCTCGCGCTCGGCGGCGAGCACGTTGCCGGCGTGCAGGTCGGTGGCGAGCAGCACTTCGCGGTCGGCGGTGGCCGGGAGGGTGCGGAAGAGCTCCATGCCAACCAGCGCCATCCCGGGGTCGAGTTGAGGCGCTCGGGCGCGGCTGGGGGCGGCGGCGTACTTCTCCTCGAACTCGTCGGCCCACCAGTCGCACATGCTCGCCAGGGTGCGGAACGGATGGCCCGCCGGCGGCGCGATCCAGAGCCGGCGCAGGAGGCCGGCGACCACCACGTCCTGCTCTGGCGGGGCCATGGCTTGCGCCAGGGACGTGCGGGGCACGCAGGCTTCGAGCAGAAGTGCGCTCGTCTGGCCGACGGTCAACGCGTCCAGGAGCCGCACCGCCCCCTCGCCGTCCCAGGCCCGTAGGCCGTCGGCTTCGTGGAGCGCCTCGTCGTGGCGCCAGCCGACCTTGAGCACGACGTGCTCGCCGGCGGCGTTGCGAGCGGGTGCGACCCATGCGGCCCCGCCGCCCGGCTGGAACGGCCGGCCGACGTCGAGCGACCACCGGCGGGCGATGTCGTCGACGGTGCGGGGCAGCTCGGCCATCCACTGGCGATGGGCGGGACGGGCCTCATCGTGCTCGTCCGCGTACCGCACCAGGTTGGCTGGCATCTCCAGCTCACCCACTCCCAGCATCCTGACGCTTCGGAGACAAGCGGAGTGTGGGAGACCCTGGCGCGGCACAGGGCTCTGCGAGCTTGACGGCTGTCGAGAGTGCGATGACGCACGCCGCGGGCTCTCCCTGACGGAGCCGACCGGACAGGTCAGCCCACCACGGACCCTCGTAGTGGTGCTTCAAGCGGACCGGATTCCGAGCGCCAGCTCGAGCTGCCGCGCCCACCACCGGAGCTGGTCGGTGGGGTCGTCGGCGGCCGCGCCGGTGAGCCCGGCACTGCGGCGGAAGGCCTTGCCGTAGACGCCGTCCATCGCCACCGCTTGGTGGAGCGCGGCAACGGCGAGCCGCGTGTCGTCGATCGAGCTGGCGGGCGGCCGCAGGCGGTGGAGCGCATCGACGACGGGGTCGAAAATCCCGCTGCCCCCATCGCGCCACCCGGCGGCATGGAGTGCGACCGCCAGCTCGCCGTAGCCCCGCCGATACAGCGCGTCGAGGGAGGCCACGAGACCGTGCAGGTCGGCGTCGCCTTCCAGCCAGGACGCCATGACCTCCCGCAGCACCGCTCGGAGTTGCCGCCCGCCGTAGCGGAGGAGCTCGGTCAGCAGGTTCTGGCGGTTGCCGAAGTGGTGGGCAACCCCGGCGTCCGTCATCCCGACACGCCCTGCGACAGCGCGCATCTGCACGGCGAGGACGCCCCCCTCAGCGAGCAGCGACGCAGCCGCGTCGAGGATCAATCGACGAGCCTCGTCGGGAGAATGACGTGCTCTCGTACTCGGCACCGGCCGATCGTACCTTGACATGACAAGGTATGGAGCCCATGCTCGCCTTGATGTCTCAAGGTAACGATGGAACCGGCGATATGCCGATGTCAACCTCTCTGTCCCGCGGGCGGGACCGAGGCGGAGTTCGACCAGCGCTGAGCGACGTCGGCCTCGGCCGGGGTGGCGTCACGCTGCGGGGAACGACGAGCGGCACCGGACCGACGGTTCTGCTCCTCCATGCCGGCGGGGAACGTCGCAGCGTCTGGGCTCCGCTCCTGGCGCCGATTACCGCCCCGGGCCTGCGTGCGGTCGCGTATGACCTGCGAGGGCACGGCGAGAGCTCCGGGCTGGCGGCGAGCCTCCAGACGCTCGCCGAGGACGTGCGGGCCATGATCGACCGGGAACGAGGTCCGGTCGTTGTGGTCGGGGCCTCCCTCGGCGGCCTCGCCGTGCTCGCCGCCCTGGCGGAGCCATCGACGGCGCGCCGGGTCGTCGGGCTGGTCCTCGTGGACGTGGTCCCCGACCCCGCCCCGGGACCGGCCCGTGCGTGGCTCCACGAGCGCGGGCTGCGACGCGACCGGGCCGTGCTCGTGGACGACATCCTCGGGCGGGGCCGAGAGCTCCTGGCGACGGCGACGGGGCTCGACATGCCGATCCTGCTCGTGCGCGGCGGCGGCCGGTCGCCGCTCGGCGATGACGATGTCGACCGACTACAAGGAGCGAATCCGGGAGTCATGGTGACTGTCGTGGCGGGCGCCGGTCACCTAGTGGCGCGCGACGCGCCCACCGAGCTCGCCGGCATCGTGGCCGAGCATGCATCAAGGTGGCTCGCGGCGGACCTGGTCGTGCAGCGGGCGTTCGCGCTGCAGCGCTCGCTCGGGGCGGACCGGATCGACCACCCAGGCGGGACGCTCCTCAGGCACCTCCGCCGGGTGCACGCTCTCGCTGTCGAGTGGCACGCCGCACCCCGCGCACAGCTGGCGGCGATCTGCCACGCCTCCTACGGCACCGACGGTTTCCCGCACCGGCTCCTGGCGGCCGACGAGCGGCGCCGGCTCCGCGACGTGATCGGACCTGACGCCGAGGCGCTCGTCCATGTCTACGGCGGGTGCGACCGCTCCCGAACCTACCCCGCCCTCGGGACCGAGCCGCTGCCTGTCGTCGACCGGTACACGGGCGCCGCCACCGCGATCAGCGGGGCCGACCTGCGGAACTTCGCCGTGCTGACCATCGTCAACGAGCTCGACGTGGCGAGGCACGCGCCCCTGCCGACCTCGACCGTTGCGCAGATTCGCGTCCTCGTCGCAGCACTCGCGGCGCACGCGCCCGACGAGGCGGCGCGAGCGCTGGCCGACGAGGCCCTCGCGTGACGCCCTGGCAGAGTCCAGGCATGGCTGGAAGAAACCCCGCAGTGCAAGGTGACCCAGTGGTGGACGGAGCGGATCCCCCAGCCCTCCCACGCCCCCGACTGGGTGACCTGATCGACCATCTCGACCAGGCGGGCGTCGATCAAGTTGCGGGCGCCGGTGACCTCGGCAACCACCGCCGACATCCCGTCAGCCACCATCACCCGACTCCGGTAGTCCAAACATGCGAGGCGTGATGGCGGGGAAAGCGTCCGGACACCACGCGATGGAACGGCGACCCTTCTTGGGGCTGTTCCACGGCGCGCCGAATGTGGCGAGCACGACACCCCGCCGGGAGCTGCCAGCCGCCCGGCGCCCGCCCCGTTTCGGCGCGACGTGGAACCCGGCACTGCCTCGGAGAGGGTGGCAGCTCCACTCGTACTCCACCCCGCCCGGCACGAGACACCCTCGCCTGTCAGACGTCGTAGTACAGCGTGAACTCGTAGGGATGAGGGCGGAGGCGAAGGGCGTCGACCTCGTGGCGGCGCTTGTAGGCGATCCAGGTGTCGATGAGGTCGTCGGTGAACACGCCTCCGGCTTCGAGGAAGCCGCGGTCGCCCTCCAGGGCGTCGAGGGCCGCCTCCAGCGAGGCCGGCACCTGCGGCACCTGCGAGAGCTCCTCGGGGGCGAGGTCGTAGAGGTCCTTGTCGACCGGCTCGGGAGGCTCGATGCGGTTCTCGATGCCGTCGAGGCCGGCCAGGAGCATGGCGGCGAAGGCGAGGTAGGGGTTGGAGGTGGAGTCCGGGCACCGGAACTCGACCCGCTTGGCCCGCGGGCTCTTGTCAGCGAGGGGGATGCGGCACGACGCCGAACGGTTGCGCTGGCTGTAGACGAGGTTCACGGGCGCCTCGTAGCCGGGCACCAGCCGCTTGAAGCTGTTGGTGGTGGGGTTGGAGAAGGCGATGACGGCGTGGGCGTGGTGGAGCAGCCCGCCGATGTACCAGCGGGCGGTGTCCGACAGCCCGGCATAGCCCGTCTCGGCGAAGAACAAGGGCTGGCCGCCCTTCCAGAGCGACTGGTGGGTGTGCATCCCCGAGCCGTTGTCCTCGAAGATGGGCTTGGGCATGAACGTGAGCGACTTGCCCGCCGCCCAGGCGGTGGCCTTGAGCACGTACTTGAACGTCATCAGCTTGTCGCCCATGGCCAGGAGGGTGTCGAAGCGGATACCGATCTCGCCCTGCCCGCCGCTGGCCACCTCGTGGTGGTGCAGCTCGGTCTCGATGCCCACCCGGTGCAGGTTCAGCATCATCTCGCTCCGCAGGTCCTGGTAGTGGTCCATCGGGGGCACCGGGAAGTACCCCTGTTTGGTGCGGGGCTTGTAGCCCAGGTTCGGCCCCTCGGCGGTGCCGGTGTTCCAGGACCCCTCCACCGAGTCCACCGTGTAGGACGCCGAGTTGGGACGGGTCTCGAAGCGCACGTCGTCGAAGACGAAGAACTCCGCCTCCGGGCCGAAGTAGGCGGTGTCGGCCACACCGGTGGCGAAGAGGTGCTGCTCGGCCTTGGCGGCGACGTAGCGGGGGTCGCGCGAGTAGCTCTCGCCGGTGACGGGATCGGCCACGAAGCAGTGCAGCACGAGGGTGCGGTGCCGGCGGAACGGGTCGAGGTAGCCGGTGTTGGGGTCGGGCACGAGGATCATGTCCGACTCCTGGATCTCCTGGAAGCCCCGCACCGAGGACCCGTCGAAGCCGTGGCCGTCGTCGAACTGGGCCTCGGTGAGGTTGGCGGCCGGGATGGACACGTGCTGCATCACGCCGGGCAGGTCCGAGAAGCGGAAGTCGACCACCTCCACGTCGTGGTCGTCGACCATGGCGAGCACCTCGGCCGGCGTGCGTTCCTCCATGGTGCTTCCCTCCGTGGGCTGGGCCGGGATCAGTCTGGCGTGCGCTCCCGGCCGACGCGGCCGAGGCCGACGCTGAAGTAGATCTCGATGACCAGCACGCAGATGAACATCTCGGCCAGGCGAACCCCGAAGCGGGTGACCTCGCCGGCCGCGCCGCTCAGGTGGAGCCCGTACTCGAGGACGGAGAAGGCGATCGGGACGGCCACGAGGACGGCGTACCAGCCGTAGCGCAGGCGCCGAGAGGTGGGTGCGTCCGGTTCGAGGATGCCCCGATCGACGATGTCGAAGGCGACGGGCGCCAGGATGAGCGCGGCCAGCGTCTCGGCCAGCTCGGTCACGATCGCCGTCCGGTTGGCGGCCACGGTGACGAACAGGAAGGCCCCGGCCAGCCCCCCCGCCAGCTTCCGTGGGAGGGGTCGGCGCAGCTGCACGTAGGGGATCACCGCGGCGGCGGCGAGCAACGCCTCGTTCAGCGTGCGGAACCTGCTCGGCAGGTCGCTGGCCAGGAGGGCCAGGGCGATGGCCGCGCAGGTGACGGCGACGGCGCCGACCACCGGCCACTCCCACCGGGCGCCTCGCAGGCGGTCCCGCACGAACTGGATCCACGCACCCACCAGGAGGGCCAGTAGGTAGCCCTCACTGTTGTGGTTGATCCGGTTGGCGACGCCTTTGGGCGCCACCTCGGAGAACACCTGGGCCAGGACGCCCGCCAGCAGCAGCGTCAGCCCACCGAAGAAGAGGGCGGCCAGCGCCGCCCTCCTCTCGGACCCGGAGCTCAACCCGAGAAGATGAACAGGTCGGTGACGTTCCAGTTCCGCCCGTCGACCTTGCGACCCGAGATCACCACGGTGGTGCCGGGCACGGGGCGGCTGGCGGCATCGAGGTCGGTCCGGGTGAGGGTGCCGTTGGTGTGGGCCACGTAGGCCTGGCCGCTGGCGATGGTGGTTCCGACCGCCGTGCCCCAGTCGGCGCCGGCGGTGCCCGGGTCGGCCACGAACTGCTCGGAGCCGATGAGGTTGCTCTCGAGGGCGAACCAGCGCCAGTAGAGCCGGGAGTCACCGGAGACGGTGTAGAGGATCCGGCCGTTCTGGTAGGCCATCGACGTCACCCCGCCGAGGTTCAGCCAGCTGTTCAGGTTGGTGGCGCCGGTGAAGCGGGCACCGTCCCAGGTCCAGGAGCGCAGCGTGCCGTCGGCCAGGGCGGTGTAGAGCTTGCCGTTGACCATGAAGGCGCCCCGCACCTGGTTCCAGTCGAACCCGTCGATGGCGGGGCCGCCCACCGGCGCCGGGGTGCCGAAGGAGGTGCCGGTGAAGCCGCGGCGGTCGAGGGTGCCGTTGGGCTGGGCCACGAACAGGTCGGCGGGCAGGGTCGCCGCCCGGGGTGTGGGGTTGACGGTGCCACCGGCCAGCGGGAAGAAGCCGAGCCGGGCGTGGTACTCCCGGCCGAGGCTGGTGGTGTCGCTGCCGATGTACAGCCCGTTGGGCGTGGCCACCAGGGCGAAGGCGCCCACGCCGCGGGCGCGGCCCGGGTTCCAGTTGAGGGGCACGCCGGTGAGGGGGTCGAGGGCGCCCACGCCCGCCCGGTCGACCGCCCCGTCGGCCTTGTAGTCAGCGGCGCCGTTGCGGTTGTTGAGCCACCGCTGGTGGCCACCGACGTAGACGGCGGCGGTGGTGATGGCGGTGCTCCAGAGGGTGTCGCCGCCGGTGTAGTTGATCCAGGTGGGCTCGATGGCGGTTCCGGAGGCGAAGGTCTCGAAGCGGGCGGCGGTGTCGCACATGGTGTTGGCGATGCCCCCACCGGTCGTGACGATCACGAAGTAGCTGCCGTCGGGGGAGAGGTCGATGTCGCGCACGTAGCTGTCGAACGCGTCGTAGCAGCGCCCGTCGTAGCGGCTGGTGTGCCAGTCGGCGAGGCTGTCGGGCGAGGTGGCCAGGTTGATCACGGCCAGCTGGATCTTGGTGGCCCCACCCACCTGCTGGAAGTTGCCGATGATCACCAGGCGGGAGCCGTCGGCGGTGACGTCGAGCTTGAGGACGCCGAGGGTGCCGTTGATGGGCGTGGTGACGGGCAGGTCGAGGTCGGCGTCGACGGCGCCGGTGGTGGCGTCGACGGCGGCCAATCGGCTGCGGACGACACCCCTGATCTTGCCGAACACGCCTCCCACGTAGAGCTTGGAGCCCCGCAGGGCGATGTCGTTGACGGCGGCGGTGGTGGCGGCCCGGAAGGTGGTGACGGTGCTGCCGTCGGCCACGTTCAGCTTGGCGAGGCCGCGGGAGGCGACGCCGTTGACGTTGGCGAAGGCGCCCCCGACGAACACGGTGGCGCCGTCGGAGCTCACGGCCAGTGCGTTGACGGCGCCGTCGACGGCGGGCACGAAGCCGGCGTCGATCTGGCCGGTGGCCCGGTCGTAGGCGAAGAGGTTGGTGCGGGCCACCTCGGTGGTGGAACCCTGGTTGCGCACCTTGGTGAACACCCCGCCGACCACGACCTTGGAACCGGCCTCGGCGATGGCGAGCACCTTGCCGTCGAGCACGTGGGGGGTGTTGTCGGCCGGGTTGGCCGACACCACGGTGGTGAGGGGGAAGTTCACCGCATCCGCCGAGGTCGGGAACCCGAGGAGGGTGCCGGCCAGGGCCAGGATCACGAGGGCGTACCACCTGCGCATCAGAAGAGGTCTCCTTTGCCGCTCCCGCTCTGGAGCGATGACACTGTCTACCACTCTCTGTGAGCGTATGGCAAGGGCCACCACGTTAAGTAGTCAGATTATTTTCAGGCCCTCGGCGAACAGACGGTGTCGGTTATGAGGCGGGTGACCACGTAGGGATCGCAGTTGGCGTTCGGGCGGCGGTCCTCGATGTAGCCCTTCTTGTCCACCGCCACCTGCCACGGGATGCGCACCGAGGCACCCCGGTTGGACACGCCGTAGTTGAACTCGGTCCAGGGCGCCGTCTCGTGCAGGCCGGTGAGGCGGTGCTCGATGTCGGCCCCGTAGTTGGCCACGTGCTCCTGGGCCTTCTCACCGAGGGCGTCGCAGGCGGCGATGATGGCGTCGTAGCTCTCCCGCATGGCCTTGGTGGAGAAGTTGGTGTGGGCCCCGGCCCCGTTCCAGTCCCCCTTCACCGGCTTGGGGTCGAGGGTGGCGGCGATGCCGAAGTCCTCCCCCACCCGGTAGAGCAGCCACCGGGCCAGCCACAGCTGGTCGGACACCTCGATGGGCCCGAGTGGGCCGACCTGGAACTCCCACTGGCCGATCATCACCTCGGCGTTGATGCCCGACAGGGATATGCCGGCCTGGATGCAGGCCTCCATGTGGGCCTCCACCACGTCGCGGCCGTAGATCTCGTCGGAGCCGACGCCGCAGTAGTAGCCGCCCTGGGGCGCCGGGTAGCCGCCCTGGGGGAACCCGTAGGGCCGGCCGTCCTTCAAGAACGTGTACTCCTGCTCGATCCCGAACCACGGCTCCTGGTCGGCGTAGCGCTCGGCCACCGCCGCCAGCGGCGCCCGCGTGTTGGTGGGGTGGGGCGTCATGTCGATGTCGAGGACCTCGCACAGGGCGAGCACGTGGTCGCCGCCCCGGATCGGGTCGGGCACCGACTTCACCGGCCTCAGCACGCAGTCGGACTGCTCGCCGGGCGCCTGGTTGGTGCTGGAGCCGTCGAAGCCCCAGATCGGAAGCTCGTCGCCGTCGGCCAGGATCTTGGTCTTCGAGCGGAGCTTGGCAGTGGGCTCGGTGCCGTCGATCCAGATGTACTCAGCCTTGTACGCCACAGGTTCTCCTCGTCGGGACGCGTTGCTCGGTCGGGTGCCGGTCGGGACGCTCCCAGGGTGCGGTTTCCCGGCCGTTTCCCCATTGTGAACGCTCTGTGAACCGGCCCGCGCCACCCCCGCCGGGCCGGGGGCGACGGGGCATCATGGCCCGGGTGGAGCCCCAGATGCAGTACGTGCTGCGCACGGTGGAGGAGCGGGGGGTGCGCCTCATCCGCCTGTGGTTCACCGACGTGCTCGGCCAGCTCAAGTCCTTCGCCATCTCCCCCGCCGAGCTGGAGAACGCCTTCGAGGAGGGCATGCACTTCGACGGGTCCTCCATCGACGGATTCAGCCGGGTGCAGGAGAGCGACGTGCTGGCCCGGCCCGACCCGGGCACCTTCGAGCTGCTGCCGTGGTCCGAGCGCGACGAGACCTCGGCCCGCATGTTCTGCGACGTCGAGAACCTCGACGGGTCGCCCTTCGAGGGGGACCCGCGGCAGGTGCTCAAGCGCAACCTCGACCGCGCCCGGGACCGGGGCTTCTCGTTCTACGTCGCCCCCGAGATGGAGTTCTTCTACTTCGCCAACGGCGACCCGAGCGCCCCGCCCCAGCCCCTCGACAGTGGCGGCTACTTCGACCTCACCACCGCCGACGTGGCCAGCGACCTCCGCAAGCGCACCATCCACACCCTGGAGGCCATGGGCATCCCGGTCGAGTACTCGTTCCACGAGGACAGCCCCAGCCAGCACGAGATCGACCTGCGCTACACCGACGCCCTGAGCATGGCCGACAACGTGATGACGTTCCGCCTGGTGGTCCGCGAGATCGCCATGGAGCAGGGCTTCTACGCCACCTTCATGCCCAAGCCCCTCTCCGGCGTGCAGGGCTCGGGCATGCACACCCACCTCTCGCTGTTCGAGGGCGACCAGAACGCCTTCTTCGACCCGGGCGACCCCTACAAGCTCTCCAAGATCGGCCGGGGCTTCATCGCCGGCCTGTTGCACCACGCCCCCGAGATCACCGCCGTCACCAACCAGCTGGTCAACTCCTACAAGCGCCTCGTGGTGGGCACCGAAGCGCCGTCGTACGTGAGCTGGGCCCGCAACAACCGCTCCGCCCTGGTGCGGGTGCCGGTGGCCAAGACGGGCAAGGAGTCCTCGGTGCGCATCGAGTACCGGGCCCCCGACCCCGCCTGCAATCCCTACCTCGCCTACTCGGTGATCCTCGCCGCCGGACTGCGGGGCCTGGAGGAGGGCTACGAGCTACCGCCCGAAGCAACGTCGAACGTGTTCGCCCTCACCGACGCCGAACGGGCGGCGGAGGGCATGGTGGAGCTGCCGCAGTCCCTCGCCGACGCCCTCGACACCATGGAGCGCTCCGAGCTGGTGGCCGAGGCCCTCGGCGAGCACATCTTCGAGTGGTTCCTGCGCAACAAGCGCCGGGAGTGGGCCGACTACAAGGCCCAGGTCACGCCGTTCGAGCTGGCCCGTTACCTGCCGAGTTGGTGAGACTGGCGTGATGGAGCCGCTGCTGGTCCACCCCGACCCGCCGCCGCCCGAGCTGGCCCAGGCCCTGGACCTGGGCGGGCACCGGTGGAAGGCGGTGCTCGACGAGGCCGCCGCCAACCGCCTGGAGCCGGACGACGGGTGGGGCGGCGCGGTGGTGGTGGTCGACGGCGACGCCGAGGGCGCCTTCGCCCTGTGCCGGGCGCTGCGCAAGCGCGACGTGCCCGTCGAGCCGCTCCTGCTGCTGGTGAGCGGGGCGCGGCTGGCCGACCTCGAGCTGCGCGACGAGCTCTTCGACGACTTCTGCCTTCACCCCTTCCACCCCCGCGAGCTCGAGGCCCGGCTGCGCCACCTGTTCTGGCGCACCGGCAGCGGCCCCAGCCCCGAGCTGGTCGAGTACGGGGGCCTGGTCCTGAACCTCGAGACCTACCAGGCCGCCATCGGGGGCCGCCCGCTCGACCTCACCTACATGGAGTACGAGCTGCTCAAGTTCCTCGCCCAGCACCCCGGCCGGGTCTTCACCCGGGAGACGCTGCTGTCACGGGTGTGGGGCTACGAGTACTACGGCGGGGCCCGCACCGTCGACGTCCACATCCGCCGACTGCGGGCCAAGCTCGGCGAGGAGCACGCCAACCTCATCTCCACCGTCCGCTCCGTCGGCTACCGCTTCGGCCAGTCGAGGTGGAGCTAGGCCGGCGTAGTCGTCGGGCCGGGCCGGGGCGCTAGCGGTTGAGGTCGATGAGCTCGCTGCCCTCGTGGGTGTGCTCGCCGGTGTCGTTGAGGGACCGACCGAGGATGGCGGCGATGACCGCTCCGCTCATGCACACCGACATCGGGATCACCACGACGAGGATCACCGCGATGAGGACGGCGCCGGCCACGTGGTCATCATGGCACCGGCCGGCGCGACCTGGCTACCCGTCGCCGGTGTGGGCCCAGGCCTCGATCTCGACCATGGCGCCGAGGGGCAGGTCCGAGACCGCCACCGCTGAGCGGGCCGGGCGGGGCTCGGCGAAGGCCTCGGCGTAGAGCTCGTTCATCCGGCCGTAGTCGTTGAGGTGACGGAGGAAGACCGTGGTCTTCACCACGTCGGCCATGGTGGCGCCGTGCTCGGCCAGCCGGGCCTCGAGGTTGACGAGGGCAAGCCGCAGCTCGGCGTCGAACCCGCCGGTGACGAGCGACGTGCCCTCCAGGCCGATCTGGCCGGAGACCACCACCCACGCGCCGGCCCGCACGGCAGGGGTGTACGGCAGGCCGGAGGGGTTGGTCATCGTCGGGCTCCTCGGCTGGTCGGCCAGTCCTGGGGGCAACCTTGGTCGATCCAGGCGGCGGCCGCCACCGCCGCGAAGACGGCGTCGGATCCGTTGACGGGCGGGCCCGTCGCCGCGTCGACCTCCACATCCACCTTCGGCATGTCCGCCGCCCGGAGGATCCCGAACGACCGCACGGTGAGATCCTCCACCGTGCCCTCGGCGTCGACCGCCAGCCCCTCGCTGCGCACCCAGCTCAACGCCATGTGGGCGGCCCCGATGAAGTACGAGCGGAGCACGACGTGGTCGAGGGGTTCGCCGCACGCCACCCGCACCCGCACCTGGTCACCCGACACCTCGGCTTCGGCCACCGCGCCGGCCGGGGACCGCACCGGCAGGGGGCGGCCGGCCGCCCCCGCCAGCAGCACCGACGCCTCGGCCCAACCGGCCGCTCGCAGCGCCACCGAGGTGGGCGGCCCGGGCACCGCCACTTCCTCCACCCGCAGGCCGGGGGCGGCGGCGGCGATGGCGGCGGCCACGCCCGGGGTGCGCACCACCCGCATCGTGCCGGTGCCGTCGGCCCGGACCCCCGCCGCCACCGGAGGGCGCTTGGGCCCCGAGCGCACGGTGTCCTCCCGGGACAGCAGCACCCGCACCGGGCGCCCGTGGCGGTCGGCCAGCTCCCGGGCGGCGCCGGCGGCCACCGAGGCCAGCTTGCCTCCGAACGCTCCGCCGTTGGCCAGCGGGGAGGCGGGTTCACCGCCCGGCGCGCACCATGACGCATCGGTCTCCAGGTAGGCCGGCTCCACCCAGGCCGTCCGCAGCGTGACGTGCCAGTCGCCGGGCGGCACCTCCAGCGGGTGGGTGGGCGCCGCCGTGGTCCGCCGCCCCTGCACCTTGCCGGCCCGGGCCCGAGCCTCGGTGAGGGTCTCGCCCACCGCCCATCCGCCGGCGCCGTCGGGCACCGCCACCAGCGCGCCGGCCGGGGCGGTGTCGTCGGCGAACCCGCCCCGCCCGAGGGCAACATCGGCGCCGACGCGCTGGGCGGCATGGCCCTCGATGCCGGCCCGGCGAGTCGCCGCCTGCAGGTCCCGCTGGGCGGCAGGCGGGCCGGCCTCACCGGTCACCACGTCCCACGCCTCGACGATGGTGCGCCAGCCCGTGCAGCGGCAGAGGTGGGCGCCCAGCGCCCGCTCCACCGCGGCATGGTCGTCGACCGGCGTGCCCTTCTGCCGCAGCCCGCTGAGGCGCACGATGATGCCGGGGGTGCAGAACCCGCACTGGCTGGCCCCGGTGGCGCAGAACGCCTCGGCCCAGGTGGAGCGCTCGACGTCGTCGAGCCCGTCGAGGGTGGTGACCCGCCGGCCCGCCACCCGGCGCACGGGCGTGACGCAGGCCACCCGGGGGGCGCCGTCGACCAGCACCGTGCAGCAGCCGCACTGGCCCTGGGGGCTGCAGCCGTCCTTCGGCGACCGTTGGCCCAGCCGGTCGCGCAGCACCTCGAGCAGCGAGGCGCCGTCGGCGGGCACCTCCACCTGGCGGCCATCCACCTCGAACTGCACGGTGTCGCTCGATCCGGCCCGCCGCTGGTCTGGCATCGGTCGGAGGATAGGTTCGCTGCATGGCGCCGACCCCGCGTGCGATCAGCCGACGGTCGGTGCTCCTCGGGGGCGCCGGGGCCGTCGTCCTGGCGGCGTGCGGCGGCGACGGTGGTGACCGCGGCCCACGGGCCGGCGACGACGACAGCAACGGCGGCGGCGGCGCCACCGGCTCGGAGCACTCCCTGCTGGCCTTCTTCGACGGCCGTTCCACGCTCGTGCCCGGCCGGCCGCAGCGGGCCCCGTTCGGGCTCGGCGACGCCGAGGGCGCACTGGTCAAGGACGGTCCCGCCCACCTCACCTTCACCGTGGTCGACGGCGCCGGGCGGCCGGTCGGCGATCCGTTCAAGGTGGACCGCCACGACGCCGGGCTACCCCGCGCGTACTACCCCGTCCGGTTCACCGTCGCCGAGGCCGGCACCTACGGCGTGACCACCACCGTCGCCGGCGAGCGCATCGAAGCCGCCTTCGAGGTCTCGCCCGCCGGCGCCGTCGAAGTCCCCGGCACCGGCGACGCCATGCCCGTGGTCGACACCCCCACCACCGCGGACGCGGGCGGGGTCGACCCGATCTGCACCCGCCAGCCGGCCTGCCCCCTCCACGGTGAGAGCCTCCGGGCGGCGCTGGCGGCCTCCCGTCCGGTCGCCCTCCTCATCTCCACGCCGGCCTACTGCCAGACGGCCATCTGCGGGCCGGTGCTCGACGTGCTGCTCGGCCAGCGGGACGACTTCGCCGACCGCGTCGCCTTCCTCCACGCCGAGGTGTTCCGCAATGCCCGTGAGGTCGAGCAGAAGGGCACCTCGGCCACGCCCGCGCCGATCATGCGGGCGCTGAACCTGACCTTCGAGCCCTGCCTCTTCCTCGTGGGCGGCGACGGCCGGATCCGTCGCCGGGTCGACGTGATCTTCGATGAGGTAGAACTTCGCCGGTCGCTGGAGGAGCTCGTCGCCTGACAGCTCACGGCGGGAGGCGGTTCGCGGTGGCCGACCACACAGACAGCGGGGACGTCGCCGATCCTGGCCCCGGGGTCCACTTGGTGGTCCACCCCGATCCCCGCTCAGCCGCCAAGATCGTGGCTGGACGCCTGGGCGCGGTGGTGGTCGACAACCCGGCGCTGGCGGAGGCGGTGGTGGCGCAACGGGCTCGCCTGCACGAGGCCCGCGTCGCCCGCGAGCGTCTTGGTCGGCTGGAGGCGCTCGCCGCCCGCATCGACCCCGCCGCCGACCCGGTGGCCGACGCCGCGCTGGTGGACCAGCTGCCGGAGCTGCGACAGCGCTGCGCCCGCCGCCCCCCCGAGCCGGCCGACGCCGAGCGTCTCCGGTCGCTGGGACGAGAGGTGGCCGCCTTCGCGGCGGTGCTGGATGGCACCCGCCAGGGGGTGCACCGTCAAATCTCCGGCCAGCTCGGCCGATCCGCCCACGAAGCCGACGCCGCCGACCTAAGACGTCTCGCCGCCGCCGTGGAGGAGGCCGAGGCGGCCGAGGCCGACGCCCGCCAGGCCCCGACCCCGCCGCCGACCCCAGCCCCGACCCCGACGATGGCGGCGCCGGTCGAGCCCGACCCGGACGGAGTGGACCGGTCCGACGGCTCGGTCCTGCTGCCTCTCGGAGTCCTGTCGCTGGGCCTCTGCCTGGCCTGCGTGGTGCTCATCCTCCGGCTCCCGCCGGCGGCCGCCGCCGTGCCGGTGCTGGTGGCGGTCCTGTTGGCCTCGGTGGTGCGACGCACCATCAAGGCCGGCCCGATGGCGGCCGCCGTCCCTGGGGCCCCGGCCGCCACGGTCGTCATCGTGGAGGCGGCCGAGGAGCAGGGACCGGGCCACCAGGCCGAGGCCCAAGCCCGCGTCGCCGCCGCACGCGCCGCGTGGCACGAGCGGGCCGGTCCCGACGCCGATCCCCGTCAGGCCGAGGCGCTCCTGGCCTGGCCCGATCCGGGAGACGACGATCGGGTGACCGACCTGGTGGCGGCCGCCCCCGCCGTCCGCGCGGCGGCGACCTGCGCGGGCGCCGCCCGGGCTCGATGGGACGACGCGTGGGCCGAGCTGGGATGGCGTGCGCCCGAGCCCGACGAGGCGGCGGTGGCCGCCGCCCTGGCCGACCTGGCCGACCGCTCGTCGGACCGCGTCGAGGCCGAGGAGCGCCTGATCGACGCCCAGGCGGCGGCCGAGCGGGTCCGGGCCCGCGCCGACCTCGCCGACGCGCTGGGCGAGGACGACCTGGAGGGCCTACGAGCGGCCACGCCCGACGAACAGGACCTCGACGACGCGCCGCTCGTGCTGGTCGAGCCGTTCACCGACCTCGGCCGCAAGCGGCGCAAGGCGCTGCGCCGGCTGCTCGACGAGCTCGACGCCGACCTTCAGGTGGTGGTGGTGGTGCGCTCCTCCGAGGAGGTGCCCAGCCGCTCCGGCTGAACCGGCCGCCGGCGGCGGCTCAGGAGAAGCTCTGGCCGCAGCCGCAGGTGCGCTGGGCGTTGGGGTTGTTGATGGAGAAGCCGGCCTGCTGGAGGCCGTCCTTGTAGTCGAGGGTGGCGCCATTGAGGAGCTGGGCGCTGGAGGGGTCGACGACCACGCGCACGCCTTCGACCTCCTCGAGCAGGTCGTCGGAGGCGACGTCGCTGTCGAAGAACATCTCGTAGCTGAAGCCAGAGCAGCCGCCGGGGCGCACCGCGACCCGGAGGGCAAGGGACTCGTCGCCCTCGGCGGTGATGAGCTCCTTCACCTTGGAAGCGGCGGTGTCGGTGACGGTGATCACGGGCGGTTCCTCCTGAGGTGCGGGTGACCGCCGGGGCGGCGCCCGGCCATGCTACCGGGAGCCGGCCGGGACCGGCTCGCGTGCTACCGGGAGCCGGTCGGGACCGGCTCGCGTGCTACCCGGAGCCGGTCGGGACCGGCTCGGCCGCGCCGTCGGGCACGTCTTCGGGGGCGTCGAGGCGCAGCTCGACCCGGCACGGGTCGCGATCCACGAGCGAGCCGAAGTCGGTGACCTCGCCCCCGCCCACCTCGTCGGCCAGGCCCTCCACGAGCCCGCGGTGCAGGCCACAGATCAGGTCGGGCCGGGCCTCGGCCAGCTCCCGGAACGGGCCGTGGGTGAAGGCCACCGTGGCGTTGTCGCCGTCCACCACCACCGCCGGGTCGAACCCGAGGTCGGCCAGGCGGGCGGTGACGGCGCTGAGGCAGGAGCGCCCGCCCCAGCGGGCGCCATCGGCTCGGCCCTGGTCGCGGCCGGCCTCGACCGCCTCGGTGCTGCCCATGCCCGAGGCGCCGGCCAGGGTCAACAGCATGCGGGCCAGCACCGGGAACGAGCGCGGCTCCAGGCCCAGCCCGGGAGCGTCGGAGGCGAGGGAGTAGCGGTGCTGGGGACGGCCGGGACCACCGCCGGGTGCGGCTGCCACCACGAGCAGGCCCACCTCCCGCATGCGCTCGAGGTGGGGGCGCACCGTGTTGGGGTGCAGCGCGAGGGTGTCGGCGATCTCGGCCGTGCCCAGGGGCACCGGTGAGCGGGCCAGCTCCAGGTAGATGGCGTAGCGGGTGTTGTCCCCGAGGGCCTTGAGGATGTCGAGCCGGTCCGGCCCGTCGGGCGACGGCTGGTCCCGGGCGACGTCCACGGCGAGAGATTACACGGCGACGCCCGGTAGAATCCGGGCGTGGTCGCCCCCGCTCCTGCCCTGCCCAGCGTCGACGACGTCCTCGGCCTGCTGCGCGGCGTGGTCGACCCGGAGCTGGGCAGCGACGTGGTCGAGCTCGGCATGGTGCGCTCGGCCGAGGTGCACCCCGACGGCGAGGTGGTGGTCACCATCGCCCTCACCACCAGCGGGTGCCCACTGCGGGCGCAGATCCAGAAGGACATCCGCACCCGGGTGGGCTCGGCTCCCGGCGTCAGCGCCGTCCGCCTCGAGTGGACCGAGATGACCCAGGAGGAGAAGTCCGGCGCCATGGCCAAGGCCCGCTGGAACGTCTCCCAGCGGGACGAGAAGACGGCCATCGGGCCCACCACCCGGGTGGTGATGGTGGCCTCGGGCAAGGGCGGGGTCGGCAAGTCGTCGGTCACGGTCAACCTGGCCGCCGCCATCGCCGCCCGCGGGCTGCGGGTCGGGGTGCTCGACGCCGACGTGTGGGGCTACTCGGTGCCGCGCATGCTCGGGGTGTCCGGCCGGCTAGCCGGCGTGGAGCGTGACGGCCGCAAGCTGATGGTGCCCCACGAGCGGGTGGTGGGCGACGGCGTCCTGCGGATCGTGTCGATGGGCTTCCTCGTCGAGGACGAGCAGACCGCCCTCATGTGGCGCGGGCTCATGCTCAACCGGGGCGTGCAGCACTTCCTGCAGGACGTCGAGTGGGGCGACGACCTCGACTACCTGCTCATCGACATGCCCCCCGGCACCGGCGACGTGGCCATGGGCGTGGCCAAGCTCCTGCCTCGCGCCGAGGTGATAGTGGTGACCACCCCGGCGGTGGGCGCGCAGAAGGTGGCGGTGCGGGCGGTGTCGATGGCCCGCAAGAGCTACCTGCGGGTGGCGGGCGTGATCGAGAACATGAGCGCCTTCACCTGCGAGCACGGCACCAGCTACGCCCTCTTCGGCGAGGGCGGCGGGGCGACCCTGGCCGCCGAGGCGGGCGTGCCACTGCTGGGCCAGGTGCCCCTGGAGCCGGCCGTGTCCGAAGGGGGCGACGTGGGCCAACCCGTGGCCCTGGGGTCGGGACCGGCGGCCGAGGCCTTCCGGGCCATCGCCGCCCGGGTGGTGTCCGAGGCGGTGCCGCCCCCCGAGATGGCCGGGTGCAGCGCCCGCATGCTCGAGGCGGCCATGGCCGCCCTCGACGCCTGAGCGCCTGAGCGTCGGCCGGTCAGTACCGCCGGCAGGCGGTGGTGCTCGAAGGGCAGCTCTTCACCTCGAAGTGCTGGTAGTCGACCGGCGAACCCCACCGTCCGCCCCACGCCCATCCCACGTAGTCGAAGGCGCCGACCACGGGGCCGCCTTGCACGACCATGCCCGGCACCACCTGGCTGCGGTTGGCCCACCGCTCGCTGCCGGGCGGGTCGTAGTAGCCGTTCGACACGTAGGGGTTCTGCATGGGGTTGATGTCGATGGCCAGGCCCCAGGCGTGCTTCGACCACTTCGAGCCGCCGGTGACGGCCCGGCAGTTGAACGCCGAGGTGTTGTTGGCCGCCATCGACCGGTCGTCGTCGGCGCCGTAGTCGTCGACCCGGCGGATGCGCTCGATCTGGAAGCGCTGGCCGTAGAGGTGCTCGAACACGCCCGTGAGGGCGGCGGTGGCGTTGCGGTGCACGACCAGGGGGCCGGTGTGGCGGGCGCCGTCGTAGCCCCAGTACGCCACCGTGAGCACCCGCAGCTCGCTCCAGTGCAGCGGGCAGCCCGATCGCCAGGACAGGGCGACGTCTTCCCGGGTGGCGGCCCGCACCGACGACCCGAAGGCGGGAGCGGGGTCGCCGGGGGCCGGCGGCCGGGCCCCGCCGGTGGGGTCGGGCTGGCACGCGACCAGGGCGGCCAGGAGGAGCCCCGCCACCACCAGCCGGACCAGGACCGTTCGCATCCGGGCCTCAGCGTATCCGGGCCCGGCGCAGGGCCTCGGGCGGCTCGCCCACCACGGCCCTCGGTGCCGCCGGCGCTGCGGCCGGGACGGCGCAGGCCTGCGCCTCGATGCTGGAGTCGAAGCCGGCGCCCCGCAGCACCAGTCGCACCCCCAGCTCGGTCTCGACCGAGAGCGACTCGCCCAGCTCGTCGATGACGTCGAGGACCACCCCTTCGTCGCCCGGGTAGCTGGTGCGGAGGTAGGCGGGCGCGAACACGGCCACCCCCGCCACCGCGCCGACCTGCTCCTGGTCAGGGCCCGGCCAGAAGTCCTCGTAGAGGAACGGGGCGGTCGACTCGCAGCACCCGGTACCGATGGTGATGGTCAGCGTGCCGCCGCGCAGCTGCTTCACCCGCTCGATCACCGCTTCGACCCGGTCGGTTGCGGTGACGTGCACCGCCTCATCGTACGGCGCCGACGGTGCGCTCGGCTCCCGGGCAGCGCCATCCTCACCGTGGGCGCGGCGATCACGACCATGGCTCAGGGCCCGCCGGGGCGGATGACGCCCGCCTCGTAGGCGAAGATCACGGCCTGCACCCGGTCGCGGAGGTCGAGCTTGGTGAGCAGGTGGGCCAGGTGGGTCTTGACCGTCGCCTCCCCCAGGTACAGCTCGGCCGCCACCTCCGAGTTGGTCCGCCCGCGCGCCACCAGCTCGAGCACCTCCCGCTCCCGAGGGGTGAGCCGCTCGAGCGCCCCCGCCAGGCGCCGATCGGCCGCCGGCCTCCGGGCGAACTCCTCCACCAGCCGGCGGGTGACGGCCGGTGCCAGCAGCGCCTCGCCGGCGGCGACGACCCGGATGGCCGCCGCCAGCTCATCGCGGGAGACGTCTTTCAGGAGGAACCCGCTGGCCCCGGCCCGCAACGCCTCGTACACGTAGTCGTCGAGGTCGAAGGTGGTGAGGATCAGAACGGCCACGGGGGCGGCCACCCCCGACCCGGCGAGGCGGCGGGTCGCCTCCAGCCCGTCCATCTCGGGCATGCGCACGTCCATCAGCACCACGTCGGGACGGGTGCTCCGGGCCACGGCCACCGCCTCCTTCCCGGTCGCCGCCTCGCCCACCACCTCGATGTCGGGCTGGGCGTCGAGGATGGCGTGGAAGCCGGCCCGGACCACGGCCTGGTCGTCGGCCACCACGACGCGGATCACGGGTCGATCGGCAGGCGTGCCACCAGCTCGTAACCCCCGTCGGGTCGTCCTCCCGCCCGCAGGTGGCCGTGCACCATGGCCACCCGCTCGCGGACGCCCACCAACCCCCGCCCGGAAGCGGGGCTGGGCGCCGGCGGCCCGCCGGGGTCGCCGCCCTCGTTGCTGACCTCAACCTCGAGCGCCTCCGGCCCGTACCGCAGCACCACGGTGGTGGGGCTGGCGCCGGCGTGCTTCACCACGTTGGTGAGCGCCTCCTGCACGATGCGGTAGGCCGACACGTCGACACCGTCGCTGAGGTCCCGCGGCTCGCCCTCCACCCGCAGGTCCAGGGGCAGGCCGGCGGCGCGGACCTCGGCGAGGAGCTGGTGCAGGCGGGCGACGCCCGGCTGGGGGGCCACGGCCGCCGAGCCCTCCTCGTCGTCGCGCAGCACACCGAGCAGCCGGCGCAGCTCACCGAGGGCCCGCCGGCCGGTCGCGCCGATGGCCTCGAAGGTGTCGGCGGAGCCGGGCGTGGTCGCCGCCCCGGCCTCGGCCTGCACCACGATCATGCTCACGTGGTGGGCCACCACGTCGTGCATCTCGCGGGCGATCCGCGCCCGCTCCTCGGCCACGGCCCGGGCTGCTTCGGCCTCCTGCTCCCGCTGGCGGCGGGCGGCGCGCTGCTCGACCTCTGCTAGGTACGCCGCCCGGGTCCGTTGCCGGTCGCCGAGCACGAGGGCCACGACCCCGGGCAGGAAACCGACGAAGTAGTCGTCGGGGCCGGAGTCACCGGCGCCGGCCACCGCCACCAGCCCGACGCCGGCGGCGGCGACGGCCACGGCGACGGTGGCCCGGCGGCTGGCATGGGCGGCGACGGTGAAGAGGCCGACGAGCAGGCCGACGTGCAACAGCGGATCGGGAAGTTCGGCCATCCCGTAGCCAGCCGCCCCCGCTCCGGTCAGCGCGCTCACCGGCACGGGCCAGCGCCGGCGCCAGATGAGGGGGACGGCCTCGACGGCGAGCAGCACCACGCCGAGGGCGCGGAGGGGCGGCCCCTCGTCGTTGGCGCGGGTGATGACGGCTCCGGTTACGAGCACCGCGAACACAGCGGCTGCCAGCAGGCCGTCGACGAGCAGCGGCGGGCGGCGGCGGAACGCGTCGACCACCCTGCCCACCACGGAATGGACGGTACCGGCCGCCACCGGCGGCGTCGTCCCCCTCGCGGTGGGTCTGGCCTCCACCCCAGGGATGAGACCGGACCAACCTCGGGCCTGACGACTCGGGCCGGGCCCGTCCGTACGGTCCTCTCATGCTCACCGTCGCCCCCGCCCCGCCCCTCGACCGGCCCACCCCGACCGTCGCTTTGAGGACCGGCGCCGCCCCGGTGGCCTGGGCCGGGATCGCTCTGGTGGTCGTCGGGAAGTCCCTGCTCAACCTGATGGCGGCCGGCCGCTACGGGTGGCACCGGGACGAGCTCTACTACCGGGCCGCGGGACGCCACCTCGCCCTCGGCTACGTCGACTACCCGCCGATCACGGCCTGGGTGGCTCGGCTTTCCGAGGCGCTGTGGGGGACGTCGCTCGTCGGGCTCCGGTCCTTCGCCATCGCAGCCGGCGCCGGGGTGGTGGTGCTGACCGCCCTGATCGCCCGGGAGCTCGGCGGTGGGCGCTGGGCGCAGCTCGTCGCTGCCCTGTCGGTGTGCGGGTTGACGCTCGGCAGCAACGCCATGTTCCAGACGGTGTCGTTCGACCAGCTGGCCTGGGCGGCGATCTTCTGGGCGGCACTGCGCGTCCTGCGCCTCGGTGGCCGCCGCCGATGGCTCGTGCTCGGCGCGGCCGTGGGGGTGGGGTTCGAGACGAAGTACACGGTGATCGTGCTGGTGGCCGGCTTGGGGATCGGGCTGGTCGTCACGGCGGCCGGTCGGGCGCGGCTGCGTGAGCCCGGCGCCTGGCTGGCCGCAGGCCTGGCGCTGGCCCTCGCCCTGCCCAACCTGTGGTGGCAGGCGCGGCACGGTTGGCCCAGCGTCGACTTCTTCGCCGGGCGCAACGACGACGTGCGCGCCGACTACCCGCCGCTCACCTACGTCGCCGAGCTCCTGCTGGTCACGGGACCGCCCGCCCTCGCCGCCTGGTGGACCGGCGCCCGGTCGTTGCTGGGCGACACCCGCCGCCGGGCGGTCGGCATCGCCGTGGTGTTCGTGCCGATCGTCTTCGGCGTGCTGGGCGGCAAGGGCTACTACGCCGCTCCCGCCGCCATCGCCGCCTTCGCCGCCGGCGGCGTCGCCATGGAGCGGTCGCTCTCACCGCGCTGGCGCCGGTTGCTTCCCGCCATCCTCGTGGCCGGGCCGCTGGTTTTCGCCCCCGTCATCCTGCCGGTCCTTCCGGAGTCGGCCATGGTGGACGCCGGACTGGCCGAGGTCCGCGAGGACTACGCCGAGGCGCTCGGCTGGACCGAGCTCGTCGACGCCGTCGCCGCTGCCCACCGGGCGCTGCCGGCGGCGGAGCGGGAGCGCACGGCCGTCCTGGCCGGCAACTACGGCGCCGCCGGGGCGATCGACCTGTACGGACCCGGCCGGGGCCTGCCGAACGCGGTCAGCGGGCATCTCAGCTACCGCTACTGGACCCCGTCGCCACGGACGCTGGCGGCGACCACCGTGCTGGCGGTGGGCTACGACCGAGCTTGGCTGGCGCGCCACTGCGCGACGGTCCACCAGGTCGGCACGGTCGAGAACCGGGCGCACGTCGACAACGAGGAAGCGGGCGGCGCCGTCCTGCTCTGCCGCCTGCCGGGAACGCTCGCCGACCTCTGGCCCGTCATCGCCGCCGGGTAGCGGGGCGGCACGCCGCGCTGACGGTCAGATGTTGGCGCTGAGGGCGGAGAAGTGCATGTAGTTGTCGCGACCGCCGCCGGGGTTGGCGTGGACGTGCTTCACCTGGCGGTAGGCGTTGTAGCCCTCCACGCCGAGCTCCCGGCCGATGCCCGACTGCTTGTAGCCGCCGAAGGGCCGCTCCGGGCTGATCAGGTGGTAGTCGTTGATCCAGACCGTGCCGGTGCGCATGCCGGCGGCCACCTTCCGGGCCCGCTCGAGGCTCCCTGACTGCACGCCTCCGCCGAGGCCGTAGATGGAGTCGTTGGCGATGGCCACCGCCTCCTCGTCGGAGTCGAAGGGGATCACGCACAGCACCGGGCCGAAGATCTCCTCCTGGGCGATCTTGGCCGAGTTGTCGACCCCGGCGAAGATGGTGGGCCGGTAGAAGTTCTCGGCGGCCAGGCCCTCGGCCAGCCCGTCGGGTCGGCTGCCACCGCAGATGGGCTCGCCCACCTCGTCGCGCCCGAGGGCCACGTAGCGCTCGACCGTCTCGGCCTGGCCCCTCGACACGAGCGGGCCGAGGTCGGCGTTGAAGTCGAGGGGGTTGCCGATGACCATCTTCCCGGCCCGGTCGACGAGGAGCGACAGGAACTCGTCGTAGATCGACCGGTGCACCAGCGCCCGCGTGCCCGACTCGCACACCTGGCCGTTGTGGAAGAACGTGCCGAACAGCACGGCGGCGGCGGCGATGTCGAGGTCGGCGTCGTCGAGCACGATGTTGGCCGACTTGCCGCCCAGCTCGAGGGTGACGGCCTTCACCGTGCCCGAGGCCAGCTGCATGATGCGCCGGCCCACCTCGGTGGAGCCGGTGAAGGCGGTCTTGTCGACCATGGGGTGCGAGGCCAGCTCCTCGCCGGCGGTGCCGCCTGGCCCGGCGATCACGTTCACCACGCCGGGCGGGATGTCGGCCTCCTGGAACACCTCGCCGAGCATGAGGGCGGTGATGGAGGTGAACGACGCCGGCTTGATCACCGACGTGTTGCCGGCGGCCAGGGCGGGGGCGATCTTCCAGGCGGCCATGATGAAGGGGAAGTTCCACGGGATGATGCCGGTGCAGACGCCGTGGGGCTCATAGTTCACCCAGTTCTGCGAGGGCGGGAAGGGCGAGCCCGGCAGCTCCACCTCGTCGGGCTGGTCCTCGGCGCACCGGGCGAACCACTCGAATGCCGACTGGGCACCGGGGATGTCGGCGAAGGTGGCTTTCTTCACCGTGCCGCCGCCGTCGCGGGCCTCCATCTCGGCCAGCTTCTCGGACTTCGTGCCGATCAGCTCGGCCACCTTGCGCAGCTTGGCCGCCCGCTCGGCGCCGCTCATCTTCGGCCAGGGCCCCTCGTCGAAGGCCCGGCGGGCGGCTTCGACGGCGCGGGCGGCGTCGGCCTTGTCGGCCTTGGCCACCTCGCCGATGGCCTCGTTGGTGGCCGGGTCGGACGTGGTGAACGTCTGACCGGAGGCGGCGTCGCAGTACTCGCCGTCGATGAAGAGCTGGTAGTCGGCCATCGCCGGACCCCCTGGAAGTGGACCTGTGTTGGACGGCGAGCACCTCCGGCGCTCGCGTGGCGGCTGCTCGCATGGCGCTCGCGACGCCGCCCGGCAAGGGACGCTAGCCCGCGGCTCCGCCGGCGTGCCCCCCCGAAGGGGACCCGAGGGTCAGGCGGTCCAGGCGGCGTCGACGTCGTCGGGATCGCCGCTGTGGGCGACTCCGTCGGCGCCCAGCTTCCGCAGGTGGGCCCACACCGAGTAGCGGGCCACCGGGTGCAGTACCGCGGGCACGTCGGTGTAGATGGCCTCCACCAGCTCGGCAGTGGTGGCCGACCCGGCGGCGCGGAGGGCGTCGGCCACCTGGCGCTCACGCTCGAGGCGGTGGTGGACGTAGGTGTCGATGGCGGTGGCCGGGTCGGTGATCAGGTGACCATGGCCGGGGGCGATGGCCTTGAGCCGCAGGCGGCGGATCTTGGCCAGCGAGTCGAGGTAGGCGGCCATGTCGCCGTCGGGGGGTGCGATGACCACGGTGGAGCCCTGCATGACGTGGTCGCCCGAGAACAGCATCCGCTCCTGCTCGAGCAGGTAGCAGAGGTGGTTCGACGCGTGGCCGGGCGTGTGCACCGCCCGGAGCCGGAACTCGGTGGCCTCGATGCTGTCGCCGTCGGCCAAGGGGGCGTCGATCTCGAGCCCGTCGCGCGAGTCATAGGCGAGGACCTCAGCGCCGGTGCGGGCCTTGAGCCCGTCCACCCCCGGGGAGTGGTCGGGGTGGGTGTGGGTGCAGGCGATCCAGCGGATGCGGTCGCCGCCGCAGCCGGCGATGGCGTCGAGGTGACCGGCGTCGTCGGGGCCGGGGTCGATCACCACGATCTCGTCGATGCCGACCAGGTACGTGTTGGTGCCCGGCCCGGTCATCATCCCGGGGTTGGCGGCGGTTATGCGGCGCACCAGCGGGCTCAGGGCGCTGGCCACCTCGGGCACGATCGGCTTCGGTTGCGGCTGGTCGTCGGCGAGGGGCTCAGCCACGGCTGCGCTCGGCCACGCTGGGCCAGTGGTCGATGGCGGCGTCGCCGGTGTAGCCCTCGCCGTACTCCGGGTCGCCGGGCAGGACGATGCGCAGCCCGCCGTCGTCGAGGATGACGCGGGGCAGGATGGCGGGCACGGTGACGATCTCGGTGGCCGCCGCCAGCGCCTCGCCGGCGGTGGCGAAGCGGGCCACCGCCCGCAGGGTGGCGACGGTGGGCGGAAGCATCTCGAAGCGGCCCGCCTGGTGGCGCTCGAGGGCGTCGTGGGGGCGGATCCAGAGGTTGGCGATCACCTCCCGGTCGTCGTGGAGGGGCACCTGGGCGGCGGGCGCGGCGGTGAGGAAGAACCGGGTGTCGTAGCGGCGGGGTGCGCCCTCGGGGGTGATCCAGTGGCCGAAGTAGTGCATGCCGTCCACCGCCAGGCGCAAGCCCTCTTCCTCGCACACGTCGACCAGGCGACGGGCCCCGGTGTCGACGGCCTTGCGGTGACGCGAGAAGCGTTCGGCGGTGGCGGGGTCGTCGAGGCGGACGACGTCGCCGTCGGCGTGGTAGGCGAGCAACACGCCCGCCTCCTCGAAGCTCTCGCGGATGGCCGCCACCCAGAACGCAAGGCCACCCCGCTCGATGCCGAGGCGGGCCGACGCCTCCAGGTCGCTACGCCCCTCGCACAGGGGCTCGAGATCGTCGTGACGGTCGGCCGGATCGACCGCCCCGCCGGGGAACACGTAGGCGCCCCCCACGAAGTCCGACGCCAGGTTGCGGCGCAGCATGAACACCTCGAGGCACCGGCCGTCGGCGTCGGGCTCGCCGTCGCGCAGTATCAGCACGGTGGCGGCGTCGCGCAGAAGCACCGTCGTCCCGGCTTCGGCGCCGGCCCTCATCGGGGCCGGTCCGCGCCGGGCAGCTCCACCGCGTCGGCCCGTCCTGCCCGCTCCCGGGCGCCTGGCTCCCGGGCCGTGGTGTCGTAGGTCGCGCTCCCCCGGCGGCCGCGGCCGGCCCCGAGGAAGGTGAAGCCGCTGCCGAGGCGGTGACGGAAGCGGGCCAACAGGGCGCGGCGGACCACGGCGCGGGTCGGGGGGATGAGCAGCCCGAAGCCGAGGAGGTCGGTGAGGAACCCCGGCGTCAGCATTAGCGCGCCGGCGAAGATGATCAGGCCGCCGTCGACCAGGTCGGCCTGGGGCAGGCGGTGGTCTCGGAGCTGGGCCTGGATCCGGCGCCAGATCCCCCGGCCCTGGCGCTTCATCAGCCACGCCCCGATGGCGCTCTCCACCAGCAGCAGGGCGACGGTCTGCCAGCCGCCGATGACGTGGGAGACCTGGATGATCAGGTACAGCTCGACGATCGGCCCCACCACGAACAGCAGGGCGAGGATCACGTACACCACGGCGGCCAGGCTACCTGGGCCCTCGCCGCCGCCGACGAGGCGGGTACCGTCGCCCGCGGTGTGGGTGACCCGGATCGTCAATGCGCCCGCGGCGCACGTGTGGAGGGTGCTCATCGACACCACCACGTGGACGCGGTGGGGGCCGTCGGTCTCCGAGGTGGAGCACGACGGTCGCTTCCTCGGGCCGGGGAGCCAGGGGCGGGTGCGCACCGTCGTCGGCCCCTGGCTGCCGTTCGAGGTCACCCGCTTCCAGGAGGGCCACCTGTGGACCTGGCGGGTGGGCGGCGTGCCCGCCACCGCCCACCGGGTGGAGTCGCTGGGCGCCCGCCGCTCACGGGTCGGCATCGACGTGCCGCTGATGGCCACGCCCTACGTGTTGCTGTGCGGGGTTGCCCTCCAGCGCATCGACGCCATGGCCAGGGCCAAGGCGGGGGCGCGGCGTTGACGGAGGCGCCTCCGCCGGCGGGCCGGGCGCCGGCGGGCGGCGCGCCGGCGCGGTCGCGCGCCGACGTCGGCATGCCCCCCCCGTTGCTCGTGGAGGGGGCCCGCCGGGCGGTGGCCGCCGGTGCCCCCGACCGGGCGCGGGCCGAGGCCTTGGCCCTGGTCCGCACCCTGCTCCAGCCGGTGGTCAACGCCACCGGCGTGCTGCTGCACACCAACCTGGGCCGGGCCCCGCTGGCCCACACCCAGGCCGGGAGCTACACCAACCTCGAGCTCGACCTGGCCACGGGGGACCGCGGCTCCCGGTCTTCGCACGCCGCTGCCCTGATGGCCCGGGCCGCCGGCGCCGAGGCGGGGCTGGTGGTCAACAACGGCCGCCGCGGTGCTGCTGGTGCTGGCCGCCCTGGCCCGCGACCGGAGCGTGGTGGTGAGCCGGGCGAGCTGGTCGAGATCGGTGGTGGGTTCCGGGTGCCGGAGGTGATGGTCGAGTCCGGTGCCCGGCTGGTGGAGGTGGGCACCACCAACCGCACCCGCCTCGACGACTACGCCCGGGCCGTCGCCGACGCCGCCGCCGACCCCGCCGCCGACATCGCCCTGGTGATGAAGGTGCACCAGTCGAACTACCGGATCGAGGGGTTCACCGAAGCGGTCGGGGTGGCGGGGCTGGCCGGCCTGGGCCCGCCGGTGGTGGTCGACCTCGGCTCGGGCCTGCTGGACGCCGCCTGCCCCTGGCTGGCGGGGGGCCGCCCCGTGGCTGCGCGACGAGCCCGCCGCCCGCCAGACCATCGCCGCCGGCGCATCGCTGGTGATCTTCTCGGGCGACAAGCTGCTCGGCGGACCCCAGGCCGGGATCATCGCCGGCCGGGCCGACCTGGTGGCGGCTTGCGCGCCACCCGTTGGCCCGAGCGCTGCGCCCGGGCGCGCTCGTGCTCGGCGCGCTGCAAGAGGTGGCCCTCGCCTACCTCGACCGGCGCGCCGGCGACCTCCCGTTCTGGCGGATGGCCACCGCCCCGGTCAACGAGCTGCGGGCCCGGGCCGAGCGTGGCCGGTGCCGACGCCCGGCTCACCGTGGTCGAGGTGGACTCGGTGACCGGTGGCGGCACGCTCCCCGGCGTGGAGATCCCCTCGGCCGGCGTGGCCGTGCCCGGCGACCACACCACCGCCCTGCGGGCCCACGATCCCCCGGTGATCGCCCGGGTGGTCGACGGCCGAACCGTGTGCGACCTGCGCCGCGTCGACCCCGCTGACGACGCCCGCGTGGCCAACGCGCTGGAGCGGCTGCCGGGGTGATGGTGCGTCGTCGCCACCGCCGGGCACGTCGACCACGGCAAGTCCACCCTGGTCACCGCCCTCACCGGCACCGACCCCGACCGGTGGGCGGAGGAGAAGGCCAGGGCCTCACCGTCGACCTCGGCTTCGCCGGCACCACCCTGGCTTCGGGACGAGCCGTGCACCTCGTCGACGTGCCCGGTCACGTCCGCTTCCTCAAGAACATGATGGCCGGCGTGGGGGCGGTGGACGCCTGCCTGTTCGTGGTGGCCGCCACCGAGGGCTGGAAGCCGCAGTCCGAGGAGCACCTCCGCATCCTCGAGCTGCTCGGGGTGGCCATGGCCTGGTCGCGCTGACCAAGGTGGGACTGGTCGACGACGACACCGTCGAGCTGGCGACCCTCGATGTGGCCGACCGCACCGCCGGCACCTTCCTGGCCGGGGCCGACGTGGTGCCCGTCGATGCCCCCTCGGGGCGGGGCGTCGACGAGCTGCGGGCGGGGCTCGACCACCTCCTGGCCACCACCCCCCCACCTCGGTCGACCGCAGCCGGCCCCGGCTGTGGATCGACCGGGCCTTCGCCGCCCGGGGTCGGGCACGGTAGTCACCGGCACCCTGGCGGGAGGGTCGCTGTCGGTGGGCGACGAGCTCGTGGTCGTGGGCCCCGGTGGGGCGCGGGCCCGACCCGTGAGGGTGCGGGGCCTGGAGACCCTCGGCGCTCGCCGTGAACAGGTGGGCCCGGGGCATCGCGTGGCGGCCAACCTCGCCGGGCTGGGCCATCAGGACACCCGGCGGGGCGACGCCCTCGTGGAGCCGGGCCGCTGGCAAGCGGTCACCACCCTGGACGCCTCCCTCCGGGTGCTCGCCTCCCTCGACCATCCCGTGTCCCGCCGGGAGCGCACCTGGCCTACGTGGGCTCGGGCGAGCATCCGGTGCGGCTGCGGGTCCTGGGACCCGAGGTCATCGCGCCGGGCGGCGAGGGCCACGTGCGCCTGCACCTGCCGACCGCCTTGCCGCTGCTGCCGGGCGACCGGTTCGTGCTGCGCGAGAGCGGGCGGGGCGAGACGGTCGGCGGCGGCGAGGTGCTCGACGTGGCCCCGGTGCGCCGGGCCTCGCGGGCCCGGCCCGACCGGTCCGTGGACCGGGTCATCGAGGAGCGGGGGTGGGTGGAGGCCGAGGAGCTGGAGCGCCTCACCGGCGTGGATCGAACCGCCAACGTCGGCCGGTGGGTGGTGGCGCCGTCGGCCCCCCAGGCCGAGAACGGTGCTTGCCGCGGTGGTCGCCGCCGGCCCACTCGGCTTGGACGTGGCCACCCTCCACGAACGCCAGCGGGCCCTCCTCGACACGCTCGAGGACATCGTCGTGGCCGGCGGGCGGGCTCGCCCGGCGCAGCGGGCTGACCCCCTCGCCGACCATCCCTTCGTGACCGCGCTGGAGAGCGCACCCTTTCCAGCCCCCGACGGCGTCGACCGGGGCGAGCTGCGGTCTGGCGCAGCGGGGGTTGGTGGTGGAGCACGACGGCGTGTGGTTCGCCTCCTCGGCGGTGGTGGCGGCGGCCGAGCGGGTGGCCGCCCTGCTGGCCGAGCACCCCGACGGCATCACCGTGGCCCAGGTGCGAAGCGCTGGCCACCACCCGCAAGTGGGCCGTGCCGCTACTGGCCCACCTCGACGCCGTGGGCGTCACCCGCCGCCGGGGCGACCTGCGCATCGCCGGTCCCCGACTTCCCGGCGCCGGCTGACCGGTGTCACGGCCCGCTCGCGCATGGGCCAGCGCCCGACTGGAACGACGTCACCCGAGCCGCCCCCGAGCTGGCCGCCGCCGTGCAGCCGCCTGAGATCAGTTGGCCTGGGCCACCGCCAGGTTCTTGCGTTCGGCCTCGTTGAGTCCGCCCCAGATGCCGTGGGGCTCGCGGATGCGGACGGCGTACTCGAGGCAGGGCGCCTTCACGGGACACGTACGGCAGATCTCCTTGGCCCGGCTCTCGCGCTCGACCTTCTCGTCCTTGCGCTCGAAGGTGGACGGCGGGAAGAAGACGGCCGATTGCGGGCCCCGGCAGGCGGCTTTGAGCTGCCAGGACTCCTCGACTCGCTGTGCGCTCACAGGCAATGCCCCCTTTCGGCGATGGCGACCATAGGCCGATGGACCCACGGCGACAAGGGGCAACTTTCCCGAGCGCACCGGGTCGATAGAGCTAGTGGCGGTAGTCCCGGGCGCCCCCTTCAGGGGCTCGACCTCCAGCAGGCCGTCCACCTCCACCACCCGGACGGGGATCCCGCGGGCACCGGGGTGACCCGGTTGGTCGAGCCCCGCCACAGCGCGCCGCACCTTCACCACCCCGTCGGGGGCGACGTCGGCCACCGCCTCGCCCTCCTCACCCACCATCCTCCCCGCCCGATGGTCGGCGTCGAGAACCGGGTGCGCACCATGGCCGGCATCCCCGCCAGGACGAACACGAGGATCCCGGCCAGGCCGACCAGCAGCAGGATCCACGAGAGCGACACGCCGTCGTAGAGCAGAAGCGACCCGGCCACCAGGGCGGCGCAGCCGATGCCGGTCCACAACCAGCACGCCGGTCTGCACGTCCACCGCGAAGGCGACCATGGCCACCACCAGCAGGGCGACCGCGCCAGGGCGGGACGGCAGCACGGCCAGCCCGTAGGACCCGAGCACCACGGCGCCCGCCCCGACCAGGCCGGCCACGCCACGCCCGCCGTGAACAGCTCGAACACGAGCAGCGCCATGCCGATCACGAACAGGAGGTAGGCCACCGGGGGCTGGCCACGGTGTGCATCAGCTGGTCACCCACGCTGAGCTTGGCGAAGACCGGGGTGTTAGCCACCGTGCGGCGGGGCCCCTCGCGGTGCGGGCCACCCGGGTGGCCACGCCGTCGAGGCCGACGAGGAACTCGCCGAGGATGGGAGCCGGCCGCTCGGTGAGCCCCAGCCGTTGCCCTCGGTGGCGGTGACGGTGCCGTCGCGGAGGCGGCCCAGCGCCCGCGCCGGAACGGCGCGCGGAACCGCTCGGCGGCCACCGCCGGCTCCCCGAGGCGTCCCAGCCGGCTGCCCGGGGCGATGCCGACGGCGTCGGCCACGGCGGCCAGCTGGGCCATGCCGGCGTGGGCGCGAGCCGCTCGGCCCCACCCGCCCACCGGCACCGAAGCGGTGCGCACCCGCTCCACCAGCTCGGCCACCCGCTCCTCGCCCACCACCGTGCCCGTGCTGTTGACCTGGAGCACGAGCCAGACGGCGCCTCGGCGCTCAGCGTCGGCGATGGCACCCTCCACGAAGTCGGCCAGCACCGGGTCGAGCAGGCCGCTGACCTGGATCACGCTCAGGTCCGCCTCCGCCCCGCCCTGGGCGGCGCCGGGCGGCGCGCCGGGGGTCGCGGTCGCCGGGGGAGCAGCCGGGCCGAGCACCAGGGCGAGGGCCAGGGCGATCAGGGCGGCGGCGACGGTCGATAGCCTGCGCACCGAATGCCTCCGATCGTGCCGACGTCCTGACGGGTACCGACGTGGATGCACAGCAGTTCTTCACTGCCTCCCGCGTCGCCATCGTGGCGGGCAAGGGCGGCGTCGGCAAAACCACGGTGTCGGCCGCGCTGGCCCGGGCCGCCGCCCTGTCGGGCCTGTCCACCCTCATCGTGGAGGTGGAGGGCAAGAGCGGGCTGGCGTCCATGTTCGGCAAGGCCCCCCTCGCCTACGACCAGATGGTGCTCTCGGAGGCGGCGGAGGGGGCGGCCGAGGTCACCGCCCGCACCCTCACGCCCGACGATGCCCTCCTCGAGTACCTCCACGACCACGGCATGTCCCGCCTGTCGAAGCGGCTCATGTCCACCGGGGCGCTCGACGTGGTGGCCACGGCGGTGCCCGGCATCAAGGACATCCTGGTGCTGGGCAAGGTCAAGCAGATCGAACGGGCGGCCGCCGCCGGTGCCGCCGGCTCGCCCGACTACGTGGTGCTCGACGCCCCCGCCGCCGGCCACGCCATCCGCTTCCTCCAGTCGGCCCGCGGCCTGGTCGACGCGGTGAAGGTGGGGCCCATCAACACCCAGGCCTCCGAGGTGCTCGAGCTGCTGACCGACCCCGCCCGCTGCCAGGTGCTGCTGGTGGCGCTGCCCGAAGAGACGCCGGTGAACGAGCTGGTGGAGACGGCCTTCAGCCTCGAGGACAAGGTGGGCGTCAGCCTCGGGCCGGTGGTGGTCAACGGCCTCTACCCGGAGATGGGGGGCCTCGAGGCCGACCCGGAGGCGGCGGCCGAGGCCGTCGGCACCACCCTGCGCCCCGGAGAGGCCGACGACCTGGCGGCGGCGGCGCAGTTCCGCCGGGACCGCAGCGCCCTGCAGCGCCACCAGCTCGACCGGCTGGCCGAGCAGCTCCCGCTCCCCCAGCTGCGGCTGCCCTACCTCTTCAACGCCGATCTCGGCCCCGCCGACATCGACACCCTCGCCGCCGCGCTGCTCGAGGGCATCGACGCCCTGCCGCGGATGGTCCCGGCCGGCGCCCGGGACGGTGGATCAGCGTGACCCTCGCCGACCTGGCCGGCACCAGCGAGATCATCATCTGTTGCGGGTCCGGCGGGGTGGGCAAGACCACCACCGCCGCCGTCCTGGCCATGCAGGCCGCCCGGACCGGCCGCCGGGCGGTGGTGGTCACCATCGACCCGGCCCGCCGCCTCGCCGACGCCCTCGGCCTCGACGGCATCGGCAACACCCCCAAGGCCATCGCCGGGGACTGGCCCGGGGAGCTCTCGGCGGTGATGCTCGACACCAAGAGCACCTTCGACGCCATCGTCACCACCTACGCCGGCAGCCCCGAGCAGGCCGAGCGCATCCTGGCCAACCGCTTCTACCGGAACATCTCCGGCGCGCTGTCGGGCACGCAGGAGTACATGGCCATGGAGAAGCTCTACGAGCTCCAGGCCGACGACGCCTTCGACGTCGTGGTGGTGGACACGCCCCCCACCCGCCACGCCCTCGACTTCATCGACGCCTCCCGGCGCCTCACCAACTTCCTCGACCACCGCCTCTACCGGGTGCTCACCGCCCCCACCCGGGGCGTGATGAAGGCGGTCAACAAGGCGGCCCAGGCGTTCATCCGGGCCGTGTCGAAGGTGGTCGGCTCCGACGTGTTCGACGACGCGGTGGCGTTCTTCGGCGCCTTTGAAGGGATGGAGCAGGGGTTCCGACAGCGGGCCGAACGGGTGCTGGAGCTGCTGTCGGACCCCCGCACCGCCTTCGTCCTGGTGGCTTCGCCCCGGCGCGACACCGTGCAGGAGGCCCACTTCTTCGCGGCCAAGCTCGGTGAGAACGACATCCCGGTGCGGGCCCTCATCGTGAACCGGATGCACCCCCGCTTCACCGACCGCCTGCCCGAGGCCCACCGCGAGCGGGCCGCCACCCTGGCCGGCACCGAGCTGGGGGCGCTCTACGCCAACCTGGCCGACTTCGCCCTGGTGGCGGCGCGCGAGGAGCAGCACCTCGAGGGGCTGGCCGACCAGGTGGCGCCGGCACCCGTGGTGCGGGTGCCCTTCCTCCCCACCGACGTGCACGACCTCGACGGCCTGGACGCCATCGCCGCCCACTTGTTTTGATCTGATCTGATTGGCTCCGCCTCCGCTTCGCTCCGCCGGAGCGGCTTCGCCATCCGGCCCCCACGCCGGGTGCTGCTCCGCCTGGCGGCTGCGCAGCTCGGCTACTCGACGGCGCTGTCGGCGAGGGCGGCGGCGGCCCCGTCGAGGGTCTCGGTGACGGGCACGATGCGGTCGAAGCCGGTGGTGTGCAGCAGGCGGGTCAGGGTGGGCCGGCTGCACGCCACCGCCACCTCGCCGCCCGCCTCGCGGGCTCGGCGGATGCCGCCGATGAGCGCGCCGAGGCCGGCCGAGTCCATGAAGGGCACCGCTGAGAGGTCGATCAGCAGCCGGGAGGCGCTGGCCACGCCCCCCAGGGCCTCGCGGAACTCGTTCACCGTGTACGCGTCGAGCTCGCCCACCGGGCGGCACAGCGTGTACGCGTCGGTCTCGTCGACCTCGATCTCGAGCACTCGTCCTCCGGGGTGGGCAAGGGCGCAGAATGGTACCCAAGGGCTCTCCGGCGAGAACCCTCGCTCGCCCGCGGTGAGGCCGGAGTCACGCCCCGTGCCCGCGCCCCCGATGACCGCTCGACCGGCGATGGCCGAGGGCGGCCGGCACTAGCCTCGCCCGGTGCACGACGTCCTGCTCGCCACCGACGCCGACTGGATCGCGGACGAGGTGCGAGCCGCCCTCGAGCGGCCCGGCACCGAGGTCCACCGGGTGCGAGCCGGCGCCGAGGTGGTCCCCGCGGTGCGCGACGAGGATCCCGACCTGGTCGTGCTCGACCTGCAGATCGGCAACATGGGAGGCATGGCCACGTGCATGGCCCTGCGCCTGGAGGAGGGCGCCGGCCGCCTCGAGCGCACCCCCGTGCTCATGCTCCTCGACCGCAGTGCGGACGTGTTCCTCGCCCAGCGCTCCGACGCCGAGGGGTGGCTGGTGAAGCCCCTCGACGCCTTCCGCCTACGGCGGGCCGCCGACGCCCTCCTGGCCGGCGGCACGTTCCACGACGGCACCGACGCCGAGCCCCAGGCCATGGGCGCCGGCGATGCCAGCGGCGTGGCCGACGCCATCCCCTGACCGGCCGCCGACGGCGGTCCTGTACGATCGACGGCTTCGGGGTGTGGCGCAGTTTGGCAGCGCGCTGCGTTCGGGACGCAGAGGTCGTGGGTTCAAATCCCGCCACCCCGACCAACGGATGCGGCCATCCCCCGTTCGGCCCGCGGCTACATCTGACCGTGGCGAACCGGGCCGGCTGGCTCGTAGGTGCCGAGGACGATGCCGAGATCGGTGACGGTGAGGTCGACAGGGCGCATCGTCGCCGGGAGGATGCCGTCGTTGAACAAACGGCGACCGGAGCCGAGCACCAGCGGAAACGTCATCAGGCGGAAGCGGTCGACGAGTTCATGCTGCAACAGCGTCTGGAGGAGTTTGCTGCTTCCCCAGATCTGCAGCTCGTCGCCGGGTTCGTCCTTCACCGCCTCCACCGCCGCGACGACGTCGCCGGTCACGAGGCGAGCGGTGTCGGGGTGCTCGCCGCGCCACGTTGCATCCGCTTCGCTTAGGGAGTTGGACACGACGTACTTGGGTAGCGAGTTGATCGCCGTGGCGATGGGATCGACGGGGTCGGTCTGATCAGGCCAGTGGCCGCGGAAGATGTCGAAAGTTCTGCGTCCGAACAGGAACGCGCTGGCGTGGCTGTTGAGCTCGGTGACGAACTCGCCGACGGCCGGATCGGGGAACGCGGCCTGCCAGCCGCCGTGGGTGAAGGCGTCGCTGGGATCTTCCTCAGGTCCGCCGGGGGCCTGCATCACGCCGTCGAGGGTCAGGAACGTCTGGACAGTGAGCTTCATGTCGATGCAGACGGAGCGACGCACTGATCCTGAGCGGGTCTCACAAGCCGTTCTTGGCGCGATCCCCCGGTCATCCGGGGGGTGAGGGGGGCGGGGGCGGCGGGGGCCTCTGGTCGCAGGAGCCGACCGGGCGGGTCAGGGGGTGCGCTGGTAGCGGGCGATCTCGGCTCGGCCCACCACCATGTGGTGGACCTCGTCGGGACCGTCAGCGAGGCGCAGGGTCCGCTGGGCAGCGTACATGTCGGCCAGCGGGGTCCACTGGGACACGCCGGTGGCGCCGTGGATCTGGATGGCCTGGTCGATGATCTCGCACACCCGCTCGGGCACCATGGCCTTGACCGCGCTGACCCACACCCGGGCTTCGGCGTTGCCCATGAGGTCCATGGCCTTGGCCGCCTTGAGCACCATCAGCCGCATGGCCTCGATCTCGATCCGGGCCCGCGACACCCACTCGGTGTTCTTCCCGAGCGAGATGATGGGCTTGCCGAACGCCTCGCGGCTGAGGCCGCGCTCCACCATCAGCGCCAGCGCCTTCTCGGCCGCGCCCACCGAGCGCATGCAGTGGTGGATGCGCCCGGGCCCGAGCCGGAGCTGGGAGATCTCGAAGCCCCGGCCCTCGCCGAGCAGGATGTTCTCCTTCGGCACCCGCACGTCGGTGAAGCGCAGGTGCATGTGGCCGTGGGGGGCGTCGTCCCGGCCGAACACGTGCATGGGGCCCAGCACCTCCACGCCGGGGGTGTCCATGGGCACGAGGATCTGCGACTGCCGCAGGTGCTGGGCGGCGTCCGGGTTGGTGCGGACCATCACGATCATGATCTTGCAGCGGGGGTCGCCGGCGCCGGAGATGTAGTACTTCTCGCCGTTGATGACCCACTCCTCGCCGTCGAGCACGGCCGAGCAGGCGATGTTGCGGGCGTCGGAGGACGCCAGCCCGGGCTCGGTCATGGCGAAGGCCGAGCGGATCTCGCCGTTGAGCAGCGGCTCCAGCCAGCGCCGCTTCTGCTCAGGCGTGCCGACCCGCTCGAGCACCTCCATGTTCCCGGTGTCGGGCGCCGAGCAGTTGAGGCACTCCGACGCGAGGGGGTTCTTGCCGAGCTCGCCGGCGATGTAGGCGTAGTCGAGGTTGGTCAACCCCCGACCGGTCTCGGAGTCAGGAAGGAAGAAGTTCCAGAGGCCGTTGGCCTTGGCCTTGTCCTTGACGCCCTCCAGCAGCTCGAGCTGGCCCGGGGCGAAGGACCACCGGTCGGCCCGGTCGGCGCCCAGAGCGAAGAACTCGGCGGTCATGGGCTCCACTTCGGTGGCGATGAACGTCTTCACCTGGTCGAGGAGGGGCCGGGCCTCGGGCGACATGCCCAGGTTGAACAGCTCGCCTCCGAAGTCGTCGACGTTGAGCGGGTTGGCGGGCATCGGGGTCCTTTCGGTGGCGCGCTCGGCCGGCGCCGTGCGCTCAAGGTACCGGCGGGGTCGGCGGCGGGCATCCCGCTACGTTGCTGCCGTGCGCTTCGTCACCGAGCTCACCGTGAGCGGCCCTCTGCGGTCCCCCGCCCAGATGCTGGCCGACCAGGTGGTCGACGGCCACGCCAGCGTGCACGACGCCGACTCCGCGGCCGCGCTCGGCCTCGCCGGGGCGCCCATCGAAGGCCCCACCCACTTCAGCCAGTTCGACCCGCTGGCCACCCTCCTCTGGGGCCAGGCCTGGTTCGAGCAGGGCTGCATCAGCAGCCACTTCCGCACCATGGTGGTCGAAGGCGAGCAGGTGCAGGCCTCGATGGTCACCACCGGGTCCGCGGGCGCAGCCATCGCGGCGCACAAGGCCGACGGCAGCCTCGTGCTCACGGGGACGGCGTCGATCGGCCCTGACCACGGCGTGTCCGAGCTCGACCGCCGGCGGGCGGCCCAGGGCGATCCCGGCGAGCTGTTCGTGGTCGACCGGCTGGAGGTCGGCATGCGCCAGGACGGCGGTGACGTGGTGACCATGACCCACGACCAGCCCAACGGCGCCGCCTACCCGTTCTCCCTCGCCGACAAGCTGGCGCGGATCACCGAGCCCCACCCCTGGTACACGGCCGAGGGCGGCCGGTCGTCGCCGTGGGGGCGGGCAGTGGTGCCGATGGAGATGATCAGCGTGCTGGCCCACCGCTCCGGCGAGCCGTGGCCGGTGCGGTCACCGGTGATGGGGCTCTTCCTCGACCTCGAGGTCCGCCTGCTGGCCGGCCCGGTGTTCGTGGACCAGGGATACGCCGTCGCCCGGGAGGTGGTGGGGCTCGGCCAGAGCCGGCGCACCGAGTCGTACTGGACCCGGACCACCCTCACCGACGTCGACACCGGCCGGCCGGCGGCGGAGGTGCTCCTGCACTCGGGCGTCTTCAAGGAGTCCTACCCCGGTTACCCGAAGGACCGCCTCGGCTGACCGGCCGGGCCGGCGAACCGGTGGAGATCGGCACCTTCCAGGAGCTCATGGCCGCCACCTACGGCGAGCGCGACCGGGAGCGGGGCACGGCGGCCACCGTCGCCTGGCTGGCCGAGGAGCTGGGTGAGTTGGCCCAGGCGGTGCGCAAGGGCACGGCCGCGGAGCAGGCCCGCGAGCTGGGCGACGTGCTGGCCTGGCTGGCCTCGCTCGCCGAGCAGCTCGGCCTGTCGCTGGAGGACGCCGCCGCTCGCTACTCCGCCGGCTGCCCCCGCTGCAGGGCCATCCCCTGCGGGTGCTCGCCCTAGCGCTAGCCCAGCCCGGCGAGGAGCTCGGCGATCTGCACGGCGTTGAGGGCGGCGCCCTTTCGGAGGTTGTCGTTGGAGAGGAACAGGGCCAGGCCCCGCCCGCCCTCCACCGTCTCGTCCGCCCGGATGCGCCCCACGTAGGTGGGGTCCTGGCCGGCGGCCATGAGGGGCGTGGGCACGTCGGCCAGCTCCACGCCGGGTGAGCCCGAGAGGACGGTGCGGGCCTCGTCCGGGGTGACCGGCTCGGCGAAGCGGGCGTTGATCGACAGGGAGTGCCCGGTGAACACGGGCACCCGGACGCAGAGGCCCGACACCAGGAGATCGGGGATGCCGAGGATGCGGCGGCTCTCGTTGCGGAGCTTGTGCTCCTCGTCGGTCTCGTCGCGGCCGTCGTCGACGATGGTGAAGTTCAGGGGGAGCACGTTGAAGGCGATGGGCACCGGGTAGGCGTGGGTGTCGCCGAAGTCCACGGCGGCGCCGTCGAAGGTGAGCTCGGCGGCCCGGTCGGCCACCTTGCGGATCTGCTCGTCGAGCTCGGCCACCGCCGCCTGGCCCCCGCCCGATACCGCCTGGTAGGTGCTGACCACCATGGCCTGCAGCCCGGAGGCGCGGTGCAGGGGCCCGAGCACGGGCATGGCCGCCATCGTCGTGCAGTTTGGGTTGGCCACGATGCCCCTGGGGATGCGGCCGACGTCGTGGCCGTTGACCTCGGCCACCACGAGCGGAACCTCGGGGTCCATGCGCCAGGCCGAGGAGTTGTCGATCACGGTGGCGCCGGCCGCGGCGATGCGGGGGCGAGGTGGCGGGACGTGGAGGCGCCCGCCGCCATCAGCACGAGGTCGAGGCCGGCGAAGTCGGCGGTGGCGGCGTCCTCCACGGTGACGTCTTCGCCGGCCCAATCGAGGGTGCGACCGGCCGAGCGGGCCGAGGCGAACAGGCGGATGGAGGAGACGGGGAAGCCCCGCTCGGCCAGCACCCGCAAGATGACGCCGCCGACCTGGCCGGTGGCGCCGACGAGCCCGATGTTCATCACCAGACGGCTACCGGCGCTCGGCCGCCCGGCCGAAGCGGTTCGTGGCTCAGCGGTCGAGGGCGAAGGCCTCGTGGAGGGCGACGGTGGCCCGCTCGAGGTCGTCCTGGGCGATCACGCAGCTGATGCGGATGGCCGACGTGGAGATCATCTCGATGTTCACGTCCTGGGCGGCGAGGGTCTCGAACACGGTGGCGGCCACGCCGGGGTTCGACTTCATGCCCGCACCGATCAGGCTCACCCGGCCCACCTGGTGGTCGCTCGACACGCCGGCGGCCCCGATGTCCCCGGCGAGGTCGGTGACCGCCGCCATGGTCTTGTCCAGGTCGTCGTGGGGCAGCGTGAAGGAGATGTCGGTGACGCCGTGGTCGGAGACGTTCTGCACGATCATGTCGATGTTGACGTCGAGGTCGGCCAGCCGGCGGAACAGCCGGGCGGCTATGCCGGGCTGGTCGGGCACACCGGTGATGGTGACCTTGGCCTCGGACTGGTCGCTGACCACCCCTGTGATGATGGCTCGCTCCATGGTGTCCTCCTCGTCGACCCAGGTGCCCGGCTCCCAGGTGAAGCTCGATCGCACGTGCAGCCGCACGCCGTGGGTGCGGGCGAACTCCACCGCCCGCATGGCCGGCTTCGGGCAGCCGGAGGCGCACATCTCCAGCAGCTCGTCGAAGCTGACGCTGGGCATGCGCCGGGCAGTGGGCACGATGCGGGGGTCGGCGGTGAAGACGCCGGGCACGTCGGTGTAGAGCTCGCACGCCTCTGCGTCGAGCGCCGAGGCCAGGGCCACGGCGGTGACGTCGGATCCGTTGCGACCCAGGAAGGTGACGTTGCGGTCGGTGGACACCCCTTGGGAGCCGCCCACCACCGGGACCCGGCCGGAGTCGACCGCGGCCCGCACTCGGTCGGCGCGGACCTCGAGGATGCGGGCGTTGGTGTGGCGGGTGTCGGTGATGAACCCGGCCTGGCTGCCCGTGAAGGAGTCGGCCGGCACGTCGCGGTCGTGCAAGGCCATGCACAGCAGGGCGGCCGCTTTGCGCTCGCCGGCGGTGATGAGCATGTCGAGCTCGCGGCCCGGGCGCCGGCGCGACACCAGGCCGGCCAGGTGCAGCAGCTCGTCGGTCTCCTTGCCCATGGCACTGACGACCACGACCACGGCGTCGCCCCGGCGCCGCGACCGGGCCACGTGGTCGGCGACCTCGCGGATGCGGTCGGGGTCGGCCACCGAGCTCCCCCCGAACTTCTGCACCACGACCGCCATGCCGCCGAAGCTACCGGTCGGCGCCGAAGGCGCCGTCGCTTGCGGGCGGCGGGTGGGGTCGGCGGACGTTTACCGGCTGGGGACCGGCGGCTCGGGGGGTTGCCGGCGGTCCGCGGTCCGGCGGTCGGCGCCCGGCTCGGTGAAGGGGTTCGGCGCACCGGACACCTCGGGGCCGTCGATGAGCACCCCCCACGAGCGCAGCTGGGCGACGCCGGTCGGGATGTCGCCCCCGACCAGGGTGCACAGCGCCTTGAGGTCGTCGTGGCGGAGCGACAGCACCCGGCCGTTGAAGTCCCCGCGGGCCTCCACGATCGACTGGACGAAGCGCTGCACCGGCTCGGCCGGGTCGATGGTGCGCAGCGCGTCCAGGCTCAGCACCAGCTTCTTGCGCTCCGAGGGCTGGTTGAACGGGCCCGCTTCGCCGAGCAGCACCCCGACCGGTACCCGGTAGAAGTCGGCCAGAGCCTTCAGCCGGGGCAGGGAGAGGTTGCGAAAGCCGCGCTCGTAGGCGCCCACCGCCGAGGAGCTCCACCGGCCACCCGACCGCTCTTCCACGTCGGCGAGGGATAGCCCCTGGGCCTGGCGGATGGCCCGCAGCCGCTGGCCGACCTTGCGGGCGAACTCGGCGTCCTCGTCGTCACGGCTCAAACCCGCCGGTCCGACCTCGTCACTCCTCGCCTCGGCCACGCCACCATCATCTCGCGTTTCGTGGCCGATCACACACTTTCCGTGCTGGAAGCCGGCCGCGGTCTCGGCGCCGCCAGGGGCGGTGGGTACCGTGACGGCCCATGGTCAACACCGACAAGCGCCAGCGGCACAAGGAGGGCCACCGCTCACGGGTCTACGAAGCGCGGCTGGCGGCCGCCCGCCGGCGCCGCAATCGGCGGCTGGCGCGGGTGGCGGCCCTGGTGGTCGTGGTGGCGGGGCTGGTGGCGGGGGCCCTCGTGCTCCGGGGCCGGGACGACGACCAACGGGTCGCGGCGGGATCGACCAGCTCGACGTCGGCGCCGGGCTCCACCCTGCCGGCGCTGCGGACGCCCCCGGGGGGCAAGACCCTAACCGGGGCCACGCCGTGCCCGAGAGCGAACTCGCCCCGCACCACCAAGTTCGCCAAGGCCCCACCGATGTGCATCGACGCGGCCAAGGCGTACTCCGCCGAGGTGGTCACCAGCGAGGGGACGATGTCGGTGGCGCTGGATGCCAAGGCGGCCCCGATCACCGTCAACAACTTCGTGGTTCTCGCTCGCTACCACTACTTCGACGACGTGCCCTTCCACCGAATCATCCCTGGCTTCGTCGCCCAGACCGGCAGCACCGGGCGCCCGGACTTCGACACCGGCGGTCCCGGTTACATGCTGCCCGACGAGAAGCCGGCCGGTGCCTTGGAGGTCGGCTCGCTGGCGATGGCCAGGAGCCAGGCCGGGGTCAGCGGCGGCCAGTTCTTCTTCATCACCGGGCCCCAGGGGGCGGCGCTACCCGCCGAGTACCCCCGCTTCGGCAAGGTCACCAAGGGACTCGACGTGCTCGGCCGCATCGCCAAGGCGGGCACCGCCAGCGAAGCGGGCGAGCCGACCAAGGTCATCACCGTGGAGCGCATCACCATCACCGAGAGGTGACATTGCTCCGCCTCCGGCGGAGCCGGCTTCGCCGATCCGGGTCGCACACTCGGTGCTGCTCCGCCTGGCCGCTGCGCAGCCGTGACATTTCTCCGCCTTTCGGCGGAGCCGGCTTCGCCGATCCGGCTGTCACGCTCCGCGCTGCTCTGCTTGGCGGCTGCGCAGCGGGGCCAACTGTCAGGCGGGCAGGGCGGAGAGGTCCGACGGGGCGCCGCCGACGAAGATGGTGACCTCGCCGGCACCCTGGGCGGTCCAGCTCCCGTCGGGCGCCCGCACCAGGGCGGTGGTTCGGGGGACGCCGGCCAGGACGAGGTCGGGCGGGCACAGCTTGCGGGTGCGGTCCACCGCGTCGGGCGACCACGTGTCGAACTCGGGGATGACCCCCACGTTGGCCAGCAGCCCCAGACCCACGGTGAACGCGCCACCACGAGGGTCGACCATCGGGTCGCAGAGCACCATGGCACCGGCGGCCGAGCCGGCCAGGACCGCACCGCCGTGCCAGGCCGCGAGCAGGGCGTCCCACACCGGGGTGTCCTTGAGCACCGAGCGCAGGTGCATCGGCGACTCCCCGCCCAGGTAGACGAAGCGGGCGGCCCGCACCGCCTCGGCGGCGAGCGGGTCCAGGGCGTCGGGCCGGCGCAACACATCGACCCCCCGGACGCTGGCCCCGAGGCCGGCGAACCACCCCTCCGCCCGGGCCACCAGGCGCTCCGGGTGCTCGTAGGCCGCCCCGGTGGGCAGGACCACCACCTCGCCCCCGCCGGCGGCGTCGAGCAGGGCACGGTCGAAGGTGCACCCTTCGGTGAACTCGCCTCCGCCGACGAGGGCGAGAGGTCCGCTGGGCACCTCCGGAACCTAGCGCTGGCTTGGGGGCGGCCCGACGAAGCTCGTAGCTTGTCGGGCCATGGCCATCCAGCGCGTGGGGATCGTGGGCTCGGGGATCATGGGATCGGGCATTGCCGAAGTGACGGCCAAGGCCGGACACGACGTGGTGCTGCGCTCCCGCAAGCAGGAGAGCGCCGACGCCATGCTCGGCTCGCTCGAGAAGTCACTGGCCAAGCAGGTGGACCGGGGCAAGCTGGAGGCGGCCGACCGCGACGCCACCCTGGAGCGGGTCACCGCCACCGCCGAGCTGGGCGACCTGAGCAGGTGCGACCTGGTGATCGAGTCGGTGGTCGAGGACCTGGCGGTGAAGAAGGAGCTGTTCGAACAACTCGACGAGGTGGTCGGCGCCGACGCCATCCTGGCCACCAACACCTCCACCCTCCCGGTGGTCGAGATGGCCGTGGTCACCGGCCGGCCCGAACGGGTCTGCGGCGTCCACTTCTTCAACCCGGCTCCGATGATGTCGCTGGTCGAGGTGGTCCGGCCGCTGACCGCCGCCGACACCACCATCGCCGCGGTCACCGCCTTCGCCGAGGCGTGCGGCAAGGCGCCGGTGGAGGTGAAGGACCGAGCCGGCTTCATCGTCAACGCCCTGCTCTTCCCGTACCTCAACAACGCGGTGAAGCTGCTCGAGAACGCCACCGCATCCCGCGACCACATCGACGAGGCCATGAAGGGGGGCTGCAACTTCCCGATGGGCCCTCTGGCGCTCCTCGATCTGGTGGGCCTCGACACCTCGGTGGCGATCCTCGACGCCCTCTACACCGAGTTCCGGGATCCCAACTACGCGGCTGCCCCCGCCCTGCGGCGCATGGTGGCCGCCGGCCACCTCGGCCGGAAGTCCGGCCGAGGCTTCTACGACTACAGCCGGTGAGCAACCCGAGCGACGCTGCGGACTCCAGGCGCGGCGACGCTGCGCAGTCCGCTAGGCGGAGCAGCGCTGAGGATTACACCCGGATGGGCGAAGCCCGCTCCGCCGGAGGCAGAGCAGACGATATGGCGCTGGCCCGGGCGGTGGGGGCCGCGGTCTCGACCGATCGCCCCGGTCTCCGCGAGCTGAAGGACGTGGTGGCCCTCGCCGGCCGGTCGGCGGCCCGTGCCGGCGGGAAGGCGGTGGGCTCCGGTCGCTGGTTCGCCGAGGTGGCCCTGGCCGCCGCCGAACACCTGCCGGTGCGCGACCGGGACACGCTGCGCGAGCACTTCGACGGGTTGGAGGGGTCGCTCCTCGCTGGTGCCCTCATCCGCTCGGCGGGGAACGCCACCGCCGCGGTCGGGGCCGCCACCGGCGCCCTCGCCGCCGCCTCGGAGACCACGCCTGCCACCTGGGCCACCCTGCCGGTGGAGCTGGCGGCCGAGACCATGGTGGTGGTGGCCATCGAGATGAAGCTGGTGGGCGAGCTGCACGAGGCTGCCGGCGTCACGCTGCCGCCCTCGCTTCGCGACAAGGGCCCCCTCATCGCCCGGGCCTGGGCCGAATCCCGGGGCCTTCGTCCCCAGGACGTGTGGAGCCTGACCAAGGCCGCACGGGGCGGCACCGTGGCCGGGACCGCATCGGAGCTGCTGGGCCGCTCGGCGCGTGACCAGCTCACCAACCAGCTGCGGCGCCGGCTCCTTCGCCGCGCCGGCCGCAACCTGACCTCCCTGGCCCCGTTCCTGATCGGGGCGGCGGCCGGTGCGGCGTTGAACAAGCGGGCCACCGGCCAGCTCGGCACCAAGGTGGCCACCTCGCTCGGCATCCCGCCGCCGGGCTGAGCCCGCGGCCGGGGAGCTGCGCCGAACGGTGCGACCGGTCGAACCACCGCCCAGCCGGTGGAGCCTGTCCCCGGCCGCCGCCGCCGATCCCGACGGCGTGGTGGGGGTGGGGGCCGACCTCGAGCCCGGCACGGTGGTGGCCGCCTACCGCCAGGGCCTGTTCCCGATGCCCGTGCGCCGGGGCCGGCTGCTGGCCTGGTGGTCGCCCGACCCCCGCGGCATCCTGCCTCTCGACGGGCTGCGGGTGAGCCGCTCGTTGCGCCGCTCGTGCCGGCGCTACGAGCTCCGGGTCGACACCGCCTTCGACGCCGTGCTGGCGGCGTGTGCCGACCGCCGCCGGCCGGGGGCGTGGATCAGCCCCGAGGTCCGGGCGGCCTACCGGCGCCTGCACGAGCTGGGGTGGGTGCACAGCGTGGAGGCGTGGACCGGCGAGGGTGAGCTGGCGGGAGGCCTCTACGGCGTGGCCGTGGGCGGCCTGTTCGCCGGTGAGTCGATGTTCTCCCACCGCACCGACGCCTCGAAGGTGGCGCTGGTGGGCCTGGTGGAGCGGCTCCGGGCGGGTGGTGCCACGCTGCTGGACGTGCAATGGACCACCCCCCACCTGCGGTCCCTCGGCGCGGTGGACGTGGCCCGGGCGCGCTACCTCGAGCTCCTGGCCGAGGCGGTGGCGCGGCCCCCGCTGGAGGTCTGGGGCGGGTGAGGGCGAGAATGGGGTGATGGCGAACCAGGACGCCCGGGAACGGGACCGGCCGTGGATGATGCGGACCTACTCGGGCCACTCCTCGGCCCGGGCGTCGAACGAGCTGTACCGCACCAACCTGGCCCGCGGCCAGACCGGCCTCTCCATCGCCTTCGACCTGCCCACCCAGACCGGCTACGACCCCGACTCCACCTTCGCCCGGGGCGAGGTGGGCAAGGTCGGGGTGCCCGTGGTGCACCTCGGCCACATGCAGGCGCTCCTCGACGACATCCCCGTCGGGGAGATGAACACGTCGATGACCATCAACGCCACCGCGGCGTGGATGCTCGGCCTGTACGCGGCCAACGCCGAGACCGCCGGGGTGGAGAGCACCCACCTGCGGGGCACCACCCAGAACGACATCGTCAAGGAGTACCTGTCGCGGGGCACCTACATCTTCCCGCCCCTCCCGTCGCGCCGGCTGATCGTCGACATGGTGGCGTTCTGCCAGCGGTGGATCCCCCTGTGGAACCCCATGAACGTGTGCAGCTACCACCTCCAGGAGGCGGGGGCCACGCCCACCCAGGAGATCGCCTACGCCCTGGCCACCGCCATCGGCGTGCTCGACGCGGTGCGGGACTCGGGCCAGGTGCCGGCCGAGCGCATGCCCAACGTGGTCGCCTCCATCAGCTTCTTCGTCAACGCCGGGATCCGGTTCGTGGAGGAGACGGCCAAGGTGCGGGCCTTCACCCAGCTGTGGGACCGCATCACCGAGGAGCGCTACGGCGTCACCGACCCCAAGGCCCGGCGGTTCCGCTACGGCGTCCAGGTGAACAGCCTGGGTCTCACCGAGGCCCAACCGGAGAACAACGTCCAGCGCATCGTGCTGGAGGCGCTCGGCGTCACCCTCTCCCGCGATGCCCGCGCCCGCTCCCTCCAGCTGCCGGCCTGGAACGAGGCCCTCGGCCTTCCCCGGCCCTGGGACCAGCAGTGGTCGCTGCGCATCCAGCAGGTGCTGGCCTTCGAGACCGATCTCCTCGAGTACGACGACATCTTCGAGGGGTCCAAGGTGATGGAGGCCAAGACCACCGAGCTGGTCGACGCGGCCACCGCCGAGCTCGACGACGTGCTCTCGTTGGGCGGGGCGTTCGAGGCCATCGACGAGCTGAAGGGTCGGCTGGTGCGCTCCCACGCCGAGCGCATGCGCCGCATAGAGAGCGGCGAGCTGACCGTGGTGGGCGTCAACGCCTTCACCGAGACCGCCCCCTCGCCGCTGGAGGGCGAGGACAGCATCCTGAGGGTCGATCCCCGGGTGCAGGAGGAACTGATCGCGGAGGTGGCCGAGTGGCGGGCCACCCGCGACCAGGACTCGGTCAAGCGGGCCCTCGACGAGTTGGCGCGGGTGGCTCGCTCCGGCGAGAACGTGATGGCCGCCACCATCGACCTCGCCCACGCGGGAGGCACGACGGGGGAGTGGTCCGAGGTGCTGCGCGAGGAGTTCGGCGAGTACCGGGCCCCCACTGGCGTGGCCGCCGCCGCCGGCCTGGCCGGTGGGCTCGACGGGCTGCGCGCCGTGGCCGAGCGGGTCAAGGCCATGCCCGGTGGGCCGCCCCGCTTCCTCGTGGCCAAGCCCGGTCTCGACGGGCACTCCAACGGCGCCGAGCAGATCGCGGTGGCCGCCCGCGACGCGGGCATGGAGGTGGTGTACCAGGGCATCCGCCTCACGCCCGACCAGATCGCGGCGGTGGCCCGGGACGAGGACGTCGACGTGGTCGGGCTCTCCATCCTCTCGGGCAGCCACCTCGAGCTGGTCCCGGAGGTGGTCCGGCGGTTGCGGGCCGACGGGGTGGACGCCCCGGTGGTGGCCGGGGGCATCATCCCCGAGGAGGACCGTGCCCGCCTGGAGGCCGCCGGCGTCGCCGCCGTCTACACCCCCAAGGACTTCGAGCTGGCCAGGATCATGGGCGAGATCGTCGACCTGGTCGCCGCCCGGCGCTAGGGAACGGGTGCGACCACGGTCGGTGGCACCTACTCTCTGTGACATGCGCGACCCCCGAGCCCGCCGGCGGCGAGCCCTGCCCGCCGCCCGCCGCTGATGGGCGCGCTCATCGAGGACACGGAGTCGGGCCTGTTCAGCGAGGCCTTCATCCTCGCCCTCCTGCCCACCCGGGTGGCCACCGCCCGACGGTCCCTGCGCCAGCTCGGCCTGGTGCTGGTGGAGGTGATCCCGCCCGACGGGGGGTCGGTGGACCTCGGCACGGTGGGTGAGCTGGTGCAGCTCACCCTGCGGGACTCCGACGTCGCCGCTCGCCTCGACGATGGCCGGTTGGCCATGCTCCTGGAGTTCACGCCGGTCGAGGGCTGCGTGGTGGTGGCCGAACGCCTGGCCCGCAAGCTGGCCGAGCGCATCCCCGGCGCGTCGTGCTGGGCGGGGGTGGCCTGCTACCCGGCTCACGCCATCGACGACACCGAGCTCCTCGACGCCGCCGGCGCCGCCCTCGCCGGCGCCCGCCAGGCTGACCGCGGCACGGTGGCCGTGGCTCCCGTCGCCGACTGACGGGGAGGCCCGCCCGCACGGTGGCTTGAATAACCACCGGTTCCGGCCGATGCTGCCAGGGTGATCGATCGGCGCGCCCTTCCCGGTTTCACTGCCGGCGTGGGCGGCCTCGTGTTCTCGGTGCTCGGCCTGATCACGGGCGAGCTTTGGCTGGTGGGAGCGGCGGGCGCCTGCGCGCTCGTGGCCGGGCTGTTCACCCTGGGCCTGGCCGGCACCGCTCGCCAGGATGCCGCTCGCTTCTCAGAGGCCGAGGAGCGCGCCGCCCGGCTGGAAGAGGAGAGCGACCGCCTGGCCGCCCGGGCGGCCAAGCTCGAGGCGGAGGCGATCCTGGCCCGTAGCAGCCTCGACGAGCTGCGCACCGAGTCGACCCAGAGCCAGATCGCACCCGGCAAGCTGGCCGGGATCACCGACACCGCCACCGGCCTGTTCAACGAGCAGTTCTTCCTCGTAACCCTGGACAAGCGGGTGTCGGCCGCCCGCCGGGGACTTCGGCCCCTCGCGGTGGTGCTGGTGGAGGTGGTCACCGGCCTGGGCTCCGGCTCGGCCGCGGCCCGTGTGGGCCCGGCCGATCCCAAGGCGGTGGCCGGCGGGCTGCTGGAGACGTTGCGGGACGCCGACACCGCCTGCCGCCTGGACGACGGCCGCTTCGCCATGGTGCTGGAGGACACGCCCGAGAACGGCGCGGTGTGGACGGTGGAGCGGGTGCGGCGGCGGCTGGCCGAGCAGCAGGCGGACCTCACCATGTGGGCCGGCGTGGCCTGCTACCCCGCCCACGCCTTCGACGCCTCCCAGATCCTGCGCCAGGCCCAGGCGGCGCTGGCGGCGGCCAAGGACTGGCGCCAGGACCGCATCGAGGTGGCAGCCGTCCCCGACGACTGACTCGGCGAGCACCTGCGGCTGTGCTACTGGGCGGCTGCTCGCGTGGCGCTCGCGACGCCGCCTTCAGGGCTTCGCCCTGATCAACGCGCGCGGTCCGACCCTTCGGTCGGGCGGCCTATCCGGGGTCGGTGTCGAGCTCGGCCAGCACGGCGTCGGTGTCGGCGCCGAGGGGGCGACCGGCCCAGCGGAGGCGACCGGGGGTGGCGCTCAGGCGGGCGACCAGGCTCTGCATCGGCACGCCGTCGAGGACGGCGATGGCGCCCCGGGCCCGGTAGTGGGGGTCGGCGGCCACGTCGGCCATGGCGTACACCGGGGCGGCGGCGGCGTGGGCCGCCTCGAACGTCTCCAGCACCTCGGCCAGGGACCGGGCCGCCACCCAGTCGCCCACCAACCGGTCGACCTCCTCACGGTGGGCGACCCGGTCGGCGAACGACCCGAAGCGAGGGTCGTCGCCGACGCCGACGAGGCGCATGACCCGCTCGGCCACCGACTCGGCCGAGGCCGAGATCGCCACCCAGCGGTCGTCGGCGGTGCGGTAGGTGCCGCGCGGGACCGAGTAGGGGATCCCCGAGCCGAGCCGGGGCTGCTCGTAGCCAGTGAGGGCTTGGGCCGACAGGAGCGGGCCCATCAACTGGAACAGCGACTCGAGCAGGCTCACGTCGACCACCTGGCCGACGCCGGAGTGCAGGGCGACCATGGTGGCGAAGGCGGCCACCAGGGCGGCGACCTCGTCGGTGAGGGCGATGGGCGGCAGCAGCGGCCCGCCGTCGGGCTCGCCGTTGATGGCGGCGAAGCCCGACATGGCCTCGGCCAGGGTGGCGAAGCCGGGCCGGCCGGCGTAGGGGCCGTCCTGGCCGAAGCCCGTCACCCGGGTGATCACCAGCGCCGGGTTGCGGGCCAGCATGTCCTCGGGGACGAGGCCGAGGCGCTCGAGGGTGCCCGGTCGGAAGTTCTCCACGAGCACGTCGGCGGTGTCGACCAGGCGGCGCATGCGGTCGAGGTCGGTCGGGTCCTTCAGGTCGAGCACCACCGTGCGCTTGTTGCGCCCGGCCAGCTTCCACCAGAGGGTGACGTCGTCGCGGGGGTCGCGCCAGCCCATGGCCCGGGTGGTGTCGCCGCCATCGGGCCGCTCGACCTTGATCACGTCGGCCCCGAAGTCGCCCAGGTACCGGGCACAACCCGGACCGGCCACCACCGTCGAGCAGTCGACCACCCGCAGGCCCGACAGCGGCACCGACTAGCTCCGGGGGGAGATCACGAAGCAGCGCTCGTCGATCGACCCGAAGGCGTAGCCGGCGTAGAGCCCGGAGAACATGTGGCGGGTCTTCTCCGTCCACGCCAGAGCGGCGGGCGACGACGTGCGGTGGAAGACCTGGAGCACGCCCCCCTCGTGGACCCGGTACTCGGCCCACGCCCCCGGGTAGTCCTTCACGCAGGCCACCTCGGCCCAGGGGACATCTCCGGTGGCGGCGAAGCGGCGTACCCGGTTGCGGTGGGTGTGGCCGGCGAAGTAGCCGATCACCGCCGGCCGCCGGGCGACGAGGGCCACCAGCGCCTCCGACGCGTCCGGATGGATGCCGAAGTAGGTGTCGGGCCGCTCGGCCGACGCCGGGTTCCAGGCGTGGTGGTGGCCGAACACCAACACCGGCCGATCACTGTCGGCGGCGAGGGCGTCGAGCCAGTCGAGCTGCTCGGCGGTGATCCCTCCCGACGCCTTGGCCGGGATGGTCGTGTCGAGCAGGGCCAGGCGTACGCCCGGCAGGCTCATCTCCTGGGCCGGGAAGGCGGCGAAGTCGGCGCCGTAGTAGGCGTCGTGGTTGCCCCGCACGTGGAGCAGGCGGTCGCCGAAGGCGGGCTGGTAGGCGGCCAGGAAGGCGGCGTACTCCTCCTCGGTGCCGTTGGCGGTGAGGTCTCCCTTCACCACCACGGCGTCGGGGTCGAGGGCGACGATCTCGTCGATGGCCGCCCGGTTCATCACCTCGGGGTAAGGGTCGTCGCCCGGTTCGGCGCGGAACACGGGTCCGACCGAGGGGTTGTCGTGCACCACGCCGCACTCGGTCTCGCCGAAGTGCACGTCGTTCACGGTGGCCACCGTGGCCAGCAGCTCACCCGGCTCGGGCAGGGTACGGAAGGCGAGGCCGTCGATCTCGTGGTCGGAGTCGGGCTCCAGGCCCTGGTGGTGGCGGACCTCCAGCCCGGTGTGCACCACCGCTTCTCGGGAGGCCACCGAGGTCAGCTCGGCCAGGTGCTCCGAGGGAATGGTCGTCACCGCCCGGAGGCTAGACGTGCTGCTTTGCTCCGCCTGGCGGACGTGCTGCTTTGCTCCGCCTCCGGCGGAGCGGGCTTCGCCCATCCGACTGCGACGCGGGAGCTGCTCCGCCTGGCGGACTGCGCAGCGCTGCTCAGCCCCCGGAAACGGTCAGCTCGGCGCCCACCGGGGGCGTGGGGTCGTCGCGGTCCTCCAGCCACCCGGCCGGGAGCACGACCCGGCGGGGGCCCGAGGTGTGCCCCCGCACGAGGCGGGCGGCGCCCGGCACGGCGGCCAGGTCGGGATCGAGGTCGGCCAGCAGCGCGTCGAGCTCGGCGCACGAGGAGACCAGGGCGAACCGCCGGCGGGTGTCGGGGCCGACGGGGTAGCCCTTCAGGTACCAGCCGGTGTGCTTGCGCAGCTCCCGCACACCCTTGGCCTCGCCGAACCACTCGGCCAGCAGTCGGGCGTGCTCGCCCATCACCGTGGCCACCTCGCCGAGCGAGGGCTCGGGGCTCGGCGGCCGGCCGGCGAAGGCGTCGGCCAGATCGGCGAACAGCCACGGCCGGCCCAGGCAACCCCGCCCCACCACCACGCCGTCGCAGCCGGTGGCGGTCATCATGGCCACCGCGTCGGCCGCCTCGAAGATGTCCCCGTTGCCCAACACCGGGATGGTGGCCACCGCCGCCTTGAGCTCGGCGATGGCGGACCAGTCGGCCGGTCCGGCGTAGTGCTGCTCGGCGGTGCGGGCGTGGAGGGCGACGGCGGCGGCGCCCTCGCCTTCGGCGATGCGACCGGTGTCGAGGGAGGTGCGGATGCGGTCGTCCACCCCCACCCGGAACTTCACCGTCACCGGCACACTGGCCGGGGCGGCGGCCCGCACAGCCGCCCCCACGATGGCGCCGAGCAGCGACCGCCGGACGGGTAGCGCCGCCCCTCCACCCTTGCGGGTGACCTTGGCCGCCGGGCACCCGAAGTTGAGGTCGACGTGGTCGACGCCCTCGTGGTCGACGAGGCGACGCACGGCCGCGCCCACCGTGGCGGGATCGACGCCGTAGAGCTGGACGCTGCGGGGTGTCTCGCCCGCGGCGAACTCCACCATCCGTCGGGTGCGGGCACTTCCCTCCAGGTAGGCCCGGGCCATCACCATCTCGCTCACGAACATGCCGCCGCCGTAGCGCCGGCACAGCGTGCGGAAGGGCGCGTTGGTGACACCGGCCATGGGCGCCAGCACCACCGGCGGGTCCACTGTCAGCCGTCCTATGGACAGCCGTCCGTAAGGCAGCGGCCCGATGGGCGGCGGCTCGCCGGTCACACCCACAGATCCGTGACGGCCACGTCGAGCTGGCCCAGCAGCGCACGGAACAAGGGCAACGACAGGCCCACCACGTTGGAGGGATCGCCGTCGACCCCGGCCACGAACACCGCCGACCGGCCGTCCAGCGTGAAGGCCCCCGCCACCTCCAGCGGCTCGCCGGTGGCCACGTAGGCGTCGACCTCGGCGTCGGTGATGGAGGTGAACCGCACGGTGGTGGAGGCCACTCCGGTGGCCCGTTCACCGCGGGCGGCGTCGATGAGGCAGTGGCCCGTGTGGAGCACGCCCGAACGTCCTCGCTGGTCCCGGATGCGGGTGGCCGCCTCCTCCGCCGAGCCGGGCTTGCCCCGGGCACAGCCGTCGATCTCGAACAGGGAGTCGCAGCCCAGCACGAGGGCGCCGGTGACCTCGGGGCGGGCGGCCACGGCGAGCGCCTTGGCCTCGGCGAGGGCGTGCACGGTGGTGGTGACCCCGCCATCGCCGGTGGCCACCGCGCCCTCGTCCACCCCGCTCGGCACCACTTCGGGGTCGAAGCCGGCCGCCCGCAGGAGGCCCCGCCGGGCGGGCGACGCCGAAGCCAGCACCAGGCGCCGTCGTCGCCCGTCGGCTACCAGGGACGGTCCCGCCGGGCCGGCACCGGCTTCGACCACCATCGCCCGCTGAACCGCCACCGGGCCGGCGGCGGCGGCGGCGCCTCTGTCACCGGTCTCGGCCACAAGACCTCGATGGCCGCCACCGCGGCGGCCACCATCTCATTGGTTCCTCCCCCGGCTTCGCCTCCTCCGGGACGGCTTCGCCATCCGGCATCCACGCCGGGAGCTGCTCCGCCTGGCGGCTGCGCAGCCGTCACATCGGTTCTTCCCCCGGCTTCGCCTGGCGGCTGCGCAGCCGTCACAGCGGCACGTTGCCGTGCTTGCGCTTAGGGAGCTCTTCGCGCTTGGAGCGCAGGAGCTCGAAGCCGGCGATGAGCTTGTGGCGGGTGTCGGTGGGGTCGATCACGTCGTCGATGTAGCCCCGCTCGGCGGCGATGTACGGGTTGAGCCAGCGCTCGGAGTACTCCTCAACCAGCTCGGCCCGCCGGGCCTCCGGGTCGGCCGCCTCGCCGATCTCCTTTCGGTACACGATCTCCACCGCCCCCGACGCGCCCATCACCGCCAGCTCGGCGCTGGGCCAGGCGTAGGCCAGGTCGGCGCCGATCGACTTGGAGTTCATCACCACGTAGGCCCCGCCGTAGGCCTTGCGGGTGACCAGCTGGATGCGGGGCACGGTGGCCTCGCAGTAGGCGTAGAGCAGCTTGGCGCCGTGGCGGATGATCCCGCCGTGCTCCTGGTCGACGCCGGGGAGGAAGCCGGGCACGTCGACCAGGGTGAGCAGAGGGACGTTGAAGGCGTCGCACGTGCGCACGAACCGGGCCGCCTTCTCCGATGCCTCGATGTCGAGCACGCCGGCGAAGAACATCGGCTGATTGCCGACGATGCCCACCGGCTGGCCGTCGAGCCGGGAGAACCCGCACACGATGTTCTGGGCCCAGTGGGGGAAGTACTCGAAGAACTCGCCGTCGTCGGCCACCGCCTCCACGACCTTGCGCATGTCGTAGGGCTGGTTCGTCGAAGCCGGGATGAGGTCGAGCAGCTCCGGGGTGCGGCGGTGGGGGTCGTCGCCGGAGACGTAGGTGGGCGGCTCCTCCAGGTTGTTCGACGGGAGGAACGAGAGCAGGTAGCGGACGTCGTCGAGGCAGGCCTTGTCGTCGGGGGCCACGTAGGTGGCGATGCCCGACTTCGGCGCGTGGGTCATGGCCCCGCCCAGCTCCTGCTGGGTGACCTCGGCCCCGGTGACGGTCTTCACCACGTCGGGCCCCGTGATGAACATGTAGCTGGTCTGGTCGACCATGAAGATGAAGTCGGTCATGGCCGGGCTGTAGACGGCGCCCCGGCGCACGGGCCCATGATCACGCTGATCTGGGGGTGACCCCCGACGCCAGGACGTTGCGGTGGAAGATGCCCCCGTAGGAGGCGAGGCTCACCGGCCCCTCCTGGATGCGGGCGCCGGCGCCGTCGTTGATGCCGATCACCGGCGCGCCGACCCGTAGGGCGAGGTCCATCAGCTTGTGGATCTTCTCGGCGAAGACCTCGCCCAGGGCACCGCCGAAGAGGGTGAAGTCCTGGGAGAACAGGAAGACCTTGCGGCCGTCGACCGTGCCCCACCCGGTGATGACGCCGTCGGTGTAGGGGCGCTCGGGGATGTCGGGATTGCGGTGGCGGGCGAGCATGTCGAGCTCGTGGAACGAGTCGTCGTCGAGCAGGTACTCGATGCGCTCCCGGGCCAGCATCTTGCCCCGCTCGTGCTGGCGGGCGACGGAGCGCTCCGAGCCGGGGTGGCGGGCCAGCTCCTTGCGCCGCTCGAGGTCGGCGAGGCGTTCAGTCAGGGGGTGGTCGGCCACGGACGGAGGCTAATGGCGGCGCAGGAGCGCCTCCACGCTGGCCAGCCAGCGCTCGGCGAAGGCGTCGCCGTCGACGTCCACCACCACCCGCGCTGCCCGGCCTCCTGGGTGGGCTTCGAAGCGCAGCACGCCAGCGTCGAGCGTCGGCGACAACCGGTCCTGTTCGATCACCGCTCCCCCCCAGCCGAGGGCGACCGCGCACGCCAGCGGGTCGTGGTGGAAGTTCAACAGGTCGTCGGGCAGGGCGGGGTGGGCACGGCCGAGCTCGTCCACCCGCCCGTCGGCGGCGTGGGCCTGCGCCTGGCGGGCCAGCAGCTCACCGAGGGGGCCGGCGGCGGCCAGGCGGTCGAGGTGGACGGCGCGGAGGTGGGTCTTGGCCGTCGCCGAGAGGGAGACGAGGGTGACGTCGGCCGACGCCGCCACGACGGTGGTGGCACGGGTGTCGCACTGCACGTTCCAATCCCGCTCCGGTCCCCAGGCGGGCAGCCCGGCGGCGAGGGGGCGGGCCCAGCCGCCCATCATCACCACCGGCGCTCCCCGGAGCCGGCCGGGCCGGGCCTCCTCCAGCAGGGCCAGGTTGGTGGAGGGGCCGATGGCGGCCACGGTGGTCCCTTGGCCGATGCTGGCGTCGAGCAGGTCGAGGGCGGCACCGGGGGGCGACGGCCGGGGCGGAGGTGCGGCCGGGGTCGACCAGTAGCGCTGGTGGTCGGGAAGGGTGCCCATGGGCCCACCGGTGGTGAGCGACGCTCCCGCGCCCGCCGCCATCGCGATGTCGGGTCGGCCGGCCAGCTCGAGGAAGTGGGCCAGGTAGCCGGCCCGGCGGCCGCCGGGATCGGCGGTGGTGGTGATGCCGGTGACCTCGACGTCGGGCCACCCGAGCACCATCGCCACCGCGCAGGCGTCGTCGGGGTCTCCCGCGAAGTCGGTGTCGATGTGCAGCCGCACGGCTCGTAGCCTGCCGCGCATGCGTCTGGCGGTCATGCCCCCCGTGAAGCCGATGCTGGCCAGGTCGGTCGACGCCGTGCCCGGCACCGGGGACGGCGCCTTCCTCTACGAGCCGAAGTGGGACGGCTTCCGCTGCATCGTGTTCCGCGACGGCGACGAGGTGGAGCTCGGCAGCCGCAACACCAAGCCACTCAACCGCTACTTCCCCGAGGTGCTCGACGCCGTGCGGGCCCAGCTGCCCGAGCGGTGCGTGGTCGACGGCGAGATCGTGGTGGCCGGGCCCGGCGGGCTCGACTTCGAGGCGCTCCAGCAGCGGATCCACCCGGCCGAGTCGAGGGTGCGGAGGCTGGCGGCCGAGACGCCCGCCAGCTTCGTCGCCTTCGACCTGCTCGCCTGCGACGACGAGGACCTGCGGGAGCGGCCGTTCGGCGACCGCCGCCACCGGCTGGAGGAGGCCCTCGCGCCCGCCGCGCCCCCCGTCCACCTCACACCCTCGACCCGCGACCGGGCCATCGCCGAGGACTGGTTCGTGCGCTTCGAGGGGGCCGGGCTCGACGGTGTCCTGGCCAAGCCGGCCGACGGGCCCTACGTGTCCGACAAACGGGTGCAGTTCAAGGTGAAGCACCAGCGCACGACCGACTGCGTGGTCGCCGGCTTCCGCTGGCACAAGGACGGCGAAGGCGTCGGCTCCCTGCTCCTCGGGCTGTATGACGACGAGGGCCGCCTGCACCACATGGGGGTGGCCAGCTCGTTCAGCGTGGCCCGCCGCCGGGAACTGGTCGACGAGCTGGCCCCCTACGGCGACGGGGTCGACCTGGCCGGGCACCCATGGGGCGAGTGGGCCGAGGCGGCCGCCCACGCCGACCCCGCCTCGGGGCGTCTCCCCGGCGGGCTCTCGCGCTGGAACGCCGGCAAGGACCTGTCGTTCACCCCGCTGCGTCCGGAGCTGGTGGCCGAGGTGGCCTTCGAGCGGGTCGACGCCGGCCGCTTCCGCCACAGCGCCCGCCTGCTGCGCTGGCGCCACGACCGCGACCCGGGGTCGTGCACGTTCGAGCAGCTGGAGGTCACGCCACCCGTGGAGCTGCAGGTCGTCTTCGGCTCCTGACCGAGGAGCCCGCTCAGCTGGGGGTGATCTCGAGGATCCGGTCGGTGCCGCCGCCGTTGGAGGTGGTGACGTAGAGCCGGCCGCCGGGACCGAGCTGGGCGGTGCGCAAGCGCCCGTACGTGCCCTTCAGGCGGATGGCGATGGTGGTGAGGGTGCGACCGTCGGAGGATGGGCGCATGATCCGCAGCGACGAGTCCTTCAGGGCGGCGACGGCCAGGGTGTCGTCCCAGCCCTTCCAGCCCGCGCCCGAGAGCCAGGTGGCACCCGAGGTGGC
>JAUJNP010000008.1:0-40409 GCA_030448105.1 Acidimicrobiales bacterium | reverse complement strand
CGTTGCTGCTGCTGAAGAACGGGTTGCCGCTGATGCCGGCGCCGGTGAGGCGGTTCACCCGCAGCACCTTGCCGCCGAGGCTGGAAAGGTCCTGGGGGACGGTGCCGATGGCGGCGTCGCCGGTGCCGATGAAGAGGCTGGCGTCACGCCCGATGCGCAGCCGGCAACCGCCGTGGCGACCGGAGGTGGTGGGCATGCCGGTGACGATCGCGGCCTGGCGGATCAGGCGGGTGTTGTCAGAGGCGAGCACCCACGGGACGACCCTGACGTCGTGGTACGTGCCCGACTGGTGGCCCTGGCAGGTGTAGATGCGCCGGCTGGTGTCGAACTCGGGGTCGACGGCGATCCCCATCAGGCCGGTCTCCCCAGACACCCACAGCCCGGACAGGTCGGCGGTCAGGCGGCGCACGGTGCCGTCGGGGTGGCGGAGGCCGATCCGGCCCGGTCGCTCGGTGAAGAGCATCGAACCCTTGGGCGTGAACGCCAGGTCCCAGGGGATGTCGAGGTTCGCCACGATCACCCGCACGCTGAGGGCGGGGGCGGGCGGCGGCTCGCACGCGGTCAGGGCGGCGACGGCGACCACGAGCGGGATGGCCACCGCCGCCCGCAACGCCCGCCGCGTTCGCCTGAACTTCATCGTGGCGAACCTCATCGTGGGACCTCGTGCTGGATGCGGGTGCGCTCGGCCCCGGCGTAGGCGCCGGGCGCACCCACCGGTGCCGGACGCGGCGAACGGTCGGCGGTCGGGGCGCCGGGTGGGCCGAGAGGTCCCCCGGCGTAGGACGGGTCGGGCCGGCGGGCGAAGTCGGTGGCGGCCAGGAGGGCGGCCGCGACCAGCACGAGGATCCACAGGAGCGCGGCGTAGCGGCCCATCGGGTACCAGAGCTGGTAATCAGCCACCCAGCGGGGCGGAAGGTCGCCGAGGCCGCGCACGTCGTAGATCACCCACGGCACCAGCCCGAGGGCGATGGCCCCGGTCCAGAACAGGTAGCGCAACGCCCGTTCCAGGTTCTCGTCGCTCACGCGGGAACCGAGCTGGTCCAGGGTGACCGCCACCGGGTACAGGACCGGTGCCAACAGCAACCCACCTGCGGCACGGATCCGCATCCCAGCCTCCCTCCGGCGGTCGTGCTCCGCAGCGTAGCGAGGCCATGGCGGGCCGTGGTGGGCCGGGCCCAGCGTGTGGGGACTAGTTCGGAAATGGCCCGAGTGGGCCATGGCGGGAAATGCCCGTTTCCTGCACGATCTGTCCAATCCGTTGGGCAGCCGACCGCTCGTTGCCACCCGCCCAACCGGACCAATGCCGCGGCGGGGGGCCGGGGCACCAGTCGAAGGGGTGGGCGGCGGCCTCCCGCCCGGCCGACAGCCGGAGGGCGGAGACCTCGAGCCCGGGAGGGGGCTCGAGGTCGCCGGCCGGCTGCGCTCCTCAGGCGCGGGCGGCCGCCAGCGCCTCGGCCCGGTCAGCCAGCCCAGGAGCGTCGATCTCCTCGCAGCGCGCCCGGAAACCGTCGGTGGGCCGGGTCCAGGCCAGCTCGTCGACCGAGGCCATGACCGGCGCGTCGCGCTCGACGGTGGCGATGCGACGGAAGAGCATGGCGGCGTCGAGGTTCTCGCGCAGGGTCCGGGCCAGCTTGCCGGCGTTGCGGACGTCGACGCCGTCCCAGTCCTCGGACCGGGCGGGTACGGCGTCGATGTGGCGGTAGCGGGCCAGCACCGCCGCCGCCGACTTGGCCCCCCACCCGGCCAGGCCGGGGAACCCGTCGGCGCTGTCGCCGACCAGCGCGAGGTAGTCCGGGATCGACGTCGGCTCCACGCCGAATTTGGCCCGCACGCCGTCGCGGTCGACGGTGGTGCGGGCGCGGCGGTCGAGCTGGACGACCTTGCCGCCCACGCACTGGCCGAGGTCCTTGTCCGGCGTGCAGATGACCACCTGGGAGACCCGCTCGTCGGCGGCGGCGATGGCGGCCGCCGCCGCCAGGGCGTCGTCGGCCTCGTGCTCGACCATGGGGAACACGACCACGCCGGCCGCCTCGAGCACCTCCTCCACGAGCGGGAACTGCTGGAGCAGGTCGGGGTCCACGCCCGCCGAGCTCTTGTAGCCGTCCCAGAGCTCGTTGCGGAACGACTCGATGACGTGGTCGGTGGCCACCCCGAGATGGGTCACCCCGCCCTCCAGCATCGAGAGCACCGTGCCGACCACGCCGCGGGTGGCGGCCACCTCCCGGCCCTCGGCGGTGAGGTGCGGGGGCAGGGCGAAGTGGTAGCGGAACAGCTCGTAGGTGCCGTCGAGCAGGTGGACCTGCACGTCAGGCCCCGACCAGGCGCAGGACGTCGGCGGCAGCGGCGGCGCCGTCGAAGATGACCTCGCCGTCGCGGAGGGCCACGCAGCGCTGCACCCGCTCCACGAAGCCGGGGTCGTGGGTGGCGACGACCACCGCGGCACCGTCGCCGTGGACCTCGTCGAGCAGGTCGAGCATGGCCGCCCGCCCGCCGGCGTCGAGGCCCACGAAGGGCTCGTCCACGAGGAGCAAGGAGAACGGGCGCACGAGCCCGAGCACTATCGAGGTCTTCTGGCGGAGCCCTCGGCTGAAGCGCGAGGGCAGGTCGTCCACGCGGTCGGCCAACCCCAGGCGCTCGACCAGGTCGGTGGCGTAGCCGTCCCAGCCGTCGCCGCCGTGCAGGCGGGACACGTACTCCACGTGCTCGCGCACCGAGAGGTCGTCGTACAGCACCGGGTCGTCGGGCAGGAACGAGGTAGTGGCCCGGGCCTCGAGGGTGCCCACCGGCCAGCCGGCCACCTCGACGGTGCCCTCGGTGGGCTCGAGCAGGGCGGCGGCCATGCGCAGGAAGGTCGACTTGCCCGACCCGTTGTGCCCGATCAGGGCCACGCTCTGGCCCGCCTCGACCTGGAGGTCGAGCGGGTGCAGCGCCACCAGGTCGCCGTAGGCCTTGGCCAACCCAGCCGCTTCCACCGCCGGCGCCTCGCCGCCGATGACGCCGGCATCGACCGCGGCGTCCGCATCGGCACCGGCGTCCACCGCCGCGTCGAAGCCCGAGGCGCTCATTGGTGCACCATCCACCTCGGTGGACCACCTACATCCCTGTCGGCCACAGAGCACCAATGAGCGCCGCCGCTGCGCGGCGGACAAGCGCCGTGCTGATGGTTCGCTCGCCCTTCGGGCTCGCTCACGGCGTTCCACCGGCATCGGCCGCTTCGGTGGCCCCGCCGCCCTTCATGGCGGCCTCGGAGGCCGCCGCCCACCAGGCCCGGATGTCGCTCTGGTAGCGGACCCAGGCCGCCACCAGCAGGGCGACGCCGAGCACCACCGCGCCGCTCAGGGCCGCTGCGTCGAGGACGGGGCGGCCGCTCTCGACCGCGGCCCGGGCCACCAGCAGCGGCACCACGCCCCCCACCGCCAGCAGCGGCGGCCACACGGTGCGCACGGCGGTGCGCATGCCGGCGATCTCCGGCGAGGCCACGGCCAGCTCGTCGAAGGGCTTGGGCGCGCCCATGAGGACGCTGCTGACGGCACCGGCCACCGCCGCCAGAGCCATGGGTGGCACCGCGGTCATCGCCGCCTCGGCCTCGAGGGCCGACCGCCCGCCGGCCAGGCTGACCCCGGCCGCCCCCGCCGCCACCACCGTCATCACCACCGCGGGCACGGCCAGGTGGCGCACCATGAGGCGCCCCTCCTCCAGTGGCACCGCATCGCGCCGGCCGGGGTGGTCCGTCTCCTGGGCCAGCGGCTCCACCGCGTCGAGGGCGGCGACCCAAAGCGCCAGGCCGGCCACCGCGATGAGCGGGGTGGTGCCGGTCCAGGCGCCCCGCAGCGCGAAGCCGGCCACGACGGCCAGCACGACCAGGCGCACCAGCCGGGCCGCCGGCCAGCGGGCCACGCCCCGCCAGCCCCGCTGCCACACCGGGAACAGGGCCCGTCCCGGTCGCCGCCAGCTCGGCAGCCACGGCCGCGAGCGGGGGAGGTCGGCGGCCAGCTGGCGGCGCAGCACCAGCACCGTGCGCAGGTCCTGGAGGGTGACGGCGAAGCGCAGCTGGCCCACGAGGGAGGTTCGCCGCTCGGCCGCCTCCAACGACACGCCGGCCACCCCGGCCAGCCCGATGGCGACCACGGCGGCGGCCACGGCGATGGGCACCAGCCCGAGGGGGTCGAATCCGAGGGGCCACAAGGCGATGCGGCCGGCGGTGCGGGCGGGACCGGCCGGCACCAGGTCGGAGGCCACGTCGGCGACCGACCACACCACCAGCGCCCCCCCGGCCAGGGTGGCGGCCCACGACGGTAGGCGCCGGCCGGAGGCGACCAGGGCGGCGCCGAGCCCGAGGCCGGCCACACACAGGGCGAAAACCGCGCCGCAGGCCACCCAGGCGGCGCCGTTGCCCTCGAATCGGCGCCCCGCGAACTGGCCGGCAGCCGCGCCCACCGCGATGGCGGTGAAGGCGGCGAAGCGGAGCTGGCGCAGGGCGGGGGCCCGGAGGGCGTCACCCCGGTCGACCGGGGCCAGCAGCACGTGGCGCACGTCGGCCGCCTCCACCGCCAGCGGACCGCCCCGGCTACCCGAGCGCAACCCCACGAAGATGGCGAGGGCGGCCACCATCCCCAGCACGGCCGGCCCCGATGCCCGCGCCCGGTCGATGGCGGCGGGGTCGAGGCGGGAGTCGCCCACCACGGTGGAGAGGGCCAGCACCGCGCCGGCGGCGACGATCCCGGTGATGTACACCTGGTAGAGAGCGTCGACCCAGTGGATGGCGGCCACCCGCTGGCGTCGCCGGGCGCGGCGCAGGTCGGCCACGACCGAAGCGGGGACGGGAAGGTCGTCGCGCACGCATCGACGCTAGCGGCGGTGCCCCGAGCCGCCGCCAGCTCCGGGAGGCGATCACCCAGCACCCGGCAGGAAAGGGTGGCAAAGGGTCAATGGGGCACCTACCCACGCGGTTGCGCCCGACCCGTCAAGAGGACCCGCCCATGCGTCGATCGCTGTTCGCCCTGCTCGTCGTGCTGGTGGCGGCCGCGCTGGGCCCGGTGCCCGGCGCCGAGCGCTCCCGGCCGGCGGCCGCGGCCCCCGAAGCCGTCACCGCCGAGCCGGCCCCGGCCGGCGTCAACACCACCGCGGTCGGTGAGGGCATCGTGGTGGAGAACACCTTCGTGTCCTCGGTGGGATGGGTGAAGCCAGGCGAGGAGTACCCCTTCCGGGTGCTGGTGCGCAACGTCCGCGGCACCGATGCCACCGGCGTGACGGTGCGTGTCACCCCCGCCGACGGCGCCCGGTTCCTCGACGAGTCCAGCCCTTCGGCCGCCATCGACGCCGACGGTGCCATCAACTGGACGATCGGCACGCTGCCCGCGGGCACGGCCGAGGCCCCCACGGTGGTGACCCTCGTGGTCGACGCCCGGAGCGAGTCCCTCGGCGAGGATCCCGAGATCGTCTGGAAGGACATCTCCAGCGACGCCACCCTCACCTACGAGGACGGTCCCGACGGCGGGGTCACCTCCACCAGCCACGGGCCCAAGGTGATCCCCCGCGACTCCCGCTACGACACCGCCCGCTACGGCGACCGGCCCTTCCCGGTGGTGCCGGTGGACTACACCGACCGCAGCCACGAGGCGGGCCACACCGGCGAGGTGCTCTCCGACAAGATCAACTCCCGGGACGTGCCCGGCTCCACGTTCAACCTGTACCAGGAGATCTCCTACGGCCAGCTGTTCCCCCAGGGCTTCGTGCCCTCGGCCACCATCGCCTCGGCCGGCTTCGACTACGCGCCCGGCTTCGACTTCTCCACCATCGACACGGAGACGCCGAACACCTGCACCGGGGTGACGTTCGGCGGCCAGCCCGACACGTTCGGCTCGCCGGCCTACCCGAACCGCATCGAGGACGGCTGGTACCAGCTGCCGGGCCAGACCCAGTACTACGGCGCCGACGCCAACGGCTCGGCCCTCATCGGGGCGGTGGCCGGGGTGGGCGCACTGCAGGACATCGACTCCGGTTGCGGCCCGGCCGCCAAGGCGGTCTACGACGCCGCCCAGATCGCCGATCCCAAGATCGACTACAGCGACTTCGACACCGACAAGGACGGCGTCGTCGACTTCTTCATGATGGTGTACGCCGGCGAGGGCGGCAACGGCGTGTCGCAAGGGTTGGCCTGCGATCCACCGACGAGCACCGAGCAGTGCCCGGTGCCGCCCTACGACAACATCTGGCCGCACTCCTCCGCTCCAGCTTCGACCTCGATGGCAAGGGGGAGAACGACCGCGAGCCCATCGGGTTCGAGCCCGGTCTGTCCCTCGTCTACACCGACGAGGCCCACGGCTACGGCAACGTGGGCACCGACGACCCGCCCGCCCAGAGTCCCCTCGACTCCGTGCCCGAGCCCGGGAGCGAGACGCCCGACCTCGACGACGCCGCCTTCACCCGCGCCGCCGGCCGCTCCACCTTCAGAGACGCCGCCACCAGCCCTCACCTCGACAACTACACCGACCCTCGCCGGCCCGAGCAGTGCGTGGCCGACTGCGCCAACCCGCTGCTGGCCCAGAACATCTCGCCGTGGGTGTTCGACTCGACTGTCTCACCTTCGAGGTGACGTCGATGGCCGGCGCCGACGAGGGCCCCGCCACCGCGCCCGGGAACCTCAACGGTGATGTCCGCTTCAACATGGGCGAGGGCTGCGTGCCCTTCGACTACGGGCTCGACCAGGTCACCAACGCCGCGCCCACCGCCCGACCGCAGGCCCGGCCGACCACGCTGGCCAAGGGCGGCACCGTGAGCTTCGACGGGACCGGGTCCTTCGACGACGTGCAGGTGCCATCCCAGCTGCGCTACGCGTGGGACTTCGACGGCGACGGCACCTTCGAGGCCGAGGGGCCGACCGTCAGCCACGCGTACCCGACCGCCGGCACCTTCGCGGCCACGCTCCGGGTCAGCGACGCCGAGGGTCTGAGCGACCGCGGGGTGGTGACCATCACCGTCACCGACCCGAGCGCCACGACCACGACCACGACCACGACAACGACTACGACCACCACCACGACGGCGCCGGGCTCGACCACGGCCCCGCCGGGGTCGACCGCGTCCACCTCCACCACTCCCGCCGGGCCGGGCCCCGGTCCGGGACCGGGCCCGGACCCCGCCGCCGTCGGCGGCACCGGAACGGGCACCGGCACCGGGGTGGGCTCAGGTGACACCTCGGGCGGCGCGCTGGGCCGCACCGGGGCCACGCTGGCGGCGGTCGTGCTGCTCGGGGTGGCGCTGTTGGGCTTCGGCGTGGCGGTGCGTCAGGCGGCCGGGCGCCGCCGGGTCACTCCTGGACGAGCTCGATGAGGGTGCCGCAGATGGCGCGGGGGTGCACGAAGGCCACGGTTGTGCCCCGCGAGCCGGGCCGGGGAGCGTCGTCGATCACCGGGTGACCCTGGGCCTTCACCGCGGCCAGGGCTTCGGCGCAGTCGTCCACCCGGTAGGCCACGTGGTGGATGCCCTCGCCCTTGCGCTCGAGGTACTTGGCCACCGGTGAGTCGTCGCGCGTGGGCGTGAGCAGCTGCACGTAGCTCTCGGCCACCCGCAGCAGGGCCTCCTCGACCCCGTCGCTCTCGACCACCTCCCGGTGCTCCACCACCGCGCCAAAGGTCTCCCGGTAGGTGTCGATGGCGTCGCCCAGGTCGTGCACGGCAATGGCGATGTGGTCGATCTCGGTGAGCAGCGGCCGGTCGGGCCCGCCACCCTCCCCGTGGTGCGAATCGTCGTCGTCGGCGTTGTCGTAGGGGTTGCGCACCGCCAGGGGGCTCATGCTCCGGACCTCCGGAAGAGGGTGATGCGGTCCTCGCCGACCTGCTCGCGGAAGGCGGGGTCGTCGATGCCCTGGCCCTCCTCGGGAGCCAGGCACAGCACGCCGATCTTGCCCTCGTGCACGTTGCGGTGCACCGCCGAGGCCGCCTCCCCCACCTCGGTGAGGGGGTGGACCGCGGACAGGATGGGCTGGATGCGGCCCTCGCTCACCAGCCGGTTGGCCTCCCAGGCCTCCCGGTAGTTGGCGAAGTGGGAGCTGATCAGGCGCTTCAGCTTCATCCACAGGTGGCGGTTGTCGTACTCGATCATGTAGCCGCTGGTGGCGGCGCAGGTGACGACGGTGCCGCCCCGGGCGGCCACGAACACCGACGCGCCCATGGTCTGGCGGCCGGGGTGCTCGAAGACGATGTCGGGGTCGCGGCCCACGAGGGCCCGCACGTCCTTGCCCAGGCGGCGCCACTCCTTCTCGTCCTGGGTGTGGTCGTCGGACCAGAACTTGTAGCCGGCGGCCTTGCGGTCGATCACCGCCTCGCAGCCCAGCTCCTTCAGCAGCTCCACCTTCGACTCGGAGGACACCACGCCCACCGGGGTGCCGCCGCCGTTGAGCACGTACTGCACGGCGTAGCCGCCGAGCCCCCCCGAGGCGCCCCAGATCAGCACCACGTCGCCCTGCTTCATGGCCGCCGCGTTGTGGCTGACGAGCATGCGGTAGCTGGTGGAGTTGGTGAGGGCGTTGCACGCCGCCTCTTCCCAGCTCAGGTGGCGGGGCTTGGGCATGAGCTGGTTGGCCTTGACCACGGCCAGGTCGGCCAGGCCCCCGAAGTTCGTCTCGAAGCCCCAGATGCGCTGGTTGGTGGCGAGCATGGAGTCGTCGTGGGCGGTGGGGTCCTGGTCGTCGACGTGGTTGCAGTGGATGGTGACCCGGTCGCCCGGCTTCCAGTTGCGCACCGCCGAGCCGACCCGCAGCACCACCCCCGCCCCGTCGGAGCCGACCACGTGGTGGTCGAGGGCGTGGCGAGCCCCCCACGCCGACTCCTTGCCGAGACGGTCGAGGAACCCGAAGGTCGGCAAGGGCTCGAAGATCGAGGTCCACACCGTGTTGAAGTTGATGGCGCTGGCCATCACCGCCACGTAGGCCTCGTCGGGCGCCAGCTCGGGGGTGGGCACCTCGTCGACGTGCAGGGACTTGCGGGGGTCCTTGTCGGAGGACTCCAGGCCCTCGAACATGGCGGCCTCGTCACGGCGGACGAACGCCGCCCGGTAGGACTCGGGAATGGCCAGGTTGGCGAGGTCGTCGCCCGCGGCCCCGGCTTGGATCGCATCGAGGATCGGCTGCATGGCCGCAAGGTAGCCCTCGCCGTCGGCGGGCTCCCAATGGCCCCGGGCCGAGAGGGGTCCGGGTGCGTATGATCCGCCCGATCCAGCGAGTGGATCCGGGCGAACGGAGGGACGGGCAGATGGCGCTGACACCCGAGGAGATCGAGTCCAAGCAGTTCCTGGTGGGCCTCCGCGGCTACGACAAGGGCGAGGTCTCCACCTTCCTGCACGAGGTGGCCAACGACTACCGGGCGGCTCTGGACGGCGGCGGCGCGCCCGGCCCGGCAGCGGCGCCCGGCGGCGACGGGGAGGCCGAGGACCGGGCGGCGGTGGTGGTGGCCCAGGCCGAGGCCCGGGCCCACGAGCTGGTCGAGCAGGCCGAGGCTCGCATGGCCGCCGCCGCCGAGGCCGAGCAGCGCGCCGCTGCCCTCATGGAACAGGCCGAGGCCCGGGCGGCCGAGCCCGAGCCCGCCGGGGGTCCGGCCGCTACCGGAGCCGATGCGTGGGCCCAGATGGGCGAGCAGGTGGCTGCGGTGCTGCGCACCGCCGAGGAGCAGGCGGCCCGCCTCACCGCCCAGGCCACCGAGGAGGCCAACGAGGCCCGCCGGGCAGCCGAGGCCGCCGCCGACCTGATGAAGGTGCAGGCCGAGGAGTACTCCGCCGAGACCCGCCGTTCGGCCGAGGCCTACGCGGAGGCCCGCCAGGGCGAGGCCGACGCCGACCGCGAGGAGGCCCGCCGGGCCCTGGCGGCTGCCCAGGACGAGGCGTTGTCGGTCGTGGCCGACGCCCAGGCCCGGGCCGAGCGCATGCTCGCCTCCACCGAGCAGCGGGCCCAGCGCCGGGCCGAGGAGGTCCTCACCGAGGCCCGCACTCAGCTCAACCACCTGGTGGAGAGCGAGCGCACCACCCACGCCCGCCTGGTGGAGGCCCGCACCCACCTCCAGGCCGCCATCGGCGACTTCGAGGCCCAGGAGCTGCCAAACCTCGACGTCAACGAGGCCATGGTCGTCCACGAAGGCGGCGAGGCGCCCACCAGCCAGGGCGCCGCCGAAGGAGGCGACGCCACCACATCCGAAGCGGCCGACGGCGATCGGGCGGAGCAGGCCGCCGAGGTCATCCCCGACGACCAGGTCCAGACGTCCGACGAGGCCGCCGGCGGAGACGAACCCCGCTCCTGAGCCCAGCTTTCGGGTCCTGACGCGCGCTCGGTACGCTGCCGGGCACCATCCGTCCTCTCTCGGGGAGTGCTTCCATGGCCGGTTCCGTGATCCTTGCTGGTGCCCGTACGCCGATCGGCAAGCTGTCGGGCGGCCTGGCCTCCTTCAGCGGCGCCGAGCTGGGCGGCTTCGCCATCGCCGCCGCCCTCGAGCGGGCCGGAGTGTCGCCCGACCAGGTCGACTACGTGTTCATGGGCCAGGTGCTCCAGGCCGGCGCCGGGCAGATCCCGTCCCGGCAGGCGGCGGTCAAGGCCGGCATCCCCATGGGCGTGCCCTCCACCACCATCAACAAGGTGTGCCTGTCGGGCCTCAACTCCATCTACCTGGCCGACAAGCTGGTGGCCGACGGCGAGGCCGACATCGTGGTGGCCGGCGGCATGGAGTCGATGACCAACGCCCCCTACCTGCTGCCCGGGGCCCGGGCCGGCTACCGGCTGGGCGACCAGAAGGTCGTCGACTCGATGATGTACGACGGGCTGTTCTGCGCCTTCGACGTGTGCGCCATGGGCGCCGGCACCGAGAAGTACGCGGCGGCCGGCGGCCTCGAGCGGGTGCCGCAGGACGAGCTGGCCGCGGCCTCGCACCAGCGCGCCGCGTCGGCCGCCAAGAACGGGCTGTTCGACGACGAGATCGTCCCGGTGGAGGTGCCGCAGCGCAAGGGCGACCCGCTGACGGTCGGCATCGACGAGGGCGTGCGGGGTGAGACCACCGCCGAGAGCCTCGCCAGCCTGCGCGCCGCGTTCGACAAGTCCGGCAACATCACCGCCGGCAACGCCAGCCAGATCTCCGACGGCGGCGCCGCCGTGATCGTCGCCTCCAAGGCCAAGGCCGAGGAGCTGGGCATCACGCCGCTCGGCGAGATCCTCTCCTACGGACAGGTGGCGGGCCCCGACCCCTCCCTGCTGACCCAGCCGTCGAGGGCCATCAAGATCGCCCTCGACAAGGTCGGCAAGTCGGTCACCGACCTCGACCTGTTCGAGCTCAACGAGGCCTTCGCCGCGGTGGGCCTGGCCTCCATGGCCGACCTCGGCATCACCGACGACATCGTCAACGTCAACGGCGGCGCCATCGCCCTCGGCCACCCCATCGGCATGTCCGGCACCCGGGTGGCCCTCACCCTGCTGCTGGAGATGCAGCGCCGAGGCGGCGGCACCGGCGCAGCCGCCCTCTGCGGCGGCGGCGGCCAGGGCGACGCCATCCTCCTCAAGTCGATGTCCTGAGCCGGGGCGCTCAGGGCGTGCCCTCTACCGGGTAGTCCGGCAGAGCGAAGTGCCGTGCCTGGAAGTCGAAGATCCACGAGAGGATCCGTGGATCGCGCTCGATCAGGTACTGGGAGCCCCTCACCAGGTCCACCAGGAGTTGCTCCGGGCTGAGGTCGAGCGGCTCCAGGTCTTCACCGAACGCCCCGAACGTGGTGTGCACCTGCCGGCAGTCATAACGCGCGAAGAGGGCGTCGGACTCCGCGAGGAGACGCCTGTGCAGGTCGGCATCGCGCATCTGGCCGACCGGCCGGGTGTGGGACACGGGGGTGCCGTCGATGATGGCGGCGTTCTCGTACCCCAGGAGCTTGGTCCACACCGAGTCGAGCCCCCACCCCCAGCCCGTCTCGCTCAGGTCGAGTGTCGGCCGCAGCCGCTCCAGGGTGTCGGTGCGGAAGCCGGGGACCATGATCTCGACGAACCCGACCCATCGGCCACAGAAGCGGGCGTTGCGCATCGTGCTGAAGTGGGCGAAGTAGGACGTCTCGTCGAGGGCAGGCGCGAAGAGCTCGAGCCCGACGCCGTCGGCGACCTCGAACATCGTGTTGATCACGACCTGGTCGGCCAGGATGTCGTCGTCGGGGATCCAGATGTGCTCGTAGCTGCGCCATCCGTCCCACTCGTCGAGCACCTGGCGGATACCCGACCACTTCGGGCCCGGGATCACCTCGCCCACCACACAATCGACGTCGTCCTGGGGAGGGATCGGCTGGTAGGGCACCAGCCGGAGATCCCAGTTGCGGGGCCGGCCCGGGTCCACCCATCGGGGGTGCAGCGAGTCGGCGCCCACGCGGGCCAGCACGAGGTTCGACCGCATTGCGTCAGCTTGGCAGCCGCGGCGACCGGCCAGAACGCGGCCCGAAACCGGCCTTCGGCCGGCGCAGTGGCCGTGCGAGAGGGTACTGGCCGGTGCGGGGCGCGGGTAGCTACCCCGCTCTGCTCGCCTCACGCCCCTTGGGCCAGCGCACTCTGGCGCACCACGCCCAACGGGTGTCGGTCCCCCGCTACGACCGCGCTGCCCTGACCCGTGGCGTCGTCCACATCAGCGTCGGCGCCTTCCACCGGGCGCACCAGGCGGTCTACTTCGACGACCTGGCCCGGCGGGGCCTGGGGGACGGCTGGGCCCTGACCGGGGTGGGGCTGCACCGTCGAGACATGAAGGAGGTGCTCGACGCCCAGGACGGCCTCTACACCGTCGTGACCCGTGACGCCGGCGGCGATCAGGCCCGGGTGATCGGTGTGATCACGCGCTACCTCTTCGCTCCCCACGACCGAGCACTGGTCCTCGACGCGCTGGCCGACGAGCGCACCCGTCTCGTCACCCTGACCGTCACCGCCAACGGATACAAGGTGGACCTGCAGACCGGCGAGTTCGCCGGCGACGACCGCGTCGTCCGCCACGACCTCGCCCATCCCACCGCTCCGAGCTCGGCGCTCGGGCTGCTCGTCGAGGCCCTCGACCGCCGGCGCCGCCGCGGGCTCCCGCCGTTCACCGTGCTCTCCTGCGACAACATGACCAGCAACGGCGTCGTCGCCCGCACCGCCGTCGTCGGCTTCGCCGCCCTTCGCGATCCGGGCCTGGCCGACTGGGTGGCGGATCGGGGCGCCTTCCCGAGCACCATGGTCGACCGGATCACCCCCGGCACGACCGCCGAGGACCGGGCCATGGTCGAACGGACCTTCGGGGTGCGCGACCGCTGGCCCGTGATGACCGAGCCGTTCTCGCAATGGGTGATCGAGGACGTGTTCTGCGCCGGGCGGCCGCCCCTCGACGAGGCTGGCGTGCAGTTCGTCGACGACGTCCGGCCATACTCGCTCACCAAGACGAGGCTCTTGAACGCGAGCCACAGCGCGCTCGGCTACCTCGGCTCGCTGGCCGGGTATGCACGGATCGACGAGACGATGGCCGACCCCGCGTTCGCGGCCTACGTCGAGGCCATGATGGACGAGGAGATCGCGCCGCTGCTGCCCCAGGTGGGGATCGACCTGTCGGCGTACGGCGCGACCTTGCGGGATCGGTTCGCCAACCCGATGGTGGGAGACCGGCTCGAGCGGCTCTGCCGGAACGGTTCGACCAAGGTCCCGGGTCACCTGCTCCCGTCCATCCGTGAGGCGAGGGCGTTGGGTCGTCCCCATGGGCGGTTGACGCTGGCGGTCGCGGCGTGGTGCCGGTACCTGCGCGGCGTCGACGACCGCGGGAAGCGGATCAAGTTCGAGGATCCCCGCGCCGCACGTCTGCACGCACTCGCTCTCGCCGGCGGCGACGACCCGAGGCCGTTGCTGGCCGACGAGCCGACGTTCGGCTCGCTCGGTGCCTCCCCCGGGTTCGTAGCCGCGGTCCGCCAAGCACTGCGCGAGCTCAATGCCGATGGCGCACGCGCGGTCGTCGCGAGCGATGCGCTGGCCGACGTGCGGTGAGCCAGGACGCCCGTCACCTCTCACCCCCCGACATCGACGCCGTCGAGGTCCTGCTGTGCGACGCCGACGGCAACCTGTTCGGATCCGAGGAGCCGGCGTTCGTCGCCTCGACCGCCGTCACCAACCGGCTGCTGGCCGCGCTGGGCATCGACCGGAGGTTCACGCCCGACGGGCTGCGCCGCCGATCCGTAGGCATGAACTTCCGGTCGATGGCGTTGGCCCTCGCCGCCGAGGCCGGCATGAGCATCGAGCCGGAGGCGCTCGAGCGCTGGGTCCTCGCCGAGCGCCAGGCGGTGGTGGCGCGGCTCTCCGAGGTGCTCCGGCCGGACGCCGACATCCGCCGGGTGCTGGTGGCCCTCTCCCGCTGCTTCCGCCTCGCCGTCGTCACGTCGAGCGCGTCCACACGGCTCGATGCCTGTCTCACCGCGACCGGCCTCGACGACCTCTTCCCCGACCACGCGCGCTTCAGCGCGGAGGATTCGCTGCCGGTGCCGACCAGCAAGCCCGACCCTGCCATCTACCAGTTCGCCGGCCGGCGACTGGACCTGACGGGCGCACAGGGCCTGGCGGTGGAGGATGCCGTCGCCGGCGCGCGTTCAGCGGTCGCCGCCGGCTTCCCCACCATCGGCAACCTGCAGTTCGTGCCCGACGGGGAGCGTGGCGAGCGGGCCGCCGCACTGCGCGAAGCGGGGGTGGCGGCGATCGTGCCCTCCTGGTCCCACCTCGCCCAGCTGCTCGCCACCGGGACGCGGTCCCACTCGTAGCCCTAGCCCGCCGGCGGCTCGCGCTCGGGCGTGCCCTCGACCGGGTATTCGGGCCAGGTGGAGAACGCCCTCTGGAAGTCGACGATCCACGCCAGGATCCGCGGATCGCGCTCGAAGAGGTACTGCGACCCCTTCACCAGCTCCACCAGCAGGCGTTCGGGTGTCAGGTCCAGCCGCTCGAGGTCCGGGCCGAACGCCCCGAAGGTGGTGTGCACCTGCCGACAGTCGTACCGCTCGAGGATGGCATCGGACTCGTCGAGCATGCGCTGGGCCAGCTCGGCATCCCGCCGCTGGCCGATGGGCCGGGTGTGGGTGACCGTGAGCCCGTCGATCACGCCGATGTTCTCGTAGTCCAAGAGCTTCGGCCACACCGAGTCCAGGCCCAGGCCCCAACCGGTCTCGGACAGGTCGAGCGTCGGTAGCAGGGCCTCCAACGCCGTGCGACTGAACCCGGGGACCATGATCTCGATGAACCCGACCCAACGCCCGAAGAAGCTCCGGTTCTGCATCATGTCGAAGTGCGCGTAGTAGGACGCCTCGTCGAGGGCGGGCGCGAACAGGTCGAGCCCAACCCCGCCCGCGACGTCGAACACCTGGTTGATGACGCTCTGGCTCGTGAGGATGTCGTCGTCGGGCAGCCAGATCTGTTCGTACTGGCGCCATCCCGACCACGTGTTCAGGACCTCACGAATCCCTGACCACTTCGGGCCGGGGACCACTTCTCCCACCGTGCTCTCGATGCCCAGCTCGGGCGGAATCTCGGCGTAGGGCGAGAGGTACAGGTCCCAGTTCCGAGGCTCACGAGGATCGAACCAACGGGGGTGCAACGAGTTCGGTCCCACCCGGAGGACGACGAGGTTCTTCCGCACGCCGTCAGCTTGGCAGCAGCGAGGGCCGCAGCGCGTTGGCGTGGTCGGCGGGCTCTTGTAGGGTCAGCTACGCGTCTCGGGTCGGACCTCTCCCCCCTCCCGGTCAGGCCCGGGACGCCCCCTCTCGGGCTATCCCTCGAGCTCGCGGCGGCCTTCCAGCGCCCGGCCGAGGGTGAGCTCGTCGGCGTACTCGAGGTCGCCGCCCACCGGCAGCCCGCTGGCGATGCGGGTGACCCTGAGCCCCAGCGGCTTGAGCAGGCGGGCCAGGTACATGGCGGTGGTCTCGCCCTCGATGTTGGGGTTCGTGCAGAGGATCACCTCGGTGATCTCCTCGGCGTCGATCCGGGCCAACAGCTCCTTCACCCGCAGGTGCTCGGGCCCGATGCCCTCGATGGGGCTCATGGCCCCGCCCAGCACGTGGTAGCGGCCCCGGAACTCCTGGGTCTTCTCCACCGCCACCAGGTCGCGGGGCTCCTCCACCACGCACACCACCGTGGCGTCGCGCCGGTCGTCGGTACAGATGCCGCACAGCTCACCTTCGGCCACGTTGAAGCAGCGGGTGCACCAGGCGACTCGGTCCTTGGCCTCCACCACCGCCTTGGCCAGGCGCAGCGCGTCCTCCCGCGACAGCTTGAGCAGGTGGAAGGCGATGCGCTGAGCGGACTTCGGGCCCACTCCCGGGAGGCGCCCGAGCTCGTCGATGAGCTCCTGCACCGGAGCGGCGTAGACGGCCACGTTCAGGCGTCGCCGCCCATGAGGCCCCCCAGGTCCATCCCCCCGAGGTCGAGACCGCCGGCCGCCTCGGCCTGCAGCTCCTGCACCCGCTCCACGGCGTCGTGGAGGGCGGCCAGGACGAGGTCCTGGAGCATCTCGACGTCGTCGGGGTCGACGGCATCGGGCGAGATGGTGACGGAACGGAACTCCATGCCCCCCGTGACCGACACCTTCACCACGCCCCCGCCGGCCACCCCCTCGACCACCGTGGCCGCCGCCCGCTCCTGAGCCTCGGCCATCTGGGCCTGCACCTCCGAGGCCTGCTCGATGAGCGAGCCGAGGTCGAAGCCACCGCCGCCCCCGAGGAGGGCGGCCAGGTCACCGCCGCTGCCGGGATCGACCGCGTCCGGCCGGACCGGGGTGGGGTCGTTGCTCTCGCCCGGGGGTGGGCCGGTGGGCAGGTCGCTCATGTGTCCTCCTGGAGGAGCTGGGAGCCGGGAAAGGCCTCGGTCAGGCGGTCGACGTCGCTGCGGGGGGCAGGGGCGTCGGGGAGGTGGGCCACGTCGACGACATCGGGCTCCTCCAGGACATCGGGGGCGCCACCGTCGGAAGGCTCGGCGGTGGACCCGTCGACCACCAGGCGCAACGGCACCGGCCGCCCGAAGTGGGAGGCCAGCGCGTCCTCGACCTCGGCCTGCTTCTGCGCGCACTTCTGGCGGTGCACCTCGTTGGGGAGGGCGAACACCGCCCGTTCACCCTCCACCGCCAGGAACCGCCCGACCGCGAACATGGCCTTGGTCAGCCCGCCGAGCCGGGGCAGCACCGCGTCGGCCCAGCCCAGGGTGAGGGCGTCGCGACCCGGGAACCCTTCCGGCGCCGCCGGCGGGGCGGGAGCGGGGACCGGTGCCGGTTCCGGGACGGCCGCCAGCGGGGCTGCCGGCGGGGCGGGCTCGGCGGCCGGCGGCGGGTTGGACGAGGCCGGGGGGTCCGAGGATGGGCGGGAGCGGGCCAGGGCGGCCCGGGCGGCGTCGCCGGGCCGGGCGGCGGGCGCCGGCGGGGCCGGGGGCGCCGACCGCGCCGGGCCGGCCGTTCGAGGCGTGATCGGCGGCGAAGGCGGCGAAGGAGACGCCGAGGGCGGGGCGGGCGCCGGTCGCTCTGGTGGCGCGAGCGATGGAGCCGGCGGCGGGGCGGCGGCCAGGGTCTGCTCCAAGCGCTCCACGCGAGCGGCCAGGGCGCCGAGGTCGGTTCCCGCCTCCGGGCGGGTGAGGCGCACCAACGCCACCTCCAGGGGGATCCGGGGGTCCGGTGCCTGGCGCATCTCCAGGAGGGCGGCGCCCACCTCCTCGAGCGCCCGGGTGGTGGCCCGATCGCCGATGCGTTCGGCCCAGGCGGCCGCCCGCTGGCGCTCGGCGTCGGGGACGTGGTCGAGCGAGGCGCCCATCCGGAGCAGGAACACGTCACGCAGCCGGGCGAGGAGGGCCTCGCCGAGGGTGCGGGGGTCGCGCCCGGCGGTCACCGCATCGGCCACCGATCGCAGGGCGAGACCGACATCTCCGTCGCACACCGCGTCGACCAGCGCCTCGGCCTCCTCGCCTCGTTCTCCCACCGATCCGGCGGCGGCCACCTGGTCGAGGGCCGACAGCGTGTCGCGGGCCGAGCCGCCGCCCTGGCGCAACACGTGCTCGACGGCGTCGGCGGCCACGTCGAGGCCGGCGTCACCGATCACCCAGCGCACGTGGTCGGCCAGCTCGTCGGCCGGCAGCAGGTGGAACTCGAAGTGCTGGGTGCGGCTGCGGATGGTGGGCAGCACCTTGTGGGGGTCGGTGGTGGCCAGCACGAACACGACGTGGGCGGGCGGCTCCTCCAGCGTCTTCAGCAGGGCGTTGGAGGCGCCGGTGCTCAGCATGTGCACCTCGTCGAGGATGTAGACCTTGGTGCGGCCGGGCGAGCCGAGGGCCACCCGCTCGATGAGGTCGCGGATGTCGTCGACCTTGTTGTTGGAGGCGGCGTCGAGCTCCTGCAGGTCATAGGACGTGCCGGCGTCGATGGCCACACACGAGTCGCACACGCCGCACGGCTCGCCGTCGTCGAGGTCGACGCAGTTGAGGGCCTTGGCCAGGATGCGGGCGGTGGACGTCTTGCCGGTGCCCCGTGGCCCGCTGAACAGGTAGGCGTGGCTCACCCGGTCCTCGCGCACCGAGTTGCGCAGCGCCCCCACCACCTGAGCCTGGCCCCGGACCTCGGCGAAGCGCCGCGGTCGGTAGCGGCGGTAGAGGGACTGGTAGGCCATCGTCAGCAAGCTACCGGCCGGTGCCAAAGGCGCCCGCCCCGGCAGGTGGCGGTCAGGCGATCTGCGGCACACCGCGATCTCCGCTGAGAGCTGCTGCCTCCCGGCCCTGACTCGGTTCACGGGCCGCGATTGCACAGGGCCCGACCGCCACCTGCGGGGGCGGACACGGGGGTCACGATAGCCTCCCCGTCCCCGGGAGGGTTGCGAGAGCGGCCGAATCGGCACGCTTGGAAAGCGTGTGTGGTGCAAGCCACCGTGGGTTCGAATCCCACACCCTCCGCTCGCGGCGGCGATGCCGCCGACCCACGGGTTCCGGGCCGGTCACCACCTCATGCCTGCCGAGGGGCGGTCCGAGCACCACTTCTAGCTTCGTTCCACGTCGCGCCGAAAGCGTGCCCGTCATGCGCCGGCGATGGGCGTCGCCTCCTACTCTGTCGCCGACCGCGCCATGAGCTCCACCCCACCGCCCGCGCCGCCCCCGCCGTCGGGGCCCCGGCGCGCCCGCCCGCCCGGTTCGGCCATCAAGGCCCAGCGGCTCCGGCGCACCCAGGCGGGCGTCGCCGTCCTCGCCCTGGTGGTCGGATGCGGCGCGGTGGCGGCGTGGCCGCAGACCAGCGACCGCGGCGACAACGGCTCTGATCGAGACGGCCGTAGGTCCCCCTCCACCTCCCCCGTCACCGTCACCGTCGAGCGATCCTCGGCCCCGCGCCGCACCACGGCCTCGTCCGCCTCCACCTCCTCCACCGCCTCCACCGCCTCCACCGCCTCCACCGTGCCCCCGGGCAAGGCGGGCGGGGAGACCGTCACCTTGGCCTTCGCCGGCGACGTGAACTTCAATGCCACCCAGTCACCTTCGCTACTGGCGGACCCCGGCTCCCGCATCCGGCCCATGCGCCCGTGGCTGGAGCGGGCCGACCTGGCGGTGCTCAACCTGGAGACGGCCATCACCACCCGGGGCGTGCCCACGCCCAAGGAGTTCACCTTCCGGGCGCCCCCGTCGGTGCTGCGGGCCTTCCCCGAGAACGGCGTCGACGCAGTGTCGATGGCCAACAACCACGGCATGGACTTCGGGGCCGAGGGCCTTCTCGACTCGATCGCCGCCAAGCGCTCCTCCCCCGTCGCCATCATCGGGATCGGGGCCGACGAGGACGAGGCCTTCGCCCCCTTCCGGGCCGAGGTGAGGGGCCAGCGCATAGCGGTGATCGCCGCCACCCAGGTGCTCGACGACAGCCTCATCAGCGAGTGGACGGCCACGCCGACCAAGGGCGGCCTCGCCTCGGCCAAGCGGGTGGACCGGCTCGTCGCCGAGGTTCGCAAGGCCCGGGCTTCGAGCGACACCGTGGTGGTGTTCCTGCACTGGGGCATCGAGGAGACCACCTGCCCGAGCGGGGACCAACGGGCTCTCGCCGTGCGCCTGGTGGCCGCCGGCGCCGACGTGATCGTGGGCGGCCACGCCCACCGGGTACTCGGGGGTGGCCGCCTCGGACGAGCGTTCGTGCACTACGGGCTGGGCAACTTCGGCTTCTACGCTGGCAGTCCGGCCGGGGCCATGACGGGCGTGCTCACCGTGGCCGTGCGGGGCCGCCAGGTCGTGTCCTACGAGTGGGTGCCGGGGGTGATCCGCGACCGGGTGCCCTACCCGCTCGAGGGGGACGCCGCGGCCTCCGCCCGGGCCGCCTGGGACGGGCTGCGCCCGTGCGCCGGGCTGGCGGCGTAGTGCGCGAAGCCGACGCCGTCGTCGACCACGAGGCGGCCATGGGCCTGGCCCTCGACGAAGCCCGGGCGGCCGGCGCCGCCGGCGACGTGCCCATCGGAGCGGTGGTGGTGGTGGAGGGCCGGGTGGTGGCCCGCCGTCACAACCAACGCGAGCGCAGCGGCGACCCGACCGCCCACGCCGAGGTGCTGGCCCTACGCGACGCGGCGGCGGCCATCGGCGACCGCCGCCTCCGGGGGGCGTCGCTGGTGGTCACGCTCGAGCCGTGCCCGATGTGCGCCGGGGCGGCGTGGGCCGCCCAGGTAGCGGAGGTGGTCTTCGGGGCCGCCGACCTGAAGGCCGGCGCCGTCGGATCGCTCTACAACGTGGCCGTCGACCAGCGCCTGAACCACACGTCGGCGGTGGTGGCCGGTGTGCGGGCCGACGAGTGCGCCGGGCTGCTCACCGCCTTCTTCGCCGACCGGCGCCGCTGACGCGGCGAGTACCCTGCCCGTCGGAGGGTTGCCGGAGCGGACGAACGGGACGGTCTCGAAAACCGTTGTGGCTGCAAGGTCACCGTGGGTTCAAATCCCACACCCTCCGCCAGCGGCCCATTGGGCGGCTCTCGCCCTGGTATGCGACCGCTTCAAGGCCGTATCGCTCCACCAGGAGGACTACTCAGGCCTGCACCGGTCCGGCGGCCGGTGGTTTGGGTCGCGCCCGCCGGGGGAGGGGATGACGTCCCTGGTCGTCGACTAGGAGGGGGTTCCGTGGACACTGCCTGGATCATCGGAGCGATCGTGCTGGCGCTCATCGTCATCGCCGTCGTGGTTCTGCTGGCCCGGAAATCGAAGGGGCGTCGCCTCGACTCGCGGCGGGAGCAAGCGGTCGAGCATCGGGAGGCGGCTCGGGCTCGGCAGCTCGAAGGCGAGCAGGCCCAGGCCGAGGCGGACGAGCGGGCGGCGAGGGCCAAGCGGGAGGCAGCCGCGGCCGAGCTCCAGGCCACCGAGGCCCAGCGCAGTCGGGCCGAGGCCGACGAGCTCGCGGCCCGCGCCCGGGACGTCGACCCCGACCAACCGGACTGATCCCGTCGATACGGGTCAGCGGGTCGCTCGCCGCCGCCCGGAGCGGAAGTCGAGCTCCAGCGTGGCGCCCTCCAGCTCCACCGCGTAGCGCCCGCTGCCCCAGGCCGCGTTGGTCCACGGGCTGTCCCAGCGGGCGTCGGGATGCAGGTCGACCTCCTCGCCGTCCACGGTGAGGGGTCCGGTCCACCCGAAGGCCAGCTCGCCCTCGGCCGGGGACCGGTAGCGCACGTCGAAGCCGGCCTTGACCGCGTCGAAGTCGGCGGCGGGCTCGTCCGGCCCCCCACCGGCCCGTCTCGTCACCTGCGGCGGGGCGGAGGTGACCGAGTCGACGAAGGCGGCGAACGGGTCACCGGCACCGCCCTGGTCGGCGGCCCGCCCGACCTCCACGATCCACACGTTGTCGGGCCCGCCCTCGGCCACCAGGTCGAAGGTGCCCTTGAGCCGGCCGGTGGGCACCTTGGCCGGGTCGTGCTCCCGCCACCGTGTCGGCCGCCAGGACCAGAGGGCGACGTACCCGTCACCCCTGCGGCCGATGGTCCAATGGCCGCGCTGCACGACCTCGTCGAAGTGCTCCCGCGGGAAGAAGGCGTGGGTCTCGTCCTCGTAGCCGAAGGCGTCGAGGGGCGGGGCGTCGCTCGGCTGGTACTGCGGTGCGTAGATGTGGATGGCGGCCTGGCCCCGCTGGGCCGAGCGGGGCATGGAGGCGGTGCCCGTCCAGTAGCCGTCGCCGTCGACCCACTCGTCGCCCTCCCGTGGCGGGTTGGCGGGGTGGGTGGTGAACACCTCGGCGTTGGCGTCGAGGGTGGCCTGCCAGGCGTGGGCCTGATCCGAGCGCAGGCCGGGGCGAACGTCCTGGGCGCTGGAGAGCATTACCTCGGGGGACCGCCAAGTCTCGGTGTTCACCTCCGGCAGGAGGATGAGGCCGATCTGGGGGTGCAGCGTGCGGGTCAGCTCCTGCAGCTGGGGAACGGACAGGCTGTCCACGATCGGCTTCAGCTCCCCGAAGTCGGCGTACACATCGCTCTCCCACAGGTCGTAGCGACGGATGTGCTCGAGGGTGGCCGGCAGCACCTGCCAGGTGGTGAGGGCACCGGCACCGAACCAGGTCATCTTGTCCTCGTTGGACGAGCTGAACCCGAGGCCCTCCGGCGCCTCGGGATCATCGGTGATCTCGGCGGTGGGGTCGAGGGCGATGCCCATCCGCGAGCGGTCGACGCCGACCTCGTCGGTGACGGCCAGGCGCCGGATGGCCTCGGGCAGGCGGTACCGGCGGGCGATGGCGAGGAACATGGCGTCGTCCACGCCCTGGTACGGGTACCGGGTGTCGTCGAAGAGCATCTTCGCGGTGTTGTAGGTGTCCTCGTCGAGGGCTGTGCTCTTGTCCTTCATGTACGACCGACCGTGGGTGGCGCCGAAGGACCCGGCCTGGAGGTGCCCCGCCATCTCGGTCAGCACCACGTCGACCACCATGGCGGCGCGGGTGGCCAGCTCGAGGTCGTCGGCGTGCTCGACCAGCAGCATGAGGCCCTTCACGTCCTCGGTGGCATAGACGTCGGAGTACCACTCGCTGAAACCGAAGCGCACCCGCAGGTCGATCCAGTGGTCGAGCAGCTTGCGGGCGTGCGCCATGTGCTGCCGCCCGGTCATGCCGCTGTTGGTGAAGCGACGGCGGGGGAAGGCCTGGCCGGCGATGTACTCGTCGGCCAGGAAGATCACCTGGTGGTTCTCGGTCCAGTAGTAGTGGTCGTCGACGGGGATGTGCTCGGGGGTGGGCTCGTCCTGCCAGTACTTGAAGGCGAGGAGCTGGCGGTCGATCTCGGCCCGCACGTCGCCGCTGAGGTCGTCGGGGTAGCCGAGGCGCAGGGCCAGCAGGTTGGCGATGTCGAAGTCGCTGGTGTCGGCGAAGGACTCCAGCTTGTCGAAGATTGGCTGCATGGCCTCGACGGTGACCGCCTCGCGGTCCCAGTCGAAGTCCGGGTCGCGGCGGGCCCGCTCGGCGTGAGCGGCGACCGACAGGGGGGAGCCCGGTTCGAGCTCACGGGTGGCGAAGGCGAGGTAGTCGTCGGTGCGGGCCTGCCAGTCGGCCTCGCTCATCCACCCGTCGCCGGTGCCGAGCCGCTCCTCGGGCCGCCCCCGCCGACCGGTGCCGCTCCCGCCGTCACCCGACGTGCACGCGGCCAGGACGGCCACCGCGAGGATCATGCCGGCTCGTCGCATCGCTCCCCTTCTCGCTCCCGCGCGTGCACCTTAGGGGCGCTCCGGCCAGACTCGGCCCCGCCATGACCCACGTCGACCATCACCGCTCCGACGCCCCGCCGCCGTTCGACCTGCTCCGGCCACGGCGACCCATCACCGGCATCTCCGCCGTGCTGCTGCCGTTCACCGACGCTGGCCTGCCCGACCTCGACTCGCTCTGCGGGCTCGTGGCCCGCACCGCCGAGGCCGGCCTCGCGCCGGCGGTGAACATGGACACCGGCTACGGCAACCTGCTCGAGCCCCAGCAGCGTGACGCCGTGCTGGCCGCGGCCCGCTCGGTGGTGGGCGCCGGCCCCCTGGTGGCGGGGGCGTGGGTCGACGACCGGCCCGGGGACCGGTGGCGGGCGACCACCCAGCTGGCGGCGGTGGAGGCGGTGGCGGCCCATGGGGCCACCCCCGTGATCTGCCCGTCGCACGGCCTGTCCGCCCTGGCCGGCGACGAGGTGGTGGCGGCCCACGCCGCGGCGGGCGAGCACTGCGAGCGCTTCATCGCCTTCGAGCTCGACCCGGTGTTCTCGCCCGCCGGGCGCATCTGGGACCTCGACACGTGGAGCGGGGTCATGGCCGTCCCGGCCTGCGCCGGCGCCAAGCACTCGTCGCTGCGCCGCGACCTCGAGTGGGACCGGCTGCGCCGGCGCGACGCCGAGCGGCCCGACGTCGCCGTCTTCACCGGCAACGACCTGGCCATCGACATGGTCATGTACGGGAGCGACTACCTGCTGGGTCTCTCGGCCCTGGCCCCCGACCTGTTCGCCGCCCGGGACGCGGCGTGGGCCGCCGGCGACCCCTCCTTCTTCGAGCGCAACGACGACCTCCAGGCGCTCGGGTCCTTCGCCTTCCGGTCGCCGGTGCCCGCGTACAAGCACGACGCCGCCCTCTTCCTCCAGCTACGGGGGTGGCTCCCGGCGGCGGCGGTCCACCCGCAGGCCGCCACCCGCCCCTCCGGCGAAGCGGGGGTGCTGGCCACCCTGCTGGCCCGCTTGGAGCGCTGGACGTGAGCCCCCTCCACCCGCAGGTGCGGTCGTTCAAGGGCGTCGACGCCTTCCGGGCTCACCTCGACGAGCTGGGCGTCGACCTTCCCGTGGCCGACGGCGTCACCCCCGCGCCGGAGGGACCGCTGGCCCGGCCCCTCGCCCTCGGTGCCGGGGCGGGCGGGAAGACGGTGGGCAACCGGTTCAGCGTGCTGCCGATGGAGGGCTGGGACGCCACCACCGACGGCCTGCCCTCCGAGCTGGTCGAGCGGCGGTGGGAGCGCTTCGGCCGCTCAGGGGCCAAGCTCGTCTGGGGCGGCGAGGCCGTGGCCGTGCGGCCCGACGGCCGGGCCAACCCCCGCCAGCTCTGCCTGCACACCGATGCGCACGGCGAGGCCCTGGCCGGCCTCCGCCGGCGCCTGGTCGCCGCCCACGAGGCGCGCCACGCCACCACCGAGGACCTGGTGGTCGGCCTCCAGCTCACCCACTCCGGTCGCTTCGCCCGTCCCGACGAGGACGGGCCCCGGCCCCTCCTGGCCTACCGTCACCCGGTGCTCGACCACCGCCTTCCCGACGGCGGGGCCCCGGTGCTCGACGACGACGCCCTCGACGAGCTGGTCGCCGACTACGTGGCCGCCGCCCGGCGGGCGGCGGAGGCCGGCTTCGACTTCGTGGACATCAAGGCGTGCCACGGATACCTCGGCCACGAGCTGCTGTCGGCGGTCGACCGGCCCGGCCGCTACGGCGGGACCCTGGAGGGACGCACCCACTTCCTGCGAGCGGTGGCCGAAGGAGTGGCCGCGGCCGTACCCGCCCTGGGTCTGGCCGTGCGCCTGAGCGCGTTCGACCTGGTGCCCTTCCGGCCCGGGCCCGACGGCACGGGCGAGCCCGAGCCCTGCCCCCACCCGTACCGGCACGCCTTCGGCGGCGACGGCACCGGGACGGGCGTCGACCTGAGCGACGCGGTGGCCGTGCTCGACGTGCTCGCCGGCGTCGGCATCACCCTCGTGTGCGTGACCGCGGGCAGCCCGTACTACACACCTCACGTGCAGCGACCCGCCCTCTTCCCACCCTCCGACGGGTACAAGCCCCCGGAGGACCCGCTGGTCGGTGTGGCTCGCCTGGTGGCGGCCGCCGCCGAGCTGAAGCGACGCCGGCCGGGAACCGTGCTGGTCGGGTCCGGGTACTCCTACCTGCAGGAGTGGCTGGGACCGGTGGCCGAGGCGGTGGTTGCCGGGGGGATGGTCGACTCCGTGGGGCTGGGCCGCATGGTGCTCAGCTACCCCGAGCTCCCGGCCGACCTGCTCGCCGGCCGGCCCCCCGAGCGGCGTCAGGTGTGCCGCACCTTCAGCGACTGCACCACCGCCCCGCGGGCCGGGCTGGTGTCGGGCTGCTACCCGCTCGACGACTACTACAAGGAACGCCCGGAGCGGGTGGCGCTGGCCCGGGTCAAGCGGGAGCTGCGCACCGGTGGCTGAGGCTGATCCGATACGGGTGGCCGTCGTCGGCCTCGGGATCGGGCGGATGCACGTGCTCGCCTACAAGCAGCTCCGGGCGCGGTACCGGGTGGTGGCGGTGTGCGACGTGGACGGTGAGCGGGCGGCCGAGGTGGCGGGCTGGCTGCGCGGGGTGCGGGCCGTCACCGACCCCGAGGAGGTCTTCGCCGCCGACGACGTCGACGTGGTCGACCTGTGCACCCCTCCCCACCTGCACCGGTCGCAGATCGAGGCCGGGCTGCGAGCGGGCAAGGATGTGATCTGCGAGAAGCCGTTGGTTGGCTCCCTGCGGGAGGTCGACGAGCTGGCCGCCATCGAGCGGGAGACCGGCCAGCGGGTGATCCCCATCCTCCAGTACCGGTTCGGGCGCGGCCTCCAGAAGCTCCGCCGGCTGGTGGACCTCGGGATCACCGGGCGCCCGTACGTGGCCAACGTGGAGCTGGCCTGGTGGCGCACCCCCGACTACTACGCCGTGCCCTGGCGGGGCCGCTGGGACACCGAGCTCGGCGGGGTGCTCCTGTCCCACGCCCTCCACGCGCTCGACATGACCACGTTCATCCTCGGGCCGCCCTCGGCGGTGTGGGCCCGCACCGCCACCCTCGTCCACGACATCGAGGTGGAGGACTCCGCCGCCGTCACCATGCGCTTCCCCCACGGTGGCCTGGCCACCCTGTCGGCCACCCTCGGCTCGGTGGCCGAGATCTCCCGGCACCGCTTCACGTTCGAGCGCCTGTCGGCCGAGAGCGGCACCGCTGCCTACACCAACAGCTCGGATCCGTGGACCATCACCCCCGTCGACGACGACGTGGCCAAGGCGGTGGCCGAGGCGGTCGAGGCGCTGCCGCCGGCGGGCGAGGACTACGTGGGCCAGCTCGAGCGCTACGCGGCGGCGCGCGCCGGCGGTGGGGAGCTACCGGTCACCCTGGCCGACGCCCGGGCCGTGCTCGAGCTGGTCACCGCCCTGTACGTCTCGTCCCGGGAGGACCGCGAGGTGTCGTTGCCCCTGAGCCCGTCGGACCCCGCCTACGACGGGTGGGTGCCATGAGCACGGTCGGGCACGGCGAGGGCTCGGTGACGGTGGCCGGCTGCTGGACCTACGAGTGGGGGGCCCGCAAGCGTCCCTACGTCCACCCCCTGCGCACGCCCGCCGGGCACGTGCTCACCCGCAACGCGCCCGACGACCACCCCTGGCACCACGGCCTCTGGTTCACCATCAAGTTCGTCGACGGCGACAACTTCTGGGAGGAGATGGCCCCCTACGGCGTGCTCCGTCACGACGGGCCCCCCGCCGTGGAGGCGGGTGAGGACGGTCGGGTCATGGTGGCCGGCGCGCTCACCTGGACCCGCCCCGACCGGGAGACGGTGGCCATCGTCGAGCAGCGCTCGCTCGCCCATGTGCCCCTGGGCGACGATGCCTACGCCATCGACTTCGACACCACCCTCGTGCCCGGAGCCGACACCGTGCTCGACCGCACGCCGTTCACGACGTGGGGCGGCTACGGCGGCCTGTCGTTGCGCGGGTCGGGCGAGTGGCACGACACCCGGCTGCTCCTGGCCGACGGCTCCACCCATGAGCGGGTGATCGGCGAGCCGTCCGCCTGGTGCGACATCACCGGCGAGGTCGGCGACTCGGGGGCCGAGGCGGGCATCGCCGTGTTCGACCACCCCGGCAACCAGCGCCACCCCGTGCCGTTCTACGCCAGCACCCGGGCCGCGACCTACGGGGAGGGCTGGTCGAACTTCCTCAACGCCGCCTTCCTGTTCCACGAGCCCCTGGCTCTCGCCGCCGGACAGCCGCTGCGGGTCCGCCACCGGGTGGTGGTCCACGATGGCCGCTGGGACGTCGACCGGCTGGCGGCGGCGGCCGCCGAGTGGGTGGCCGAGCCGTGAGCGAGCCCGCACGGCGAGCGAACCATCAGCACGGCGCTTGTCCGCCGCGCAGCGGCGGCGCTCATTGGTGCGCTGCTTCTCCTGACGATGATTGTGGTCCATCGGTGCGGATGGTGCACCAATGAGCGGGGCCCCGCCGCCGTTCCCTGTGCCGCCGTTCCCGGGGGCGGTCGGGGTGTCGCACCTCCGCGTCTACGACTCGCTGAGCCCCGACGGCCTGGCGGGGGGCACGCCCCACTGCCACACCGTCTGCACCGAGGCCTACGCGGTGGTGGCCGGGGCAGGGCGGGTGCAGACCCTGGCCGGCGACGGCTTCCGGGAGACCGTGCTCGAACCCGGCGCGTTCGTGTGGTTCACGCCCGGCACCATCCACCGCCTGGTGAACGACGGCGACCTCGAGATCCTGGTCCTCATGCAGAACGCCGGCCTGCCCGAGGCGGGCGACATGGTGATCACGTTCCCCGACGAGGTGCTGGCCGACCCCGACCGCTATCCCGCCGCCGCCGTCCTGCCGCCGGACGCCGCCACCACCGCCGCCGACGACGACTCCGCCCGCCGCCGGCGCGACCGCGGCGTGGAGGGCTTCACCGAGCTGCGGGCGGGGACCGCCGACGGGGCCGAGGGCCTGGCCCGCTTCCACGCCCGCGCCGCCGCCCTGGTGCGCCCCCAGGTCGACCGCTGGAGGGAGGTGTGGGCCGCCGGCCCCTTGGCCGCGGTGGAGGCCACCGACGCCCAGCTCCGAGCCCTGGCCGACGGCGACGCCTCCCACCTCGCCCGCTCCGGCGTCCACGCCCTCCCCCCGCCACCGGACGAGCGCCGCTACGGCTGCTGCGGCACCCTCGGCACCTTCCTCCCCGAACGGCTCGCTCCTCGCTGACGGCGGCCGGGCTGGGCCGGAAACCGGTGGGGCGGCCGTACGCTGGCGCCGCCATGCGCCAGGGACCTCACATGATGATGAGCTCGGACCCCCGGGCCATCGCCGGGGCGCGGGTGGGCAAGGGCCTGGTGAAGCGGGTGTGGTCCTTCGCCCGCCCCTACCGGGCGGCGACGGTCTGGTTCCTCGTCATCATCGTCGCCGAGGCCATGCTCGGCCTGGCCCCGCCGCTGCTCATCAAGCGCATCATCGACGTGGCCATCCCCGCCGGGCGCACCGGCCTGCTCACCGCCTTGGCGATGCTGATGATCGCCGCCGCGTTCCTCGGTGCCGCGCTGTCGTTGGTGGAGCGGTGGCTGTCGTCGCGCATCGGCGAGGGGCTCATCTACGACCTGCGGGCGGCCCTGTTCGACCACGTGCAGCGCATGCCCATCGCCTTCTTCACGCGCACGCAGACAGGTGCCCTCATCAGCCGCATGAACAACGACGTGATCGGCGCCCAGCGGGCCGTCACCCAGACCCTCGGCTCGGTGGTGTCGAACGTGGTGGTGCTGGCCACCACCCTCGTGGCGATGGGCCTGCTCGAGTGGCGGCTGACCCTGCTGTCGCTCGTGCTCCTGCCCGTCTTCGTGATCCCCGCCAAGCGGGTCGGCCGCCGCCTGCAGGACATCACCCGGGAGTCCTTCGACCTGAACGCGTCGATGAACACCACCATGACCGAGCGCTTCAACGTGTCCGGCGCCCTCCTCGTGAAGCTGTTCGGCCGCCACGACGACGAGCGCCGCCAGTTCACCCAGCGGGCCGGCCGGGTGCGCGACATCGGCGTGCGCAGCGCCATGTACGGGCGCACCTTCTTCACCTCGCTCACCCTGGTGGGGGCGGTGGGCACGGCGGTGATCTACCTGGTCGGTGGGCGCCTGGTGCTCTCCGACACCATCTCGGTCGGCACCCTCATCGCCCTCGGCGCCTTCGTGGCCCAGATCTACCAACCGCTCACCCAGCTCACCAACGCCCGGGTCGACCTCATGACCGCGTTCGTTTCCTTCGATCGGGTGTTCGAGGTGCTCGACGCGCCCAACGCCATCCCCGACCGGCCGGGCGCGGTCGATCTCGTCGCTCCCGCCGGGCGCATCGAGCTCGACTCGGTCTGGTTCCGCTACCCGGCCGGCGCTGACGTGTCGCTCGCCTCACTGGAGACCGACACCGAGGCCGCCCTGCCCGACGAGCCGTCGGTGCCCGTGCTGCGGGGCATCGACCTCACCATCGAGCCCGGCCAGCTCGTGGCCCTGGTGGGGCCGTCGGGCGCGGGCAAGACGACGTTGAGCATGCTGGTGCCCCGCCTTTACGACGTCACCGAAGGGGCCCTGCGGGTGGACGGCCACGACGTGCGCGACCTCACCCAGGACAGCCTGCGGGCAGCCATCGGGGTGGTGAGCCAGGACCCCCACCTCTTCCACGAGACCGTCGCCGAGAACCTGCGCTACGCCCGTCCCGATGCCTCCCTCGCCGAGCTGGAGGCCGCCTGCCGGTCGGCCCGCATCCACGACGTGATCGCCGCCCTCCCCGAGGGCTACGACACCGTCGTCGGCGAGCGGGGCTACCGGCTGTCGGGCGGCGAGAAGCAGCGCCTGGCCATCGCCCGCATGCTGTTGAAGGACCCGGCCATCGTCATCCTCGACGAAGCCACCAGCCACCTCGACTCCGAGAACGAGATCCAGGTGCAGCACGCCCTGGCCGAAGCGTTGGCCGGGCGCACGTCGATCGTCATCGCCCACCGCCTGTCGACCATCACCGCCGCCGACCAGATCGTCGTCCTGGAGGAGGGCCGCATCGTCGAGCGCGGCCACCACGACGACCTCCTCGACGCGGCCGGCCTCTACGCCGACCTCTACCACACCCTGGTCCGGGCCCAGCCGGTCTAGTCGCCGACCCGCGCCACTACGCTGGCCCCATGAGCGCTCGCGGCTCGGCCGGCAGGAGCCTCTTCTCGCTGCTCGTGGTCGTGGGCGTGGCGGTGGCCGCCTTCCTGGTCCTGCAGCTGTCGCCCTGGAACGTAGACCTCCCGAACCCGTTCGAGACCGAGGAGAAGGAGCGACCTCAGTCAGCCGTGCTCCTCGACCTCCGCGACGTCAGCCGCTACGAAGCCGCCACCGGCTCCTTCCAGGTCATCATCGACAGCGAGAAGGACGCCCGCTACCTGCCCGACTTCATCAAGGGCGAGCGGGTGGTCTTCATCGCCGAGGGTTCGGTGGAGGCGGTGGTCGACTTCTCGGCGCTGACCGAGGGCGCCATCGAGGTCTCCGGTGACGGCACCACCGTCACCATCACCCTCCCTCCGCCTGAGCTCACCAAGCCCCGCATCGACCCCGACAGGACTCGCGTGCGGTCGCGCGACCGTGGCCTGGTCGACCGCATTGGCGACGCCTTCGCCAACCAGCCCGCCAACGAACAGCCCCTCTACCAGGGCGCCCGCGACAAGATCGCCGCCGCCGCCCGCCGGAGCGAGCTCCTGGCCCGGGCCCGCGAGAACACCGAGGCCATGTTGCAGGCCCTCCTGAAGGACCTGGGCTACGAGAAGGTGATCGTCCGCTTCGAGGAGCCGTCTAGGCCCTGACGCCCTGGAAGCGGCGGAGGCGCAGCGAGTTGGTGACCACGAACACCGACGAGAAGCCCATGGCCCCCGCCGCGATCATCGGGTCGAGCACGCCCGCCACCGCCAGGGGATGGCGGCCACGTTGTAGGCGAAGGCCCAGAACAGGTTGCCCTTGATGGTGGAGAGGGTGCGCCGGGACAGCGCCACCGCGTCGGCCACCGCCCGCAGGTCGCCGCTGACCACGGTGAGGTCCGAGGCCTCCATGGCCACGTCGGTGCCGGTGCCGACGGCGATGCCCAGGTCGGCGGCGGCGAGGGCGGCGGCGTCGTTCACCCCGTCGCCGACCATGGCCACCACCCGGCCCTCGTCCTGGAGGCGGCGGATCTCGGCCAGCTTGTCGTCGAGAGCACCTCGGCCCGCACCTCGTCGGCGCCGACCGCCTGAGCGACGGCTTCGGCCGTGCGCCGGTTGTCACCGGTCAGCACGTGCACCCGCAGGCCGAGCCCGTGGAGGGCCCCGACCGCCGCCGGGCTCGACGCCTTGACCGCATCGGCCACGGCCAGCACGCCCTGGGCGACGCCGTCGGTTCCGGCCACCACGGCGGTGCGGCCCGCCTCGGTGGCGGCGTCGACCGCGGCCGCCACCTCGTCGGGCACGGTGTCGAAGAGGCCAGGTCGGCCCACCATCACATCGACGGGCACGTCGACGGGCCCGTCGGCGCTGTCCACCCGGCCTCGGACCCCGAAGCCGGGCAGGTTCTCGAAGTCCGACACCGGCAAGCGCCGTTCGGCGGGCACGGCGGAGGCGACGGCCCGGGCGATTGGGTGCTCGGAGGCGTCCTCCACCGAGGCCGCCAGGACGGCCAAGCGGTCGGCGTCGACCCCCGTACCGGTGACCACGTCGACCAGCTCCATGCGCCCCTCGGTGAGGGTTCCGGTCTTGTCGAGCACCACGGTGTCGACCTGACGGGTGGACTCGAGCACCTCGCCGCCCTTGATGATCACGCCCAGCTGGGCGCCCCGCCCGGTGCCCACCATGATTGCGGTGGGAGTGGCCAGGCCGAGGGCGCACGGGCAGGCGATGATGAGCACGGCCACCGCCGCGGTGAAGGCGTCGTCGGCACCTTGGCCGGTGAGCAACCACCCGGCAACCGTAAGGGCGGCGACCGCGAACACCACCGGCACGAACACGGCCGACACGCGGTCGGCCAGGCGCTGGACCGGCGCCTGGGAGCCCTGGGCCTGCTCCACCAGGCGCACGATCTGGGCCAGCGCCGTCTCCGACCCCACCCGGGTGGCCTCGACCACCAGGCGCCCCGAGGCGTTGACGGTGCCGCCGACCACGTCGTCGCCGGCGGTGACCTCCACCGGCACCGACTCGCCGGTGAGCATCGACGCGTCCACCGCCGAGGCGCCCTCCACCACGCGCCCGTCGGTGGCGATCCGTTCGCCCGGGCGGACCACGAAGCGGTCGCCCACGGCGAGGGCGGCCACCGGAACCTCGGTGCCGTCCTCCAGGCGGGCCGTCTTGGCCCCCAGCTCGGCCAGCGAGCGCAGGGCCGCCCCGGAACGGCGGCGGGCCCGCTGCTCGAAGAAGCGACCGAGCAGGATCAAGGTGACGATCACGCCGGCCGTCTCGAAGTAGACGTGTGGGCGGTCGCCGGCCATGGCCTCCATGCCCTCGTGGCCGCTGCCGTCGGCCGCTCCCAGGAAGAGGAGGGCCACCGCCGACCACGTCCAAGCGGCCACGGTGCCCACCGACACCAGCGTGTCCATGGTGAGCACCCCGTGGCGCAGGTTGACCAGGGTGGTGCGGTGGAACCGCCAGCCGCTGGCGAACACGACGGGCGTGGCGAGGGCGGCAGCCAACCACTGCCAGCCGTCGAACTGCAGGGCACCCACCATCGACACGAGGAGCAGCGGGACCGACAGCACGACCGCCACGATGAGGTCCCGCGACAGGGAGCGACGATCGCGGTTCTCGTCGTCGGGCTCCTGACCGGCCTCCTGGTCGCCGGGCTCCGGGGAGGAGTAGCCGAGGGACTCGATGCGGGCCCGCAGGACGGACGGGTCCAGGGTGGTGGGGTCGAACGCGACGGTGGCCCGGGCGGTGGCGAGGTTCACATCCGCCCGCTCCACCCCGTCGAGGCGGTTGAGCGCCCGGCTCACCCGGTTCACGCACGAGGCGCAGGTCATGCCCTCGACGGGAAGGTGCTGGGTCTCGATGGCCATGCGGTGTAGGATACCCCCCGACCCTATGCGTGGCTACAGCGACAACAAGGACGACCACCTCACCCGCCTGCGGCGCATCGAAGGGCAGGTGCGGGGCCTGCAACGGATGATCGACGAGGACGACTATTGCATCGACGTGCTCACCCAGATCGCCTCGGTCACCAAGGCGCTGCAGAAGGTGGGCCTCGGCCTGCTCGACGAGCACGTGCGCCACTGCGTGATGGAGGCGGCCGCCAGCGGGCGCGACACCGGGGACGAGAAGGTGCAGGAGGCGGTCGAAGCCGTCGCCCGCCTCCTCCGTTCCTAGCCCACCGGCCGGTACCGTCTCAGCTGATGCGCCGCCTCCCGGCCCCGGCCGCCCTCCTGCTGTTCGTGCTCCTGCTCCTGGTCGCACCGGGCTGCGGAGACGACGACCCCGACGACGCCGCCCCCCGGTCCTCCACCACCACGCCCTCGCCGTCGTCCACCACGACCAGCACCACGAGGACGACGAGCACGACGGCCACGACCACCACCACGACCACCACCACGGCGACCACGGCGACCACGGCGACCACGACCATCACCACGGCACCGTCGACCACGGCCGGCCCTGGCACCACCGGGCCGGGCACCACCGCGCCGCGGTCGTCCACCACCGTCGGCGCTGCCCCCGGCGCGCCCACTCCCGAGGCCGCCGCCCAGAGCCTCTACCTGGCGTGGAAGGGCGGCGACCGGGCGGCGGCGGCCGGGGTGGCCGAGCCCAAGGCGGTCGACGCCATCTTCGCCCGGCCCTTCACGGGGCCCGACATGGAGTTCCACGGCTGCCGGCAGGACGGCGACATCTGGGCCTGCCCCTACGGCTACGAGGGCGGGTTCCTCGCCTTCCGGGTGCGGCGCTCCGCGTCCGCCGGGTTCCGCGTCGTCGACGTCATCGACGCCGCCGACTAGCGGCGGCGCAGCTCTGAGGTCGGCACCGACGGGTCGGCGACCAGCTCGGCACCGGACGCCGAGAGGCGGCCCGGCACCGGCGCGTCGAGGAGGTCCCCGCAGCGCGCCGGCGGGCCGGCGATGGCCGCGGTGTCGCTGGCCCGGCCCAGCTCGACCACGTCGTCCAGGAGGGCCCGTGCCTCGGCGTCGAGCAGCGCCAGGTCGTCGGAAACCAGCGCCATCCCGCCCGACACGCCCACCGCCGCGGCCCAGGCTCGCACGGCATCGGGTCCCATCCGGGTGTCGGTGAGGCGCAACATCAGGCAGTCCGGGTCGTTGAGCCAGAGCCGGCGGTGCATGAACGACCGGGCCAAAGTGTTCTGCCACGCGTTCACCGTGGCCGGCTCGCCGGCCGAGTAGCCGCCGCGCCCAAGGGCCCCCTCTTCGGGATGCCACCACGGGGCCACGTCGGCGCCGATGCGCATGCCGTCGACCACGCCCACCACCGCGCCGAGGGGGGCGCCGCACCCGAGGAGGAAGGCGTCGTCGCCGGCGCCCCGCCGGATGGCCTCGAAGCCGGCACGCACCCGCTCCGCGGGGGTCATGGCCGGGTCGGAGTAGACGCCGTCGGCCGCGGGCGCGTAAGTGAAGTCGAGCTTCAGGTAGGTGAAGCCGGCCTGGACCAGGTCGCTCGCCACGACCTCGAGGTAGGCCTGGACCTCGGGGTTGGAGGTGTCGAGGGTGAGCGTCTCCCCGCCCCAGACCGGGTGCCACATCCCCACCAGCGGCTTGGTGCCGTCGCGGTAGCGGGCGATCCACTCGGGAGTGCTGGTGGCCACGGTGGCGTCGGGGCGGGCCAGGAAGGGCGCTAACCAGATCCCGGGCCGGCGCCCGGCGGCGACGATGGCGCCGGCGAGCTGGTCGAGGTCGGAACCGAACTTGTCGTTGGTGCCGAGCCAGTCGCCGATGGTGGGCTGGTAGCCGTCGTCGAGCTGGAACACCTCGAAGGGCCAGTCGGCCGCCCGGGCCAGGTTGTCGCGCAGGTCCCCCTCGGTGACGTAACCGAAGTAGTGGTACCACGAGCACCAGCCCACCTGGTAGTGGGCGTCGACCCGGGCGCCCTCCACCTCGCCGTAGCGGGCGGCCCACGCCTCGAGCAAGAGACTGTGGTCGGGGCCTGCCGAAGTCGCGACGGGGTGCAGCGCCCGCTGCTCACCGGCGGCGAGGCGGGCCCCGCCCAGGAAGGCCTCGGCGGCCAGCTCGATGCCCCCCTCCCCGGAATGGAGGCGCAGGGTGCCGTCGTGCAGGCGCCCGCCCTCGAACCCCACGAGCAGCCGCTCGCGTCCGTCGTCGGCCAGCACCGTCACCTGCTCGGAGCGCAGCTCGCCCGGGCGGGCCGGCTCCTCGTCGGCGTGGTGGGTGGAGCGCACCAGCCGGGGCACCGGACCGGCCAGGGAGGGATCGACGTCGACCCCCAGGATGGCCACCCCCGACGGCGACCACGACTGGTACCCGTTGCGGAACATGCGCACCGGTCCCCCAGCACCCTCGAGGCGGAACACCAGGCGGACCGAACGCACGTCGACCGGGGCGTCGCCCCGGTTGGCCGCCGCCCAGACGACACGGGAGCCGTCGGCCGCGGGCTCGACCGTGACCTCCACCGGACCCACCCGGGCCACGCCCGGGCCGGCCACGGGAGCGCTGGCGCGCCCGTCGGCGTGGCCCACGTCGACACGGACGAGGTCGAGCCGCATGGGCCCGGACGCTAGCGAGGTGGCCCGCCGCGTACGCTCGGCCACCGTGGACGAGCGCACCTTCGGGGTGGCCGAGCTGGCCGGCGTCCTCGGCCGGGTCGTGGCCCAGGCCTTCCCCGGCGACGCCTGGGTGCGGGGCCAGATCCGCAACCTGTCCCGATCGGCCAAGGGCCACGTGTACTTCGACCTGGCCGAGCCGGGGCCGCTCGGGGCCAACCCGATCGCTCTCGTGCCGGTGGCGTTGCTGGCGGGGGAGAAGCCCGCCGTCAACACGGTGATGAAGGCGGCCGGCGCCGGCCGCATCGACGAGGGCGTGGAGGTGCGGATCCGGGGCCGCCTCACCTGGTACACACCACGCGGCCAGCTGCAGATGCGCATGAACGGCATCGACCCCACCTACACGCTCGGCCGGCTGGTCGAGGACCGCGATCGCCTCCTGGGCGACCTGCGGCGCGACGGCCTGCTCGGCCGGAACCGCACGCGGGCGCTGCCGGTGCTGCCGCTGCGGGTCGGCCTGGTCACCAGCGTCGGAAGCGCCGCCGCCGCCGACTTCCTGCACGAGCTCGAGGTGGCCGGCTACGGCTTCCGGGTCCTCGTGGCCGACGCCCGCACATCAGGGCTCGACGCCGGGCGCTCCGTGGCCGCGGCCATCGGCGCGGTCGTGGCCGCCGGTGCCGAGGTGGTGGCCCTCGTCCGCGGCGGCGGCTCGCGCACCGAGCTCGGCTCCTTCGACGGCGAGGCCATCGCCCGGGCCGTGGCCCTGGCGCCGGTCCCGGTCCTCACCGGCATCGGCCACGAGGTCGACCGCAGCGTGGCCGACGAGGTGGCCCACACCGCGTACAAGACCCCCACCGCCTGCGCCGCCGGCCTGGTGTCCCAGGTGGCGCTGGCCATGGAGGAGGCCGAGGCCAGGTGGGCCGCCATCACCGGCAAGGCCGCCGAGCGGCTGGCCGGCGCCGAGGACCGGCTGCGCCGGACCGCCACCCGCGCCGCCCAGGCCACCGTGGTGGGGCTGGCCGGTGGCGAGCACGCCCTCACCGGGGCCGAGCGCCGCCTCCGCCGCGAGCCGGCCCGGGCCCTGGACGACGCCGAGCGCCGGCTGGCCGCCAGCGCCGCTCGGGCTAGGGCGTTCGACCCCGCCCTGGCCCTGGCCCGGGGATGGTCGATCACCCGGCGGGCCGACGGCACCCTGGTGCGCGTCCCCCACGACGTGACCGCCGACGACGACCTGGTGACCACCCTGGCCGGGGGGACCGTGCGCAGCCGGGTCACCGGGTGACCGCCGCCCCCGGGGCGGATCGGCCGGACCCCGGAGAGAGCGGGTTGCGCTACGTCGACGCCATGGCCGAGCTCGACCGCATCCTGGCCGAGCTCGAAGGCGACGACCTCGACGTCGACGAGCTGGGGACCAAGGTGGCCCGGGCCGCCCAGCTCATCGGCTGGTGCCGGGAGCGCATCGGCGCCGCCCGCATGGAGGTCACGTCGATCGTGCGCGACCTCGACGCCGGGTGAGCCGCTCCCGAGGCTGGCGGGATGGACCACCGCGCAGGTGGTGGATCGCGCCGGCCTCGCTGGGGATGGTGGCCGTCGTCGCCGCTCTCCTCCTGGTGGCGGTGCCCACCGGGGCGGCGCCCGACCGGCTCTCGGTGGAAGCGGGGTGGAGCGGACGCTTCCGCCCGGGCCGGACCATGCCCGTGCGGGTCACGGTGCCCGACGGCGGCGACGGCGCCGCCGTGGAGGTGGTGGTGCGCAGTGGCACCGGCGCGGTCACCACCACCACGGCCCAGGTCGGCGAGGGGCGCACCGTCACTGCCCTCGGCGTCACCGCCCCCGACGACCTGGACCGCCTCGTCGTGCGAGCCCGGTTGCGCCGCCACGGGAGCACGGAGGCTGCCGGTCGCACCACCATCACCGCGGTCGGCGACGCCGAGCTGGTCGGAGTCCTGCCCGGGCTGGCCCGCGCCCCGCGACCGCGGGGCCCGTTCCCGTTGGCGGTGGCGGTGGGCTCGGCCTCGCTGGTGGACCTCGACCTCGGCGTGGTGGGCCGGCCGGGGGTGCTCGGCCCACTGGCCACGGTGGCCGCCACCGGAGCCGACATCGACCGGCTGGCACCGGCCGCCCGGCTGGCGCTCTGGGCGTGGGTCGCGGGCGGAGGGCGCCTGCTGATCGACGCGGCCCAGGCACCCGGCGCCCTTCCGCTCGCGTGGCGGCCGGCGACGGCCGGGGCGCGGGCACCGGCCGGGCTCGGCGAGGTGCGCGTCACCGGTGGCCTGCTGGCCGCCGGGGGATGGCGGACCGTGCTCGAGCCGACGCCCGCCCACCGGCCCACCGACCCCGATCTGGTGGCGACGTCGCTGGCCGCCGGGGGTCCGGTGGCGTCGTCGCTCACCGTCGACGCCGGCCTGAGGGTGCCGGCCTTCGCCGTGCTGGCCGGCTCCCTCGTCGCCTACATCGTGCTGGCCGGACCGGCGGTGTTCATCGGGTTGCGGTGGCGTCGGCGCCCGGAACTGGCGTGGGTGGTGGTGCCCGGGCTGGCCGTGGTGGTGGCGATGGGCGCCTGGATCGCGGGTACGCGCCTGGGTGAGGGCGAGCGCACCGCCGTGGCCCGCTGGTCGCTCCTCTCCCCTGGCGCCACCGTGAACGGCGCCACCGTCGGCGTGCTGTCACGCCGCGGAGGCGTCCAGGAGCTGGCGCTGCCGGCCGGATGGTTGGCCTCCGCCGCCGGCGGTGAACGGTTCGACGACCCCGGCGTGGATGTGCGGACCGACGGGAGAGAAGCGGCCGTCACCCTCGTGGGTGGCCAGTTCGGGGTGCTCGAGGCCGGCGGTCCGACACCCCCTTCCGACCGGTTGGCGGTGAGGGCCGACGCCGCCGCCGACGACGACCCGGGCACGGTGACGGGCACGGTCGCCAACACCGGACCGGCTGCCCTCGAGCAGGTGGTGGTGTTCCTCGGCCCTCGTGCGGTGGCGGTGGGGGACCTCCCGGCGGGCGGGAGCCGGCGGTGGCGGATCGACGTCGGCGCGCCAGCCGGCCCGGGCGACGCCTTCACCCTCATCGAGGCGCGGGTGTGGCCGGAGGCCTTCGCCCGGGCCACCTCCGGGCGGGTGGCCACCGAGGGCACCGGCCCGGTGAACCTGGCCCTCTGGGGCGCCGCCCTCGAGGCCGCGGGACCGAACCTGCGAGCCCCCGGCTCGGTGGTGGCGGCCGGCTGGACGGGACCGCTCGCCGGGCCCCTCCCCGTGGGCGAGGGCGCCGGCGGGCGCACCGTGGTGATGGCCCGGTCGCCGGTGCCGGCGGCCGGCCGGCTCTCGGGCTGGGACGTGCGACGAGACCTCCTGCGGGGGCCGGCGACCACGCCGATGCGTAGCCGGGGCGGCGAGCCGCTCGACGGTGCCGTCGTCCGCTTCACGCTGCCGCCGTCGGCCGTCGGCCGGGCCGAGGCCGATTCTCGCTTCGAGCTGGTCGTCCCGGCCGCGGTGGACCGGGTGGACGGGTGGGAAGGCGCCCGGTGGGGGCCGCTGCGGGTGGGCCCGTCCAGCGCCGACCCGTCGGCCCCCGCCCGGGTGGTCTCGCTGCCGGCCACCGCCCAGCGGGGAGGCGTGGTGCACGTGCGCATCGGTGTGCGTCGCGACGCCGTCCCCGCCGCCGCCGCCGGCCTGTTGCTCCGGAGCCGAGGATGACCGACGCCGGCGCCGCCAGCGCCCTCGCCGCCCGCCGGGCGGGACCGGCGGTGGAGGCTCGCGGCCTCACCAAGCGGTACGGGACGGCGACGGCGGTGGGCGCGACCGATGGGCGCTGCGCCGTCTGTGGCGGAGTGGCGGATCATCTGCGCAGGTCCCATCTGTCTCATCGTGGTCTCAGTTGCGGGTTGCGAGGGGTGTTGCGAGTCACGCCGGTCGGCCCGGTGAGCAGCGGGGGCCCGGAGCCCGCAGGGCTGGGGGGCGGTCGCGTCGTGCGGGGCTCGTGGCGGGTGGGTGTCGGTCCCTGGGTGATAGGCTGTAGCGGCGGTGCG
>JAUJNP010000007.1 GCA_030448105.1 Acidimicrobiales bacterium | reverse complement strand
CGTGTCCGGCACCAGGGACGCCTTCGCCACCCCGGCCGAGCTGGAGGCGGCCACGGCATGGGCCACGTCGTCGGGCTCGAGGGTGCCGTCGTCGTCGTCCAGGGCATGCCACTGGGCGGTGCTGTTGGTGGCGCCGGCCCCTTGCTCGTAGATCACCACGTGCTGGCGGCGGCCGACCAGCACCGAGGCGCCCGGCCGGCCCAGCAGGCGGAGCGCGATCTGGTTGGCCATCGTGCCCGACGGCACGAACACCGCTGCCTCCTTGCCCACCCGGGCGGCGAACGCCTCCTCCAGGGCGGTGACGGTCGGGTCCTCGCCGTACCCGTCGTCGCCGACCTCGGCGTCGGCCATGGCCCGGCGCATCTCCGGCGTCGGCTGGGTGACGGTGTCGGACCGCAGGTCGATCCAGGCCATCCTCCTAGGGTACGGACCGTGGCTGAGCCGGCGGCGCTGCGCGACCTCGCCCGCCGGGTCGCCGAGGAGGCCGGCCGTGGCCTGCTCGAGGGCCTGCCCCGCAGCGACCTCCCCTTCGAGACCAAGACCACCCTCACCGACATGGTCACCGACGCCGACCGCGCCGTCGAGCGCCTCCTGGTCGAGCGCCTCCTCGACGCCCGCCCAGACGACGGCGTGCTGGGCGAGGAGGGCGCCGACCGACCCGGCACGAGCGGGGTGCGTTGGCTGATCGACCCCATCGACGGCACCACCAACTTCATCTACGGCCTCCCCGGGTTCAACATCTCGGTGGCGGCCGAGGTCGACGGTGAGGTGGTGGCCGGGGTGGTCGTGGACCCCCTCCACGGCGACACCTTCAGCGCCGCCCGGGGGGCGGGCGCCCACCGCAACGCCCGCCCCGTGCACTGCAACCCCACGGCCGGTCTGGCCACCGCCCTCGTCGCCACCGGCTTCAGCTACGAGTCCGACCGCCGGCGCCGCCAGGCGGGGTCCTCACCCAGGTGCTGCCCGCCGTCCGCGACATCCGCCGGATCGGGGCCGCCGCCGTGGACCTGTGCTGGGTGGCGTGCGGCCGGGTCGACGCGTACTACGAGCGCGGCCTCCAGCCGTGGGACTGGGCCGCCGGCGCGGTCATAGCGGAGGAGGCGGGCGCGGTGGTGGGCGACCTCGACGGTGGCCGCACCTCGGAGGCCTTCACGCTGGCCGCCCCGCCGGGCCTGTTCGAGGCACTGCGCGCCCTGCTGCGCGAGGCCGGCGCGGCCGACGCCTGACCGCCCGGCCTCGCGACACCCTCCTCGAAGGTCAAGACCTAGGCTTGACGTCGTGGCGACGAGGATCCTGACCGTCGAGGACGACGAGCGGATCCGGACCGCGGTGAAGCTCGCCCTCGAGGACGAGGGCTGGAAGGTCGAGGAGGCGGCGACGGGAGACGACGCCCTCGACCGCTTCAACCACCAGCCCGCCGACGTGGTCCTGATCGACATCATGCTGCCCGACCTCGACGGCTTCGAGGTGTGCCGCCGCATCCGCAAGGTCAGCGACGTGCCCATCATCATGGTCACCGCTCGCGACGACACCCACGACGTGGTCGCCGGGCTCGAGGCCGGCGCCGACGACTACCTCACCAAGCCGTTCGCCCCCAAGGAGCTCTCGGCGCGCATCCGGGCCCTCCTGCGCCGGGTGCGCACGATGGATCCGGGCGGGTCGAACCTGCGCTTCGGGGACCTCGAGATCATCCCGGAGGAGGGGGTGGTGCGCCGCAGCGGGCGGGAGGTCCACCTCACCAAGACCGAGTTCCGGGTGCTCGTCGAGCTGGCCTCGAGCCCCGGTCGGGTGCTGTCACGCGAGGTGCTGCTGGAGCGGGTGTGGGGCTACGGCTACTTCGGTGACGGCCGCCTGGTCGACGTCCACATCCGCCGGTTGCGCACCAAGGTGGAGGCCGACCCCGCCAACCCCCGCCACGTGGTGACCGTGCGCGGGCTCGGCTACAAGATCCAGACCTGACCGGCGCCAGCGCGGCGATGGCCCGACCCCGCCTCCCCCTCCTCGGTCGGATGCCGTTCCCCGCCCGCCTCGGCCTGCGGGCGCGGATCACGTTGGCCTTCGCCGCCAGCGCCGCCCTGCTCTCGGCCCTGCTGGCCGGGACCACGTGGGGGTTGACCCGGGAGAACCTCCTGAACCAGCGGGAGGCGTCGGCCACCCGCCAGGCCTACCTCAACGCCCGCTACATGCAGAACCAGATCCCCGACGACGGCGACACCGAGAAGATCCAGTCGAGCCTCAGCGCCCTGGAGAGCCCGTCGGGCTCCCGCCCGGTCCTGCGCCTGGTCGGCGCGGATGGCATGGTGACGTGGGTCGCCCCCTTCGCCCAGTTCGGCGAGAACGCGCTGCCGGCGTCGCTGAAGCGGCTGGTCAGCGACGGCACCGCCGCCCGGATGCGCTACGAGGTGGCCGGCGAGTCGGAGCTGGCCATCGGGATCCCGCTCCCCGATCAGTCGGCGTCATACTTCGAGATCGTCTCCCTGACCGAGCTGGAGAGCACGCTCGAATCGCTGGCCATCTCCCTGTTCGGGGCGTCGCTCGTCACCACCCTGGCCGGCGCCGCCCTCGGCTACTGGACCAGCCGACGTACCCTGCGGCCCCTCGCCAACGTGGGCGTCGCCGCCGAGGCCATCGCCGGAGGCCGGCTCGACACCCGCCTCGAGGGCGCCGACGACCCCGACCTGGAGGTTCTGGTGTCGTCGTTCAACCACATGGCTCAGGCCTTGGAGGAGCGAATCGAGCGCGACGGCCGGTTCGCGTCGGATGTGAGCCACGAGCTGCGCTCACCGCTCATGACCCTGGCCGCGTCCATCGAGGTGCTGGCGACCCGGCGCGACGAGATGCCCGATGCGTCAGCCCGCTCGGCGCTCGACCTGATGCAGGGTGACATCGCCCGGTTCCAGCAGCTGGTCGACGACCTGCTGGAGATCTCCCGCTTCGACGCCGGTGTGGCCCGGCTCTCCCTCGACGAGGTGCAGGTGGCCGAGCTGGTGGGCCAGGCGGTGGAGGCGACGTCGGAGCGACCCGTCCCCGTCCGGGTCGGCCCCGAGGTCGACGGCCTGGTGGTGCGGGCCGACAAGCGGCGCCTGGTCCGGGTGATCGCCAACCTGCTCGACAACGCCGAGAAGTACGCCGGGGGGGCGACGTCGGTGACGGTCGGCGCCCTCGACGGCCACGTGCAGATCTCGGTGGAGGACGCCGGGCCCGGCGTGCCCCCCGAGGAGCAGGACCTTGTCTTCGACCGCTTCGCCCGCGGCGGCGGCGCCGGCCGCCGCGGCAGCGCCGGCGACGGCGTGGGCCTGGGCCTGTCGCTCGTCGCCGAGCACGTCCGCCTCCACGGCGGCCGGGCGTGGGTGGAAGGTCGCCCCGACGGCGATCCCGGCTCCCGCTTCGTCATCGAGCTCCCGGTGAACCGGCCATGAGGTCGCGGTGGCGGCTCCGAGTGGCGGCGGTGTTGGCCGTCGCGGCGGTGGCGGCCGGCTGCGGCCTGCCCCAGGATGCCGAGCCCCGCGCCATCGAGGACGGCTCCCCCGGGGTGATAGTGGGCAGCACCGAGGCCCCGCCCACCACGCCGGCCGAGCCGACCGGCCGTGAGATGGTCCTGTACTTCCTCGGGCCCGAGGAGCTGGTGAAGGTCAGCCGACCGACCGAGTCGGCCACCGACGCGGTGAGCGCCATCCGTGTCCTGCTGGCCGGGGTCACCCGCCGTGAGAAGGAGCGGAACCTGCTCTCCTCGATCCCGCCCGACACCCGGTTGCTCGACGCCCGCCTGCGCGACGGGGTGCTCACCCTCGACCTCAGCGACGAGATGAACGGCATCAGCGGCGACGGCGCCACCCAGGCCTACGCCCAGATGGTGTACACCGCGACGGAGCCGGACACCGTCGACAAGGTGCGCTTCTCCATAGAGGGCAAGCCGGTCGACGTGCAGTCCGATGCCGGCAACCTGCCCACCGTCACCCGCCAGAACTACCGCTCCCTCGCCCCGGACTGACGCAGGGCTGCAGGCAACGCCCGTCCGGGCGCCTCAGTGGAAGAAGACCTCGGCGACGCCGTGGTAGAGGCCGGGGTCGACGAGCTTGAGCTCGCCGACGGCGTCGGCCAGGGGCACCCGCTCGATCTCACCCGCGCGCAGGGCCACCATCTGACCGAACGCGCCGTCGTGGACCGCCTCGATGGCGGCCACCCCGAAGCGGGTGGCGAGCACCCGGTCGAAGGCGGTGGGCGTGCCGCCCCGCTGCACGTGGCCGAGGATGGTGACCCGAGTCTCGAACCCGGTGCGCTCCTCGATCTCCACGGCGAGGTTGTTGCCGATGCCCCCGAGGCGCACGTGGCCGAACTGGTCGACCTCGCCGGAGGCGACCGCCATGGTGCCGGCGCGGGGCACGGCGCCTTCGGCCACCACGACGATGGACGCGAACCGGCCCTGCTCGTGGCGCTCCTTCAGGGCGGCGCAGACCTCGTCGATGTCGAAGGGCTCCTCGGGGACGAGGATCATGGTGGCGCCGCCGGCGATCCCGGCCCACGTGGCGATGTGGCCGGCATGGCGACCCATGACCTCGACCACCATGACCCGGTCGTGGGACTCGGCGGTGGTGTGCAATCGGTCGATGGCATCGACGCAGATCTGCACGGCGGTGTCGAACCCGAACGTCACCTCGGTGGCGTTCAGGTCGTTGTCGATCGTCTTGGGCACGCCGACCACGGCGACTCCGAGGTCGGCGAGGCGGTGGGCCACCCCGAGGGTGTCCTCGCCGCCGATGGCGACGAGGGCGTCGATCCGAGCTTCGGCGAGTGACGCCTGGCAGCGCTCGGCGCCGCCGTCGACCTTGAACGGGTTGGTGCGCGACGAGCCGAGGATCGTGCCCCCCCGGGGCAGCGTGCCCCGCATGGCGGCCACGTCGAGGGGCCGGGTGCGCCCTTCGATCACCCCTCGCCAACCGTCGAGGAAGCCGATGACCTCGTCACCCCATGTGTGGTCTCCCTTGCGCACCACGGCCCGCATCACGGCGTTCAGGCCCGGGCAGTCACCTCCGCCCGTGAGCATGCCGACCCGCATGCGGTGCACCGTAGCGGTCCGCTTGGCGGCTGGGCCGCGGCCGCCGCGCCTACGGTGCGGCTGTGGCCATCGTTCTCGCCCTGGATGCGGGCACCACCGGGGTGCGGGCGTTCGCGGTGGGCGAGGACGGTGCTCCGGTCGGCTACCGGTACCGGGAGTTCACCCAGCACTTCCCCCGCCCGGGATGGGTGGAGCACGACGCCGACGAGATCTGGACGGCGGTGGTGGCCGTCACCACCCAGCTGCTGGGCGAGGTGGATCAGGCCGTCGCCGCCATCGGCATCACCGACCAGCGTGAGACGGTGGTGGCGTGGGACCGGCGCACGGGCCGCCCCCGGCACCGAGCCATCGTCTGGCAGGACCGCCGCACCGCGGCCCGGTGCGACGCGCTGGCCGCGGCCGGGCACCTCGAGCAGGTCAGGACCACCACCGGGCTCGTCCTAGACCCGTACTTCTCGGGCACCAAGTTCGAGTGGCTGCTCACCGAGGGCGGCGTGGAAGCCGACGCCGCCCTGGCCCTCGGCACCGTCGACGCCTGGCTGCTCTGGAACCTCACCGGCGGCGCGGTCCACGCCACCGAGCCCTCCAACGCCAGTCGCACGATGCTCTTCGACATCGGCACCGGGACCTGGAGCGAAGAGCTCTGCGACCTCCTGGGCGTGCCACGGGCGGCCCTGCCCGAGGTGGCGCCCTCGAGCGGCCGGTTCGGGGTCACCGCCGCCGGCTGCGGCCTGCCCGCCGGCATCCCCGTGAGCGGCATCGCCGGCGACCAGCAGGCCGCCCTCTTCGGGCAGGCCTGCTTCGAGCCGGGGATGATCAAGAACACCTACGGCACCGGGTCCTTCGTGCTGATGAACGTGGGCGACGTCGTCCCGCCGGCGGTGGAGGGCCTGCTCAGCACGGTCGCCTGGCGGATCGGCGACCGCACCACCTACGCCTACGAGGGGGCCATCTTCTCCACCGGCTCGGCCGTGCAGTGGCTGCGCGACGGCCTGGGGATCATCGCCGGGGCCGAGGAGACCGGGCCGCTGGCGTCGACGGTGGAGGACACCGGCGGCGTCTATGTCGTCCCCGCCTTCACCGGGCTGGGCAGCCCCTGGTGGGACCCCTACGCCCGGGGGGCGGTGCTGGGCATCACCCGGGGGACCGGTCGGGCCCACCTGGCCCGCGCCGTGGTGGAGGCCATGGCCTACCAGACCCGCGACGTGGTGACGGCCATGTCGGCGGCTTCGGGCCACCAGGTGGCCACCCTCCGAGCCGACGGTGGGGCGTCGGCCATGGACCTGCTGCTCCAGCTCCAGGCCGACCAGCTCCAGGTCCCGGTAGCCCGCCCCGTGGTGCAGGAGACCACCGCCCTCGGCGCGGCATCACTGGCCGGCCTGGCCGAGGGTGTGTGGGGCGGGCTCGACGAGCTGGCCGGCCACTGGGCCCTCGACCGCGAGTTCAGCCCTGTCGCGCGCGCGGGTGCCGCCGACGCCCTCCACGCCCGCTGGCTCGACGCCGTGGCCCGGTCCCGGGGCTGGGAGGCCGAGCAGGGCGCATAGCGCAGGGGGCCGGCGCGAGAGTCGTCAGGGCCGGTGGCCGACGCTCGGGTGAGCCAGCCTCGAGCGCAACGGTCCGAGCTCACGGGCCCTGGTGTCGGCGATCCGGGCCATGGCCGCCACCGACCGGCGCTCGCGCGCCCGGAAGGGGGTGCCGGTGCGGCCCACCACCAGGGCCAGCCCCGCCGCCGGCATCGGCGCCCAGGCCACGTCGTCGGGTCCACCGGTGGCGTCCCCCGCCGCCGGCCCGGTCGCGGCGGCGGCCACGCTCCCGGCCACGAAGGCGGCCAGCCACGGCCCTTCGGGCGACTGGCCGCTGGCCCGGCGAACCTGGCCGGTGGTGCAGTCGACCACCGCGGTCCACTCGGCGCCCAGCGCCTGTCCCCCGTGGACGCAGAGCGCCGACAGCAGCTCGGTGGGGTCGACCGCCCCGACCAGCATCGCCGCCGTCTCCAGCCCGTCCAGGTTCGGGTCCTGGGCGGTAGGGGCGGCGGGGCGCACGAGCTCGACGTGCACGCCATCGACCTGCTCGACCTCGTTCACCAGCAGCTCCGCCAGCTGCTGGCGGGGCAGCCGCACCACCAGCTCGTCGATGGCCCGGCCGCCACCGGTCTCGAGGATGTCGATGCCGACCACGTCGCCCCGCACCGCGCCGATGCGGCTGGCCACCGCGCCCAGGGCGCCCGGGCGATCGGGCAACCAGAGCCGAACCACGAAGGTCTCCATGGCGTCCCAAGGTAGGGACAGCCTGTGAACGCCGGGTTTCACGCCAGCGACGACTCGACCAACCGAGCCTGATCAGCCGAGCTTGGTCAGGGCCCGCCGCAGGTTGCGGACGCCCTGGCCGATCCGCTGCTCGTTCTCGATGAGGGCGAAGCGCACGTGGCCGTCCCCGCCGGGCCCGAACCCCACGCCCGGCGAGGTGGCCACCTGCGCCTCGCGCACCAGGAACGATGCGAACTCGACCGAGCCCATCTCGCGGTAGGGCTCGGGGATGGGCGCCCACGCGAACATGGTCCCCATCGGCGGGGTGATCCCCCAACCGATCCGGTTCAGCCCCTCACACAAGGTGTCCCGCCGGACCTGGTAGATCGGTTGGACCTCGCGGGGGTGGCCGGGGTCCTCGTTGAGGGTGACGGTGGCGGCGATCTGGATGGGCTGGAACGTGCCGTAGTCGAGGTAGGACTTCAGCTTGGCCAACGCCTGCACCACCTCGCGGTTGCCGACCAGGTAGGCCACCCGCCAGCCCGCCATGGAGAACGACTTGGTCATCGAGTAAAGCTCGACCGCGCACTCCTTGGCCCCCTCGGCCTGGAGGATGGACGGCGGCTCGAACCCGTCGAAGCCGAGCTCGGCGTAGGCGTTGTCGTGCACCAGCACCACGCCCTTGTCGCGGGCGAAGTCCACCATCCGCTGCATGAAGGCGAGGTCGACGCAGGTGGTGGTGGGGTTGTGGGGGAAGGAGAGCACGATCACCCGGGGCTTGGGCCAGGAGTACTCGTAGGCCTCCTGCACGTTCTCGAAGAAGTCCTCGTCGGTGCCGATGGGGATCTCGCGGACGTCGGCCCCGGCGAACAGCGGTCCCCAGATGTGGATCGGGTACGAAGGCGACGGGACAAGGGCGGCGTCGCCCTGCTGGAGGAGCACCCACATGAGGTGGGAGAAGCCCTCCTTGGAGCCGATGGTGGAGATGATCTCGGTCTCGGGGTCGAGGGCCACGCCGAAGCGGCGGATGTAGAGGTCGGCCACCGCCTCCCGCAACTTGGGGATGCCCCGGCTGGAGGAGTAGCGGTGGTTGCGGTGGTTGCGGGCGGCCTCGGTGAGCTTCTCCACCGCCACGTCCGGGGACGGCAGGTCGGGGTTGCCGAACCCGAGGTCGATCACGTCCTGGCCCGAGCGCCGGGCCGCCACCTTGAGGCCGTCGATGATGGTGAACACGTACGGAGGCAACGAGGTGATCCGACGGAACTCCATCGATCGAGGTTACTGCTGCCCGCGGGGCCGAGCCCCGACTTCAGAGGTGGGGCGGGCGGCCAGCTGCAGCACCACGGGCGCCAACCAGGCCGGCGTAATTCTCCCATCCCGCCCGAGCGGAGCACACGTTCACACTGCCCGCCACTCCGAGCAGAATGGGGCCCGTGACCGGAGACCGCACCATCGACGTGGTCGTCGAGATCCCCCGGGGAAGCCGGAACAAGTACGAGCTCGACCACGAGACCGGCGTGATCCGCCTCGACCGGCGGCTCTTCTCGGCCACCGTCTATCCCGCCGACTACGGGTTCATCCCCGAAACCCTCGGCGAGGACGGCGACCCCCTCGACGCCCTCGTCATCCTCGAGGAGCCCACCTTCCCCGGGTGCTGGGTGCGCTCCCGGCCCGTCGGCGTGTTCTGGATGGAGGACGACAAGGGTCCCGACGCCAAGATCATCTGCGTGCCCGCCGATGACCCCCGGTGGGCCCACGTGACCGAGATCGAGGAGCTGCCCGACTTCCTCACCGGGGAGATCGAGCACTTCTTCGACGTGTACAAGATGCTCGAGCCCGACAAGCACTCGAACACCCGGGGTTTCGAGGGCACGGGCCCGGCCTGGGCCGAGGTCGACGCTGCCTTCGCCCGCTTCGTCCCCCACTGACTGCGAGCGGCGGCGGCCGGTGGGTGCGGGCCCGCTCGCTCAGCGGCGGGCGGCGGCCAGGAGGGCGGCTCCCACGGCGCCGGCGTGCCCGCCCAGGTGGGCCAGCACGATGGGGACGTCGGGACGGTGGTCGGCGGCGAACACCAACTGGCGGTAGGCCGACCGTGTGGGGTCGAGCACGAGGCCACCGGCCTCGGCCAACCCGCCGCCGATCACCACCATGCCGGGGTCGAGGACGTTCACCAGGTTGGCGATGCCGAGGGCGACCCACCACCCGAACCGCTTCAGCACGGCGAGGGCCTCGGCGTCGCCTTCGGCGGCGGCGGCGGTCACGTGCTCTCCCCGCACGTCCTCGGGCTCGCCTCCTGCCAACTCGACCACTCGGGCCGCCAGGCCGGCCTGGGCTGACTCCCTCGCCAACCAACCCAGCCCGCTCCCGGACGCGTAGCGCTCCCAGCAGCCCCGCCGACCGCAGGGGCAGAGGGGGCCGGAGGGGTCCACCACCATGTGCCCGGGTTCACCGGCGAACCCGTTGGCGCCCCGCAGCACCGCCCCTTTGACGGTGATGCCGGCGCCGATGCCGGTGCCGAGGGTGACCAGCACCGAGTGGTCGATCCCGCGGCTGGCGCCACGCTCGTGCTCACCCCACGCCGCGCAGGTGGCGTCGTTGTCGACGGACACTGCCCGCTCCAGCCGCGTGCGCAGAAGATCGGCCAACGCCAGGTCGACCACGCCCGGCAGGTTCGGCCCGTAGCGCAGCGTTCCGCGGCGGTCGACCAGGCCGGGGGCGCCCAACCCGACCGCTCCCACCCCTTCGCCGAACTGGTCGGCGGCCCGCTCGCACAAGCGCGAGGCCAGCGCCACCACCTCCTCCAGGACGGCCTCGCCGCCGGCAGGGGTGGCGACCTTCTCCTCGAGCAGGGGGGCGCCGGGCACGTCGGGGTCGACCACCACGCCGAGCAACTTGGTGCCGCCCAGGTCGAGGCCGCAGGCCAGCCGCCCGACGCCGTCCGGCACTAGTAGCGCAGGAGGGCGCCGATCCGCCCGAGCACGTCGAGGTCGGCGTTGCCTTCGCACACCTCCACACGGCAGGACTGGGCCATCGCCTCGTCGACGGCCTCCTCCACCACGTCGTCGACCTCCTGCATCGTCCCGTCGCAGAGGACGCAGCGACGGCCCACCGTGGCGAGCAGCCCGCAGGGCTCACAGCGCCACCCCGCCTCGGCGTACCCGCTCGACACGAGCAGGTGCTCCACCCGGCGCTCGCCGAGCGCAGCCAGCACGCCGGCGAGACCGGCCACGCCCCGGCGCCGCCCTCCCACCGCGTCGCGGAGCCGCTGCACCAGCGCCGCCTCCTTGGCTCGCTCCTGCGCCGCCTCCACTTCGAGGGCGGCCCGGCGCACCTCCTCCACCGGGGCGCCGGCGGACACGGCGATCCGGCCGCACAACCGATCCCGCAGGTAGGGGTGGAGCTCGCGCTCGACTTCGCCGGCCAGCTCGTCGGGAGCGCCCAGGCAGAGGTGCTCGAAGTGCTCCTCCTGGTAGAGGCGCCACCCGGCGGCCGCCGCCCGGCGCACGTGCTGGTGAGCCAACGCCTCCACGTGGGGAGCTACGTCGCCCCGTTCCTTCTCGCCCCGGGCGTCGTAGTCGCGGGGCAGCTCGTCGAACAGCTCGGAGCGCTCCACCAGCTCGCCCAGCTCGAAGACGAACATCCGCGCCCGCTGCTTGTCGACGAGGAGCACCCCGAAGCGGTCGTACTCCTGGACTACCGCTTCGAGCTGGCCGACCGCGGCCATGTGGTTGACGACCACCCGGCTGCGAACCGGCACCGGCAGCGGCAGCACCCGCCAGAGGTCGTGCGCCGAGCAGGCGAAGATGGCCAGGCCCCGGGTGCGGGAGCGGTCGAGGCCGCCTCGCACGAAGGACTCGATCCGGCGCAGGTCGTCGTGTACCGACGGCGAACCGTTGGCCCTCGCTCGGGCCCCCCGCAGCAGGGTGTCGAGCTCGTGCTCCACGTCCTGGTGGCGGCGAAGGCGGCGCCCGTCGACATCGATGTAGCACGACGTCACCGGCACCCCCTTCCCGTCGAACGTGGCCAGCTCCCGGATGGTCTGCTCGGTGATCGCGGCCACGCCACCTCCTGCGTCGGGGTCGTGGAGCGCATCGTAGGGCGCGGGCTCCGCGGGCGCAGCGGGCACAGCGCCGCGCCGGCCCTCAGGACGAGATCAGGGCGGCCCGGTCCTCGCCGGTCGCCTCCGCCCAGGCGGCCAACTCCGGTTCGTCGCTGATGACGACGAGCTGCACGGCGGCGGCCATCCGCGCCAGTTGCTGGACCAGGCCGACGCCGGCACCCGGGCCGAGCGGGCCGAAGGGGTCGTCGAGGACCATGGGCACCGCGCTGGCGGCACCGGTCCCGCGGTGGGAGGCGAGGCGGGCCAGGAGGTACCACTCGACGTCTTCCATGTCCACGTCCGGCACCTGGTCATCGGAGGGTCGCCTGGCTTCCACCGCGGCCCGCAGCTCGGCGACGCGCTGGTCGAGGGCCTCCAGCTCGACGGTGAGCAGCCTGACGTCGGCCTCCGCCGCCGCTCGGGCGCGGGCCGTCGCCGCCAGGCGGGCGTCGCGCTCGGCGCGGGCATCGGCGGCCGCATCCTCGGGCGGCGCCGCGCTGGACGCCTCCTCCGCTTCCGCCTCCAGGTGCTGGAGGGCATCAACCGCCTCTCGTTCGGCAGCGGCGGCGAGGACCCGCGCCACGTTGGCCTGCTCGAGGTCGGCGGTGAGCCCGTCGCCCTCGGAGGTGACGGCGGCGGGGGGCGCGTCCTGCGCGGCGCGCGCCTCCTGCTCCAGGTCGGCGAGGCGGGTGGCAGCACCCTCGACCTCGGCCTGGGCGCGGGCCACTTCCGCCTCCAGCTCCGCGATCCGCGCCGCCAGCGTCGCTTCGACCCGGGAGAGCTCCTCGTCGGCCCGGGTCACGGCGGCCTCGGCCTCGCCCACCCGTTGTTCGGCCCGCCGCCGCGCCTCGGCCTCCTCGGTGTCTCGGGCCGCCCGCTCGGCACGCGCCGTTGCCGGTTTGGCCTGGTCGGCGGGGCGGGCGCGTGCGGCGGTGGCGTCGTGGTCGAGCTCAGCCAGGCGTCGTTCGAGGTCGGCCTGCTCAGTGACCAACGCTGCCCGGCGCGCCGTGGCCGCTTCCTGCTCGGACAGCCAGGCCCGCGCCAGGTCGATGAGGCCGCCGACGGAGAGGTCGGCCCCCTCGACCGCCAACCCCACCGATCCCAGCGCCGTCCGCAGGCGGGCGGCGGAACCGCCGGCCGCGTCCTCGGCAGGGTCGTTCGCGGCCGGCTCGGTCGGCGCCAGGCCGGCCTCGGCGTCACGCAGCGCGGCCTCGGCGGCGGCGAGGTCGGCGCGGGCGGAGTCGAGGGGATCTTCGGCCTTGGCCATGGCCGGCGCGCCCGAGGCCATGACGTAGGCGGCGTAGGTGACGAAGCCGAGCCGGTCGAGGACGGCGCGCTCCTCGGCCACTGCGACCTCCAACCGTTTGGCGGACCGGCTGCCCGGGCGCTTGCCGTTGGCCCGGTCCTGGGCGCTGACGACCCGGTCGTGGGCCGCCTCCACCGCCTGGACATCGTCGGGGGTCAGCGGCCCGGACGGCCCTCCCGCCGCCTCCCGCAACGCCAGGCGAGCCTGCTCGATGCGCATGCGGGCGACCACGACCGCAACCGCCTGTGGATCGTCTCCGCCTTGTGCGTGAACCGGCGGAGGAGGTGGTTCGACGAAGGGGTCGGGGGCGACGGTCGGCGCTTCGACCGCCGACCGCTCGGCCTCCGCTTCGGCGAGGGCGGCGGCCACGGGGGCCGGGTCGGTCTCGACGAGGGGGACCAAGTCGGTCTCGATCTGGGCCCGCCGCTCGAGCAGGGCGTCACGCGCCCCCGCGCCCTCGTCGTCGCCCTCGCCGTCGTCCTGGCCCTCGCCGTAGTCCTGGCCCTCGTCGGCCTCCGCCCCGTGGTCCGGGGCAACCGCGGGCGGTTCGAGCCCGGCCAGCTCCTCGCGGGCGACCGTCAGGGCGCGGCGCGCCGCCGTCGCCGCCTCCCGCGCCGCACCGGCGCCGCGGTGGGCTTCGTCCAGGGCGGCCTTGACCTGGGCCACCACCCCGCGGGCTGCGGTGTGGGTGGCCTCCGCATCGCGGAGCACGGCAGGGTCGGGTTCAGCCGGTGCCGGCGGCCGCGCCTGAGCGGCCTTGGCCGACTCGATGGTGGCGACGGCCCGCTCGGCCTCCAGCCGGGCCGCGGTGGCCGCCGCCAGGCGCTGGCGGGCGGCGTCCAGGGCGGCCTCGCGGTCCACGGGCTGGTCGCCCGGGTCGGCTTCCTCGGGCGCTTCGGCTTCGGCCGCTTCCACCTCGGCCACCAGCGCCTCGTGCTCCTCGGTGGCGCGACGCGCGACGGCAGCGACGTCCTCCAGGCGGCGGGCCCGCTCGGCTCGCTCGATCTCCACCTCGCGGAGGCGGCCGGCGGCCACGGAGGGGGCGGGCGAGCCCGGGAGCTGACCGGGGCGGACGACGGGGTCGAGGTCGGGCCTGAGGTGGAGCCCGGCCAGGACCCCGGGCTCGAGCGGCATGCGTTCGCCGTCCACCTCGATGAGCCCGGTGAGCCCATCGCCACGGCCGGCGGCGAGCGCCGCCAGCGCGGCCACCAGGCGGGCCCGCGAGGCGGCGTCGAGGCCGTGCACCACGCTGACCTGCGGGTGCAGGTCGAGCACCAGGCCGTCGCCTTCGATCCGGAGCACCCTCATCCCAGGGACCTCACGACACGGGGATGCGCTGCACCCCGCCGCCGTCGCCGTCATCGGGCGGCTCGCCTGTGCCCCGCGTTCCGCCGGCGCCCCGCGCCGCCGCCGTGGTCGCGGCCTGGGCGGCGTTGCGGGCGAGGTCGGTGAGCGCGCTGAACGCCCCGCGGGCCGTGCCCGGATCGCTCACCAGGCCGTCGGCCACGTCGAGGGCGGCCCGTGCCGCCGTGATCATCTCCTTGGCCGCCGCTTGGAGCGCCTCCACGCCCCGAGCGGCGGCGTCGTCGATGGGCTCGCCCGCGCCGGGCTCCTGGCCGGCTCCGCTTCCACCCGCGCTTCTGCTCACCGTGCCGCCCTGGCCGGCTGGTGGTCGTCGGGCTGGTGGTCGTCGGCTTGGGGCTCGGCCGCGAAGGTGACCTTCAGGCGCCCGTCACGCAGGGCGGCGGCGGCCACCCGGCGGTGGCGCAACGAGTCGGGCAAGAGCAGTGCCCGTCGGTGCGGGCCGACCCGGATCAGCAGCTCGTCGTGGCGCCGGCCCAGCTCGAGGTCGTCGTGGTCGGCGAAGGGCAGATCGAGGAGGAGCTCGGTGTGGTCGCCCTTGGTGCGCACCTCCATCGGCGACCCGGTGTGCAGCACGGCCGCCGGGTCGAGGTCGCCGTAGAGGCGGTCGCCGAAGCTCCGCAGCCGGTCGAGGCCCACCAGCTCCTCCGCCGCCAGCTCGGCCCGCAGCACCGGCAGCGGGGCGAAGCCCTCCTCGATGGCGGCGAGGTGGGTGGCGTGGAGCTCCTTCCACTGGGCGAACCAGGGGTCGGTCACGGTGTCCGGCAACAGCCGGTTGGCGAGGACCGCATCCACCCCGTAGCCGAACAGCGACAGGTAGGTGTAGGTGCGGCGGGCCTCGGCGATCACCATGCGCTCGGGGTTCACGACCAGGCGCACGCTGGTGCGGGTGGTGTCAGTCAGCAGCTCGCGAACGCCGTCGAGCCGGTCGTAGAACCGCCGGGCCGAACCGAACACGTCGTCGCCGGCGACGGGCAGGTTCGTGACCCGCGACAGGATCGGCGACACCACCCGGTTCAGGCGCCGGCTGGCCGGGAAGACGCGGGTCATGTACCAGCTCAGGATGTCGGGCAGGGAGAGGAAGCGGATGGTCTCGGCGGTGGGCGCGCAGTCCACCACCACGACGTCCCACTCCCCCGAGTCGGCGTAGGCCTTGATGTCGCTCAGGCTGAACACCTCGTCGAGGCCGGGCAGCACCGACAGCTCCTCGGCCTCGATGCCCTCGACGCCGGCCCACTGGAACACCTCGATCAGGTAGCCCTTGATGTCGGCCCAGGCGTCCTCCATGCGCTCCTGGGCGTCGAGCTGTTGGCCCCAGAGGCCGTCGGTGACTGGTCGGCCGACGGTCCCCAGCTCGACGTCGAAGGCGTCGGCGAGGGAGTGCGCCGGGTCGGTGGACAGCACGATGGTGCGCAGCCCGGCGTCGGCGCAGCGCAGCGCGGTGGCGGCGGCCGCGGTGGTCTTGCCCACGCCCCCCTTGCCGGTGAACAGCAGGATCCTCACGACTCGACCCGTCCCTCGACCCGGGCCTTCAGCTCCCGCAGCGCGGTGTGCATGATCTTGAGCTGGGTGCGGCGCTTGATGAAGCCCGGGAGCGGCACGATCAGCTCCACCTCGAGCTCGTAGGTGACGTCGACCCGGCCCCCGTCGCGGTCGGCGAACCGGTAGTGCCCGTCGAGGCGACGGGTCAGGTCCCCCTTGGTCAGCCGCCAGGCCAGCAAATCGGGGTCCGAGTGGTCGTAGCGCAAGGTGTAGCTGGTGCTGTAGCCCATTCCCGCCGCCCGGTAGCGCACCTCGGTGCCCCGCCCCTGGGCATCGCGCTGGAGCACCGTGGCCTCCTTCAGGTCCCGGGCCCACTCGGGGTAGCGCTCGAAGTCGAGGAGCACGTCGAGGCACTCCTGCCGGCTGGCGTCGATGCTCAGATGTTCGGCCACGGACTCGGCCATGGGGGGCGAACCTTCCTGTGCCGGAGGCAACGCCCGCATTCTGGCAGCGCCGGCAGGCCCGCACCGTGTTACCGGGCGAGCGCCTCCGACGTTCGCGTGGCGGCTGCTCGCATGGCGCTCGCGACGCCGCCGTGGGCGGGACTGCTGGTGGAGCCGGGCGAGCGGGCGCTGCCCGTCGGCGGAGGCGCTCACCTCGGGGCGAAGCGGCCGTAGAGGGCGGCCCACAGTCCGGCCATGCCCAGGCCGAACATGGGGGCGAGGATAACGAACGCCTGGCTGGTGAAGGGGTGGGCGGCGGCGGTGCCCACCGCCACCAGCACCTGGAGGGCGAGCGCGCCGAGCAACCGCCGGCGCACCTCCTTCGGCGCCGTGCCTTGGAGCAAGAACAGCCCTCCCATCCCGATGGCGTCGGTGCGGCTGCGACGCACGGCCAGCGCGTAGGCGGCGAGGAACGCCAGGCACCCGGCGCCGAACAGGCCGAGCGACACCACCAACGCAACGGTGCTGAACGCCCGCCGGGCCAGCGCCGCCGCCACCGCCACGACGACGAAGACGGCGGTGCCGGCGTCGGACGCCCGCACCACGCCGGACCCGTCGGTCACGGGTTCGGCCCGACGAGGTGCAGGGGGCCACCGGGGTGCAGGCGGCCGACCACCTCGGACCTGGCGAGGTGCAGGCGGCCGTGCTCGTCGAGGCGGCCCCGGATCCCGGTGGCCAAGGGCGGATCGCCTCCACCCCCTCGCTCGACGTGCACCTCGCCGTCGAAGACCTTCACGGTGTAGCCGGGAAGAGGTCGGCCCCACGAACGCGGTGGGCGCTCGGTGATGTCGCCGGCCACGACAGGGGCGGCCGTGCCGGGCGGCGCCCACGCGGCGAGCACGGCGACGCCGGCCGCGGCCAGGTCGCGCCGGCTTGCCTCGCCGGGGCGGCCGAGGCACACCGCCAGCCGGCAGCGCTCCAGCCCGAGGGCCACCCGCAGCCGGCGCCCGCTCGTGCGGCCGATGAGTGGGACGAGCACCCGCTCCGCGGGGCCGAGCGCCTCCCCGGCGGCCAGGGCCCGACCGGCGGCGAGGTGGCGGCCGCCGACCCAGGGGCGAGCGGCGGCGGCGTGGGTGCGCACCTCGCCGGCCACCTCGGCCCAAGCGTCGGGCCCGCCGACGACGAGGTGCGGCCGGCCCTCGGCCAGCGCCGCCGGGAACCCACACGTTGGGACCAGCACCCGTGCCCCCACCAGGCAAGGCCACCACCAACCGAGGGCCGCGGCTCCCGGCTCTGCCCATCGTCCATCGCTGACCACCACCGGCGCCTCGTCGTCGGCCAGCCCGGCCTGCACCGGGAGGAGCCAGCGAGCCGACGAGCGGAGGTTCCACAGGGCCTGCCCGGAGGTGACCTCCCGCCGGCCGGCGCGCAGGAGCACGGCGCCCGGGTCGAGGGCCTGCAGGTCATGCTCGAACCGGTCGGGCGCGTCGGCGTCGAGAGCCGCACCGGTCGCCTCGGCGACCGCCAGCGCCGCCGCGTCGATCCCGTGGCCGTCCGCCACCAGCACCGCTCCCGCGGCCGCCAGTGCCATCTCGGCGACGATGCGGTCGCCGCCGGCATCGATGGCCACCACCACCTCCGACCCGCCCCCCATTCCGGCGGCGACCAATCCCAGCGTCGCCCACCGGGCCCGCCGGGCGAGGTCGCCCCAAGTGGTGCCGGCCACAGCCGGGCGACCGGCGTGGCGGTGGGCGGCGGCCACCAACGTCGCCGCGAGGGTGGCGGTCGGCTCCACGGGGCCGATCCTGCCCGGCGTCGAGCCGCAGCGTCAGATCGGCTCGGCCAACGCCTGCTGCAGCCGCTCGGCGAGGAGCTGGTAGGAGAAGTCCCGCTCGACCCGCTGCCGGCCCGCGGTCGCCATCCGGGCCCGCTCGACCGGGTCGCCGAGCAGGCGCTGAAGCGCCGTCGCCGCCGCCCTCGCGTCGGCCGGGTCGTCCAGCACGATGCCGGTCTCACCGTGGACCACCGCCTCGGCTGCCCCGCCGCTGTCCCCCGCCACCTGGGCCACGCCGGCGGCGGCCGCCTCCAGGAACACGATGCCGAAGCCCTCCTGTTCCAGGCCCCCCCAGCGGTTGCGGCACAGCATGGCGAACACGTCACCGCAGCCGTAGAGGCCGGGAAGCTCGTCGTCGCCGACCCGGCCGAGCAGCCGTACCGGTGCCCCGGTGGCGGCGACCAGCCGCTCGATCCGTCCCCGGTCGCGACCGTCGCCGCCCACCGCCACCACCAGGTCGGGGAAGGCCCCTCGGAGCTCGGCCGCCGCCCGCACCAGGGTGTCCATGCCCTTGCGCGGCACCAGCCGGCTCACGCTCACCACCAGCGGGCCATCCGGGGGGAGCCCATGACGGCGGCGGACCGCCGCCCGGGCGTCGTGGTCGAGGGGGCGGAACCGCTCGGCGTCGACCCCGGGCGGGACCACGGTGACGGGCAGGCCCCGGCCCGCCGCCCGCTCGCCCTCGTCGGCCGGGTAGCCACCGGCGGCGATCACGACGGCAGCGCCGAGCAGCACCTGGCGCAACGCCGCCCGGGCGCCCGGCGCCCGGCCCGGCAACGTGACCTCGGCGCCGTGCAGGACCACCCCGTAGGGCCGGCCCAGCCGGGGCCCGATGGCGCCGAGGGGCAGGGCCGGGTCGAGCACGATCAGCTCGGCCCCCACCTCGTCGGCCAGCTCCCGCACCCGCCGCAGGAGCCCGGGGGACGGCAGCAGGACCCGGGCGCGGGAGCGGACGACTCGGTACGGCTGGCGGCGGTCCCACGACTGCGCCCCCGGGAACGGGGTGGTGAGGACGGTGACCTCGTCGGGGGGGAGCCGGCGCCACAGCTCCCAGAGGTAGGACTGGATGCCGCCGTGCTTGGGGGGGAAGTCGTTGGTGACGAGGAGGTGCTTCACCGGTGCGTTCGCCCTGGGGGGGCGGGGGCGGCCAGCTCGGCGCGGACGGCGGGATCGTCGTCGTCGGCGAGCACGGCGAGCAGCTCGGGTCGTCCCAGCCGCCGCGCCGCCCACGCCGCGTGGGCCCGCAGCAGCGGGTCCGGCGAGGCGAGGTAGCGGCGGAGGGCGGCGATGACGGCGGGGGCGGTGGGGTCGCCCACATTGGCGAGCACCACCAACGCGTTGCGACGCAGGTACCTGGGGTTCCGCTCAGGTATGTACCACCGGCCGTGGCGCTCGAGCAGCTCGTCGTCGGTGGCGTCGAGCACCCCGAGGACGGCGACCACGGCCTCGCCGGGCGGTGCCCCGTCGTCGGCGCCGCGGTCCTGGCGGCGGTTGGGAGGGCACACCTCCTGGCAGTCGTCGCAGCCGTAGATGCGGTCGCCGATCGCCACGCGGTGCTCACGGGGCAGGTCGCCGGGCGCCTGCACCAGCCAGGCCAGGCAGCGGCGGGCGTCCACCACTCCGGGGGCGACGATGGCGCCGGTGGGGCAGGCGTCGAGGCACCGCCGGCACGGCCCGCACCCGTCGGCCACCGGAACCGCCGCCGGTTCGAGGGGGGCGTCGGTGATCACCGAGCCCAGCACGAACCAGCTGCCCCGGCCCGGGAGCAACAGGTTGGTGTTCTTGCCGTACCAGCCCAGTCCGGCGCGGTAGGCGGCTTCGCGGTCGACGAGGGCGTTGTCGTCGAGGACGACGCGCGCCTGCCAGCCGTCGGCTCGCAGCCGGACGGCCACCGCGTCGAGGCCACCGCGCAGGTCGCCGTAGTGGTCGTGCCGGGCGTAGCGAGCCACCGTGGCGGTCGGCCCGGCGGAGGCGGCGGCTGACGGAGGCGAAGGGCGGCGGTAGCCACGGGCGCCGACCACCAGGCTGCGCGCCCCCTTCAGCGTCGCCGATGGGTCGGTGGAGCGCTCCGGGCGGCGGTAGGTGAACTGCATGCCGCCGTGCAGACCGGCCGCCTTGCGCTCCTCGAGGTGCCGGCGGGTACCGAGGAACGGCGCCGCCGGCGCCACGCCGACGGCATCCAGACCGGCCGCCAGCCCGACCGAGCGCAACTCGTCCTCATAGCTAGCGACCGGCACACCGCCATGGTGACCGTTTGCCGGTCGGACGGGCCAGCCGACGAGGCCAGCCGACTGGGCCAGCCGGCGGAGCAGAAGGGGCGTGGGACCGGCTCAGGAGGTCGCGCGGAAGGTCGAGCCGTCGTCCAAGCAGGCGGTGCGCTGCGCCGCACTCAGGCGCCGTGCTGACTGGTCGCCTCGCCTGTCGGCTCGGCTCAGCGCCGGTCGTCGCCGGGCGGCGCCGTCGCACCCCGCCCCGCCGTCCGCACCCGCACCCGACGAAGCCGACGCCCGGCTCGTTCTCCGCCGTTCTGATCGGCGGCGCCCCGAGCTCGGTCCGCCGGGTCCGAACCGAGGCGGGGGGGGCGGGCGGGGGTGGCTCGGGCGCCGGAACGGGCGCCGGTGCCGGCGCTCGGCCCGCCGGCGTGACTTCGGGCGCTCCGCTCCGCGGGGGCCGTCTCACCACCACCGGTGTGCGGGCGGGTCGCCGGCCCGGCGCCGGACGGGCACCCTCCGCATCCCGCGGGTGCCCCGCCCGGTGGAGCCGGATGCGCTCCGGGCGCGCCCACAGGCGGCTCCACGGTGGCGACGGGCGCACCTTCCCCGGCGCGGTCGCCGCCCGCGCCGCCTTGGCGGGCGTAGCCGCCTTGGCGGGCGGAGCCGCCCCGGCCGCCTTGGCCGGGGAAACCGCCCTGGTTGACCGAGCCGCCTTGGCGGGCGGAGCCGCCCTGGTCGCCTTGGCCCCCGTGGTCGCCTTGGCCGGCGGAGCCGCCCTGGTTGTCTTGGCCGGGGAGCGCCCGTGGTCGCCTTGGCCGGCGAAGCCGCCCTGGTCGCCTTGGCCGCCTTGGCGGGCGGAGCCGCCCTGGTTGCCCGAGCGACCTTGGCGGGCGGAGCCGTCCTGGTTGCCCGAGCGACCTTGGCGGGCGGGGCTGTCTTGGCCGCTCTGGCGGGCGGTGCTGTGCCCGGTGCCGGAACCGTCCCGGGTGCCGGAGCCGCCTTCGAGGGTGGAGGCGGCTTGTCGGCGCTGGTCGCCTTGGCGGCCGGGGACGCTGCCGCTCGGCGGCGGAGCCACCGGGGCCTTCCTGGCCGCTTTGACCGGCGAGGCTGGTGGTCTGGCCCGGGCCCCCTTGGCCGGCGGGACCGACCTGGCCCCCTTGGCCGGCGGAGTCGCCTCGGCCGCCTTGGCCACCGGCGCCGCCGATGGTGCGGACGCGGCGCCGGCTGCCTTGTCCTTTCTCGCCGCCTTGGCCCGGGCGGCCGATGCCCGCCGGTCCGGAGGCCTCGGCGCCGGCACCGGCGACAGGGCGGGGTCAGCGGGATCCCGGTAGGCCAGGCGGGCGGCCAACGGGTCGTTGGCGGTCACCTCGCCGGCCACGACGTCGAAGATCCACTCCGCCACCTGTGAGCGGCCCCTCGACCGGTACGAGCACCGGACCGACCAGACGCCGTCATGCATCTGGTGAGCCGTCCACCGGTCCTCCTCCCGGTTCACGGCCACGCCCTTGCGGGCCAGGTTGTAGGCCACCGACTCGCCGAGTGGTGCCATCGAAGGGCCCTTGCGCCGGGTCGAGAACACCATGCGTCTCAGATCCGCCACCACCTTGGCCTGCTCGGCCTGCACCGGCGGCGCAAAGCGCTCAACCCATTCCTGCGGCACCCCCGCTTCCTGGGCCACCTGGCGAACCGTGGCCCCGTGGCGGAGCCGATCCTGCATCTCCCGCACGGACAGCCCACTTTCGGCCGTGTCGGCCGATTCGGCGGACAGGAACCTCGGCAGCGCCCGTGAGCGCACCGGTCGCGGGTCGAGCGCGCCCCGCACGGCATCGTCCACCACGAGGAGGAACTGACCGTCGGGGTCGTCGGACGACTCGCTGAGGATCATCGCCTTGCGGTCGTCGGTCATGCCGACCAGGTACAGCTCGCGCACGGTGCTCGCCCCTCACGACGGTGCCGCCCCGAAGGGGACGGTCAAGCCGGCTGACGCGGCCAACCTAGTTCGCGTCCTGCGCCCCTTCTCGTGCGGCTCGACGCCGGGTCAACGCCGCAACAGCGAACGCAGTTGCGGGGTGGTCACCAGGTTGGCGCCACGGGCCCGGGCGCCGGCGCGCACCCGCTGATCGCTCGACGCCACGATGACGGGCCGGTCGACGGGGAAGGCGTCGACCGACTCGATCACCACGTCGTCGGCCTCGACCTCGGCGGCGGTGAAGCGGATCCGCACCGAGCGCGAGCCGGTGCCCGGCGCCGGACCACCAGCGGCGGTGCCGTCGAAGACCACGACGGGCTCGACGCCGGTGCGGGCGTGGAGCTCCTCGAGGGCGTCCACCAGGCGGCGACGTTGCTCGGGGATGGCCTGACCCGGCCATGCCCTCATGGACACGTTGTAGCCGTCCACCAGCAGCACCGCGCCCGGCAGGCGGACCAGGTGGTCGGCGGCGCTGGGCGCCTCCTCGAACAACCCTCCGGGCAGTGGCCGGGGACGGCGCTTCTTCACGGGCCGCCGGGCACGCGGGGTCGGCCGGGCGGTGGCCCCCCGCGCCGCGGGCGGCACCACCGGCGGGCCCGCGACTGCGCCGAGGGACCGGGCGGCTTCGCTCAGCGCAGCCCCGAGGGCGGCCGCCGCCGACGCCGCTTCGTCGAGCGCCGGCGCGACTCGGGCGACGTCGACCCCAGGCGCGGTCGGCGCCGGAACCGCGGGAGGCGGCGGCGGCAGGGGGTCCGACGCCCGGCGGACGACGTCCCGGGCTTCGGCCAGCTCGCCCCGAGCCGCCTCCAGCAGCCCCTTCGCCTCTCGGGCGGCACCCACCGCGGCGGCCACCTCCTCGGTGAGCCGGGCCACCTCGGTCTCGAGGGCAGCCGCCCGGCGGTCGGCCTCTCGCCGGGCGTTGCGCTCGGCGGCCAGCGCCTCGCGTCCCCGCGCCGCGTCGTCCTCGGCGCGTTGGCGAGCCTCCTCGGCCCGGCGGGCAGCCGCCTCGCCGCCGGCCACCGACCGCCGCAGGCGCGCCAGCTCCCGGGTGGCGTCGAGCTCCTGTCGGGCGCCCTCGGCCTGCTCCAACATGATGTCGAGCTCGTCCCGCCAGCCCTCGGGCCGGGCCAGCCAAAGCCATGCCGGGCGGCCTATGCCTTCCTCGTCCACCACCTCGACGACCCGCTGGCGGAACTCCTCGTCGGACTCCACCGCACGGCGAGCGGCGGCGAAGGCCCGGGCGTTGAGCCTGGTGAAGCGCAGGACCGGCCGCAGCACGGACGGCACCTTCACCGGCGGCTCGGCCACCGCCGCGGCCCGGGCGACGACCACGGCCGCCTCCAGGGCCGGCCGCACCAGCGGGTCGAGGGCGTCGGTCAGGGCGCCTCCCCGGGGCTCAGCGCCTCCACCGCCCCGGGCGACCCGCACCAGCGACAGGCGACCTCCTCGACGTGCTCGGCGAGGAGCTCCTCCTGTTCCACCGCCAGCTCCCCGCCGACCGTGTAGTGGTGGAAGGCGCGGGTGCGGCGGGTGCGGGTGATGTTGAACCGGGTGAGGTTGCCGCAGGCCGTGCACCGGTAGCGGGTGGGGGGCGCGGTCACGGTGCCAGCGTACCGCCGGCCATGGTCCCGGGATCGCCCAATGTCGAACACAAGTTCGTTTAGGGTGCGAATGGTGGCCACCCCGGCGCAGCGCACGTTCGACGAGCTGGGCACGCCTCTGCACGAGGTCACGTTCTGCGTCATCGATACCGAGACCACCGGCGGCTCGGCGGCCGACGGTGGCCTCACCGAGATCGGTGCGGTGAAGCTGCGGGGCGGCGAGTGCCTGGGCACCTTCCAGACGCTCGTCAACCCGGGCCTGCTGATCCCACCGCAGATCACGATGCTCACCGGCATCACCCAGGCCATGGTCCTGCCCGCGCCCCGCATCGAGCAGGTGCTGCCCTCCCTTCTCGGCTTCCTGGGCGACGCCGTCGTGGTCGGCCACAACGTCCGCTACGACCTGGGCTACCTCAACGCCGCCCTTGAGCGCAGCGGCCGGCCTCGCCTCACCAACCGCTGGGTCGACACGTGCGCGCTGGCCCGCCGCCTCGTGCGCGACGAGGTGCCGAACTGCCGGTTGAGCACCCTGGCCGATCGCCTCCGCCTCCCCCACCGCCCGACCCACCGGGCCCTCGACGACGCGCTCGCCACCGGAGACCTGCTCCACGTGCTCCTGGAGCGGGCGGCCGGGTTCGGAGTGCTCGGGCTCGACGACCTGCTCGCCCTGCCCACGCTGGCCGGGCATCCCCAGGTGGCCAAGCTCCGCCTCACCGATCACCTCCCTCGCTCCCCCGGGGTCTACGTGTTCCGCGACGGCGGCGACCGCGTGCTCTACGTGGGCAAGGCCACCAACCTGCGCAGCCGGGTGCGCTCCTACTTCTCGAGCGACGAGCGCCGGAAGGTGGGCCAGCTCCTGCGGGAGGTGCAGCAGGTCGACCACGTGCCCTGCGCCGGGCCGCTCGAGGCGGCCGTGCTCGAGGTGCGGATGATCCACCGCCTGCAGCCCCGCTTCAACCGCCAGGCCAAGACCTGGCAGTCCTACGCCTACCTGAAGCTGACCGCCGAGCGCTTCCCGCGCCTGTCGGTGGTGAGGGCGGTGCGAGCCGACGGTGGCTCGTACCTCGGCCCCCTGCCGTCGTCGCGGGCGGCCCGGCGGGTCGCCGAGGCCATCCACTCCGTGCTGCCGATCCGCCGGTGCTCGGGCCCACCGGGGCGCCGTCTGGCCCCCTGCGCGCCGGCCCAGATCGGCGTGGCCCTCTGCCCCTGCGACGGCAGCGTGTCCGAGGCCACCTACGCGGTGGTGGTCGACCGGCTGCGCCACTGCCTCACCCGTGACGCCACCGCCCTGCTGGCGCCGCTCGAGCGACGGATGGACGAGCTGGCCGCCGCCGAGCGCTTCGAGGAGGCCGCCGACGTGCGCGACCGGGCCGCCGCCCTCACCTCGGCCCTGCGCCGCCAGCGGCGCTTCGACGCGCTGCGCCGGGCCGGCCGCACGGTGCTCGAGGTCCCGGGCCGGGGCGGGGCGGAGCTGGCCGGCGGCCGGCTGCTGCGCTCATGGGGCACCGATGGGCAGCCCCGCCTGCTGGACGGCGTCGAGGCCCCCGAAGCCGGACCGGGCGAAGCCGGACGCGGCGATGGGCACGACCCCGACGACCCCTCCCTGCCGCCGGGCCGCGACCTGGCCGACGAGCTGGCGTGCATCGCCGGCTGGCTCGACCAGGAGGCCGCCCAGGTGAGGGTGGTCCACAGCGAGGGAGGGCTCTCCTCGCCGTACCCGACGCTGCCGTCGTTCGAGCCCCGCCGGGCGGGGCCCACCCGCACCGACCGGCGGTAACCTGGCGCGGTGGACGGCCTGGTGCTCGCGATCCTCCTCCTGCTCGGCACCACCGGGGTGGCGCTGGTGGCCACGCTGCTCAGCGTGTTGCTGCTCGTCCACCGCCTTCGGCGGCGCAACCGGGTCAGCCCCGCCCACCCCAGCCCGGCGCCGGTCGGGTGGCTGTGGTCGCCCCGCCTGGCGGCGCGCCTGCACCGCCGGCTGCGGGCGGCGGTCGCCGTGGCCCGCATGGTCGCCCGGCGCCACGCCGGCGACCCGTACCCTCCGCGCACCGTGGGGCTGGCCGGCGAGCTGGAGCGGGAGGCGGTGGCGGTGGACCACCACCTCGCCCTGCTGGGCCGGCTCCCGGTCGCCGAGCGCCGGCGACCGCTGGCCCAGGTCATCGCCGACGTGGGCCGCATCGAGCGGGTGGCGTCGCGCTTGTCCATGCTCGAGGTCCAAGCGGCCACGCCGGCCCGCTTGGCCGCGTAGCCGAGCGCCATCGCCCGGCTGGCCGAGGAGCTCGACCGTCTGGAAGCGGCCCGTCGCGAGGTCAACGCCGTCGAGGCCGGCGCCGGATTGCGCTCGGCCCCCCTGCCACAGCGGTCCCCCGGCTGAGCCGAAGCTGTGCCGACTGGTCGCCTCGCCTAAGGCTCGGCTCCTTCGCCGGCGGCCCTCACCTCGTTCGACACCTTCACCAGGCGCCCCAGAGCATCAGCCGCCCAGCCCTCGGTGACCGATCGACGGGCCGCCTTCAACCCGGCCCCCAGGTCGTCGACCAGGCCGGCGACCACCAGGCCGGCGGCCGCGTTAAGCACCACGATGTCCTGGTGCGGCCCCCGCTCGCCGTCGAGCACGGCCCGGGCCAGCCTGGCGTTGGTGGCAGGGTCGCCGCCCCGCAGGTCGGCCAGCGAGGTGGGGCTGATCCCGTGCTCGGTCGGGTCGACGGTGAGCGGCTGCACCGCAGCGCCGCGCACCTCGACCACGTTGGAGGTGGTGGTGGTGGTGATCTCGTCGAGCCCGTCGCCGCCGTGCACGATCCAGGCCCGCTCCACCCCCTGGTCGGCCAGCACCCGGGCCATGCGCTCGGCCATCGACGGGTCGCTCACCCCCACCACGTAGCGCCCCGCGCGGGCCGGGTTGGCCAGCGGGCCGAGGAAGTTGAACACGGTGGGCACGCCCAGCTCCCGGCGGGTGGGCCCGGCGTGGCGCATGGAGGCGTGGAAGCGCGGAGCGAAGCAGAAGCCGATACCGGCCCGCTCCACGCACGCCGCCACCCCCTGGGGGCCGAGGTCGATCACCACGCCGAGCGCCTCCAGCAGGTCGGCGGCGCCGCACGCCGAGGACGCCGCCCGGTTCCCGTGCTTGCACACCCGGCCGCCCGCCCCGCACACCACCAGGGCGGCGAGGGTGGACACGTTGATCGAGTGGGCCCGGTCACCCCCGGTGCCGACGATGTCGACGACGGTGGAACGATCTTCGAGCGGCACCGGCTCGGCGGCCGCCAGCATGGCCCGCAGCAGGCCCGACAGCTCGGGCACCGTCTCACCCTTCATGCGCAGGGCCACGATGAACCCCGCGATCTGGGCCGGGGTGGCGGAACCTTCGAGGATCTCGGTCATGGCCGCCGCCGCCGCATCGGCGCTGAGGTCCCGGCCGGCGGTCAGGGAGCCGAGCACGGCCGACCAGCCGCCCAGGTCGCCGAGGGTGGTGACGGAGCCCTCGCCGCTCGTCAGTCCCACCACAGGTCGCCGGCCAGCACGCCCCGGCCGATGAGGCCGAGCTGCACCTGGGAGGTGCCCTCCACGATGGTGAGCTGCTTGGCGTCGCGGTAGTACAGCTCGGTGAGGTGATCCTTCATGTAGCCGGCGGCGCCGAGCAGCTGGAGGCTCACGTCCGAGGCCCGCACGGCCAGCTCGGTGGCGTAGTACTTGGCCATCGAGAGGTAGGGCACCCACTCCTTGGTGAAGCGGCCCTGGTCGGCCAGCCATGCCGCCCGGTAGGTGAGCAGGCGGGCGGCCTCGATCTCAGTGGCCAGCTTGGCGATCTCCCACTGCACGCCCTGGAAGTCGGCGATGGTGCCCGAGAAGGCGGCCCGCTCCTTCACGTAGTCGGTGGCGTACATGAGGGCGCCCTCGGCCAGGCCGATGCCCCGGGCGGCGACGATCGGCCGCATCGAGTTGAGGCCGAGCATCGCCAGCCGGAAGCCGCCCACCTCGCCGATCACGTTCGCTGCCGGCACCCGGGCGTCGGTGAGGAGCAGCTCGCCGGTGGCCACGCCCCGCACGCCCATCTTGCGGTCCAGGGAACCGACCTCCACGCCGTCCCAGCCCCGCTCGACGATGAAGGCGGTGATCGAGTCGTGGTCGCGGCTGGTGACGTCGGCTGAGGTCTTGGCGAACACCGTGTACCAGTCGGCCTGGGCCACGCCCGAGATCCAGCACTTGGTGCCGTTGAGGACCCAGTCGTCGCCGTCGCGCACTGCCTTGGTTCGCATGCCCATCACGTCGCTGCCGGCCTGGGGCTCGGACAGGCAGAACGCCGCCCGTTGCGAGCCTTCCGCTATCGGCGCCACGTAGCACGCGTTCTGCGCCTCGGAGCCGGCGATCATGACCGGCCCCGTGGGCAGGCGGGTGAGCAGCAGCATGAGAGCGGCGGCGTTGGAGTACTTGGCCACCTCCTCGATGGCGAGGGTGAGGCCGAGGATGCCGGCGCCCGAACCGCCTATGTCGCTGGGGATGCAGAGCCCGAGCAGGCCGGCGTCGCGGAAGATCTCGAAGAGGTCCTGCGGGTACTCCTCGGTCTCGTCGATCTCCCGCGCCCGCGGCTTCACCTTGTCCTGGGCCAGGCGGCGGCACGTCTCCTGCAGGGCGGCCAGCTCCTCGGAGAGCTCGAAATCCATTCCCGGCAAGCTAGCGGCCGCCCCGGCCGCGCCTCCCGCCGCCGCCGCCGCCGGCCGGCCCCGCCGCTCCGCCTAGGCCGTGAGCGGCTTGCGCATCTCGCACTCGATCAGGCGCGGGTCCGGCTCGTAGGGGATCTCCTGGCCCGTCACCCGGAACCCGAGGCGCTCGTAGAACCGGCGGGCGTGGGCGTTGCGCTCCACCATCCACAGCCGCAGGGCCACGCCCCCGCTGGCGACGGCCCACGCCTCCACCTCGGCCACCAGCGCTTCGGCCACCCCGACGCCCCGGAAGCCGGGGGCGGCCCACAGCGAGGTCATGGTGACCACGTCGTCGGTGGTGCGGTAGGCGCTCACCATGCCGGCGTCGAAGCCGGAAATCTCGGCGAACCAGGTGCCCTGGTTGCTCCCGGCGGCGCCCGCCTCGGCCACCTCGTCCCAGCGAATGGCGGGCCGGCCGGCGGCCTCGGCCAGGGTGGTGGCGTAGGCGCCGGGGCTGTCGGCGATGGCGGCCAGGCGCACCTCGCGTAGTCGGCCACCGTCGGCCGGTCCGATGCGTCGCACCGAGATGCGCTCCCGCGGCTGCGCCAGCACCTCCGGTCCGCTCACCCCGTCAGCGTACCCACCCCCCTCCCGCCCGGCGCCATCCACCTGGGTCGCCTCGCCTAGCGGCTCGGCTCCTATGAGGTGCGCGGAAAGGTCGGGCCGTCGTCCAGTCAAGCGGTGCGGCTGCGCCGCACTCAGGCGCTGTGCTGTGGGTCGCCTCGCCTAGCGGCTCGGCTCCTAGGCGGTGCGACGGCGCTGGCGGATGATGCGGCGGCGCTCTCGCTCGGTGCAGCCTCCCCACACGCCTTCCTTCTCCCGCAGACCGAGGGCGTGCTCGAGGCACGGCCCCTGGACGGGGCAACGGTTGCACACCTCCTTGGCCGCCTCCGCGTCCTCGTCGGACACGGGGTAGAAGATCTCGGGATCGAGGCCTCGGCAGGCAGCGTTGGTGCGCCAGGACAGGTTCATCGTGGACGGTCGCTCACTGGTCGGGATCGGGCGGGCGCGGCTGTGGCGGGCCGGGCGTGGGTGCTTCGCCGGCGCTCGGGGAGCGGCGCCCCCGGCGGCGGAACCGTCGAGTATTGCGCTCCGTACCGGGAAAAGTCCAAGTCGCGGCGGGGCCCCGGGGACCGACCGGCGTCAGCCCCGCAGGTCGGCCAGGAGCTCGGCCCGGGTGCCGTCGTCGAGGTCGACGGCGTGCTGGTAGGCGGGGTGGTCGATGGCCAACACCGCCGGCCCCTCGGAGAGGGCCGCCACCTCGGGCGGGGCGAGGCCGAAGTGGACGTAGTGGACCGACGCGGTGACGACCGGCGTCCTCCGCCGGCCGCCGTAGGATCGCCGCCCATGGAGCGCCCGACCTGATGGTCCGATGAACGACCGGCGATGATCGGCCCCGGCGGGTTCGATCGGGCCGACGCCCTGCGCCGCCTGGCCGACCACCACTTCGACGTGCTGGTGGTGGGGGGCGGGATCACCGGCGCCGGCTGCGCCCTCGACGCCGCCTCCCGTGGCCTGCGCACCGCCCTGGTCGAGCGCGACGACTTCGCGTCGGGGACCTCCTCGAAGTCCTCCAAGCTCGTCCACGGTGGCCTCCGCTACCTGCAGCAGGGCGAGATCCGCCTCGTCTACGAAGCCCTCCACGAGCGCCAGCGACTCACGACCAACGCCCCGCACCTGGTCAAGGTGCTGCCGTTCCTGATCCCCATGTTCACCGGCCGCGACGGCGTGCTGAACCCCAAGCTGGCCCGCGCCCTCGGCTCGGCCATGTGGATGTACGACCTCACCGGCGGCGCCCGGATCGGGAAGCTCCACCAGCGTCTCAGCGCCGAGGAGGCGCTGGAGCACATGCCGACCCTTCACCGCGAGCGCCTCGCCGCCTCCTACCTGTACTACGACGCACAGGCCGACGACGCCCGGCTCACCCTCGCCATCGCCCGCACCGCCGCCCTCGACCACGGGGCGGCGGTGGCCAACGGCGTGGCCGTCGTCGGGGTCGACAAGGACGGCGACGGGCGGGTGCGGGGGGCCCGGCTGGCCGCGGGTGACGACGTAGTCGAGGTGGCGTGCTCGACGGTGATCAACGCCGCCGGGGTCTGGTCCGACGACGTCCGAGCCCTCGACGAGGGCCGCCACCCGGGGTCCATCCGCCCGGCCAAGGGCATCCACATCACCATCCCGTGGGACCTCGTCCGCAACGACATCGCCGTGGTCGTGCCCGTCCCGAAGGACAAGCGCTCGGTGTTCGTGGTCCCGTGGGGCGACGTCACCTACATCGGCACCACCGACTCGGACTACGACGGCCCCATCGACGACCCGCAGTGCACCGCCGAGGACATCGACTACCTGTTGGGCGCCATCAACGCCGCCGTCTCCACCACGGTCACCCCGGCCGACATCACCGGCGCCTGGGCCGGTCTGCGCCCCCTCGTGCGCCGCGCGAGCAACGGGCGCACCGCCGACCTGTCCCGCCGGCACCTGGTGGCCACCTCGGCGTCGGGGATGGTCACCGTCACCGGAGGCAAGCTCACGACCTACCGGGAGATGGCCGCCGACACCGTCGACGAAGCGGTGGCGGCGCTGGGTGACACGCCTCGCCGGGTCGGTCGGAGCCGCACCAAGCGGCTGCCGTTGCGAGGCGCCGATGGCTACGCCGCCGCCCGCGCCGTCGACGGCCCCTTGGCCGCCCACCTCGCCGACCGCTACGGCGGCGAGTCCCGCACCCTGCTGGCCATGGTGGACCGGGACCCTGCGGTGGGCCAGCCGCTGGTGGCGGGCCTGCCCTACGTCCGGGCCGAGGCCGCCTACGCCGCCCGCCACGAGATGGCCCGCACCGTCGACGACGTCCTCAGCCGCCGTACCCGCGCCCGCCTGCTAGCTCGCGACGCCTCGGCCGCCGCCGCCGACGACGTGGCCGCCCTGATCGGCCCCATCCTCGGCCTGACCGCGGCCGAGCAGGCGGCCCAGGCCGAGGCCTACCGGGTTTCGGTCGCCCACGAGCGCAGCTCGGCGTCGCTGCCCGAGCCCGCCGTCGGCGCGCCGCCCCGGAGCTGAGCACCGGCCCTGCCCGGCCGGCCGGGTCCTAGTCTCTGGCGCCGTGACCCTCTCGCCGCCACCGGGTTCGCCCACGGCCCCGATCGCCCTCGCCGGCGGCGCGGCCAGCGCCAAGGCCCGGTTCAGCGACGGAGCGATCGATCTAGACCAAGGCTTCCTCGAGCGCCTGCGCAGCGCATGCCCACACCTCGACACCGATCCCGCCGCCCTCGGCGAGGCCAGCCGCGACTGGTGGCCGCTGGGCATGGTGTGGGCCACCGAAGGCCAGGTGGGCGGACGGGCCGGTGCCGTCGCCCGCCCCGCCGACGCCGCCGAGGTGGCGGCGGTGCTGGCCCTGTGCAGCCAGGCCGGCGTGCCCGTCACCGCCGCCGGCGGGCGCAGCAGCGTGGTGGGAGGCACCGTGCCGGTCCACGGGGGTGTCCTGCTCGACCTGTGCGCCCTGTCGGGCATCGTCGAGGTCGACGCCACCTCCATGGTGGTCGAGGTGCTGCCGGGCACCTTCGGCGACACCTTCGAGGCCGAGCTGCAGGCGAGCCACGGGCTCACGGTGGGTCACTGGCCGCAGTCGATGAGCCTCTCCACCGTGGGCGGCTGGCTGGCCTGCCGCGGCGCCGGCCAGCTCTCCAACCGCTACGGCAAGATCGAGGACATCGTGGTCGGCCTGGAGCTGGCCTTGGCCGACGGCCGGGTCGTGCGCACGGGGGGTCAGGCCCGCCAGGCGGTGGGACCCGACCTCACCCAGCTCTTCGTCGGGTCCGAGGGCACCCTCGGCGTCATCACCCGGGCCTGGCTCCAGGCCCATCCCGCACCCCCCCACCGCCGGCAGGCCGCCTACGGGCTGCCCACCTTCACCGACGGGCTCGACGTGATGCGCCGCATCACCCAGCGGGGGGCCACGCCGGCGGTGATGCGCCTCTACGACGAGATCGAGTCGCAACGCAACCACCACACCGCCCCGGGGGTCAACGTGCTCCTGGTGCTGGACGAGGGCGACGGCACCATGATCGACGCCGGCATGGAGGTGGTGGCCGAGGAGTGCCAGGGCGCTCAGCGCCTCGACGTCGGCCTCGTGGACCACTGGCTGGAGAAGCGCAACGACGTGGCCGCGCTCGAGGCGCTCATCTCGCGGGGCTTCGTGGTCGACACGCTGGAGGTGGCCGGGCCGTGGGCGGCGCTACCCGCCATCTGGGAGGCGACGACCACCGCTGTCGGCGCGGTCGAGGGCACCCTCGCCGTCTCCGCCCACCAGAGCCACTCGTACCAGACGGGGGGCTGCCTGTACTTCACCTTCGCCGGCAAGGTCGAGGCCGACCGGCGCGACGGCTACTACACCGCGGTGTGGGACGCCGGCACCCGGGCGGTGCTCGCCGCCGGCGGTGCCCTCAGCCACCACCACGGCGTCGGCCTGAACCGCGCCCGCTTCGTGGCCGGCGCGCTCGGGCCCGCCTTCGACCTGTTGGTGGAGCTCAAGGCCGCCCTCGACCCCGCCGGCGTGCTCAACCCGGGCAAGCTCGGCCTGCCTTCGCCGTTCGGGACCGTGCCGTGGCCGTGACGCCGCGGCGCGGACGGGCGCGGTGAACCTCGACGCCTCCGCGGTTGGACGGGGGCTGGTGGCGGCGCTGGCGTGGGTCGTGCCGGCAGCCGCCGCCAACGCCCTGGCGGCGGCGGCCGACGCCGGTGCGCTCATCCTGCTGAGCTTCCTCGCCATCACCCTCGGCTTCGCGTTCGGCGGCTACTCGGCGGCGCGGGCCGCGCCCACGCTCCCCCTCCACCACGCGGCGGCGGCCGCGGCGGCCGCCTTCGCCGCGGTGCAGGGCGTGCTGGTCGTGGTGGCTCTGGTGCGGGGACGGGCCGTGTCCCCGGTGGCCATCGCCTTCGCCGCCCTGCTGGCCGCCTGCGCCGGTGCGCTCGGCGGCCTCCTCGCCACCCGCTCCCCCCGCCCGCGGGAGCTCTGAGGTGTCGATCCTCGTGGTCGTCGTCGGCACCAGCGGTGTGCGGGCCGCCGTCGTGCACCCCGACGCCACCGTCACCCACGTGCACCACCGCGAGGTCCTGCCCACCTCACCGACCCAGGGCTTCGTCGAGTTCGACCCGGCGGTCATGGCCGCCGCCGCCCTGGAGGTGGCCCGCGCCGCGCTGGCCGCCGGCGGCCCCGTCGACGCGGTCGGCATCGCCAACCAGCGGGCGTCCACGGTGGTGTGGGACCGGGCCACCGGCGCGCCGGTGGGCCCGGGCGTTGGGTGGCAGGACCTGCGCACGGCCGGCGTGTGCCTGATGCTGCGCGATCAGGGGATCCGACTGGCCCCCAACGTCTCGGCCACCAAGGCCCAGTTCCTGCTCGACCTGGCCGACCCGCAACGCAGCCGGGGCCTTTGCATCGGCACGGTCGACACCTGGCTCGCCTGGACCCTCTCGGACGGGACCCTCCACGTCACCGACCCCACCAACGCCGCCCTCACCGGCCTGCGCACGGCGGACGGGTCGGCGTGGAACGAGGTGGTGCTCGACGCCCTGCGCATCCCGGCCGAGGCCCTACCCCAGGTGGTCGAGTCCTCGGCGGTGGTCGGCCCCGCCCTCGCCCTCGACGGCGCGCCGCCGCTGGCGGGCATCGCCGGCGACCAGCAGGCCTCGCTGGTGGGCCAGGGCTGCCTCTTGCCCGGATTGGCCAAGATCACCTTCGGCACCGGTGGCATGCTCGACGTCTGCCTCGGCCCCGACCGACCGGACTTCGACACCCGCGGGCCGGGCGGCACCTTCCCGATCATCGCCTGGGCGCGCGAGGGGCGGGTCACCTGGGGGGTCGAGGCGGTGATGCTGTCGGCCGGAACCAACGTGGAGTGGCTCCGCGACGACCTCGGCCTGATCGCCACCGCGGCCGAGTCCCACGAGGTGGCGGCCAGCTGCACCGACTCCGCGGGCGTGGTGTACGTGCCCGCCCTGCTCGGCCTGGGCACGCCGTTCTGGGACTACGGGGCGCGGGGCACGCTGCTGGGTGTCACCCGGGGCACCGGCCGGGCCCAGGTGGTGCGGGCGGTGCTCGAGGGCATCGCCCAGCGAGGAGCCGACCTGGTGGAGGCGGCGGAGGCCGACGGCGGCTCGGCGATCCCGAGCCTGCGGGTCGACGGCGGCATGGCCGCCAATTCGACGTTCATCCAGGCGTTGGCCGACGCCTCCGGCAAGGCGGTGGAGGTGTCGCCCGTGCTCGAGGCCACCACCCTCGGCGCCGCCTTCCTCGCCGGGCTGGCCGTGGGCACCTGGCCCGACGAGGAGGCCGTGGCCGACACCTGGTCGCCTCGGGCGCGGGTGGAACCGGACCGATCCCTCGACCGGGAGCGATGGAAGGACGCCTGCTCCCGGGCTGGCGGATGGGTGCCCGAGCTCTCCAGCCTCGACTTCTGAGCGGGCGCCTCCAATCCAGGGGTACCGATGGGACCGTAGAGTTCCACGATGACTTCCTCCGGACTTCGCCAAGCGGCCTGGTGGGCCGCTCCCCTGCTCGCCCTCGCCCTCGTCGCCGGCTGCGGGGGCAGCGATTCCAAGAGCGAAGGCGGGTCGGCGAGCGGTGGCGGCGGGGCCAAGGCGCAGTCCGGTGACGGCGGGGTGGAGATCAAGGGGTTCGAGTTCAAGCCGGATCCCTTGAAGGTCAAGGCCGGTACCAAGGTCACCTGGACCAACGAGGACAGCGCCACCCACACCGCTACCAGCAAGGAGGGCCCGGCTGAGTTCGACTCTAACAACATGAAGAAGGGAGACTCGTTCTCCTACACCTTCGAAAAGTCCGGGACCTACGAGTACATCTGCGAGATCCACACCAACATGAAGGCCACCGTCACCGTCGGTTGAGGACCTCCCCCGCGTGGGGGCCGCCATCCGCCGGCCGGCCAGGAGGAACACGCGTGCCGATCGACAGGCGACGCCTACGCGAGCTGTCAGCGGAGGTCGACCAGCTCCACCACGAGTCGATGAGGACGGCGCGCCAGGACCTCGCCGAGGTCCACTTCGGTGAGGTGGCCGACGAGCTGCGGCCTGGACGGCGCCGGTTCCTCGCCCAGGCGGCGGCCGGCTCGGCGCTGACCCTCGGGGCCACAGTGCTCCCCGTCGGCCGGTTCCTCCCGGAGGCGTGGGGCGCGGAGGAACCGAGCGACGCCGACCTCGCCGCCTTCGCCGCCGGCCTCGAGCTGGCGGCGGTGGCCGCCTACAACACCGCCGCCGGCACCGGGAAGCTGTCGGGCCCGGCGTCGGCCGTCGGCACCATGTTCGCCGGGCACCACCAGGACCACGCCGATGCCCTCAACGACATCCTCGGCGAGGAGGCCGCGGTGGAGAAGGCCAACCCGGCCGTGCTCAAGGAGTTCGGACCAAAGCTCACCGGCGCGGCCAACGAGAAGGCGATCCTCAGGGTGGCCTACAGCATCGAAGAGGCCGCCGCGTCCACCTATCTGTTCGCCCTCGGTGTGATCCGCGACCCGAAGCAGGCCGGCGCCGTGGCCACCATCCTCCCGGTGGAGTCACAGCACGCCACCGTGCTGGGGTCCATGCTCGACATGGACCCGGGCGAGTACCTGATCGACTTCGTCACCACCGAGCACGCCCTCGATCCCGCCGACTACCCGGCCCGCTGACCCGGCCGCCCGAGAGGAGGAGCGCATGGACCTCAACCGAGACGAGCTCCGCCGGCAGCTCCAGGCGGCCGACCGGGAGCAGCGGGCGTCGCTCGTGACCTGGCGAGACGCGCTGCACCGGATCTTCGGCGACCCCAACGTGCCGGCGGCGGCCAAGGCCGAGCTCCTCGGAGTCCCCGGGCGGCGCCAGTTCCTGCGGATCGGTGGAGCGACCATCCTCGGAGCGGCGGTGCTCGCCGCCTGCGGGAGCGAGGCGGAGAACAAGGCGGCCGAGACCGGCACCACCACCACGACCACCACCGGTTCGGGCTCCCCGTCCACGACGGTGGCCGCCGCCGGGACGACCGACAAGGAGATGGACGCCACCCTCACCCGCACCGCCGTGTCGTTGGAGAACCTGGCGGTGACGATCTACGGCGTCGCCCTCGGCGACTCCGACGCGGCCGAGCTCCCGGCCGAGGTCAGCTTCGACCGCGCCGTGACCGACGCCGCCAAGCGGTTCCGGGAGCACCACCAGGCTCACGCCGACGCCTTGAACGCGGTTCTGGTCGACGCCGGCGAGGACCGGTACACCAGGGCCAACAAGTACGTGTTCGACAACGTCGTGGCCAAGGCGCTTCCGAACCTCACCGACCAGACGGCGGTGGTGCGCTTCGCCCGCGACATCGAGAACGTGGCCGCCGGCACCTACGCCTTCGCCGCCAGCGCGCTGTCCACCGCCGACCACCGCCGTCAGATGATGTCGATCGGCGGGGTCGAAGCCCGCCACGCCACCGCCCTCGCCCTCGTGCTGGACGGGTCAGGCGCGGACGCGGTGCCCCGCTCGTTCACCGACGCCGGTCCCGAGAACCGGGTGCCCGAGGACGCTTTCCTGACCAAGGGCTGAGGTTCTCGGGCACACTGGGGGGCGACGGTTGAGTCGGCCGGGTGACCGCGGGTCGGCGCCGCACCTCGGTGCGGTGACCGGTTCGAGGAAGGTCGGGACTCCACAGGGCAGGGTGCTGGCGAGATGCCAGTCGGGGTGACCCGCAGGAAAGTGCCACAGAGAACAGACCGCCGATGGCACCGGTGGGGCTCCGGCCCCGCCGGCGCACAGGTAAGGGTGAAACGGTGCGGTAAGAGCGCACCAGCGCCCGGGGCGACCCGGGCGGCTCGGCAAACCCCACTCGGAGCAAGGCCGAACAGGGACAGGGTGGCCCGCCCGACGTCCCAGGTGGGCCGCACAGATGGATGGTCACCGATCGGGACCCCCGCAAGGGGCCCGTGGACAGAATCCCGCCTACAAGCCGACTCAGCCGTCACCCACCCGCCGGGGTCCGCCTAAGCGGCGTCGAGCAGGCGCTGCATCTCCGAGATCTCCGCCCGCTGGGTCTTCATGATCTCTCGGGCGAGTTGCCGGGCGGCGTCGTTCTGCCCGTCGCGGAGCTCGGTGCGGGCCATCGAGACCGCACCTTCGTGGTGCTCGATCATCATGGACAGGAACATCTCGTCGAACTCGGCTCCCGACGAGTCCTCCAACGACTTCATGTCGGCTTCGCTCATCATCCCGGTGCCGCTCCCGTCGCCGTCATCGCCGTGGCCCGAGTCGTGTCCCATCCCTCCGCCATCGGTCCCCTGTTGGCCCCAGTCCTCGAGCCATCCCTGCATCTGGGTGATCTCCGGCTCCTGAGCGGCGGCGATCCGCCGGGCCAGATCCCTCACCTCAGCGCTCCCGGCTCGCGTCCGGGCCAGCTCGGCCATCTCCACCGCCTGCTCGTGGTGCGGGATCATCCCCCGGGCGAAGGCCACGTCGGCTGGGTTGGTGTCGGCCGAACCGGCCGAGCTGTCGCCGTCACCGCCGCAGCCCGCCAACGCCCCGGCTCCGGCCAGAAGCACGATCACTGCCATCGCCATCCGCTTCATCGATTCCTCCTTGTATGGTGTACCCCCCTACGGTATATTCGGCCCGCTAGAGACGCAAGTCGTCGAACGAGGAGCATGGTCATGGCTGCACACGTCCATCATCACGAGCACGACGAAGCCTTGGCCGAGGAGGCCGGCCACAGCAATCACGGCGGAGGTCATCACGATCACGCCGAGATGTTCCGGCGGCGGTTCTGGATCAGCCTCGTCCTGACCCTGCCGGCCGTGCTCTACAGCCACATGCTGCAGGAGCTCCTCGACTTCACCGCCCCCATGTTCCCGGGGCACGGGTGGGTCGCTCCCCTCTTCGGCACCGCCGTGTTCCTCTACGGCGGCCCGGTGTTCCTCCGAGGCGGTTGGAGCGAGCTCCGGAGTCGGCAGCCAGGAATGATGCTGCTCATCTCGATGGGGCTGCTCGTCGCCTTCGGCGCGTCCGTCGCCACCGAGGTCGGCTGGCTCGACGTCGACCTCTGGTTCGAACTGGCGACCCTCGTCACCATCATGCTCCTGGGCCACTGGCAGGAGATGAAGGCCATCGGCCAGGCGCAAGGGGCGCTCGCCGCGCTGGCGGAGTTGCTGCCCGACGAGGCCGAACGAGTGACCGAGGACGGCGTGGAGACCGTCCCCCTGGTCGAGCTTCGCCACGGCGACGTCGTCCTGGTGCGCCCCGGTGGGCGCGTGGCCGCCGACGGCGACATCGTCGAGGGGTCCGCCGAGCTCGACGAGTCCATGGTCACCGGTGAGTCCCGGCCCGTCGCCAAGGCCGAGGGGGACAAGGTCGTCGCCGGCACGGTGGCCACCGACTCCTCCATCCGGGTTCGGGTGACCGCGGTTGGCGATGACACCGCCCTCGCCGGCATCCAACGCCTGGTGACCGAGGCGCAGGAGTCGCGGTCGAAGGCCCAGGCCCTCGCCGATCGCTTCGCCGCCCTCCTGTTCTACGTAGCCGCCGCCTCCGGCGTCGCCACCCTCGTGGTCTGGAGCCTCATCGGTGACAGCAACCAGGCGTTCGTGCGCACCGTGACCGTGCTCGTGATCGCCTGCCCGCACGCCCTGGGCCTCGCCGTCCCCCTCGTGATCTCACTGTCGACGTCGGTCTCCGCCCGGGCCGGCATCCTCGTCAAGGATCGCCTCGCCCTCGAACGGATGCGGTCGGTGGATGCCGTTCTGTTCGACAAGACGGGCACCCTCACCAGGGGTCAGCACGTCGTGAGCGGCGTGGCCGGCCTCGACCGGGACGAGGGCGACCTCCTGCGGCTCGCCGGTGCGGTGGAGTGGGAGTCCGAGCACCCGCTGGCCCGGGCCATCGTGGCCGCCGCCGCCGCCCGGGAGGAGGGTCCCCTGCCCAGGAGCGAGCACTTCCGGGCCACGAGCGGCAGGAGCGTGGCCGCCGAGGTGGGCGGTCGTCGCTACCAGGTGGGCGGTCCCGCCCTCCTCCGAGAGCGGGGGCTGGAACTGCCGTCCGAGCTCCGGGAGCGGGCTGAGGGGTGGAGCGGCCGCGGCGCGGCAGTCCTCTATGTCATCGAGGACGGCGCCATCATCGGGGCCCTTGCCCTCGAGGACGAGATCCGCCCCGAGTCCCGGCAGGCGGTCGACGAGCTCCATCGCCTCGGGGTGAGGGTCGTGATGATCACCGGCGATGCCCGGCCCGTGGCCGAGGCCGTCGGCCGGGAGCTCGGAGTCGACGAGGTCTTCGCCGAGGTGTTGCCCGAGGACAAGGACAAGGCCGTCTCGCAGCTACAGCAGCGGGGCCTCAAGGTCGCCATGGTCGGTGATGGCGTCAACGACGCGCCGGCGCTGGCTCGGGCCGACGTCGGCTTGGCCATCGGCGCCGGCACCGACGTCGCCATGGAGTCCGCCGGCGTGGTGTTGGCGAGCTCGGATCCCCGCAGCGTCCTCGGCGTGATCCGCCTGTCGCGGGCCAGCTACCGCAAGATGGTGCAGAACCTGGCCTGGGGAGCGGGCTACAACCTGTTCGCCATCCCCCTCGCCGCCGGCGTGCTGGCCTGGGCCGGGATCACCCTCTCCCCGGCGGTCGGCGCCATCCTCATGAGCCTCAGCACCGTCGTCGTGGCCCTCAACGCCCAGCTCCTGCGCCGGGTTGACCTCCGACCGGAGGGTCAGGAGCGTTGAGCTGCAGCCGTCTCAGACGGCCCAGTCTTGGGGGTGGGTGAAGTCGACCCATTTGGTGTGGATGGGTTCGCCGGTGGGTGGGGTCCAGTTGCTGGGGGGCGCGATCCAGTCCGGAGTGAGATCGGGTGGGGCGGGCCCGGCCCGGCCCAGGGGCCGGCGGTGACGGTCGGTGAAGGCCAGCCCGTCGGGTTCGTCGGCGTTGCCTTCGATCCCGAGCCGTCCTTGGTGGTGCATGCGGTGGTGGGCCCGGCACAAGCACACCAGGTTCGCGGTGTCGGTGGGGCCTTGGTCTTCCCAGTGGATGATGTGGTGGACCTGCACGGTGCGCTGGTCACAACCGGGTACCCGGCACCCTGGTCGCGGTGCTCGACCAGGGTCCGGGTGCGGTCGGGCACGATGTGCTGGGCCCGGCCCACGTTCACCGCCAACCCGCCGATCTCCGACACGGTGCGGACACTGGTGTCGCAGAGCAGGAACCGGCGCGCCGAGTCCGGCAGGGGCGGACCCTGGTGGATGCGCAGGGCGCTGGCGTCATCGGGGGTGGCTTCGAGGTGCAACATCACCTGGTAACGGTCCCGGGCGGCCCGGCCCGAACGGCATGGGCGGCGCCGCTGTCGACCAGGGCGAGGAGGGCATCGGCCCAGGTGATCTGTTCGCGGTCGGCTTTGTCGTCGGCGGCCTGCCACAACTCGTCGCGTTTGGCCCCCAGGGCGGCTTCGATCACCGCCCCCTCATCGCCGGGCAACCGCACCGACAGGGACCAGGTGCCGTCGTCGCCGTAACCGAACCCCACCCGGCGCTCCTCCTCGGCCGGACAGGTGTCGACCGGCTGGTCGGGGTCGGGGGGTGGGGTGGGCCAGGCGTAGCCCCGCAGCAGGTTCGCAACTGGGGTACCGCCAACCCCCAGCCAGCTGCGCCACCTCGGCATCGGCGTGGGTGGGGATGATCCGGGTGATCACCGCCACCTGATCCACCGACAGCTCACCGGCCGCGAACCTCGCCCTTGTCACCGGCAGCTCGCCCAGCCGGCGGGCGCAGGCCACCAGGGTGCGGGCCTGGGACGGCGACACCCGCAGCGCAACGTGACCCAGTGGTGGATCGAACGCAACCCCCACCCCTCCCACGCCCACACCTGGCCGATCAACTCCACCAACCGGGCATCGAGCACATTGCGGCTCCCGGCCAACTCCACCACCGCGTCCGACAACCCATCAGCCACCACATCGGAGTCACTCGGCAGTCCAAACATCTGTACGTAGATTATCAGTTATCAGAACCTGATGAAAGCCCTTGGACACGATAATTGGGACTTCTTCGGCAGGGTGGGCCCCGCGCGTCGAGGCTCGCTCGCCGATCAACCACCCAGGTAGCTCGAACGCACCTCGGCTCGGGCGTCGCCGACCGGCCCTGCCCAGGCGACCTCGCCGTGCCTGAGCAGCACCGCTTCGTCGGCCAGGTCGAGGGCCCGCTCGACATATTGCTCGACGAGCAGGATGGTCACCCCTTCGTCCTCGGCGCGGCGCAACCCGTCGAACACCACGTCGACCATCCGGGGGGCCAGGCCGAGCGACATCTCGTCGGCCACCAGCAGGCGGGGCGGGGCGGCCAGCACCCGGGCCAGGGCCAGCATCTGCTGCTCGCCTCCCGACAGGGTGCCGGCCGCCTGCCGGCGCCGCTCGTGCAGCACCGGGAAGGTGTCCATGGCGCGAGCCAGGGCATCGGCCCGATCGGCGGCCGGCACCGCCCGGCGCAGCATCGCCCGCAGGTTGTCGAGCACCGTGAGATGGGGGAAGACGCCCCGACCTTCGGGCACGTACGCCACCCCGGCCCGCGCCCGGCGGTACGCCGGCCACCGGGTCACGTCCTCGCCATCGACGACGATCCGGCCGCGGTCGACCGGTCCTGCACCGCCGATGGCCGCCGCCAGCGAGCTCTTGCCGGCGCCGTTGGCGCCCAGCACCGCGGTCACCGACCCAGCGGGGACGGTGATGTCGACCCCGTGGAGCGCTCGGACATCGCCGTAGCTCACCTCCAGGCCCTCGACGACGAGCCCGGCGCCGGCCGTGGCGGTCACGGAGCGGCGCCGAGGTAGGCGGTCTGCACTGCCTCGCTGGCCCGCACCTCCGCTGGCGTGCCGTCGGCGATCACCTGACCGAAGTCGAGCACCGTCACCCGGTGGGCGAGGCCGAGCACCATGTCCACGTTGTGCTCGACCAGCACCAGCGAGAGGTCCAGCTCGGCCTGGAGCGACCGCAGCAGCTCGGTCAGCGCGGCGGTCTCGTCGGCGTCGAGCCCGGAGGACGGCTCGTCGAGCAGGAGCACGCGCGGCCGGGTGGCCAACGCCCTACCGAGCTCGACGAGACGACCGGTGCCGAGGGGCAGCGCCCCCGCCGGCGCAGCCGCCAGCTTCGTGAGGCCGAGCCGGTCGAGGATGGTCTCGATGGCTTCGTCCTCGCCGGAGAACGGACGTCGGCCGGCCCCGAGGCAGTCGAGCGCGATCCGGGTGGCCACGTTGCGCCCCCGGCTCCGGTACGCCACCACCAGGTGCTCGCGCACGGTGAGCCCGGAGAACACCTCGAGTCGCTGGAAGGTGCGGGCCAGGCCGGCGCGCGCCCTCCGTTGCGGGGAGGCCCCCGTCACGTCGTGGCCGTCCATGAGGACCTGCCCGCTCTGCGGGCGCACGAGCCCAGAGAGGACACCGAAGCAGGTGGTCTTGCCGGCCCCGTTGGGGCCTATGAGCCCGAGGATGGCGCCATCGGCGACCTCCAGGTCGACCCGATCCAGGGCCAGCAGGCCGCCGAAGCGGACGCTGATGCCGCGTCCCTCCAACCGGGGGCTCACGCCCCCCCGCCTTCGACGCCGGCGGGCACGGGTGACGGGGTGGCCCGCAGCCGCGCCCGTTGCCGGCGGGCCCGCTCCTGCGTGCGCCGGCCATGGACGATCTGGTGCACCACGCCGCGCGGTTCCCGGGCCAGGCCGATGGCCCCGAGGCCGAAGAGCACGGTGGGCAGCTCCAGCCACGCGCCCGTGAGGTGCTCGCTGGCCAGCTGGGGGAAAACGGCGAAGGACAGACCTGCCAGCAGGGCGCCCACGATGGACCGCACCCCCCAGGTGACGACCACTGCCAGCCAGACGACCCCGAGCAGCACCGAGTACTGCTCGGGCGACGCCCGGCCGCTGTAGGTCGCGAACAGCGCACCGCCCACGCCGGCCACGAACGCGCTCAGGCCGAAGACGACCAGCTTCGATCGCACGATGCCGACTCCGATGGTGGCGACGGCCTGCTCGCTGGAGCGCATGGCGTCGAGCTCCAGCCCGGTGGTGGAGCGCCTGACGTTGCGGACGAGGAGGGCCACCACCAGGAAGCAGGCCACCAGCAGGTAGTAGAAGGGCAGGTCGTCGCCGAAGCCCTCGGGCCGGGGCACGTCGACCCCCTGATCGAAGTTGTTGACCGACGGCAGTTCGAAGTAGGTGTTGTCGACCAGCACCGCCAGCGCCAGGGTGGCCAGCGCCAAATACAGGTCGCCCACCCGCAGGCTCGGAATGGCGGCCAGTAGCCCGATGGGCACCACCACCAGCGCGGCGATGGGGATGGCGACGACGATGGCGACGCCGTGGTTGGTGGCCAGGTCGGCGGTTATGGCGGCGGCGATGCCCGCGAAGCTGATCTGGCAGAGCGAGAGCATGCCGCCCGACCCGGCCACCAGCGTGTAAGAGAGGAACACGATGGCGAGGGCGAGCCCCTTGGCGGCGATGCCCTCCCATAGGCCGCTCAGCACCAGCGGCGCCGCCAGCACGCACACGACCACCACGGCGACTGGCAGCAGGCGTCGCCACCAGGCAAGCGGTGGCCCGTCCAGGTCCTCGACGGTCGGGGCGTCGTCGGCGCGGCGCGTGTCGGTGCTGAAGCGCTCCTGACCCAGGCCCCGGTAGGCGAGCAGGAAGATGAGCATCACGGTGAAGGGGATGATCTGGGGCAGGCCCCGGATCCACACGCTCTGGCGCTCGAAGAACTGGTCGAGGAAGTCGCCGACGACCACCGACTTCGAAAGCTCCTGCACCACTCCCAGGCCAAGGGATCCGGCGAACGCGAGCGGCAGGCTGTGCATGCGGGCGATGACAACCGCGGCGAAGCATCCGAGGATGAGGAGGGTGAACTGAGGGAGGGTGAAGCCTCTCTGGGTGCCGAGCAGCACGCCGGCCAGGCCGGCCAGCGTCGTGCTGATCATCCACGAGCCCGCCGACACGATGCTGGTGTTGACGCCCACCGTCGCGGCCATGCTCGGCGCGTCGACGGTGGCCCGCACCGACAGACCGAACGGTGTGGCCCGCAGCAGGACCGTGAGCAGAAGCGCGGCCACCGCAGCCACGACGATCACGGCGACGTCGTTGGAGTCCACGCCCACGCCCATCACCTCGTACTGGTGGGGAGGGTCGAAGACGGCGCTGGGGGCGGCGAAGCGCTCGTCGCGGCCGAAGATCAGGCCGGTGAGGGGCGGGAGGGCGACCCACAGTCCGATTGTCGAGACCAGCCTGACCGACGAGGGAGCGTCGGCCAACCGCCGGAAGAGGATGGCCCACAACACCAGCCCCAGCAGCGGTGACACCACCAGCACGGTGACCGCCGCCGCCCAGCGAGGGTTCCAGCCATGGTCGACGGTGAGCTCATAGAAGGTGATTGCCAACGCGAAGGCGATCGCGCCCTGAGCGAAGTTGAACACCCGGGTCGAGCTGTAGGTGAGGACGATCCCCAGGGTCGCGATGGCATAGACGCTCCCGACCACCAGGCCGGTGACGAGGTAGGTGGTCACGGGCCCTCAGGCCGGCTAGTCGAAGGTGATGGGATCACCGCAGAACTGCTCGCCGTCGTACTGCGGCACGAACTTGGCCCCCTTGACCTGCACGTAGTACACGCAGGGGAACTCCTCGCCATAGCCCTCGGAGAGATCGACCGGGTCGAACGCCCCTCCGCCGTCGTAGTCGTCGACCAGGCGCAGGTTGGTGATGAACGCCTCGCGGGTGGGACAGTCGAGGCCGGCTTCCTTCAGCCCCTGGATGAACATCTCGGCCGAAAGCCAACCCACGAACGGGACCTGGCCGCGCACGACCTCCTTCGGCGCCCACTCGTCGAACGACTTGAACGCCTCCCGCCCGAGCTCGAAGGGATAGAACTCGATGCCGAAGACGGCGCCTTCCATGCCCGGCAGGTTGAGCACCCGCGGGTCGTACCCGCCGGGGAAGAGGATGGCCTTCAGCTCGACGCCGGCCTTGGACAGCGCGTCGCTCAGGCCGGCGTTCTGGAGCAGGTCCATCCCGGTGTACACGCCGTCGGCCCCCGCGCTCTTGATGGCCTGCGCCTCGGCCCCGAAGTCGGTCTGGGTGGTCGGCACCGACACGTTCTCGTACACGACCTCGAGCTCGCCGTCACCCTGCTCGATCGACTTCTTGACCCGCTCGATGAACAGTGCGCTGGCCTGGTTGCTTCCTCCGATGAGGGCGATCTTGGTCGCCCCCCGGTCGGCCAGGACCTCGGCGTTGCGGGTCGTGTACTCCTTCTCGGGCTCGTCAGCGGGGCCCTGGCGGAAGGTGAACATGTTCGGGTTTCTCGACCACGCCGGTACCCCGACGTGCCAGCCGGTGACCGGGATGCCCTGCTCGTTGAGGTAATCGGCCGAGCCGTTGGAGGCGAAGGTGGTCTCGATGATGCCGAACACCTCCTCCTGCTCGACCAGGTCCCGGGCCACCTCGGAATTGCGGGTCTGGTCACCGGTGTCGTCGCGGGTGACCAGGCTGATCTTGCGGTCACCCAGCTCGCCCTCCTCGTTGGCCTTGGCGACGCGCGCCTTGATGCCCTCGAGGGCGGGAGCGAAGGACTGGGCGCCGGGACCCGACTCGATGGCGATGGTGCCGACCTTGATCTCGGTGTCGGTGATGCCCGTGTCGTTCTCGCACGGGTCCGGTTCCTCGACCCGTTCCAGGTCGGCGAACTGGTCCTCGGGCCGACCCTCGCCCCCACCGGGCCGGGTCGATCGCGCGGTGGAGCCTTCGTCGCCGCCCTCGTTGCCGCACCCGGCGACGAACAGGGTCAGCGCCAAGGCGACCGCAGCGGCGTGGCGAGCGCGGAACGTTCTCATGCGGCATCCCCCTGGAAGCGGCGACGGCGGCGTCCCTGGCATCGACCAACCATGCCTGACACCCGTGTCATGTTTCTACACCTACCTACGGCGCCGGCGGCCGCGCCTCCCGGTCCGCGAGGTGGCACGTGTCGTTGAAGCTCAACAAGGTCGGGCCGCGCTCATCGATGCGGAGCCGGGTCAAGGAAGCCGGGGCGACGTAGGCGCGCCATGCCACCTCGTCTCCCACGCCGAGCGCCCAGGCCAGCGCCGCCTTCACCGGCGACACGTGGGTGACCACCACGACGGTGGCGCTGGCCGCGTCGGTGGCGAGGTCGTCGAGGGCGGAACGGACCCGTGTCCCCAGGTCGGTCAGGGACTCCCCGCCGGGAGGGGCGAAGGACGCGTCGGCCCGCCACATCGACCACACCTCGGCGGGAACGTCTCCCAGCAGGGCTCCGTCCAGGGCGCCGTAGTCCAGCTCGATCCACCGGTCGTCCACGTCGACCGCCCGCCCGAACATGGCCGCCGTCTCCCGGCATCGGGCCAGCGGGCTGCTCACCACCCGGTCGACGACGCCGACGGCGGCCGCCACCGCCGCGGCCTGGGTGCGGCCCACCTCGTCCAGGGCGGGGTCGGCCCGGCCGAGCAGGCGACCGGTGGCGTTGGTGGCGGTGCGGCCGTGGCGGGCCAGGATCAGCACGCCGGGACCCGAGCGGTGCTCACCGCACCACGTCGCGGTCGATGCGACCGGTCCGCAGGAACGCCGCCCGACGGGCGGAGTCGGCCAGGCCGAAGCGGCGCCACGCCCACACCAGGGTGAGCGCCCCGGCCACCTCCATGAGCAAGCCGAGCAGCCCCCGGTCGAGCTCGGGCAAGGGGCGCGAGCCGAAGGAGGTCCCGAACGCCGGCCACCAGAACACCCGGGTGTCGGCCCAGACACCGTCGAGTACGAGGTGAAGGAACATCCCGATCGGGATCCCGAGCAGCTGGCGGCGAAGCAGCCGGCGAGACCGGGTGGCCAGCATCACCACGGCAAGGACGGCCACCGCGCCCAGCAAGGTGTGGAGCAGACGCGGGCCGCCGAAGGGCATCTCGATCAGGGGCAGCACCGACCCCAGCACCACCATCCGATGGTCGAGAGCCGGGCTTCGGAACACCTGCCACGCGGCCAGCAGGCTCAGCCCCGCGAACCAGCAGAGCACGGCGGGTCAGCGCACGAGCAGCCGGCCGCACTCGTCGCAGTGGACGACGGCGTCGGGCGGTTGCTTCTTGATGCGGTCGAGCTCCATGGCCGGCAACCGCAGGTGGCACCCCCCGCACTGACCCGCCACCAAGCGGGCCACGCCGATGCCCGCCGAGCGGACCCGGATGCGCTCGTACTCGGACAACAGACCCTCGGGCACCGAGGACGCCGCCGTCCGGCGCTGCTCGGCTTCGGCATCGAGGGCGACGTCGAGCTCGGCCTCGGCGGCGGTCACGGCGGCCCTCAACCGCTCGATCTCGGCGTCGAGGCGGGCCCGTTCCTTGGTCTTGGCGTTCAGGTCGGCCTCCACCGGCTCGAGCTGCTCCATCACCGCCAGCTCCTCGTCCTCGAGGAGCGAGACACGGCGGGTCAGGGAGGCGATCTCGTCCTGGAGGGCCTGCAGCTCGCGCGGGTTGCTGGACGAACCGGAGTAGAGCGCGGTGTCCGCGGTGGCGATGCGGGCCCGGGTGGAGGCGACGTCGTCCTCGAGGCGGCGCTGAGCGCGGGCGAGCTCCTCGCGGCGGGCGTCGGCCGGACCCGATTCGGCGACGACGCGGTCGCGTGCCGCCTCGGCCGCGACCAGCTCGGCCCGCTCCGGCAACGCCGCCCGCTGGTGGCGGATCTGGTCGGCCCTGGTGTCGTGACCCTGCACATCGAGGAGCTGATCAAGCTCGCTCACGGGCGCCCGCGCTTCGGTGGCCGGTCCTTCTGCTTGATCCCGTTCTCGGGCGACGGCACCAGCACCGGGCTGGCGGTGACCGGCCGGAGCACCGGGGCCGGGGTGCCCACCGCGGGGCCCGAGGGCCCCGACGACGCGGGCGGGCCGGAGGCCGACTGGGGCGGGGTGTAGCTGGAGGCGCAGGAGCGGGCGAAGGGCATCCGCAGGCACTTCCCGCCGGGACGGGGCAACGGCGCCGGGAACGCCTGCACCGGGGTTTCCTTCAGGACGGTGTTCATGAACATGCCCCACGTGGCCGCCGGGTAGCGGCCACCGGTCGCGCCGCCGCCGAACGACAGCGACACCCGCCCGCTGCTGGCGCCCATCCACACCGCCAGCGACAGCTGCGGGGTGTAGCCGACGAACCACACGTCCGAAGAGTCCTGGGTGGTGCCGGTCTTGCCCGCCGCCGGTTGGCCGTTGGTGAGCTGGGCCCGGGTGCCCGTCCCCTTCTGCACGTTCTCGGCCAGCACCTCGGTGACGAGCCGTGCGGTCTGCTCGGACACCACCCGCTCCCCGGCCGGGCGGTGCTCGAAGAGGATCCGACCCTGGACGTCGGTCACCCGGTCCACGAAGTACGGCGGGTTCTTGATGCCGTCGTTGGCCAACACCGCATAGGCGGCGGCCATCTCGAGGGGGTGGACCTCCTGGGCCCCGATGGCCATCGACGCGTAGGCCGGCTCGAGGGGCGTGGTGAGCCCCATCCGCCGGGCCACGTCGGCCACCTTGGTCAGTCCCGCGATCTGGCCGAGGCGCAGGTATGCGCAGTTCGAGGACTTGAGCGTCTGGCTCAGGATCGTGTTCACGCCGCCGCGGCTGCCCTCGAAGTTCTGAGCCGGCTTCTCCTCGTAGCCGGGGATGTCGGCACAGGGGCCGCGGCCGTTGACCAGATCCGTCGGGGAGTACCCCTGCTCCATGAGCGCGGTCAGCACGAAGGTCTTGAACGAGGACCCTGGCTGACGGCTGCCTTGGGTGGCGAGGTCGTACTTGTAGCGGTCGAAGCCGGGCCCTCCCACCAGCACTCGCACCGCTCCGGTCCGGGGCTCCAGCGCCGCCATGGCCGCGGTGCCGAAGCGGGCCTTGCCGGTGAGGGGGTCGGGCGGCAGGTTGAAGGTGCCGTCGCCGTTGTTGTTGGGGAGGGTGGCGTCGCGGGCCTGCTTGGCCGCCTGCTGGGCCAACGGGTCGAAGGTGGTGTAGATCCGCAGGCCGCCACCGAACACGGCGTTGTAGCGCGCCGTGGGGGTGGCCCCGAGGCGGGTGTCCGAGAGGAGCTGCTGCTTCACCTGCTCGACGAAGTAGTCGTTGGCCGGCCGGGGCCGGTTGGGCTGGAGCGGCAGGGGGACGGCGGTGAGCAGGTCGGCCTGCACCGACGTCAGCTTGCCCACCTCCACCAGCCGGCGGAAGACGAGTGCCCGGCGGCGGTTCGACAGGTCCGGGTTGCGGAAGGGGTCGTAGTCGACCGGGCTGCGGATCAGGGCGGCCAGGAGCGAGGCCTCGGCCCAACCGAGGTCTTTGGCGTCGCGGCCGAAGTACAGCTCGCTGGCCGCCTGCACCCCGTAAGCACCGTTGCCCAGGTAGACCGAGTTCAGGTAGCGCTCGAGGATCTCGTCCTTGGTCATCTGCTTCTCGAGCTCGACGGCGAGGAACGCCTCCCGGAGCTTGCGGCTGAGCTTCTTCTCGTTGCCGACGATGGAGTTCTTCACCACCTGCTGGGTGATGGTCGACCCGCCCTGCTCCACCCCGCCCTCCTCGAGGTTGGCCGAGAACGCCCGTCCGATGGAGCGCAGGTTCACTCCCTTGTGCTCGTAGAAGTGGGCGTCCTCGACGGCGAGGACGGCCTGCACCACCTCCCGTGAGATGGCACCTAGCTTCACCCGCACCCGGTTCTGCTCGTCGTGGAGGGTGGCGAGGGGGTTGCCGAAGCGGTCGTAGATGTAGGAGCGCTCCGCCAGGGGGTCGAGCCTGACCCGGGCGTGGTCGGAGATGTGGGCGCTGGCCACGCCCTTGGCCTGGGGCGCGATGGCGACGACCGAGGCGGTGACGGTGGCGGCACCGACGGCCATGATGACGACGAGGCGCAGGATGCGCAGGAGCCAAGCCATTGCTGCCGAAACGATACCGGCGCCCTCTCCGTGCCCGGTGTTCACCCCGGTATGGTCGGTCCATGGCTCACCCCCGCACCTTCCGCTTCGGCGTCCAGCTCCACACCGCCACCAGCGGGCCCGAGTGGGCCGACCTCGCCCGGCGGGCGGAGGACCTCGGCTACTCCACGCTGTTCCTGCCCGACCACTTCGGCGACCAGCTCGCGCCCGTGCCCGCCCTCATGGCCGCGGCCGACGCCACCACCGACCTTCGCGTCGGAACCCTCGTGTTCGACAACGACTACAAGCACCCGGTGGTGCTGGCCAAGGAGTGCGCCACGCTCGACGTGCTCTCGGGCGGCCGCTTCGAGCTGGGCATCGGGGCAGGTTGGATGAACACCGACTACGAGCAGTCCGGGATCGCGATGGACAAGCCCAAGGTGCGGGTCGACCGCATGGAGGAGGCCATCGCCGTGCTGAAGCAGGCCTTCGCCGACGGGCCTCAGGACTTCGCCGGGGAGCACTACCGGATCACCGGCTACGACGGCCTTCCCAAGCCGGCTCAGCGCCCGCACCCGCCGTTCCTGATCGGCGGCGGGGCCAAGCGGGTGCTCTCCATCGCCGGGCGCGAGGCCGACATCGTCGGCATCAACCCCTCGATCCCCAACGGTGCGGTCGACAGCGATGCGGCCAAGACCGGCCTGGCCGAGTTCACCGACCAGAAGCTGGCGTGGGTGCGTGAGGCCGCCGGCGACCGCTACCCGGACCTCGAGCTCAACATGCTGCAGTTCGCCTGCATCGTCACCGACGACCGCCAGGGCACCCTGGAAGCGATGGCCCCGGCGTTCGGCGTGAGCCCCGAGGATGTGGCGGAGTACCCCCACGCCATGGTGGGCTCGATCGAGCAGATCTGCGACGACCTCGAGCGTCGCCGGCAGCGTTGGGACGTGTCCTACGTGGTGGTGCAGGGCGACGCCATGGAAGCGATGGCTCCGGTGGTCGCCAAGCTCGCCGGCACCTGACAACGGCCGCCGGGCCCCGCGGCTCGTCTGGGGCGCAGACCCGAGTCAGCGGTCGGCCCTGCCGCTCCAGTAGCCAGGGCGGCGCCGTTCGTGGGCGACGGCGAGGACGTGCACGGCGTCGGGCCCGACGAGATAGGCGACGAAGTAGGGGAAGCGAGCTACGGGTACGCGTCGCACCGGCAACTCGGCCGAGAGGCCGTGGACCGGCGTCCCGGCGTCGGGCCAGTTGGCGAGGGCGTCGACTGCCTGGTCGACCGAAGACAGGAACGCGAGCCCGAGTCCCGCGCGCCGTTGCTCGTACCAGCGCGCTGCGTCTTCGAGCTCGGCGGTCGCCTCCGGGGTGAAGCGAACCGGCTGAGTCACCCCCCGGCGAAGCCGTCGGTGAGTCGCTGACGAACGCTCTCCCAGTCCTCGCCGCCGCTCTCGCCGGCCGCCACCCGACGAGCCCGGCGCTCGATCTCCTGGGTCCAGAGCTCGCGGGCGCTGGCCGGGTCGTCTGAGTCCTGCTCATCCAGGCTGGCGATCAGCTCTGTGGCGATCCCGGCCCGCTCGTCATCGGGGAGCGCGAGGGCCTTCCTCAGGAGGGCATGTGCGTCAGCGCTCACACGCTGATCGTATCGGTCCATTCGGAGAAGGTTCCGGAGCCGGGGCGCCAGTCAAGGTGAGGGGAGAGAAGAAGCCGAGCGCTGCCCGCGAGGCGAAGGACTGGCGTAAGAGGGGAGCGCTCCGACCCACGGGAGGACCACTTACATGGGTGTCCGCGATCGCCCCGGCGGCCGCCTGCAGACGCGGACCGAGAGAACGCAGGTGGGCGCGGCGGGAGTCGAACCGCCGTCACTTCCTTAGCAGGGAAGCGTGTGGGCGCACCGCCTGCAATCCTCCCGCCACGGAACGGTCGCGGACGGGTTGCGGGCCAGCCGAAGCCACCCAGCCACCTCGGCGGGCATGCCGAGACGGGGCACGCCGAACGCACGGCGTAGGTCGAACATGGGAACCCTCCACGGGAGTCAGAAACGGAACGGGACGCTCGTTCGGCCGTGGTTCCCTGCTCACGACCTATCGTTCCTGACTCGGGAGGCGCTACCGCCTCAGACGCCGACGACGGTGTGCAGGGCACGGCCGTCGGTGGGGTGCCGGGCAGTATGGCACGGCCCCCGACCGCTGACAACGGGAGCCGACGGGTCGGTGGGCGCTGCCGGGCTCGAACCGACGACCTGCACGATGTAAGCGTGCTGCTCTTCCGACTGAGCTAAGCGCCCGAGGGGGACTACATACTGGTCCGCTACTGGTCGCGCTGCGGCGGGAAGGAGCATTTCCCCTGGTCACAGCGTTGCGGGAGACCTCCGGATTGGCTTGTAAGGGCAGCGCTCTGGCCAGCTGAGCTACGCGCCCGGGTGGGGCGCCGAGGCTATCGGGGACGGCGATCCTCGGCCGCGGTCAGCAGGGCGTCGACGGAGGGGGCCTGGGGCGACCGCGACGACCGCGCGAGGGCCACCAGGGCGCCGGCGGTCTCGTGCTGGAGCTCGGGCAACTCGTCCCTGGGGAACCACCGGGCCTCGACGATCTCGGGCGAGCTGGGCCCCACGGCTTCGAGGTCAGCATCGCCGATGGGCTCGGCGCGGTAGACGATGTCGACCCGCTGGGGCACCGCGTCGACCACCACCGCCGGCTCGCCCACCAGGCGCACCCGCAGGTGGACCTCCTCCCCGACCTCGCGGAGGGCGGCGTCGGAGGGCCGCTCGCCCCGCTCCAGCAGACCGCCCGGGACCCCCCATCGCCGCCGGTAGAGGTGGCGCACCAGGAGCAGGGCCCCGTCGCGCCGCTCGATGAAGCACATGGCGCCGACGGTGTAGGTGGGGGCAAGGGTGCGCACCACCCAACGTCGGCCGAGGGTGGGCAGGCGCCGGTAGATCCGCAGCGCCGCCCGCTGCACCCGCCCGCTCATCGACGCCCCATCGGGGCAGCCTAGGAGGGCGCCACGAGCGGGGCGGTGGACATCCGGGCCCGCCGCAGCTCACCGAGGAGCGACTCGGTCGCGCCGGCCACCACCGTGCGGCGGGCGTGGTGGTCCAGGTCGACCAACGGACGGTCGTGGAGGTCGACGACGGCGGCACCGGCCTCCCGGCACACGAGGAGGGCGCCCAGGTAGTCCCACGGGGCCAGGCCGTCGTCGGTGCAGTCGACGAAGCCGTGCAGGCGGCCCTCGGCCACCGCGCACAGGTCCAGGGCGGCCGCTCCCAGCGCGCGGAACTGGTCCCAACCCAGGTGTGATGCCGGCAGGCCGTTGATCCCGATGATGGCGTCGGTCAGGGCCTCGGGGCCTACGGCCACAAGTGTTCGACCGTCGCGGCGGGCGCCGCCACCCCGGGTCGCCTCATAGCGGGTGCCGTGCACCAGGTCGACCACCAGCCCGACGCGCGGCCCGTCGTCGTCGACCGCGCACAGGCTGGTGGCGTACCAGGGCAGCCCCCGGGCGGCGTTGGTGGAACCGTCGAGGGGGTCGATGACCACGGTGACGGCCCGGTCGGCGTGGTGGCGGCCGCTCTCCTCGCTCAGCACCCCCACGCCGGCCCCTACCAGCACGGCGACCGCGGCCCGGTCGGCGGCCAGGTCGCTGTGGTGCTGGCCCGGCCGGGTGCCGACCAGGCCCCAGTCGGCGGTGCCCACCAGCGCGGCGGCGGCCGCGTCGGCGGCGGCGGCCAGCACGGCGAGCAGCTCGTCGTCGGTCACGGTGCGCCGCACCGTAGTGGGCGCCTCCCGCCGTGGCAGGCTGTCGGGCGCGAACCTGCAACCTCGACCAAAGGAGCACGCGTGGCCGTCATCGACGTCGCTGGCTTCGTCGCCGAGCTCAAGGACCACGTTGCCGACCACGGCTTCCACGTCCACGACGAGCGCCACTTCGTCGAGACCTACTCGCTCCGCCAGGCCTGGGAGGTGGACCTGCACCCCGAGGAGGCGTGCGGCGGCCCCCTCGACCTCCACCTCGCCCTCGAGGTCGACCCCCGCGTCCTGCTGTCCTTCGAGGACCTGGTGATCGAGCTGGAGGAGGGCGCCGACCCGCCCGACCTTCATTCCTTCCCCCTGCACTTCACCTGGTCGCTGCCACCGTTGCCCTCGGGCCCGGACCTGCTCGTGCTGGCCACCGAGCTGGCCGGCGTGGGTGGTCCCGAGCTGCCCCTCGAGGTCTCCGCCATCGACTCGTTCGGCTCCGTCACCGACGCCGCCGAGCGCACGGTGGGCATCGTCGCCCGCGTCGACGTGTCCCTCGCCGGCGTCTACACCGGCGAGGCGGAGCTGCTCTGCCAGGTGCTGGAGCGCTGCCTCGGCGTCAGCGAGTACCTGCTCGAGCGGTCACCGGTCTGGCTCGACACGCCGTAGGCGGCATCATCCGGGGCGGCCCAGGGCGTCGATCACCTCGTCGTCGGAGGTCTGGTCGAAGTCCCGGTAGAAGGTGCTGACCGCCCCGAACCGCTCGGGCACGGCGGCGCACACCACGTCGTCGGCCTCCAGGGCCACGAGGTCGACGGCCGAGTCCGATCCGACGGGGGCGGCGGCCACGACCGCCCCTGCCCCCTGGCGGCGCACGGCGAGCACTCCCGCCCGCATGGTGGCACCGGTGGCCAGGCCGTCGTCGACGACCACGACCGACCGGCCCTCGAGGCTGACCGGGGGACGGCCGGCCCGGTAGGTGCGCTCCCGCTCGTGGAGGACGGCCCGCTCGGCGGCGAGGACTCCGGCCAGCACCCGCTCGGGGTCGACCAACCGCGACAGGACGTCCTCGTTGCGCACGACCACGTCACCCGAGGCCACCGCGCCCAGGGCCAGCTCCCGATGGCCCGGCACCCCGAGCTTGCGGACCACGAGCACGTCGAGGGTCGCGCCCAGCTGGGTCGCCACTGCCGCGGCCACCGGCACGCCGCCGCGGGCCAGGCCGAGCACCACCACCTCGCCGAGCGCCAGGACCCGGCCGGCGAGCCGCGGTCCGAGCACGCCGGCCAGAGCGGCGCCGGCGTGGCGACGGTCGCGGAAGGGCAGCGACGCGGGCACCCGGTGGACGTGCCCTGGGTCACCAGGGGTCAAACCCATCGGCGCCACCCGGATAGCTTGCACGCCGTGACTCGGGTGGGCCTGGTGCTCGGCGCAGGAGGGGTGGTGGGCCAGGCGTACCACGCCGGCGTGCTGGCCGCTCTCGAGCACGACCTCGGCTGGGACCCTCGCACCGCTGAGCTCCTGGTGGGGTCCTCGGCCGGTTCGGTCACCTCCACCCTCCTGCGGCTCGGCGTCTCCGCCGCTGACCTCGCCGCCTGGGCGGCAGAAACGCCGCTCTCCATGGAGGGGGCGTCGATCTTCGACCAGATCGGCGACGAGGCCTCCGACTTCCCGCCCTTCTCGATCGGCAACGTCCTGCGACCGTGGCGCCTGCCTTCGCGCACGCTGCTGCTACGGGCGGCCCGCCGCCCGTGGGCGTTCCGGCCGGGGGTGGCGGCGATGACGATGATGCCCTCGGGCCGGGTCGACATCGCCGAGCGAGCGGACGTGCTGCGGGCGGTGGCCGGCGAGGCATGGCCGCCGGGGCTCTGGATCTGTGCGGCGCGGCGCCGCGACGGCCGTCGGATGGTGTTCGGCCGGGCAGGTTCGCCGCCCGCGCCGCTGGCCTCCGCCGTCGCCGCGTCGTGCGCCATCCCCGGATACTTCTCACCGATCCGCATCGGGAACGAGCAGTACTTCGACGGTGGCGTGCACTCCCCCACCAACGCCGACGTGCTCCGTGAGTCCGGGCTCGACCTCGTGATCATCGTGTCGCCCATGTCGGCGGCCAAGGGGCGCGGTCGCGCCGTCGACGCCGGCTTCCGGTGGGCGGCCCACCGCCGCCTCGAGCGCGAGATCGCCAAGCTGCGGGATGCCGGCGCCGAGGTGGTGCGCTTCGAGCCGGGGCCCCGCTGCCTCCTGGCCATGGGCATGAACGCCATGGCCGTCGACCGTTCCGACCGGGTGGTGCAGGAGGCGTTCCTCGAAGCGGGCCGTGTCGCCTCCCGGGCCCGCGTGGCCGAGCGGCTGGCGCCCCTCGCCACGCGGGGAGCAGACCGGCCCGTCGCCGGCTGACCCTGCCCTACCCTCGCCGCCCATGCCGCTGTTCGCCTTCGAAGGCAAGGCTCCCGTCGTCGACCCGGACGCGTTCTTGGCCCCCACCGCCACCCTCATTGGCGACGTGGCCGTCGAAGCGGGGGCATCGATCTGGTACGGCGCCGTCCTGCGGGCCGACTACGGGCCCGTGATCGTGCGGGCCGGGGCCAACGTGCAGGACGGCTCGGTGCTGCACGCGCCCCCCGACCTCGTGTGTGAGATCGGACCGGGAGCCACCGTGGCCCACCTCTGCGTGGTGCACGGGGCCACCATCGGCGCGGAGGCGCTCATCGCCAACGGCTGCACGGTGCTCGACGGAGCGCGGGTGGGGGCGCGCACGCTGGTGGCCGCCCACTCCCTCGTCGGAGCGGGTGCGGTCCTGCCCGACGACGTCCTCGCCGCTGGCAGCCCGGCGGTGGTGAAGCGGGCCTTGCCGGGGACGCCGGCCGAGGTGTGGGTGCAGATGAACCCGGGCGCCTACACCGACCTCGCCGCCCGGCACCGCACCGGGCTCACCCGGATCGAGTGAGCCCGCCGGCGGGGACTGTTCGGGCGTGGGGTCAGCGGCCGCTGGTGCCGTCGAGCCAGCGGAGGGCCACGGCGGCGTAGGTCGCGACACCGACGGCCATGGCCGACTCGTCGATCACCATGCGGTTGGAGTGGTTCGGCGCCGCTCGGCCACCGCCACCCGGCGCGGTGCCGAGGAAGGCCATGGCCCCCGGTACCTGCTGGAGCACGTATGACCAGTCCTCGGCGCCCATGATCGGCGTCGGCATGCGCACCGCGGCGCGGGACCCCAGGAGAGCGGCGGCGGTGTCGAGCACGAAGCCGGCGGAGTCGTCGTCGTTGACCGTCACCGGGTACCCGGGCTCGAGCTCCACCTCGGCCTCGGCGCCGTGGGCGGCGGCGATGCCCGCGGCCAGCCGTCGTACGTCTTCGAGCACCGCCGTCCGGGTGGCCTCGGACACGGCCCGGATGGTGCCGAACAGCTCGGCCGTCTCGGGTATGACGTTGGACGTGGTGCCGGCCTGGATGCGGGCGACGGTGACCACGGCGGGGTCGAAGGCGTCGACCCGGCGGGTGACCATGGCTTGCAGGGCGGTGACGATCTCGCACGCGATCGGGATGGGGTCGAGCGTGTGGTGGGGCATGGAGGCGTGGCCGCCCCGGCCCCGCACGGTGACGAGCAGCGTGTCGGACGACGCCAGCAGCGCCTGGGAGCGAGAGGCCACCACCCCGGAGGGGATGGTGGGCGTCTGGTGGATGGCGAAGGCCAGCGATACGGGAGCGGCGCCGTCGGACACCTCGGCCAGCAGCCCCTCGTCGAGCATGAACCGGGCCCCGTGGTGGCCCTCCTCGCCGGGCTGGAACATGAAGGCCACCCGCCCGGCCAGCTCCCCCCGGCGCTCGGCCAGCAGCCGAGCGGCGCCGGCCAGCATGGCTACGTGGGCGTCGTGGCCGCAGGCGTGCATGACTCCGTCGACCGTGCTGGCGTAGTCGAGGCCGGTGTCCTCGGGCATGGGGAGGGCGTCCATGTCCCCCCGCAGGAGCACCGTCGGCCCCGCTTCCGCCCCGGCCGCCTCCCCTTGGAGCACGGCCACCACCGACGTGGTCGACGACCCGGTGGACACGTTCACCGGTAGGTCGTCGAGCGCCTCGAGCACGGTCGCCTGCGTTTCAGGGAGGTCGAGCCCGAGCTCGGGCTGCTGGTGGATCCGCCGTCGCAGCGCCACCGTGTCCCCCAACTGGTCCCGCGCCGCCTCGGACACGCCGTCGAGCACCTGGAGGGTCATGGCCGCCGACGGTAGCGTCGTGCCGAGGCGGCTGCCGCCGCCACTACGTCCTCCTGAATGTCCTCCTGGTGTCGCCGTAGTCGGTGATGAGGCTGGCCGCCACCAACACCACGCCCATCACGACGTAGAAGGTGGCGAGCCCGCCGTCACTGTCGTTGAACCCGAGCACGAACGGAGCGGCGATCAGCGCGGCGGCACCGATGTAGTCGCCCGCCGAGTGGACGACGAACGGGATCACCCTGATCACCCCGAGCGGGTAGTCGGTGAAGACGCTGACGATGAGGAGCACCGCGCCCAGGGCGATGCCGGTTCCGACCGCCTTACCTGAACCACCCGCGATCAGGGCAACGGCGATGAGGGCGAACGCGCTGGCGTAGTCGGCCACGCCGTGCACCTTTGCGGGCAACAGCTTCCATATGGACACTTGGACCCCTTCCATGGAGTACGCGATGGTCACCCGCTCCCCCGGGTGGTAGGAACCACCACGTGTCCGTGGAGACGGGCAATGACCAGGATCACCGACGGCAAGAGGAGTTTGGCATGAGCGATGTCGAGACCGGCGACACCACCGGCACCCCGGACAAGGACTACAACATCATCTGGTTCACCGAGGTGTGCTTGAGCAACGTCCTGCGACTGCAGACCTACATCCAGGACGCCGAGCGCGGTGGGGACAGCGAGCTCGCCGACTTCTTCCGGCGGGCACAGTCCGAGAGCCGCAAAGGTGCGGAGCAGGGCAAGGCGCTGCTGGCCGCCCGCCTCTCGAGCTGACCGCCTCGGGGGGCGCCAGCCGGGTGCCGGCTGCGCCCCCCTACTGCGGATGCAGCGGCCACGCGACCGTCCGACATGGGCCCAAGCGGTGGGCCCGGCGGGGATCGAACCCGCGACCGAGGGATTATGAGTCCCCTGCTCTGACCACTGAGCTACAGGCCCGGGACGCACGGTAGCGGGACCGTCGACCAGGCTGGGGTGGCTCCGGGGGTGGGGCTCGAACCCACAACAGACGGTGGTTAACAGCCACCCGCTCTTCCAATTGAGCTACCCCGGAAGGCTGGCTTCGCAGGTTAGCAGCGCCTCTACCAGCCCCATCACGGCACGGTGGGTACGACTGCAGGAATAGTTCACGCTCGGACAGCCCAGGACGTGTTTCGCGGTTCGGACGGTCGGGTGGGCTGGTGCTCGGTAGGGCTGGCCGAACTGGGCGACGGGGATGCCCGTGAGCTCGGACCAGAACTGGTTGGCGGCGTCGATGTCGAGGCCGACGTGCAGGTACATGCGCATCCGGAGGCGGGTCTCGTCGATCGGGAAGAAGTGACGGAGCCACGCGCTGAAGAAGAGGATCATGCGCGGATCACTGTTGGCGAATCGAACGGAGCCGTCTCGCTTCGAGCCCTCCCCCGCGTACAGAGCTGTGCCTGCTACCAAGAACTCCTGCTCGGTGAGTCGGCCGATGCGGCGACGGCCCTCCGCCCGCAGCGTGTCGACCTCGGCCAAGCGGGCTGCCTTCAGGCGGTTTGGCCGGGCCTGGCGGGCTCCCCAGTTCCGGTTGGCCCCGACTCGGGCCGCCCAGACCGACTCGTCGAAGGGGACGTCTCGCACCCAGAGGGACACCGACGCTCGGCTCACGCCGAGCTCGGCGCAGATCTCGCGGTAGGTCCAGCCGTCGGCTCGCAGCCGGCGGGCCGCCTCCTGTTGGGCCGTCATGCCGCGGTATCCCACCCCACCATGATCACCAGGGGGTATGACAGCGCCGGCGAACGGGAAGGAAGCGGCCATGCGCTTCCGTCTGGGGCTGATCACCGGGTTCGCCACCGGCTACTACTTCGGGGCCAAGGCTGGCCGCGAGCGCTACCGCCAGCTCAAGGGCTGGGTCGACGGGGTGCGGGGCAGCGAGGCGGTGGAGACCGCCGCCGAGAAGGCCAAGGCGGTGGTGGACCTCGGCATGGAACGGGCTCGGGACATCGTCGAGCAGAAGACCGGCGACGACACCGCCGAGGATCCCTTCCCGCCGGAGGCGCCCATGCCGGGCGGCCACGTGGGGACGGTCAACAGCGGCCTGCCCGATCCCGGCACCGAGGGCATCGACGTGCCCATCGTGGAGGTCAACGCCACCGGAAGCGGCGGCACGAGCTGACCGCGCCCCGCCCGGGCCGGTCTCAGTCGTTGTCGAGGTAGTCGCGCAGCTTCTGGCTGCGATGCGGGTGGCGCAGCTTCGCCAACGTCTTCGACTCGATCTGGCGGATCCGCTCCCGGGTGACACCGAACTCGCGTCCCACCTCCTCGAGGGTGCGGGCCTGGCCGTCCTCCAGGCCGAAGCGCAGCCGCACCACCTGCTGCTCACGCTCGTTCAGCTCGCTCAACGCCTCCTGTACCGCGGAGTTCAGCATCCGCTTGGCCGCCTTCTCGTCGGGCGCCTCGGCCTGCTGGTCCTCGATGAAGTCCGACAGGTTCGAGTCGTCGCTCTCGCCCATGGGAGAGTCGAGCGAGAGCGGATCCAGGGAGATGCGCAGGATCTCCCTGACCCGGGCCGGAGTCATATCGGCCTTGACCGCCAGCTCGTCGATGGTGGCGTCACGCTCGAGGTCCTGGACCAGCTGGCGCTGGACCCGGTGCACCTTGTTGATGGAGTCCACCATGTGCACCGGGATGCGGATGGTGCGGGCCTGGTCGGCGATGGCCCGGGTGATGGCCTGGCGGATCCACCAGGTGGCGTAGGTGGAGAACCGGAAGCCCTTCTCGTGGTCGAACTTCTCGACCGCCCGGATCAGCCCGAGGTTGCCCTCCTGGATGAGGTCGAGCAGCTGCATCCCCCGGTTGGCGTAGCGCTTGGCGATGGACACCACCAGGCGGAGGTTGGCCTGGATCAGGTCTTCCTTGGCGGCCTCGCCGTCGGCGGCGAGGGAGAACAGTTGACGCCGCAGCCCGAAGTCCGCCCCCGGGCCCAGCTCGTCGAGGCGGGCCTGGGCCTCCCGCCCCGCCTTGTACCGCGCCGCCAGCTCGCCCTCCTGGTCGCCCACCAGCAGGGGCACCCGCCCGATCTCCTTCAGGTACAGGCGCACCGGGTCGGAGCCGAGTGGACCGGGCGCCCGGTCGGCGAGGGGCAACCGGGTGGCCGGCCGGGTCGGAGCGGGCGGGGCGTCCCCCGAGGCGGGTCCGGCCGCCACCTCCTCGAGCTCGGCCGGCGGGTCGTCGACCTCCACCTCCTCGACGACCTCGACATCGGCCCGGGCGGCGGCCTCGACATCCTCGGACTCGTCCAGCTCGATGCCGTAACGGGCCAGCAGGGCGGTCACCTCCTGGCGGCGCTGCAAGCTCAGGTCGTCGAACTCGACGGCGTCGAAGAGCTGGTGGAGGGTGACCCGGCCGCCGGCCTCGCGGCCTGCTGCGATCAAGGCGGCCAAGGAGCCCTCGACACCCGGGGAACCGGGGGAAGTGGGCTGCACTCCGCTCATCCTCGCTCCTCGGCCCGATCGGCCAGCCACGCTAGCAACTGGTCCTCCAGCTCCTGGCTGGGTCGGGCATCGGGGGCGATGGCCTCGACCTGTTCCTGTAGCCAGGCGATGGCGGGCACGAAGGATCCGGGGTCGGCGGCGTGGCGGGCGTCGTGCTCCAGGTCGGCCCGACAGCGCATGGCCGCTTCGCGCAGGAGGGCCCGGCGGATGTCGCGTGGCTCGTCGATGGCGTCCTGCACGGCCAGGCGCTGCAGCAGCTCGGCCGCCGCCGGGTCGGCGGACGCCACCGCCGTGTGCACGTCGCCGTCGGCGTCGCCGAGGGCCCGCCAGGCGTTGAGGTGCAGGGTGTCGGCGAACAGCACATCGGCGAGGAGGGCGCGCATCGCCGGTCCTCCCTCGGCGTCGACCGCGAGGCGCAGGGCCCGGCTCTCGTTGCTGTCACGCGCCGGCCGGCCGGGACGCGCCCCGGTGCCCGTCGGGCCGGTGCTCTCGACCCGGGGACGGCCGCCCCGGCGGAGGCCGGCGCGGAGGCGGTCGGCGTCGAGCCGGCAGCGGTCGGCTACTGCCATCACGTACTGGTCGCGCACGAGCTCGTCGGGGTGTTCGGCGATGACGGCCAGGGCCGCCTCCGCCGCCCGGGCGCGGCCCTCGGGGGACCCGAGCCGACCGGCCGCGAGGGCCCGTTGCACCCGGAACCCGAGGAACGGCACCGCCTGCTCGACCGCCTTGCGGAGGCGCTCGGAATCGGATCGGAACAGCTCCCCCGGATCCTGGCCGGGCGGCAGGTCGGCGATGGCCACGTCGATGGTGTGTTCCCGCTCCCACTCGTAGACCCGCTCGGCCGCGGCCTGACCGGCGGCGTCGGGGTCGAAGGCCAGCACCACCCGCGACGCGAACCGCTTGAGCAGCCGCACGTGCTCCTCGGTCAGCGACGTGCCGCAGGTGGCCACCGCGCGGGGCACCCCGGCGGCGGCTAAGCCCATCACGTCGGTGTAGCCCTCGCACACCACGACCTCATCGGCCCGAACCACCTCGTCCTTCACCCAGTTGAGCCCGTAGAGCACCTTGCTCTTGGAGTACAGGCGGGTCTCGGGCGTGTTGCGGTACTTGGGGCCCTCGGCCCCGGGCAGGGCGCGCCCGCCAAAACCCACCGGTGCGCCCTGGGGGTCGAAGATGGGGAACAGCAGCCGGGCCCGGAAGAAGTCCTGGGCCCGGTGGCGCCGGTTGAGGAAACCGAGCCCGCTGGCCTGCAGCACCTTGTCGGGCAGCTGCAGGGCGCGGGCGAGGGCGTCCCAGTCGTCGGGCGCCCAACCGAGCTGGTAGCGGCGCACGTGCTCGCCGTCGAAACCCCGCTCGCGTAGGTAGCGCCGGGCGGCGCCGGCGTCGGGGCCGGAGAGAAGTCGCTCGTGGTACCAGGTGACGGCGGCCGACAGGGCCTCGGTGAGGCGTTGCTTCTCGCGCCGATGCTCGTCCTGGCGCTTGTCGGTGGAGCGCACCGCCACCCCGGTGCGGGCGGCGAGGTACTCCACCGCGCCCACGAAGTCGAGGTGCTCGACCTCGCGGACGAAGGTGATCACGTCGCCCTTCTTCTGGCAGCCGAAGCAGTAGAACAGCCCCTGCTCGCCGTTCACCGAGAACGACGGCGTCTTCTCGCCATGGAAGGGGCACAAGCCCACCCAGCGCCGCCCCACCCGCTTCAGCTGCATGAACTGGCCGGCGATGGCCACGAAGTCGGCCGCCTCGCGAACCCGGGCCACGTCCTCGTCGAGGATGCCCACTAGCGGCCCGCCTGCACTGCTCGAACGGTAGCAGCGGCCCCCCGGCCGGCTTCCCGGCCCGGTCTCAGCTCACCCCGGTGGTGACCTCGTCCTGCCGGTCGGCCCGTAGCGAAGCCACGATGGTGACGGTCAGCACGATGGAGATCACCACCAGTGACGTCCAGGTGGGCACGTAGTCGTGGAACCAGTCCTTGAAGAAGAAGCTGAGCAGCATCTTCACCCCGACGAAGGCGAGGATCACGCCGAGCCCGAGGTTCAGGTAGCGGAAGCGGTCCTGCATGCCGTTGAGGCAGAAGTAGAGGGAGCGCAGGCCGAGGATGGCGAAGGCGTTGGAGCTGAACACGATGAACTGCTCGCGGGCCACGGCCAGGATGGCCGGGATGGAGTCGACCGCGAAGACCACGTCGGTGGTCTCCACCATGATCAGCACCGCGAACAGCGGGGTGGCCACCCGCTTGGCGTTGCGCTTGGTGAACAGCTTCTGGCCGTCGTACTCGTTGGTGGAGGGGATCACCCGGCGCACGGCCCGCAACACGATGCTCTTGTCCGGGTCGATCTCGGCCTCGTGGTGGAGGGCGATCTTCCACGCCGAGTACAGCAGGACGAGACCGAACACCACGAGGGCCCAGTCGAAGCGCTCGATGACGGCCACGCCGGCGAAGATGAAGATGGCCCGCAGGACGAGCGCGCCGAAGATGCCCCAGAACAGGGTGCGGAACTGGTACTTCGGGGGCACCGCGAAGTAGCTGAAGATCACCGCCCAGACGAACACGTTGTCGATCGAGAGGCTCTTCTCGATCAGGTAGCCCGTGACGTACTCGCCGGCGGCCTGGCCGCCGTGCCACCAGAGCACCACCAGGGCGAACGACAGCCCGATGGAGATCCAGACGGCGCTCTCGATGGCCGCCTCCTTGAACGTGATCTCGTGGGCGTCGCGGTGCACCAGCAGCAGGTCGGCCACCAGCAACACGCCCACGACCCCGACGAAGAGGGCCCACTGCCAGGGATGGACGTCGAAGCTGGCGAACCGCTCGCTACTGGAGGCGGTGTCGGCGAGGAGGTTCAGCGGTGTCATCGTCATCGGGAGGGGGGAGATCCGTCCCCGATGATGGCCTGCGCGGCGGCCAAGCGGGCAATCGGAACCCGGAAGGGCGAACAAGACACGTAGTCGAGGCCGGCCTCCCAGAACGCGGCGATCGACTCCGGGTCTCCCCCGTGCTCGCCGCACACACCGAGCTTGAGGTCCGCCTTGGTGGCTCGCCCCGCCGCCGCTGCCCTTCTCACCAGCTCGCCCACGCCGTCCCGGTCGAGGGTCTCGAAGGGGTTGCGGGCCAGCAGCCCCTGCTCGAGGTAGGCCGTCATCATCCGGCCCTCCACGTCGTCGCGGCTGAAGCCGAAGGTCATCTGGGTGAGGTCGTTGGTGCCGAAGGAGAAGAAGTCGGCCTCCTCGGCGATCTCATCGGCCCGGATCGCCGCCCGGGGGGTCTCGATCATGGTGCCGATGGCGACACGCGGCCGCCGACGCCCACGCCGGCCGCCTCCGGCCTCGGACCGCACCTCGGTGATGGCCCCCTCCACCCAACGGCGGGCCTCGGCCAGCTCCTCCCGGGTGACGGTGAGGGGGATCATGATCTCCACGATCGGCTTCCCGCCGGCCGCGACCCGCTCCTCGGCCGCCTGCATCAGGGCCCGCACCTGCATGGCGTAGAGGCCCGGCTTGACCACGCCGAGGCGCACGCCCCGGGTGCCGAGCATCGGGTTCTGCTCCTCCCACTCCCGGGCGGCGGAGAGGAGGGCCTGCTCCTCGCCGGTGAGGCCCTCGGTGGCCTCCTTCACCATCAGCTCGTCCGACCGGGGCAGGAACTCGTGCAGCGGGGGGTCGAGCAGGCGCACGGTGACCGGCAGCCCGTCCATCTCCGAGAGGATGACGAGGAAGTCCTCCTTCTGGGCCACCCGCAGCGCCTCGAGGGCGGCGCCCTCCTCCTCGGGGGTGTCGGCGAGGATCATGCGGCGCACGATGGGAAGGCGGTCCTCGGCGAGGAACATGTGCTCGGTGCGGCACAAGCCGATGCCCTCGGCACCGAACTCCCGGCCGGCCCGGGCGTCGGGCCCGTTGTCGGCGTTGACCCGCACCGCCAGCTTGCCCCTGCGGACGCGGTCGGCCCAGCCGAGCACGGTGGCGAGCTCGGCGGGCGGCTCGGGCGCCGACACCGCCACCTCGCCGACCATCACCTCCCCGGTGGACCCGTCGAGGGAGATGACGTCGCCCTCTGAGACGGTGACGCCGTCGACGGCGAAGGAGCGCTCCGTGACCCGGATCGACTCGGCGCCGACGACGGCGGGCACACCCCACCCCCGGGCCACCACGGCGGCATGGCTGACCAGCCCGCCGCGGGCGGTGAGGACGCCTTGGGCCACCTGCATGCCCTGGACGTCCTCGGGGGAGGTCTCGCTGCGCACGAGCACGACCTGCTCGCCGCGGTCCACCGCTTCCACCGCCGCCTCGGCGCTGAAGTAGGCCCGGCCCACCGCCGCACCGGGCGACGCAGGTAAGCCGCTGGCGATGACCTTGGCGCCCGTTGGCTCGAAGGTGGGGTGCAGCACCTGGTCGAGGTGGTCGGCGGTGATGCGGGAGAGGACCTCCTCCCGGGAGAGCTTGAGGTCACGGGTCATGTCCACCGCCATGCGCAAGGCGGCGGCACCGGTGCGCTTGCCCACGCGGGTCTGCAGCATCCAGAGCTTGTCCTGCTCGATGGTGAACTCGGTGTCGCACATGTCGCGGTAGTGCCGCTCCAGCTTGGCGAAGATGTCGAGCAGCTGGCGGTGGATCTCCGGGAACCGGTCGCGCAGGGCCGACAGCGGCTCGGTGTTGCGGATGCCGGCTACCACGTCCTCGCCCTGCGCGTTGAGCAGGAAGTCGCCGTACTCGCCCTTGGCCCCGGTGGCGGGATCGCGGGTGAAGCCCACCCCGGTGCCCGATCGCTCGTCCCGGTTGCCGAACACCATGGCCTGCACGTTGACCGCCGTGCCGAGGTCGTGGGGGATCCGCTCGCGCAAGCGGTAGGCGACGGCGCGCGGCCCGTCCCAGGAGCGGAACACGGCCTCCACCGCTCCCCGGAGCTGCTGGTCGGGATCCTGGGGGAACGGCGTGGGGCTGCGGGCCTCGATGGCGTCGCGGTAGCGGGCGCAGAGCTCGCGGAGGTCGGCGGCAGGGACGTCGGCGTCGGCCGGTGCACGAACACGCGCCTTCAGCTCCTCGAGCGGTCCGTCGAACACGGCGCCGTCGACGTCGAGCACGATGCGGCCGTACATGGCGATGAAGCGCCGGTAGGAGTCGTAGGCGAAGCGCTCGTCGTCGGTGGCGGCGGCCAGGCCCTCGACCGACCGGTCGTTCAGGCCGAGGTTGAGCACCGTGTCCATCATCCCGGGCATCGAGAACCGGGCGCCGGAGCGCACGCTGACCAGCAGCGGGTCCTCGGGGTCGCCCAGCGTCCGCCCCATCGCCTTCTCCAGGCGCCCGACGTGGCGGGCCAGCTCGGCGTCGAGGCCTTCGGGCCAGCCGCGGGCGAGGTGGTCACGGCATGCGGCGGTGGTGATGGTGAAGCCGGGCGGCACGGGCAACCCCAGCACCGAGGTCATCTCCGCCAGGTTGGCTCCCTTGCCCCCGAGCAGGTCCTTCTTGGTCATCGGGGGGCGCCGGTGCGCGTGGTCGAAGGCGTAGACGTACGGCACCGGCAAGATCGTACGGCCGGAGCCGAAGGCGCCGTCGCTCAGGTTCCTGTCGGCCGCCGCCGGAGGCGGCGCCCCCTAGGGCGGCGGGTGGGGTCGGCGGACGTGGGTGGGGTCGGCGGACGGGTTACGGCCATCGGCGGTGCCCTACGGTGCGGTCATGACGCGCTTCGGCCTGCAGATCCCCAACTTCACCCACGACGTCGAGGACGCCGACCTCTTCGAGCGGGTGGCCAGCCACGCCGTCGCCGCCGAGGAGTCGGGCTTCTCCTCGGTGTGGGTGATGGACCACTTCTTCCAGCTGCCGCCGCTCGGCGGGCCCGACCAGCCGATGCTGGAGGCCTACACCCTCCTGGGGGCGCTGGCCGCCCGCACGGAGCGGGTGCAGCTGGGCACCCTCGTGACCGGGGTGACCTACCGCAACCCGGGGATGCTGGCCAAGATCATCACCACCCTCGACGTGATCTCCCGAGGCCGCGCCATCCTCGGCATCGGCGCCGCCTGGTACGACGTGGAGCACGAGGCCCTCGGCTTCGACTTCCCCCCGGTGAAGGAGCGGATGGACCGCCTGGAGGACGCCGTCCAGATCTGCCGGGCGATGTTCGCCGAGGACCCGGCCACCTTCACCGGTCGCCACCACTCGGTCCGCGAGGCCCGCAACCTTCCCCGCCCACTGCGCGAGGGCGGCATCCCCATCATGATCGGCGGTGGTGGCGAGAAGCGCACGCTGCGCCTCGTGGCCCAGTACGCCGACGCCTGCAACATCGCCGGCGACGTGGACACCGTCCGTCACAAGATCGACGTGCTCCAGCGCCACTGCGCCGATGTGGGGCGCGACCCCTCGGAGATCTCCGTCACCCGCATGTCGACCCTCATGCTGACCGACTCGCCGGAGCAGACGGCCCAGACCCGCCAGTTCCTGGTCGACGCGGCCGGGGCCGAGGCGGCCGCGGGCTTCACCGTCGGCCAGGAGGACGAGGTGGTCGCCGAGGTGGAGACGTTCGCCGGCGCCGGCGTGGACGAGCTCATCTTCAACATGCCGCTCTCCGACGTCGACGCCGTGCGCCGGGCCGGCAAGCTGCTCTCCCTCACGGGGTGACCACTCCGTGGTGGACCCGGATGCTGATCGCCGTGCTCACCACCCTGGTCCTCGTGCTCGGGACGGCGGCCTTGCTGCTGTCCCTCATGGTCGGCAGCAACGACTCCGACAACACCGACCCTCACGGCTATTTCGCCATCTTCTCGGTGGTCGGCCTCATCGTCCTGCTGGTGCCGTTCCTGCTCCTGGTCAGCGCCGCCCAGGACCTCCGGCGCCACAAGCGTGCCGGCTTCGGGTGGGGAGCGGCCGCCGGCGTCCCCCTCTTCCTGGTCGGCTCCGTGCTCCAGGCGCCCGGGATCGTCCTGATCCTTTTGGGCATCGGCCTCTTCGCCTGCGGGATCGCCGGCCTGAGCGCCACCCGGCCGCGGCCCGGCCCGGCGAAGTAGCCGCCCGCGTCAGACCTCGAGGCGCTCCCGCAGGTAGGCGACGAGGTCGTCGACGGGGACGCGGTCCTGGGCCATCGAGTCGCGCTCGCGCACGGTGACGGCGCCATCGTCGGGTGACTCGAAGTCGAACGTGACGCAGTAGGGGGTGCCGAGCTCGTCCTGGCGGCGGTAGCGGCGCCCGATGGCCTGGGTCTCGTCGTAGTCGCACATGAACACCGGCTGGAGGCGGGCCAGGACCTCTCGCGCCGGGCCGGTCAGTTCGGGCTTCTTGGACAGCGGGAGCACGGCCACCTTGAACGGCGCCAGCCGGGGGTGGAGGCGCAGCACCGTGCGGGTCTCGCCCCGCACCTCCTCCTCGTCGTAGGCAGCCATCAGGAACGCCATCATCGTGCGGGTGGCGCCGGCGGCCGGCTCGACCACGTGGGGCACGTAGCGGGTGCCGGTGGCCTGGTCGAACCAGTCCAGCTTCTCCCCGGAGTGCTCGGCGTGGCGGGTGAGATCGAAGTCGGTGCGCTGGGCGATCCCCTCGAGCTCGTCCCACCCCCACGGGAACAGGAACTCCACGTCGGAGGTGCCCGAGGAGTAGTGGCTGAGCTCGTCGGGGTCGTGGGGCCGCAGCCGCAGCCGGTCCTTGGGGATCCCGAGCTCGACGTACCAGGCGAAGCGCTCGGCGCACCAGTACTCGTACCAGCGGGGCCCGTCACCGGGCGGCACGAAGTACTCCATCTCCATCTGCTCGAACTCCCGGGTGCGGAACACGAAGTTCCCCGGCGTGATCTCGTTGCGGAAGGACTTGCCGATCTGGGCGATCCCGAAGGGCGGCCGCTTGCGGCTGGTGTTCACCACGTTGGCGAAGTTCACGAAGATGCCCTGAGCGGTCTCCGGGCGCAGGTAGGCCACCGACGCGTCGTCCTCCACCGGTCCGGCGTGGGTCTGGAACATGAGGTTGAACTGGCGGGGCTCGGTGAAGCTGCCCCGGGTGCCGCAGGTGGGGCACACGTCGGGGTCGTCGAGCTTGTCCTGGCGGTGGCGGGCGCCGCAGTGGCGGCAGTCCACCAGCGGGTCCGAGAACGTGGCGAGGTGTCCCGACGCCTCCCACACCGCCGGCGGGGAGAGGATGGCGGCGTCGAGGCCCACGACGTCGTCGCGCAGCTGCACCATGGAGCGCCACCAGGCGTCCTTCACGTTGCGCAGCAGCAGCACACCGATGGGCCCGTAGTCGTAGGTGGACCGGAACCCGCCGTAGATCTCCGCCGACGGGAAGACGAAGCCCCGCCGCTTGCTGAGGTTGACGATCTTGTCGAAAATCGGGCAGCTCGGGATCAGTGGGCGGCTCCGGCATGGCGCGGGAGCGTAGTTGTGCCCCTCGCCCCGGCTCCGAGCCGGTTCCGAGGGCAACGGTCGACTCAGTCGACCAGCGGGACCCCGTTGGCGTCGGTGTTGATGTTGCCGGTGAGGATCATGATCCCCTCGATGAGGCCCCACAGCCCACCGAGGCCGCACGTCACCAGGGTGACCACGATCTGGATGATGCCCTTCTTGGAGTCGCCGAGGTAGAAGCTGTGCACGCCCCACGCCCCGAGCAGGATCCCGAGTAGGCCGGCCACCATCTTCTGCTTGGGCTGGTACCCGGGGGAGCACCGGGCATGGTCATGGGCGGCGCCCCCGTGGCGTAGGGGTCGCCGTAGCCGCCCGCGGGCGGCGGGGCGGCGTAGTCGGTCTGGCTCCACCCCTGGGCGGGAGCGTCGGCCATCGGCGGCGGCGATCCCAGCCGGGCTGGGAACCTCCCCCCTCCGGTGGCGGCGGTGCGTCCCATGACGGTGGCGGTGCACCCGGGTCGGACGCCGGTGGGGCGTCCCACGACAGGGGCGGGAACCGACCTCGGGCGGGGGCGGGGGCGGGTTCGGCGCGCTCGGCGTCCGGTTCGGTGGGGTTCTGATCGCTCATGGTTGTTTCCTCCCGCTGGCAGACGCGCCCAGTTTGGCCCACCGATCGCCCCGCTGTTGCCTTTCAGTCCCTCAGGGGCGGCCAGCGTCGACTTCCGGACCTCCGCTCAGCCGCGGTCGAGGAGGCCGACCGAGCGCAGGCGACGCTCTATGTGGTGCTCGAGGGCTCGGACCGCGAGGTGCTCGAGCTCGACGGTGGCGGGCGAGGCGGGCTCCTCCAGCACCCCCGCCACCCGGCCGGCGAGGATGCGGCGCATGAGGTCGAGGGCTCCGGGGCTCAGGGCCTGGCCTCGCCGGTCGGCCCGGCACAGCACGCCTCCCTCGCTGAGGTCGAAGGCCACGAGGTCCTCGGTGGTTCCGCAGGTCACGCAGGCGTCGACCACGGGTTCGAATCCCTCGAGCGCCAGAACCCGCCAGAAGAAGGCGGCCGGCACGAGCGGGCTGTCCCTGGCGGCCAGCGAGCGCAGCGCCCCGAGGAGCATCCGGTAGAGACGGGGGTTCGGTTCGCGTTCGAGGGAGAGCTGGTCGGCGGCCTCCAGCATGGTGACGGCCCGGGCCAAGCGGTCGAGGTCCGTCCTGACGTCACGGAAGTGGTCGACGCTCTCCGCCTGGGTGACGATGTCGAGCTCGCGACCCTCGTAGAGCTGCAGGGCCACGTGGCTGGGAGCCTCGAGCCGGGCGCCGAACCGGCTCTTGGTCTTGCGCACGCCCTTGGCCACCGCCCGCACCTTGCCGCGGTGCTCGGTGACGAAGGTGACGATCCGGTCGGCCTCGCCCAGCTTGTGAGTGCGCAGCACGATCCCGTGGTCGCGGTAGAGCACCTCACCACCTCACGGGGAGCCGACGCCCCCGAACCGGCGTTCGCGGGCCTGGTACTCACGGATGGCGTCGAATAGGTGCTCGCGCCGGAAGTCGGGCCACAGCACGTCGAGGAACACGATCTCGCTGTAGGCCAGCTCCCAGAGCAGGAAGTTGGAGATGCGGAACTCCCCCGAGGTGCGGATCATGAGATCGGGGTCGGGCATCTCGGGGTGGTAGAGGTGGCGGCGGATGGCCTTCTCGTCGACCTTGTCGGCGGGCACGCCCTCGGCCACCAGGCCACGGACGGCGTCGACGATCTCGGCCCGGCCCCCGTAGTTGAAGGCGATGGTGAGGGTCATGCCCGAGTTGTGGCGGGTGAGGTCGGCGGCCCAGTCCATGCGCCGGAGCACGCCGCGCGGCACCCGCCAGTCGCGGCGGCCGGCGAAGTCGATGCGGACGTCCCGGGCGTGGAGATCCTCGGCGTGGCGCTCGAGGATCCCCTTGTTGAACCCCATCAGGTAGCGCACCTCGTCGGGCGGTCGGCGCCAGTTCTCGGTGCTGAAGGCGTACACGGTGAACCAGCGCACACCGGCGTCGATCGCCCCTTCGACCGTGTCGAACAGCGCCTTCTCCCCGGCGGCGTGCCCCTCGGTGCGGCGTAGGCCGCGCTGCTGGGCCCAGCGCCCGTTCCCGTCCATCACCACCGCCACGTGGCGAGGGATGCGCGCCGGATCGAGAGCAGGGCCCACCACCGCCGCAACCTACCTGTCCGCAGCCCCGCCACCCGCGAGGGGTTCGACCGGATAGGAAGCGGCATGGACCGGCTGCGCGCGCTCGGGAGGTGATCGCGGTGATGCCGCTCTGAGCGGTCCCGGCGAGATGGCCTTCGTGATCGGGCTATCCCTCCCGCGGCCGCCGCTACCGTCGGCCCGGTGACCGAGCCGGCCGATGTTGGTACCGCCGCGGAGTCGGCCAGTCGGAGCAGCACGAGCGATGACAGCCGGATCGGCGAAGCGGGGCTGGCCGGAGGTGGTACCGCTGCGGAGTCCGCCAGGCGGAGCAGCACAACAGGTGAAAGCCGGATCCGCGAAGCGGGGCCGGCTGGAGGCCGGCCAACCAGCACCGCCCTGGCCCGGGTCACGGCGGCGCTGCCTGGGGGTGGGGAAGCCCGGCCTGGACAGGTCGAGATGGCCGAGGCGGTGGCCGCCGCAGTCTCGAGCGGGCGCCACCTGGTGGTGCAGGCCGGCACCGGCACCGGCAAATCCCTCGCCTACCTCGTCCCGGCCGTCCTGTCGGGGAAGCGAACGGTGGTGGCCACCGCCACCAAGGCCCTGCAGGACCAGCTCGCCGGCAAGGACCTGCCGTTCCTCGCCGCCCACCTCGGCACGCCCTTCTCCTTCGCCGTGCTCAAGGGACGGGCCAACTACGTGTGCCTCCAACGCATCGCCGAGATCGACCGGGCCGCCGGCGCCGACCAGCTGGCCCTCGACGGGCTGGCCGACCGGGCGCCCGCCGATGAGCTAAGGCGGCTTCGGGCCTTCGCCTCCACCAGCGAGGGGGGTGACCGCGCCGACCTGGACTTCGAGCCCTCGCCCAGCGCCTGGGCGGCGGTCAGCGTGGCCGCCCGTGAGTGCCCCGGGGCGGCGCGCTGCCCGTCGGGCGACCGGTGCTTCGCCGAGCGGGCCCGCCAGGCGGCCGAGGAGGCCGACGTGGTGGTGGTCAACACCCACCTCTACGGGCTGCACCTCGAGAGCGGCGGGGTGGTCCTGCCCGAGCACGACCTGGTCGTGGTGGACGAGGCCCACCAGCTCGAGGACACGATCTCGGCGACCTTTGGGATCGAGCTGGGCGGCGCCCGCTTCTCGGCGCTGGCCCGGGTGGTGGCCGCCATCATCGACGATCCCAAGCTGGTGGCCGAGCTGGAGGCGAGCGGCACGGGGCTCACCGCCGCGCTGGCCGGCCACGTGGGCCGCCGGCTGCGGGGCGCCCTCGAACCCGAGATCGCCGATGCTCTGGCGCTGGCCCGGGAGCGGCTCGAGCGGGTGCGCGCCGCGCTGGGTGCGATCGACGACGACCGGGCCGGGTCCGACGTGGCCGCCCGCAAGCAGCGGGCGGCCAAGCTCACCGGATACGTCACCGCCGTCGTCGATGCCGCGGTGTCGGTTCCCGTCACCTCGGTGGCCTGGGTGGAGGGCCCCGAGCACGCCCCGGTGCTCAGGGTGGCCCCGGTCGACGTGGCCGAGGTGCTGCGTGAGGTGCTCTGGACGGCAAGGACCGCGGTGCTGACCAGCGCGACCCTGCTGCCGTCGCTGCCCACGCGGCTCGGCCTCGAGGCCGGCCGCTTCACCGCCCTCGACGTGGGCAGCCCTTTCGACTTCGAGGCCAACGCCCTCCTCTACTGCGCGGCCCACCTCCCGGACCCTCGCACCAGCGCCTACGAGGCGGCCATGCACGACGACCTGGAGGCGTTGATCACCGCCGCCGGTGGCCGCACCCTGGCCCTGTTCACCAGCTGGCGGTCGCTCGATGCCGCCCTCGATGCCCTGCGGGCCCGGTTGCCTTGGCCGGTCCTGGGGCAGCGGGACCTGCCCAAGCCGGTGCTGGTCGAGCGGTTCAGCACCGACGAGCACACCAGCCTGTTCGCCACCATGGGCTTCTGGCAGGGGGTCGACGTGCCCGGCCCTTCCCTCTCGCTGGTGACCATCGACCGCATCCCCTTCCCCCGCCCCGACGAACCGCTCCTGCAGGCCCGGCGGGAGCGGGCCCGGATCGACGCCTTCCGGACGGTCGACCTCCCACGGGCCGTGACCCTCCTGGCCCAGGGCGCCGGGCGCCTCATCCGCTCGGCCGACGACCGGGGGGCGGTAGCCGTGCTCGACCCCCGCCTGGCCACCAACGCCCGCTACCGCTGGGACATCATCCGGGCCCTGCCCCCGATGCGCCGCACCCGCGACCGCGCCGAGGCCGAGGCCTTCCTCCGCGCCCTGCGCTGACGTCGCGCCTCAGGGCGAGGAACGGGCGATCAGGCGGCCGCCCGCGTCGTCGTCTCCGCTGCCGGGATCAGAAGCTCGCCGAGCCGGCGTTGCCGGCCTGACAGGGCAAGCAAGATGGCGCCGGCCACGATCAGGAGCCCACCCGAGATCGGCAGCCGTGGGTCCATACCGGTGCGGGCCAGGTTGGTGGTGGCCGATCCCGGGGTGGTGGGGGTGGCTTGCGCAGGCGCTTGGCGGGACGACACGGCGTTCCTCTTTCCGGGAGGGAGAGGAGGCGTCGAGCGTGAGACCGGACGCCGTATCGGCGCCATGTGTACGAACCAGGCGTGCCCTCTCGGGGCTCAGGCCACCCCATCGGCCCCCTTCCGCCCGACTCGAGGTATTGGCGCGAGGTTCCTGCTCGGATCGACCAACGGCGGAGGTCCCCACCTAGGCTGACCCCGTGGAGGGAGTGCTCGCCCGGGTCCATCCCACGCTGCTGGAGCGGCGCTCGGAGCTCGGCCTCGATCTCTTCGACGAGATGTGGGAGGGCGTCCTCCACATGAACCCGCCGCCGCGCCGCTGGCACCAGGAACTGGGCGCGCGCCTGCTCCGGGTGCTGGCCACCGCCGCCGACCGCGAGGGCCTGTGCTCGTTCTACGAGACCGGGATGTATGCCGGGCCCGAGGACTACCGCACCCCCGACCACAGCTACTGCCGGCCCGAGCACCGCACCGACCTGGGCATCAGCCGGGCCGAGTTGGTCGTGGAGATCCGCTCTCCCGGCGATCTCAGCTACGAGAAGCTGGACTGGTACGTCGCCCGGGGCGTGGCCGAGGTGCTGGTGATCGAGCCGGACGAGCGCACGGTCGGGCTGTTCCGCGCCGTCGACGGGCGGCCGACGCCGGTGGCGGCCGACGACGACGGCCTCATCGCCCTGGCCACGCTCGACCTTCGGGTCGGCCGGGCCGACACCGCCGATGGCTCCCGTCTCCGGGTCGTCGAGCCCGACGGCTCCGTCACGGACATCTGACCTCTGTGGTCAGTACCCCAGCCGCTCGAGCGACGCGGGCCGTCGCTGCCAGTCCTTGTCGACCTTGACGAACAGCTCGAGGTAGGCCCCCTCGGGGAGCTGGGCCCGGACCGCGGTGCCCACCGCCTTGAGCACTCCCCCACCCCGGCCGATCACGATCCCCTTCTGGGACTCGCGCTCCACCAGGATCTCGCACCGGACCCGGGGCCAGTCCCACTCGGTCACCCGGGTGGCCACCGAGTGCGGCACCTCCTCACGCACCACCGCCAGGAGCTGCTCCCGGACCAGCTCCCCCACCCAGAACGCCTCCGCCACGTCGGTGACGACGCCCGCGGGGTAGTACCGGGGCCCTTCCGGCAGGCGGGCGACGAGGGCCGCGACGAGCTCCGCCACCCCGGCGCCGGTGCGGGCGGACACGGGGAAGTACTCCGAGAGGTCGAGGCCGGCCGCCGCCGACAGCTGGCCCAGCACCTCGGCGGGCGAGGCCACGTCGACCTTGTTGACCACCACCACCGCGTCGGGGGGCACCCGCCCGGCCACCCACCGGTCGCCCCGTCCCAGCGGGGCGGTGGCGTCGATCACGAGGCAGACGACGTCGACGTCGCCGATGGCGCCCTCGGCGGTGGCGTTGAGCCGCTCGCCCAGCGCCGAGCGGGGCTTGTGGATCCCGGGCGTGTCCACGAACACCAGCTGGGCGTCGGGGCGGTCGAGCACCCCGCGCACCTGGGTGCGGGTGGTCTGGGGCTTGTCCGAGACGATCGACACCTTGGTGCCGAGGATGGCGTTCAGCAGCGTCGACTTGCCCACGTTGGGCCGACCCACCAGGGTCACGAAACCGGACCTCACGCCGCCTCGCGCCGGCTGATGCGCACCCGGCTGATGCGGCGGCCCTGCACCTTGTCGGCCTTGAGCCGGTAGCCGTCGACGTCGACGCTGTCCCCCTCCACCGCCACCTTGCCCAGCTTCGAGAAGAGCAGACCGCCGACGGTGTCCCAGTCACCTTCGGGCAGGGAGCCGTCGAGCACCTCGTTGGCCTCGTCGATGGGCAGGCGGCCGTTGACCCGGAGGTCGCCCCCCGGCAGCGGCTCGATGCGGGGGTCCTCCACGTCGTACTCGTCGACGATCTCGCCCACCAGCTCCTCGATGAGGTCCTCGAGGGTGACCAGCCCGGCGGTGCCGCCGTACTCGTCGATCACGATGGCCATGTGGAACTGCTCGGCCTGCATCTCCCGAAGCAGCTCGGCCACCCGCTTGGTCTCCGGCACCGGGTGGGCGGGGCGCATGAGCGACGCCACCGCCGCCTCCTCGTGGTCGTCGCGCTCGGCCCGCATGAGGTCCTTGGCGTAGACCACGCCGACCACGTCGTCGATGCCCTCGCCGCACACCGGCACCCGGCTGTAGCCGTTGAGGAGCACCACCTCCATGACGTCGGCCACGCGGAAGTCGGCGCCGACGGTGACCATGTCGGTGCGGGGCACCATCACCTCCCGCACGATGGTGTCGCCGAACTCGATGATCTGCTGGATGAGGGCCCGTTCCTCGGGCTCGATCGACTCGGCCTCGGCCGCCTCGTCGGCCAGGGCCAGCAACTCCTCCTCGGACACGAAGGGGCCCTGCTTGAGGCCCTTGCCCGGCAGGATCACGTTGGTGAGCCCGATGAGGGCGCGCGATACCAGGCGCAGCGGCCAGACGCGGGTCATGGCGCTGACCGGCCCGGCGGTGAGGAGGGCGGCCCGGTCGCCGTGCTGGACGGCCCACGTCTTCGGCGCCGCCTCGGCCAGCACGAACACCACCACCACGTTCACGACGAGGGCGACGGCCACGCCCACTCCCCCGAAGAGCCGCTCGGCCACGAGGGTGGTGAGGGCGATCTGCGCGGTCTGCACCACCAGCACCACCAGCAGCAGCGGGTTGATGAACTCCTCGGGCCGGCTCACCAGCCGCACCAGGCTGGTGGCACCCCGGCGGTCCAGCTCCCGGAGTCCCAGGGCCTTGGCCCGGCTCATGCGGGTGAGGCCGGTCTCGGCGGCGGCGAGGAACAGGAGCACCACCAGCAGCACCACCGCCCCGACCGCCATGGCCAGGTCGACCGAGGTGAACCGCACGCCGAGCACGAGTGGCACGGGTGACGGCCCCCTCACGAGGGTGGGGCCGTCCACGGATCGCGGGCAAGAGGACCGTGGAAGCGATCCAGCAGCTCACGCTCGCGCCGTTGCATGGCGGCGACCTCCGCGGTGTCGGCGTGGTCCATGCCAAGCACGTGCAGCACGCCGTGCACCACGAGCAGGGCCAGCTCGTCGTCGTAGGTGCCCGCGTGGCCGGGCGCATTGGCGGCGGCCACCGCCGGGCAGATGACCACGTCGCCGAGCAGCAGAGGCGCCTCGGCCGGCTCCACCGAGGAGCGGTCGGGCCCGGTGGTGGTGGGGTCGGGCCAGCGGCCCAGTTCCACCACGTCGTCGTCGATGGGGAACGACAGCACGTCGGTCGGGCCGCTGCCGTCGAGGAAGCGCTCGTTCAACCCCGCCATCACGTCGCTCGCCACGAACAGCACCGACAGCTCGGCCTCACCGCCCACCCCCATGGCGCCGAGGACCTGCTCGGCCAGCCGCGACCAGCGGGTCACGTCGACGGGGTGGTCGTCCTGCTCGTCGGCGACGAACACCTCGAGGGATCCCTCCGACGGCGCCCGACGGCGGCGGCGGGCGGGTGACGGGCCCGGCGTCAACGGGGGTCGGTGCGGGCCCGGCGCGGCGGCGGTTCGGGCACTGGGTCCGGCAGGTCCGCCAGGTCCGGCGGGGTGGCTCGCTCGTAGGCGTCGACGATGTCCTGCACGATGCGGTGGCGGACCACATCGCGGCTGGTGAGGTGCACCCAGGCCAGGCCGTCGATGCCGTCCAGCACCCGCTCCAGGCCACCGAGGCCGCTCCGACCGCCGGCCACGTCGACCTGGGTGGTGTCGCCGGTGACGACCGCCTTCGAGCCGAACCCGATGCGGGTGAGGAACATCTTCATCTGCTCGGGTGTGGTGTTCTGCGCCTCGTCGAGGATGATGAAGCTCGAGTTGAGGGTGCGGCCCCTCATGAAGGCCAGCGGCGCCACCTCCACCGTGCCCCGGTCGAGCAGGCGCTGGGCGCCGTCGGGCTCGACCATGTCGTAGAGGGCGTCGTAGAGGGGCCGCAGGTACGGGTCGACCTTGGCCATGAGGTCGCCGGGCAGGAAGCCCAGGCGCTCACCGGCCTCGACCGCCGGGCGGGTCAGGATGATCCGGTCGACCTGCTTGGCCTGGAGGGCCTGCACGGCCATGGCCACCGCCAGCCAGCTCTTGCCGGTGCCGGCGGGGCCGACGCCGAAGGTGATGACGTTGGCGGCGATGGCGTCGACGTAGCGCTTCTGACCGCTCGACTTGGGACGCACGGTGCGACCCTTGGCCGAGCGCAGCACCTCGGTGGCGAGCACTTCGGAGGGGCGCTCGTCGGCCTTGACCATGTCGATGGTGCGGCTGACCACCGCCGGCTCCAGCCGCTGGCCCTGCTGGAGCAGCACCACCAGGTCCTCGAACAGGCGGCCCACCTGCTCGGCGTCGCCACCGTCGATGGCGATCTCGTTGCCCCGCACGTGGATGGCAGCTTCGGCGAAGGCGTCCTCCACCAACCGGAGCAGCTCGTCGCGGTGCCCGAGCAGCGGCACCATGAGGTGGTTGCCGGGCACACGGATCTTCACCGACGTCGTCGCCACGAGCCCCGTTTCGTCTCGGTCATCGCCGGGAGCCTAATTCCGGCCGTGCCCTGTGGGGATCGTCCGAAGCGGTGACCGCCGTACCATCGCCCGGATGGACGCGGTGGATGACCAGAGCGGGCTCGATCCGGCGGGGGCCGAGGACCTGGTCGGTGAGCTGACCCGGTGGTTGGCCGACACCCGGGCCGACGCCGCCGCCGCCTCCCGGGCCCGCGAGCGATGGCTGCGCCAGCAGGCCGAGGAGGAGGCGCTGTTCGCCGGGATCCTCCTCGACCTGGCCGAGCGGGCGGTCTCGGTGGTCGCCCACGCGCCCGCCGGCCGGCGCCATCGGGGGTCGGTGCGGGCCGTGGCCGACGACTTCTGCGCGTTGCGCACCACCGACGGGGGCGACGTGCTGTTGCGCTACGACGGGCTGTCCTCGGTGCGCCCCCTCGGGCCGCACCCGCCAATGGCGGGCGACCGCCCCCAGGCTCTCGACATGGCCTTCGGCGAAGCCGTCGCCGCCCTCGCCGGCGACCGCCCACGCGTGCTGGTGGTCACCCTCGACGGCACCGGGCTGAGCGGTGACCTCCGGGCCGCCGGCCGGGACGTGCTGACGCTGCGCCTCGACGGCGACACCCGGCCGGTGGCCTACGTGCCGTTCGGGTCGGTGGCAGAGCTCTCCCTGGCCCGCTGACCGGGCGGCCGGCACCCGACGGTCAGGCGTCGGTGCCGATGACGCTCTCGGCCTCGGGCTCGCTACCGACCGTCTCGGGGTAGAGGTGCTCGAGGGTGCCGGGCTGGATGCGGCAGGCGTCGATGAAGCTGTCGACCTCGTTCTCCTTCAGGCGGATGACCCGCCCGAACCGGTACGCCGGCAACTGTCCCTCGTCGATGAACCGGTACAGGGTGCGCGGGGTGATCCCGAGCCGCCGGGCGGACTCCGCCGTGCTCAGCCAACGTGGCGCAACTGTGGTCACGACGGGCAGCATACGACGTCTCTCCATCATTTTCGAGTCTTTCGACAACTTTCGATGTCGGGTAGGCTCCGCCGGCGCAGGATGCTCGTTTGGCCGCTCGCGGCTGGGCGGTACAACCCGCCCACCTCGCCCACCCCGCAGGAGTCGCCCGACCCGTGGCCGCCACCCAGACCCGCCCGCCGGAGGCCCCGCTCGCGCGCCCGACGGCGGGGGGCTCCAGCAGCCGGACCGTCAAGCCCCGGCGCGGCCTTCCCGGCGGCCGCGCCGTGGTGGGCGGGTTCCTCGTGGCCGTCGCCGCGGTCGGCATCTTCGCCACCGTGAGCGGCGCCGGTCGGGGCCCCGACACCCGCTACGTGGTGGCCGACCGGGCCCTGCGCCCCGGGGCCATCGTCAGCGCCGGCGACCTCCGGCAGGTACCCATCGAGCTGCCCTCGGAGGTGGCCCAGCGCTCCTTCCACGAGCCCGGCCAGCTCGTCGGCGCGGTGGTGCTCGCGCCCCTCGAGGAGGGCGAGCTGGTGCAAGCCAGCGGCCTGGGCGACGCTGGCGAGGACGGCATCCCCACCGTGGCCGTCTCCGTCGACGCCGCCGACGGGTTCGAGGGTGGGCTCCGCCCGGGCGACCGCGTCGACGTCTACGTGTCCTTCGGCAGCGCCATCGGCTCCAGCACCCGGCTCATCGTGCCCAACGCGGAGGTCACCGCCGGCAGCACGGCCGACGCCACCGTCGGCAACGCCGGCCAGGTCACCGTCACCCTCGCGGTCGACGATCCCACCGATCGCCTCGAGCTCATCAACGGCGCCCACGCCGGCAAGCTCACCCTGGTGCGCATCACCGGCGCCGCCGAGGGGGGCAAGGAGGACACCTTCGTGCCCAAGCCGCTCGAAGGCGAGACGGGCGGCACTCCCGCCGCCGGCGGAGGGGCCGCTGGATCCGGCGGGTCGGACGGCTGATGCCGGGCGAACGCTACGTCGCCCTCGGCCTGGCGGGGGTCCGCTCCGCCTGGTTCACCGAGGTCGCCCGCTGGGCCACCGTCGGCTCCATACCGGTCGAGTTCGTCAAGTGCATCTCGGCCGAGGAGCTCCGGGCCCGGCTGGCCTCCGGTCGCCCGTTCTCGGTGGTGCTGGTCGACGCCGGCACCGGGGCGGTCGACCGCGACCTGCTGGACCTCGCTTCCACCCACGAGGTGGCGGTGGTGGTGATCGACGACGGCCGCAGCACACGGGACTGGATGGCCATCGGGGTGCGCGGGGTCCTGCCCGCCACCTTCGACCGCGGCCAGCTCCTGGAGACCCTGGAGCACACCAGCCGCATGATCGGCGGGGCCACCGCCCTGCCCGTCGACGAGCCCGGCGACTCCGCCACCGCCGCCTCGCGCCGGGGCCAGCTCATCGCCGTGACCGGACCCGGGGGTACGGGGGCGTCCACCGCGGCCGTGGCCCTGGCCCAGGCCTTCGGGGACGCCACCGGCCCGGGCGGCGAGGTCCTGCTGGCCGACCTGCGGCTGTCGGCCGACCTGGCCATGCTGCACGACGCCCGCGACGTCGTCCCCGGCGTCCAGGAGCTGGTGGAGGCCCACCGCGCCACCCGGCCGGCGGCGGAGCAGGTGCGGGCCCTCACCTTCGACGTGGTCAACCGCAACTACCACCTCCTCCTGGGGCTCCGCCGCCACCGCGACTGGACGGTGCTGCGTCCCCGTTCCTTCGAGGCCGCGGTGGAGGGGCTGCGGCGGACCTTCCGGGTGACGGTGGCCGACATCGATCCCGACCTCGAGGGCGAGCGCGAGTGCGGCTCGGTCGACATCGAGGAGCGCAACCTGATGGCCCGCACCATCACCGCCCGGGCCGACGCGGTGGTGGTGGTCGGGGTGCCCGGGGTCAAGGGCCTCCACTCGCTCGTGCGGGTGGTCAACGAGCTGCGCGACCACAGCATCGAACCGCAACGCATCCTCGCCGTGGTGAACCAGGCCGGTCGCAACCAGCGGGCCCGTTCCGAGCTCACCCGGAGCTTCGCCGACCTCACCGGGGCCGGGCACACCAGCGCAGCGGTGGTCGGCCCCGTCTTCCTGCCCGAACGCCGAGGCCTCGACGAGCTGCACCGCGACGGTGCCCGCTTCCCGTCCCAGCTGGCCGCGCCCCTGCTGGGGGCGGTGCGGGCCGTGCTCGAGCGGGCGCCGCAGGTGGAGGCGGCCACCCCCGAGCCCGTCGCCATCGTGCCCGGGTCGCTGGGGAGCTGGGCCGACCAGGAGGCGGCCAGCTCGTGACCGAGGTGTCCCCGCTCGAAGAGATCGAGCGCTCCGTGCTCGAGCGGGCCAAGGCCATCGCCCTCGACATGGGCGGCGCCGACGGCTCGGCCAAGCTGCGGGCGCTGGTCGAGGACGAGGTGGCCCAGTGGTCCATCGACCACAAGCGGGGGCTGCGCGCCTTCGACCTGTCGGACCCGGCCATGGTCGTGGAGCGGGCGTACCGCAACCTCTTCGGTTATGGCCCGCTCGAGCCGTTGCTGGGCGACGACGACGTGTGGGAGGTGATGATCAACGCTCCCGACGCCATCTTCGTGAAGCGCCACCAGGGCCAGAGCGGCTACCACGACGAGGTCTTCCACGACGACGAGCACGTGCTGCGCACCCTCACCAAGATCCTCGACGACGCCTCGACCGCCCACCGCAAGCTCGACCCCTCCGAGGGCCTCCAGGACGCCCAGCTCGACACCGGTGCCCGCCTCCACATCATCCACGGCGACGTGGCCCGGGGCGGCCACGTGATGGTGAACATCCGCAAGTTCACCGGCGTCGTCTTCCGCAGCCTCGACGAGCTGGTGAGCCACGACATGATGAGCCTCCAGGTGGCCGGCTTCCTGAAGGCCTGCGTGCGCTCGAAGCTGTCGATCGTCTTCGCCGGCGCTCCCGGCTCGGGCAAGACCACCATGCTGTCGTGCTGCGCCGCCGAGCTCGATCCCCGCCTGCGGGTGGTCACCGCCGAGGAGGTCTTCGAGGCCGACATCCCGCTGCCCAACGTGGCCAGCATGCAGACCCGTGCCCCCCGGCCCGACCGGCCGGCGGTCGACCTGCGCCGCCTGGTGGCCGGGTTCCTGCGCATGGCGCCCGACGTGGCCATCGTGGGGGAGGTCCGCGACAAGGAGGCGCTCCCGCTCCTGCTCACCTTGTCCTCGGGGGTGAAGGGGTTCACCACCATCCACGCCGGCTCGGCCCGCCAGGCCCTCACCCGCCTCCGGTTCATCTGCCAGCTCTCCGACAACGACCTGCCGCTGTCCGCGCTGAACAGCCTGGTGAGCGAGGCGATCGACGTGGTGGTGCACTGCGCCCGCACGCCGGTCGGCCCCCGGATCACCGAGGTGATCGTGGTGGAGGACCTCACCAGTGGCCAGGAGGCAACCAACTTCACCGTCACCGAGCTGTTCGACCGCGACGGCCCCGACCAGCCCCTGCGCTGGACGGGCAACCTGCCGGTGCGCATGGAGCGCGCCCTGCGCGACGGCGGCTTCGACGTGCGGGCCCTGCTCGACCTCGACCGGGCGCCGTCGGGGGCGGTCCGCCGATGATGGGGCTCCTGCTCGCCGTGCTCGGCGCCTACGGGGTGCACCTGCTGTACACCGCGGTGGTCCTGCGCTGGACGGGGATCGGCGCCGGCCCGCGCCGGGAGCGGACCGGGGCGCGCGGTGGCGGCGTGGGCGAGTGGCTCGTGCAGGCCGGGCTCGACGACGTGCGCCCCGCCGAGTTCCTGGCCGTGATGAGCGTGCTATTCATCATCGGCGCCGCCCTGGCCTACGCCATCTTCGGGGCCTTCCTCCCCGCTCTCGCCCTCGGCTCGTTCGCCGCCAGCTTCCCGGTGGCCTCCTACCGGAGCCGCCGGCGCACCCGCCGGGCGATGGCCCAGGAGTCCTGGCCCCGCATGATCGAGGAGATCCGCATCCTCACCGGCAACCTCGGCCGCTCGGTCCCCCAGGCCCTGTTCGAGGTGGGCCGCCGCGGTCCGGTGGAGATGCGCCCCGCCTTCGAGGCGGCCCACCGCGAGTGGCTGATCTCCACCGACTTCACCCGCACCGTGCGCGTGCTCAAGGCCCGCTTGGCCGACCCCACCGCCGATGCCACCCTCGAGACCCTGCTCGTGGCGCACGAGCTGGGCGGCACCGACCTCGACAAGCGCCTCGAAGCCCTCATCGAGGACCGGGTGCAGGACGTGCAGGGCCGCAAGGACGCCCGGGCGAAGCAGGCCGGCGTGCGCTTCGCCCGCCGGTTCGTGCTCATCGTGCCGCTGGGCATGGCCCTGGCGGGGATGTCGGTGGGCAACGGCCGGGCCGCCTACGCCCGGCCCCTCGGGCAGCTGGCGGTGGTGGCCGGGCTGGGGTTGGTGATCCTTTGCTGGTTGTGGGCCGGATCCATCATGCGGATCCCCGAGGAGGAGCGGGTGTTCTCGGAATGAGGACGCTGATCCTCGCCGGGCTGAGCATGTGGGTGGGCATCACCCTGCTGCTGTCGACGGTCCGCTGGTTCGCCCGGCGACCCCTCACCGAACGGCTGCGTCCCTACACGCCGGGCGGCATGGCCGTGGGCACCCGGGCGGGGATGCTCTCGGTGGAGACGTTCCGAGACGTGGTGGGGCCACTCTCCCGCAACGTCGGCGAGCACGTCGGGCGGCTCTTCGGCGTGAGCGAGGACCTCGGTGTCCGCCTGGCCCGCATCCACTCGCCGATGGACGTCACCGCCTTCCGCGTCCGCCAGCTCGGCTGGACGGTGAGCGCGTTCGGGCTGGGCGGCCTGGCCGCCATCGCCTTCGGCCTGCCCCCGGCGGTCGGTCTGCTCTTCCTCCTCGGGGCGCCCTTGCTCGCCTTCCTGCTGCTCGAGCAGACGGTTGCCCGGGCGTCGGCTTCCTGGCAGCGGCACCTCTTCCTCGAGCTGCCGGTGGTGAGCGAGCAGCTCGGCATGCTGCTGGCCGCCGGGTTCTCCCTCGGGGCTGCCCTCAACCGGGTCGCCACCCGCAGCACCGGGGCGGTCGGCCGCGACCTGGCCCGGGTCATCAGCAGGATGCGCCAGGGCCTCGGCGAGGTCGAGGCCCTCCGGGAGTGGGCCGCGCTGGCCGACGTGGAGGCGGTCGACCGGCTCGTGCAGGTGCTCTCGCTCAACCGGGAGGCGGGCGACCTCGGACGCCTCATCGCCGACGAGGCCCGCGCCATCCGCCGTGACGTCCAGCGCGAGCTCGTGGAGCGCATCGAGAAACGGGGCCAGCAGGTGTGGATCCCCGTCACGGTGGCAACGCTGGTACCCGGAGTGATCTTCCTCGCCGTGCCCTTCATCGAGGCCATGCGCCTCTTCGCCGGAAGCTGACCGCACACCTCAACCCCAGGAGCCCCATGTCCGACCAGCTCACCACCGTCCTCGGCGACCCGACCCTGCGGGCCTACGTCGCTGCCCGGGCGCTCGCCGTCAACAGCGTCCACCGGCTGCGCACCGACTCCCGGGGCGAAGGCGTGATCTCGGCGGCGATCGCCGTGCTGATCATGGCCTTCCTCGGCGCCGCCATGTGGATCGCGTTCAAGGCGACCTTCACCGACGCCTCCAACAAGACCAGCACCCAGGTCGGCAACATCGGCAAGTGAGGGGCCCGGCTCACCCCCTGAGCCACGTCCCGGCCCGGGGCCGGGCGGCGGCGCGCGGGCCGGCCCGGGAGGGTGAGCGGGGGGTCGGGGTGGTCGCGTCGGTGGCCGGGGTCACCGCCTTCCTCGCCTTCTTGTTCTTCGCCGTCCAGCTGCTGTTCAACCTGTACGCCACGTCGGTCGTCACCGCCAACGCCTACGACGCGGCGCGCGACGTGGCCTCGGTCCGCGTCGACCACGACGACGCCGGGTCGGTGGCCTCGGCCCAGGCGGCGGCCGAGCGCCAGTTGCGGGACCGCCTCGGCAGCTACTCCGGGCGCATCACCTCGCTCGACTGGAGCCGCAGCACCGCCGACACCGTCCGGCTGAGGGTGAGGGCGGACAACCCGAACCTGCTCCTGTTCGGCACCGGCCTGCTCGGGTTCGACCGCATCGACCGCACGGTGGTGGTGCGGGTGGAGCGGTTCCAGGGATGACCCTCTCCCACCATCGCCGGTCGGCCGCCGCGCCGGCCCCACCGAGAGGCGAGGCCGGGCTGGCCGGCGGGTTCGAGGCGCTGCCGTTCGGGGTGCTCATCTTCGTGGTGGGCGCCCTCATGATCACCAACGCGTGGGCGGTGGTCGACGCCAAGCTGGCCACCACCTCGGCGGCGAGGGAGGCGGCCCGTTCCTTCGTGGAGGCCGACAGCTACGGCGAGGGTGCCGCTCGAGGGCGGACGGCGGCGGAGGACGCCATCGCCAGCTACGGGCGCTCCCCGTCCAAGCTGACCCTCCCCCCACCCAGCCTGGATCCCGACTACCGGCGCTGCGCCCGGGTCACCTACACCGCCTCGTACCCCGTACCCGCCCTGTCGCTGCCCTTCGGGGTCGGCTTCGGCTCGGGCTTCACGGTGAAGGCGCGCCACTCCGAGATCGTCGACCCGCTCCGAGGCGGCCTGCCGGTGGAGAACGCCTGTGGCTTCTGAGCGGTGGCGATCGGGGGGGCGCGAGCGGGGCAGCTCGCTCATGTTGATGCCGGCCGCCGTGCTGGTGGTGATCATCCTCGGCGCCATCGCGGTGGACCAGTCGGTGGTGTTCACCCAGCAGCGCGACCTGGTGGCGGGGGCCGAGGCCGCCGCCAACGACGCCGCCACCTACGGGGTCGACAAGGAGACCTTCTACAGCACGGGTCGCATCGTGGTGGTGCAGAGCCGGGCGCAGGCGGCGGGGGCGGCGGCCATGCGGGCCCGGGGCCTCGACGTCACCTCGCTCAGCGTCGTGCCCAGCGCCGACGGGCGGAGGGTCGAGGTGACCGCCACCGCCCGGGTGGCCTACATCTTCTCCAAGGCCGTCCCCGGCGCCCCCGACACCACCACCGTCACCGCCACCGCCGAGGCCGAGCTCCGTCAGGATTGAGCTTGGCCCATGGTCACGTGACGCTGCGCAGACCGCCAGGCGGAGCAGCCTCCAGCGTGAGACCCGGATGGCGAAGCCGCTCCGCCGCAGGCGAGCCAACAAGCACAGTCGCCTCTTTTCGGGTACTTTCGTGACTTTCCATCCAGGGCCGGGTACGGTCGGCGCCATGGACGAGGGGGCGCCGAGCGTCGAGGTGGTGGTCGACCCCCACCGGGGCCCGCTGCTGGTCAAGCGGGCCACGTCGGCCGCGGGGCGGGGCCGGCTGACCCATGAGGCCGCGGTGTTGGCAGCGGCAGCGCCGGTTCCCGGCGTGGCCGAGCTGTTGGCCCACCACGACGCCCCCGAGGAGGCCCGGCTGGTCACCCGCTGGGTCGGACCCCACACCCTCGCCACCAGCGGGCCGCTGCCGGTGGAACAAGCGGCGGGGGTGGTGGCCGCCCTGGCCGGCACCGTGGCCGGCTTGCACGCCATCGGCGTGGTCCACGCCCGCCTCACGCCCGACCACGTCGTGCTCGGCCCCGGCGGCGCACCCGTGCTCTGCGGCTTCGGGGAGGCGGGGGAACCGGGCCGGTGCGCCCCGGCCGAGGACGTCGCCGCCCTGGGTCGGCTCCTCACCGACTTGGTGGCCAGCGCCGGCGTCGACGTCGAGCCGATCCCCGAGGGCTATCGGCGCTTCGGCCGCCGGCGCTGGGCCGGATACCACCGGCGCACGCTCCTGATCCTCGCCGACCAGGCCACCGCCGACGACCACACCGCCCGGCCCACCGCCCACGGGTTGGCCGAGGCCATCGCCACGGCCGTCCCCGACGCCGTGCTGCCGCCTGCCCCGCCAAGGCCCCCGTCCCCCGGACCCGCTCCCGAGCCGCCTCCCGCGCCGCGACCCGAGGCGGTCCCCGTCCGCAGGACCCACGGGCGAGCCGAGCCGGCCCGCACCGGCGACACCTCCCGCCACGAGGTCGGCCCCCGACCGCACGCACCGCGGCCCTCAGCCGGCACGCTGCCCCCGTCCCCGCCGCCTCGGGCCCCCCGCCGGCCGGGACATCCGGACCGCCGTCCCGCGACCGGAGATCGCCTCCCCCGACGGCTGCACCGGGCGGTGCCGGTCCTGGCCGCGGTGGTGGGGATGGCCCTGGTGCTGGCCGGGTTCCGCGAGGTGGTGTCCGAGCCGGAAACCGCCCCACCGGCGGTGGACGACGAGGCCATCCCGCCCATCCCGGCACCGGCGTCGCCCCGCTCCGCCGACGGCCCGGCCACCACCCACCCGCCGGCCACCACCCGCCCGCCGACGACCCGCCCTTCCACGACGCCCCCACCGCAGACGCGCCCACCGAAGGTCACGCGGCCGGCGCCCCGCCCGGGCTGCCCGGCGGTCGCCGCGCCCGCCGCCGACGCCGATGGCGACGGTTGCCCCGAGACCATCGTCGTCGAGGGTGACCGGGTGGTGGCCGCCGGCGTCACCTACCAGGTGGGCCGGCCCGGGGACCTGGTCAGCGTCGGTGACTGGGACTGCGACGGGCGGGCCACGCCAGCGCTCCTGCGCACCGCCACCGGCGAGGTCTTCGTGTTCGACCGCTGGGCCACGCCCGGGCACGACCTCACGGTCCGGCCCGTCACCGTCGTCGGCCGGGCCACGGCGGTGGCGGCCCAGGACCGTGACGGCGACGGCTGCCCCGAGCTCACCGTGCGTCGGTCCGGTGGAGCCGACGCCGTCATATCCGTGGGGGGCGCGTGAACCGCACGCCGCCGTGGTGGCAGCGGGTGCTGCTGAGCGTGCTGTGGACCGGCTCGGTGGTCGCCATCATCTTCGTCCTCCACCGTCTCGGCACGGGGTCGCTTTCCACGCCGCCGTTCACCGACAGCACCCGGCTCCAGGCATGGATGGACGAGCGCGACGCGGTCACCATGGCCTTCGCCCTGCTGCGCCTGGTCGCCCTCGCCCTCGCCTGGTACCTCCTCGCCGTCACCGTGCTCGGCCTGCTGGCCCGAGCCAGCCGCATCCCCGGCCTGGTCGCCCTCACCGACCTCGGCACCGTCCCCGCGGTGCGCAAGGTGCTGGGCGGCATAGCCGGCATAGGGCTCACCGCCTCGGCCGCCACCTTGCTGGTCGGCCCGTCCCTCGCCGACCATCCCGACCGCGGCCCGGTGGCGGTGGCCTCCGACGAGTCGGCCTCCTCGGGGGCGGTCGTGCTCGAACGCCTCCCCGACGGCTCGACCTTGGTGCTCGAGCGGTTGCCCGACGGCTCGGGCACAGCCACCATGCGGGTGATCGGACCCGACGAGGCCAGCGGTCCCGTCGCCTGGACGGTGGTGTCAGGTGATCACTTCTGGCACATCGCCGAGGCGACCCTCACCGAGGCGTGGGGCCGCGCCCCCACCGACGCCGAGGTGGTGCCCTACTGGCGGGCGGTGATCGACGCCAACCGCCCGAGGCTGGTGGACCCCGACAACCCCGACCTGATCTACCCGGGCCAGGTCTTCGACCTACCCGCGGTGCCAGCCGCCCCTCCGGCACCGCCCACGGCCACTCCCTAGGCCCTCTGCCCGAGAGAACTGGTCAGCGCGGGGTTGCACTCCGGAGCCAGCGGGCAGAAGCGTCGGCCGCCCGACGCTCGCGCTCGCCGGGGCGGGCCGAGCCAAGGGCACCGGCCACCGCCTCGGCCACCGCCTCGGAGGTCTCGCCGATCACGCCGTCCACCACGCCGAGGCGCAGCAGGTCGCCGCTGGTGAGGCCCAGGTGCGACGCCAGGCGGGGGGCCGCCGACGCGTCGCGCTCGAAGATGGCGGCCGCCCCCTCGGGCCCGATCACCGAGAACACCGCGTGCTCCTGGACCAGCAGGCGGTCGGCCCACGCCAGAGCGAGGGCGCCACCGCTGCCCCCCTCGCCCACGCACACCGCCACGCTGGGCGTGGGCAGGGCGGCCATGGCCGCGAAGGTCGCGGCGATCTCGGCCGCCAGCCCGTCGTTCTCACTGTCGGGCGACGGGTCGGCGCCCGGTGTGTCCACCAGGCTGACCACCGGCAGGCCGAGCCGGCCGGCCAGGTGCACGGCCCGTTGGGCCAGCCGGAACGCCGGTGGGGTCGGCCGGCCGTCACGGGCCCGGCGGTCCGATGCGATCACCACCACCCGCCGCCCCGCCACCCGCGCCAGCCCCGCCCGCACGGTCGGGTCGGAGCCGGCCAGCTCGACCCAGGAGCGACAGAGCGCGGCAGCCACGTCCACCCCGGTGGGCCGGTCGGGGTGCCGGGACCGCAGCACCTCCCCCCATGCGCCCTCTCCGCGGGGAGGCGACTCGGCCGCCGCCGCACCTCGCCGGCTGGCGACGGGGAACGGCCGGTCCACCAGGCCGAGGGCGGCTTCCACCCACGCCCGCAGGTCCTCGGGCGAGAGCACCGCGTCGACCAGGCCGGCGGCGGCGGCCGTGGCCGCCGTGTGCGACGCGCGGCCCACGGAACGGCCCGTGGTCAGCTCCACCACCCGGGGCCCGGCGAAGCCGAGGGTGGCTCCCTCCTCGACCGCCCGTAGGTCGCACGCCGAGCCGTAGGACGCCAACACACCACCGGTGGTGGGCGAGCGGTGGACGGCCAGGGAGAGCAGGCCGGCGTCGGCATGGCGGCGGGCGGCGGCGACGGTGCGGCCCAGCTGGATCAGGGCCACCATCCCCTCCTGGAGCCGGGCGCCCCCGCTGCGGGTCGTGCACACCACCGGAAGGCGGAGGGCGACGGCCCGGTCGAAGGCCCGCACCACCCGCTCGCCGGCCACCACGCCCATCGAGCCGCCGAAGACGTCGAAGCGGCTGTCCACCGCCACGTAGTGCTCGGTCCGGCCGGTGCGGACCGACTCGCCCTCGGCGGAGGCCAAGCGCTCGGCGTAGCCCGGGAAGGCGAGCGGGTCGGCCGAGCGCAGGTCCTGGTCCCACTCCTCGATCAGGGGGTGCACCGGCTCAGCCTGGCACGCTCCGCCGCGCCCGCCGGCGGGTCAACCCCGCAGGCGAACCGCCACCTCGTTGGCCAGCAGGCGCCCCTCCACCGTGAGCCGGGCCCGCTCGTCGGCCACCTCCACCAGCCCGCCGAGGGCCTGGAGGTCCTCCCGGGAGAAGGCGGCGGCGGGCACGCCGTCGCGCGTGCGGAGCGCGAGCTGCAACCCCTCGACTCGCCGGGCGGCCTCGGGGAGGCGGTCGCCGGCGGCTTCCACCGACCGTCCGCCCTCGACGGCGGCGATGTAGCGCTCCGGCGTGCGTACGTTCCAGCTCCGCCGGCCGTGGCGGTGGGAGTGGGCGGCGCAGCCGACGCCGAGGTACTCCCCCGAGGACCAGTAGAGGAGGTTGTGGCGGCACCGGTGGCCGGGTCGCGCCCAGTTGGAGATCTCGTAGGACTCGAAGCCGGCAGCGGTGAGGCGAGCCTCGGCGAGGAGGTACTTGTCGGCCTGGTCGTCGTCGTCGGGGTGGCGGGCGGGGTCGGCGGCCAACGCCGTGCCCGGCTCGACGGTGAGGGCGTACGCGCTGACGTGGACCGGCCCCAGCTCGAGGGCGCCGTCGACGGTGCGCGCCCAGTCGTCGAGGGTCTCACCGGCGGCGCCGTAGATCAGGTCGACGTTGAAGGGCACACCGGCCCGGTGGGCGGCCTCGGCCGCCCGTGCCACCGAGGCGGGGTCGTGACGGCGGCCCAGGGCGGCGAGCACGTGGGGCGTCATCGACTGCACGCCGAGCGAGATCCGGGTGACACCGCCGGCCAGGTAGGTATCGAGCAGCTCGACGGTGATGTCATCGGGGTTGGCCTCCACGGTGACCTCGGCCCCGGGCGCGAGGGGCAGTGGCGCCAACGCGGCGAGCAGGCGGTCGGGGGGCACCGCGCTGGGGGTGCCGCCTCCGAAGAACACGCTGGTGATGGCCGGGAGCCCGGGTGCCGCCCCGGCCGCCTGGCGCCGGCACGCCGCCAGGTACCGCTCGACCAGGTGGGCGCGGTCCGTCCAGGTGGCGAACGCGCAGTAGTCACAGCGCGACCGGCAGAACGGCACATGCAGGTAGACGCCGTGTTGCTGGGCGAGCGCCTCCGGCGCTCGCTTGGCGGCTGTTCGCATGGCGCTCACTACGCCGCCTTCAGGGCTCCGCCCTGACCACGCTGTGCAGGCCGCCAAGCGGGCCAGCCCCATATGGCGAAGCCGCTCCGCCGGAGGCGGAGCCAATTCAACGGACGAGGCAGAGGCCGAGCTCGTCGAGGCGCTTGGCGGCGCCCTCGACGGTGGTGTCGAGGATGCAGGCCATGGCCCGCAGGTCGTCGCGCCGGATGGTGAGCATCCGGCCGTTGAAGTCCTGGCGCTGCACCTGGATCATGGCGAGGTAGCGGGTCAGCATCTCCGACGCCGTGCCATGGAGGTCGTCGAGGCGGGTGAGGTCGATGGTGATCTTCTTCGGCGCCTCGGGGGCGCCCCGGGTGAGGTCGACCACCGCGAACTCGTCGGTGTTGCCGAACCCCTGGCCGTCGTCGCGGGGCAGGAGCTGGTCGACGGGCACGTTGTAGAACCGGGCCAGGCGCTGCAGGCGGGGCACCGAGATGGCCCGCTCCCCCCGCTCGTAGGCACCCAGCACCGACGCCTTGAACTCCTGGGCCGAAGCTTCCTCGGCCTCCTGGAGGGACATGCCCTTCTGGCGGCGGATGGCGCGCAGGCGGTCGCCGACCTTCTTGCCGTAGAGCTGGGCCGGCTCATCGAGATCGCTCTCGAGGTCAGCTTCGGTGGCCACGTGGTCTCCAGGTTCGTCAGCGATTTCGGCCACAATACGTCGTCGCGGACCCAACATCAACCACCGAGAGTGCCAGACGGGCCCTCTGGGGACGTCGGGGCGAGGCCGGCCCGGGCGGCGGAGAGGAGGGCGGCGGCGCAGATGGCCGCGGTCTCGGCCCGCAGCACGTGGGTTCCCAGCCCCGCCACCGGTAGGTCGGCGGCCGCCTCCTCGGGGGACCAGCCGCCCTCGGGACCGACCAGCACGGTGGGCCGCAGCAGCGTCACCGGCGGGCCGCCCCGCTCGGCCCGCACCGCTCCGGGAAGGGCGGCCACCGCCGCGAAGGTGCCAGGCGGATGCACCTCGGGCAACCAGCAGCGCCGACACTGCATGGCCGCCTCCCGGGCCACCCGGCGCAACCGCTCGGTGGCGGGAACGGCGCGGGCGTGCTCCCAACGGACCACCGAACGGGCGGCGGCAAAAGGCCGGATGACGTCGATCCCCAGCTCGGTGAGCTTGGCGGTGATCTGCTCGGGGCGGTCGCCCTTGACCAGGGCGAAGGCCACGGTGATGGCGGGGACGGGCCTGGGCACGGCGGCGATCTCACCGGTCGGGTCGAGCTCGGGGCCGAAGCGGCAGGGCCGCCAGCGCCCGGCCCCGTCGCAGACGGTGAGGGGGTCGCCGGGGCGGAGCCGGACCACCCGGGCCAGGTGGTGGCGGTCCCCATCTTCGAGGGCGGGACGGTGGAGGTCGTCGACGAAGGCGTGGGGCCCGTCTCGGCCGGAGGGGCCGGGCCCGGCATCGGTCACCGCGCTTACTTGAACGCGGAGCGGATCTTGGACAGGAACCCGGTGTCGGCCGGAGCCACATCTTCCCCGCGGCGGGCGGCGAGCTGGCGCAGGAGGTCCTCCTCGGTGGCGTCGAGCTCGACGGGGGTGTCGACCACGACGTGGACGAGCAGGTCGCCGCGGCCGCGGCCCTGCACGTGGGGAACGCCCCGCCCCCGCAGCCGGAAGACCCGGCCGCTCTGGGTGCCCGCCGGCACGACCAGGTCCTCGGTGCCGTCGAGGGTGTCGTAAGCGAGGTGGGCGCCGAGGGCGGCCTGGGTGACGGGCAGGTGCAGGTCGTGGACGAGGTCGTCGCCGTGGCGCTCGAAGCGCTCGTGGGGGCGCACCCGCACGTGGACGTAGAGGTCGCCGTTGCCCCCGCCCCGGGCCCCGGCCGCGCCCAGCCCACCGAGGCGGAGGGTGGAGCCGGTGTCGACGCCGGCGGGGACGTCGACGGTGTAGGTCTTGTCCTCGATGCGGCGGCCCTCGCCCCGGCAGTCGGAGCAGGGGTTGGCGATGAGCTGGCCGAGGCCGTTGCAGCGCGGGCAGGGCGCGGCTGTGACCATCTGGCCGAGGATTGACTGGCGCACCCGGCGCACCTGGCCGGCGCCGCCGCACTCCCCGCAGGTCTCGGGACTGGTGCCGGGGGCGGCCCCGGTGGCCTCACAGGTGGCGCACGCCACCGCGGTGCGCACGGTCACGGGCTCCTGGGCGCCGAAGACCGCCTGTTCGAAGGTGAGCTCGAGCGGCACCTCGAGGTCTGTTCCCCGGGGTGGGCCGGTGGGCCCGCCGCCGCCACGCCCGAAGCCGCCCCCGGAGAAGAAGGCGTCGAATATGTCGCCGATGCCGCCGCCGAAGCCGAAGGTGTCGGCCCCGCCGCCCGCCGCCCCGTCGGGGCCGAACATGTCGTAGCGGCGGCGCTTCTCGGCGTCGCTCAGGACCTCGTAGGCCTGCGCCACCGCCTTGAAGCGGGCCTCGGCCTGGACGTTGCCGGGGTTGGCGTCGGGGTGCAGCTCGCGCGCCTGGCGCCGGTAGGCCCGCTTGATGTCCTCGGCGGACGCGTCGCGGCCGACGCCCAGCAGCTCGTAGTAGTCGGCGGCCACGACTACCCCTCGCTCAGCCGCTGGCTCAGCCGCTTGGACACCAACGCCACCGCCGCCAGCGCCTGGGCGTAGTCCATCCGGGTGGGTCCGAGCACCCCGATCGTTCCCGCCGGCTCGCCCTCCACCGCGTACGGCGCCACGACCAGCGAGCACTCCGCCAGGGGGGCAATGCCGGTCTCGGAGCCGATGGCCACGGTGAGGCCGCGGTCGATGACGTCGCGCAACAAGGTGACCACCACGAGCTGCTGCTCGAGGATGGTGAGCACCTGGCGCACGGTGTCCACCGCCTCGAAGGCGCCGGCCATGCGGGCGGTGCCGCCCACGAACACGTTGTCGACCTCGCCCTGGCCGTCGTCGGCGCCGAAGGCGGACACGGCCGCTCCCACCACGGCGTCGGTGGCGGGGTCGCCCGAGGAGGCGACCGTGCCGACCGCGCTCAGGTGGCCACCCACCAGATGGGCGGCCAGGTGGCTCGAGGCCGTGGCCAGCAGCTCCTCGCCCACGTCGGCCGACAGCTCCAGGGTGCGCTTCTCCACCACCCCGTTCGACAGCACGGCCACCGCCAGCGCCACCCGAGGGCTGAGGGCCACGAGGTGGGTGGAGCGCACCTCGGCCGCCTCGTGGGCCGGCGCCACCACCACGGCGGCGGTGTCGGTGAGGTCGGACAGGAGCCGGGTGGTGTCCGACAGCATCTGCTCGAGCTCGCCGTGGGCCCGGTTGAAGAAGGCCCGCACCCGGGAGGCCGAGGCCGAGTCGAGCGGCGCCGGCCCGGTGAGGGAGTCGACGAAGTACCGGTAGCCCTTGTCGGTGGGGACGCGGCCGGCGCTGGTGTGGGGCTGGTGGAGGTAGCCGTCCTGCTCCAGCACGGCCATGTCGTTGCGCACCGTGGCCGAGGAGACGCGGACACCCGGGGCCGACGCGATGTGCCCGGAACCGACCGGCTGCGCGCTGTGGATGTACTCCTCCACCACCGCTCGGAGGATCGATGCCTTGCGTTCGTCCAGCATGGGGTCTCGAGAGGTCGAGGGCGACGGCCGGCCCGGCCGGCTGGCACTCGATGATACCGAGTGCTTGCCCGGCCGACGGCGAGCGCCTAGTCGAGGCGGAGGGCGGACACGAACGCCTCCTGGGGCACCTCAACCCGGCCGATCGACTTCATGCGCTTCTTGCCCTCCTTCTGGCGCTCGAGCAGCTTGCGCTTGCGGGAGATGTCGCCGCCGTAGCACTTGGCCAGCACGTCCTTGCGCTTTGCCTTCACCGTCTCCCGGGCGATGATCCGGCCCCCCACCGCTGCCTGGATGGGCACGTCGAAGAGCTGGCGGGGGATCAGCTCCCGCAGCTTCTCGGTCATCCGCCGCCCATAGGCGTCGGCCTTGTCGCGGTGCACGATCATGCTGAAGGCGTCGACCGGCGCCGCGTTGAGCAGCACGTCGACCTTCACCAGGTTCGAGCCGGCGTAGCCCGCCGGCTCGTAGTCCAGGGACGCGTACCCCTGGGTGCGGCTCTTCAGCTGGTCGAAGAAGTCGGTGACGACCTCGGCCAGGGGCACCCGGTAGCGCAGCTCCACCCGCTCGGGCGACAGGTACTCCAGCTTCTGCATCTCTCCCCGGCGGGTCTGGCACAGGTCCATGAGGGTGCCGGTGAAGTCGGCGGGGGTGAGGATGGTGACGGCCAGCCAAGGTTCCTCGATGAGCTCGATCTCCTGGGGCGCAGGCATCTCGCTGGGGTTGTCCACCTCCACCACCTCGCCGCGCGTGGTGTGCACCAGGTAGGCCACCGACGGGGCGGTGGCGATCAGGCTGAGGTCGAACTCCCGCTCGAGGCGCTCGCGCACGATCTCCATGTGCAGCAGCCCGAGGAACCCGCAACGGAAGCCGAAGCCGAGGGCGCCCGAGGTCTCCGGTTCATAGGTGAAGCTGGAGTCGTTGAGCCGCAGCTTCTCCAGCGCGTCGCGCAGCTCGGGGAACTCGTCGCCGTCCACCGGGAAGAGGCCGCAGAACACCATCGGCTTCGGGTCGCGGTAGCCGGCCAACGGCTCGGCCGGGCGGGCCGCCTCGGTGACGGTCTCACCCGAGCGGGCCTCACCCACGTCCTTGATGCCGGCGATGAGGTAGCCGGTCTCGCCCGGCCCCAACGCCGCCACCGGGGTGGGGACCGGCGCCCGCACCCCGACCTCGTCGGCGTCATGGACGGCGCCGGCCTGCACGAACCGCAGGCGGGCACCGGTGCGCAAGGTCCCGGCCACCACCCGCACCGAGGACACCACCCCGCGGTACTGGTCGAAGTGGGAGTCGAAGATGAGGCCCTGCAGGGGGGCGTCAGGATCGCCCGTGGGCGGCGGGATGCGCTCGATCACGGCGTCGAGCAGGGCACCGACGCCCTCGCCGGTCTTAGCGCTGATCCGCAGCACGTCGTCGGCGGGGATGCCGAGCACGTTCTCGATCTCCTTGGCGTACTTGTCGGGCTCGGCCGCCGGCAGGTCGATCTTGTTGAGGCAGGCCACGATCTCCAGGTCGTTCTCCATGGCCAGGTAGCAGTTGGCGAGCGTCTGGGCCTCGATGCCCTGGGCGGCGTCCACCAGCAGGACCACGCCTTCGCAGGCGGCCAGCGACCGCGACACCTCGTAGCCGAAGTCCACGTGGCCGGGCGTGTCGATGAGGTTGAGCACGTGGTCGTGGTAGTTGACCCGCACCGACTGGAGCTTGATGGTGATGCCTCGCTCCCGCTCCAGGTCCATGGAGTCCAGGTACTGCGCCCGCATGTCGCGGGGGTCGACGGCACCGCTGATCTCGAGGATGCGGTCCGACAGCGTGGTCTTGCCGTGGTCGATGTGGGCGACGACGCTGAGGTTCCGGATTCTCGAGAGTTGCATGGGTCTTCCGACGCTAGCGGTGTGACAGCGGGCGAAGACGGTGGCTATCCTCGCTCGGCTGTCCGTCCACCGCTGAGGGTCCCGTGGCCAACATCAAGAGCCAGATCAAGCGCAACCGCCAGAACGAGAAGCGGCGCGTACGGAACAAGGCGGTGCGGTCCGAGCTGCGATCGCGCACCAAGGTCGCCATCCGCTCGGCCGAGGAGGGTTCTGACCAGGCCGCCGACGCCGCCCGCTGGGCGGTGAAGCGCATCGACAAGGCCGCCGCCAAGGGCACGATCCACAAGAACCAGGCGGCCCGGCGCAAGGCTCGCCTGATGAAGCGCCTCAACGCGGCGAGCTAGCTCCTCACCGCCGGACGGTCCGCACGAGGCGGCTCAGCCGGGCCACCAGCACCTCGAGCACCAGATCGTCGGGCCATGCCTGGGCGCCCCGCAGGTCGAGATCGGCGTCGCCCAACAACGTCATGGCCCGCACGACGCCGTCGTGGCCGAGGGCCTGGGCCGTGGCCAGCGCCTTGCGGGCAGGGAACGTGCTGCCCTTGAGGCCGAGCACGGCGGCGGCGTCGCGCTCACCGGCGACCCTGGCCCCGTCGAGGCGGAGGATCCGGGCGTAGTGCCCGTGCAGGGTGGCCATCAGCTGGAGCGGATGGCGGCCGCCGCCCCGCAGCATCCGGTGGAGGCGGTCGAGGGCGCCGGGGGTGTCGCCGCGGTCGATGGCGTCGGTCAGCTCCCAGGGAGGCACCCCGCCCGCCTGGCCGAGCAGGGGCTCCACGTCATCGACGCCGAGGTGGGCGTCGGGGCCGAACACGCCGAGGAGCCGCTCGATCAGCTCCACCACCGCCCCTGTCCCCTCGCCGAGCTGCTCGGCCACCCGCTGGCGCCCCCGGCTGTCGAGCACCAGACCATGGGCCCGGAACTGCTCGCCCACCCAGGCGCTCCGGTCGCCACGGGCCGGCGGCTCGGGGTCCACCACCTCGCCGCCGGCGGCCTGCACCGCCTTGGTGAGGCGACCGGGTGGCGCCGCCAGCTTGGCGCCCGGATCCGGGCCGCGCTCCCACACCAGCACCAGAACGGTGCTGGCCACCGGCTCGGCCAGGTAGGCGAGCAGGGGGGCCAGGGCGTCGAGGGTGGGGAACCGGGCCAGGTGTCGCACCACGACGATCCGGCGGTCGGTGAGGAAGGGCAGGGTCTGGGCGGCGTCGACCGCAGCCGCCAGCTCGTAGGTGGGTCCGGCGAACTCGTCGACCAGCAGGGACCGGTCGCCGTCGCCGACCAAGGTGGCCACGAGGGTGGCCACGGCCTCCTCACGGAGCACGTCGTCGGCTCCCTTGACGAGGTGGATGGCGGCCTTGCCCTCGCTCACTCCGACGCCGCCTCGAGCAGCGCTGCCGTCACCGCGGCCACCCGCCGGGCACCACGGACGTCGTGGGCTCTCACCACCCGGCAGCCGCGGGCGATGCCGAGGGCGTGGGCGGCGTGGCTGGCCTCGCGCCGGTCGGCGACGTCGATGCCGAGCAGGTGGCCGAGGAAGCGCTTGTTCGACGCCGAGAGGTAGAGCACGTAGCCGAGGTCGGCCAAGCGGTCCGACGACCGCAGCAGCTCGATCGACTGGCTCTCGGTCTTGCCGAGGTCGAGGCCGGCGTCGACCATGATCCGCTCCCGGGGGATGCCGGCTGCCTCGGCTCGGGCCGCCCGGTGGGCGAGGAAGCAGCGGACAGTCTGCACCACGTCGTCGTAGCGGGGTTCGGGGTCGGCGACGCGCGGGGCGAGGCGGATGTGGGTGGCCACCACCGAAGCGCCGGCGGCGGCCGCGGTGGGGAGGTAGTCGGGGTCGGCGAACCCGCTGATGTCGTTGCCGACGACCGCACCGGCGGCGAAGGCGGCCCCCGCCACCGGCGCCCGCCACGTGTCACAGCAGATGGGCACGTCGAAACGTTCGGCCAGCGCCTCCACCGCCGGCACCACCCGTTCGAGTTCCTCCTGCACGCTCACCTCCGGCCCGGGTCCGGCTTTGACCCCACCGACGTCGAGGCCGTCGGCGCCCTCGGCCACCAGGGCCTCGGCCCGGGTCAGGAAGGCGTCGAAGTCCCAGTACCGGCCGGCGTCGAAGAAGGAGTCCGGGGTGCGGTTGAGGATGCCCAGCACCACCGCTCGGGTGGTGACATCGAAGCGGTGGCGCCCGAGCTCGAGGAGCACGTCCGGAAGTTACCGGTCGGCGCCGGAGGCGCCGCCGCTCAGGGCGGGGGCGGGGTCGGCGGACGTGCTAGCGGCGCCGCCTCTCAGGGCGGGGAGCGGGGTCGGCGGACGTGCTCACCGGGTCGAGATCCGCCGTCCGGGGCCGCCTGGCCGACCGGGGCGGCGGTGGCCACCCGCACCTCCAGGGTGGGGCGAACGCGGTCGACGGTGACCGCCAGTCCGCCGATGCGCACCTGAGCCCCGGCGGTCGGGACGACCGCGCCGGGGACCTGGTGGCCCGCCGGGGCCCACAGCCGCCCGACGGGGGCACGCCGAGCGAGCGCCGCCCGAGCCGCGGCCGAGCCCGGCCCGCCGCCGGTCAGCACGAGCAGGTCGATGCGGCGAACGCCCGCCCGCCGTGCGCCCTCCAGTAGGTCGGGCGGGCGGGCTGCTCCTCCGGCCACCACCACCGTGGCACCTCCCGACCGCCAGGCGCGGGCCTCGGGGCCGAGCGCGACGGGGCCGGAGGGCGGGCGGCGCAGCTCCCAGGCGGGCGTGACCAGCGCAGCCGCCGTGATCACCGCCCCCGCCAACCCGAGCGGGCCCCGGCGGCCACGCCAGCCGGCAGCGGCAAGGCCCGCACCGGCCAGGACGGCGGCCAGGTGCGGGGCCCGGACCTCCCCCAGCGGCGCGGCTGCGCCCACCCGGGCCACCGTCGCCACCCATCCGACCAGCACCGAGGTGGGCGTGTGCAGCGCGGCGGCCATCCCGCCGCCGCACAGGCCGGCCGGGATGCCCGCCCCCATCCCCCACGTCATCACCAACCCGGCGGCGGGGCCGGCGAGGAGGTTGGCCGGCAACGACGCCACCGGTACCCCCCCGAAGGTTGTGACCAGCAGTGGGGCCACGGCCAGCTGGGCGCCGGCGGTGACGGCGAGCGGGTCGATCAGCCAGCGCGGTCCGGGGAGGCGTCGCCGCAGGACGGGGGAGATCAGCAGGATGCCGGCGGAGGCCGCCACCGACAGCTGGAAGCCCACGGCGCGCACGAGGAAGGGGTCGACCAGCACCAGGCCGGTGACGGCCAGCGCCAGGAGTCGCAGGCCCGAGGCCGGCCGCCCGAGGGCGAAGGCGGTGGCGGCCAGCCCCGCCATGGTCGCCGCTCGGAGCACCGACGGCTCGAAGCGGGTGACGACGGCGAAGAAGCTCACGACCCCCACCGTGGCCAGCCAACGGGGGCGCAGCGTCAGCCGCCGCAGCAGCGGCCCCACCAGCACGAGCACGAAGGCCACGTTCTCCCCCGACACCGCCAGCAGGTGGGTGAGACCGGACCCTCGGAAGTCGTCGGTCATGGCGTCTGACTGGTCGCGGTCATCACCGAGGAGGAAGCCGGTGAAGAGGGCCCGCCGTTCCGGGGACAGCGACGTCGCGCCGGCCACGAGCAGGCGCCGGAGGCGGTTGGCGGCCCGCCAGGGCAGCGAGCCGTCACCGGCCAGGTCGACCGAGTCGACGTCCAGCCGCCCCACCACGTGACGGGTCGCGAGCCACGGCGCCGAGGGCGGCGGGGGCCGGATCCGCCCGGACACGATCACCCGCTCCCCCGCCAGGCGACTGCGCAGCGTGCCCCGCCCCGTCGACGCCGCCCGCAGCTCCAGCCGGCGACCGTCCACCCGAACTTCCGCGGTGGTAGCGCCGAATCTCTCGACGGGGTCGGAAACCATCGTGGCGGAGCCGGCATAGGCCGCCGGGCGGGCCGGCACCATGCCCTCCGCGGCGCGGGCGCCGAGGGCCGAGGCGACGAGCAGGGCACCGAGGCAGAGAAGCAGCGGGCGGCGCAGCGCGGCCGCCAGCAGCACCACGCCCGCACCCAAGGTGACTGGCAGGGCCACGGCGAGGGCGGCTCCCAGCCAGGTCAGCGCGGCCAGGCCGACCGCGCCGCGGTCGCTCAGAGCCCGCTGGTCGGGCGGGGCCGACGGCAGCCCGGTGAGCGGAGGGGCCGTCGCCACGTCGACCCCCATCAGACCGTGACCCGATCGCGCAGCTCGGCCAGCTTGGCGTCGCCGATGCCCCGTACATCGAGGAGGTCGTCGACGGTGCGGAACGGACCGTTCTCGGCGCGGTAGTCCAGGATCGCCTGCGCGGTCGTCGGGCCCACGCCCGGAAGCGTGTCGAGCTGCTCGATGGTGGCGGTGTTGAGGTTGACCGGCGGACCCGGCGCGGTGGTGGCCGACGGTGAGCCGCCGGCCGCTTCCCCACCTGCTCCGCCCGGCGGCCCGGGGGTGATGGCGGCGGGCTCCGGCTCGCCCACCCGGGGCACGTAGACGCGGCTGCCGTCGACCAACGGCGCCGCCAGGTTCAGGCGGTTGGCATCGGCCTCGGGGGCGAGGCCGCCGGCGGCATCGACGAGGTCGTCCACCCGGGAGCCGCTCGGCAGGCGATACAGGCCGGGCCGGGCCACCGCGCCGGCGGCATGCACCACCAGCTCGGCCGGCTGGGAGGCGACCGGTCCCGTGCTGGCGCTGCCGAGCGGCGCCCCTGGGCCGCTCGGCGCCGGTTGGGAGGCCAGGGGCAGCGACGCTTCCACCGGCGGGGGCGGCGGCTGCAGCAGCCACCATCCCCCGGCGAGGGCGAGCAGAGCGACGGCGGCGGCGAGCGCGGTCCGACCGGGCGCCCAGGGCCAGCGGGCGGCCAGCGCCACCAGCTGCTCCCTCGGGGTGAGCGGCGGGCTCGGGCGCTCGGGCGGGGATGTCGCCCCGGGGTGGTCGCTCGCCGCGGCCGACGCGGTGGATGGGGACGGTTCGACAGGCACGGGCCCTCCCGGGGCGCGAGGTGTCCAGGAGGGGAAGCGCGGGGAGGAGAAGTGCGCAGGCGGCGGGCCCGACTACGCCGGGCCCCACGAGGGGGCCAAGCCTAGACCGGTCGACGGTGGCGGCACTCCAGGCGCGCCACCCACGCCGCCTCCACCTCGAACGGGATCCGCCGGTACGCGGCCCAGTGGGGAAAGCCCCGTGCCCGCCACCTCAGGTAGGACCCCAGGTAGCGCAGGCCGAAGCGGACGACGCCGTGCTCTCGCCACTGGCGCACGTGCTCGACCTCGTGGCGCAGCAGCTCGGCGTCGTCCGCCCACCGCCGGCGCACCAGCACCAGAGAGCCGAGCGTGGTGGCGGCGGCGCCGGGGGCGACCGGGCCGCCCACCCACAGCCAGTAACCGTCGCGGCGCTCGATCATCGCGCCCCTGTAAGAACAGGCTCGACGTCAGAACAGGAGGGACGTCAGAGCCTTGCGGTAACCCGCGGTCCTCGGGTCGTCCGGGCCGAGCAGCTCCAGCACGTCGAGGAACTCCCGGCGGGCGGCCTCGTCGTCCTTGACCCGGGCGAGGAGGCCCTCGAGGCGGGCGTCGACGTCGTCGAGGGCCTCCTCGCCGGTGCGGGCCAGCGCTGCCACCCGCCGGGTCTCGGCCGACTCGGGGATCCGCTCCAAGAGGGCAAGGGCGCCCTTGGCGTCTCCCCGCTCGATGAGCAGCTCGGCCAGCGCGACCGTGGCACCCTCGTGGCCGACATCGATCTCGAGTGCCTTGTGGAGGGACGCCTCGTCACCGGCGGCGACCAGAGCCGCCACCTCGTCCTCCTCCTGGGACGGCAGCAGGCGGGCGACGAAGGCCTCGACCGCCGGCTGGCCCTGCGCGCCCACGAACCCGTCGACCACCTTGCCGCCAGCCACCGCGTACACGGCCGGGATGCCCTGCACCCGGAAGGCGGCCGACACCTCGGGGTTCTCGTCGACGTTGACCTTGGCCAGCACCACCTTGCCGTCAGTGCCGCCGACCACATGCTCGAGGATGGGCCCGAGCTGGCGGCACGGCCCACACCAGGGCGCCCACAGGTCGACCACGACCGGCGTGGTGTTCGAGGCCTGGATCACGTCCCGGTCGAAGGTGGCGTCGGTGACGTCGATCACGGGCGGCACACTGCGCCCGGGGACACTGGTGGCTTCGGCTGACATGTCCCCAGTCTGCCGCGCTACTGGGCGATCGCCTCCGGCGCTCGCGTGGCGGCTGCTCGCATGGCCCTCGCCACGCCGCCTCCTACCGGGCGATCGCCCCACACCGCAGCGCTACCGTGGCCCGACGCGATCCGGAGGATGCATGGAACGAACGGTGGAGGGCATCGACGTGGCCCGCGTCACCGGGTGGTTCGAGGCGAACGTCGCCGGCGTCCGACCGCCCCTCACCTTCGACCTCATCGCCGGTGGGCACTCCAACCTCACCTTCCGCGTCGACGACGCCGCCGGTGCCACGTGGGTGCTGCGCCGGCCGCCACTCGGTCAGGTGCTGGCCACCGCCCACGACATGGGGCGCGAGCACACGATCATCTCCGCCCTCGGACCCACCGCCGTGCCCGTCCCTCCGGCCCTCGGCCTCTGCACCGACCCGGAGGTCAACGGCGCCCCCTTCTACGTGATGGGCTTCGTCGACGGCCACGTCGTGCGGGAGGCGGCCGCCGCCGAGCGGTTCACGCCCCAGCAGCGCCGCCGGGCAGGCGAGTCCATAGTCGACACCCTGGCCGCCATCCACGCCGTCGACCCCGACGCCGTGGGCCTGGGGTCCCTGGGCCGCAAGGAGGGCTACATCGCCCGCCAGCTCAAGCGGTGGTACGGCCAGTGGGAGCAGTCGAAGACCCGTGAGCTGCCCGCCGTCGACGAGGTGCACGACCGGCTGCTGGCCGCCATCCCCGAGCAGGGACCCGCCACCGTCGTGCACGGCGACTACCGCCTCGACAACTGCATGATCGACGACGACGGCAGGGTGATCGCCGTCCTCGACTGGGAGATCTGCACCCTCGGCGACCCTCTCGCCGACCTGGGGCTGCTGATGGTCTACTGGGCCGAGGCGGATGACCGCGCCAGCGCCCTGCCCGGGGCGGCCACCACTGCCGAAGGCTTCCCGTCGCGGGCGGAGCTGCTGGACCGCTACGCCGCCACGTCGGGGCGGGACACCTCCCGCGTCGACTACTACGTGGCGTTCGGCTACTGGAAGCTGGCCTGCATTCTCGAGGGGGTCTACGCCCGCTACATCGGAGGGTCGATGGGCAGCGCCAGCAGCGGCTTCGAGGGGTTCGCCGCGCAGGTGGAGATGCTGGCCGAGGCCGCTCGGGACACCGCCGCCCGGGTGGGACCATGACCGCGTCCTACGAGCTGCACCAGCGGCCGCATCTCGACGCCCCCCTCCTGGTGATGGCGCTGGAGGGCTGGATCGACGCCGGTTACGCCGCCGCCAACGCCATGACCACCCTGATCAGCGAGCTGGGCACCGACCCGGTGGCCACCTTCGACGCCGACGAGCTCCTCGACCACCGTGCCCGCCGGCCGATCCTGCACCTCCTGGACGGCGTGAACTCATCCCTCAGCTGGCCCGGCATCGAGCTGCGGTCGGGTACCGACCGCGACGGCAACCACCTCCTCTTCCTGGTCGGCGCCGAGCCCGACCACTCCTGGCGGGCGTTCTCCCTGGCCGTGATCGACCTGGCCCAGCAGTTCGGGGTCCGCATGGTGGTGGGGCTGGGCGCCTACCCCGCCGCGGTCCCCCACACCCGCCCCACCCTGCTGTCCTGCACCGCCAACCGCGAGGATCTGGCCGCCCGCTGGCCGTTCCTGCGGGGCACCCTCGACGTGCCCGCGGGGGTGCAGGCCGCCATCGAGCGCTTCGCCGCCGACGCCGACCTGCCCGCCATCGGCCTCTGGGCGCAGGTGCCCCACTACACCTCGGCCATGGCGTTTCCGGCCGCCAGCCTGGCCCTGCTCGAGAACCTCGCCCGGGTGGGCGACCTCGACCTCCCCACCGGCGACCTGGCCGAGGAGGCCACCGACGCCCGGCGCCGCCTCGACGAGATCGTCGCCGCCAACCCCGAGCACACCCAGATGGTGCAGGCGCTGGAGTCGGAGGCCGACGCCGCCCCGAACACCACCATGCTGCCCTCAGGCGACGAGCTGGCCGCCGAGCTCGAGCGCTACCTGCGGGAGCAGGGCGATACGTGAGCCTGGCGGCGGGCACCGTGGTCACCCGGGACCACCTCGCCTACGCCCGCCTGGCCGGGCGCACGTGGACCGATAACCACCCGAGGAGCACGTTCACCATCGTGGTCGTCGATCACGATGGCATGGCCCCCCCTCGCTGGACCCACCGCGACATCCGCATCGTCGGGCCCGACGCGCTCGGCGTCGACACCGCCGAACTGCACACCCTCGCCGCGATCTACAGCCCGGGGGAGTTGGCGTGCTCCCTGAAGGCGCGGAGCCTCCAACTCGGTCTGCGCGAGGCCGACGCCGCCGTCTACATCGACGGCGACGTGGAGGTGCTGGCGGCCATGGACGAGCTCGAGGACCTGGCCCGCGACCGGGGCGTCGTGCTCTGCCCCCACACGCTGCACCCGGTGCCCACCGACGGCCACCTCCCCGACCGCTTGACGATGCTCAGGGCGGGCATGTTCAACGGCGGCCTGGTGGCCGTCGGCCAACGCGGCCGGCCTTTCCTCGACTGGTGGGCCGACCAGCTCCGGCGCTGCGCCCTCTACGAGGCCTACGAGGGGATGCACGCTGACCAACGCTGGCTGGACTGCGTGCCCGCCTTCTTCGACCACCACGTGCTCCGTGACCCCACCTTCGACGTGGCCTACTGGAACCTCCACGAGCGCCATCTCGAGTGGGACGGCGAGCGCCTGCGGGTGGGCGGCCGCCCGGTCCGCTGCTTCCACTACTCCGGCCTGGTCGCCGACTCCCCATGGTCGATCAGCCAGTTCACCGGGGATGTGCCCCGGGTGGCGCTGCGGGACTCCCCCGCCGCCGCCCGCGTGGTGCGCCGCTACCTCGACCAGCTGCGGGCCGCCGGCGTCGAGGAGGACCGGGCCCTCGGCTACCGGTTCGCGGCCTCGGCCGACGGCACGCCGGTGGACCGCAGGGCGAGGCGGCTCTGGCGCGAGCAGCTCCTGGCCCACGAGGCCGGCGCCGGGGGTCGTCCCCCAGGGCCCTTCGACGACGACGGGGGCCGGTCATGGGTGGCGTGGCTGCGCCAGCCCGCCGGCGACCAAACCGTCGGCCGCTACCTGCACCGGGTGTGGGAGGAGTCCTCGGACCTCCAACGCCTCTTCGCCGACCTCGACCGGCCCGCCGACCGAGCCCGGTTCACGTGGTGGGCCGCCCATCACGGCGCCGAGGCGGCCGCCATCCCGCCGTCGCTGCTCCCTGACACCGGAGGCTTCGAGATGGACGACCCGGCCGAGCCCGAGCGGCCACCCCGACGCCGTGCCCGGCGGCCGGACGTGCGCTCCCAGCTTCCGCTGCCCGACCTCGACGCCGCCCGCCACGCCCTCGACCGCCCCCGTGACGGCAGCGGTCTGCGCCGCCTCGTGCAACGGGCGATCGGGGGGCCGGGAACCGCCCAGGGCCACGATGTGGAGCGCCCGCTGGTGGGAGCGGTCGAGGAGCTGGCCGGGCGGGTGACCGACCTCGGCCAGCGGCTGAACCGCGCCGACGACGAGCTGGGAGAGCAGGCCGGGCACATCGACGACCTCGAAGCGGGCATCCGCCGGTCGGCCCGCACCGACGAGGAACTGGCCGCCCGGGTGGACGACCTGGACCGCTCACTCGTCGCCCAGGGCCGCCGGGTCGACGGCGCGCTCGAGCAGGACGCCGTCACCGCCGCCATCGTGGCCGACGCCGAGGCCCGCCTCTCCGCCGAGGTGGCCGAGCTGCACCAGCGCCTGGCCAAGCTGGCGGGCGCGGGCGAGGCCGGCCGGCAGGACGAGGCAGACGGGCCGTCCGCCGCCGGCGACCAGCCGGGACCGGGCGTGGGCCCGGGCTAGCGTCCGCGCCATGCTCGTCGACGGTGGCATCCCCGCAGACCTGACCCGGGCGGCCGAGGCCGGCCGGGAGGCGGAGGCCACCGGCTACGACGGGGTGTGGTCAGCCGAGACCAGCCACGACCCGTTCTTCCCGCTGCTCCTCGCCGCCGAGCACACCGAGCGGCTCCAGCTAGGCACCGGCATCGCCGTGGCCTTCGCCCGCAACCCAATGACCCTCGCCCAGGTGGCCTACGACCTCCAGGCCTTCTCCGGCGGCCGGTTCATGCTCGGCCTCGGCTCGCAGATCAAACCCCACATCACCCGGCGCTTCAGCATGACGTGGGACCACCCGGCGCCCCGCATGCGCGAGCTCATCCTCGCCATCCGCGCCATCTGGGACTGCTGGAACTCGGGGACCAAGCTCGACTTCTCGGGCGACTTCTACACCCACACCCTGATGACGCCGTTCTTCAACCCGGGGCCCAACCCCGCGGGCGACGCCCGCATCTTCCTGGCCGGCGTCGGCCAGAAGATGACCGAGGTGGCCGGTGAGGTGGCCGACGGGTTCCTCTGCCACGGCTTCACCACCGAGGCCTACCTCCGAGAGGTCACCGTCCCCGCCCTGGAGCGGGGCCTGGCCCGCGGTGGTCGCACCCGCCAGCAGGTCGAGATCTCCTTCCCGGCCTTCGTGGTGACGGGCTCCTCGGAGGAGGAGATGGCCAGGTCGGACTGCGCCACCCGTGAGCAGATCGCCTTCTACGGCTCCACGCCGGCCTACGTCGGGGTGCTCGAGCACCACGGCTGGGGGGAGGCCCACGGAGAGTTGAACGCGCTGTCCAAGCAGGGGATGTGGCAGGAGATGGGCGAGCTCATCGACGACGAGATGCTCCACACCTTCGCGGTGGTGGGCGAGCCGGAGCAGCTGGCCGCCGGCCTGGCCGAGCGGTTCGGCGACGTGGTCGACCGGGTCAGCTTCTACGCCCCCTACGCCAGCGACCCCGACCGGTGGGCCACGGTGATGCACCAGCTCCACGCTGCCTGAGCGGGCGCGCCGCGCTCGCCCCGGCGCGGAACGATCCCGACTGCGTTGTCGGGATCGCCCGTGCGGAACACCGTCCACCAGGGTCCGCTCCCCCACCCTGTCGGCAGCTGATCAGACCGGCTGGAGCCCTTCGTCGAGATACCGGGAGCGGCACAAGGAGCGCTGGAGCTTCCCGGAGCTGGTCTTGGGGAGCGACCCCGGCGCCACCAGGACGATGTCACGCGCGGGAAGGCCGACCGCCGAGCGGACCTTCTCGGCCACCCGGGCCCGCACGGGGACCAGCTCGTCGGCGTTGGCCTTGGACTCGGCCACCACGACTATGGACTCCTTGCCTTGGCGGCCGTCCACCCCGAAGGCGATCACGTTGCCGGCCCGCACGCCGTCCACCTCGGCCACCGCCCGCTCGACGTCCTGGGGGTACACGTTGCGGCCCCCCACGATGATCAGGTCCTTGATGCGACCGCACACCACCAGCTCGCCGTCGACGAGGTACGCGAGGTCGCCGGAGCGCAGCCAACCGTCGTGGAAGGCGGCGGCGGTGGCGTCGGGACGGTTGTAGTACCCGGGGGTCACCGAGGTGCCCCGGATCTCTAGCTCGCCCACCTCCCGCTCCTGGCGGGGTGTGCCCGTCTCGGAGTCGACCACGCGGATCTCGAGCCCGGCGACGGGGCGGCCGAGGCGGGCCAGGCGGCGGGTGGACGGCGCCGCCGGGTCGGCGGGGGCGGCGTAGCGCTCGGTCTCGAGCACCCGGGCGTCCACGTCGTCGGTGCGCAACCCGGCCATGGGCTCGGGGAAGGTCCCGGCGATGGCCACCTCGGCCATCCCGAAGGCCGGGAAGACGGCCCCGGGGCAAAGCCCGTGGGGAGCGCCGGCCTCCACGAAGGCCTCGACGGTGCCGGTGTCGACCGGCTCGGCCCCGTTCAGGGCGATCCGGAGGCGGGAGAGGTCGAGGTCGGACATGCGGCGCAGCGCCCGGGTGGCCAGCACCCAGGAGAAGTTGGGGCCGGCGGTGGCGGTGCCGCCGAAGTCCGACAGCCATTGCATCCACCGCCCCGGTGAGGCCAGGAAGTCCTGCGGGGAGGCCAGCACCAGGTCGGCGCCGGCGGTCATGGGCAGGACCAGCGTGCCCACCAGGCCCATGTCGTGGTAGAGCGGCAACCACGACACCACCACGTCGTCCTCGGGGGAGAAGTCGGTGGCGGCGACGATGCCGTCGAGGTTGGCGGCCACCGTGCGGTGAGGGAGCATCACTCCCTTGGGGTCCGCCGTAGAGCCGCTGGTGAACTGCACGATGGCCAAGGCGCCGGGGTCGACCTCGAGCTCGTCGACGGGGATGGCGCCGGTGAGCTCGTCGAGCAGGGCGACGGGCGGGTCACCGGGACCGGCTTCCACGAACGGGGCCAGCTCCCGGTCGGCCAGGAGGAGGGCGGCGTCCGCGCTCCGGACCCGGGTGCGGGTCTGACTCACGAACTCCTCGAGAGAGGACATCCGCATGGGCAGCGGCAGGACCACCACCGCGGCGCCGGCCAGCCACGTCGCCTGGATGGCGGTCACCAGGGCCCGGGAGGTGGGCCCGAGGATGGCGACGTGGTCCCCGGGCACCACGCCCAGGGCCTGCAGGGCGCCGGCCATGCGGCGGGCGTCCTCGTGCAGCTCGAGCCACGGCACCCGGTCCGGTTCGCCCGAGCCGACGAAGGTGATGTGGCCGCCGCGGGCGGCGGCCGACCGGGTGCGGGAGGCGAGGGTGGTCACGCCCGGTTGGACTGCCCACCGGCGCCCCCCGTTACCCCTTACCGCCGGGTAACTCGGGGGCGTCGGCGCCGCGCTGGATGCTCGCCTCGCCTGACGGCGCTGCGCCTAACCGGCTGCGGCGGCGTCGGGGGCGGCCACTACCGTGCCCGCCATGGCCGACGCCGCCCCCGACCACCCGGCCGACGCCGATCCCCGCCCGGCGGCCGACGCTCCGGCACACCGGTACGACGCCACCCTCGCCGAGCGCATCGAGCTGGCGTGGCAGGACCGGTGGGAGCACGAGGGCACGTTCTTCGCCCCCGAACCCGGCCGGTCCCCTGGTCGACGGCTTCGACCGGGTGGCCGACCGCCCGAAGCTCTTCGTGCTCGACATGTTCCCGTACCCCCAGCGGCACGGGGCTGCACGTGGGTCACCCGTTGGGCTTCATCGGCACCGACGTGTACGCCCGCTACCAGCGGATGACCGGCCACAACGTGCTCCACACCATGGGCTTCGACGCCTTCGGCCTGCCCGCCGAGCAGTGCGCGGTGCAGACCGGCCAGCACCCCCGCGCCACCACCGAGGCCAACGTGGCCAACATGAGGCGCCAGCTCCGGCGCCTGGGCCTGGCCCACGACCCCGCCGCAGCGTCGCCACCACCGACGTCGCTTACTACCGCTGGACGCAGTGGATCTTCCTGCAGATCTTCGGCGCCTGGTACGACCACGAGGCCGACCGGGCCCGTCCGGTGGCCGAGCTCGTGGCCGAGCTCGACTCCGGTGCACGGGAGCCGGCCCCGGGCACCAACCCGAGCGGCCGACCGTGGGCCGAGCTCACCGACGGCGAGCGCCGGCGGGTGGTCGACGCTCATCGCCTGGCCTACCTCGACGAGGCGCCCGTCAACTGGTGCCCGGGCCTGGGCACCGTGCTGGCCAACGAGGAGGTCACCCCCGAAGGCCGCTCGGACCGGGGCAACTTCCCGTCTACCGCCGGCCGATGAAGCAGTGGATGCTGCGCATCACCGCCTACGCCGAGCGGCTCCTGGCCAACCTCGACGTCCTCGACTGGCCGGAGTCGATCAAGCTGATGCAGCGCAACTGGATCGGGCGCAGCACCGGCGCGCCGGTGCGCTTCGCCTCTTCCGCCGGCGACATCGAGGTGTTCACCACCCGGCCCGACACCCTCTTCGGCGCTACCTACGTGGTCCTGGCTCCCGAGCACCCGATGGTGGAGCGCCTCACCGCCGCCGCCTGGCCCGAAGGCACCGATCCGGCGTGGACGGCGGGAGCGGCCACCCCGGCGGCAGCGGTGGCGGCCTACGCCGGGCGGGCCAGCCGGCGCTCCGACCTTGAGCGCCAGGCCGAGACCCGGGCCAAGACCGGGGTGTTCACCGGATCCCTCGCCACCAACCCGGCCACCGGTGAGCCCATCGCCGTGTTCGTGGCCGACTACGTGCTCATGGGCTACGGCACGGGGGCCATCATGGCCGTGCCCGCCCACGACCAGCGCGACCTCGAGTTCGCGGCGCGCTGCACCTGCCCGTGGTGGAGGTGATCGCCGCCCCCGAGGAGTGGCCCTCCCGCGCCGCCGAGTGGACCGAGGCCTGGACCGGCGACGGCGTGGCCGTCCGGTCGGCCAACCCCCAGGTCAGCCTGGACGGGCTGGGCGTGGCCGAGGCCAAGGACCGCATCACCGCCTGGCTCGAGGCGCAGGGGCGGGGACGGGGCGCCGTCACCTACAAGCTGCGCGACTGGCTGTTCAGCCGGCAGCGTTACTGGGGCGAGCCGTTCCCGATCGTGTACGACGTGGACGGCCACCCCCACGCCCTGCCCGAGTCGATGCTGCCGGTGGTGCTGCCCGAGATGGACGACTACGCGCCGGCCACCTCCGAGGAGGAGGACTCCGATCCCGAGCCGCCCCCTGGGCCGGGCCAGCGCCTGGGCGGAGGTGGAGCTCGACCTGGGCGACGGCCCGCAGGTGTACCGCCGTGAGCTGAACACGATGCCCCAGTGGGCCGGGTCCTGCTGGTACGAGCTGCGCTACCTCGACCCCACCAACGAGAACGTTCTGCGACCCGCGGGTCGAGCGCTACTGGATGGGGCCCCGCTACGAGGGGACCCGGGGGTCGACCTGTACGTCGGCGGGGTGGAGCACGCCGTGCTGCACCTCCTCTACGCCCGCTTCTGGCACAAGGTGCTCTTCGACCTGGGCCACGTCAGCTCGTTCGAGCCGTACCGCCGGCTGTTCAACCAGGGCTACGTGCTGGCCGACGCGTACAAGGACGAACGGGCATGTACGTCGAGGCTGCTGCGGTCGTGGCCGCCGACGGAGGCTGGTCGTTCGACGGGCGACCCGTCACCCGGGTGGCGGGCAAGATGGGCAAGAGCCTGCGGAACTCGGTGACGCCCGACGACATGTACGACCAGTACGGGGCGGACACCCTGCGCCTCTACGAGATGTCCACCGGCCCCCTCGACCAGAGCCGGCCTTGGGACACCCAGGCCGTCGTCGGCGTCTACCGCCTGCTCCAGCGGATCTGGCGGAACCTCGTGCACGAGGAGACCGGCGAGCCCCGGGTGGTCGACGACGCCGCCGACGACGACACCCGGCGCCGCCTGCACCGCACCATCGCCGCCGTCCGCGAGGGCATGGAGACCCTGCGGTTCAACACCTCCATCGCCCGCATCACCGAGCTCAACAATCACCTCACGGCCACCTTCACCGGCGGTCGGGGCACGCCTCGCGAGGTGGCCGAGCCCCTGGTGCTGATGCTGGCACCGCTGGCCCCGCACGTGGCCGAGGAGCTGTGGCGGCGGCTCGGCCACGACGCGCCGCTGGCGTGGAGCCGTTCCCGAGGCCGACGATCGATGGCTGGCGGTCGACACGGCGGTGGTGCCCGTGCAGTGGTGGAGGGCATGGTGTGGGCCTGCATCACGGTGCCGGTGGGGTCTGGGGCCTAGGCCCTGGCGGCGTCGGCCCGGGCCCACGCCCGGGTGGCCGAGCTGCTGGCCGGTGCCACGGTCGTGCGGGTGGTGGCCGTGCCGGACCGGCTGGTCAACTTCGTGCTCGCCTGACTCGGTCAAGGGCCCGGTGGTATCGTCGTCGGTCCACCGCGGGGCTATAGCTCAGTTGGTAGAGCGCTTCCATGGCATGGAAGAGGTCTGGGGTTCGATTCCCCATAGCTCCACCGCGAAAGGGCACGTCACAGACGGTTTCCACGCGTGCGGATCCTCGGTCCGCTGGGGAGACTTCCTAAGCACCCAGCTTGGCCCCCGGGTCCTTCACGCGCTCGCGACCTTGTGCCACGATCGGCGCGACCTGCGGCACACTGGAGGGAAGGCCCCCCAGACACGAAATGGCCCAGTCCGGGGGGTAATCCCCTGCCCCTGGGGAGCAGGCCAGCGGCTTCTCCAGAACCCCGTGTTCGCGCGCACAATCGGCCAAGGATCGGCACTTGCGGAGGGGTCGCACCCCGCTCAGCCGACCGCTGGCAAGCCGAGGTCGGGATCGGCGGTGGAGTAGGCGTCACGGGGGACGTGGGCGGTCGGGGCCGCGGCCTGACCGGGCCGAATCGGCTTCACGCGGCGCCTCATCGGCGGTCCGTGCTTGGGACACTGGTCGGCTATGGGGATGCTGGTGATTCTCATGGCTCAAGCGTGACCGGGGCACTGATAGTGCGAGGGAGCAGCGGTAGCGCCCGCACCCATAGTGGGCGCTGGATGTCCGTATTCGGCAGGTGTACGGTGCCGTTCTCGGCGCCGCACCGGCGTCGAACGGAGTCACGGGGGGATGAATGTGACGGCACCGCCTCCATCGGGCTTTCCCGGCGGGCCAGAGCAGCCACCGCAACACGGGTGGCAGCAAGGGCAGCGTTACGTTCCTCCTCGGCCGCCTCAGAAGTTGAAGCAAGGCGGCTTCAAGGCGCTCCTCATACCCCTTGGGATCTGCATGTCCCTCGCTGTAGTCCTGATCGTCGTCGGAGCGATCTTCGGCGACTCCGAGGACGACGAGCGAGTGTCTACAGAACTCGTGGAGGATGAGGAGACGACCACGACCGAGCGGACAACGACGACGACCGAGCGGACAACGACGACGACGACCGAGCCGACAACGACGACCACCACGACGAAGCCGCCCACCACGACGACCACCACTGCGCCACCGCCGCCCCCAACGACCGCTCCGCCACCGCCTCCGCCTCCGCCTCCACCGCCCCCTCCCCCCGAGGGACCCGAGGCTGGCGAGACGGTCAGCCAGAGGAACGCGCGTCAGACGGCCGCGGACTATCTGGAGTACTCGGCCTTCTCACGTAGTGGCCTGATCAAGCAACTGGAGTTTGAGGGCTTCTCACCGGAGGACGCCACCTACGGCGTGGATGCCCTGAACGCGGATTGGAACGAGCAGGCTGCGAAGATGGCCAAGAAGTATCTGGAGTACTCGTCCTTCTCACGTAGTGGTCTGATTGATCAACTGGTCTTTGAGGGTTTCACACAGGCAGAGGCTGAGTACGGCGTCAGCACCACAGGGCTCTAGATGTGGGAAATTCCCCATCCCGAGGAGAGTGGCTTTCGGATTGCCAACCCGTTGGAAGTCTGAATTGGCCACCCCTTCGTCACGAGGGCGAGCGGCGCAACGGCAGATCTGGCGCAGTCGCTACGTCAGGCCTCGGACCGGAGAACCTGCTCCTGGGGCTGAACGGCGTCGGCGATCGCAGCGGCCGTCCACGCCCCGGACCGTGGCGGCGTTGTCGATAACGCATTACCGTCCGCGGCCATGGGTGAGCGACGACGAGACAAGAAGCAGCTTCGAGCCACCAGGGAGCAGACGCGCCTGCTCTCGGCCCAGGGTGAGGCTGCCACCACGGCGGCGATCCAGCAGGCCCAGATGGCAGTTCAACAGGCAGCGGCCCAGCAGGCGGCCCTCCAGGCGCAGCTTGCGGCCCAGCAGCGCCAAGTCGAGCAGCCGAAGGCGACCGGGCGGTGGGCCGCCGACCCGTCGAGCCGTTTCGCCAAGCGGTGGTACGACGGTAACCGGTGGACCGAGCACGTCGAGGACGCCGCTGGCGTCCGTCATTCTGACCCACCGCCGTCCTCGCTCTAGGCCGCCCCGAAATGGGAGAACGCCCCACAACCCGGTGAGGCACCGGCGAGCTGCGAGGTAACCGATGAACGGTCACGATCGGCCGTATCCACCTTCCGACCAAGCGGCGGCGCACGGGGTCGACCGCTTTCGCCCGTTGGTCATGGGGGCTGCGGTGGTGGTGCTGCTGCTGGGCGCCGTGGCGCTCGCCCGCAGCGGCGACGGGGCCGACGAACCCGCCGCCCGCGCCAGTGCGAAGGGCGCGGCCGGCTCGAAGCCGACCTCGTCCACCACCGCACCCAGGTCGACCGCGCCCCGGTCGACCTCCTCGGCACCGCCGACATCCGCCTCGACGTCGACCACCTCGACCACGGCACCCGGCGCGACAGGGCTCGAGCTCCCGCGGGCCGACCCCAACTCCCGCCCTCAAGCGCCGTTCGGCGTGTTCCGCGCGGGCAAGCTCTACCTGCGGGGATCAGTGCCCTCGGTCCAGGTCGCCGAGGGCTACGTGCGCAAGGCGATCATGGTCCTGGGCGAGGGCAACGTGGTGGTGGAGATGACCCTCGACCCGCGCGCGCCGGCGGGTCCTGCCCGGGTGATCGTCGAGGAGCAGTTCACCTTCCCGCTGAACTCGGCGGCGATCGATCCCAAATTCGACCGCCTCCTTGCCATCGGCGCCTACGCCCTCGAGAAGGTCCCCGAGGCCACCCTGGTCATCACCGGTCACACCGACAGCTCGGGCAGCACCGCCTTCAATCAGCGGCTCTCCCTCCAGCGGGCCCAGGCCATCGTCGACTACATGGTCTCCAAGGGCATCCCCGCCAACCGCATCAAGGCGGTGGGCCGGGGCGAGGCGGAACCCATCGCCGACAACTCCACCCTGGAGGGGCGGATGCGCAACCGGCGCATCGAGGGCACCCTCGAGGGGATCATGCCCTAGGCCGACCGGCCGGCGCCGCTCACTCGGGGGCGTGCACCGTGACCCGGGCAGCCTCCTCGGGGTGTCGCTCGAGCCACCCCGCCGCGAAGGAGCACTCGGGCACCACGGTGAGGCCGTCGGCCGCGGCCCGTTCCACCGCCGCCGCCACCAGGGTGCCGCCGACCCCCTGGCCCTCGAGTGCGTCGGGCACGCCGGTGTGTACGAGCACGAGGCGGTCCCCGTGACGGCGGTACACCAGCTCCGCCTCCTCCCCATCGCGTGCCAGTACGAACCGGGTCCGGTCGGAGTCGTCGATCACTTCGTCGTCGGTCACCGGCCTCATGGTGCCACGGCGGCGGCTCGCCAGGTCCTCTTTGTCGCCTTCTCCTTCCTCGCGGCCAATTCCTCTCCGTAAACGCTCCGCAGGAGCAGTCCGGCGGCGTTCGATGGATCCTTCAGGGTGGGATACTCGCCTGGCCTGCACGGGACGAGCGCGGACCAGGGAGGGTGATGCGAGGCGAGCGGTCGTTTCGGCCCGACATCGAGGGCTTGCGAGCGGTCGCGGTGCTGGCGGTGGTGCTGTACCACGTCGGGCTAACCCAGGCGTCCGGTGGCTACGTCGGCGTCGACGTCTTCTTCGTCGTGTCCGGGTTCTTGATCACCGGCCTGCTGTGGCGCGAGCTGGGCCAGCAGGGCCGGTTGTCGTTCCGGTCGTTCTACGCCCGGCGGGCCCGCCGGCTCGTGCCCGCTTCGGTGCTGGTGATCGCCGCCACCCTCGTCGGATCGTGGCTGTGGTTGGCCCCGCTGACGCTACGAGCCGCCGCCCAGGATGGGCTGGCCAGCGCGCTCTATGTCGCCAACCTGCGGTTCGCGGTGCAGCAGACCGGCTACCTCGAGTCGATGGGCAGCGCCTCGCCGTTCCAGCACTACTGGTCCTTGGCCGTGGAGGAGCAGTTCTACCTGGTGTGGCCGGTGTTGCTGGTGCTCGCCTCGGGGGCCTGGAGGCGCGGTCGACCCTCGGTGACCACGACCGCCGCCGCTCTGGGCGGCTTGGTCGTCGTCTCCTTCGCCGGGTCGTTGTGGCTCACGGACCGGTCCCAGCCGTGGGCGTTCTTCTCGCTGCCCACCCGGGCATGGGAGCTGGGCGTGGGCGCCCTCGTCGCCCTGGGCGTGCCCGTGCTGCGCCGAGTACCGGCGACGGTCGGGGCGCTGGTCGGGTGGGCGGGACTGGCGCTGATCGGGTGGTCGGTCACGGCGTTCGACGCCACCACCGCGTTCCCCGGGGTTGCCGCCCTGGCCCCGGTCGCCGGGACGGCCGCCGTGGTGATCGCCGGGGTCCGCCGAGGCGGGTTCGGCCCCGCCCGGGTGCTGGGTTGGAGGCCGCTCCAGGTGATCGGCCGCCTCTCCTACTCGTGGTACCTGTGGCACTGGCCGCTGCTCGTGCTCGGCGCCGCCGCCGCCGGACGTGCGCTCCGCACCTGGGAGAGCCTCCTGTTGGTGGGGGCGGCCGCCGGGCTCTCCGCCAGCACCGTCGTGGCGGTGGAGGCGCCGGTGCGCTTCTCACCCCGTCTCTCGGTACGGCCGACGCTCAGCCTGGCACTGGCGGGCGCGCTCAGCGTGATGGCGGCGACCGGCGGCCTGGTGGCGTGGAGGACGGTTCCGCCGCTGCACGGCGGTGGCGAGGTGGCCGCCGCCGTACCGGTCACCGTCCCGCCGGCGTCGGACCCTGCCGGACCGCCCGGGACACGGGGCGGTGCCACCGCCACCACCGTGGATCCGCAGGCCCGGGCCGCACTGGCGGCGATGGCGCAGATCTCCGCGAGCATCGAGCGATCGGTCGGCCCCGCGCCCGTGCCCTCCAACCTCGATCCGCCGCTCGAGGAGGCCCACGGGGACCGGGCCCGGCCCTTCAACGACGGTTGCTTCAACGGGTTCGCCGACTCGGGGCTGCACCGCTGCATCTACGGCTGGGAGGGCGCCCGGGCCCGGGTCGTGCTGTACGGCGACTCCCACGCCACCGCCTGGTTCCCGGCGCTCGAACCGGTGGCCGACGCCCGGGGTTGGGAGCTCTTCGTCCCTACCAAGGCGACCTGCCCACCGATCACCGCCGAGGTCTGGAGCCCGAACTTCGGTCGCTCCTACCGGGAGTGCGACACATGGCGCGCTGCAGTCCTCGACCGGATCGCCGCCGAGCGGCCGATGCTGGTGATCCTGGGCATGAACCGGGCCTACGGGCCTGCCTACCGGTTGCAGGAGTACGGCCCCGAGTGGCTCATAGGCCTGGCTGACACCGTCGCAAGGGTGCGCTCCACCGGCGCGCGCGTGGTGGTTCTCGGGCCCACCCCTCACCAGGGCGGCGACGTGCCCGACTGCCTCTCCGAGCACCTCGACGACGACAGGGCGTGCGCCCCGCCCGTGGATCGGGCGGTCGACGCCGGCGGCATCCCCGCCGAGCGCAAGGCCGTCGTCGACGCCGGCGGCGACTACCTGGACGTCACCCCGTTCTTCTGCGTGCCCACCGGCTGCCCAGTCATTGTGGGCAACCTGCTGGTGTGGCGTGACCAGAACCACGTCACCACGTCCTACGCCGGGTGGCTGGCCCAGGTCCTGGGGGCCCAACTCGACCTCATCCTGGACGCTCCGCCTCCCGAGCCCCGCTGAGGACGGACTGCTCCGGCTATCGGGGGCGACGGGCGGGCTCGGGCACGAGGCGCCAGTCGAGGCGGGGCACGTCGGCCCAGAGGCGCTCCAGCTCGTAGTAGCGGCGGGCCTCGTCGAGGAACACGTGGACCACGAAGCTGCCGTAGTCGAGGAGCACCCAGCGCAGGTCGTCGAGACCTTCCACGCGGGCCGGTTTCGGGCCGCCGGCCAGGACGACCTGCTCCTCGACCTCCTCGGCGATGGTGCGCACGAGGCGGGTGTTGGTGGCCGACGTGATCACGAACGCGTCGGTGATGGCCAGCACGTCGCCCACGTCGAGCACGACCGTCTCATCACCCGACTTGGCGTCGCAGGCCCGCGCCGCCACCGCCGCCCACCGCTCCAGCGGTCCCGCCTCAGTCACCGCCGCTCCCCTGGCGGGCGCCGGGTCGATCCAGCACGTCACGCCCGAGCACCACGATGAGGTCGACCGACTCGCTGCTGCGAGGGTCGTACACCAGGCGCGCCCCCCCCAACACCAGGCTGACCTGCTGGGCGGCCGCCTTGCGCCGCCGGGAGTGGTACTCGACGGTCGTGTGCCGGATGCCGAAGCGGCGGGCATTGCCGATGGTGTCGATCTGGGCACCGGCGTAGACCAGGTCGTAGGCGATCCCGGGGTCGATGCTGCGGCCGTCCACCCCGTTCAGGAGCCGCACGGAGTAGCGCACGCCGAGCCCGGGGGAAACGGGGAAGGGGATGGCGTCAGTGACCTGGCGCCGGAGGCCCTGGACGTCGACCTGGAAGCGGGGGCGGCCGTCGCTCCCCGTGTCGGGGGCCGGCGCCACGTCGATGGTGTCGACGCGGGAGGGCCCGGCGGCGAGCGTGCGCACGAACGGGCCGATGCCGGACTCGGTGGTGGGGACGGGCTCGTCATCGGTGGAGGCGGCGATGGCCTTCAGCCACGCCTCCCACACCAGTTGGTGGCGGATCAGGCGGTTGAGGTCGCTCTCGCCGGGCTCGATGGCGGCCAGGTATGGCCCCACGTCGGCGGCGGCCAGGACCATCGGCCCCGCGGGGAACGACTTCCCGGCGGCGTTGACGTCATCGGGGTTGTCGACGAGGAGGGGGGCGACGGGGGCGACCGCATCGGCCCATGCCTCGTCGTCGAGGTCGATCAGCGTCTCGAAGCCGACGCCCAGCAGCCCGGCCGTCTGGCCCACCAGGCCGGGGTCCTTGGAGAGGTTGTACGCAGCGCGCAGGGTGTTGATGTAGAACGCCGGCTTCACCAGCTTGGTGTCGAGGGGGACGAACAGCACCGTACCCCCGGACTCGCCGGCCCCCAGGGCGAGGGCGGTGAGGGCCACCGGTGCGCCCAGGGCGTCGCGCTGCACGACCAGGGCGGTGGGCGTGGGCTCGACGATGGCCCGGTAGCCGGGCGCGCGGGGGTCGGTGACGGGGTCGAACACCTGCCCGGCCCGGCTGCGCTTGATGGTGCTCAGCCCCGCGTAGCCCAGGGCAGGGATGGCCAGCACGAGGAGGACGAGGGCGGTGACGAAGGCCACCGATCGCACCCCGACCGCCCGACGGTGGCGCTCCCCGGGCGGTGGCGACGGCCCGACGGCCCGGACCGGCGCGGCCGGTGCCGGCGGTTCCGGCGCCACCGCCGCAGGGGGTTCGGGGGCGGCGGGCGGCTCGGGGGGAGGTGGGGGCGCGGGGGCGGGCGGTGCGGCAGGGGGGTGCGGCAGCCGAGCGCGGCAGCCGAGGCGCCGCGGACTCAGGCGGCCCCCGCCGCCGGCCGGCGGGGCCGGTGCACCACCCGGACCGGCCCGGCTCGGGTACGGCCACCGGGGCGCAGAGGCCGGCGGTTCCGGAGACGGCGGGGTCGCCCGTGCTGGGCGGGCGCCGTCGGTTCCGGCAGAGGCGCTGGGCGGGCGGGGTTCCGGCGGCGTCGGGGGCGGGGCGGCGGGGGCGGGGTCTCGGGGGGCGCGTGCGCCCGCGTTCGGTGGGGGTGGTGTGGGGGGGGGGGGCGGCGCGGCGGGCGCGGGCTCGGCCGTACGGTCGAACTCCGCCAGGAGCTCGGCCAGGCGGTTGGCAGCGGCAGAGCGGGGTCGCCCGGCCCGCTGGCGCGGCTCGTGCGTCATCTCCCGACACCATAGAGGCGGCGCTCGGCGATGCAGGAGGCGACGCCGACAGGCACCAGCACCTCGGTGGGGCGGCCGTCGGCGAACCGGGCCCGCAGGTCGCTGCTCGACACGTCGATTCCGGGCACGGCCACCTCCACCACGGGCAACCCGGTGGGCAGCACGTGCCTTTCGGTCCCCGGGCGGTCCACCACGGCGATGGTGGCGAGCTCGCGCACCACCTCCACCCGTTCCCAGGTCAGGAGGCCGGCGGCGGCGTCACGGCCGAGCACCACGAACATCTGCCGGGCAGGGTCCTCCTGGCGGAGGGCCACCAGGGTGTCGGCGGTGTAGGAAGCACCGTTCCGCCGGACCTCCAGATCCCCGGCCTCGACGCCCGAGAGGCCGCCGACGGCCGCCTGCACCATGGCCAGGCGGTCGGCGGCGGGCGTCAACGAGGGCCGGGCCCGCTTCTGCCAGGGGTCGCCGGCGACCATCAGCAGGACGCGGTCCAGTCCGAGCTCGTGGCGAACGTTCACAGCGGCGGAGATGTGGCCGATGTGAGGAGGGTCGAACGTCCCTCCGAGAATCCCCAACCGCTCGCCGCTCCGAATGTTCATTCGCCGGGTCACTTCGGGAAGGTGCCCGGAGCGACGAGACAAACAGCCGTGACCGACGTCACCCTCCGGGGAGGAATGCGAAAAGCGCTGGTCACGGTTGGAACGTAGCTGTTCGCTTGAGGGTCGAACGAGCGGCCTCAGCAGGGAATCTTCGCCCCGGAACCACCGTTGGAGCATGTGTCATGAGCGATTCTGTCGGCCAGTACCTCAACGAGATCGGGCTCGTCCCCCTCCTCACCGCCCAGGAGGAGCGCGAGCTCTCCAAGCTGATCGAGGCCGGGTTCGCCGCCACCGCCCGCCTGGAGGCGGGCGAGGACACCGCCGAGCTCCGCCGGGTGGTCCGCCAGGCGGCCCGGGCCAAGGACCGGTTCATCCGGGCCAACCTCCGCCTGGTCGTCAGCGTCGCCCGGCGCTATCCCCTGCCTCCGGGCATGGAGCTGCTCGACCTGATCCAGGAGGGCAACCTCGGCCTCGAGCACGCCGTCGACAAGTTCGACTGGCGCAAGGGCTTCAAGTTCTCCACCTACGCCACGTTCTGGATCCGCCAGGCCATCGGCCGGGCGCTCGACCAGAAGGCCAGCCTCATCCGGCTGCCCGGTGACCGCTCCGCCAGCCTGCGGGCGGCTCTGCGCCAGGTCGCCGGCGACGGCGACGAGCTCGACGACGAGCACGCCACCCTGCACCGCCTGACCACGCCCACCTCGCTCGACCGCACCATCGGCGACGACGACAGCAACGAGCTGGTCGACATCCTCCCCGACGACGTGCCCACCCCGGAGGACCAGGTGGTGGCCCACTCCGAGGAGCAGATGGCGACCAACCTGCTCGACGTGCTCGACGACCGGGCCCGCTACGCGGTGGAGCAGCGCTTCGGCATCAACGACGGCCGCAAGCGCAGCTACCGGGAGGTGGGCGAGGAGCTCGGTGTCACCGCCGAGGCCGCCCGCCGGCTGGTGAAGCGGGCGGTCACCACCGTCCGCCACGAGGCCGAGTCCCGCATCGACGCCGCCTAGGTGGTGCTGTCCGGCACATCGCGCAGCGCTGCTGGCCCGGGCGGGCCAGTGCTGGCTTGCTCCGACTCCGCCGGAGCCGGCTTCGCCGATCCGGCCGTCACGCCGGGAGCTGCTCCGCCTGGCGGCTCCGCAGTGCTGGCTTGCTCCGACTGCGCCGGAGCCGGCTTCGCCGATCCGCGTGTCACGCTGGGGGCTGCTCCGCCTGGCGGCTCCGCAGCCCGACTTCTCGCTTTGCACGCTCCGTCGGCGCCGGTAACGCTGGAGCGGTGAGCCCCCGGGAGTGGTCGCCGTCGTCCTGGCGCGAGCGGCCCGCGGCCCAGCAGCCGGATTGGCCCGACGAGGGCGCCCTCGAACGGGTGCTGAAGTCGATGGCTGATCTCCCGCCGCTGGTGTTCGCCGGCGAGGCCCGGGACCTCACCGCCGACCTAGCCGAGGTGGCCGCGGGGCGCGCCTTCCTGCTCCAGGCCGGGGACTGCGCCGAGTCCTTCGAGGCCTTCAACGCCACCACCGTCCGCGAGCGGCTGCGGGTGATCCTGCAGATGGCGGTGGTGCTCACCTACAGCTCCGGCCTGCCCACCGTGAAGATCGGCCGGATCGCCGGTCAGTTCGCCAAGCCCAGGTCGGCTGCCACCGAGGCCGCTGGCGACCTCGAGCTCCCCTCGTTCCGGGGCCACATGGTCAACGACCACGCGTTCACCGCCGGCGGTCGGGCCGCCGACCCCGAGCGCCTCCTGCGGGCCTACCACCAGTCGGCGGCCACGTTGAACCTGTTGCGATCCTTCACCAAAGGCGGCTTCGCCGACCTCAACCGGGTGCACTCCTGGACCCAGGAGTTCGTGGCCCAGAGCCCCGAGGGCGAGCGCTACGAGCGCATCGCCGACGAGATCGACCGGGCGTTGCGGTTCATGAAGGCCTGCGGGGTCGACACCCGCTCCCAACCGACCCTCCACGAGACCAACTTCTTCACCAGTCACGAGGCCTTGATCCTGGGCTACGAGGAGGCGCTCACCCGGCGCGACGCCCTCAGCGGGGCGTGGTACGACTCCTCCGCCCACCTGGTGTGGATCGGGGAACGCACCCGCCAGCTCGGCGGCGCCCACCTCGAGTTCTTCGCCGGCATCGCCAACCCGGTGGGCTGCAAGCTCGGGCCGGGAGCGTCGGTGGAGGAGGTGCTGGCCCTCTGTGAGGCCCTCAACCCCGGCCGGGTGCCGGGTCGCCTCACCCTCATCACCCGGATGGGCGCATCCCGGGTCGAGGCGGCCCTGCCTCCGCTGCTGCGGGCCGTCCGCGACGCCGGTCATCCGGTGGTGTGGGCGTGCGATCCCATGCACGGCAACACCTTCAGCACCGCCAGCGGCCGCAAGACCCGTCGTCTGGACGACATCCTCGCCGAGATCGCCGGCTTCTTCGCCGCCCACCGCGCCGCCGGCACCACCCCGGGCGGGGTGCACGTGGAACTCACCAGCGACGACGTCACCGAGTGCCTCGGCGGCTCCCGGGCCGTGCTCGAGTCCGGCCTCGACGACCGCTACGAGACGATGTGCGACCCCCGCCTCAACGGCCGCCAGTCCCTCGACCTCGCCTTCCGGGTGGCGGAGCTGCTCCGCGCCGGCTGAGCGCCACAAGTCACAGGGACGAATCTTGACCTGACGAATCGGGATTTGTCACCATGGCGGGAATTCCTGACCGGGTAGGTCGGGTTCTCTGTCGTCGATGGACCAGCGAGAGGCACCACCCGTGCTCCAGCGTGAGATCGATCCCGCCCTGGCCGCCGACATCGAGAAGTTCGACCTCCAGCTGCACCGCTATCTCACCGGGGAGCTGGACGAGGAAGTGTTCCGGGTGTTCCGCCTGACCAACGGCATCTACGGCCAGCGCCAGGGCGGCACCGCCCAGATGCTGCGGGTGAAGGTTCCCTACGGGTCGCTGACCCCCGACCAGCTCGACGCCTTCGCCCACATCGCCGATGAGTACTCCCGGGGCTGGGGCCACATCACCACCCGCCAGAACCTGCAGTTCCACTTCGTGGAGCTCGAGCGGGTCCCGGCCGCCATGCGGGACCTGGCCGCCGCCGGGCTCACCACCCGGGAGGCGTGCGGCGACACGGTCCGCAACGTGCAGGGTTGCCACCTGGCCGGCGCCTGCCCCTTCGAGGTACTCGACATCAGCGCCTGGGCCGAGGCCACCTACCGCCACTTCCTGCACAACCCCATCGCCCAGCGCCTCCCCCGCAAGTTCAAGATCAACTTCTCGGGGTGCAACACCGACTGCGGGCAGGCCATGTTCAACGACGTGGGGGTGATCGCCACCGCCCGCCGGCTCGACGACGGCACCCTCGAGCCCGGGTTCCGGGTGTTCGTGGCCGGCGGGCTCGGCGCCAACCCGCACCCCGCGTTGGCCCTGGAGGAGTTCACCGCCCGGGAAGACCTGCTCCCCACCATCGAGGCAATCCTGCGGGTCTTCGACCACAACGGCAACCGGGACAACAAGCTCCGGGCCCGCATGAAGTGGCTGGTCGACACGCTCGGCTTCGAAGAGCTCCAGCGCCAGGTGTTCAAGGTGCGCAAGTTCCTGCTGGCCTCCTCCACCTGGCCCGGTGGCATCCCCGACGAGGTGTCCAAGGCCGGCGACGCCCCCGCCGGCACCGCCGAGGGGGTGGTCCCCACCGCGCTGGGCCAGGGCACCATGGTCACCATCGGCTCGGCCGACCCCTACCAGCGGTGGGAGGGGGCCAACGTGGTGCGGGGCGTGGCCAAGGGGACGGTGTCGGCCTACGCCTGGGCCCGGCTCGGCGACATCACGTCGGCCCAGTTCCGGGCCCTGGCCGACATCCAACGGGAACTGGGCGCCGAGGTGCGGGTCACCAACCGCCAGAACCTGGTGTACCGGGGGCTCACGGAGGCCCAGCTCCCCGTGCTCCACGAGCGCCTGTCGGCCATCGGCATGGCCGAGGCCGGCGCCGAGCTGGCCCGCGACGTGGTGGCCTGCCCCGGAGCCGACACGTGCAACCTGGCCGTCACCCAGTCCCGGGGCCTGGCCGACGCCATCGGCGTGCGCCTCGAGGAGGAGGGCCTGGCCGACGTGGGCGGGATCCGCACCAACATCTCGGGCTGCACCAACTCCTGCGGGCAGCACCACATCTCCGACATCGGGTTCTTCGGCGCCGAGCGCCGGGCCCACGGCCAGGCGGCGCCGGGTTACCAGATGCTGCTCGGCGGCTACGTGGGCCAGGAGCAGATCCACTTCGGCGACAAGGCCCTGCGGCTCCCGGCCAAGGCGGCGCCGGAGGCGGCGGTGCGGGTGGTTCGCCGCTTCGCCGACGAGCGCACCGCCGGCGAGACGTTCCGGGCGTGGATGGACCGGGCCGGCGGGGCCAAGGCCATCGCCGACGGCCTCCGGGACCTCGACCATTTCCCGACCCCGGCCGACGGGCCGGAGTTCTACGTCGACTACGACGAGACCGGGCCCTACGTGAAGGAGATCGGCGAGTCGGAGTGCGCCACGTGACCGTGGTCGATGGCCGTTCCCGAACGGAGGTGCTCGACCAGCGCCGCGACCTGACCGACTCGGAGCTGGGCGAGCTCAACGTCGCCTTCGAGCACGAGCCGGCCACGAAGATCATCTCGTGGGCGGTGGAGACGTTCTCACCCCACCTGTGCATGACGGCGTCGATGACCGACGCCGTCCTGATCGACCTCGCCGTGCAGGTGGACCCGGCCATCGAGGTGGTCTTCATCGACACCGGCTACCACTTCCCCGAGACGCTCCAGACCGTCGAGGAGGTGCGCCGCCACTACGGGCTGAACCTGGATCGCATCATGACCGTCGCCCGCCAGGACGAAGCGCTGTGGCGGGCCGACCCCGAGAACTGCTGCTCGGCGGTGAAGGTGGGCCAGCTCGACCGGGCGGGCCGGCAAGGCGGCCTGGATGAGCGTCCTGCGCCGGGCCGAGGCGGCCAACCGCGACACCACGCCCGTCGTGGCCCGCGACCTCCGAGGCCTGGTGAAGGTGAACCCCATCGCCACCTGGACCGACGAGGACGTGGACGGCTACATCGCCGACCACGACGTGCCCGTCAACCCGCTGACGCAGCAGGGCTACCCATCGATCGGGTGCATGCCCTGCACCACCCGGTCCTCGACGGATGGACAACTGCGGCCTGCATCGGTCCTGCGCCGGGTCAAGCTCACGGTCGTGGAAGGTCCGTCGAGGTTCCGACCAGAGTGCGTGCTGGGCATGCCTGCCCTGCACCCCGAGTCCTCGAGGCCTGGTGAGGACAACCCCGCGCCGGGACCGACGAGCGACGTCGACCGAGGCATCGCCGGCCTGACAGAGGACGCCCGTGAACCCGCTGACCCGGCATATGGCGCCGTCGATCGGTTGCTCGGGATCCTGCTCGTCGCCGCCCTCGCCTGGGAGCACCACCAGTTCGGCCGTCACGGTACGCGCCTCGAGCGAACCGCCCGTGGCCGATCGCGACGCCGACACCGGGCCTTCTCCCTCGGGCGGACCATCGACGCAGGTGGAGCCTGACCGCCTCGGCCTCGACTACGTCGCCGCCACTCGCCTCGGGAGCAGCCGTGAAGTTCGGCATGTTCCTGGCCGCCGCCAGCCAGCGCCCAGCCGCGGCATCCGCCTGGGGGCACGGCATCGTCTCAGGGCGCGCTCCCGAGCAGGTGGAGCTGGCTGACCGCCTCGGCCTCGACTACGTCTGGGAGGTCGAGCACCACTTCCTCGAGGAGTACAGCCACTCCTCGGCCCCGGAGGTCTTCCTGGCCGCCGCCAGCCAGCGCACCAGCCGCATCCGCCTGGGCCACGGCATCGTCCAGCTCCCCCACCAACCACTCCGCCCGGGTGGCCGAGCGCATCGCCAGACCTGGTGAGCGACGGCCGGGTCGACTTCGGCACCGGCGAGGCGTCCTCGGAGGCGGAGCTTGGCGGGTTCGGCGTCGACCGCGGCACCAAGCGCCAGGAGTGGGAGGAGGCGCTCGACGCCGTCACCCGCATGTTCGTCGAGGAGCCCTTCGCCGGCTACGACGGCCGTTTCCTCTCGATGCCGCCGCGCAACGTGGTGCCCAAGCCCCTGCAGAAGCCCCACCCCCCGGTGTGGGTGGCCTGCTCCCGGCGGGAGACGATCCACCTGGCCGCCACCAAGGGGATCGGGGCCCTGTCGTTCTCGTTCATCAACCCCGACGAGGCCCGCACCTGGGTGGACGACTACTACGCCACCATCGCCAGCGACCAGTGCGTGGCCGGTGGGTTCGCGGTGAACCCCAACGTCGCCATCGTGCTGCCCTTCATGTGCCACCCCGACGAGGAGACTGCCATCGAGCGCGGCCTCGACGGCGGTCACTTCTTCGGCTACTCCCTCGGCCACTACTACGTCTTCGGCCAGCACCAGCCCGGCCGGACCAACGTGTGGGACGAGTTCCAGGAGCGCCGGGCCGCCTTCGGCTTCGACCGTCAGGTGGCGTCGCAGACCGGCGGCCAGCTCGGCGCCCAGATCTTCGAGCAGGGGCTCGGCTCGCTGCGCGGCGCGGTGGGCACGCCCGCCCAGGTGCGAGATCTGTTGAGGGGCTACGAGGATGCCGGCGTCGACCAGGTGATCTTCGTGAGCCAGGCCGGCCGCAACCGCCACGAGCACATCTGCGAGGCGCTCGAGCTGTTCGCCGAGCAGGTGATGCCCGAGCTCCACGACGGCGACGACGCCCGGGAGAAGGCCAAGCTCGAGCGGCTCGGCCCTGCCATGGAGTCAGCCCTCGCCCGCCGGCAGCCGGCCCGGCCCGCGCCCGACTACACCATCGGCGCGGTGATGAAGCCCTGACCGTCGGCTAGGCAGTCCGGGTGCCGTCGCCGATCGAGGACTACGCCCTCCTGTCCGACACGGAGTCGGCCGCCCTGGTGGCCAGGGACGGGTCGGTCGACTGGCTCACCTTCCCCCGTTTCGACTCCCGGGCGTGCTTCGCCGCCCTGCTGGGCGACGCCGACCACGGCCGCTGGCAACTGGCCCCGGTCGGGGAGGTGCGGCGGGTCGAGCGCCGCTACCGGCCGGGCACGCTCGTGCTCGAGACCGAGCTGCACACCGACGACGGCGTGGTGGTGATCATCGACTGCATGCCCCTGCGGGGCGACGGCCTCGACCTGGTGCGCCTGGTGGAGGGGCGCTCGGGACGCGTGCCCATGCGCATGCACCTCACCGCCCGCATGGACTACGGCTCCATCGTGCCGTGGGTGCGCCGCCTCGACGGCGAGCTGGCCATGGTGGCCGGCCCCGACGCCCTGCGCCTGCGGACGCCCGTGGAGGTGCAGGGTGAGGGCTTCGCCACCGTGGCCGAGTTCGAGGTGCGCGCCGGTGACCGGGTCCCCTTCGAGCTGGTCTGGTACGAGTCCCACCTCCAGCCCCCGGCGCCGGTCGACGTGCCCGCGGCCATCGCGGCCACCGAGCGGTGGTGGACGGCGTGGAGCGACCGCTGCCGGCCGGTGGGCGACTGGCCCGACGCCGTGCGCGCCTCGCTGGTGGTGCTGAAGGGCCTCACCTACGCGCCCACCGGTGGCCTGGTGGCGGCGCCGACCACGTCGCTGCCCGAAGCCGTGGCCGGTCCCCGCAACTGGGACTACCGCTACTGCTGGCTGCGCGACGCCACCTTCAGCCTCCTCGCCCTCATGAGCGGCGGCTACACCGACGAGGCGCGAGCCTGGCGGGACTGGCTCCTGCGCACCGTCGCCGGGCGCCCCGACCAGGTGCAGATCATGTACGGCCCGGCCGGCGAGCACCGCCTCACCGAGGTGGAGCTCGACTGGCTGCCGGGCTACGAGGGGTCGAGGCCGGTGCGCATCGGCAACGACGCCCACCGCCAGTTCCAGCTCGACGTCTTCGGCGAGGTGCTCGACGCCCTCCACCAGGCCCGCGCCCTGGGCCTCCAGGGCGACGGCGCGGCATGGGCCCTGGAGCGCGCCCTCGTGGGCGTGGTGGAGGACTGCTGGCGACAACCGGACGACGGCATCTGGGAGGTGCGGGGCGGGCGCCGGCACTTCACCCACTCCAAGGTGATGGCCTGGGTCGCCCTCGATCGGGCGCTGCGGTCCGCCGAGCGCTTCGGCCTGCCCGGGCCCCTCGATCGGTGGCGGGCCTTGCGCGACGAGATCCACGCCGAGGTGCTGGAGCGGGGCGTGGACGACCGAGGTGTGTTCGTGCAGGCGTACGGCTCCTCCGCCCTCGACGCCAGCCTGCTCATGGTGCCCCTCGTCGGCTTCCTGCCGGCGACCGACGAGCGGGTGGTGGCCACCATGGAGGCCATCCAGCGCGACCTCACCCACGACGGGTTCGTGCACCGCTACCTGGCCCACGAGACCGTCGACGGGGTGGGCGGCGGCGAGGGCACGTTCCTCATGTGCTCGTTCTGGCTGGCCGACAACCTCGCCCTGATGGGCCGCACGGCGGAGGCGAGAGCCATGTTCGAGCGGCTGCTCGCCCTCCGCAACGACGTCGGCCTCCTCGCCGAGCAGTACGACCCCGCCGCCGGGCGCATGCTCGGCAACTTCCCCCAGGCGTTCTCCCACGTCGCCCTGGTCGGCACGGCGGGCTACCTGTCCTCCCGCGAGGAGATGCCCCGCCGCTGAAAGCCTCTCGTTCGGGGCGGCGACCCAGCCCGCCTCAGGCGAGGTGGTCGACGAAGCGCTCGAGCTGGCGGAGGTTGCGACACTCGAAGGTGCCGTCGCAGAAGGTGGCGTACTCCCCCAAGATCGAGTCGCCGGTGTCCCAGTAGCTCTTGGGCTCGGGGTTCAGCCAGTACACGTGGCGGGCCCGGTGCTGCATCTCCTTCACCACCCAGCTCTGGGAGGCGTGGTAGTTGTTGCGAGCGTCGCCCAGGATCATCACCGTGGTCTTGGGGCCGATCTCCTTGCCCCACTTCTCCCAGAAGACCTCGAAGGCGTGGCCGTAGTCGGAGTGGCCGTCCACCCACACCACGTCGGCCTCGGTGTTGACCCGGTGCACGGCCTCGGTCACGTCCTCCACGCCCTCGAAGAAGCGGGTGACCTCGTCGACCCCGTCGATGAACACGAACGACCGCACCTTGGAGAACTGGCCGCTGATGGCGTACACGAGCATCAGGGTGAAGCGGGCGAAGGCGGCCACCGAACCGGAGATGTCGGCCACCACGAAGATCTCGGGCTTGTGGGGCCGGGGGTAGCGGAACTTCGGCTCGGCCGGCACGCCGCCGTAGCTGAGCGAGTGGCGCACCGTGTTGCGGAAGTCGAGGGCCCTTGCGCCCGTGGCGACGCTGCGGGCCAGGCGCACGGCCAGGCGCCGGGTGAGGGGTACAGCGCCTTGCGGAGGTTGGCCATCTCCTCCCGGCTGGCGTGCATGAAGTCGACGTCCTCGGGCAGCGGCTTGCGCAGCGTGCGGGCCATGGCCTCCACCCCCTGTCGGCCACCAGGCGCCGGCGGATCTCGGCCTCGATCTCCTTCTTCAGCGCCTCGATGCGGATCGAGAACTCGTCCTCCTCCAGCCGCTCCTCGAAGGGGTGAGGGGCGAACCGTCCTCGGCCGACCGGTTGCGGGCCTGCTGCATCAACTTGTCGAGCACGCTGTCGAGGTCGAGGTTCCGCAGGGTGCGGTAGAGGTAGTAGGTGCCGCCCACCGGCCGGCCCGGCTCCATGCCGGCGAAGCGGCGCACCGCCTGGCGGGCGATGGCCCGCATCATCCCGTCGTTGCCGTTGAGCAGGGCCTGGTAGAGGAGCTGGGCCAGCTCCTCGGGGGTGAGCGCCTCGCCGCCCCCGCCGCCCCCTGAGCGCCCTCGCCGCCCTGGTCCCCCTGGCCCTCGCCCTCGCCGTCGAGATCGTCGAGCAGGTCGGAGAGCTCGTCGGTGTCGTCATCGATGGCGTAGCGGCTGCCCCGCAGCGAGAAGTACACCTCGAACACCGTCTCGAAGGCCCGCCAGTGGGCGTTGTTCTTCACCAGGGTGGCGGCCAGGGCGTACTTGAACGCCTCGCGGTCGTCGAGGGGGATGTGCTTCACCGCCTCCATGGCGTCGAGGTTCTCGGTGAGGCTGACCGGCAGCCCGGCCTCACGGAGCTCGCCGATGAAGCCGGCCAGCAGCTCGAGCATCGGCGACCCGGTGGCGGTCACCTCTGCACCGTCACTTCGGGCCGGGGGCGAAGACCTTGGCCGCCTGCTGGTTGGAGGAGAACTCCTTCACCGCCTTGGCGATGTCGCTCTGGTACTTGAGCAGGATGTTGGCGGTGGACGTGGCCACCTCCGCGTCGACCGTCTCGACCCCGAGCAGCAGGAGGGTGCGGGACCAGTCGAGCGTCTCCGAGACCGACGGCGGCTTCTTCAGCTCGAGCTGGCGGAGGGACCGGACGATGCGGGCGACCTGGTCGGCCAGCGCCTCGGTGATGTCGGGCACCTTGGTGAGCACGATCTCCTTCTCCCGGTCCATGTCGGGGTAGTCGACGTGCAGGTACAGGCAGCGACGCTTGAGCGCCTCGGACAGCTCCCGGGTGTTGTTGGACGTGAGGAACACGAGCGGGATCTGGCGGGCGGTGATGGTGCCCAGCTCGGGGATCGACACCTGGTAGTCGGAGAGGATCTCGAGCAGCAGCGCCTCGGTCTCCACCTCCACCCGGTCCACCTCGTCGATCAGCAGCACCACCGGGTCGGCCGCCCGGATGGCCTCCAGCAGGGGCCGGGTGAGGAGGAAGTCGTCGGAGAAGATGTCGGTCTCCACATCCGACCAGGTGCCGCCCTCGTTGCGCTCGGCCTGGATGCGCAGGAGCTGCTTCTTGTAGTTCCACTCGAAGAGGGCCTTGGACTCGTCGAGGCCCTCGTAGCACTGCAGGCGGATGAGACGGGCGCTGCTCATCTCGGCCACCGACTTGGCCAGCTGGGTCTTGCCCGTGCCCGCCGGCCCCTCCACCAGGATCGGCTTCTGGAGGCGGTCGGCCAGGTACACGATGCCGGCGATGCCCTCGTCGGACAGGTAGCCGACCGATCGCAGGCCCTCACGGACGGCCGGCACGGACTCGAAGCGGTGGTCGGCCATGCCATGAAGTTACTGGCCGCCTTGACCGTCCGGTCAATCGGTTCCAACACGTCCCGTCGTCCAAGACACCCGCGCCGGGGGCAGGTCATCATGGGTCGTCATCGTCGCCACGAGAAGGAGTCCCCATGTCCCGACCGGACCGCCCGCCCATCCGCGCCGTGCCCGAGCACCTCGGCACGGTCACGCCCCGGCTGGTCGTGCGCGACGGCGCCGCCGCCATCGAGTTCTACGCGGCGGCGTTCGGCGCGGAACCGCTTGGTCCCCGCCACACCGCGCCCGACGGCAGCCTCATCCACGCCGAGGTCCGCATCGGCGACTCGGTGGTGATGCTCACCGACGAAGGCGAGGGGCCGAACCGCTCACCGCAGTCGCTCGACGGCCTCACCACCGCCGTGATGGCCGTCTACGTGGAAGACGTCGACGCGCTGTGGCAGCGCGCCCTCGACGCCGGCGCCGAGGTGATCTACCCCCTGGCCGACCAGTTCTACGGCGAGCGGGGCGGGCGCCTGCGGGATCCGTTCGGCCAGCAGTGGATGCTCAGCCAGCGCATCGAGGACGTCTCCGCCGAGGAGGTGGCGCGGCGTACGGCCACCATCTCCGGCGAGGGGTGACCGTCGGGCGGCAGGAAGCGTGCTCTAGTACGTTTTCCTGCCATGCACCGGGTGGTCAGCATCGTGGGTCCGAAGATCGCCCTGTTCGAGCTGGCGGTGGCGTGCGAGGTCTTCGGCATCGACCGCCCCGAGATCCCGAGCTGGGACTACGAGCACGTGGTCTGCGCGGTGAGCACCAGCGTCGACGCCGGCCAGGGTGGCCTGCGGGTGTCCGCACCCCACGGGGTGGAGGCGGTGGCCTCCGCCGACACCGTGCTCATCCCGGCATGGTCGGCGTCGGGCAACGAGACCGAACCCCACCTCTACCCGGCGGAGGTGGTGTCGGCCCTCCTCGCCGCCCATGCCCGGGGCGCCCGCCTCGTCTCGGTGTGCACCGGCGCCTTCCTCCTCGCCGCCACCGGTCTCCTCGACGGCAAGCGCGCCACCACCCACTGGATGCACGCCGAGGAGCTGGCCCGCCGGTTCCCCGCCGTCGACGTCGACCCCTCGGTGCTCTACGTGGACGAGGACCCGCTCTTCACCTCGGCCGGCACCGCCGCCGGCATCGACCTGTGCCTCCACCTGGTGCGACGTGATCTCGGCGCCGAGGCGGCCAACACCGTCGCCCGGCGGATGGTGGTGCCGCCCCATCGCGACGGCGGCCAGGCCCAGTTCGTGCGCACCCCGGTGCCCGACTGCCCGCGCGACGACCCGCTGCGCCCGCTGCTGGCCTGGATGGCCGAGCACCTCGAGGAGCAGGTCACGGTGGAGAGCCTGGCCCGCCAGGCCGACATGAGCGCCCGCACCTTCGCCCGGCGGTTCGTCGACGTCACCGGCACCACGCCGCTCCAGTGGCTGCTCACCCAACGGGTGCTGCGGGCCCGGGCCCTGCTCGAGACCACCGACCTGGCCGTGGAGCAGATCGCCCATCGCTGCGGCTTCTCCTCGGGCGCCGGGCTGCGGGTGCACTTCCAGCGGGTGGTCGGCGCCCCGCCCGCCGCCTACCGCCGGACGTTCCGGGGCGACCTGGCCAGCTGACCTCACGGTGGCGCCCCGCCAGCCGTTCAACCGGCATGCAACCTACCCACCGCTTGGGTTTGGCTGGATCTTTGCGCACATCGGCGTTCCTGCCAATGGTGTTGGCGGCGGCGTGGGCTCACCATGGGGCCATGACCTCCCGACCGAACCAGCCTCTCTGGTACGAGCTCCGCAACCGCCGGGCGCCCGCTGCCCGTGAGGACGAGATGGGTTGGATCCGCACGGGCGAGGTCCGCTCGCCACGACCCCGGCGCCGCCGCCGGCCACGACGGGGGCCGTGATGTTCTCGGGCTGGTGCCCAGCCGAGGGGGCCGAGGTGCTGCTCACGGAACGGCGCATCCTGGCGGTGGACGTGCAGCGCGACGTCGTGATCGTGCAGTTCCGGTGCTGGTGCGGCGCGGTCGGCACGGTGGGCGATGCTCGCCCAGCCCGCCCCGCCCGCCCGGCGAGCCGGGCGAAGGCACTCTCAGGTGCGCACGTGGCCGTCACCCCGCACCACGAACTTGGCCGTGGTGAGCTGGCGCAGGCCCATGGGGCCCCGGGCGTGCAGCTTCTGGGTGCTGATGCCGATCTCGGCGCCGAAGCCGAACTGCTCACCGTCGACGAAGCGGGTTGAGGCGTTCACCAACACGGCGGCGGCGTCGACCTCGCCGGTGAAGCGGTCGGCGGCCGCCAGGTCGCGGGTGACGATGGCCTCGCTGTGGCCCGTCCCGTACCGGGCGATGTGGTCGATGGCGTCGTCGAGCGAGCCGACCACCCGCACCGCCAGCTTGAGGTCGACGAACTCGGTGGCCCAGTCGTCCTCGGTGGCGGCGGTGGCCCCTGCCAGCAGGGCGGCGGCGGCAGGGTCGGCCACCAGGGCGACGCCCTCGAGGTCGGCGGCCAGTGCCGGCAGGAACCGTGGGGCCACGTCGGCGTGAACGAGCAGCGTCTCGGCGGCGTTGCACACCGAGGGGCGTGACGTCTTGGCGTTGACCACGATGGCCCTGGCCATGTCGAGGTCGGCGGCGGCGTCGACGTAGACGTGGCAGTTGCCGTCACCGTCGATCACGTAGGGGACGGTGGCGTGCTCGATGATCGACTTGATCAGCGACGGGCCACCCCGGGGGACGAGGCAGTCGATCGTGTCGCGCTGCTGCATGAACTCGACGGCCGCCTCCCGGGACGTGTCCTCCACCAGCGCGACGGCGTCGGCCGGGAGGTCGACCTTGGCGCAGGCCTCGCGCAGGACGGCGGCGATGGCGGTGTTGGAGGCGATGGCTCCCGAGGAGCCCCTCAGGAAGGCGGCGTTGCCGGACTTGAGGCAGAGACCGGCGGCGTCGCTGGTGACGTTGGGCCGGTTCTCGTAGATGATGGCCACCACTCCGAGAGGCACCCGCACCTGGGCGATGCGCAGCCCGTTGGGGCGGACCCACCCGCCGAGCACCTCGCCCACCGGGTCGGGCAGAGCGGCCACCTGACGCAGGCCGTCGGCCATGGCGCCGACCCGCTTCGGGTCGAGCCGCAACCGGTCGGTGACGGTGGCCGCCACGCCGGCTTCCTCCGCCCGGGCCAGGTCGGCGGCGTTGGCCTCCAGGATGTCGTGGGAGCGGTCCACCAGGAGGTCGGCCCCGGCGTGGAGGGCGGCGTCCTTCTGGGCGGTCGAGGCGGTGGCCAGCCGCCGGGCCGCCACCTTGGCCCGCCGGCCCAGCTCGGCGATGGGACTCGTCGCGTCGGCCACGGCGACAGCGTACTGCCGCCAAGGGCCACCCTCTGGAGGCGATCCCTCTCGTTCCGGCCCTCGCCCTCGGCTGTGGTAACACCGGCGGGATGACGATCGTGGTCTTCAGCGACCCGGACCCTCCCCCAACGCCACCCTCCTGAGCGGTGGAGGGGCGCACGCTCCAGATCGTCATCCGGGGCCATCACCTCCCCGGCCGGCGGCCCCCGGGCGCGGAGTACGACAACGTCCACGTCGGGCTGCAAGTGGGGCGCCAGCCCGCTGATCTGGTTCCGGGCGACGCCGCCTCGGCGGAGTGGCACACCGATGTGAACGTGATCGACAAGGGCGGCGAGGCCGACTTCCGGGGTCCGGCGGTCCAGGGGCGGCGGGGGGAGCGCTTCCTGTACCTGACTTGGGGCGAGGTCGGCGCTGACGGGTCCTTCGAGATGTTCCGCCGAGCGAAGCTGATGTTGGCCGACGTGCCCGGAGAGGTGGTGCGGGCGGGCCGGGCCGTGGCCGACCTGGACCTCACCGACAACTGTGGGCTGCCCCTGTGCGCGAGGGTCCGCCCGCCCGCCATCCGGTGGAGCGCCGCCGACCGGTGATGGCCGGGGTCCGCCGTCGCCAGCTTCGTGCCGCGGCCGGCAGCGCGCTGTTCTTCGCCGTCGCTCCGGGGCCATGGTGGCGTCGTCCCCTGGCTGCTCACCCGCTGGCGGGCTCCCACCGTGCCCGGCTGGTGGCCCCGCCGCCACCCTTGGAGCCCGCCGCCGGGCTCTTCCGTATGATCGGAGGCGTGGCCACCGAGGACGACGTGCGCCGGATCGCCCTCGCCCTGCCGGAGACCACCGAGAAGCCCTGGTACGGCAGCCCCGGGTTCCGGGTGAAGGACAAGGGGTTCCTCCGCATCCGCAGCGAGGCCGAGGGCGGCCTCGTCGTCTTCGTGGCCGACCTCGACGAGAAGGAGGCGCTGCTGGCTTCGGAGCCGGACGTGTTCTTCACCACGCCGCACTACGACGGCTACCCGGCGGTGCTGGTGGACCTCCATGAGATCGAGCTCGACGAGCTCACCGAGCTGATCGTCGACTCGTGGCGCTTGAAGGCGCCCAAGCGGGTGCTCGCCAAGCACGAGGATCAGCTGCCCGGCGCCGGTTGAACCCTCCCCTGGCGGTCGGCGGCCGGACCGGCATGTGGTTCACTCGATCGATGCCCGAAGTGCGCGCCGCCACCGCCGAGGACCTCCCCGCCGTGGGACGAGCGCTGGCCCGCGCCTTCACCGACGATCCGGTGTTCCGCCACCTCGTGCCCTCGGACGACCGGTGGGGTCGCCACGCCGCCCGCTACTTCCAGGCCGACACCGCCAACCGGCTTCGCCTGGGGGCCACCTACACCACCGCGTCGGTCCAGGGGGCGGCGCTCTGGGCGCCGCCGGGCCGTTGGCGACCCACCGTCGCCAGCGTCGCTCGGGAAGCGCCGGCGGCTTTGCGCCTGTTCGGCCCGCGGACGGTGCGCGGGCTCCGGGTGCTGGCCCAGGTGGAGAAGGCCCACCCCCGCGAACCCGAGCACTGGTACCTGGCCGTGCTCGGCACCGACCCCGATCAGCAGGGCAAGGGCGTGGGCTCGGCCCTGCTCGCGCCCGTCCTCGACCGCTGTGACGCCGAGGGCGTCCCCGCCTACCTGGAGTCGTCGAAGGAGGCCAACATCGCCTTCTACGCCCGGCACGGCTTCGACCTCCGCGACCCGATCGTGATCCCCGACGGCCCCACCATCCACCCCATGTGGCGGGAGCCGCGGGGGTGATCGCCGACCCCGGCCTCGAGCAGGCCGTCAGCCACTTCATCGACACCCTCACCCCGGTGGTCAGCGACCTGGCCAAGGGCGTCGACGGCGTCGACCGCACCAAGCTGGCCGGTGACGTCGTCCACGAGGCCTACAACCTGGCCGCCGCCTTCGTCGACTGCGACGGGATCCACACCGACTCCGAGCTGTGGTCGCTCATCCTGCTGTTCGGGCCGCGGCTCGGCACCGACCTGCTGCGGGCGGCGCCCGACGACCTCCGCCAGGCGAAGGTGATCGAGGGCAGGGCGGCCTGGCTCGACCAGCCGTCGGTGATGGTGGACCTGCTGGCCCGCTACGACCAGCGCGAAGGCACCAGCCACGCCCGCACCTACCACGACGTCGCCATGGCCATCGCCTTCGCGGTGGCCGCCATCGACCCCTACACCTCCGAGGCCGAGGTGAAGGCCATCGAGCGCTTCCGCGCCACCCTGGGCCGGGCGGGCGCCCCCGCCGGCCCCGCTCCCGGACCGGGCGTGCCGGTGGCCACCGCCGCCGGCGCAGCGGTGGCCGGCGCCCCGGAAGAGGAGCCACTCCCGCCTCCCCGCCCGATCGAAGAGCTCATGGCCGAGCTCGACGAGCTGGTCGGGCTGGAGAGCGTGAAGTCCGAGGTCAAGCTGGTCACCAACCTCATCCGGGTGCAGAACCTGCGCCGGGAGCGCAACCTGCCCGTGCTCGACCAGAGCCGCCACCTCGTGTTCGCCGGCAACCCGGGCACCGGCAAGACCACCGTCGCCCGGCTACTGGCCCAGATCTACCGGACCCTCGGCGTGGTGGCCAAGGGCCACCTGGTGGAGACCGACCGATCCGGCCTGGTGGCGGGCTTCGTGGGCCAGACCGCCATCCAGGTGCGAGCGGTGTTCGACCGCGCCGACGAGGGGGTGCTGCTGGTCGACGAGGCCTACGCCCTGGCGCGCGGCGGTGGGCAGGGCAGCGACTTCGGCCAGGAGGCGATCGACACGCTGGTGAAGCTGATCGAGGATCGTCGCGACTCGGTGGTGGTGATCGCCGCCGGCTACCCCGCCGAGATGGCCACCTTCATCGGCTCCAACCCCGGCCTGAAGTCGCGGTTCCCGAAGACGATCACTTTTCCCGACTACTCCGACGAGGAGCTGATGCTCATCTTCACCGGCCTCGGCGAAAAGGGCGGCTACCACTGCGACGAAGGCGCCGCCGCTGCGGTGAAGGCCTGGTTCGCCGCGCAGACCCGCGACAAGGGCTTCGGCAACGGGCGGGTGGCCCGCAACCTCTTCGAGTTCTGTGTGGCCCGCCAGGCCAGCCGGGTGGTGGCCATCGAGGCGCCCACCGACGCCCAGCTCACCACCCTCACCGCCGACGACGTGCCCGACCCCGGCGATCCCCACGGGCCTGCCGGCACCGCGGTGGCCTGACCGGAGCGGCTCGCCGAGGGGTCGACCCCTCAGGCCACTACCGTCTCCCCGATGCCGCCCCGGCTGGCCAAGCTCCTGGCCTTCGTGGTCGCCGTCGCCATGGTGGCCGGCGCCTTCTGGTACCGGTCCCGGGGAGAGGGTGGCGGCGGCGGCGGCGACGGCGACGATGGCGCGGTGCGCGTGGCCTGCATCTCTGAGCTGGCCGAGGTGTGCCGAACGGTGCTCGACGGCGACGGCTTCGAGGTGACGGTGGCCGACGCCGCCGAGACGGCGGCGAGGTTGGAGGACTTCCAGGGCGAGGCTCCCTTCGACGTGTGGGTGACCCTCGACCCCTGGCCCGAGATGGTGGACGTGCAGCGGGCGGCTGCCCAGCAACCCGGCCTGTTCCCCGCCCAGGTCCCCCGACCGGCATCGGCCGCTCTGGTCACGCTGGCCCGGCCGGAGGTCGGAACCGACGCCCGTTCGTGGGAGCGGCTCGCATCGCGTGCCCAGGCGGGTGACAACGTGGGCGTACCGTCTCACGAGACCGCCCTCGGCGCGGTGGTGGAAGGCCAGGCGGCGGTGGGCATCGAGGGTTCCTCGGACTTCGGGAGCGAGGTCTTCGACGAGCTGATCCCCGTCCTCCAGGGCGTCGTCGACTCGGCTCCCCGGCTGCCGAGCGAGCGGCAACTGCTCCGAATGGTCGCCCTCCAAGGCTCTTACGACGCCGTCGTCGGCCCGGTGTTCCTCGTCAACCGGGTGGCCCGCAGCGCCGAGGCGCAGCGCCAACGGCTGGTGGTCATCCCGACCCTCCCTGCGGCCCGGGCCGACGTGGTGGTGGCCCGGGTGGCCGCCAGCAGCCGGGCCGACCAGGCCATCGTCCTCTTGACCGGCGAGACTGGCGCGACAGCGCTCCGAGGCCAAGGGTGGGCCGTCCCTGCGGGTAGGGAACCCACCGGGCTACCGGACCCTGATGTGCTGGTGGCCCTGCGAGAGGAGATCGGGTGATGAAGCGGCGGTGGGCGGCGATGGTGCTCATCCTGGGACTGGTGGCGGCGGGGTGCTCGCCGGGCTCCGACGACGGCATCACCAGCAGCGACGGCGGGCTCGGTGATCCCGGCGACTGTGTGGTGGTCGACCTGGCCGTCTCGTCGGAGAAGATCTCCCTCATGACCGACCTGGCCAAGTCGTTCAACCGCTCCGATGAGGCCAAGGTGGGCGGCGACTGCATCTTCGCCCGCCCTCAGAGCAAGGCGTCGGGCGGGGCCGCCACCCTCCTCGGCACCGAGTGGGACGAGGACGCCGAAGGCCCCCGGCCGGTCGTGTGGTCGCCGGCGTCGAGCGCGTGGGGAGCGGTCCTCAACCAGCGCCTGGCCGACCGGGGCGAGAAAGCGATGGCCCCCGAGTCCGAGCCGTTCATGCAGACGCCCCTGGTGATCGCCATGCCCAAACCCATGGCCGACGCCCTCGGCTATCCCGGCAAGCCCGTGGGGTTCGCCGACATCCTCGAGCTCTCCCAGAGCGCCGAAGGATGGGCCGCGTACGGGCACCCCGAGTGGGGTCCGTTCCGCCTGGGCAAGACCAACCCCAACTTCTCCACCAGCGGCCTGTCCGCCCTGATCGCCCAGGCCTACGCCGCCACCGGCAAGACCACCGGGCTGTCCAAGGAAGACCTCGACAACCCCAAGACCGAGGCCTTCGCCAAGGGCGTGGAGTCGTCGGTGGTGCACTACGGCGACATCACCATGACCTTCCTCAACAACTGGTTCCGCACCGACCGGGAGGGCACGTCGCTCACCTACGCCTCCGCGGTGGCGGTCGAGGAGAAGTCGCTCATCGACTACAACGCCGGCAACCCCGACGGCATCCTCGACCCGGGCGAGCGCCCCCGCAAGCCCCGCATCCCGCTCGTGGCCGTGTACCCCAAGGAAGGCACCCTCTTCTCCGACAACCCCTTCATCGTCCTCGACGCCCCCTGGGTCTCGGGCCAGGAGCGGCAGGCGGCCAAGAAGTTCGAGGCGTACATCAAGCGCCCGGCCAACCAGCGCAAGGTCCTGAAGTTCGGCTTCCGCCCAGGCAACCCCGACGTGGCCGTGGCCGCACCGATCGTGTCCGCCAACGGAGTCGACCCCAACGAGCCCCAGACCCTGCTCGACGTGCCCGCACCCCCGGTGGTGCTCCACCTGCTCGACAAGTGGTCCGAGCAGCGCAAGAGCGCCCGGGTGCTGGTGGTGCTGGACGTGTCCGGGTCGATGAAGGAATTGGCCGACCCGGACTCCGGCGAGACCCGCCTCGATCTGGCCAAGAAGGCGGCCATCGAGGCCCTCGACCAGTTCAAGGAGGACGACGAGGTGGGGTTGCGGGTGTTCACCACCGACCTCGACCAGAGTGGAGCCACGTTCATCGACCTCGTGCCCATCGAGCGGATCGGCGGGAACAAGGAACAGCTCCGACGCCAGATCTCCGAGCAGTTCCCCCGCAACGCCACCCCGCTCTACGACGTCACCCGGGAGTCCTACGAGGAGGTGCTCGAGGGCTACGACCCGAAGCGCATCAACGCGGTGGTGCTGCTCACCGACGGTGTGAACGACGACGGCGACTCGAGCGACGACGAGCAGCAGCTGGAATCGATGCTCAAGGTGCTGCGAGAGGGCAGCGAGGGCGAGTCGGCCAAGCCGGTCCGCATCTTCCCGATCGCGTTCGGCGCCGAGGCCGACCTGGACACCCTCCGCACCATCGCCGAGGCCACGAACGCGGCGGCGTACAACGCCAGCGACCCGAAGACCATCACCAAGGTGTTCACCGCCGTGGTGAGCAACTTCTGAGCCAGCCGTGCCCGCCCGCCTGCGCTTCCGCGATCGGTTCTTCACCCGTCCGGTGGCGCGCGCCACCACCTCTCCCAGCGCCATCCTGGTCACCGGCGCGGCCGCCGCCGCCGGTGTGCTGGCCTTCGGACCATTCGGTGTGCTCGCCGGCCTGGTCGGCTACGCCGCCCGGGTGGCGCTGGCCGTGCCCCGCAACGCCAAGGGCGAGCGCATCGACCCGTTCGCGGTCAAGGAGCCGTGGCGCAGGTTCGTGTCCGAGGCCGTCCAGGCCCAGCGGCGCTTCGCCCAGGCCATCCGGGGCATGGCATCGGGTCCGCTCCAGGAGCGCCTCACCGAGATCGGCGCCCGCCTCGACACCGGCGTGGAGGAGGTGTGGCGCATCGCCCGGCGGGGCCAGCTCCTGGCCGACGCCCGTCGCCAGATCGACGTGCGCCAGGCGCAGTGGGAGCTGCAACAGGTGCGGGCCAACACCGGGGAGGGCTGGGCCCGGGGCAGCCCGTTGGAGCAGACAGCCCAGGCCCTCCAGGCCCAGATCGACACCGCCGCCCGGATGGACGGCGTCATCCGCGACACCATAGACCGGCTGCGCCTGATGGACGCCCGTCTCGACGAGATGGTCACCCGGGCGGTCGAGCTGTCCGTGCAAGCCGACACCTCGGCCGACCTCGGAGGGCTCGGCAACGACGTCGACGGGCTCGTCACCGAGATGGAGGCCCTCCGCCAGGCCCTCGAGGACACCAGCGGCCGTGCCCCCACCGTCGCCCTGCCCGATCCCCCGACGAGCGCCGCCGGCCCGGCGTGAACAGGCCGCCCGACCCGGCCGCCTCGACCGACGCGGCCGATCCGGCCGACCCTGCCGACGCGGGCGGGGCGGGCGGGGCGCCCGCTCCCCCGCCCACCGTGCTCCCGCCCGCGGTCGAGGAGGGCTCGGGCGAGGAGGCCGACCCGGGCTCGGCGCCCGCATCCGGGCGGGGGCGCCTGCTCCGCGACAACGTCGGCGTGGCTGCGGGCACGGCGCTGTCGCGGATCACCGGGGTGGTGCGCCTCGTCGCCCTGTACGTCGCCGTCGACGCCAGCCTCCGCGACGCCTACCTGCTGGCCAACAACACCCCGAACATCATCTACGAGCTGATCCTGGGCGGGGTGCTCACCGCCACGCTGGTGCCCCTCTTCACCGACCACCTCGTGCGGGGCGACGAAGAGGCCACCTCGGCGGTCGCCTCGGTCACCCTCGTGGCGTTGGTGGTGGTGACCGGCCTTACCTTCCTCGGCGCTCCCCTCCTCATCGCCCTCTACGGGGCCAACACCGGCCGGGGAGTCGACCCGGCCGTGTTGCGCTCGGTGGGAACCAACCTGGCCTTCCTCTTCGCCCCTCAGGTGTTCTTCTACGGCGCCATGGCCCTCTTCTCGGCCCTCCTGAACGCCCGCAAGCGGTACTTCGCCGCCGCCTGCGCGCCCGTGCTGAACAACGTGTTCGTGTCGATCGTGCTGTTCAGCGTGCCGGTCGTGATCTCGGGCCGGCGCGACCTCGACCGGGCGGCCACGGACCGCTCCCTCCGCCTCCTGCTCGGGCTCGGCACCACCGCGGGCATCGTGCTCATGGCGCTGGTGCTCGTGCCCGCCCTGCGCCGCGCCGGCGTCCGCCTGCACTACCGGCCCGACTGGCGGCACCCCTCGGTGCGCAAGGCGCTCACCCTCTCGGGCTGGACCATCGGCTACGTGGTCGCCAACCAGGTGGCGGCGCAGCTGGTGAACGTGCTGGCCGAGCCGGGCACCGGGAACGTCACCAACTACCAGGCGGCGTTCGTGTTCTTCCAGCTCCCCCACGGACTCCTCGCCGTCTCGCTCATGACCACGTTCCAACCCGACCTGGCCCGTAGCGTCAGCCGGGGGGACCAGCCCGAGTTCGCCGCTCGGATGCTGCTGGGGCTGCGCCTCCTCGGCGTGGTCATCGTGCCCGCCGCGGTCGGCTACCTGGTGCTGTCCCGGGCCTTCGTCGCCGGTGCGGGAGACACCGGCTTCGGCGGTGCCCGGGTGGACATGATCGGGGTGGCCCGGGTGCTGTCGGGGTTCGCCCTGGGACTGATCGGCTTCTCGGCCTACTCGTTCGTGCTGCGCGGCTTCTACTCCCTCTCCGACACCCGTACGCCATTCCTGCTGAACTGCCTGGAGAACGCCCTCAACATCGTGTTCGCCCTCCTGCTCGTCGGCCGCTACGGGGTCGTCGGCCTGGCCTGGGCCTACGCGGCGGCGTACACGGTGGGCGCCGTGCTCAGCCTGATCGTGCTGATGCAGCGGATGCCGGGGTTCGAGTTGCGCCGACTGGTGGACACCTACCTGCGGCTGCTGGTGGCGGCGGCGGTGATGGCGGCCGCGGTGTGGCTGGTCGCACGCTCCATCGCGGGGGATTCCCCGACCAGTGTGGTCGTCGGCCTGGCGGTCGCGGTCGTCGCCGGGATCGTGGTGTACGCCGGATCGGTGCTCGTCCTCGGGGTCCCCGAGCTGTCCGCCGTGACGGGGCGGCTGCGCCGCCGTTGACCCGACCGGCCGTCGAGTCGGTCGGCTCGGCCGCCCGACGCCGGTTGGGGCGGGGGTCGAAGCCCCCCGGATAGGCTGCCCGCCATGTTCAAGTTCTTCAGGCGATTCTGGAAGTACCTCACGGCCGGGGCCAACCAGAAGTTCGACGAGCGGGCGGACCCGAAGATCCAGCTCGAGCAGGCGATCCTCGAGGCTCAGGATCAGCACCGGCGCCTCAAGGAGCAGGCCGCCAGCGTCATCGCTCAGCAGAAGCAGACCGAGATGCGCATGGCCCGGGCCATGGAGGAGCTGGAGAAGGTCAACTCCAACGCCCGCCAGGCGGTCCTGATGGCCGAGGAGGCCACCAAGCGGGGAGACACCGCCAAGGCGACGGAGTACACCCGGGCCGCTGAGACCTTCGCCAACCGCCTCATCCAGGTCGAGCGCGAGGTGGCCGACCTCAAGTCCATGGCCCTCCAGACCACCCAGGCGGCCGACCAGGCCAAGGCGGCGGTGGCAGCCAACGGCCAGGTGCTCCAGAAGAAGCTGTCCGAGCGCCAGAAGCTGCTGTCCCAGCTCGAGCAGGCCAAGATGCAGGAGCAGATGAACCGGGCGATGTCGTCGCTGTCGGAGACCATCGGCGAGGACGTGCCCAGCATCAACGAGGTCCGCGACAAGATCGAGGCGCGCTACGCCCAGGCCAAGGGCATGTCCGAGCTCCAGGGCGAGTCGGTCGAGGTGCGGATGCTCGAGGTGGAACAGGCCGCCCAGAACTCCGACGCCCAGGTCCGCCTGGCCGAGATCCGCTCCCAGCTCGGCCTCACCCCGGCCGAGACCAGCGCCCCCGCGGTGGAGACCACCCCCCAGCCCGCCCAGGAGCCCACTCCGGGTGTGTAGCGAGGGCGTGTAGCGCCGGGCGTGTAGCGGCGCGGCCCCGCCCAGCAGCGGCGGCGTCGCGAGCGCCATGCGAGCAGCCGCCAAGCGACCGCCGGAGGCGGTCGCCAATATTACGGCAGGATGACCAGGTCGTCGCGGTGGATGGCCTCGTGGGGGGTGCCGTCGGGAAGGTCGGCGCTGCGGCGGCCGGCCACCGAGCGCAGGGCGGGGGCCGACATCCGCACCAGGCCCTTGGCGAAGACGGCGCCGTCCACGTCGGTGACCTCCACCGCCTCCTCGGCGGCGAAGGAGCCTCGCACGTCCACCACGCCGGCCGGCAGCAGCGAGCGGCCGTGGCCCTGAAGGGCCCGGCGGGCACCGGGGTCCACCACCACGGTGCCGGAGGACCCGACCGCGAAGGCGATCCACAGCTTACGGGCCGGGAGCCGCCGCTCCCGGGGCAGGAACACCGTGCCCGTGCCGGGCGTCCCGGCGACGGCGTCGGCCAACACGTGCTCGCGCTGGGCAGAGGCGATCACCGCCCGCACGCCCGACCACGTCGCCATCTTGGCCGCCGCCACCTTGGAGGCCATGCCCCCGCTACCCCGCACCGAGCCGGCGCCGCCGGCGAGGGCTTCATAGGTGTGGTCGACCTCGACGATCTCCTCGATGAGCGACGCCGAGGAGTCGAAGCGGGGGTCGGCGGTGAGCAGGCCGGCCGTGTCGGTGAGCATCACGAGCACGCCGGCTCCCACGAGGTGGGCGACGAGGGCGGCCAGCCGGTCGTTGTCGCCGAAGCGGATCTCGTCGTCGGCGATGGCGTCGTTCTCGTTCACCACGGGCACCACACCGAGGTCGAGCAGGCGGGTCAGGGTGCCCCGGGCGTGGAGGTACTGCTGGCGCACCATGAAGTCGAGGGGGGCCAGCAGCACCTGGCCGCTGACCAGGCCGTGGCCGGCGAGGAGGCGGTCGTAGACGCCCATGAGGCGGCTCTGGCCGACCGCCGACACCGCCTGGAGGGTGGCGGAGTCGCGGGGTCGTCGCCCCCCGGAGAAGCCGATGGCGGGCAGCCCGGCGGCGATCGCCCCCGAGGTGACCGCCACCACCCGGTGGCCGGACGCCCTCAGCTCGGCCACCTCGGCGCAGAACTTGGCCAGCGCCCCTTCGTCGACCTGGCCGTGGCCATCGGTGACCGAGGACGTACCGATCTTGGCCACCACCACCTCGGCGCCGACCGTGCCGGCGCTCGACGGTGCGTCAACCACGATCGCCCGCGTGTTCGCCGTCGGGCTCGTAGTCGAAGGAGAAGTGACCGATGTGCACCACGTCACCGCTGGAAGCACCGGCCCGGGCCAGCGCCCGGTTCACGCCCAGCTTCTCGAGCCGGCGCCGGGCGTAGGCCAGCGCGTCGGCCGAGGTGAGGTCGGAGAGCGCCACCGCCCGCTCGGCTTGGCGCCCGAGCACCCGGAAGCTGGCGTCGTCCTGGCGCTCCACCCGGATCCCTTCGACCACCGGGCGGTGCACCACGTAGCCCTCGGGGCGGACCTCACCGGCCCGGGCCCGCTGCACGAGGGTGGCCAACCGCCCGACCAGGGGGCTCAGGCCCCGCCCGGTGACCGCGGAGATCACCATCCGGTCGCCGGCCTCAGCGACCTCCGCCTCGGCGGCCAGGTCGGCGCGGGAGCCCACCACGATCCGGGGGCGCTCGAGTAGCTCCGGGCGGTAGGCGCCCAGCTCGCCGAGCAGGATGCGCTCCTGGTCCTTGGGGCGGTGCTCGGCGAAGGGCGACAGGTCCACCAGCAGGGCCAGCACCCTGGCCCGCTCCACGTGGCGGAGGAACCGGTCGCCGAGGCCCCGGCCCTCGCTGGCACCCTCGATGAGGCCGGGCACGTCGGCCACCACGTACTCGGCGCCGTCGTCGGTGCGCACCACGCCGAGGTTCGGTTCGAGGGTGGTGAAGGGGTAGTCGGCGATCTTGGGCTTCGCCGCCGAGATTCGCGAGATCAGCGTGCTCTTGCCGGCGTTCGGCAAGCCCACCAGGGCCACGTCGGCCATCAGCTTGAGCTCAAGGCGCAGCCAGCGCTCCTCTCCCTCCTCGCCCTGCTCGGCGAAGGCGGGCGCCCGCCGACGGTTGGACAGGAAGCGGGCGTTCCCCCGCCCGCCTTCACCCCCAGCAGCGGCCCGCCACCGGTCGCCGTGGTGGACCAGGTCGGCCAACACGGTGCCTTCCTGATCGGCCACCACCGTGCCCTGCGGCACGGCCACGATGAGGTCGGCACCCGCCGAGCCGTGGCGTTTCTTGCCCTGCCCGTGGGTGCCGCTGGCGGCGCGGCGGTGGGGGTGGTCGCGGAAGGCGAGCAGCGACGCCACGTTGTGGTCAGCCGCCAACCACACCGACCCGCCCGAGCCCCCGTCGCCGCCGTCGGGCCCACCGCGGGGGACGTGGGCCTCCCGGCGGAACGACACCGCCCCCGCACCGCCATCGCCGCCGCGAACGTTGAGGGTGGCCTCGTCGACGAACCCGGACACGGCCGCGGAGCCTACGGTGTAGGTCCGCTCACTGGTCCAGCATCGGCACCGATGGACCACATACCATCGTCAGGAGCAGCAACGCACCAGTGAGCGCCGCCGCTGCGCGGCGGACAAGCGCCGTGCTGATGGTTCGCTCGCCCTTGGGGCTCGCTCACTCCTCCAGGCCGAGGTCAGGGTCGAGGCGGCGGATGTCGGGGGGTTCGACCACCTGGATGTCGATGTTCACCGAGCCGGTGAGCTCGGCCGTCCTGGAGATCATCTGCCCGGTGACGTTGACCCCCGCGCCGCCCCCCGCACCGGTGAGCTTCATGTGCGCCTCGGGGGCGTAGACGGTGCCGATGTGGAAGTCGGCGGTGCCGTTGATCACCATGGCGGCGTGGTTGCCGGTATCGCCCGGCCCGGCCCGGTCCTGGAAGAAGGTCATTCCCTGCCAAGGCCGGGTGGCGTACGGGCGCAGGGCGACCGCGCCGGTGCCGTTCATCTCGACGTTGCCCCGCTTGATGAAGAACAGTGGACCGCCGGCGGAGGCCGGGAAGGAGGGCTCGCTGCCCACGCTCACGCCGCCCCTGGTGTCGAAGGCGGGCCCGCTGCTCGGGTCCAGGTAGTAGATCCCCGGTTGGAACAGGTAGGTGTCGTTCGAGCCCATCGACAGGCTGAACGTGTAGCGGCCCGGGAGGCAGGTGAAGGTCCTCACCCCGCTCGGTGGGCAGGCGGTGGCGATGCTGGAGAACGTGGTCGCCGGCACCGCCGGTTCGGCGATGTCGCCGAGGGGATCGCCGATCGGCTCGGCGCCGGTCTCGGGCACGACGCCCTCCGTGCAGCGGGTCGGGTCGCACGGCGCCAGGGTGGCGGTGCCGACCACGGAGATGGCCCCGGCGTCGACCTCCCAGGAGGCGCCGCTGGCGTCGAGCGCGCCGGCCGAGGTGCTCGCGCAGTCCGACTCGACGATCACCGCGCCGTTGGAGTGCAGGATGGTCTCGCTGTTGCCGGAGAAGGTGAGGGCCTGGCACTGGTGGGGATCGAGGGCCACCAGCCCCCGGAGCAGGCCCGCCGCCCGTACCCGCTTGCGGGCGGTAGCGCTGCGACAGATCCGCGGCGAGCCCTGGCCGATGACCCCGCCGAAGAAGGTGGGCGTGTCCCGGCAGGCGCGCACGTGGATGAGGTTGAAGGGGCGCACGCCGGAGCCGGCAAGGCTGTAAGGGGCGGTGACGGTGACGGCCACGTCGCCCACCGTCACCGAGCAGCGGGCCACGCCCGAGGGGCAGGTGGGCACGCTGTAGGAGCCGGAGTCGCTCAGATCACTGGCCAGGTAGCGGACCGCGGTGTTGCGGGCGGCGTCGAGGTCGGCGGCGTAGGTGGCCGACGTGGCCCGCCGGGGCAGGTCCTGCGCGCCGGCCAGGGCGGCGGCGTCGGCCGCTCCCTGGCTCTGGCGGGTCTTCTGGCGGGCGTAGCCGAGGTCCACCACCAACGCGGCGATGGCCATCATCGCGGTCAGCAGCAGCACCGCGAGGACGATGGTGGTACCCCGCTCGTCCCCCCGGGAGGGTGCCCTCAGCTGCACCACGACCAGCTCCCGGCATCCTCGCTGGAGGAGATCGCCGGCGTGCCGACCTTCTCGATGCGCATCTTCACCTTCGATCGCAGGTGCCGGTCGTTGAGCACCGGGGCGAACAGGCCGGTGAAGGACTCGATCTCCCTCTGGGCGCAGACGAGCAGGGGGTCGCCGACCACGTAGCCCGCCGGTACCACCACCTTGACCGCCACCCCGTCGCCCAAGCCGATTCGGCTCCTCGTCGTGCAGGCCACCTTGGAGTCGCCGGCCACGCCGCAGGAGTCGAACCTCGCCACCACGCCCTGGCGGGCGCCCTCCCGGACGCCCTGGCGCAGCGAGAGCGAGTCGCTGAACACGACGCCGAACTCGACGATCCCGAAGAGGACGAGGAAGAGCAGCGGGGCGATGAGGGCGAACTCCACGATCGAGTTCCCACCCTCACGGCGGCCGGTGGACCGTGCACCGGGTGCACCCGCCGTCGGCCTGGTCCGGCGATGCCCCACGTTGCCCATCCCCGTACTCATCGGCGAGGCGGGAACTGCCTTGAGCCAAACGCCCACGCAACGCGAGATCCGAGGCGGAGATGCCTACTATCGGCGCGAATGGACCCGGCCAGTTTGGTGTCCGAGTCGCTGGTGGTCGACGTGCACGTCCACGGCCGCCACCTCGTGCCGGCGCCGCTGTGGGCCGCCTACCGGCGGGCGGTCGGCGCCTCCATGCCCCCCGACCTGCCCCTCGACGTGCTGGCCGAGGCCGGGGTGGACGCGGTGGTGGCCAAGGCGGTGGGCGATCGCATCGTCACCCGGTTCCACCCCACCACCCGGTGGCGGGCCGTGCGCCGCCAGCTCGACAGCCTGCGCCACCAGAGCGCCGCGGCAGGGGCGGACATCGTCCTCGACACCGGCGACCTGGCCCGCGCCCGCGCCCGGGGCCGCCCGGCCGTCTTCCTCGGGGTCGAGGGCGCCGACATCCTGGCCGGGCGCCTCGCCCGGCTGGAGGCGCTCCACCAGGCCGGGGTGCGGGTGCTGGGCCTCGTGCACTACGCCGACAACTCGCTCGGCTCGGTGTGCCTGCCCTGGCAGGACTGGCTGCCGGTGCCCGTCCCCGCCCGGCGTCACCGACCCGGCCTCACCGCCTTCGGCGGGCAGGTGATCGACCGTTGCGCCGAGCTCAGCATCCTCGTCGACCTGGCCCACGCCGATCGCCCCACCTGCCTGGCGGCGTGCCAGCGCTCCCGTCGGCCCCTGGTCTCCTCCCACACCGGCGCCCGCGCCCTTCAGGACTTCCGCCGCTACCTCTCCGACGAGGAGGCCCTTGCCGTGGCCGCCACAGGAGGGCTGGTCGGCTTGTGGCCGTTTCGCTTCGGCGAGGACGGCATGGCCGACGTCGCCGACTTCTCCCGTCACGCCGCCTACCTCGCCGAGCTGATCGGGCCCGAACACCTCTGCATCGGCACCGACATGAACGGGGTGACGGGTCTGATGGACGGCTACGCCGGGGAGCACCAGTTCGCGGTGCTGGCCGGCGCGCTGCTCCGGGCCGGGTTCTCCGAGCGCGACGCCGCCGGGGCGCTCGGAGGCAACGCCCTGCGGGTGATGGAGGTGGTGGGCCTGAGCCGGCCCGCCAACGGGGCGGGCTAGCCCTCGCGCACGTCGATTAGCTTGCGGCCGCGGCGGCGACCGAACTTCACCACACCGGGGGCGGTGGCGAAGAGGGTGTCGTCGCCGCCCCGCCCGACGTTGTCGCCCGGGTGGAACCGGGTGCCCCGCTGGCGCACGAGGATGGCTCCCGCCTTGACAACGGTGCCGTCGAACGCCTTCACGCCGAGGCGCTGGCTCTGGGAGTCACGGCCGTTGCGGGTCGAACCGCCGCCCTTGGTCTTCGACATGGGTCAACCCTTCGTGATGGCGGTGATCTCGATGGTGGCGTAGTGCTGGCGGTGGCCCCAGCGGCGGCGCTGGTTGCTCTTGTTCTTGTACTTGAAGCCGGTGATCTTCGGGCCCTTGGCCTCCCCCACCACCTTGGCCTTGACCGTGGACGACGCCAGGTCCGGCCCGGTGACGACGGTGTCGTCGTCGACCAGGAGCACCGGCGTGAGCTCGACCTCGGTGTCGTTCGACGACAGACGCTCCACGTCGAGACGCTGGCCCTCGGTGACCCGGTACTGCTTCCCGCCGGTGGCGATGACTGCGTACATGATCCTCTTGGCCTCAGGGGTGGCGGCCCGGGGCCGGGCCGACCGACGAGTGTACGGCGCCGCCCCTCGGCGCCGCTACTCGCCGAGCAGGCCGCGGTCGATCAACACGCCCCGCCCCTCGCACTCCGGGCAACGGTCGGTGAACGATTCCAGCAGGCCCTCACCGATGCGCTTGCGGGTCATCTGCACGAGGCCGAGCTCGGAGATGTCGAAGACCTGGGTTCGGGTCTTGTCCCGGGCCAAGGCGTCGCGGAAGGTGCCGATGACGTCGTCACGGTTGGACCGCACCTCCATGTCGACGAAGTCGATGACGATGATGCCGCCGATGTCGCGCAGGCGGAGCTGGCGGGCGATCTCGACCGCCGCCTCCAGGTTGTTGCGGTAGACGGTCTCCTCCAGGCTGGAGGTGCCCACGTTCTTCCCGGTGTTCACGTCGATCACGGTGAGGGCCTCGGTGTGCTCGATGATGAGCGAGCCGCCCGAGGGCAGCCACACCTTGCGGTCGAGGGCCTTGTGGAGCTGCTCGTGGACGTGGAACGCCTCCAGCAGAGGGAGCGGCTCGACGTCGGTCGCGAAGTGCTCGACCCTGTCCCCGAGCTCGGGGGAGATGCTGCGCACGTAGTCGTGCACCTCGGAGAACAGGGTGGGGTCGTCGATCACCACCTTGCGGTACTCCTTGTTGAACTCCTCCCGGATCACCCGCACGGCCATGTCCGGTTCCCGGTAGAGCAGTGCGGGAGCGGCCGTGCGCTTGGCCAGGGCGTCGATCTGCTGCCACTGGCCCACCAGGCGCAGCACGTCGCGCTCGATCTCATCGGTGGTGACGCCTTCGGCGGCGGTGCGCACGATCACGCCGTGCTCGGCCGGCTTGACCCGGTCGAGGATGGAACGGAGCCGCTTGCGCTCCGGGTCGGGCAGGCGCTTGGAGATGCCGTAGGTGGAGCTGTTGGGGATCAGCACCACGAAGCGGCCCGGCAGCGAGACCTCCTGGGTGAGCCGGGCCCCCTTGTGGGCGATCGGGTTCTTGGTGACCTGGCAGAGGATCGTCTGGCGGGCCTTGAGCATCTGCTCGATGCGGGGGTTGGCCCCCCTCTCCTCGATGTCCTCGGCGTCGTAGCGAGCGTCGCCCCGGTAGAGGACGGCGTTCTTCGGCGTGCCGATGTCGACGAAGGCCGCCTCCATCCCCGGCAACACGTTCTGCACCTTGCCGAGGTAGATGTTGCCGTGGATCTGGGCGACGTCGTCGGCCGGCCGGCTCACGTAGTGCTCGATCAGGGAGCGGCCTTCCAGCACCGCGATCTGGGTGGCGTCCGGGGTGACGTGGACGGCCATGAGGTAGCGGCCCACCGGGCGGCCGTTGCGCTCCCGGCCCCGCCGAGCGTCGAGGGTGTCAGCGTCGAGCTCCACCGGCGAGTCCTCGGTGACGGTCGCGATGGGCCCGCTGGGCCGCCCGCTCCCGCCGGCGCCCGTGCGGCCGCGGCCGCCGCGGCGACGCTTGCGGCGGGCCGGGCCCTCACGGCCCTCGGTGGGCGCGGGGGCCGGGAGGGGCGGAGCGGGCATGGAGTCCCCGATGCGGGGCTTGCGGACCAGGGCCCGTTCGGCCGCCGCCGGCGACGGCCGGTTCTCACCGTGCTTGTCGGGGAGCTCGTCGGGGATCTGGTCGGGCCCAGGGCGGTCGGGCGCGGACCGGTCGGGCGAGGGCCGGCCGGTGTCGGCGGAGCGACTGCGGTTGCGGCCGCCGCGCGACCCGCGTCGACGGCGGCTGCGGTCGTCGGGCCCGGGGTCAGCGGCGGGTGGAGCCTCGCCGCGGACGGGCTCGGCCGCGCTGGTGGCGGCGTCGGGTTCGGGCATCGGGGTGGTCCCTTCTCATGACGCACGCGCCTCCGCGTGCGGAGCCGGCGTCGCCACGGGCAGGGGTTCCTGCCGGGCGCCGTCGAGCTGCATCCACTGGTGGGTCCTGCGCACCCGCCCCTCGCGCCACCCGTCGCCGAGGGCAGCGACGAGCTCGGCGGGTCGCAGCCCGCGGGGGGAGGTGCCGAGCTCGCACTCGAGCTCGATGCCGGCGGTGCTGGGGCCGGCGACGGTGACGGCGAGCACGTAGGGCCGGATGTCGTCGGTGACGTCCTGGCCCTTGCGGGTCCGCGTGGTGACGATCTCGGAGGTGGCGAGCACCCGCTCGGCGGCGGCGCCGACCTCCGCCTCGGTGGGCCGCCCATCGTCGCCGACGACCTCGATGCGCCACGAGCAGCTGGTGACGACCGCCTGGAGCGACGGGGTGCCGGGGGGGATGGCAGCGGCGGCGACGACGTCGATGCCCACGGGCAGGGCCGGGGTCAGGCGAGCGGGCAGCGCCGCCAGGTCGACGTCGAGGCCGGCCGCCTCGTCGAGGTCGAGATCGAGGTACTCGGCCTCGGACTCGTGGCCGGTGGAGAGGGCCAGGCCGAAGTGCAGCCGCGGCCGTGGGGAGAACCCCTCGGACCACGCCACCGGCAGCTCGATCCGGCGTAGCGCCCGCTCCCACATCCGGGCCACGTCGCGGTGGCTGGTGAAGCGCACCTTGCCGAGCTTGGAGAACCGCACCCGCACCCGCATCAGCCGACACCGGCCGGCACGGGTCGGGGGCTCAGGGTGACGGGCACCTCGCCGCCCCGGGCGAGGTCCTGGCCGGTGCCCTGGCTGCCGCCGGCAGGGGGCACGGCCGAGGCCACCACGTGCTCGATCCCGTAGCCCGTGCAGGCGCCGCAGTCGTAGCAGGGGGTCCACCGGCAGTCCTCCAGGCCGACCTCGGCCAGCGCGTCGCGCCAGTCCTGCCAGAGGAAGTCCTTGTGGAGCCCGGCCGACAGGTGGTCCCAGGGGAGCACCTCCTCCTCGGTGCGGTGCCGGTACACGAGGTCCTCGACGGTCATGGCGTGGCGGTCGAGCGCGTCGAGCCACAGGTCCAGGTCGAAGTGCTCGGTCCACTCCTGGAAGGTGCCCCCGTGGCGCCACACGTCCTCGATGACCGCGCCCAGGCGACGGTCGCCGCGCGACACGATGCCCTCCACGGTCGTCGCCTTGGGGTCGTGCCACTTGAACTGCACGCCCCGGTCACGGCGGAGCTCGTCGCGCAACAGGTGCATCTTGCGGGTCAGCTCGGCCAGGGTGTTCTGGCCGAACCACTGGAACGGCGTGAACGGCTTCGGCACGAAGCCGCCGACCGAGACGGTGACCGACGGGTTCTTGTGGTACTTGCGGCCGATCTCCACGCAGTGGCGGGCCAGGCGGGCGATGCCGAGGGTGTCCTCGTCGGTCTCGGTGGGCAGGCCGGTGAGGAAATAGAGCTTCATCCGCCGCCACCCCTGGCTGTAGGCCGACTCGACCGCCCCGTAGAGGTCCTCCTCGCGGATGAGCTTGTTGATGACCTGCCGGAGTCGCCAGGACCCGGCTTCGGGGGCGAAGGTGAGCCCCGTCCGGCGAGCATTCTGCAGCTCGGTGGCGATGCCGACGGTGAAGGCGTCGACCCGCAGCGAGGGCAGCGACACCGACACCTGGCCACAGTTGGCGGGGTCACCGACCACGTCGGCCACGACGTCGCCGATGCCGCTGAAGTCGGCGGTGGAGAGGGAGGTGAGGGTGACCTCGTCGTAGCCGGTGCGGCGCAGCCCGTCGGCCACCATCTGGCGGACCTGGTCGGCGGGGCGCTCGCGCACCGGGCGGGTGATCATCCCGGCCTGGCAGAACCGGCAGCCCCGGGTGCAGCCCCGGAAGACCTCCACGTTGAGCCGGTCGTGGACGACCTCGGTGAGCGGCACCAGTTGCGACTTGGGGTAGGGCCAGGCGGCCAGGTCGGCGATGGTGCGCTTCTCGACCCGCTCGGCCACGCTGGGGTACCGCGGCGTCACCGCGGCCACCTCCGGCCCGGCGTAGGCGACGTCGTAGAGCGAGGGCACGTACACCCCCGCCACCGTGCCCGCGGCCCGCAGCACGGCGGTGCGATCGTCGCCGCCGGCGGCCTTCCAGGCGCTCACCACGTCGGTGATCTCCCCCACCACCTCCTCGCCGTCGCCCAGGACGAAGAAGTCGACGAAGTCGGCCAGGGGCTCGGGGTTGTAGGTGCAGTGGCCGCCGGCGCCAACGAGCGGGTGCCCGGGGCCGCGGTCGGCGGACCGCACCGGCGCCGGCCAGGTCGATGCAGTTCAGGACGTTGGTGTAGACGAGCTCGGCCGAGAGGTTGAAGGCGAGGATGTCGAACGCCCGCCGCCGGGCGGTGGGTGTCGACCGAGAACAGCGGGAGGCCCCGCTCCCGGAGCAGGTCCTCGAGGTCGGTCCAGGGCGCGTAGGACCGCTCGGCCACGGCGTCGGGGCGCTCGTTGAGGATCTCGTAGAGGATCTGCAGGCCCTGGTTGGGCAGGCCGATCTCGTAGGTGTCGGGGTAGGTGAGCAGCCAGGAGACCTTGGCCGGGTCGTGCTCGGCCACCCGCGACCCGTCCTCGCACCCGATGTAGCGCGCCGGCTTCTGGACCAGGGGCAACAGCCCCTCGAGCTCGGCCCAGATCGACGTCATGATCGAGCGAGCCTACCGGAGGGACAGCTCTGACCTGCCGTTTCGAGCGCCGGTGGTCGCCGTCCGCCGGTACTGGCTACGTGAAGCGCCGCATGTGGACGTTGAGCACGAGGCCCATGGCCATGAACGAGGTGATGGTGGCCGATCCGCCATAGGACATGAACGGCAACGGGATGCCGGTGATGGGCATGATGCCCATGGTCATGCCCACGTTCTCGAAGATCTGGAACACGAACATGGCCAGCACGCCGGCGCACAGCAGCGAGCCGAAGTCGTCGCGGGCGAGCTGGGCGGTGCGCCACACCCGCCACACGATCACCGAGTAGAGCGCGAGCAGGCTGGCCGCACCGAGGAGGCCGAGCTCCTCGCCCACCGCGGTGAAGATGAAGTCCGTGTGCTGCTCGGGCACGTTGCCGAGGCGCGTCTGGGTGCCCTGGAACAGGCCCTTGCCCCACAGCCCACCGGAGCCGATGGCGATCTTCGACTGGTTCAGGTTGTACGACGCCTCCTCGACCTGACCCGTTCCCCGGGAGTCGTCCTGGGAGATGAAGGTGGTCAGGCGGTCCTTCTGGTACTGGTCGAGGGCGCCGCTCTGGAGGATGACGGCGATGCCCAGGAGGCCGGCGACGCCGAGGGCCAGGAGGTGGCGCGAGCGGCACCCCGCCACCACCAGCAGGGCGACGGTGACGGCGGCCGACACGAGGGTGGTGCCGAGGTCGGGCTGGAACATCACCAGCGCCATGGGTACGAGGCACAGGCCGAGCAGCGCCGCGAAGCGCCGGAGGTCGACGTCGTTGCGGAACTGCGCTCCCAGGTAGGCGAAGGCCACGATGAGGGCGAGCTTGGCCAGCTCCGAGGGTTGGAGCTGGAACTTCCCGAGCTGGAACCAGCCCTGGGTGCCCTTCTGGCGGGAGCCGACCACCAGCACCGCCACAAGGAGCACCATGGCCCCGCCGTAGAGGAAGGGTGCGTAGTCCCGCACCTTGCGGTAGTCGAACAGGGCGGTGACGGCCATGGCCCCCAGCCCGAGCACGACGAAGGTGGTCTGGCGTTCGAGGAAGGAGTAGTCGAAGGGCTGCTCGGGTCCGCGCGTGGCGCTGAAGATCATGAGCAGGCCGAGGGCCGATACCGCGACCACGCACCCGATCAGGACCACGTCGAGGTGGTGCCAGGCGGCGCTCGGGTTCCGCCGGACGTTGGTGACCGGCCGCCGGGGCGCGGTGAGGGTGGTGGCCATCAGTCCCCGGTGTCGCTCGGGGGGGCCGGGATCTCGGAGATGGCGGCGTCGACGTCGAACCCGCCGCCGGGTGGCGCCGGTGGCAGACCCTTGAGCCCGTACGGCTGGGCCAGGGGCTCGAGGATCCGGCGGATGAGCGGGGCGGCGGCGTCACCGCCGTTGCCCGCCTCGGGGAGGATGGCGGCGGCGGCGTACTCGGGGGCGTCAGCGGGGGCGAAGGCGGCGAAGAGCGACGTGTCGAGCTTGTCGTTCACCTGGGCGGTGCCGGTCTTGCCCGCCACCGCCATGCGGTGCTGGGGGAAGCCCGCGAAGGTGTCCTTGGCGGTGCCGGTCACGGTGACGCCCTTGAAGCCCTCGAGCATCGGGGCCCGCCACTCGGGCGGCATGGGGATGGTGCGCACCGGCTTGGGGGCGAAGGCGTCGACCATGCTGCCGCTGTAGGCCTTGGTCACCTGGAGCACGAACTGCGGGGTGTACAGGGTGCCTCCGTTGGCGAAGGCGGCGTAGCCGTTGGCCAGCTGCAGCGGGGTGACGAGCACGTCGCCCTGGCCGATGGCGGTGTTCATGTTGTCGCCCGAGTACCAGCCGCCGTAGGACTCGGCCTTCTTGGGATCCTCCGCGTAGAGGTCCTTGGCGAAGGCCCGCTTCCAGGCAGGAGTCGGCACCCGCCCGTCGGACTCACCCACCAGGCCGCTGCCGGTCGGCGTGCCGAAGCCCCACTGCTGGTACGTCCGGGCAAGGGCGTCGTCGCCCACCTCCGCCCGCCGCCGCCACATTTCGTCGCCCAGCTTGTAGAAGTACACGTCGCTGGACTTCGTGAGGGCCGAGGTCAGGTTGACCGTGCCGATGCGCAGGCGGTTGGCGTTCTGCTTTTCGCACCTGCCCGACGTGCAACCGGGGATGGTGTAGTAGCCGGGGTCGTAGACGGTGTCCTGGGGGCGGATCTGGTTGTTGGCCAGGCCGGAGTAGGCGCTGAAGAGCTTCCAGGTGGAGCCGGGGGCGTACTGGCCGGCGATGGCCTTGTTCTCGGCCGGCACCAGGTTCTCCTTGGCCACCAGGGCCCCGTACTCCTCGCTGCTGATCCCCCCGACGAAGGCGGCCGGGTCGTAGGTGGGGTACGACGCCATCGAGAGCACCTGGCCGTTGCGGGGGTCGAGCACCACCGCCGAGCCCGACCGGGGACCGTCGAAGCAGCCGCGGGCATCGCAGTTGTCGCCTTGGGTGGCGGTGGCCTTGATCTGGGCGGCGAGCGACTTCTCCACCTGGTACTGGAGGTTGATGTCAATCGAGAGGTACACGTCGTCGCCCGGCACCGGCGGGCGCCCTCCGATGCGGCGCACGGGGCGGTTGCGGGCGTCGACCTCGTAGCGCACCTCGCCGGGCACGCCCCTCAACCGGGCTTCCATTGCCCGCTCGATGCCGGTCTTGCCGATCTCGTCGTCGACCTCGTAGGGCTTCTCCTTGTTCTGGAAGGCGGCCACCTCGTCGGAGTTGATGGCGCCCACCGTGCCCAGCACGTGGGCCAGGAGCTGGCCGAACTGGTAGTTGCGCACGGTGATGCGCTCGGCCCGCACGGTCGGGAACTCCTCGCTGTGCTCGGCCAGGTAGACCTCGAGCTCCTCGCTCACGTCGGTGGCCACCGGCACCGGCTTGAAGTGGCTGAAGCGGGGGTCGGCCAGTCGGCGGCGCAGCTGATCCGGGGTGACCGGCTCCGGGGCCGACGGTCGCGGGTCGACGATGCCTTCCGCTGGGGTGCCCGGTGGGGTGCCCGGTGGGGTGCCCGGCGGGACCGGGCTGGTGGTGCTGGCGGCGGCACCCGATGGGAAGCGGGCCCGGTCGATGCTGAGGAGGCGGGCCAGCCGGCCCAGGAGGGCGTTCTGATCGGCCTCGTCGAGCCCGTCGTAGCGTTGCCAATCGACCGAGACGACGATGGAGCGCCGGTTGTCGACGAGGGTCCTGCCGTTGCGGTCCCGGATCCGGCCCCGGGGCGCCTCCTCCTGCACCACCCGGACCCGGTTGTTCTCTGCCGCCACCTGGTACTCAGGTGCGGTCATCACCTGCAGGAACCAGAGCCGGGCGAAGAGGGCGGCGAACAGGGAGACGGCCACGATGCCGACGACGCCGAAGCGGACCCGCTGCGAATCAGCGGTCATGGGAGTGGGTCATCGGAGGAAGAAGCGGTCGCGGGATCGGGGGCTCTCGGCGAAGGCCCGCCGCATGGCCCAACGAGCGGGCGGGCTCAGCAGGCCGTTCAGGACGGCGACGACGGCCACGATAGTCGGGAGGCGCCCGACCTCGACCGTCGACTCGCCGAACACCTCGTCGAACACGGCGAACAGCACCACGCCGACGGCGCTGGCGACCATGGCGCCCACCACCGGGATCCACCAGCTGGACCGCAGCACCGAACCCTGCAGGCTTCCCACCATGTACCCGACGAGGCAGTAGGTCAGCGCCGACAGGCCGACCGGCGAGTTCAACAGGAGGTCGAAGCCCAGCCCTGCGCCGAAGCCCACGATCGCTCCCCGCGCCGCGTTGCTCTCGAACCCGGCGGCGATGGCGGCCAGCAGCACGATGTCGCCCCGAGCCCCGAACACCGGAAGCTGCGACACGAACGACACCTGCACGACGATCATCAAGAACACGACAAGTGAGACCCGAAGGGCGATCACCTCAGGAGTTCACCACGCGTGCGCAGCCGCCAGGCGGAGCAGCGCGGAGCATGACAGCCGGATGGCGAAGCCCGACCTGAGGAGCGAAGCGACGAAGGTCGCAATGTGGCGTCACGCTGCGCAGCCGCCAGGCGGAGCAGCCCCCAGCATGACAGCCGGATGGCGAAGCCGCCCCAGGGGAGCGAAGCGGAGGAGGGGCCAATGTCGCGTCACGAGCAGTTCTCGTCGCACAGGAGGACGGTGAGGTAGCTGAGCCCCGAGAGGTTGGCGGCGGGGTCGAGCACGAGGGTCTTCTCGGTGCGATCGGCGGTGCGGCCCACCGACCGGACCCGCCCGACCGGCAGGTCCGGGGGGAAGGCGCTGCCCTCGAGGCCGCTGGTGATCACGGCGTCGCCCCGCTTGACCGCGGTGTCGCCGTCGATGCCCTGGTCGACCTCCAGGGTGCCCCCGCGCCCCGTGCCGCGGGCGATGCCGACGTCGCCCTGTTCGGCCAGGCGCACCCCCAGGGTGAAGGACGGGTCGGTGAGCAGCTCGATCTGCGAGCGGCCGCCGGTGACCCGCACGACTCGGCCCACGAGGCCGGCGTCGGTGATCACCGCCATGCCCTCCTTCACCCCGTCGCCGCTCCCCCGGTCGATCTCGACGGTGGATTCGAAGCTGGTGAGCGGCCCGGACACCACCCGGGCGGCGACGGTGGGCAGGTCGCTCGTGGAGCGGATGGCGAGTTGGCGCCTCAGCTCGGCGTTCTGGCGCCGGGCCACCGCGTCGCCGATCTGCTGGCCCTCGAGGGCGTCGACGCGTCGCCGGAGCCCCTCGTTCTCCCGCTCGAGGTCGTCGTAGCCGGTGACCCCGCCCCAGGCGTTGGAGAAGGGCTCGGCCACCGCGTCGGTCACCGAACGGACGGGGCTGACCACGCTGTCGGCGCCGTCACGCAGCCCGTCGACCGGCCCGGGCCCCCGGAAGTCGAGGGTGAGGATGGTGACCGATGAAAGGACCAGCAGGAGCAGCGTGAAGCGGGATCGTCCGGTGCGCCGGGAGAGGGCCACGTCGGGGGGGGGAGACGTTATGCCTGGGGGTTCGACGAGAACAGCACGCCCTTGAGGGCCTCGAACTCCTCCAGGGCCTGACCGGAGCCGATGGCCACGCAGTGGAGCGGGTTGGGGGCGAGCACGATCGGCATGCCCGTCTCGTGCTCGAGGCGGTGGCTGAGCCCGTGCAGCAGGGCGCCGCCACCCGCGAGCACGATGCCCTGCTCCATGATGTCGGCGGCCAGCTCCGGCGGGGTCTTGTCGAGGGTGACCTTGACGGCGTCGACGATGGAGGCCACCGGCTCCTCGATGGCCTCGCGGATCTCCTCGGTGGTGGTGACGATCGTCTTGGGCAGGCCGGTGACGAGGTCGCGGCCACGGATCTCGGCGTGCAGCTCCTCCTCGAGGGGCCAGGCCGAGCCGAGAGCGATCTTCACCTCTTCGGCGGTGCGCTCGCCGAGGGCGAGGCTGTACTCCTTCTTGATGAACTGGACGATGGCATCGTCGAGCTCGTCACCGCCGACCCGCACCGACTGGCTGGCCACGATGCCCCCGAGGGAGATGACCGCCACCTCCGATGTGCCGCCGCCGATGTCGACGATCATGTTGCCGGTGGGCTCCTGCACCGGCAGGCCGGCCCCGATGGCCGCGGCCATGGGCTCTCGATGATGTAGGCGGGCTTGCGGGCGCCGGCGTACTCGGCCGCCTCCTGCACGGCCCGCTGCTCCACGCCGGTGATGCCGCTGGGCACGCAGATCACCAGGCGGGGCTTGGCGAAGCGCCGCTGGTGCACCCGGTGGATGAAGTACCGGAGCATCTTCTCGCAGATGTCGAAGTCGGCGATGACGCCGTCCTTCAGGGGGCGGATGGCCTGGATGTGGGCCGGCGTGCGGCCGATCATCCGCTTGGCCTCCAGACCCACCGCCAGGGGCCGGCCGTCCTTCACGTTCACCGCCACCACCGACGGCTCGTTGAGCACGATGCCCCGGCCGCGGACGTAGACCAGGGTGTTGGCGGTGCCGAGGTCGACGGCCATGTCGCGACCCATGATCGAGGAGAGCGGGTTCTCTGACATGGGGTGCAGGTGCCTCCGCGGGCAGGGGTCGGCGACGCTGGCGCCAGAGTCTAGGTGGCGTCACAGGATCGCAACAATCGCCCCGCCGGGCCGGTGGCGGCGGGAGCCGTGCCTCAGATCAGGCCGGGGAACCAGAGGGCCAGCTCGCGGGCGGCGGACTCCGGGCCGTCGGAACCGTGCACCAGGTTCTCGCTGGTGGTGGTGGCGAAGTCGCCGCGAATGGAGCCGGGCTGGGCGTCCTCCACCTTGGTCTTGCCCACGAGCGTTCGCACCAGGTGCCAGGTGCCCTCCTCGGGGCCCTCGACCACCATGGCCAGCACGGGCGACCGGGTGAGGAAGTCGACCAGGTCGCCGTAGAAGGGCTTGCCGCGGTGCTCGTCGTAGTGCTCCTCGGCCAGGTCCCTGGGGACCGACCGCAGCTCGGCGGCGACCAGGCGCAGCCCCTTGCGCTCGAGCCGCCCGACGATCTCACCCACCAGGCCCCGCTCCACCGCGTCGGGCTTGCACATCACGAAGGTCCGGTTTGTCATGACGGCCGACCGTAGACGGCGGCAGACGCCGTGATCGTCTCAGCGCGGACGGATCCGACCACCGGTCACGCGACACGTTTGATCCGGAACACCGATCGGAGCTGAGCCGCCAAGGCGGGATTGTCGTCGCGAATTCTGACCCCGACGCCGTCGATGCACTCCCGGCCCGGATCGTTCACGTCGGTCGAAGCGAGCGATGAGCAGTCGTGAGAGAGGAACACGAAGACCGGTATGTCATCGGGCGATTCCTGGAAGATGAGGGAGACATCGCCCGTTGGGTTGGGCTGGGACCGCAGGGTGGGGTCTGCGAAGGAGAGGCGGGGCCCGCCAGTGCCGCTGGTGGCGATGGTGAGACCTTCGGCAACTCGCCGGGCTTCGACCTCGTCCGGGCCCTCGATGAGGACGGTCCACTCCCCGTTGGAAACGGTGGCCAACTCGGGGCCGGTCGAGCTCCCAACGGATCCGTCGGGCTTGATGAACCGCCATCGCACGAACGTATTGCCGTTGTCAAAGTCGACCCGTTCGCTCGGGACACATCCCGGTCCGACTGGGTTGCGGCAATAGGCCTGGGCGACCTCTTCGCCCGATCCCCGCTCCACGGTGGAGCTGACGGCCTTGCCTGGGCTGACGCCCGTCGTCGACGGGTAATGCACGACTATCGGCTTCGCAAAGGCGGGCGCGCGGGGAACCGTGAGCTCGAAGATGTCCCCCACCAGAGTTTCGACCCGTATCACCTCGGTCTCGGTCAGCGGAGCCGTCGTAGAGGGGGCCGAGGACCCCGACGTAATGGGCAGCGCCGTAGCGGTGCTAGAGCTGGGCTGGGCGGTACTTGGCCCAGGTCCCGCCACCACGTCCTCGTCGCCGGGGTCCGTCCCGCCCAAGACCAGCATGGCAACCGCGGCCACAAGGACCAGGGCACCGCCACCCGCCATCAGCTTCCGAGAGCGGCGCCGGTGGCGGACCTTCGTCTCGATTCGCCGCCGGGCGGCGCCGACGTCCAGTTCCAGCGATCGGCGCACGTCCCGAGCTGCCTCGAACATGAACTCTTCATCGCTCATCCATCTACTCCTTGGTCGCCGAATCGGCTCGTAGTGGGGCCGCGCTGGACCGACTCCAGGCCTCGGCTATTTCGGGAGACAGGCGGGCCTTGATGCCGTTTCGGCCGCGATGTAGGTGGACACGGACGGTGCTCTCGGCCATGTCCAACTCGCGGGCGATCTGCTGAATCGACTGGTCGGCGAAGTAGCGCAGGGCTACCGCCTTGCGGTCGAGGGGGCTAAGCGCGGCCATGGCCGCCGTGACCGCGTTCCCGACGCCGGACGGCAGGCTGGGCGCCGCCGACTCCCGGCCCGGCGCGCCCAGACCCTCGCGCCAGCGACGGAGCCTATAACGGCCCGCGAGGCGGACCGTCACCAGCCGCAGCCAGTTCTGCGGGGTCTCGAAGTGCTGCAACCGTTCCCACCGGTCGATCAGGCGGACGAAGGCCTCTTGGGCGATCTCCTCGGCCAAGCCACGGTCACGGACCATCACGTAGGCGGTCGCAACCAATGCGCGGTAGTGGTCATCGAAGAGGTCAGAGATGACCGTGTCCGACGGTTTCGCTCCCACACCTACCTCTACACCCTGGGCGGCCCGTTTTGTTTACACGGGCGGGTTGAGCAGCTCTCGCAGTCCCGAGGTGGTTCGCGGGATCGCGCCCCGGCCCAAGGATCCGTACGGCCGGCGCCGCCAGGTCGGCTAACCCAGCCAGCCGCTCCATGCCCGGTCCGGATGGAGGGTGAGGACCTCGACGCCATCGTCGGTGACGATCACGGTGTGCTCGAACTGGGCCGAACGGCGGCCGTCGACGGTGACCGCCGTCCAGCCGTCGTCCCACAGCCGGTGCTGCCACGCTCCGGCGGCGATCATCGGTTCGATGGTGAAGGTCATGCCGGGCTCCATCACCACCGAGGCCCGTGGGTCGTAGTAGTGGAGGACCTCGGGGGCGGTGTGGAACTCCGTGCCGACACCGTGGCCGACGAAGGACCGCACCACGGCCAGGCGGTTGGCCTCGGCGTGGGCCTGGATGGCCCGGCCGATGTCGGAGACGGGACGGCCGGGGCGGACGGCGGCGATGCCGCGCTCGAGGCACTCGCGGGTGACCCGCACCAGGTGACGGGAGGCGTCGTCGACGGTGCCGACGAGGAAGGTGGCGTTGGTGTCGCCGTGGACGCCCTCCCGGAACAGGGTGACATCGAGGTTGACGATGTCGCCGTCGCGCAGCTGCCGGGTGTCGGGGATGCCGTGGCAGATCACCTCGTTGACCGACGTGCACACCGACTTGGGGAAGGCCCCGTAGTTGAGCGGGCTCGGGTAGCCGCCGGCGGCGATGCAGGCCTCGTGGCAGGCCACGTCGAGCTCGTCGGTGCTGACACCGGGGGCCACCGCGGCGCCGAGCTGGCGGAGGATCTGCGCCGCGGCACGCCCCGTTCGCCGCATCCGGTCAACGACCTCGGGGCTCTTCACCATCGCTTCGTCGCGACGGCTGGTGCCCCCGCTCGCCGCGTAGTGAGGCCGCTCGATCCCCGCCGGCACCGGTCGCATCGGGGTGACGGTGGCGCGCTGCACCCGGTCGGTGGCGACCTTGTGGCAGCGCTTGAACTTGCGGCCGCTGCCGCACCAGCAGGGGTCGTTGGCTCCGAGCTTGCGCGTGTCGAGCTGGCTCATGCGTCCACCTCACGGGCGAGCAGCGACCGGCGGGCCTCGCCCACCACGTAGAGGGATCCGGTCACGAGCACGAGGTCGTCGGGCCCGGCCACGGCGAGGGCGCGGGTGACAGCGTCGGGCACCGAGGACACGGCCTCGGCGGGGATGCCGAGGCGCTCGGCGGCGGCGGCGAGCACGGGCGCGGGGATGGCTCGCGGCGACGGCGGCGTGCAGGCCACCAGGAACCCGGCCTCGGTCGCCCAGAGCGCCTCGAGCACCTCGGTCGGGTCGCGCCCCTCGAGCAGGCCGACGACGAGGATGACCGAGCCGGAGAGGGTGAAGTCCTCGGCCAGGGTCCGGGCGGCGGCGGCGGCGCCGTCGACGTTGTGGGCGCCGTCGAGGACGACCGTGGGGTCGCGGTCGACCACCTCGAAGCGGCCGGGGAGCCGCACCCGGGCGAAGGCGTCGGTGACCAGGTCGTCGCCGAGGGGGCGGTCGAAGAAGGCCTCGGCCGCGGCCAGGGCGATGGCGGCGTTGTCGCCCTGGTGGGCGCCGTGGAGGGGCAGGAACACCTCCTCCACGTTGGCCTTCGGGGTGCGCAGGTCGACCAGCCGGCCGCCGTGGGCCACCCGGTTCACCTCACAGTCGAAGTCCGCCCCCCTCACCCAGACCGAGGCGACCCGGGGGGTGGCGTCGGCCAAGACCGGGCGCAGGTCGGGGTCGGCCTCGCCCAGGACGAAGTGGCTGCCGGGCTTGACGATCCCGGCCTTCTCCTCGGCGATGGCGGCCCGCCACGCGCCCCGGCCGTCGGTGTGGTCGCGGCCCACGTTGGTGAGGACCGCCACCGACGCGTCGGCCACGTTGGTGGCGTCGTAGCGTCCCAGCAGCCCGACCTCCACCACGGCCACGTCGACTGCGAGGTCGGCGAACCACGCGAAGGCGGCGGCGGTGAGGATCTCGAAGTAGGAGGGCCGCACCCCGGCCATCGACTCGACGGCCGCCACCGCCCCGATGGCCTCGCCGAGGGCGTCGTCGTCGATCTCGGCGCCGTCCCACGCCAGGCGCTCGTTGATCCGCTCCAGGTGGGGGCTGGTGTAGGTGCCCACCGACAGCCCGGCGGCCCGCAGCAACGCCGAGATCATCCGCACCGTCGAGCCCTTGCCGTTGGTGCCGGTGACGTGGACCACCGGGTACGCGTGCTGCGGATCGCCCAGCACGGCGCACAGCTCCTTCATGCGCTCGAGCGACAGGCCGTGCACCGAGCCGGCAGTGGCCTCGAGGTTGACGTGGGAATCGAGGTAGCGCAGCGCGCTCGGCAGGTTCACGGCACCGGCCAGCCTACCGGCGGCCCTGCCGAGCACCGGAGGCGATCGAACCGCAGGCATGACCGCCAAAACGGCGGCGGCGACCCCTCAGCGGCCGACGAGGAGGAGGCGGGGCTCGCCGCTGGGGTCGCTCAGCCGCTTCGTGGTGGTCTCGGCCACGTCGAGGGCGGCCTCGCGCACCCGCTCCCCCACCGCCTCGGCCCGGTCGACGGCGGTGGTGGCCACCTCTCGCACCACCGGCCGGGCCCGCTCGGCCACGTCGGCGGCCCTCTCCCGGGCCACCTCGGCGGCGTGCTCGGCCTTCTCCCGGGCCGTCTCGGCCCGCGGCCGGGCGGCGTCGATGGCCACCTCGGCCAGCTCGAAGAAGGTTGAGTTGGCCTTCTCGGCCAGCTGCTCCACGGGTACGAGGGCGGCCCCGGCGGCATCCAGCACCCGGTCGGCCACCCGCTCGGCCTGCCTGGTCACCCGGCCCCGAACCCCGCGACCGGCCAACGCCCTCGCCGCCTTGGCGGCCCGGTGCGAGGCCCGCCACTGGAGGAAGAGGCCGACCAGCCCGCCGGCCACGGCGCCGGCGGCGGCTCCCTTCGCGGCCTCCTGGGCCACGTCGTCGGAACCGTCGGGATTGCGCTGTGCCCGCATGACCGCCACCCCCGCCCCCACGGCGGCGCCGAGCAGCGCCCCCTTCAACGCCTTGTGCATCGAACCGTCCTCCGCATCGCCGACCGGGATGCGGAACCTACCCGACCGCCCGGCCCGAGGCCGACGACGGCCTCAGGAAGCGGCGCGGCGCGGCCGCTGGGTGCGGCGCTCGGAGGTGCGGGGCACGAGCGTGGGGTTGACCTTGTCGAGCACCACCGAGGCGTCGATCACGCACTTCTCCACATCGGTGCGGCCGGGCAGGTCGAACTGGACGTTGAGCAGCACCTCCTCGAGGATCGCCCGCAGGCCCCGGGCCCCGGTGCCCCGCAGGATGGCCTGGTCGGCCACCGCGTCGAGGGCGTCGTCGGAGAACTCGAGCTCCACGTTCTCGAAGTCGAAGAACTTGCGGTACTGCTTCACCAGAGCGTTCTTGGGTTCGACGAGGATGCGGATGAGGGCGTCGCGGTCGAGGTTGGACACCGCCCCGATGACCGGCAGGCGGCCGATGAACTCGGGGATGAGGCCGAACTTGAGCAGGTCCTCGGGCAGGACCTGGCCGAGCAGCTCGCCCACATCCTTCTCGTCGGAGCGGCGGATGTCGGCGCCGAAGCCCACACCCTTGGCCCCCGCCCGGCTCTCGATGATCCGCTCGATCCCGGCGAAGGCGCCACCGCAGATGAAGAGGATGTTGGTGGTGTCGATCTGGATGAACTCCTGGTGGGGGTGCTTGCGACCCCCCTGGGGCGGCACCGACGCGGTGGTGCCCTCCAGGATCTTCAGCAGCGCCTGCTGCACGCCCTCGCCGGACACGTCCCGGGTGATCGAGGGGTTCTCGGCCTTGCGGGCCACCTTGTCGATCTCGTCGATGTAGATGATCCCGGTCTCGGCCTTCTTGACGTCGTAGTCGGCCGCCTGGATCAGCTTCAGCAGGATGTTCTCGACGTCCTCGCCCACGTAGCCGGCCTCGGTGAGGGCGGTGGCGTCGGCGATGGCGAAGGGCACGTTCAACATGCGGGCGAGGGTCTGGGCGAGCAGGGTCTTGCCGCAGCCGGTGGGCCCGATGAGCAGGATGTTCGACTTGGCCAGCTCGACGTCGTCGCCGTGGTGGTGGCCGGTGCCGAGCTGGATCCGCTTGTAGTGGTTGTAGACCGCCACCGACAGGATGCGCTTGGCGTGGTCCTGGCCGATGATGTAGTCGTTCAGGAACTCGAAGATCTCCTTCGGCTTCGGCAGGTCACCGAAGTTCAGCTCGGAGGTCTCGGAGAGCTCTTCCTCGATGATCTCGTTGCACAGGTCGATGCACTCGTCGCAGATGTAGACGCCCGGTCCGGCGATGAGCTTCTTCACCTGCTTCTGCGACTTGCCGCAGAAGGAGCACTTCAGCAGCTCCCCCCCGTCTCCGAACTTGGCCACGCTTCTCTTCCCCCTGTAGGACGGTCGGTCAGCTGGCAGCCGTGATCGGGCCGCGGTTGTCGGCGAGCTCCCGGGCGGAGATCACCTCGTCGATGATGCCGTACTCCCTGGCCTGCTCCGCGGACAGCACGAAGTCGCGGTCGGTGTCCTTGCTGATGCGCTCCACCGTCTGGCCGGTGTGGCGGGCGAGGATCTGGTCGAGCAGGTCCCGCATGCGCATGATCTCGCGGGCCTGGATCTCGATGTCGGTGGCCTGCCCGCCGCCCTGGCCCCACGGCTGGTGCAGCAGCACGCGGGCGTGGGGCAGGGCCAGGCGCTTGCCCGGCGTGCCCGCGGCCAGCAGCACGGCCGCCGCCGAGGCCGCCTGCCCGAAGCAGATCGTGGTGATGTCGGGCTTGACGTACTGGAGGGTGTCGTAGATGGCGAACAGGGCGGTGATGTCACCGCCGGGCGAGTTGATGTAGACGTTGATGTCCTTGTCGGGGTTCTCCGACTCGAGGTGCAGCAGCTGGGCGCAGACCAGGTTGGCGATGGTGTCGTCGATGGGCGTGCCCAGGAAGATGATGTGGTCCTTGAGCAGCCGGGAGTAGAGGTCGAAGGCGCGCTCGCCCCGGTTGGTCTGCTCCACCACCGTCGGCACCAGGTAGTTGTAGGCGGGCTGGATGGTCACTCTTCCTCTCCCGTCTCGGCGGTGTCCTCGGGGGTCTCGCTCGGGATCTCGAGCAGGCTGCGGTCGATCGGTGCTCCGGCCTCGTCGACCACCTCGACCTGCTCCAGGAGCCACTCGAGAGCCTTGCGCTTCCTGACGTCGGAGCGTACCGCCGACACCTGGTCGGCGCGCTCGAAGCGGCGCCGGACCTCCTTGCGGGTCTCCTTCACCCGCTCGGCCACCGACGCGTACTCGGCTTCGAGGTCCTCGTCGGTGGCCTCGATGCCCTCGGCGTCGGCCACCGCCCGCAGGGCGAGGTCGACCCGCACGGCGGACGTGGCGGTGGAGCGGAGGTCCTCGACGAAGCTCTCCTGGTCGGTGCCGGTGGCCTCCAGGTACTGGCCGAGCTCCATGCCCTGGGCCTGGAGCCGCATGGCCAGGTCCTGGAGGCGGTTCTGCATCTCGGCGTTGACCAGGGGTTCGGGCACCTCCTCGCTGACCAGCGCGGCCAACGCCTCGCCCGTGCGCTCCTGCAGGGCCATCTGGGCCGAGACCACCTTCATCAGCCCCAGCCGCTTGGCCACGTCGGCCCGCAGCTCGGCGTAGGTCTCGAACTCCGACGCCTCCGCCGCCCAGGTGTCGTCAGGCTCGGGAAGCACCTTCTCCTTCACGTCCTTCACCAGGATGCGGAAGTCGACCGGCTCTTCGCTCGGATCCGGGTGATCGGCGGTGAAGGTGAGGATGTCGCCCACCTTGGCCCCGCGGAGCTGTTCGTCCATGGCCGGCACGACCGACCCGCTGCCGACCTCGTAGAGGTAGTCCGAGGCGGTGAGCCCCGAGAGCGGCTCACCGCCCTGGGAGCCGGCGATGTCGATGGAGACGTGGTCGCCGTCGCGCGCCGGCCGGTCGGCGGTCTGCAGGTCGGCGTACTGCTCGCGGAGGTGGTCGATGCGGGCGTCGATGTCGTCGTCGGTCGCCTCGGGGCGCTCGATTGTGACCCGGAGGCTGTCGTAGCCGCCGATGACGATCTGGGGCCGCACCTCCACCACGGCGTCGAACGCCACCGAGCCGGTCTCCTGGCCGGAGGTGATGTCGATGTCGGGGGCGGCGATCACGTCGACGTCGTGCTCGGTGACGGCCTTGGCGTAGTACTCCGGCAGGGCGTGCTGCAGGGCGTCGGCCCGGGCCGCCTCGGTGCCGACGCGGGCCTCCAGGATGCGGCGGGGCACCTTGCCGGGACGGAAGCCCGGGATGCGCACCTCGCGGGCGATGCGGCGGAAGGCAGCGTCGACCTCATGGTCGAACTCGGTCTCCTCCACGGTGACCGAGACCTTGACCTTGTTGCCCTCGAGCGGCTCGACCGTGGACTCCATGAGGTCGCCGAGTGTAGGTGACGGCCATCGCCTTCCCGACGTGCTCGGCGGCCTGCGTTGGTACCCTCGGTCCGGATGTCCTCCGTCGTCGCCGGGCCCTTCTTCGCCGTCGCCGCCCTGCTCGGGGTGGCGGGCCTGGTCAAGCTGGTGCGCCCGTCGGGCACCGTCCGCGCCCTTCACGAGGCCGACCTGGCCGGCTCGCCGCTCGTGGCTCGGGCGCTCGGCGCGCTCGAGGTGAGCGTGGCCACCGCCGCGCTGGTGCTCGGCTCCCGGCCCATGGCCCTCCTGGTGGTGGCGAGCTATCTGGCCTTCGCCGCCTTCACCATGCGCCTCATCGCCCGGCAGGGCGGCGCCGCCGGCTGCGGCTGCTTCGGTGAGTCCGAGACCCCCGCGTCCACGCTGCACGCGGCCCTCAACCTCGCCATGGCCGCTACCGCCGCGCTGGCCGCCGTCGCCCCCCCCGGTGGGCTGCCCGGCGTGGTGGCCGGCCAGCCGTTGGGAGGCGTGCCCTTCCCCCTCCTCGTCGCGCTCTGCACGTGGTTGGCCTACGTGGCCTTCACCGCGCTGCCCGACCTCGTCGCCGCGGTGGCCGACGGCGGCGGCCCCGACGAGCGGGCCGCCTGATGACCGCGCTGGTCGCGGTGCTGGCGGCCGCCGTGGCCTTGCTCACGCTGCTGGTGGTCGGCCTGCTGCGCAGCCACGCCGAGATCCTCCGCCGGCTCCACGACCTCGGCGCCGGCGTCGAGCAGGGCGGCGCGCCGGGTTCCTCGCGGGCGTCCCGGGGCGTGACCCGGGACCAGTTCAACGTCTTCCCCGAGGTACCTGCCCCGGGCGACCGTGAGGAGCTGCCGGCCGGTCGCGACCTGGCCGGGGTGGGAGTGGCCGACGACGCCGTGTCCATCCGGGTGGTCGGGGTCGAGCACGCCACGCTGGTGGCGTTCCTCTCCAGCAGCTGCCTCACCTGCCACCGGTTCTGGGACGCCTTCGCCGACCCGGCCGAGCTCGGCCTGGCGCCCGGGGTTCGGCTGGTGATCGTCACCCGCGACCCCTCCGAGGAGCTGCCGGCCCGCATCGCCGAGCTGGCGCCGGCCGCCGTGCCGCTCGTGATGTCCAGCGAGGCGTGGTCCGCGTACGACGTGCCCGGCTCGCCGTATTTCGTGCTCGTTGACGGACCGAGCGGCCAGGCCCGGGGCGAGGGCACGGGGATCGACTGGCCGCAGGTCCGGGGCCTGCTGTCCCAGGTGGCCGACGACGACGTGTTCGCCGCCGAGCTCGAGGCCCGCCGTGTGTCCAAGCCGGGCGCCGACGCCACCCGCGAGCGCCGCATCGACCAGGAGCTGCTGGCCGCGGGCGTGCCCCCCGGGGATCCGAGCCTCTACGAGCTGACAGACCCGGAGTCGGGCGAACGGTGACCATGCCCATGCCCATGCCCATGCCCATGCTCTGGCTCGGCGAGCCTCGCTCGAGGGTCGGCCCGGCCCGGTGACCGACCTGGCCCTGCTCCTGCTGGGAGTGCCCCTCGCCGTCCTGGCTGCCGTGCGCGGCAGCTGGTCGCCCTGAGGGGAGTCGATGCTCTCGAGCATCACCCCGCTCGGGGAGCGGGGACGGAACAACCGCTGGGCCCTCACCGCCGGCGCCTACATGGCCGGCTCGGCCCTGGGCGGTGCCGCCATGGGCCTGGCGCTCGGGGCGGCCGGCCAGCTCGCCGACGCCTTGCTCCCGGGACCGCCCGCCTCGACCCGCGCCCGCCTGCTCGCCCTTGGCGTGATCGCGGCCCTCGGGCTGGTCGCCGACCTCGGATGGGCCCACGCGCGCGTCCCCACCATCCGGCGACAGGTCGACGAGGACTGGATCGGCCGCTACCGGGGTTGGGTGTACGGCCTCGGGTACGGGTTGCAACTCGGCCTGGCCGTGGTCACCATCGTCAGCAGCGCGATCACGTGGGTGGCCCTCGCGGCCGCCGTCCTCACCGGCTCCTGGGTGGGAGGCCTCGTCGTGGGTGCCGTGTTCGGCGCCGTGCGGGGGTTGCCTGTGCTGCTCACCGCCCCCGTGCACCACCCCGGCGCCCTGCGGGACCTGCACCGCCGCAACCAGCGCTGGGCGCCGGTGGCGCGGCGCCTCGCCCTGGGAGGGCAAACTGTTGCCGTGGCCGTTTCCCTACTCCTCGCGCTGCAGGCCGGAACATGAGGCTCTCGGCGTACGGCATCACCACCGACCTGCCCCCCGGGTGGGAAGGGCGCATCACCAAGCGGACAGCCCCGGGGCGCGCCGGGCCCCCGTCGCCATCGGGGGCCGACGACCGCCCGGGCGCCCGAGGCACCCCTGGCGAGGTCCCGAGCCCGGTGGCGCACCTGGCCAACTTCGCCCTGCCTGAACAGCGGGGCGACTTCGGGAGCGGCGCGGTCGACGTCATGGGCCCCGACCACGTCTTCCTCACCCTGTTCGAGTACGGGCCCGAGAGCGTCGGCCAGGCGCTGTTCTCCGATCAAGGCATCCCCGCGCTCCAGCCAGCGATGTTCAACCCCTCTGCCCTGCAACGTGTGATCAAGGGCCAGGCCGGCTGCCAGCGGTTCTTCACCACCGCCGAGCGAGCTTTCTGCCTCTACGTGGTGCTCGGCAGCCATGCCCGGGCCACCACTCTGGTGCCCCAAGCCCAACGAACCCTCCGCGCCACGAGGATCTCGCCCCGATGAGAACCATCAGCGACCTTCGCCGTCAGAGCGTCCCGGCCACGGCCTCGCAGACCGCCCCCCGGCCGTCGGTGCCCGGCCCCGGCCCCGACGACACGCTGTCCGAGCGTTTCGTGGCCCGCGCCTCGGCACTGCTCGGTGGTCGCCCGAGCCGGCGCAGCTTCCTCGTGAAGACGGCGGTGGTGGGCTCCGCCCTGGCCGTCAACCCCTTCGACTTCATCCTCAAGCCCGGCACCGCCTACGGGTACCTGTGCGGGACGTGTTCGGACGGCTGGACCGCGTTCTGCTGCACCATCAACGGTGGCCGCAACAGCTGCCCGCCCGGCAGCTTCGTGGCCGGCTGGTGGAAGGCCGACAACGCCGCCTACTGCTGCGGCGCCGCCCGCTACATCATCGACTGCAACGCGTCGTGCCCCACGTCGTGCTCCTGCCGGTGCTCGGGGGCGAGCTGCGACGGCCGCCGCACCTGCTGCAACCAGTTCCGCTACGGCCAGTGCCACCAGGAGATCCGCTGCTACGGCCCGGTGGTGTGCCGGGTGGCGACGTGCACGCCGCCGTGGCGCTACGACCCGTCCTGCACCACGAGCAGCGCCACCGACAACCGCACGGTCAACCACGGCGCCCCCTGCCTTCCGGGCTGCGCCCCGCCCCCCTCGGAGATCGACAAGAAGTACGCCAGCCTCGGCGGGTCGGGGGGGTTCCTCGGCCCCGTCGTCCAGGCCGAGCGGGCGATTACGGGAACCGACGGCCGTTACGCCATATACCGCTACGGCCGCATCTACTGGCGCCCGGCCACCGGAGCGTGGGAGGTGCACGGTTCGATCCTCGACGTCCACCAGCTCCACCGCGGCATCTGGGGCCCGCTCGGCTACCCGACGTCCGATGTGCTCTCGCATCCCGACGGTCGCTCCCGGTACTCCCGCTTCGAAGCTGGCCGTATCTACCGCTGGGCGCGAGGCACGTTCGCGGTGCACGGCGCCATATGTCTGCGCCACGAGGCGAACGGAGGTGTAACCGGGGCGCTGGGTTATCCGACCTCGAACACGTTGACCAGCAGCGAGGGCCGGTCTCAGTACGTCAACTTCGAGCGCGGACGGATCTACCTCTACGACCGCGGGAACTTCGAGATCCACGGGTCGATCTTCACCCGCCACGAGGGGCTCGGCGGCGTCCACGGCCGATACGGGTACCCCACGAGCGACACCCGAAGCACCGACCGGTCGTTCTACTCGAACTTCGAGCGGGGCCGGATCTACGCTCTGTCAGGCACTTGGGTCGCAGGAGTGGAGGGCTCGGTGTACATGAAGCACGAGTCCCTCGGAGGGGTGCACGGCCTCCTCGGATACCCCCTCGTCGACACCGCCGACGTCGGGGACCAACGTGGACGCTTCGGCCGCTTCGAGCGGGGCAACGTCTACTCGAGCAACGTCGGCACCTGCGAGGTCCACGGCCCCATCCTCGCCGCCTACCTCAACCGGGGCGGGCCCCGTGGACTGCTCGGCTACCCGGTCACCGACACCTACTCAGACGGCACCTTGCGCCGGCAACGCTACGAGCGGGGACGCTTAACCTACGACCCCGCCACGGGGCTGGTCACCCAGGACTGACCGGCTACGGTCGCACCAGTCCGCGGGTGTAGCTCAATGGCCAGAGCTCCTGCCTTCCAAGCAGGTGATGCGGGTTCGATTCCCGTCACCCGCTCGAGGCGCACGAGGGGCACGCCGAAGCCCGGCCCTCACTCTCCCGCTCGAAGGGATGCACGCCCTCGAAGTGGCGAGCACGATGTCTCGGTCGAGGTCGTGAGGATGCTCGACCCGGGCGCGTTCGACGACCTCGTCCGCAACGACGTGCTTGTCGTCGCCGGCGCAAGTGACGGCGACAGCGCGGGCACGTTCCTCGGGGCACTGGCCGTGACCGCGGTTGTCGTGCGGCCGCTGGTGTTGCCCGACCGAACCACATGACTGAACCCGGAGCGCCCGTTGCTCCTGAGGCCGATCCCGTCGGGGAGGGAGCCGCAGCCGTCGCAGATCTGACGCTGCGTGGCTGCCTGGATCGCACACCGACCGAGCGCGAGCGGCTCGCCGGTGACATCTACTACCGGCTCCACCCCGCGATGGCCGCGCTCGGTCTGCTCTTCGTCGTCCTGGTCCTCGCGCAGGGTCCTGCCCGGGAAGGTTCTCCGCTGCAGCGGGCGCTGCTGGTGTCCACCTGGGTCCTATGGGCCGTGTTCGTCGCCGAGTACGTCCTGCGCCTCGTCATCGCGCCGTCAACGGCCACCTTCCTCCAGCGGACGTGGTGGCAGCTGCTGTTCCTAGTGGTCCCCGTCCTCACCCTGTTCCGGGTGCTGCTCATCCTGCGGGTCGCCCGACCCACCCGGGTCGCGCTCGCCGCAATCCGTGGTGGACGCTCAGCACGTGCGACCTTGACCGGGCGCACAGCGTGGCTGGCTGTCCTGACGACGATCATCGTGTTCGCCGCCGCCGACGTGCTCTACGAAGTGGTCGGGATCCACCCTTACGGCGATGCGCTCCATGCCGCTGCACTGGCGGCGGTCACGGGCGAACCCACCGGGAGCAACCAGGGCGTCGCCCAGGTGCTCGACGTAGTACTCGCGGTGTATGCCGTCGTCTTCTTCGCCACCCTCGCCGGCATCCTCGGCGCGTTCTTCCTCGAGCAGCGACGGGAGCGCCCACCTGCGCCGCGCCCTGCGGACCCAGCCCAGTTGTAGCGTCCTGCTACAGGCGCCGCCCTCGGGACGGCACCCGGCGACAGCGTGGCGAACGCTCCGAACCTGCTGGCGCGCTCCTCCGGTAGCTCCTCCTTCAGGACGTTGAGCACGACGCCGCCGCCGAGGAACGCGACCGCCAGGCCGAGCCCCGCCTCCGAGACCTCCCACGCGAGACCGGTCGCGAGACCGACGAACGGCGCGGCGCGGCGAGCAGGTCGGACAGGTCATGATCGGTGAGGGCCACCGGTGTTCTCCTCTTCGTGATCCGGGCAAGGAACACGTCGACACTCACGCCGGTGGCCCACCCCAGTGGTGGACCCCTACGCCGACCTACACCACCTCACGGGACGTCCCCGAGAGCTTCGCCCTCCGCCCGTCGCCGTGAGCGGCGGGTCACTGCCGCGCTGCCCCGTGGCGGTGCAGCGCCAGGCTGTTCACCACAAGCGCGTAGGTCAGCAGGTTCAGGTGCGTGCTGGCGCTCATTGCCAACGGAGTGGGCACGGGCGGAGCCAGAGCGGGTCGTCGAGTGGCCGGTTGATGGACTCGGCGTCGTTTCGCCGCCGGTAGAGCGCCTTGAAGTCCGGGTCGGTCTGCGGGATCGGCCGGAGGTTCCCGGTCCCGTTCGACTTCCGCCGAACGTCGTCATCGTTGCCGTGGAGCCGGACCTTGATCGTCCCGCGGCCGAGGCGCAGGCATCCGGGTAAGTCTGCCAGCCCGCATCGTACGTTTCGGGCTACGGCCTACGACTCCCGCGGGTACGGAAGCGTCTCGGATAGGTCCCCCAGACGGCTCAAGCTGTCAGCGTCGGTCGGACCGGGTCGGTCAGCGAGTGCGGGTTGGACCGTCTTGCGGGAAGATGTATCGGCTGATGACCCCGAAGCTGACCAGCGTGCCGCCGACGATCAGCAAGCTCTGGGCGAGCGACGCCCATCCGAGGCTGGCGGTGGGTGGAGACGCAGCGCCCCGCAGCCATCCGATGAACAGGCCGGCGTCGATGGCCAGACCGGCGACGATCATTAGCAGGCCCGTGACACCGCACTGTGCGGGAAAGCCCGGTCGACCAACGAAGGCGAAGCGACGCTTTACCCCGGCAGTGGTGACTGAGGAACGGTATGCGCGGACCGCTCCTGCCAAGAGGGCTTGGAGTCCGAGCACCAAGGCGATCCCGGAGAAGAAGACCGGTTGCCATCGGAACGAGCCCACCTCGACGCCGGAAGGGTCAACGAATCCCAACAGGCACAGCACGGCGCCGAGGCCGAACAGCAGGGCACCCGGCCCGATCAACAAGAGGTCGGGCGCGAGAAGCAGGATGAGCTGAAGGTGCCGCCAGCCGTCCGAGAACGTATCGAGCTTCGACTCGCCGACTCGGGGGCGGTAGCCGGTCTGCACCTCTTGGATGCGGAGCCCGGCGCGCGCCGCACGGATGAGCATCTCCGATGCCAGCTCCATACCGGTCGACTGCAGGTTCAAGGCTTGCATGCGTTCCCGGCTGAACGCTCGGAAGCCGGATTGGCTGTCGCGGACGACTCGGCCGCCACAGGCACGGGCCACCAGAAATGTGATCAGCGGGGTCCCGAGGAACCGGTGCAGCAACGGCATGGTGGCACGG